>CAWEFJ010000006.1:0-226444 GCA_963808395.1 uncultured delta proteobacterium | reverse complement strand
AGGATTTCGGACACAGGCTGGAAGCCTGTGCCACTAAACCCCTTAATGAAAAAGGAGCGGCAGCCAACCCGCCCCCCAGAGCCTATTTGCCGCCCCGGCGCCTGGCGAGCGCCTGAGCAAATAGGCCGGCCTCGCCCTCCCCGGCTAAGGGTTATCCGCCCCGGCAGGCAAGGCGAAATAGAAGGTGGCGCCCTCATTGACCTTCCCTTCGGCCCATACCCGTCCCTCGTGGCGTTGCAAAATCCGCTGGACGATGGCCAGGCCCACGCCGGTGCCTTCAAATTCGCCGATGGGGTGCAGGCGCTGAAAGACTCCGAACAACTTATCCCGGAAGCGCATATCAAAGCCGATGCCGTTGTCTTTAACATAATAAATGGCTTCGCCGGCGACGCTTTCGCCCCCCACTTCGATAACGGCGTTTTCCGGAGCTGGGTAAACTTGAAGGCGTTGGCCAGCAGATTGGCCAGGACCTGCCGCAGCAGGAAAACGTCCCCGAAGGCCGGCGGCAGCTCGTCGATCTTCAGCTCCAGGGAGCGCTCCGGCTCCGCCGCCCGCAGTTCCTTGATGAGCCGGGAGACCTCAGGCGCCAGGTCGATGCGGGCCTTCCGGAGCTCGTGGCGTCCCAGGCGGGAAAGGGCCAGCAGGTCATCGATGAGGTGGGCCATGAAGGCGGTATTCCGGCGGACCACCTCCAGCAGCCGCAGGCCTTCGCCATCCAGTCCGGCGGCGTGTTCCAGCATCAGCATGCGGGAGAAGCCGTCGATGGCCCGGATGGGGGCCTTGAGGTCGTGGGACACGGAATAGGCGAAGGCCTCCAGCTCCCGGTTGGCCGCCAGCAACTGGGCGGTGCGCTCCCTGACCCGCTCTTCCAGTTCTTCATTGAGCCTGCAAGCTCCTGCTCGGCCCGCTTGCGTTCCGTGATATCCCGGTTGATTTCCAGAATGGCCTCGGGCTCACCCGCTCATTTCGCTGGAGCGCCTGGCGGCTGGCCACCGTGATGGTGGCGCCGTCGGCCCTGGTGTGCACCAATTCTCCATACCACTGGCCGTCTTGCCAAGAGACTCCGCGTCAATTTCCTCCAGCGAGGTAGGAAATTGGTCCGGAACAGGTCATGGGTCACCTGGCCACGGCGCCTGCTCACGGTGAAGCCGTAGGTCTCCTCCGCCCCGCGGCTCCAGAAGATTACCCGGCTGTCCAGGTCCCGAACGAAGATGGCGTCGTGGGCCAGGTCGATGAAGTCGCGCCTGTTTCCGGGTTTCCTCCTCGGCCCGCTGCCGCTCTTCCATTTCTTCTTCTAATTGGGCTACCGTTTCCTCCAATTCCTCAGTGCGCTCCGGACCCGCTGCTCCAGTTCCTCATTCAGCCGGCTCAGGGCCTCCTCGGCCCGCTTGCGCTCGGTGATGTCCCGGGCCACGTGGACGCTGCCCAGGAGCTGCCCGTTATCGTCCACAGGGGCGAGGTGGTCACCAGGAAATCCCGGTCAAATTCACGGAGCTCGGCGATGTGCTCCTGGCCGTCTTGCAACAGCCGGCTATGAGGGCAAACCTCCGGGGGACAGGCGCTGCGGTGCATCAATTCATAGCAGGGCTTACCCGCCAATTCCTGGGCCTCCGCTCCCAGGGCCGCGGCCATGGCCCGGTTGACCCGGACCAGATGATGGTTGTTGTCAATGATGGCGATCAGGTCCGGCACCGCCTCAAAGGTGCGCTCCCACTCCTCCTTGGCCTTGAGCACCGCCGCCTCGCTGCGCTTGCGGCGCGTGATGTCGATGCCATAGAGGCGGATGGTCTGGAAGGGCTCGACGTAGGAGATGCTCTGGAGATAAACCGCTGTCTTTGACTTGCACCTCCCGCTGGAAGTGGGTCTCTCCGGTGCGTTTGATGGCCAGTAAGATTTGCTTAAGGTCGGCGGGCAGGAGGTCCCTCAATTTAGCCGGCGGTCCCAACCCGGCCACGATTTCCCGGGCCGCCTGGTTGGAATAGGTGATGCGGCCGGAGGTATCCACCTCCAGGATGGGATTGGGATTCAATTGGGGAAAAGAGGCCAGGCGCTGGATCTCGCGTTCCCGCTGCTTGCGATCGGTGACGTCGCGGTAGGTGGCCACCCCGGCGATGATTTCCCCCTGAGGGTTGCGCACCGGCGCGGCGCTCACCTGGACGAACCCCGTGGAACCGTCGCTCCGGAGGAATCCGAACTCCTCTTCGGAAACCATCTCTCCCCGGTTAAGGCAACATGCCAGGGGATAATCTTTCCTGGCAAAAGGGCTGCCGTCCCCATGGCGGCCCAGGAACAGGTCATAGTGTTCCAGGCCATCGTCCTGGGATAGCGGCCGCCCCAGGATGGCTTCCATCTGCGGATTGCCCAGGAGCAGCTTTTCGGCAGGAGCGGCGACGATCAGCCCTGCGGGCATCTGCTCCAGCACCGTGCGCAACAGGGCCCGCTCGCCCTCCAACTCCCGGTTCACCAACTGCAACTCATCCCGCTGGATCTCCAGTTCCTCGGCCTGGGCCGCCAGTTCTTCGGCTTGCGCCTGGGATTCCTCGGCCTGGATCTGCAGCTCTTCGTTGGCCGCGGCCAATTCCTCCCACAGAGACTGGGAATATTCCCCGGCAGCTTGGGTTTCCTGGAGGTGGGGGGAGGGAGGGTCCGCGGCGGCGGCGCCCCGGGCGGCGAGGGTCGCTTCCGCCTCCCGGAGGCGCTGCTCCAGCTCGCCCACCCGCCGCAACAATTCTTCCCGGCTCGGTCCTGATCTCTTCATCTAAGCACCCGCTTCAGGTCTGGTTGGCTTTGCTGTTAATGAGCCGGCGCCTTGCTCAGATTCGATCTTGAGAGAGTGGGGGATTAAAAGGCAGCCCATAGGCTTAAATTTACCCCAAATCGGCGAATATGGAAAGTATTCTGTTCAGGATGGTAGGAGTAGGACACCGCGTCGGCGCTCTTTTAGAGCGGTTTGCTGCAGCCGTGCCTACCTAAAGGCGCTGGTCCCGGTTCCCGGCCAGATCATCCAGCCAGGCGATGGCGAAGGCCGTCAGGCTGGCCCGGGCCCGGTCGGCAAATTCCCGCAGGGGCGGGGTTTTCCAGGAATTTTTTATCCGGGTCCGGGAGGCGCCGGCCGGCTGCGGCAGGGACAGGTCAAGCGGGTCCAGGATGGCCCGCACCACCAGAAAGGGGAGGGCGGCGGCCTGGCAAACCCCGGCGAAGGCGGCGCTCTCCAGGTCCAGGGCCAGGGCCCCGGACCGCCGCCCGGCGGCGGCCTTGTCCCCGGGGGTCAGGGCGGCCCGGGGCACACTGACCAGGGAACCCAGGCGGCCGGGGAGGCCGGTTTGCCCGAGAATCCTGGCGGCCCTGGCCACCAGCTCCGGCGCCACCTTAAAGATCCGGTCCTGCTGGGAATCAATGAGGTCCGTGGCGATCACCAGGTCTCCGGGGCGCAATTCCGGGAGAATCCCGCCGCCATAGCCCAGCAGCAGGCAAAGACCGGGATAGCCATGCTCCAGGGCGCGGCTCAGGGTACGGACCATGGCGGCGGCGCCCACCCCGGTGCGCACCAGGGCCAGGGGCAGGCGGCCCCAGGCCCCCAGGGTCAGGCGGCCGCCCGGGTCCAGGCGGGTCTGGTTTTGCAGCCGCTCACGCAGAGGGCGGATCTCGTCCTCCAGGGGAGCGACCACCATTAGGGGGATTGGCGCCATAAACAGAACCCAAGGAGAGGTCGAGGGATTGAGGGGCCCGTTGACAGCATCATACCAAAGATGCCGGCAAAAGTAGAAGAATCTGGGGGCGGCGCGTACCCCCGCCTGCCGCGCTGAGCCGCGCCCCATTGAAAGAAGGAGCCGCAAGCTGTATGATAAGAGGAATGCCAAAATCGGCAGAGAGGACCCCCTAAAGCAGTTTATCCTGGGACGAGAGGGACCAATCCATGCGCCATCGCCTCTTGGGGAAAACCGGACTGAAGGTTTCCGAGGTCGGCTTCGGCTGCATCCCCATCATTCGCCTGACCTGAGCGAAGCCATCCTGGTGCTGCGCCGGGCCCAGGAGCGGGGCATCACCCTGTTCGACACCGCCAATGTCTATCTGGACAGCGAAGAGAAGATCGGGCGGGCCTTTCAGGGCCTGCGGCCGCACGTGGTCCTGGCCACCAAGAGTCTCAAACGGGACCGGCTGGGGCTTGAAGGAGATCTGGAGCAGAGTCTGCGGCTCCTCAAAACCGATTACCTGGATCTGTTTCAACTGCACCAGGTCTCTCAGGAGGAGGATTTTCAGGCCCTGAGCGCCAAAGACGGCGCCCTGGAAGCCGCCCTGCGGGCCAGGGAAGCCGGCAAGATTCGGCACCTGGGGATTACCTCCCATAATCTGGAGATGGCCAGGAAGCTGGTGGCCACCGGCCTCTTCAGCACCATCCAATTCCCTTTTAACTTCATTGAGACCGCGGCGGCGACGGAACTCCACCCTCTGGCCCGGGAGCGCCACCTGGGTCTGCTGGCCATGAAACCCTTCTGCGGCGGGCTGGTGGACAACGGCCGGGTGGCCCTTAAGTATCTGCGCCAGTTTCCCGACGTCATTCCCCTGCCCGGCTGCGATTCGGTGGCCCGGGTGGATGAGGTGGTTGACCTCTACGCCGGGGAAAATGTGGTGACCCCGGAAGACCTGAAGGTTATGGAGGATTACCGGGCCGAACTGGGGGATAAGTTCTGCCGGCGCTGCGAATATTGCCAGCCCTGCCCCCAGGGGGTGATGATCACCCCGACCATGCTTTACGGCATCGTCGCCCGGCGCATGGGTCCGGAAAAGGCCGCGGGCTTCGCGGCCAAGTTCATGGAAGCGGCGCGCGCCTGCATCGAATGCGGGGAATGCGCCGACCGCTGCCCTTACGGGCTGCCCATCCCGGAGACGATCAAGGCCCACCTTGCCCTTTATGATCAACACCGGCAGCCGGGAAAGGGTGGCAAAAGAATAATTATATTGGGATCAGTAGTATCCTGCAAGGTTTTGGCGATGGGGCAGGCCGTAGAGGACTTTTTGAACTAACGCAAGCCCAACAGCTAACAATTTTCTAGAATTTACAATCTCTTTCCCTCTCCCCCCTTGGGGGGGAGAGGGGAGGGTGAGGGGGATATGAATGGCCCAACGAAGCCACCCCTCACCCTATCCCTCTCCCCTCGCAGGGGAGAGGGGATTTGCTCATATTAGTATAATATAGTGATTTTGTTGAAATTATAATGGTCTAGAGTTAAATTGCGAGAAAGTGTAATCTTCTTATTGCAATTTTGTTGCCGGACCATACTCAGTTAGAATTGTCCTGGCGGAGCGGGGCAGCCAGCGGCTCTCTCGATTTTTCAGGAAATCAGTGGCAGGGAAAAATCTTCCTATAATTGAGCAGATGCCATGCCTGAGGTAGAACTCCCGAAACCGGAAGAGTTGGAAGAGATCAAGGGCAAGGCCTTCACCCGCCGCGTCGCCTTGATCACCGCGATTTTTGCGGTCGTCCTGGCCATCAGCCACCTGGGGGGCTCCATGGCCACCAAGGAGATGCTCCTGGCCCAGCAGCAGGCTTCGGACCAATGGGCCTGGTACCAGGCCAAGAACATCCGGGGGCATCTCGACCGGAACCAAAAGACCATCCTGGAACTGAACCTGCTGGAAAAGGACTCCCTCAAGCCGGAGGTCCGGAAACGCTACGAAGAGGAGTTGCGGCAGGTGACCGCCGATGAGGGGCGCTACAACGCGGAAAAGGAAGAGATCGAGAAAGAGGCCAGACACCTGGAGCAGGAGCGGGACCTTTACCGCAGCAAGGACCCCTATTTCGAGTATGGCGAGGTGCTGCTGGCCATCGCCATTGTCATGGCCTCCATCGCCATCCTGGCCTACTCCCGGCTGGCCCTGGGCATCGCCCTGGTCTCCGCCGGTCTGGGGACCCTGCTGGCCGCCAACGGCTTTTTGCTGCTAGTGCGCCTGCCTTTCTTCACCCCCTAAAATCCTGAGAAAACCTCAGGCCCCCAAGGCCGCCCGGGCCTTAGAGCGCCGCCAGACTCCATTGACAATGTGGTCGATCAGAGCTAAATTTAATCTATCACAAGGGAACAAGAGGATACCCAAATGGAGATCAGAGACTACTGCGACTCCATGTATGCGGAGTTGACCAACCAGAAGGCGCGGATTTATGACATCCTCCGGGTGATCGACCAGATGCCGGTGGAGGCCAGGGCCAAGATCAGATCCCAGACCGATGAACTCCACATCCTGGTGGGAGATTTGAGCCGGAGAATCGACCGGCTTATGAAGGAATGTCCGGCCGACTGGAGCAAGGCCAAGATGGAGATCGAGGATCTGAAGGGGCGATTGCAGGAAAAGATCAACTGGTGGGATGCCGCCCACATTGCCGGGGGTTACGTCGGCGGTTAAACCCTGGGCAGAAATCGCGGTTTGGGCTAGGGGCTCAGTAAATTTACCACTTCCGCCTGGAGGCGGCCCTCCTGCACCCGCAACAGGGCCAGGGTGACGGGCAAGGTGAATCTTCGGGGTCCCGCCGAGCCGGGGTTGAGGTAAAGGACCCCGTCCTGGCACTCCGACCGGGGTTGGTGCGAGTGCCCATAGATAACCGCCTGGAATCGAGGCCGCGGCCGCCAGGTCTGGTCCAGGGCCTGGAGTTCGTGCAGGACATAGAGCCGCGCCCCGCCCACCTCCAGCAACCGGCTCAGAGGCAGCCCCCGGGCCCATTCGCCCCGGTCGGTATTGCCCCGCACCGCCTGCACCGGGGCAATTTCCTCCAGGGCGGTCAACACCCTGGGGTGGCCGATATCCCCGGCGTGGATGATGAGCTCCACTCCCCGCAGGGCCTGAGCCGCCTGGGGCCGCAGCACCCCGTGGGTGTCGGAAATAACCCCGACCAAATGTTCAGTCATTCAATCTCGCTCAGAGTTGCCAGGCAGACGCTTAAAGAACCAGGGGGAAAAGGGTAAAGGGGGAAAAGGAGAAAATCGGAGCAAAGGAGTTTTCTCTTCCCCTTTCCTCCTCTTACCCTTTTCCCTTTTACCCTTTTGCCCCTGCATTTCACACACCACCGGGGGGCCTTCCCAGGGCCCCGGGGCGCAGAGGTCGTCTTCGAAACAGGTCTTGGAGAAGTCGGCCTCCAGGGGAACGGGGTAGTCGCCGGAGAAGCAGGAGAGGCAGAAGTTGTCGTGGTCCATTTGGGTGGCCGCCACCATGCCCTCCAGGCTGAGATAGCCCAGGTAATCGAGGCCCAGGAAATCCCGAATCTGCTCGATCTCCTGCTGGGAGGCGATGAGCTCCCCCTTGCTGGAAAAGTCGATGCCGTAATAGCAGGGGAAGCGGTGGGGCGGGCAGCTCACCAGCATGCTCACTTCCCTGGCCCCGGCCTCCCGCAGGGACTTGACCCGGGAGCGGGTGGTGGTGCCCCGGATGATGGAGTCCTCGATGACGATGACCCGCTGGCCCTTGAGGATCTCCTGCACCGGGTTGAGCTTCACCCGCACCGAGAAGTCCCGCATGGTCTGGGAGGGCTGGATGAAGGTGCGGCCCACGTAATGGTTGCGGATCACCCCCATCTCGAAGGGGATGCCGGTGGCCGCGGCGTATCCCAGGGCGGCGTAGGTGCCGGAGTCGGGGAAGGGCATCACCATATCGGCCTTGAGGGGGTGCTCCCGGGCCAGGGCGGCGCCCAGGCGCTTGCGCACCAGATAGACGCTTTTCCCGAAGACCAGGCTGTCGGGCCGGGCGAAATAGATGAACTCGAAGATGCAGTGTTGGGGCGGCGCCGGGGCGAAGGGCTTGTGGGAATGGAGGCCGTCTCGCGTCCATGACCACGATCTCGCCGGGCTCCACTTCCCGCAAGTAGTCGGCCTGCACCAGGTCCAGGGCGCAGGTCTCGGAGGCCACCACCCAGGAGCCGTTCAACTGGCCCAGGCACAGGGGCCGGAAGCCGTGGGGGTCCCGGGCGGCGATGACCTTGTCGGCGGTGGCCAGCACCAGGGAATAGGAGCCCTTGACGTGCTCCAGGGCGTTGGCCAGCGACTCCACCAGGTCGTGGCGCCCCGGTGCCGGGCCATGAGGTGGACGATGATTTCGGTGTCCATGGTGGACTGGAAGATGGAGCCCGCCGTCCTCCAGGCGGCAGCGGATCTCCCGGGCGTTGGTGAGGGTGCCGTTGTGGCCGATGGCGATGGTCTGGCCGCCGTGCTGCACCACGAAGGGCTGGGCGTTGATCAGCAGGGTGGAGCCGGTGGTGGAGTAGCGCACGTGGCCGATGGCCAGGTGCCCCGGAAGCCGCTCCAGGATCCGCGGTCGAAGACCTCGGGCACCAGACCCAGGCCCCGGTGCTGGCTGACCCGGTTGCCGTCGCCGGCGACGATGCCGCAGGACTCCTGGCCCCGGTGCTGCAGGGCATAGAGGCCGAAATAGGTGAGCCGGGCCGCGTCGGGGTGGCCGTAGATGCCGAAGATGCCGCAGTGTTCCCGGGGCTTGTCGTCGCCGTCGTCGACAGGCTCATTGCCAGGTTTTCGGTTTTCGGTTCTGCATTTTCAGGGTAATTCCTGTAGCTCTAGGGTTAAGCCGATTGCTGTGATTAGCTTAGTCATTTTTGGCTCGCTATAGGAGAAAAGCAATCATCCAGCTTATTTTAAACTAACCTCTATTTACCTCTGAATGTCATGATTCATCCGTAATGTCATTCTGAGCAAAGCGAAGATCTGGTCTTGTGCCGCTGCTAGACCTCTTCGCTATGCTCAGGGTGACATAAGAGATAGATTTGTCTAACTACCTCTTCGGCTAAGATCTTTCATCCGGATTCATTGCCTCGATGAGGCACTGTTTCTTCCGAACCATGCCTTTGATCTGCTTATCCCTAGTTACTGCTGATAGAGCGTCATTGCATTGTCGAAATAATGCTGACTCCGCTGATGTCGTATTTCTTGGAATATCCGGCTCTGGTGGATTTTATGTATCCAAAGCCGCCTTTCAAGTCATTGTATCCAGATAGAGCATGCTCCGATTCTTGCTAAGATCTTCGACATGATATTGTTCATTCAGGCCAATTTCCCATGCTACCAGTGAAAACATAGACTCTTCGCCTTCGGCTCAGAGCAATGAGTGATCGTGTCGTTCATGCAAGCACTTTCCACGGAATGCTTCTGCTAAGCATGTCATTCTCAGCCGATAGCGAAGATCAGTGATTTGCACATTGACCCTTCGCTAGGCTGCTCAGAGTGACAAGACAACGGTGACAAAAAAAGATCATATGGCTGCCTCGAAAAGGTATGCCAATCTTGACCAGCGCTTTAGAGCCAATGTGTCCAGGCCGGACATCCACGGCAGTCTGGTCATTCCGCTACTGTCCACAAGATCTCTTCGGTACCATATGAGCAAGTCGGAATCGGCTCTCCAGGGCTTGCTTTCAAGCTCTCAGATAGCCATGAACTCGGCTATTAGATGATTCGGCTGCAGTTCTTGACGAATCGCTCCCTGGGCGATGCACACCCGGCAAGGCTGGACAATGCGCCACAAAGATCTGCCATCTTCATCCATGATTCGCATAAGCGACCACGGAAATTCATCAGAATCCATCCTACGGCTTTAAGCACAGGCGAGAAGCCTGTGCCACCAAATGCAACTACCCCTTACCGCCCGCAGTTTCGGCCTGTGGATTGTTTCACCATGGCATGGTATTCCTGCAGGCTCTTCACTTCCAGTTTGCCCCGTTTCATGGCCCGGATGGCGTCCAGGGTGGCCCGGGCCGCGGCCACGGTGGTGGTGTAGGGGATGTTGTATTCCAGGGCGGCCCGGCGGATGGAGTAGGAGTCCGCCGGGGTGTAGCGGCCCTCCGGGGTGTTGACCAGCAGGGAGATCTCCTGGTTCTTGATGTGGTCGATGATGTGGGGCCGGCCTTCCCGGATCTTGTGGACCTGCGTGACCGGCAGGCCGTGCTTCCTGAAGAAGGCCGCGGTGCCGCGGGTGGCATAGAGCGGAAGCCCTGGCCTGAAAGCCCTTGGCCAGGGCCAGGGTGGCGGGCTTGTCCGGCGTCCTTGACGCTGAAGAGCACCCCGCCGGCAAGCGGCAGGACCTGGCCGGCGGCCAGCTGCGACTTGGCAAAGGCCAGGCCGAAATCCTCGTCGATCCCCATGACCTCGCCGGTGGAGCGCATCTCCGGGCCCAGGAGCGGGTCCACCCCGGGGAAGCGCCGGAAGGGGAAGACCGACTCCTTCACGGCGAAATAGGGCGGCTCGATTTCTTTGGTGAAGCCCAGCTCCTCCAGGGTGTGGCCCAGCATCACCTTGGTGGCCAGCTTGGCCAGGGACACGCCGGTGGCCTTGCTGACGAAGGGCACGGTGCGGGAGGCCCGGGGGTTGACCTCCAGGACGTAGACCTCGTCGTCCTTGACCGCGAACTGGATGTTCATCAGGCCCATCACCCCCAGCTCCGCGGCCAGGGCCCGGGTCTGGCGTCTTGATTTCCGCCTGGATGGTCCGGCGAGAGCGAGTAGGGCGGCAGGACGCAGGCCGAGTCGCCGGAGTGGATGCCCGCCTCTTCGATGTGCTCCATGATGCCGCCGATGACGGTGCTGCTGGCCGTCGCAGATGGCGTCCACGTCCACCTCGATGGCGTCCTCCAGGAACTTGTCGATGAGGATGGGATGGTCCGGCGAGGCCTCCAGGGCCCAATTCATGAAATTGACCAGGGCCTGCGTCGTCGGCGACGATCTCCATGGCCCGGCCGCCCAGGACGTAGGAGGGCCGCACCAGCACCGGGTAGCTGATCTCGTGGGCGATCTCCAGGGCCTGCTCCACGCTGGTGGCGGTGCCGTTGGGCGGCTGCTTGAGCTCCAGTTTGGCCAGCAGCTGCTTGAAGAGCTTGCGGTCCTCGGCCCGGTCGATGGCCGTCGGCCGAGGTCCCGATGATGCGCACCCCGGCCTGGCCCAGGGGCACCGCCAGGTTCAGCGGCGTCTGGCCGCCGAACTGCACGATCACGCCCTTGGGGTTTTCCGTGGCCACGATGTTGAGCACGTCCTCCCGGGTCAGGGGCTCGAAATAGAGCTTGTCCGAGGTGTCGTAGTCGGTGGACACCGTCTCGGGGTTGGAGTTGACCATGATGGACTCGACGCCCATCTCCTTGCAGGGCGAAGGAGGCCTGGCAGCAGCAGTAGTCGAACTCGATGCCCTGGCCGATGCGGTTGGGGCCGCCGCCCAGGATCATGACCTTGTCCCCGTCGGTCTGGCCGGGCCTCGTCCTCCCATTCGTAGGTGGAATAGTAGTAGGGGGTGTAGGCCTCGAACTCGGCGGCGCAGGTGTCCACCAGCTTGTAGACCGGGGTGACGCCGTGCTCCCGGCGCATCTGCGGCCAGATGCTCCTCGCCGCCGCCCCAGAGGTGGCCAAGCTGCACGTCGGAGAAGCCGTATTCCTTGGCCTGGCGCAGCATGTCCGTCAAGCTGGTCCTGGCCCCGGCCCTGGCGCAGCAGTTCGCCGAAGAGCGCCAGCTCCTCGGAGAAGGCCACCAGGTCCTGGATCTGGTGCAGGAACCAGGGGTCGATGCTGGTGAGCTCGTAGACTTCCTCCACGCTCATCCCGGCGCGGAAGGCCTGGCGCAGGTAGAAGAGGCGCTGGGAGTTGGGGACCCGCAGCCTGGTCCGCAGCTCGTCGGGGCCGACCTCCGGCAGGTCCTTGCCGTCGCGCGCCCAGGCCGAAGCGGCCGATCTCCAGGGAGCGGATGCCCTTTTGCAGGGCCTCCTTGAAGGTGCGGCCGATGGCCATGACTTCGCCCACCGACTTCATGGAGGTGGTGAGGAAGTCCTCGGCCTCGGGGAATTTCTCGAAGGTCCAGCGGGGGATCTTGACCACGCAGTAGTCGATGGTGGGCTCGAAGGAGGCCGTGGTCTCCCGGGTGATGTCGTTGGGGATCTCGTCCAGGGTGTAGCCCACCGCCAGCTTGGCGGCGATCTTGGCGATGGGGAAGCCGGTGGCCTTGGAGGCCAGGGCCGAGGAGCGGGACACCCGGGGGTTCATCTCGATGACCACCATCTCGCCGGTCTCGGGGTGGATGGCGAACTGGATGTTGGAGCCGCCGGTCTCCACCCCGATCTCCCGGATGATGGCGATGGCCGCGTCCCGCATGCCCTGGTATTCCTTGTCGGTCAGGGTCTGGGCCGGGGCCACGGTGATGGAGTCGCCGGTGTGCACCCCCATGGGGTCGAGGTTTTCGATGGAGCAGATGATGACCACGTTGTCCTTGATGTCCCGCATCACCTCCAGCTCGAATTCCTTCCAGCCGAGGACCGACTCTTCCAGCAGGACCTCGGTGATCATGCTGGCGTCCAGGCCCTCCGCGGCCATGCAGCTTCAAGTCCTCCAGGTTGTAGGCGATGCCGCCGCCGGTGCCGCCCAGGGTGAAGCTGGGGCGGATGATGACGGGGTAGCCGATCTCCGGCGCCGCGGCCAGGGCCTCCTCCAGGGTGTGGACGATGCCGCTCTCGGGGCACCCGGAGGCCGATGTTGGCCATGGCGTCCTTGAAGAGCTCCCGGTCTTCGGCCTTCTTGATGACCTGGGGGTTGGCCCCGATCATCTCCACGCCGTAGTCGCTCCAGGATGCCGGTCTCGGCCACGGCCATGGCGCTGTTGAGGCCGGTCTGGCCGCCCAGGGTGGGGAGGAGGGCGTCGGGGCGCTCCCGTTCGATGATCCTGGCAGACCATCTCCGGGGTGATGGGCTCGATGTAGGTGCGGTCGGCCATCTCCGGGTCGGTCATGATGGTGGCGGGGTTGGAGTTGACCAGGACCACCTCGTAGCCCTCCTCCCGCAGGGCCTTGCAGGCCTGGGTGCCGGAATAGTCGAACTCGCAGGCCTGGCTGATGATGATGGGCCCGGAGCCGATGATCAGGATTTTCTTGATGTCGGTGCGTTTCGGCATAAGCTGTCGGCGGCTAATGTGGCGCTTGGTAAATAGTCTGGCGCTAAATCAATGGCATTAAATCAAATGCAAACCTAAGTTCCCAGGGTATTAAACTCTCCCTCCCCTGCGAGGGGACAAAACTGGTGAGGGGTGGCTTCGGTTTTTCGTAGGGGCGGACCCAGGTGTCCGCCCTGTAGGGGCGGGTTTTAAACCCGCCCCTGCTGCCCACCATTCCACCGGTCGCATTGGCACGGGCTTGCAGCCTGTGATCGGCTCGCCCGTAGCCTGGAAGAGAAGGAAAAGGCACGTAAATGTCATGAAAGGACTAGTTATTGAGCCTGCCTAAGTTCAAACAATTCTCTTTTGCGCGCGCCCCCCCGAGGCTTTTTAAGCCTGGCCCACCATCTGCAGGAATTCTTCAAAAAGATAATGGGCGTCATGAGGCCCCGGGGAGGCCTCCGGGTGGTACTGCACCGAGAAGGCCCTGAGCCCCTTATGGCGCAAGCCCTCCAGGGTGCCGTCATTCAGGTTGACGTGGGTCGATTCCACCCCGGGGTCCGGGATGGACTCCAGGTCCACCGCAAAGCCGTGATTCTGGGAGGTGATCTCCACCCGGCCGGAGAGCTTGCTCTTCACCGGCTGGTTGGCGCCCCGGTGGCCGAACTTGAGCTTGAAGGTGCGGCCGCCCAGGGCCAGGCCCAGAAGCTGGTGCCCCAGGCAGATGCCGAACATGGGGGCCGCGCCCAGACACTGGCGCACGTTGTCGATGGCGTAGGTGACCGCGGCCGGGTCCCCCGGGCCGTTGCTGAGGATGATGCCCTCGGGTTTGAGAGCCAGCACCTGCCGCGGCCGGGGTGGTGGCCGGCACCACCAGCACCTCAAGGCCCCTTTCGATTAAGTTCCTGATTATATTGAACTTTACCCCATAATCGTAGAGCACCACCTTCTTGCCGCGGCGCTGGGCCCACAGGGTCTCCAGGTCGGTGTCCTCGGCGGTGTCCGCCGGGAAATTCCGGCCACCAGTAGGGCCGGCGGCAGGTGACCAGGGGCACCAGGTCCAGGCCCTCCATGCTGGGGAGCTCCCGGGCCCGGCGCACCAGGGACTCGGGGTCCAGGTCCAGAGTGGAGATGATGCCCCGCATGGCCCCCACCTCCCGCAGGCGCTTGGTGATGGCCCGGGTGTCGAAGCCCTCCACCCCCAGCTTGCCCGCGGCCCGGAGATAATCGGCCAGGTTGCCCTGGGCCCGCCAGTTGGAAGGGTAGGGGTGGTACTCCTTGACGATGAAGCCCTCCACCTGCATCCCCCGGGATTCCATGTCTTCGGGGTTGATCCCGTAATTGCCGATCAGGGGATAGGTCATGGTGACGATCTGGCCCTTGTAGGAGGGGTCGGTGAGGATCTCCTGGTATCCGGTCATGGCGGTGTTGAATACCACCTCGCCGGTGGATTCTCCCTCGCCGGTAAAGGACCGCCCCCGCAGCACCAAACCGTCTTCCAACGCCAATAACGCCTTCAAAATAATGACCTCGTAGCGCTAAATTCCCATAAAATTATAACATAATCCGCGGCTGGGCGCCGCGCTAAATTTTCCGGCAGAGAGCCAGGGCCGCAGCTTAAAAACCGGCTGCATATAAAGCCCCAGGCGGGGCGATTTGCCGGGCAAGGCTAAACGGTTTGATCCAGGGGAGTCACGAGCCATGAACCGGATTACACTGCCAGGTAAAGCGCAGCGAAGTCAGGTCGAGTGCAAAGCCTAGCGCATTAGAGAATGTTGACACCAGCATTTTGGCGTGAGCAGGCCGGCTAGATTTCAGCCGCCTTGCTTCGGCGCCAAAGCCCGGCGATCAGCTCCGCCTGGCGCCGGGCCGCGCCTTGATGGGGGGTCAAGGTCGCCTGGGCCCTGGTCCCCAAATCCCGGCGCAGTTCCGGGTCTTTAAGAGCCGGTCCACCGCGGCGGCCAGGGAGGCGGCGTCCGCCACCGCTGATCCCGGCCCCGGCGGCTTCAGCTCCAGGATGTCTTGGGCCCAACGGAAGTTGGAGAGGTTGGGGCCATAAAGGGGCGCCCGGCCCCAGGCCGCGGCCTCCAGGAGGTTTTGGCCGCCATGGGGGACCAGGCTGCCGCCCACAAAAGCCACGTCCGCGGCGCCATAGAGGCTAAAGAGGTCGCCGATGGTGTCGATGAGCACCACCGGATGGGTCCGCACTTCCAGGCCCGCCTGCAAACGGCTCCAGAGATGATAAGGCAAGCCGTGACTCCCCCACCAAATTTTCCCCCAAGCCCGGGGCGCGCTCCGGATGCCGGGGCGCCAGGACCAGGAGCAAAGAAGGGTAGGGGCCCAGAAGCTCCTTATAGGCGGCCAGCACTATTTCCTCTTCGCCGGCATGGGTGGAGGCGGCCAGCAAGACCGGCCCGCTCTCCGGAAGCCGCCTGGCCGCCGCTGCAGCAGCCGCTGAAATTCCGCGGCCCCTGCCTCATCCCGGTCCTGCAACAGGCGGTCACACTTCAGGTTGCCGCTGAGCCGCAACTTGGCAGGGTCCAGGCCCAGGGCCAGCAGGCGTTGATAATCCTGGGGGGTTCCGGCAATAATAAGGTCATAATTATTAATTAATTCAGTGGCATATCTTTTATATCTAAGGTATCTTCTGAAGCTTTGGTCAGAAACCCTGGCGTTGGCCAGGGCCAGGAGAATGCCGCGCTGCCTGGCCAAGTTTAAGAAAATTAGGCCAGATTTCCGATTCCAGGGTAATGACCAGATGCGGCTGCAGCCTTTCCAGGTAACGCTGCACCGCCCAGGGAATATCCAGGGGAAAGTAGCAGACCAGGGCCCCCAAGGGCAAAAAATATTTGCGAGCCAGGGCCTGGCCGGTTTCCGTGCCGGTGCTGACGATCAAGGCGGCCTCGGGGAGCAAGTTCCGCAGTTCCCGGGCCAGGGGCAGGGCCGCCAGGATTTCCCCCACGGAACGCCGTGCAACCAGAGACGCGGGTGGCCCGGGGGCGGGCCGCCGGGAGCTTGCAGGCCCAGGCGGGGCCGAAAGCTCTCCCCCCGGCCCCTGGATTTCAGATGCCAATAAAAAAAAGGCCAGCCAACTAAGCCGGCCAGGGTGCTCAAGCCCTGATATGCCAATAATAATGAGGTATTACTAGATTCAATCTAAGATAGTTTCTTAAGTTTTGCCAGCCACTGGGGCCGCACCTTTAGGTAGTCGGCCAGTATCTGGCCGTGATCAAAGGCCAGCTCCCGGGGTAAATCTTCGAGCGCGAAAAATCTCCAGGCTCCGGGCATCGTCCGCGGCCTGGGGAGTCCCCAGGCCCGGGCCACAAATACGGTGCTGATGCTATGCTGCCTGGGGTCTCGCTGGGGATCGGAATAGGTGTGCAACTGCCCCAGGAGTTCCACCTTGAGGCCGGTTTCCTCCAGGGCCTCCCGGCAGGCGGCGGCCTCCAGGGATTCGCCGTAGTCCACGAACCCGCCGGGCAAGGCCCATCCGAGAGGCGGATTGGCCCGTTGGATCAAAACCAGCCCCTTAGCAGGGATTTCGATAATGATATCCACCGTGGGCGCCGGATTGCGGTGCCGCCGGAAGGACTACCCGCATTTAGGACATTTTTCTTCGATCGTCATATGTTAGTTTACATAATATATATTATCAGACGTTATATTTAGATCCCCTAAAACTCCCTCTTGGCAAATTTTTTAAGATCCTGATAATCAACCGCAACAATTTGCCAGGTGCCGCGTCTCGGGCTGCCGCTGCATCCGGAAGTGAAACGGCTCTTGGCTCTTGGGATCCACCAGGGTCACCCGGGCCTCCTCCCCCTGGACCTCGATCTGCGCCGTGGTGGCCGCGGCGGCAATCGCCAGTATTTGGGTATTATCCAGATTCAGCAGATACTTCTCCATCACCCGGCGGATCTGCTTTTTCAAAGCCGTCGAAGAGGTTGGGCAACAACATCCGGGCCAACTTGCCGCCCCATTTGCCGGCTTTTCCGGTCTCCACTCGTCTTCCTTGCCGCCCTTTGGCGTTCCTCCGGTTCCTGGCGGAGGCCGGATCCACGATATTATTAACAATTGCCTTTAAATCCAAATACTTAAAGAACTCGGTCCATATTCCTGGTCTTCAGGGCCAGGGCCATGCGCTGCAAGGCGTAACGGGGCGAGTCGATCCAGCGCCAGTAAAGGCCGCCGGCCAGGACGGCGACCAAAATCCACGGCGATCAGGCAGATTAACAAGGTCCGACGGCGCATGACAGCCTCCTTATGGTGAGCTTGGCATTGACAGCATTTTAAGATAGATATACTATAACCCGAAGATGGGAATCGAGGCCATGACAACCGGAAAAATTGCTCTTCCGCCATCCCCTGGAAAACGGTTTGACCCTGGAGTTTTGGGACTTGTCCCGGCCGATGATCGGCGACCGCTGGATAGTCACCCTGGAGCTCCGCATCACCATCCCCATAAGCGCCGCCAACCTGCCGCCGGACCTTCTAGGCCAGGAAGCGGACATCGTCCAGGCCCTGGGAGCCGAAATCATCTTTTCCCAGCGGGATGAACGCAACTTCATCGACACCAAGGAATTTGACGGCGCCATCAAGGAAATGGTAACTCGGTTGCTGGCTCTGGCGCCGTCGTATTTGGGCCACCCGGAATTCGCCGGCCGCTTGATTCGGCAAACGATTTGCCGAATTTCCAGAGAAGCAACGTTGGTCAAGCAGTAAAACCAGTAATGACGCGGGTTTCAGAGGCCGACCGCATATAAAGCCCGTAGAGCGACGATTTTGGGCCAGGCAAGGGTTTGTGTCGGGTTGCACATTTGATCTTTCGAATCATCTGATAATGAGAGCTAGGCAATCTAAGGATAATCATGGAATACTGGTCTATAGGCGGACAAGACTGCCGGTGGTGCGGATCACGCCAAAGGGACTGCGCTGGCAACGCACCGGCCACCCCTGGCTCTACCGGGACGACCTGGCCGGCGAGGTCGAACCTGCCCCCCGGGGAGTTGGCCGCGGTGCTGGGGCCGGGGGACCGCTTCCTGGGCCAGGCCTTTTACAGCGCCAAGTCCCGCATCGCCCTGCGCTTGGTCACCTATGGACGAGGAGCCGGTGGATGCGGCCTTTTGGGAGCAGCGCCTCCGGCGGGCCCTGGCCTACCGGCAGCGGGTGGTCCGGGACAGCGACGCCTTCCGCCTCATTTACGCCGAGGCCGACGGCTTTCCCGGGCCTGGTGGCGGACTCCTACGCCGGCCACCTGGTCGCTGCAAACCCAGCACCCGGGTCTGGAGCGGCTCCTGCCGGAGATCATCGCGCTGCTGGAGCGGCACCTGACGCCCAAATCCATTACCCTGCGCCATGACGCCGAGGTGCGCCGGCTGGAGGGGCTGCCCCTGGAGGTCAAGACGGTGTCGGGGGAACTGCCCGACCGGGTGGAGGTGCGGGAAGGCGAGGTGCGCCTCTGGGTGGATATCCGGGGCGGCCAGAAGACCGGGCTCTTTCTGGACCAGCGGGAAAACCGCGCCGCGGCCGCCGCGCTGTCCCGGGGCCGGGTCCTGGACGCCTTCGCCTACCAGGGGGCCTTTGCCATGCACCTGGCCCCCCGGGCCGAACACGTCACCCTGGTGGAGAGTTCCGCCGCGGCCCTGGAGATGGCCCGGGAAAACGGCCGCCTCAATAACCTGGACAATCTGAATTTGGTGAAGGAAAACGTCTTTGCCTACCTGAAGGCCGCGGTGGCCGCGGGCCAGCGTTTCGACTGCATCGTCCTGGACCCGCCGGCCTTTGCCAGGAGCCGGGGCGAGCGCACCGCGGCCCTCAAGGGCTACCGGGAGATCAACCGCCGGGCCTTTCAGCTCCTTTCTCCCGGCGGGGTGCTGATCACCTGCTCCTGCTCCTATAACCTCAGCGAGCCGGATTTCCTGGGGATCGTCCGGGAGGCCGCGGCCGAGGCCCACCGCCAGGCCCGGCTGGTCGAGCGCCGGGGCGCCGCCCGGGACCACCCTGCCCTGCTCTCCCTGCCGGAGAGCCTCTACCTGAAATGCCTTATCCTGGAAGTGTTGTAGGCCGGGGCCTTAAGCGACTCCTCCTCGAGTTGGCGCGTCTGATCTCTCTCCCCTGGTAATTCTAAGCAACTGCGCAACCGAATGCCAGCGGACCGGCCGTCCTCAGGGGCTAACCGGGCTGTTAATCCTGGTGCGCAGATTTTGCGCCCGGACACTGATGGCCCGGACCACCGCATCGGAAAAACTCTGGCAGGGTTTAGAAAGTCCATCGACGAGTTTCTGAATTCTCTGGTGGAAGGCGCCCGCAGGATCCCCTGGATGGGAGGCTTCCTCAACCTTTACCGCATAATCTCTTATCTCCGCCGACTCATTGTACATACGTAAAGAAGTGGTCTCCAGATTTTCATCGATCAAGATCACGGCGCCGCCATGGAGTTTCTGGCGTTCCACCGTATCCACCACCCAGCCGCCGCTGTTGTAAACCTTCGCCCAACCGGGAAGCTCCGAAAGTTACGACTTTCCTGAAAAGGCTTGTGCGTATGTCCGAAGATGAAGGTGAGGTCAAGGTCCCGGGCCAGTAGGTTTTCATCCGCCATCTGGTTGGGCAGGGGGCCCATCGGTTTGCCCAGGATGTCCATCTGGTTGGGGAGACCATCCATATAGCCATAAAACCCTTGTTCGGCATCTTTACTCAATACTTGGTCGGGTTGGTTTCTTTCCAGGGAGCCGATTCGGTCGAAAATGGCGTCGAAAGCCAGTTCCAATGCCTTGCCCTCAATCCGGTCAGCCCATCCGGGCAGGCCAGAGCGCTCGGCCAAACTTTCGGCCAGGTTGGCCAACAACTTCTTGAATTGCTCCTCATTTTGCAGCTTTTCATAAATCCGGTCCACCCCCTGGCCTGCCGCGCCGGACCGGCCCAGGGTCGACCAGAAAAAGTCTATCCAGGCGAAATTCTCGGCCTCCAGGTTCCAGATCTCTGAGGGAATCCAACTGCCGTGGAAGAGCATCGTTTTCAAGGTGCTTAGCAGCCGATAGATGGATTCGACGAAGTGGCCATGGTGGAAGACCACGCACCGCTTCCGGTCCGCACTGAGCAGGCCGTAATTGGGATAAAATGTTTCGATGGTCAGTCCTTTCAAGTTTGGACGCCTGCGAACCAGAGCGGTCAAGAAATATGACCTGACCGGATCGGAATCGGAATCAGGAAACATGCGGGTGGTATGCCAGGGGGATTCAAGTGGGTCGCCCCATTTCTTTTGAGCCGAGATATAATCCACGTATTGGCTTTCCCTGGCCGTCTCCCACAGGTGATGATCGTGGTTGCCGGGGATAAAGATAATTTGTTCAAACAGTTCCCGGCCATCAGCCATGATTTGGTCAATAAACCGCTCGAAGGTCATGGCGGCGTCATGGTCATCCGCCAGGGCAAGTTCGAGGAGGTCACCGTTGAGAACCAGGGTAGGCTTCCTGGTCTTATCTATGATTCTCATCAATCAGGCGGCGCAGGCATTCGACCAACTGGACCAGAACCGGGCTGGGCTGGGTGCCATCGATTGCATCGCTGCCGATTCTTAGATTGGTGAGCAGGCTGGTGGCTGCGCCTAAGTGCAAATCGGATAAAGCGACATAACGAATATCCGCCATGCTATATCTCCCTTTTGCCTTTATTAATGGGAATGGACTGAGATAATTTCAAGGCCTGGGGCGGGATTTTTCGGGCAGCCACATGAGATTAACCTAAGGGCAAACTCAAAGGTCCCGCATTACCCATGGCCGGGGCGCTTCTCCTCCACGCGCCTTCTCATCCCATCTCCCGGTCATTGACTCTCCCCTCCTCTTCCCATAAAATCATCCCATGCGCCTTTCTGTTTTGGGGATCATGGCCCTGGTGCTCCTGGCAGGAGCGGGGCCCGCGGTGGCCGGACCTTCCCCGCCCCCGCCGCATCCCCGGATCCTGGAGGCCGCCCAGGCCCCCCGGGCCGCCCGGATTCTGAGCCGGGTGGCCCTGAGCTACGCCCCGCGATGTCTCCGGCCCAGCGGCGCCGGGATTTTCTCCAGAAGATCGCCCTGGCCAAACGCCTGCTGGGGGTGAGGCGGCTGGTGGAACTGCGCCAGGAGACCCTGGCCCTGATGCCCCCGGGGATGGAAGTCTCCTGGGAATACCTGCGAGGCGCGCCGCTTGCCAGACGGCGACCGGGTGGGCGTCACCCTGAGCGTGCCGGTGTGGGTGCCGGCCCGGGCCCAGAAGCTTCAGACCTACTGCGCCTTTGAGAAGAAATGGCAGACCGTGGCCCAGACCACCCCCCGGAAATCGGGCTGCGTCTGGTTCGACCCCTCCCTGGCCGACATCAATAATAAGGCCGGTTACCGGGCCGAAACCATCCAGTTCGAGGTCAACAGCAAGTTCGCCCCGCTGGTGGGCCTGCTGCTGGAGTACATCTTCCGGGAGGGCTACTACGACCCGGCCAAGCGGCTGCCGCTGATGTACGGTGCGGGGCGGCGAGGACACCTACGCGGTCAGCGACCGGACCGCGCCGGTGGTGGCGGAATGCCTCAGTTTCCCGGACAATGAGGGCGACTCCCTGGCGGCCACCGTGGCCCTGTGCCGTTATGACAACCTGGCGGAGATCTTCCACGGCCACCACGCCCCGGCCTCCAACCATCGCCTGGGCCTGGCCCTGGACCTCAATGACTTCAACTACCCCGGGGTGGTGGACGGCGTCCCCAACCCCATCAGCCGCGCCATCCGCCAGTACAACCGGGACGCCATGCACAAACTCGACGCCCGGCAAATGCCGGACTGGGTCTACCGGGCCGCCAAATGGCATGGGATTGCGCCTCCCCCAGGAATGGACCTACGAGGGCGGTAACACCGACTGGGAGCACGTGGACGTGGGCACGAAGTGAGAGTGGTCAGTGGTCAGTGGTCAGTAGTCAGTGGTCAGTTTTAGTCTGAGTTTTGGTAGGGCGGGCGTCCCCGCCCGCCATCCTGATAATTTTTTGTAGCCGCAGGCTTTGGCAAAGAACCTGCGCCGCACAGGCGAGACGCCTGTGCCACCAGGTTATAGGGCGGCCTGTGGCCGCCAGAATTCAGGCGTGCACAGCACGCCCTACCTAATTGCTCACTTGTGGCCCAGGCTAAAGCCTACGGCTACCAAACCTCATGAATATGCTACAAGACTTCATCAACCAACTGAAAGACTCCGCTGACCACCGGGATATCCTCAGTCATTACCGCTATTTGCCCGAGAAGGCGGCGGACTATGGCCCGGACGATCTCGGTCTGCCGCCGGAGCTGACCGCGGCCCTGGAGCGCCTGGGCATCCCCCGGCTCTATCGCCATCAGGCCGAGGCCCTGGCCGCCATCCGGGCCGGCAAGAACCTGCTGGTGGCCACCCCCACCGCCAGCGGCAAGACCCTGATCTATAATCTGCCGGTGCTGGAGTCGCTCCTGAGACGACGGCGGCCACGCCCTCTATCTCTTTCCCCTGAAGGCCCTGGAGCAGGACCAGCTCAAGGCCCTGAAGGAACTGGACGCCGCCCTGCCCTCCCCTTTCCTGCGGGCCGCCATCTATGACGGCGACACCCCGCCGTCCCAGCGCCAGGCCATCAAGGCCAAGCCGCCCCACGTGCTCATCAGCAACCCGGACATGCTGCATATGGGCCTGCTGCCCTTCCACGCCTCCTGGTCCGGCTTCTTTGCCCGCCTCAAGTTCGTGGTCATCGACGAAGTGCACACCTACCGGGGCATCATGGGCAGCCACATGGCCCAGGTGCTGCGGCGCCTGCGGCGCATCTGCGCCCACTACGGCTCCCAGCCCGCATTTATCCTGTCTTCCGCCACCATCGCCCAGCCCGGAAACTTTTGTCAGACAGTTAACCGGCCTGGAGGTGGAAACCATCGCCGAAAGCGGCGCCCCCCAGCCCGGGCGGCACTTTCTCTTCCTCAACCCGCCGGGCGGGGCGCCCTCGGCATCGCGGCCCAGATCTTTGCCCGGGCCATCCGCGAGGGCCTCAATACCATCTGCTTCACCCAGTCCCGCAAGCTCACGGAGCTGATCCACGTCTGGTCGCTAGCGGATGGCGCCGGAGCTGAAGCGCTACATCAGCTCCTACCGGGCCGGGTTCCTGCCGGAGGAGCGCCGGGAGATCGAGCAGGCCATGGCCGCGGGCAAGATGCGGGGGGTGATCTCCACCAGCGCCCTGGAGATGGGCATCGACATCGGCGGCCTGGACGTCTGCATCCTGGTGGGCTACCCCGGCACCATGGTCACCACCCGGCAGCGGGCCGGCCGGGTGGGCCGCCAGGGCCGCGACTCCCTCATCGTCCTGGTGGCCCAGGCCGACGCCCTGGACCAGTATTTCATCAAATACCCGGACGAATTCTTCGGCCGCCCCCTGGAGACCGCGGTGGTGGACCCGGACAACCCTTACGTGGTCAAGGCCCACCTGCCCTGCGCCGCCCAGGAGCTGCCCCTGCAGCTCAAAGGCGAGGCCTATTTCGACCTGGAGGCCCACGAGGCGGTGCTTGCCGAGCTGGTCCGGGAGCGCCGCCTGCTCCATTCCGCCGACGGGCGACGCCTGGTTCGCCCGGGACCGCTTCCCCCAAAAGGAAGTGAACATCCGGGGGGTGGGCGAAAGCTTCGCCATCTTCCAGACCGGCAAGAAGCGGCCCCTGGGCTCCGTCGACGGCCACCGGGCCTTGCGGGAGTGCCACCCCGGCGCGGTCTATCTCCACAAGGCCCAGACCTGGGGGGTGGAGCGCCTGGACCTGGAGCGGCGCAACGTCTGGGTCAACCCCATCGAGCCCAACTACTTCACCCGCATCCAGACGGACAAGGAGACGGAAATCCTGGAGATCCTGGAGACCCGCCAGGTGGCGGCCTTCACGGCCCACATCGGCCGCCTCAAGGTCACCGAACACATCATGTCCTATGAGAAGCGGCGTCTGCCCGGGCCAGGAGCTTCTGGGCGACGGTGTCCCTGGAGCTGCCGCCCCAGATCTTCGAAACCGTGGGCATGTGGCTGGAGATCCCCGACGCCGTCAAAAACGCCATTTACGCCGCCGGGGGCCACTTCATGGGCGGCATCCACGCCCTGGAGCACGTCCTCATCAGCATGTTTCCGCTCTTTGCCCTGGCGGACCGCTACGACATCGGCGGCATCTCCCATCCGGCGCACCCCCAGGTGGGCCGGGCCGCCATCTTCATCTACGACGGCTACCCCGGCGGCGTGGGCCTGTCGGTCCGGGCCTTCGAGATCCTGGAAGACCTGCTGCGCCGCTGCCCGGGAGGTCACCGCCGCCTGCCCCTGCGAGGACGGCTGCCCCTCCTGCATCCATTCCCCCAAATGCGGCTCGGGCAACAAGCCCCTGGACAAAGAGGCGGCCGTGAGCATCGCCGCCATGCTCCTGGGGCTGGAGGAGCCCGAAGCCGAGGCCGAAGTACCGTATGCCGAGGCCGCCGCGGCCCCGCCCCTCACGGTGGCCGAGCCCATCACCGGCGGCACCTGGCTGACCGCAGCGCAAAATCGGAGTGCTGGACCTGGAGACCCGCTGTTCCGCCGCCGACGTGGGCGGCTGGGGCCAATGCCACCTCATGGGGGTCTCCCTGGCGGTGCTCCACGAGACCCACACCGGGGTCGCCACCACCTACCGGGAGCACGACCTGGAGCGCCTTGGCCAGCGCCTGAAGAAGCTGGACCTGGTGGTGGGCTTCAATATCAAACGCTTCGACTACCGGGTGCTGCAGCCTTACACCAAGGTCAGGCTGGCGGAGGTACCCACCCTGGACATCCTGGAGGAGGTTCACACCGTCCTGGGCCACCGGCTCTCCCTCAACCACCTGGCGGAGAAGACCCTGGGAGAGCAGAAGACCGGCGACGGACTGCTGGCCCTGGAACTCTTTGCCGCGGGCAAATGGGAGGAACTGGAATCCTACTGCCGCCAGGACGTGGCCCTCACCCGCCGCCTCTTCGAGTTCGGGGTGCAGCACGGCTACCTCATCTACCAGCACCGCCAGGGCTCCCTGGTGCGGCTGCCGGTGGACTGGCGGGAGGAACGCTTTTTTGCCAGTAATGAATAGCTGTCCGGAGCGCGCACCCCTCTCAGCCTTGTCGGCATCTTTTTTCGTAAGAACTCGGAACCGCAGAACTCGAAACTCAAAACTTGGCATTGCCCTTTGGCCGCGGTTGCTCTTATCATTTGACGAAATTTACTCATCGTTCCGCGCCACAGCTTGGGATCGAGGAGACCAAGGAGGTTATGATGAATCTGACCAAAAAGGGCCTAGCCCTGGGTTGTTGTCTGGCACTGTGCTCTTCTGTTGCGCCTCGCCGCTGTTGGCAGGCGAGGCGGAACCCGAGGTGGGCCAGGTGCTGGGTCCGGTGACCTTCGCCGCGCCCATGTCCGCCGCGGACGCCACATATCTGGGGCTGGAAAGGCGCGGCCTTCACCCTTAAGGACGTCAAATCGCCGTATGTCCTGGTGGAGCAGTTCAACACCTCCTGCCCCCACTGCATGCATCAGGCCCCGTTCCTGAACCACTCTTTGACCGGGTGCAGCAGGACCCCGCCCTGAAGGGCAAGGTGAAATTTATGGCCGTGGGCCAGGGCAGTGATATGGGCCCCGAATGGCGTGGAAGGCCATTCAAAAAGTTCCCTTCCCGGTATTGCCGGATCCCAACAGCACCTTGGGCAAGGCCCTGAATTTCACCCCCTACCCGGTCACCATGCTCGTGGATAATAAGAGCGGCAAGATCGTTTGGGTGCAAATCGGCGCCTTCGATACGTAGATGAGGCCTTGAAGGGAATTAAAGCCGCCGCGAAATAGCAGCTGCTAAGAAAATCCCCCCTAAGATGGGACAGGCTTGCCCAATCCCCGCGTGGCGGCCTGTCCCTCCCCTGCCCCTTTGACTTCCGGCAAATCCGGCCTTAACTTGGCTTTGGTAAGATTGATACCCGGCTTTCCATTTAAAAGGGGCTCAAGGAAACCGAGATGAATCGAAAAATTGCCAGATTATCTCTGCTAATGGGTGTGGCGCTGACCCTGGCTCTGTGCTCCGCCCTGCTGGCCGCGCCGCTGGGGGTCGGCTTTCAGGCGGGAAACCTGAAGTTCGCCAAGACCATGGCCCCGGCGGACCAGGCCTATCTGGGGCTGAAGAACCCCGGGCCATTCACCCTGAAGGATATCCAGGCGGATTATGTGCTGGTCGAAGTCCTCAATGCCAACTGCCCGCACTGCATGGAGCAGGCCGCCGCCCTGAACCGGCTTTACCGTTTGGTGGAGGCCTCCGACCTCAAGGACCGGATCAAGTTTATCGGGGTGGTCAGCAATTCCGAGGCCGGGCAGCCGGGTGGAAAAGCGCCTACAAGGTGCCCTTTCCCCTGGTTGCCGATCCCGAATGGGTAATCGGCAACGATTCCTCAAGATCACCGGCACCCCCACCACGGTGGTGCTGGATAAACAGGGCAAGGTCATCATTTTGCATGACGGCGTCTTTACCGACGCCAATATGGCCTTTCAGGGCTGCGCGCCAAGATAAAATGAGGCAGCCGGGCCCTGCTGCAAGGACGCCCACCATGGATCTGCAGGCTGTGCTGGTCGCCACGGACTTTTCCGAGTGCGCCGCGGCCGCCTTTCAAATGGCCCAAATCCTGGCCCGGCCTTTCGGCTCCAAGCTCATCCTGCTGCACGTCATCAATCAGCGGCTGGTGGAGCAACTTTCCGGCTACCTGGGGGAGCCTGCGGACGCCTTGCTGCCCGGGTTCCGGAAGCGAGCCCAGCAGCAATTGGGCGAATTCCTCCAGGAGGTCAAGCCCGGACCCCTGGAGGTGGAGACCCTGGTGGCCGTTGGCCTGCCCTTCCAGGAGATCGCGGTGGTGGCCCGGGACCTGGCGGTGGACCTGGTGGTCATGGGCGGCTACGGCCGGGGCGGCCGCGGGCCCCTGGAAGAGGTCTTCTTCGGGTCCACCGCGGAAAAGGTGGTGCGCCTCCTCCCCTGTCCGGTCTTGTGCGTGCCCCTGGCCGCCGCGCGGCCAGACTCCGCGGATCGCTCCTAACCTAGTCGCCTATTATTCAGGTTGTCCGGGGCGCTGCCTGTGGCTCGATATCCATTTAGATCTAATCTGTTGATTAAAGCCCCAGGAGCTGAAATAGGGTGGGCACTGCCCACCAAAGGGAAGTCATTTTTTTGTCATTCTGAGGGAGCCGCAGGCGACCGAAGAATCTCATCAAAGTAGCTCATAGAGTGCGCTTCGACCGCGGGTGCGCTCATGCATGCACACATAAACATGTAGGGTGGGCACTGCCCACCATTTCCTTAAAAATCTATTCCCCCATCCAGGCAGAGATTTTATAGGGCGGCCGGTGGCCGCCGTTTATCTGGCGCCGCCGGGGGCGGCCCCTGGCCAAAGAGGAATAACTAACCATGCGACGTCTCCTGCTTTTTATCTGCATCTGCCTGAGCTTTTGGGATTTCCTCCCAGGCGAAGCCAGCCTGGGCGGAGCTCCAGGTGGGTCAGCGCTTCGGCTCCCTGACCTTCAGCGGCACCATTTCCGAGGCCGACCGCCGCTATCTGGGTCTGACCCAGCCGGGTCCATTCACCCTGAATGACATCCACGGCCCGCTACCTGCTGATCCAGATCTTCTCCGACGCCTGTCCCCATTGCACGGCCCAGGCCCCGGTGGTTAAACGGCTATTCCAAGAGATTTCCGCCAACCCGGAATTAAACGACGGCACCCTGAAGATGGTGGGGGTCGGTTATTATGGCACCCCGGCGACCATGGAGAGATGGCGGGATAAATATGGGGCGCCCTTCCCGCTCATCCCGGACCCCAAGGGCCAGTTTTCAGGACCCTGGATATTCCCGGCACCCCCACTTACGTGGTTCTGGATAGCCGGGGCACGGTGGTCTATCTATTTGTCGGGGAGATAGACAATACCCGGAGATTTATGCGGCAGTATGCTGGCCCACCTGGGCTTTAAAGGGTAATGAAGGTATTTAGATCTAATCTGTTCATTAAAGCGCCAGGAGCTCAAGCGAAGTCATTCTTTTGGTTATTCTGATGGAGCCGCAGGTGACCGCAGCATCTCTAAATACGAGATGCTTCGCTTTAATGAAAATGCGGCGCCGGCGCCCTCGCCGGCACGGGAACCGCCGAGGGCGGCGGTTCTACATTTTTTTCTCGTTCCCAAGCTCCTGCTTGGGAACGCAAATTTTACCCCAAGCTCTGCTTGGGGAAATCTTTGTATCACCCACAACCCACTGATACTGCGTGATATCTTTTGCCAAGCAGGAACCTGGCAAGCAAGGTGGTTCCCAAGCAGGAGCTTGGGAACCAGGATTCATGGTTAATGTAGGGTGGGCACTGCCCACCAATTCCAATGTGGGTCGCTATGCCCACCAAGAAAGTCATTTTTTTGTCATTCTGAGGGAGCCGCAGGCGACCAGAATCGAAATACGAGAGCTTCGCTCGCTCAGCATGACAAAAAAATGTAGGGTGGGCACGAGCCCACCAATTCCTCATGTTTTTAAAGGGGAAAATCGACTTTGATCTTGAAGATTTCCTGGGCCGGCAGGCTCAGGACCTCCACCCCGGAGGCCCCGGAGATCTCGGCGAGGATCTGCTCCAGCCGCTCCGGCGATTCGGCGATCAGGGTGAACCAGACGTTGAAGTGGTGGTCCCGCAGGTAGTTGTGGGTCACCCCGGGGTAGCGATTCACCACCTCCACGAAGCGCTCCAGCGACTCCGGCGGCACCCGGGCGGCGCACAGGGTGCTGGTATATCCCAGCTTGCGGGAGGTGAAATTGGCCCCCAGGCGGCGGATGACCCCGCTCTCCATCAGGGCCCGCACCCGGCGCAGGACCTGCTCTTCGTCAGCCCCCACCCTGACGCCCACCTCGGCGTACGGCCGGGAAACGATGGGAAAACTGGACTGGATCTCGTTTAAGATGGCCCGGTCCAGGTCGTCCAGGGATGCAGGAGCCGCTTGGCGTTTTGGGGTTTTCGCTGAGTCCATTGATCGGTCATTTATTGCGATTCATCTTGTCTATATAATACTGGATCAAGATGCCATAAATCGTGCAGTCATAGGGCGGGCTGTGCCCGCCGCCTTAACCAGCCTTCTTACCCTATGGGTTCGTACGGGCAGATGGGGTCCGCCCCCAGGACGTCGCCGCTGAGGGCATAGGCCCGGGCCCGGCAGCCGCCGCAGACCTTGCGGTACTGGCAGCTATGGCACTTGCCATGGTAATCGTCCACCCGCCGCAGTTGCCGGAACAGCTCGGAGGTGGCCCAGATTTCCGGAAAGGGCGTCTCCCGGATATTCCCCGCGGGCAGCTCCAGATAGCCGCACGGCTGCACTTCCCCCCGATAGGAGACAAAGGCGAATCCCTGCCCCCCCAGGCAGCCCTTGGTCATGGCCTCCAGGCCGTGGCTCTCCGCGGTGATCGCCTCGCCCCGGGCCGCGGCGTCCTGGCGCCACAGGCGGTAATACTGGGGCGCGCAGGTGGGCTTGATGAACAGCCGCCCTTCCTTCTGCCAGGCCAGCAGCCAGCTCAGGGTCTCCTCGTATTCCTCCGGCTGCAGCAATTCCTCCCGCAACTGCTCCCCCCGGCCGGTGGGCACCAGGATGAAGACGTGGTGGGCCGCGGCCCCAAGTTCGATGGCCCGTTGGTGAATGGCGGCCAGCTCGCCCCGGTTGGCCCGGGTGACGGTGGTATTGATCTGGAAGGGCAGCCCCGCCTCCCGGCAGGCGGCGATGCCGGCCAGTGCTCCCTCATAGGCCCCGGGTACGGCCCGGAGGTGGTCGTGGCTGGCGGCCGCGGCCCCATCCAGGGAGATGCTCAGTCTTTGCACTCCCGCGGCCTTGAGGCGGCCGGCGATGGCGCGGCGTCAGCAGGGTGCCGTTCACCGCCATCACCATGCGGTGGCCCTTCGCGGCGCCGTAGGCCGCCAGCTCGAAGATGTCCTCCCGCAGCAGGGGTTCGCCGCCGGTGAGGATCACCACCAGCTGGCCCAAGGTGGCCAGGTCGTCCAGCAGGGCGATGCCTTCCGCAGTGCTCAGCTCCCCGGGATAAGGCCCGGAACCCGCCGCGGCCCGGCAGTGGAGGCAGGCCAGGTTGCAGCGCCGGGTGGTCTCCCAGGCCAGCAGCCGCAAGCGCGGGATGGCATTTAGGGCTGGATTTCATATTGGCCATTGGCGGCACAGCATTTCACCCTGGGATTGATATCCTTAATTAGCTTAGATCAGGAGAAGCGGCGGCCACAGGCCGCCCTATCAAATCTATTTGGTGCGCAGGGCGCACCCTACACTCCTGATTCCATTCCGCCCGTAGGGGCGGCGTCCGGTGGCACAGGTTTCAAACCTGTGCTACTGCCCCCCTGGGCGGGGAAACCCCGCCCCTACCAAAGATAATTGAGGGATTCCAACACATAATTCCCCTTAATTACCTTAGATCGAGGATAATCCGCGGCCACAGGCCACCCTTGAAAATCTATTTGGTGCGCAGGGCGCACCCTACACAGCTTTTATTCTATTTCAAGCAAAACCGCGGCCTGTTTGGCGAAATAGGTCAAAATCAGATCCGCGCCGGCCCGCTTGATGGCGGTGAGGGACTCCAGCATCACCGCCTCCTCGTTGAGCCAGCCCTTCTGGGCCGCGGCCTTGATCATGGCGTATTCGCCGCTCACCTGGTAGGCGGCCATGGGCAGATCGAACTCCCCGGCCAGTTGGGCCACAATGTCCAGATAAGGGAGAGCCGGCTTCACCATCAGGATGTCGGCCCCCTCCTCCACGTCCAGGGCCGCTTCCCGGAGGGCCTCCCGGGCGTTGGCCGGGTCCATCTGGTAGGCGCGGCGGTCGCCGAAGGCCGGGGCGCACTCCGCGGCCTCCCGAAAGGGCCCGTAAAAGGCGGAGGCGTATTTCACCGCATAGCTCATGATGGGCAGCATTTCGAACCCGCTCGTCCAGGGCCTCCCGGATGGCGCCCACCCGGCCGTCCATCATGTCCGAAGGGGCCACCATATCGGCCCCGGCCTCGGCGTGGGACAGGGCCACCTGGGCCAGGGCCTCCAGGCTGGCGTCGTTGTCCACCTCTCCTCCATGGATGAGGCCGCAGTGGCCGTGGGAGGTGTAGCCGCACAGGCAGACGTCGGTGATCACCAGCAAGCCCGGCAGCTCTTTCTTCAAGCGGCGCAGCGCCTGCTGCACCGCGCCCTTGGGAGAGGCGGCCTCGGAGCCGCTCTCGTCCTTCTTTTGGGGCAACCCGAAGAGCAGCACCGCGGGCAGGCCCAGATCCGCCACCTCCCGGGCCTCTTGTAGTAGCTGGTCCACCGACAGGCGGCAGACCCCCGGCATGGCGTCCACCGCCTGGCGGACCCCCTGGCCCGGGACCACGAACATCGGATAAATCAAATCTTCCCGGCGCAAATGGGTCTCCTGCACCATCTTCCTCAAGGTCGCCTGGCGCCGCAGCCTCCGGGGACGAAATATCAGTTCCATAATGAGCACCCGCGCTTAAGATTCATTTTCGGAATTATCTGCTTGACATACCCAAGGAAATGTATTATATTTATACCAGAAAATGCGGTATAAGGGGATATCAAGATGAATCTGAATGACATTTCCAAACTGACAGAGGAAGAAGCCCGCGAGTATATCGAGAAAATCCTCTGGCCCAATGGCCCGGTTTGCCCCCATTGCGGCAATCCGGGAGCGTGGGCGATCAATGGTGAATCTCACCGGGACGGCCTCTATAAATGCACGGCCAATGCCTGCCGGAAACCGTTCACCGTGACCGTGGGCACCGTCATGGAATCTTCCCATATCACGATCCGACAATGGGTCATAGCTTTTGCTCTCATGTGTTCTTCCAAAAAAGGAATCTCCGCCTTGCAGCTTCAAAGAAATCTCGGCCTGGGTTCTTATCAAAGCGCCTGGCACCTGGCCCACAGAATTCGCCTAGCGATGAATGAAGACCCGATGTTAAAACTACTGAGTGGGACCGTGGAGGTTGACGAAACCTTTGTGGGCGGCAAGCCCAGGAAGGAGAATAAACCCAAAATCGGGGACCCCAAGCCAAACCCTAAACGGGGACGCGGCACCAGCAAGACTCCGGTTCTTGCTTTGGTTGAGAGAAACGGCAGGGCAGTTTCCAAGCCCATAGCACGGCCTCTAACCGCTAAAAACCTGAGAAATGCTATCAAGGAAGTTGTCGATAAAGATTCCCGGATTATGACCGATGAATGGTTAGGATACCGGGGAATTGGCAGGGAATTTTCCGGCGGCCATCACACCGTTAGACATAATTTAAAGGAATATGCGCGTGGCGATGTTACGACCAATACTGTGGAATCATACTTTGCCCTCTTGAAACGGGGTATCCACGGGGCCTTTCACCATGTCTCTAAAATTCATCTACACAGATATTGTGATGAATTTTCGTTTAGGTGGAACTATAGAAAAATAGATGATGGAAAGCGGACGATTGAGGCTATTAAGGGTAGCAATGGAAAGCGACTCATGTATAAAGCCATTAGGGCGCTGTAAAGCGTCTTCTCAAAACTCCACCGTCCCCAAAAACCAAGAAAAGCCAGTCAGAAGAATCCAAATAAAATAAATAATCAGATGCCCGCAAGTCCATATTAATAAAGGGCGGAAAAGGGGTCTGGAATATTTTAGGAATATTCTGCTTGATTTTTTGTAATGTGCTGGGTTATCATTCTCCCAGGTTTTTGATCGTCCTATTTCAAGGAGTCGCATATGCCCATTATTCCTGACATGAAAATCGTTAGAGAAAACCTTCTCCCCTTTGAGCCGGAAATTTTTGAGGCTTATCATGGAGCATTTCAAGATTTCTTGAGCATCCCGCTTCTCCTAAATACAAGATCGCGCACAACCATTATCAACGATAGAGCTGTTCAGCGAGCAAAAGACCTCCTTTCTGAAAAAGGTGTCATAATCAACGAAAAATATGAATCTGGTTCATTTAAGGTAAATGACATAGTTTTGTTTAAATTCAAACAAGTAGATATTCTTGGATTAAGTAGAAGTTTTCCCACACCAAGAGCAAATGCATATTATAACCATAATGAAGAAAACCAGTTTTGGCCCCCAATTCATCGTGTTGAAATTGGCTATGTATGGAATATCTTATCTGATGAAATACCAATATATGTTGTTGGTCGAGATGGTGGCGACATTGCCTGGAAATACCAAATTATGAGTGATTCTATTCCACTGTATCAGCCGGTTCTACCTTTTCCAGAACCTCCGACTCCATCTACACCTCCAAGCGATATTGTTAAACCTTTGGATAATGTCTTGCCATTTAACAAGAAGGAAGATAAAGGGAAATAATTATGGAAAGCTCTTTTAATTCAAACCTTCTTATTATTGCAAGGCAGGCCAGGGGGCTCAGTCAAGAAGCCCTTAGCCGTAAGATTAAAATAAGCCAAGGCTATTTATCGAAGGTAGAAAATCGTCTAATGATTCCAAATGATGATGTAGTTAAGAAATTATCCAGTATATTGGATTTTCCCATAAGTTATTTTTATCAGCCAGATATGATATATGGTCAGCCGCTAAGTGTTCATATAGATACTAAGCCATTTTCTATGGCAAGAAAGCAGAAATTAGGAGAAGGTATATTAGATATAATTGATGCACAAAATAATCATCATATAATGAATATTTCTCGATTGATGAAAGGGGTTAATTGGCATGAACCAGAATTACCTTTACCCTTCTATGATATAGATGAACATAAAGGCGATGCTCAGGAAATAGCTTCATTAGTAAGAAGAACCTGGCGTGTTCCGAGGGGACCGATCCAAAATCTCACAGAATATATCGAGAGAGCAGGTATATTAGTAATTTGGTGCGATTTTAATGGGGCCGCTATTGATGGCATGACTTTATTCGTTCACAATAAAAACATCCCTATTACTATATTATTAAATTATTCTCAGCCTGCGGACCGAATGAGATTTACCCTTGCACACGAATTGGGGCATATTGTTATGCACCGGATCGCTACCATTGAAATGGAAAAACAGGCAAACGAATTTGCCAATGCTTTTTTGATGCCCCCGGCAGATATCAGGCGAGATTTCGGGGAAATAGTAACTTTGATGCGATTAGCAATGTTAAAGCCTATTTGGAAGGTTTCTATGCAGGCTTTATTAATGTGCGCTCATTCAATTGGTATAATTGACAAAACACAAAATGCTTATTTATGGAGGCAGATAAACGCAAAAAATATTAAGCGACAAGAACCAGCTTCGCTTGATTTTCCGCATGAATTACCATCAGTTTTTCCAAAACTACTAAGAATTTATTATGAGGATTATAAATATTCACTTGAAGACCTATCAAAAACATTACACATGACGCCATCTTACATTGAAGAACTTTATCGGTTTGCCGATCCATCAAAAAAACAGAGAAGCAACCTACGAATAGTTTCTTAAAAAAAGAAAAGGGCAGATAAGTGGATCATCTGCCCTTCCATGGTGGGGGACGCAGGAGCCAGTTACGGTTGTCCAGCCGAGTAAGGAGAAAAACTATGGCGGATTTTATTCATGGCCGGGAGTATCTGGATGAGGGGAATATCGTAGTAGTTAACTGTGATACTCAGTGCAATGTGCTTTTTCTCACGGATTCAAATTTTTCCAGTTATAGAAGCGGGCAGGCTTATAGATACCATGGTGGCCACTATAAATATTTTCCGGTGCGTATCCCCGTTCCTAGCTTCGGGGTATTGGAATGTGGTTATTGACCTTGGGGGCGCCAGGGCAAATATCAGGTATTCGATTAATTATATCAAAATTTAATATTGAAGGGATGAAGGTTTGTGAAATATATAATCGCCCGAAATAAAGGGGAACAATGATGACCCCGAAGAAGGAGAGGCTCAAGCCGATTTCATTCTACGGACACAAGCTCGAAGATGTGATCCGGGCTTTTTTGCGAGTTGATCCGAAGAAACTAAAGGAAAAGGAAGGTGAGACCACTAAATATTGCGTGAAGGAATCAAAGAAAGAAATCAAGGACAAAGGAGATTGACCAATGGCAAAAGTCCCAGCATTTTACTCCGTCAATGAGGCCAAGAAGCCACCCCCGTTTCGCGTTCACCATAACGACAATACTTGCGCCCCGGGTCGCGACATACCGCTAAGTGAGCGGCGGCTCTGGTACGGGAGGTTATAGGCTCTGTGAGGACTGCCAAAAAAGACCTTAGAGCTTAAAGGTCATCTCCCACCAGGGTCCGTGGATCATTCCATCAATAACACCCCAGGCTCTCCGAAGTCTGAGGACCGAGAGCCGATGATCCAACACGACCCGAGAGTGCCCTTAAACCTTCCCCCGACGATCCTTCAAAGCGGACCGTTGGTTCTGGAAAGCTATGCCCTGGGCCGCCCTCACAGGATTCAAAGGTTTCAACTCCGTTTGACACCAAGATATGAACGATTTCGCGGATACCCTCATCGAGCGGCGGTTCAAAATATAGTTCTCTGGCGCGCTGGATACGCTCTGGATCAGGTCTAAGCGGAGTCCTGCCGGGGCAATTCTTGCAACGCCCATGGGTAGCCGCGGCTTCCATAAAATCATTATTTCAGACAATTTTGGGTATGTCAATCGGATAGGTCCCTTCATTTTTTACAACCATGTCATAATATTAACATATCACCCCGAGGTTGCCTTTACAAAAAATTCTCGCCGGGACCAGGCAAGCCGCGGCCCCAATAATTTTCCGCGGCCGCAGCCCCAGTGTGATGCTTCATAATTGCTATGACATTTAAAACTACGGTTTTTTAACCCCCCTTTGGAAAAGGGGGGCAGGGGGGATTTAAAATAACCTCCTGAAATCCCCCTAAATCCCCCTTTTCCAAAGGGGGACTTTAATACCCTTGGAGCATAGGTTTCCTTGATTTAATGCCATGATATTTACGAAGCACACCACTGATAAAGAAAGGGGTTGGCGGCGCCCGGCCTAAAAAGAGTTGACGCGGCTTCCGGGTATGGGATACTAAAAATTTGGAGATCTAGGGGATGGGGGGTGTAATGCGCAGCAACGCTTTATTAGTCCTCTGCCTGGCGGCGCTCCAGTTGGCGGGCGCCGTGGGTTGCGGGGGGGCGCCGGTTAACCAGGCGGGGCCGGTGTCCGCCTCCATGGTGCCGCTGCCCCGGGGAAATGAACAGGAGAGGCTCAAGGACGCCCTGACGGGAGGGCGTATGACCCCGTCGGAGGTGGCGGAGATGAGTGACCGTCTCCTGGCCGACAACTCGACCTTCAGCGACCAGAAGACCATGGCCCGGCTGGAACTGCTCCTCCTGGAGGCCATTAAGTCCCCGGACAAGTCGGCTCACGCCGCCCTGTGGCGTAATCTGGGCATCCTGCATTACCACCAGCAGAAGTACCGGGAGGCGCGCCAGGAACTCCAGACCTCCAACGAAATTAACCCCAAGAGTGCCCGGACGCATTTCTATCTGGCCCGCCTCTTCACCCATCAGGGCGAGATCTACGAGCGCCAGGGGCAGAAAGGCAAATCCCGCCAGCAATTCAAGCGGGCCGCCATAGAAATAGAGCAGGCCCGGAAGATTGAACCTAACAATCCATTATTTCGCCAGGACGTCAAGCAAATGATCGGCGGCGAATAGGCAGCGGCGCCATGAAGATCTCCTGCCCATACTGCGGCAACGATGCAGATTTTTTTGAAGTGGCGGAAGGCGTCACCATCACCACCTTTTATGAGCAAAACGAGGACGGCAGCTTTTCCACGGTGAGCGACGACTCCAAGATCCAGGGAGAGGTGCGGTTTTTTTGCGGTGAATGCCACAAGGAGCTCAAGGAGTTCCACGAGCACTTCCTGGACATGCTTTTTTAGTTTCGAGTTTCGAGTTTCGAGTTGCGACCCGCTGGGTCGCCCGGTTTTTAGGTTTTAGTTAAAAGAAGGAAAATGAAGTCAACCTCATATAGGGATTTGGAGGTCTGGAAGAAGGCCGTAGGTTTGGCTAAAAAAATTTATGAAGTCACTTCCGGGTTTCCTGTCAAAGAAAATCATAGATTAAGCGGCCAGATTCAGCGATCTGCGGTTTCCGTATCAGCCAACATTGCTGAAGGCCAGGCTCGTCATTCAAAAAAAGAATTTAGATATTTTCTCGGAATAAGCCTTGGTTCCCTGGCTGAACTATGAGACCTTGTTAATCATTGCAAGTGAGATAGCTTATATCTCAGAGCCTAACCTGGCGGAATTATTAGGACTAACTGATGAAATCACCCGCATGATTAAAGGTCTCATTAAGCATCTCTCAAAACCTATTTAGCAGTCCCATTTCAAGATTCGAGAAGTATCCCAGAAACTCAAAACCCAAAACTCGAAACTCAAAACTTAAATGCCTGAGCTTCCCGAAGTAGAGGTCATCCGGCGGGGGCTGGCCGCCTGTCTGGTGGGCCGCCGTTTCCTCCGGGTGGCCGTGGGGGAAAAGTCCCTGCGCCGGCAATCGCCGGCCGGGGAACTGGAACGCCGGCTGCGTGGGCCGCAGACTGGTGGCTCTCCGCCGCCGGGGCAAATACCTGCTCTTTGACCTGGAGGACGGCGGCACCCTGCTGGTGCATCTGGGCATGACCGGTCACCTGCTCCTGGCGTCCTGAGCGGCTGCCGAACCTGCCCCACGTCCATCTCAGCTTTCAGCTGGAGGGCGGGCATAATCTCATCTACCAGGACGTCCGGCGCTTCGGCCAGGTGCTGGTCTTCCCGCCGGGGACCTCCCCGCCGCCCCTGGAGGAGGTGGGGCGGGAACCCTTCTCCCGGGGAGCGACCCCCCAGTGGCTGGGGGCCCAGGCCCGGGGCCGCTCCCGGCCCATCAAGAACTTCCTCCTGGACTCCCGGATACTGGCCGGGCTCGGGAACATCTACGCCTGTGAAATCCTGTTCGCCGCGGCTATCCATCCCGCCACCCCGGCGGGGGGCCTCTCCGCCGAGGCCTGGGACCGCCTCCTCAAGGAAACCCGGCGCATCCTCAGGGCGGCCATCCGCCAGGGCGGCTCCTCGGTGGACAACTATGTCAACTGCCTGGGGGAAGCCGGGCGCTTTCAGTTCCAGCATCTGGTCTATGGTAAGGAGGGCGAGCCCTGCCGCAGCTGCGGCGCGCCCATCGCCCGCATTATCCAGGCGGGGCGCAGCACCTTTTTCTGCCCGGAGTGCCAAAAGAATTTGGCGTGAATACGCCGGATTACCTGCCTGCCGCGGTCTCCGGCCGGTGCCGGGCGGCTTGATAAAGCCCCAGGAGCAGCAAGGCCGCCAATACCGTCAGCCTTAACGGGAAGTTCAGGGCGGCCAGGGGCATCCAGGGGGCTCGCAGGGTGGCCCAGCCTAATAAGCACCAGGCGAGCAATAAGAAAATCTCCTGGAACTTCGAGTCATGGCTATAGGCCTCCCAGCCCAGCCAGGCAAAAGGCAGGGCCAGGATGGCCAGATCATAGTCGAAGGCAAAGGGGGTGGCCAGGAAAATTGCCACGGCCAGCACTGACCCTCGTACCGGCAAGGGAGTCCGCCGGCGCCAGACCCAGCCGACCGTGAGGAGGGCTACGATTATGGCAACCCCTTGCAGGGCCGCGGCCATCTCCTGGCTTACCCCTTCCAGCCGCGCCGCCGCCAAGACTGTCGGCATCTTTCCCCAGAAGTCAGGCCGTTTCATCAAACCGGCGGCCTGGGGAAGATTTTTGAAGAAGGCGATCCAGACGCCGGACCCCAATACCACTAGACTGGCCAAGGCCAGAGCGGCGGCTGAAACAACGGCCCCCAGCAGCGCCTTCCAGTATCGGCCCGCAGCCAGCGCCAGGGGGATCAGCCAGGCTAATTGAGGTTTATAACTGAGCAGCCCCAAAAGGCAGCCGCCGGCGAAGGGATAGCGCTCGGCCAAAAGCAGGCCGCCCCCCAAAAAAGCCGCGGAGAGAAAGCCATTCTGCCCATACAAAAAGTTATGCACCGTGCCCGGAAAAACCAGGACCAGCCAGGATAACGGATTCTGGGGAATGATGCGGCGGATCACATAGATAAACCCTGATCCGGTAAGCGCCAGCCAGCAGATAAAGGAGGCGGCATACGGCAACAACGCCAGCGGCAGCACCATGAGCAAGAAAGTGGGGGGGTAGTTCCAGTGCTTGGGAGAGACCGCCGCGCCGATAACCTCTTTTTCCACCGGATAGAGCTCATCGAGAGAAAAAATCGCCGCGGGCCCCCGGGTTAGGGCGACCTTGGAGGCCGCCCAAAAGGTAACAAAATCCGAGCCGACGGGTCTGCCGGAAAGATCAACGAGATCATTTCCATGGAAAGTTCCCGCGGCCGCATAGCCGCCCATGGCCAGATAAAAGGCTCCAAAAATCACCAGATGTAAAACCAGGAGCAGACGGCAGTACCAATAGATGGATTTATGATTCATGGCGCCGGCTGCCTTGGTTCACGGCCTTCCCAGGACTTGCCCATCCACAGGGCTGGCCGGGGGCCGCTGCTGAGGCGCTCCCCAGGAATGAGACGGTCATCACGGAGAGGCCTCGAAGGCAGGAGAGACCTTCATGCGGCAGTCTCGGTTTATAGTGGCAGAGGGGTGCATTGCGGAGCCGGAGTTGCCTGCCTCAAGCATTAGCGGTACAGATACGGCTAAAGAGACGATCCTGTACGCGCGCGGCGGGCCGGGTGCCAGGGCTTAGGCAATCCAGAAGCGGCAGGAGGGTCAGGGACAATCCCATCCCCAGCCCAACCTGATGACCAAGGGCCTTCCCTCCTGCGCCAGTCTGAAGTCGTTGCAATTTCTATTCGGTTTTATCAAACCCTATCGATTTTTGGACCAAATCACCGCCTCCATACGTCATGGCGGTCACATTAACTGCTACGAATAAAAGCAGTATAGCCAACAGAATTATTTTTTTCATAATCGTCCTCCTCCTGCTCCCAAAATAAATTTTTTTAAATTTTTGTCAAGTAAATTATAATAGAGAGCTAGAGCTTAAATTTTCGCCAATTGGCTGCGCCGCCATATAAGTTTTTCCGCAAAGGAGACAGAATCCCGTGAAGTCCTACACCCGCTTTAAAAGAACTTATGGCATTAAGCCATTATGGTTCTCTGAGGTCTTAGGGTTATGGTGCTTGCTGTTTCTCTTCTGTCCGCCCCGGCCTCTGGGGAAATTGCTAAAAGTGTCTCCGGCGAGTCTCAAAAATTTACCGAGCAGGAAAATTGGGTACTGGGGCAAATTGATCAGGGGAAAGAAGCCGACCTGAAACAACAGTTTGCAGGGGATCAGCAGTGTTTGTTAAGCGCTAATTTTCTGCAAAAACTGTTTAATGATGCTTGTAGAGCAAAGATTTGTAAACAAGGAGTCCAGATTACCAATGCCACGATAACCGGCGATCTTGACCTGGATAACGTTGAGATAAATTATCCGGTTTATCTGAAGCAATGTACTTTTGAAGGGCAAGTAACTTTCAAAAGGGGGTATGTTAAAAAAGATTTATCCTTTGAAGGTTCTGAATTTTTAAAGAGTGTGAATTTTTCCGGAATAAAAGTCGATGGCAATTTCATCTGCGATAAGGCTCATTTTGAGGATGAATGCTTCTGGTGGGATGCCAGAATTGGCTTGGAGTTTCAAGCTGTGGGGGTCGAGTTTCGCAGCAGCAAGGCCCAGGTCGATTTTAACTCCATGGCGGTAAATGATAGCGCCCATTTTAGAAACGGCAGATTTTATGGACCGACGAGCTTCAGGCGAACCCGTTTTGGCAAACAATTTGACGCCAGAGCCGCGCAGTTCCTTGACCCCAAGGGACCCGCGATTTTCTTCGGCATGAAGGCCGGTCACGTCCTGCTTAACAATGCCGAATTTTATGGTGGGGTGACCTTTGAGATGATGGAAATTGCGGAGAGTTTCTGGGCCTCCGGAGCCAAGTTTCTCAATGATCACGAAACCAATAATTTTACCAACGTTAAAATAGGCCATAAATGTTTTATGGATAATACCATCATCCGTGGCGTACTCGACTTCTCTTTTGCTAACTTTAATGATTTAGAGATCGACGGCAGCCCCCACCACCGGAAAAAATGGCCCACCGGTAAATGTGACCATTCCTCTTTTAAAGCTGCAAGAGAGCCTGATTCAACGTGATCTAATTATCAGGAACGAGAGCATCGATGACTTGAATGCCAGGCAAATGCAAGTAAAGGGTCATACGACTATTCAAAACACCCAGATTAAAAAAATAGCCGACTTTCGCGGCGGCAGCTTCCAGACGCTGACTTTTGCCAATGTCCAGTGGCCGGCGGTTGATCCCCGGCAGCCGGGAAAAGAGGGGAAAAAGCCTTTCCGCTATTATGTATATTTAGGCGGCATCAGTTTCAGCAGCATGACCATCGATAAACCGGGATCCGGATCAGAAGTTAAACTATACGATTCCGACTATAACGATGAGGATTTCAAGAAAATTGCCAACTTTATGGATGCTTGCCCTTTTAATACGCAGGGTTATGTCCAACTGGAAGCTTTTTTTAAGGGCATCGGTCGCGAAACCTGGGCCAATAAAGTTTTTATGCGCATGAATGATAGAGAGCTCGCGGAAAAGATGCAATGGTATGATCCGCGCCGCTGGCTGGAATGGTTTTTCTGGGGGAAGATCGCCGGTTATGGCCGCGCCCCTTTCCGGGTCTTTTTTCTGGGCCTGGCGTTTATCATTTTGGGCGCCTGTTTGTTTAGCCCGGTATATTTGAAAGAGTACAAGATACCGCAAGGGGGCAAGAGATATCGATCTGTATTTATCAGGTTGTTTATCAGTCTGGACCGATTCCTGCCCATAGAACTGGGACTGGCGAAAAATTGGGATGTCCAGGATCGAAGTTTTTTCATCTGGCTCTATTTTTTCCTGCACCAGGTCCTGGGCTGGATTTTGATTCCCATTGGGCTGGCGAGTATTTACTCGCAACTTAAATGATAGCCCCCGGCGCCACCGGATATTGATAGGTTCTCCTCCTCGGGGCCGCGCCGCAAATCACCACGCCACTTAGGCCTGAGCGCCGCGCCTCCTCCCCTCCCCTTTCCCATCGCCGCTGGCGGCGTAATCCAGGTTTAGAGGTTTAGGAGTTTTCGCCCACCGCCGGCCTTTTGAAGGTCCAGGAGGAATTGAGGAAATAATTGACCAGAGTGGCCGGGAGGATGGCCAGCAGTTGCGGGATGTAAGGCGGGGTCCCGGGGAAGAGCAGCGCCAAAAGGATGAAGGTGGCGTAACTGACCCCCAGGGCCAACCAGGAGACGCCCTTGAATTTGACGGCCCTGGTCCAGATAGTCCCTGGGGCGTTGCGGTCTTTGAAGGTCCAAAAATTATTGAGGATAAAGTTGGAGATGATGGAACCTTCGATGGCGAGGGGCGAGGCGAGATATTTGCTGAGGCCGAGCCCGACCATCCCCAGGAACAGCCCCAGGTTCACCCCCACCCCCAATAACCCCACCCCGGCAAACTTGAGGAAGGTTTCGCTGGCCTGAAACCTGATCCACCAGACATCGCTGATGAATTCGAGAATATCTGCCAGACCCAATTTGGTGGCGCCGCGCACCCGGTCCACGAAAACCACCGGGACCTCGGTAATGACTGCCCGGTGGAGCCTGGCCTGATAAAGCAGGGCTATTTGAAAGGCATAACCCTGAACCGATTCGAGAGTATGGAAATCGATTTGGCGCAAGACGCCCCCGCGGATGGCCCTGAAGCCGGCAGTGCAATCCTTCACCGGGGATAAGCCCACCAGGCAGCGGGTCAGGATATTACCCCAGCGAGAAATGGCTTGGCGCCGCCAACCCCAGTTTTCCGGAATCTTGCCGCCTTGGACATAGCGGCTGCCGATGACGAAGTCAGCCCCGGCTTCCAGGGCGGCGAGCAGCCGCGGCACGTCCGCGGGCAGGTGGGAGAAATCCGCGTCCATTTCCATCACCGCATCGGCCTGCAACTCTTGCAAGGCATAGCGCATGCCCCGCAGGTAAGCGGCTCCCAGCCCCTTTTTCTCCCCGGTCAATAAATGGAGGCGGGGGTTGTCGGCCATCAGCGTCCTGACCTGGTCGGCGGTGCCGTCCGGGGAATTGTCGTCCACTACCAACAGGTGCAGCTCGTGGCTGATCCGGGCGCCTTGCCGGAATAAAACCGGAATCAATAAGCGGATATTGTCGCTTTCGTTATAAGTGGGGAGAATAATAACTATTTTCATAAATATCAGATCATTCCAAGCGCAACGATGGTCGGATTTGCCGGATAAAATCGCCGCAGCCGCCTGCTGGCTCAGCGCCAGCCGCTCAGGCGCAGTCCTGCCTGGATTATACCAAGCCTTTAATTGGATGGGGGCTAAATGTGGAGCTGCCTTGGGACCGGCCCCTGCTTTAATCAGCCAACCATAACCCCTCAGAACTGCGGCATGACGGGGATATCGTGGTGGCCGGGGCTTTCCTCCCGCTCCCCGACCGGCAGGAGCATCGACCATTTGACTGGGGAAACCTAGTGGTTATTGTTAGTTCAACAGCACCTGGAAAGTTGAAAGGTATACCCCTTTTTTGACTGCGGTGGCCAGGCTGCTGCATAATATCGAATATCACCAGCGAGGGGATCATATCATGGACCAAAACGATGCATTGATCCTGAAGGTTTTCTCCGATTACGTCTGACCCTGGTGCTACTTCATCACCGGGCGTGTTGAAAGGCTAAAGGAAGAGTACGAGATAGGGGTCAGGTGGATTGCCTTCCCCCTTCATCCGGAAACCCCGGAAGAGGGCCTGAGCCTCGAGGAGCTTTTCAAGGGACGAGGCCTAGATCTCCCTTCGTCCATGGGGCATCTGCAGAAAGTCGCTGCCGAGTTGGGACTTCCCTGGGGGAGGCGCACGAGAACCTATAATAGCCGCCGGGCGCAGGAACTCGGGAAATGGGCTGAGGCATTGGGAAAAGGGGATGAGTTTCACAAGGCCGTATTTCAGGCATACTTCGCTGATGGAAGGAACATCGCCGATATTTCCGTCTTGAAAGAGATCGCCGGGACCATTGGCCTTGATGGTCGGATGGCGGAACCGGCCTTGGCTGAGAGGACTTTCAAGGAAGCGGTAGACCGTGACTGGGAGTATTCCCGCACCTGCGGCATTACAGCAGTTCCAACTTTCATGGTTGACGGGCGGATAGTGGTCGGCGCCCAGCCTTACCAGGCTCTTGAAGACCTTGTAAGCGCCGCGGGGGGGAATATGCGGAAATAACGCACTAGTTTTTTAAACGAGATTTGTATTATCTATAGACCACCCCAAAGATTTTGATGATCCTGGCAAGGTAGCGGAATTTAAAGAGGGCGTCCTGATCTACCTAATTTTGTTCAGAATGACATTGGCCTGCGCAATATTTATGTATTAATCGAGGCAGGCCGATGACATAACCCGGGCCCGCCAGCTGGGTTGCCTGGCAGCCCCCGCCAAGGGCATACCCTTCTGAGGCTCAAGTTCATGGCCATGTCGTCGAGAATAGGGTCAGTTTTTGGGGTTAATCTCAATAACTTAGGTTCCAAGCAGCAGTTTTGGACAGACGAAGATAGGCTGCCGCATCCAGCGATATAAAACTCTTACCAAACCAAAGGGAGGATAACATGAAAGGTAAATGCAATTTCAAGTTAGGGGCACTCTGCGCCATCCTAAGTGCGATGCTGCTGATACCCGCACTGGGCCAGGCCAAAGAAGAGGAAGGGGCGCACTACAAGGAACAAATAGGCAAAATAATCAAAGAGCTGAAGCTTGCTCCTGAAAAAGAGAAGGCAATTCTGGCGGTGGAAGATAAGTATGGGAAAGAGGTCGAAGAAAATGTCGCCGGCGTGAAGAAAGCTAATGAGGAGTTGAAGGCCGCGGTGGCGGCGCCTAAACCAGACGAGGCGAAGCTAAAGGGATTGGTAAGCGCGCTGACCGCCGCCGAGGATAAAATGTTTGCTTCTTTTAAGAATCGCCGGGACGAAGAACTGTCACTGATGACCCCGGCTGAGCAAGCCAAGTTCCTTGTGGCACTGGGACAATGGCGCCAGCAGATGTGGGAAAAACATAAGTAGAAAGAGGCCGGGGAGAAGCAATAATCCAAACGAACCGCTTATCTTTCAGAAAGACCGCTCAACTCTTCGGCCCTGCCGTTGAGACTTGTGGCCGGACTATTTAAATGCAACCTCAACTCACGATACCAAAAGAGGCGAAGACGCGCGTGCCAGAATAAATGTGTTGTCCGAGAAGCCGGATGTGCCATGTGCTGCTTTCTGCTAGATCTCCGCACTTGACCACCCGGCTTTTTGGGTGCTGTTAGGTTAATCATAGCTGACTCTTCCCCCCTTTTTTTTCTGCGCCACCGCTTCCTTTACCACCGGCGTTAGCCACGCCTGATCCCAGCCGCCGCCCAGGGCCTGGTATAGGGCAATGGGGCTGCTACCTGCAGGGACCTCAACCAGAATTTTGTTGAAATCTGCCAACTCCATGAAATATACTTAGTTTATACAACTATTAGAGAGGCTAACTATGCTCGGTTCACCGGATGAGTGTGCCCGACAGATATTGGAAGCCATTCCCCTGGTGATGCGCGCCATCCGCCACGAGATGCGGAGCCATCGGGGATCTGATCTTTCGGTGCCCAAGTTTCGGGTCCTGATTTTCTTGAATCGCCATGAAGGCGCCTCCCTCTCGGAGATTGCCGAGCATCTGGGACTCGCCCTGCCCTCCATGTCCAAAATGATAGATGGCCTGGTAGCCCGCAATATGGTGATCCGCCAAATGGATCCCGGAGACCGTCGCCGGGTGACCCTGGCTCCCACTGCTCTGGGCCGGGCCGCCATGCAATCGGCCCTGGAGGCCACCGCGGCCCGGCTGGCCCAGCGCCTGGCGGCGCTGCCGGCCTCCGGTCGCTGCACCATCATAGAGGCCATGCAGATTTTGGAATCGATTTTTGGGTGCGGTCGAGATACCAAGACTGCCCTAGGAAAATGATTACATGGCTATTTTGGAGACGAAAGGAGCTTACCCGCTGCTTTAACGGCCATACCGCGGTGGACGCGCTGACCCTTGGCGTGGAGGCCGGGGAGGTCTTCGGTTTGCTGGGTCCCAACGGCGCGGGCAAGACCACTACCCTGAAGATGCTCACCACCCTCTTGCCGCCGACCTCGGGGACTGCCTCCGTCGCCGGCTTCGACATCGTCCGGCAAGCCCGGGAGGTGCGCCGGGTCATCGGCTACGTGCCGCAGTTGGTCTCGGCCGATGGCACCCTGACCGGCTATGAGAATCTCTTGATCTTTGCCAAACTTTACGATATCCCCCGGGCCGAGCGCCAGGAGCGCATACGTGACGCCCTGGCCTTAATTGATTTAACCGAGGCGGGGGACCGCATGGTGCGGGAATATTCCGGCGGCATGATCCGGCGGCTGGAAATCGCCCAGTCCATGCTGCACCGGCCCCGGGTGCTCTTCCTGGACGAACCCTCCGTGGGCCTCGATCCGGTGGCCCGCCGGGCCGTCTGGGAGCATATCGAGGAATTGCGCCGGGAATATGGCACCACCATTATGATGACCACCCACCTTATGGAGGAAGCCGATCACCTGTGCCACCGGGTGGCCATCATGCATCTGGGCCGGGTGGTTGCCATTGGCGCGCCCGCGGCTCTCAAGGCGTCGCTGGGCGGCAAGAAGACCACTTTGGATGATGTCTTCGTCCATTATGCGGGCGGCATAGTCGATTCCGGGGGAGGTTACCGTGAAGTGTCCAGAACCAGGCGCACGGCCCAACGGCTGGGTTAGGCGGCTGCTGCGGCCGGTGGCCTCGTTCGCTGAACCGGGGCGCCGGATTCGTCAACAAGACCCTGGTCATTGCCGAATTGGAATTGCGCAAAATTCGCCACGACCCCACCGAACTGCTCACCCGCGCCGTCCAGCCGGCGCTGTGGCTGCTGGTGTTCGGGCAGGTCTTTGCCAGGACGCGGGCCATCCCCACCGGCGGCCTGCCTTACCTGGACTTTATGGCCCCCGGCATCCTGGCCCAGAGCGTCCTGTTCATCGCCATCTTTCACGGCATCGCCATCATCTGGGAGCGGGACCTGGGGCTGGTCCACAAGCTCCTGGCCAGCCCGACCCCCCGCACCGCGCTGGTGCTGGGCAAAGGTATTTCCGCCGGGGTCCGCGCCTTATCGCAGGTGGCGATTGTTTATGGACTGGCGCTGCTGCTGGGCGTCAAGATCAACTGGCATCCCCTGGCGCTGGCAGGCGTGCTCAGTATCGGCGATCCTGGGCGCGGCCTGTTTTTCCATCCTCTCCCTGGTCATTGCCTGTGTGGTCAAGACCCGGGAACGCTTCATGGGCATTGGCCAGGTCTTGACCATGCCCTTATTCTTCGCGAGCAACGCCATCTACCCGATCTCCCTGATGCCGGATTGGCTAAAGGTGGTCTCTCACCTCAATCCGTTGACCTACGAAGTGGACGCCCTGCGGGCTTTGATGCTGGCCGGGGGAACCAGCGTCATCGGCCTGGCCCCGGATTTGGGGGTGCTGCTGCTGGCCACCACGGTCCTGGTCCTTATCGGCGGCTGGATGTATCCCCGGATCGCCATCTGAAGGGGGCCGGTCATATTTAAGTCCCCCTTTGCAAAAGGGGGATTTAGGGGGATTTTATGAGGCTGGATTAACCCCCTCCCCGCCCCCCTTTTCCAAAGGGGGGTTAAGAACCAGTCATTTTCAATGGATATCAATTGCGGAACAGGCTACTATCACTAAGCTTATGAATGAGCGGCAAGACAGCGTGAGCGGCATCGGCCAGGAGGCCATTTCGGTTCCGGCGGGCGGGGAGACCGCGGGCAAGTGGACCGTTATGGGGATCATGGCCATCGGCCTCTTTATGGTGTGCCTGGACTCCAGCATCGTAAATATCTCCTTGCCCAAGATCAGCCTCTCTTTCCAGGTCCCTCTCAGCGGCCTGGTGGAATGGGTCATCATTGCCTATCTCATCGTTATCGCCAGCCTGCTGCTGACCCTGGGCCGGCTGTTGGATATGCTGGGGCAGAAACTCCTGTGGGTGCTGGGACTCTTCATTTTTACCATCAGCTCCGCCATTTGCGGGGCGGCCCCGACGCTGTTCCTCCTGGTCATTTCCCGGGCCCTGCAGGCAGTGGGGGGCGCGATGATCATGGCCATCAGTCCGGCCATGATCGCCCGCGCCTTTCCGGCCACGGAGCGGGGGCGCGCCCTGGGTATTCTGGCCCTGGTGGTGGCCGCCGGCACCAGCGCCGGTCCCGCGGTGGGCGGTCTCATAACCGAAGCCTTCACCTGGCGCTGGATCTTTTACATCAATGTCCCCATAGGGATTATCGGCATGGTCGCGTCCCTGCGCCTGCTGACGGAGCCCATGCGCCTGAGCTGGGGCCAACAGCGATTCGACCCCATCGGCGCCCTCCTGCTTTCGGTCAGCGTCGCCTGCCTGATGCTGGGTCTGAGCTTCGGTCAGGAAACCGGCTGGGGTTCCTTCACCATTGTGGGGCTCTTTGTGGCCGCGGTGCTGCTGCTGACAGCCTTCATTATCCACGAAAAGCGCGAGACCCAGCCCATCGTCGATTTTTCCCTCTTTCGCAACCGGCTGTTCACCGCGGCGATTATCAGCAGCTTTCTCGCCTTCCTGTCTCTGTTTGCCGTGGTGTTCCTGATGCCCTTCTACCTGGAGGAGCTGCGGGCGCTGCCGGTCCATGTGGCGGGCCTGCTGATGACCGCGGTGCCGCTCAGCATCGGGGTGGTGGCCCCCTTAAGCGGCTTGCTTTCCGACCGTTTCGGATCGCGGCTTCTCAGTTCCTCGGGCCTGGCCATCGTCTGTCTGGGTCTCTGGTTCCTCAGCCGCTTGCAGTCAGCGAGTTCGCTTTTTGACATTTTCTGGCCGCTGCTAGTTACCGGCTTCGGGCAAGCGCTTTTCCAACCGCCCAACAACAACGCCATTTTGAGTTCAGTGCCGCCCCAGCGCTTGGGAATTGCCTCCGGGTTTTTAAATACGGTGCGGGTGCTGGGCCAATCCTCCAGTGTGGCGGTCTCCGGGGCAATTTTCGCCTCACTGGGCGGCGCCCGGGCCGGAGCGGCCCTAAGCCAGAAATTGGGTCTCCCCGCCGCTCAACTGAAAGCGGTTTTTCTCCACGCCTTTCACGTAGCTATGCTCACCTGCATGATCATTGCCAGCATCGGGGTGTTTACTTCACTCATGCGCGGCCCCCGGGGCAGCAGCTACCGCTGACCGCGGCCAGGCGAGGGAGAAATCTTATGGGAACCGGCAAAAAGATCTTGATTGCGGTGGACGGATCTTCCTACTCACTCCAGGCCATCAAATATGTGGCCGCCCTGTGCTCCGGCTCTCCGGTGGCAGTGGGTCTTCTCCATGTCCTGCCCATGGCCTCGGAGGAACTGCTCTGGCAGATCAAGGTGGATGAAGACTTCAAGTCGAAGATCAAAGAGCAATACGAGCGCTTCAACGACGAATGCCAGCGTGCGGCTCAGAAATTCCTGGACCAGGCCAAAGATATCCTGGTGGGCTCCGGCTGCTTTGTTCCGGACCTCATCATCCCCATGCTGCGGCAGTGGCAATCCGGGATTGCCAGGGATATCCTGGCCGAAGCGAAAAAGGGTTATGATGCCGTGGTCATTGGCAGAAGGGGGATAGGCAAGGTCGAAGGCCTGATGCTGGGAAGCGTCTCGGCCCAGGTCGTGCAGGGAGTTGATTGGCTCCCGGTTTGGGTCATCGGCGGGGAAGTCCTTTCCGGTAAAATGTTGCTGGCCGTGGATGCTTCGCCAAATTCCCGCCAGGCGGTGATCTACGCCGCCCCCTATGCGGCGCAAACCGGGGCGGAAGTCACCCTCTTCCACGTGGTGCGCCATTTCTTCCCGGGAGGGAGCACGTATTTGACCGCGGCCGGGGAGGAAATCGAGACGGCGCTCAATGAGAACCTGAAAGGCAAGATTCAGGGAATGTTTGCTGATTACCGGGGGCGCCTGGAGAAAGCAGGCGTGGCGCCTGAGAAGATCAGTACGGCATGCACCATGGGCAGCTATAGCCGGGCGGCTGAGATCCTGGCGGCGGCCAGAGAGGGGAACTTCGGCACCGTTATTATGGGCCGCCGGGGAATATCGGCGGTACGCGAATTCATTCTGGGCCGGGTAACCACCAGGGTGCTGAATGGGGCCGAAGGCCTGGCCGTCTGGATTGTCCCCTGAACGCCGCGCAGGGCGCCGGCGCCTGCCCAACCGGGAGATGAGCCATGACTTTTGACCAGAGATTCGAGAAGGTGAGGAAATTGATCAAGGCGCTGGGCCGGCGGCGGGATCAGATGATCGCCCAGGCTGCCCTGGATCTCGCAGTTTGCCGCCAAAGACACCGCCCACGAGGTGGATCTGACCCTGGAGAGGTTGGGGACCTTTATCGAGGTCCGGGAAGCTTTAGCCTCCCGGAGACCTCTGGGGGGGCCGGACTCCTGGGTGGCGGTGACCCTGTCTTATAACGGCAGCGCCTGGCTAAACCTGGTCATCGCCGCAGCCTATATGGCTGGCAACCAGGTCCTGGTGAAGCTTTCCTCCAAGGGCTCCGGGCTCCTGAACCTGCTGGAGGAAATTTATCAGCCGATCTTTGGAGACGCGGTCAGGTTTTACCGGGGCCGGGGCCGGAGCTTCATGGAGGAGGCCCTAAAAAACCCCCAGGTCTCGGGGGTGGTGTTTTTCGGGTTTGACCAGCACGTGCTCCCCTACCAGGAAGCCTTCCGCCAAAGCGGCAAGAAGTTCATTTTTGAAGGCCCGGGAGCCGACCCTTTCATTGTTTTCCCCGACGCCGACCTGGAAATGGCCCTGACCGATCTGCTGGCCGCCAAGTTTGCCTATTCCGGGCAGACCTGCACCGCGCCCAAGAGGATCTTTATCCATCAGGCCATCTACGAGCCCTTCCTGAAAATGCTCGCCTCTAAAGTTGAGGGCCTCTTGGTGGGCGATCCACAAGATCGACGCGTGCAGGTGACCCCCCTGGCCAGCGACCTGGCCGTGGCCGGCATCCAGGCGGCCCTAACCGAGGCGGTGGCCAAGGGCGCCCGCATCGTGGTGGGGGGTAAAATAGTGGGGAACCTGGTGTTTCCCACGCTGGTCCGGGACGCCACGGATGACCTGTTGGGCATGAAAAACGAGATCTTCGGCCCGGTATTATTCACCAGCAGTTTCTCCGAGCGGGAAGTGGTGGTGGCCCGGGCTAAAAATCACCAATATGGCCTCCGGGCCTCAGTTTACGGCGGAGAGGATGGCGCCCTGACCGCCGCGGCCTTGAGAGGCGAGAAATACTGCCACCCGGTGCCGGATTATACCTTCGGCAAATTCGGCACGGTGTCCCTCAACGAACCCCGGGCGCAATCCTGGCGCGGGGCCCTGGTGACCAAGGCGGTGGGCGGCTACGGCTATTCCGGCTGGATCTGGGAGACCGTGGACGGGCGCTTCCGCATCAAGCAAGGCCCCAAACTGATCCACCTGGAGACCTCCACCCCGGCGTAGCCGGATTTCCACGAGGCCAGTGAAGGCCACGGGCTGCTCGGGCAGCTTCCGGATGTACCTGACAGGAGGGATGCCACCGAACTCCTGCAGAAGCTGAGAATGGTACTCGGAGGGACCTGACTTCCGGCGGCAGGATGAAACGGATTCTCGGAGGGACTACTTTACCGAAGAGGAGCTCGATTTTAAATGGGCTGATGTGCCTCCTTCCTGGGAGGCCAGGTCTTTAGGGGGGTTATCTCCAGGGGAGGAAATCCGATAAAGGGGAAGTTCCACCGCGAAGGTTGTCCCTCTCTCGGGCTCGTTTCCTTTACCCAGATCCGTCCCTGGTTTTCTTTGATTATGCCGTAAGCGGTGCTCAAGCCCAGCCCTGTCCCTTTCCCCGGTGCTTTGGTGGTAAAAAACGGATCGAAGATCAGGGGAAGGTCCTTCTCCGGAATACCCCGACCCGTATCGGCAACTTCGATATAAGCTTTTCCCGCGGGCTTGTTACGATACGTCCGAAGAGTCATGGTTCCTTTATGGTTCATGGCGTCCACGGCATTCAAAACGAGATTGACAATCACCTGGCCCAGTTGATCCCTGTCGCCTTTGATGAGCATGATATCCTCTGAAAGCTCTATTTTGATCTGGATACCCATGAAAAACTTCGGGTCGCGGATAAGATCCAGGCTGTGCTGAAGAAGAGTATTGACATGGAGAATTTCCTTGCTGTGGGTTTCCTGTCGGCTATAGGTAAGGAGATTTTTGATAATTTTGCCGCACCGCCTGGCGTCCTCATAGATGCACGACAGACTGCGCCGCCGGGGGTCCTCCTGATTCCAGGCGTCTTCAGCTAACAGATCGGCGTAGAAAATAATGCCGGTCAGGGGATTGTTGATCTCATGCGCCACCCCGGCGGCGAGTTGACCCAGGGAAGCCATTTTTTCCGCCCGGGAGATCCTTCTTTGCATTTCCTGCATGGCCTGCTCGTGTTTGAGCTTCTCCCTTAAATCATTAAACAACCCGACGGTGGCGGTTTCCTTATCGCCCTCGTAAATGATGGCGGCAGTAAATTCCACCGGGATCTCTTCACCTTGAGCATCGACAATAGTGGCTCTGCTCAGGTGCAGCTTGCCTTTACCCCCCATCCTTTCGTCCCTCAATATTTTCATTATTTCCTTGGCATACCCCGGCGGGATAAAGGTCCTTGACGGTTATTCTGGCCTGGGCCTCCGCCAGGGAATATCCGGTGAGTTCCTCGGCGGCGGGGTTCATGGTCATAATTTTGCCCCGGTTATCCGCGGCGATTATGGCCGTGGTGGAACTCTGGATAAGCTTTTGGGTGAAGTCCTTGACTCCCGACAGTTCCCGCTCGAGCATCTTTAATTCCGTGACATCATGGATACATTCCATTACATACAGAACCTCGCCGGCCTCGTCGAGGATCGGGGAGAAGACCCGGTTGTCCCATTTTTCTGTGCCGGCACCGGTGGTCACATATTCCAGGACGGAATGTCCCTGGCGGTCCTCCAGGACCTGGGTGATGGGGCAAGTTTTCAGCGGACAGGGCTCCACGGAATTGTAGAAGAAATCGTGACAGGTTTTCCCGACAATTTCCTTTTTATCGGACTTGAACTTCTCCATGAATTTAGTGTTCACGTCCACGACGATCCTGTTGGGTTTCAGGATCAGGGTAGGGAATAGACAGGCAGTCGAAAAGTCTATTCTTCCAGATGTTCGGAGTTTTCATGTTGGGTCTCTTACCGCGCCGGTTGCCATTGAAGTTCAACCTTGGCGGGCCATCGGTCCTGTTATGCGGTAGCTTTTAGGTGGTAATGTTTAATTTTGCTGTGGAGGGTCACCCGGCTGATTTCCAGGGCCTCCGCGGCCTTGGAGATGTTCCCGCCATGGAGCGTGAGAATCCGCTCTATATGCTGTTTCTCGCTCTCTCTTAACGATTGCGGGGTATCCTGGGCTGAGGACCGGAAGAGGAAGGCAAAATCATCTTTGGTAAGGTAGCGCCCTTGGGCCAGCACCACGGCGCGTTCAACTGCATTTTCCAACTCACGGACATTGCCGGGCCACGGATAATTCTTAAGAGAATTAATGGCTTGCGGATTAATGCCGGCCACCGGTTTATTGGTTTCTTTGCGGATGCGTTCCAGAAAGTGCTGTGCCAGGACGGGAATATCATCGATTCGAGCATGAAGAGGCGGAATTTCAAGCTCGATGACATTCAACCGGTAATAGAAATCCTGACGGAAGGCGCCGCGCTCGATTTCCTTGGCAAGATCCCTATGCGTGGCGCAGATGAGGCGAAACTCCACCGGAATAGCCTCATTGCCGCCGACCCGATGGAAGGTCTTTTCCTCGAGCACCCGAAGAAGATCGATTTGCATCTTTAAAGGGATTTCACCAATTTCATCCAAAAAGAGGGTCCCTCCCTGGGCCATCTCCAGCCGCCCCTTTTTGGCCCTTCTGGCCCCGGTAAACGCTCCACTCTCGTGCCCGAACAACTCGCTTTCCAGGAGAGTCTCGGTAAATGCCCCACAATTTATGGGGATGAAGGGCCCGAGACGGCGCTCACTGGTAGCATGTATTGCCTTCGCCACCAGTTCCTTTCCGGTTCCCGTTTCACCTCGCAAGAGAACCGGTGAGTCGAAAGCTGCCACCTGTTCGATGAGTTTAAATAGTTGCTGCATACAACTTGAGGGGCCGATCAAATCCTCACAGTGCGCCCGTCGTGCCACCTGCTCCCGCAGTTCTTCATTTTCATCGAGAATCTTTCTTTGTTGCAGGAGCCTTTCCAGCAGGCAGGCCAGGTCCCCGGGTTCGAAGGGCTTGGTGAGATAATCGCAAGCTCCGCGTTTCATTGCGTCAACCGCAGTTTCAATCGATCCGTACGCGGTAATCATGACCACCATTGAATGGGGGCAGTTGGTTTTTATATTATCCAACACCTCGAAACCGTTCACATCGGGCATTTTAATGTCGAGGAAGATGAAATCGTAGTCCTTATTGTCCAGCATCTCGAGGGCAGTTCGGCCTCCCTCGGCGCCTTCCACATCGTAGCCCGACTTTTTGAACCAGTCCACCAGGGATTCCCGCACAATCTTTTCATCATCAACAACCAGTATCTTCCATCTTCCGCTCATAAATTTCCCTCTTTGAGGAAGTTGGCGGACCAGGGGAAAAGAACCCAGAGCTTTTAATCGCCTTGAGGGCAACCCCGCAATATTGCACGAGAACCAACCTTCGAGCCATCCCAATGGCCTGTGGATATCATATGCTCAAAAACATTGCAAAATCAATACCAGGGAGAAAAGTCAGCTTCATGGACAGCCCTATCGCCCGCTGCGGCGCTAGAAGCGCGCCTCATCTTTGCCTTGACCCTGCATCTGAGCAGGCCCACGGGAGGGGCCTGGCGGCATGAGCTTGTTTAGAGTTCGTCAGTAAGCCTCCCAGCTTAAAGTATAGCCCAAAAATACTTGGGGTGTACAGTTTCTTAACAATACTGGTTAGAACTTTTACACTCCTATGAAACCGGCCCAATAAAAGGACCTGAGGCTGGTTCAAAGGAAAAGATTATAAAAAGCTTTACAATCGAAATATCTAAAAAATCGTCAAGGTAAAATTTCTACAATTTATTTTTATTGATTTATCAACTGGTTGCGAATTCAAGGCATCGATCTCCTTGTCAATAATTACTCCCTTTCGCATGGCATGAATATTGTAATTCAGTATCGCAACAATCATTTCAATCGCTACTACACAACCTTAGGACGCCGTTTTAGACGGGGTGCGAAATGAAGGAGGCAGGTTATGAAAACCACAAGCGAACAGAAAGGCCAGGGAGTGCGGGTTTTTTCCATGAGCGAGAACCAGTGTATCTGGATGAAAGCCGGAGTGGTAAATTTCAAAATCTGTGAGAATGCCTTCGATTGCACTTCCTGTGCCTTTGATAAGGGAATGAGCAAGAAGATGGCTCAAAAACCAACTGACCTGGTCAGCTGGCAGGAGGTCATGCGTCAACCACATTTAAATAAGGAATGCCGGCACATGCTGACGGGCCGTGTCATCTTTCATCTGTGCCCGCACAACTTCGAATGTAAAGACTGCGCCTACGACCAGCAATTGTATGAATACGACATGCTTCTCTCTGAAGAGGACCTGCCAGCTCATGCCGCCACCCCGATGAAAAGGTTGCCGGCTTTATGGTGGCCGATGACTACTACTACCACCAAGGGCACAGTTGGGCCCGGATAGAGCATGGCGGTTTCGTGCGTCTGGGCCTCGATGATTTTGCCTGGCGGCTGCTCGGCCGGCCTACCGAGATCTCCCTTCCCACCATCGGCGCCAAGCTAAAGCCGGGCGAGAGAGGTTGGTCCATCAACCGGGAAAAGCATCACCGCGGAAGTGCTCTCGCCCATGAGCGGCATCGTTATGGCGACCAATAAAATGCCTTGCGGCATCCTGATCTGCTAAGCAAGACCCTTACGGCCAGGGCTGGCTGGTGGTCATTGATCCGCTTAGCGGCCTGAGAAGCAAGACCAGGAAGCCTCCTTTCGAACAGAAGGCCGTTGCCTGGCTCAATACCGAGGTCAAGAAGCTGGAAGACATGGTGGTGAATGTCCATGGGGTCCCGCTGGCAGCAACAGGTGGTGAAATAGTCGACGATATTTATGGGAACCTTCGGGATATCAAGTGGGAAGACCTCGTTCACACGTTTCTTCACACCTGAGCGCATAACAAAATAACATGCGGTGCGGTTCGCAGCTAGGCGTGAAGGTTTCTTATGCCCTGGCGCAGTGCGAAACTGCACCGCTCACAAAAAAAGATGTCCAACTCGTCGAGGTGGTGGAGCCCGGGACTATATCTGCATGAGGCATTTGGGGGTCTCACAATGGTACAGGGAAAAAGTGTGAGCCAGCTCATGGAGGGCGACCTTGGCCAGGCGCTCGTAATAGATGCCCTCCGGGGCCAGGCTCCCGGCCTCCGTTGCGCTTCAGGCGGAAATCGGAGACGATTGCCAGGCTTAGCCCCAACTCCGCTTCCCCGTACACAAAGGTTAGGATCGGCGTGCAAAGATCCACGTCGGTGACGGCAAGGACGCGGGATTGGCGTGGGAAGGGCAATTGGGCCAGATACTTCAGGACGAGCCCGACATCATATTGACCTCGATGACTCTGAAACGCTTCTTCCGGGATGGCCACCGCAGGCAGCATCTCGACGGGAGCCTCCAACAGCGACTTGAATGTTCGCGGCGATCACCCGGAGCACCGTCTGCGGCATCCGGCCCATCCTGATCAGGCCGATGGACAGGGCCGGCGGTTTTTGTCGTGGCGGTGACGGCATATCACGTGGCTACATTGAGCGATTCCTAGACATGGTCTCACATTTTGGGTGAGACTGTAAGATTTTTTGTAAAAACGGGTTTTCTCGATTCTGGATTCCCCCCCGACCGCCACGGCGTTGAAGAAATCGCCTGAATGGCCAGTCCATCAAGGCTAAACCTGCGGCTGGCTCCCCCTCGGCCCGGGCCGCTATCGAGCCGCTTCAATTTTTCCAGCCAAGCCCTTATGGTCACGTCTGCGCCACCTCTGCATGGCCTTTCCCGACCCCAATAAAACTATTCCCAGGAAAGGGGACGTGGGAGAGAGACAAACCAGGCAGTTTAGGCCCGTTATAAAGGACAGCCAAAATCCTGTCAATCTGGCTATAAATGTTGCCATTACCTTATTAACCAATTTTCCTTGGTTATCGGCGTAGAAAAGGCGGTCTTCCCGAATAATGGCGAGCCCAGCGACCGATTCAAATCCGGTAGCATCGGCCTCCGGCCTGTGTGAACTAAAATTACGAATGGACTTACACTGGCTGGACGCCCACTTCCGCCTCGTAGCATAGGCCCCAGGCCGTGGATCAGGTATTAAAGTCGTATATTTCGCCCACTCGTCCCCTCAGCCTCCCAACGGCGCTGGCGGCCGGAACGTTTTTTTCAGTGGCTTTTGGCGAAATGCGGGTTATATTTAAACATTAAAATAGAAATGCAAACCGGAACGGAGTTATGAAGACAGCCATTCATCCCAAACTTCTAAAAACCACGGTGCGCTGCGCCTGTGGCAGTGAGTTCGTCACCGCTTCCACCACGGACAAGATCCGGGTGGAGATCTGCTCCAAGTGCCATCCCTTCTTCACCGGCAAGCAGAAACTGGTGGACACCGCCGGCCGCGTGGAACGCTTCCGGCGCAAATACGCGCACCTGCAAAAACCCGCTGCCGAAAAGGCCGAATGAAGCCGGAGGAAACCCAACTGGCGGTGGGCGGCCAGGCGGTGCTGGAGGGCGTGATGATGCGCTCCCCCCATGCCCTGGCCATCGCGGTGCGGCGTCCCGACGGCTCCATTTGCCTCAAGGATGAACCTTACCATTCTCTGGCGGAACGCCTCCCGGTCCTGAAGCGCCCCTTGCTGCGGGGCCCCGTGATCCTCCTGGAGGCCATGGCCACCGGGGTCCGGGCCCTCAGCTTTTCAGCCCAGGCCGCTCTCCAGGAAGAGGAAACCGACGAGCCGCCCCTGGGCTGGGTCAGTATCTCCCTTACCCTGGGAGGCGCCTTCCTGCTGGCCTTCCTCCTCTTCGGCTTTCTGCCTCACTGGCTCAGCGGTTTTGCCGGCCGGCTGCTGGGGCATTCCCTCACCCCCGCGGACCTCTCCTTCCACCTCATCGATGGCTGCATCAAGGCGTCCTTCATCCTGTTATATCTCTGGGGCATCTCCTTTTTCCCGGATATCCGCCGGGTCTTCCAATATCACGGCGCCGAACACAAGTCCATCTGCACCTTTGAGTCGGGCCAGCCCCTGGAAGTGGAGTACGCCCGGCGCCACCCCACCGCCCATGCCCGCTGCGGCACCTCCTTCATCCTGGTGGTGCTGCTGGTGAGCATCTTGATCTTCGCGGTCTTCTTCCCGCTGTTTCCCGCTTTGACCCACAGCGGCCTGGCCAACAATCTTCTCCAGGTGCTGGTCAAGGTGGGGCTGATGCTCCCCATTGCCGCCCTGTCCTATGAAATCATCCGCTGGGGCGGGGAACATCGGGGCCATTTCCTGGCCCGCTTCCTGCTCTGGCCGGGGCTGGCCACCCAGCGTCTCACCGCCCTGGAACCGGACGATTCCCAGTTGCAAGTGGCCCTGGAAGCCTTGAAGGCGGTGGTGGTCCGGGAACAGCATCCCCAGGCCGGCGAAATCCTGGACCTGGCGTCTCATCCCTGCGCCCAATGTCAGCACTGATCCCTGACCCCGACCAGATACCTGCATCCGCCAACCCCAACCCAAACCTGAAAACCGCCACCCGCCAACTTTACATCGGCCCGGCCGGCTGGGATTATCCCGACTGGCAGGGGGTGGTTTATCCCCCCGCGGTAAAGGGCCCGGGCCGCCTGGCCTTCCTGGCCACGCTCTTCAACGTGGTGGAGATCAATGTCACCTTTTACCGGCCCATCGCCCCTAAGGACGCGGCCCGCTGGCTGGCGGCGGTGGCGGCTCATCCGGAGTTTCGCTTCACCGCCAAGCTCTGGCAGGTTTTTACCCACGAACGCCGCGGGGCCGCCCCGGAATGGGACCAATTTAAGGAGGGGCTTGCGCCGCTGAAGGACGCCGGACGCCTGGGGCGTGCTCCTGGCCCAGTTTCCCTATTCCTTCCATAACACCGAAGAGAACCGGAAATACCTGCTGAGTCTCAAATCCCAATTAAGGGAATGGCCCCTGGCGCTGGAGGTGCGGCATCGGTCCTGGGAACAACGGGCGGTGCGGGATTTTTTGCGGGAGGCGGGAATCGATTTTTGCAATATTGACCAGCCCCAGGTCTCCTATCCCCTGGGGGCCACCCGCTGGGTCACCGGCTCCCGGGGCTACCTGCGCTGCCATGGCCGCCGGCGGGAGGCCTGGTTCCAATTCGGGGAGGACCGCCAGGCCCGTTACGACTACCTCTACAGCGCCGGAAGAACTGGCGGAGCTGGCCGACCGGGCCCGGGAGCTGATGGCCCAGGCCCCGGAAGTCTACGTCATCTTCAACAACCACCCGGCCGGCCAGGCGGTGGCCAACGCCCTGGAGCTGCTCCACCTCCTGAAACCGGCTCACCCCCCTACCCTGCCCCCCGGCCTGGCCGCGGCCTTCCCCCGGCTCGCCCGGACCTGCCCGCCCGTGTAGCATGTTCTGTAGCCGCAGGCTTTAGCCTGCGCTCTTTTTATGCATGATTTCCCCAGCTAAAGCTGAGGGCCACAGTTCACGGTCTAAAGTATCAGGATATTTTTTATTAAAGGAAAATCTACGACCGGACGCTGGCAAGACCCCTTGACAGCAGCCCGGGGCCAAGATATCAATTATCGGATATGCCCCAGCAAATCTCCGGCGTTTCTCCATCCCCGGGTTTCTCGAAGGTTTGGGCGCCCCCCGCTCCCGGCCCGCCCCGCACTCTGAAGGCGGACCCCTTCATCAAGCTGCTGGTGCCCCTGCTGCTGGCGCTGACTTTCTGGATGGCCTACGAACGGGGCTCGCTGGCCGCCTATTGGCAACGGCCTCAGCGCCCACTCTTACGGCTCCCTGTTGCTGGGCCTGGCCCAGCGCCTATTTCCTGATGCTGCTGGGCTTGCAGCTCTTGCGCACCATTTTTTGGGCCCGCTATCGCCCCTACCCGCTGGCGCAAGGCCCCTGGCCCACCCTGAGCGTCATCATCCCGGCCTATAACGAAGGGGCCATGGTGGAGCAGGCCGTGGCCCACGTGGCGGCCTCCGACTATCCGGCTGACCGCCTGGAAATCATTTGCATCGACGACGGCTCCCGGGATGATACCTGGGAATTTATCCAAAGCGCCTGCCGCCGCTTTCCCCACCTGGTCAAGGCCATCCGTTTCCCCGCCAACCGCGGCAAGAAAGAGGCCCTCTACGCCGGCTTCAGCCAGGGCCGGGGAGAGGTCTTCATTACCGTGGACTCCGACAGCGTCATCGAACCGGAGGCCCTGCGCCACCTGGTTTCCCCCCTGATGCAGGATGAGAAGATGGGGGCGGTGGCCGGCAACGTCAAGGTCTTCAACCGCCACCAGAGCCTGATGGGCAAGATGCAGGGGGTGCGCTTCATTAACCTTGACTACCTGCGGGCCGCCCAATCCTGGTATCGCACCGTGATCTGCACCCCCGGCTCCCTATCGGCCTACCGCCGCGGCGCCCTCACGCCCATCCTCTCCGCCTGGCGGCGGCAGACCTTTCTGGGGGCCCCCTGCCACCACAGCGAAGACCGGGCCTTAACCAATTTTATCCTGCGGGCCGGCTACTACACCTGCTACCAGCGCACCGCGGTGGTCCACACCCTGGTCCCGGAAACCTACCGCGGGGTCTGCAACATGTACCTGCGCTGGGAGCGGGGCAACGTGCGGGAATCCTTCGTCCAACTGAGCTATCTCTTTACCCGCTACCGCAGCGAACATCGCCTCCTGCCCATGGTGGAATTCTTTCTCAGCCAGTTGGAATATCCTCTGGCCTTGCTCTTCTTCGGCCTCCTGCTGGCCTCCCTCGCGGCTCATCCCGCCATGATCCTCAACCTGCTGTGGCTGCTGGCCCTGGGTTCTCTGCTGAATTTAATCTATTATTTCTGGCTGGAGCGGGACCTCGATTTCGTCTATGGCGTCATCTACAGCTTCTATGCCTTTTTCCTGCTGCAATGGATCTATCCTTACGCCTTCGCCACCGTCCGTGACTGCCATTGGCTGACGCGCTAGGGTTTCATAACCTAGCGATATCAGCGTTTGATTGTCTAATCTAGGATAGATTAAATTCCCAGTTCCAAGTTCCCAGAGGTTGTTATCTTTGGAACTTTGCTTTTACTGGCAACTGGTAACTATAATTTCGCAATCCATTGCTAGGCAGGTGATTAACGTGAATTTCTCTTCTGTTTTCCCTGATATCCTTCTCCGGCCTCTATACCCTGGCCTGTTGCCTTTTCTGCCTTTGTGACGGCCCGCACCGGGGCCAGGTGCTCTATCGGCTCCATAGATGATCGCCGCAGTAATTCGAGCGTAGAGTCCGGCATCGAGCCGCCGCGGGGCGGCCTGGCCTCTTGCAAAAAAGCGGCGGCCACCGGCCGCCCTAGTAAATTCCTTCTCCCTGCCAGCTCCCGGGTCGGGCTGTGCCCGCCGCCTTAACGGGCCGCCAGCCGGTGGCGCAGCCTCCGGCCCTCCCCCAAGTTTCCCTGCTAAAATACCAGCGTCCCGAAGGCCCGGGCCAGGAGGGCCAGACCGGTGGCCAGGGCCAGGGTGCTCACCACCGCGACGGCCGCGCCCTTCCAGCCGATCTCCCGGCTCAGGGCCGCGATGGTGGCGGCGCAGGGGATGTAAAAGATCACGAAGATGGTGAAGGTGAGAAGCTGCGCCAGGCTCAGGACCTCGGTGACGTGGGGGGTGCCCAGGGCCTCGGTGAGCATGATGATGGATAGTTCCTTGCGCATGATCCCGAAGAGCAGGGTGACTCCCACCACCGCCGGCAGCCCCAAAAGGCTGGTGAAGGGGCGGCAGGCCTCATTCACGTAAGACTCGAAGCCAAAATATTTCAGCAGGCTCAGGACCAGGCTGCCCAGGATGAGGATGGGCCAGGCCACCACGATAAATTCCTTCAAACTGTGCCAGGACTTGCGGGCCACGTTAACCCAGGTGGGCCTCCGGTATTCGGGGATCTCCATGAGCAGCCCCGGGGAGACCTCCGGCAGGATGATGGTGGACAGCCGCCCCAATACGCGCGATGACCACCAGGTTGAAGAGATAGACCCCCAGGGCCCAATACGGCCCCAGGGCGTAAGCCACCAGGGCGAAGATAATCACCGAGCGGGCCGAACACGGGATGAGGATGGCCAGCATGGCCACCACCAATCGGTCCCGGGGGCTCTCCAGGATGCGGGTGGACATCACCGAGGGCACACTGCAGCCATAGCCCAGGATGAAGGGGATGATGGACTTGCCATGGAGGCCCATGTGGTGCATCAGGTTGTCCATCAGGAAGGCCACCCGGGGCAGATAGCCGCTGTCTTCCAGGACCGCCAGGCCCATGAGGAAGGGCACCAGATAGGGCAGCACGATGGCCACCCCCCCGAAGATGCCCATGAGCAGTCCATCGGCGACGGTGTAGGCCAGGGTCTGGCTCCCCAGCCAGGCCTGCCCCAAACCCTGCGCCACATCCAGGTAGGAGGTGAGAAAATCTTCCAGGTATTGCCCCACCGTGAAGACCACCTGGAAAAAGAGGCCCAGGATCAAGACCAGCAAGACGTAGCCCCAGAAGCGGTGGGTGGCGATCCGGTCCAGGCGTTTGCGCCAATCCGGCTTTTCCGCGGGCTTGACCGTCGCCACCTGTTCGAAGACATGGCTGCTCAAGGCGTGGCGTTCCGAGGCGATCACCGTCTCCGGGGGCCGGCCGTGGCTGTCCGCCAGGATCTTCTGGTGCTCCTTGACCGCCGTCAGGCAGTGGGGATAACGCCGGCCCGCCTCCTCCATCAGATAGGGGTCGTCCTCCAGGAGTTTGACCAGCAGAAAACGGCGGGGCAGGTCCAGTTCACAGGTGCGCTCGCGGTCCAGGCGGTCGCTGAGCGTGGCGATCTCCTGCTCTACGTCGGCGCTGAAGAGAATCTGGGCCGGGCGCACCCCGGTATGCCCGGCCTGCACCGCCTGCTCCAAAAGTTCGGTCAGGCCCCGGCCGGCGGCGGCCACCGTGGGCGCCACCGGCACCCCCAGGAGTTCCGAGAGCTTCCCGGCGTCGATGCTGATCCCCTTGCGGCCGGCTTCGTCCATCATGTTCAAGGCCACCACCAGGGGGCGCTCCAGACTCATCAGCTCCAGGGTGAGCTCCAGGCTGCGGCCCAGGAGAGAGGCGTCGATGACGTTGATGATGACGTCGGCCTCGCCGGATAACAGGTAATTCCTGGATTCCAGTTCGGCCTGGTCGGTGGAGGTGAGGGAATAGACCCCGGGCAGGTCCACGCAGGTGATGGCCTCGCCCTGGAACACCACCTGGCTGATGGTATATTTCACCGTGGTGCCGGGAAAGTTGGAGACCGCCGCCTTGTAACCGCTGAAATAATTAAAGATGGTGCTTTTCCCGCAGTTGGGCTGGCCGATGAAGGCAATTTTCATTGTTTTCCCATTATGAAGCTGTTGAAAAAGTGGGTGGCGACAGCGCACTGGGAGAGCGGGCCAGGGGCCAAGGCCCCCTGCCCTCCACTCAAAATCAATCTCACCATAAAGCCTGGGGCGCCAACGCCTCGAGGCACCGGTATTCGTCCCCTGATTTCCGGAAAATGGTTTATCACAACTGCGACTCAATTGCAAAATAATTTTCCAATTGGCCCATCACCTTTTCCCCGAAAATCTTGACACTATGATATATTTCTTTATATTTATTAGTTTATTAATCGTGGCCAAACCTTGCTTCGCCATGTTGGCCAAGCTCTCATGAAGACCCACAAGACCCTGCAAATATCCGTCAAATCCATTCCCGAAACCGGCAAGGAAGTGGGCCTGCAGCTGGGAAAGGAGTGGTTTGACCGCTGGCGGCAGGAAGACCCCGGCCTGGAGTTCACCCAGGCGAACATCCGGGGTGCGGTGAACCTGGCCAAACACGGCCGGGACATCCTCATCCGGGGGCATCTGGAAGGGCGCCTGGCCCTGGCTTGCAGCCGCTGTCTGGAGCCTTTCGACGCCCCGGTGGCCTCGGAGTTCGAGGTCCTGCTGGTACCCGCCCCCGGCGGCGAGGTTGCCGATAAGGAAGAACTGTCCGCCCAGGAATTGGACCTGGATTTCTACTCCGGGGAGACGGTGGACCTGGAGGCCCTGGTGCGGGAACAGATCATCCTGCTGGCCCCCTTGAAGCCGCTGTGCCAGGAGGACTGCCGGGGCTTATGCCCCACCTGCGGGGCCAATCTCAACCTGGAAGCCTGCGCCTGCAAGGTGGAAAAAGGCGCGGCTGCCCCGGCCCGGCTGGCGAAGCTCAAAGGATAATTCCTGTAGGGTGCGCACCGCGCCCATCAGATATGTAGGGTGGGCACTGCCCACCATTAGATTATAGGCAGTAGGGGCGACCCGCTGGGTCGCCCGCCAGACCAAAAGCGAATAGTAATCAGGATTTCATAAAAGAGATTTTACTGTAGGGTGCGCATGGCAGCGCACTGGCCTGTGATCACCGCTGGAAGCCGTGCCACTTAAGCGCAGGCTAAAGCTGGCTACCAAGCCGTTGACGCTGAAAGCTAATATAAGGAGAATCACCGTGCCTTTACCCAAACGTCGGAAATCCATCTCTAAGAAGAACACGCGCCGGGCTCACGACCATCTGGCCGGCCGCAGTTGTCCAACTGCACTAACCCCGCGTGCGGGGAGACCCACCTGCCCCATCAGGTCTGCCCCTCCTGCGGCTTTTATAAAGGGCGCCTGGTGGTGCCCAAAGCCGCGAAGGAGAAGTAAGGAGCCCCATGGACTACCTGCTCACCGAGGAGCAACGGATGCTCCAGGATCTGGCCCGCCAGATCGCCCAGGAGCGCATCAAGCCCATCCGGGCCCAACTGGACGAAGAAGAGAGCTTCCCCTGGGACATCATCGCGGACCTGGCCCAGGCGGACCTCTGCGGCACCATCATCCCGGAGGCCTACGGCGGCCTGGGGTTGGGGTGTCTGGAGAACTGCCTGGTCCTGGAGGCCCTGGCCGAGGGCTGCGTGGGCGTAGCCACCACCTATGCCGCCAGCTTCCTGGGGGCCTATCCGTTGCTGCTTTTCGGCTCCGAGGCGCAGAAAGAGCGCTATCTACCCCCCATCGCCCGGGGTGAGGCCTTGGGCGCCTTCTGCCTCACCGAATCCCAGGCGGGTTCCGACGCCGGGGCCATCGCCGCCACCGCGGTGCGGGACGGCGACGCCTACGTCCTCAACGGCACCAAGCAATGGATCACCAACGCCGGGGAGGCGGAGTTCTACACGGTCATTGCCCTCACCGACCGCGCCAAAGGGGCCCGGGGCGCCAGCGCCTTTGTGGTGGAAAAGAGTGATCCCGGCGTCTCCTTCGGCAAAAAAGAGAAAAAGATGGGCATCCGGGCCTCGGTCACCCGGGAGGTGGTCCTGGAGGACTGCCGCATCCCCCGGGACCGCCTCATCGGCAAGGAGGGCCTGGGCTTCATCGTCACCATGAAGACCCTGGACAACGCCCGCCCCGGCGCCGGGGCCCTGGCGGTGGGCCTGGCCCAGGGGGCCCTGGATGAGGCCGCCTCCTTCGCCAAGGAACGCCACCAGTTCGGGGTCCCCATCTTCTCCTTCCAGGCGGTGCAGCACCTGCTGGCCGACATGGCCACCCAGATCGAGGCGGCCCGGGCCCTGGTCTACGCGGTGGCCCGCTACATCGGCAGCAACCCCAAGGATTATTCCAAGGAAGGGGCCATGGCCAAACTCTTCCCCACCGACATGGCCATGCAGGTGACCGTGGACGCGGTGCAGGTCATGGGCGGCCACGGCTACATGCGGGAATACCCGGTGGAAAAGATGATGCGGGACGCCAAGATCCTCCAGATCTACGAAGGCACCAACCAGATCATGCGCAACATCATCGGCCTGGCCTTGAATAAAGAATACTCCAGGAAGAAATAGGGACCAGGGGTCAGTGAGCAGGGATCAGTGATTAGAGGTAAGGTAGGGCACCGCGCACGCTTGTTTTCTGGTTCCCAAGTTGAAGCTTGGGAACCAGTAATTTCAAAGCTTCGATTTGACTCGGCAAGCTGGCTCCAAAGCCGTTCCAAGCCAGCTTGGGAACTTGAAACTGCTCACTGCTGACTGCTCACTGCTCACTATGAAAATAATCGTCTGCATCAAACAAGTCCCCGACACCCAGGAAGTGCGCCTGGACCCGGTGACCCATACCCTGAAGCGGGAGGGCGTCAAGGCCATCATCAATCCCTTCGACCTCTACGCCCTGGAGGAGGGGCTGAGGGTCAAGGACTCCCAGGGCGGCCGGGTCACGGTGCTCACCATGGGTCCGCCCCAGGCCGAGGAGGCCCTGCGGGAGGCCATGGGCTATGGGGCCGACGCCGCGGTGCTCCTCTCCGACCGCGCCTTTGCCGGCGCCGACACCTGGGCCACGTCCTTGACCCTGGCCAGGGCCATCGAGAAAATGGGCGGCGCCGACCTGATCTTTACCGGCAAGCAGGCCATCGACGGCGACACCGCCCAGGTGGGGCCCATGCTGGCCGCCATCCTGGAGATCCCTTACGCCTCCTGGGCCCGCAAGCTCAGCTTCCTGGAGGACGGGACTTTGAGGGTGGAGCGCCTCCTGGATCACGGCTATGATGCCGTGGAGGTTAAACTGCCGGCCCTGGTCACCGTGGTCAAGGAGATCAACGAGCCCCGGCTCCCCTCCTTCAAGGCCAAATTGAGGGCCAGGAAAGAGGCCATCCCGATCTGGGGCCTGGCGGACCTGGATCTCAGCCCGGAACAGGTGGGCCTGGCCGGTTCCTTCACCCAGGTGGTCAAGGTCTTTCCGCCGCCGGCCCGGGGCGCCGCGGCAATCTGGACCGGGGAGCCCGAAGAGTTGGCCGCCCGCCTCTGGCCGCGGCTCAAAGAAATCTCCAAAGCCGCGCTTTAGGATAACGGGGCTTCAAGCCAGTGCCGGGGGAGGGATAATACCGTCCCCAATTAGGATTATGATTATATCTTTGAAATTTAAGCTACTTTAGGCTGTCACCCTGAGCCGCAGGCGAAGGGTCTAGATTCTTCGGCGCCTACGGCGCCTCAGAATGACAAGATAAATAGGGCAGCGAATTTTTTAAACCACTTAACGTAGCAGTACTAATGGCCCTGCAAGAAGAATTCGAAAGCCTCGGCAACCGGTTTTTCCGCTGGCGCAGTTACCTGCCGCTCTTTATGGGCCATGGTATTCTTGGCGGCGTTGTGGAGCCAGCCCGGCGCGGCCTCGCCGGACCACCCCGGCGGCCCCTGGCAAACGGCCTGCCTGCTGGTCTCCCTGGCCGGCCTGGGGCTCCGCTTCTTTACCGTGGGCTTTGCCCCCCGGGGCACCTCGGGGCGCAACACCCGGGGCCAGGTGGCCGACACCCTGAACACCACGGGGATGTATTCCCTGGTGCGGAACCCCCTTTACCTGGGCAATTTCCTGATCTGGCTGGGGTTGTCCCTCTTTCTCCAGGTCTGGTGGTGCAGCGTCATCGTCATTTTATGCTTCATCTTATTCTATGAAAGGATCATCTTCGCCGAGGAAGCCTTTTTGCGGGAAAGATTCGGAGCCGCCTTCACGGACTGGACGGCCGGCACCCCGGCCATCATCCCCCGGTTCAACAACTGGCGGGCGCCTTCCCTGCCCTTTTCCTGGAAATCGGCCCTGAAGCGGGAATATTCCTCCTGGTTCGCCACCATCACCTCTTTTACGGTTTTGGCGATCCTGCGGGACAGCCGGCAACACGGCCGGCTCAGGTTAGATAAGCACTGGTTGGTTATCTTCTTTTTCACCCTGGCAATTTATCTGGTCATCCGGACCCTGAAGAAAAAGACCCAAATATTAAGTACGGCTGATAGATAGAAGGCATTTAATGGTGGGGCGGCCGTCCCTGGCCGCCCTAAATTGGGCGGGCACGGAGGCCCGCCCCACCGGCACTCCAAACTAAAAACTAAAAACTCGAAACTCGAAACTCGAACCTTAATATGAGCCTCGTCTTTTACCCCGATAAATGTATCGCCTGCGGCCAGTGCGTCGAGGTCTGCCCCTTCGGGGTCCTGCGCCTGGAGGGCGAAACCCTGGTTATCGGCGAGGGCTGTAATCTCTGCGGCGCCTGCGTGGAGGTCTGCGAGGTCGGGGCCCTGGCCCTGCCCGAGACCCCCGGCCCGGCCCCCGGCCCGAGACGCCCCCGGATGGCGTCTGGGTCTTTGCCGAGCAGCGCCGCGGGGTCCTGGCCCCGGTGACCGCGGAACTGCTGGGAGAAGGGCGGCGGCTGGCCGCAGAGCTCCAGACCCCCCTGGCTGCGGTCCTCCTGGGAGACCGGGTGGCCTCCCTGGCCCCGGAGCTGCTGGCCGCCGGGGCTCACAAGGTTTACCTGGTGGAACACCCGAGCCTGCAGGATTTTCTGGAAGAGCCTTACGCCGCCGCCTTGGCGGAGCTGGCCCGGAAGTTCCGGCCGGAAATCATCCTGGCCGGGGCCACCTACGCCGGCCGGGCCTTTATCCCCCGGGTGGCCGCGGCCTTGCATACCGGCCTCACCGCCGACTGCACCGCCTTCGCCATCGACCCGGAAAAGCGCCTGCTGCTGCAGACCCGCCCGGCCTTTGGCGGCAACATCATGGCCACCATCATCACTCCCCGCACCTTTCCCCAGATGGCCACCGCCCGCCCCGGGGTCTTCAAACCCCGGCCCGCCGGCGGCCACGCCTGCCGGCGCGGTGATCCCCGTGGACGCCGCGTTTTTGGACGGCGGCCGCCGCAGCCGCTTTGTCAGCTACGGTGGCCGAATTCAAGGAGCGGGTGCACCTGTCCGCGGCGCCGAGGTGATTGTCGCCGGCGGCCGCGGCCTGAAGGAGGCCAGAATTTTGGCCTGCTGGAGGAACTGGCGGACCTGCTGGGCGGCGCGGTGGGCGCCAGCCGGGCCGCGGTGGACGCGGGCTGGATCGCCTACGCCCACCAGATCGGCCAGACCGGCAAGACCGTGGGCCCCAAGATCTACATCGCCTGCGGCATTTCCGGCGCCACCCAGCACCTGGTGGGCATGCAGTCCTCCGATTTCATCGTGGCCATCAACAAGGACCCCCAGGCCCCCATCTTCCAGGTGGCCGATGTGGGCCTGGTGGGCGACCTGTTCGAGATCATCCCGGCCCTGATCCAGGAAATCAAGCGGGACCGGGGCTGAAAGCTTGCAGCGTCAGCTGCAGGCCAGGCGGGCGTGTACCTGCCCGCTGGCTCTTGCGAATTCTTCAAATTGCCTGATTTAATCGCCTATACGTGAAAAAAAGTATAAGAAACCTCTTTCAATTTGGTGAATTTCGATTTATTTAATTAACCCAGCGCCGCTTTGCGCCCGGAGGCCAGAGTGCGATGGTGCAGTGCGGCTTAACTGGAATCGATTCAGACGATAACTCTTATGAATGATACCGCCTCAGTAGCCCTGATAACCGGCGCCGCCCGGGGGATCGGCCGGGCCATCGCCCTGGCCCTGGCCCGCCCCGGACTGACCCTCTATCTTAACGATATCGCCCTGGGGGAAGAGGCCGCCAGGACCCAACAGGAGGTGGACGGCAAAGGGGCCCAGGCAAAATTGGTCGAATTCAACGTGGCCGATGCCGGGCAGGTGCAGCAGGCCGTGGATGCAGATCCTCAAAGAGAGCGGCCGCCTGGATCTCCTGGTGAATAACGCCGGCATCACCCGGGACAACCTCATCCTGCGGATGAAGGAGGAGGAGTGGGACGCGGTGCTGGCGGTGAATCTCAAAGGGGCTTATAATTGCATCCGGGCAGTGAGCAAGCCCATGGTCAAGCAGCGCTTCGGGCGCATCATCAACATCAGTTCGGTGGTGGGGGTGATGGGCAACCCCGGCCAGGCCAACTATGTGGCCTCCAAGGCCGGCTTGATCGGCCTGACCAAAGCGGTGGCCCGGGAGCTGGCCTCCCGCAATATTACCGTGAACGCCGTGGCCCCCGGCTTCATTCAGACGGAAATGACCGAATCTTTGCCGGACCACAGTGAAGGAAGCGATGCTGGCCCAGATTCCCCTGGGCCGTTTCGGCACCCCGGAGGAGGTGGCCCAGGCGGTGGCCTTCCTGGCCTCCGAGGCCGCGGCTTACCTCACCGGCCAGGTGATTCATGTTAATGGCGGCATGTTGATGATTTAACAGAAAATAGGAGGTTTTTCGATGGGTGCAATTGAAGATAAGGTAATTGACATAATCGTGGACAAATTGGGGGTGGAACGCTCCGAGGTCACCCCGGAGGCGGTCTTTGTGGATGACCTGGGGGCCGACTCCCTGGATCTGGTGGAACTGATCATGGCCATGGAAGAAGAATTCGGCATGGAAATCGCTGATGAGGAAGCGGAAAAGTTGAGGACCGTCCAGGATGTCATCAGTTTCGTCACCGCCCGGGCCGCCTGAGCCGGAGGAATCATCGCCATTGCCTGCGACCACGCCGGCTTTGGCCTGAAAAAAGAGATTCGTCAAATTGTTGCACGAACTCAAGGTGCACGTTTGTGGATCTCGGCTGCGCCAATGCCCAGAGAATCGGTGCATTACCCGCTGTTCGGGAAAAAAGTGGTGGACGCCGTGTTGGCCCGGCCCGGAAGCCGGGGCATCCTGATCTGCGGCACCGGCCTGGGGATGAGCATCATGGCCAACCGCTTTCCCGGCATCCGGGCGGCCCTGTGCCACGACCTCTATGCCGCCATGATGAGCCGGCGGCACAACGACGCCAATCTCCTGGTCATGGGCGGCCGGGTTATCGGCCCCGATCTCGGCAAAGAGATCGTGCGCACCTGGCTGGGCACCCCCTTTGAAGGCGGCCGCCATCAGGAGCGCCTCGATCTGTTGGAACGGTTGGCCCAGGAGACCCCCCGGCCGGAGCTGCCCCCTAATGGACCAGATGGACGACCTGGCCCGCACCGATCCTGCCATTTACTCGGTCATCGAGCGGGAACGGCAGCGCCAGCTCCATAAGCTGGAGCTGATCGCCTCGGAAAATTTCGTCAGCAACGCGGTGCTCCAGGCCCAGGGCTCCATCCTGACCCACAAGTATGCCGAAGGTTATCCCGGCCGGCGCTTTTACGGCGGCTGCGAATTTGTGGACACCGCCGAAAACCTGGCCCTGAGCCGGGTGAAGAAGCTCTTCGGCGCGGCCTACGCCAACGTCCAGCCCCATTCCGGCACCCAGGCCAATATGGCCGTTTATTTCTCCTTCCTGAAGCCCGGGGACACCATCCTGGGCATGGACCTGTCCCACGGCGGTCATCTGAGCCACGGCGCCGCGGTGAATTTTTCCGGCCGCCTCTTTAAAGCAGTGACCTACGGGGTGGATCGCCAGAGCGAAGAAGTGGACTTCGCCGCGGTGCGGGAATTGGCCCGGAATCACCGCCCCAAGATGATCATCGCCGGCGCCAGCGCCTACCCCCGGATCCTGGATTTTTCCAGGTTTGCCGAGATCGCCCGGGAGGTGGGGGCCTATCTCATGGTGGACATGGCCCATATCGCCGGTCTGATCGCCGGGGGGCTCCATCCCAATCCCCTGCCGGCGGCGGACTTCGTCACCTCCACCACTCACAAGACCCTGCGCGGCCCCCGGGGCGGCCTCATCCTGGCCCAGGCCCAATACGGCAAGGCCCTGGACAGCCAGATCTTCCCGGGGATTCAAGGCGGTCCCTTGATGCATATCATTGCCGCCAAGGCCGTGTCTTTCCAGGAAGCCCTGGGGCCGTCTTTCAAGCGCTACCAGGCGCAGATCGTGGCCAACGCCCGCACCCTGGCGCAGGCATTTATCCGCAAGGGTTACCGCCTGGTGGCCGGCGGCACCGACACCCACCTCATCCTGGTGGACCTGAACGCCACCGGCCTCACCGGCCGCGAGGCGGAAGAGGCCCTGGACCGGGCCGGCATCACGGTCAACAAAAATACCATCCCCTTCGATCAGCGCCCCCCCACCATCACCAGCGGCATCCGGGTGGGCACCCCGGCCCTCACCACCCGGGGCATGAAGGAAAAGGAGATGGAGGTGGTGGCCGACTTCATGCACCAGGCCCTGAGCTCCCCCGTGGATACCCATCTCCTGGCCAGGCTGGCGGACCAGGTGCAGGACTTCTGCGCCCAGTTTCCCCTGTTTGCCGAGGAATGGAGCGAGGTCTGATAAGACGGTTTCCGGTTTCGGTTAGCGATTTCGGCTAAGGCGCTTCGCTATCGGATCTCTCGTCTTTCGGACTGTCTTGCTTCCGTTTGGTCGCCTCCGAAAACTGGGAACTGGTAACTGGGAACTGATTTCTTCATCATGCGCTGCCCTTACTGCCACAGCACCAACAATAAGGTGATCGATTCCCGCCCCAGCCGGGAGGCCAACGCCATCCGGCGCCGCCGGGAGTGCCTCCACTGCCAGCGGCGCTTCACCACCTACGAGCAGGTGGAGGAGAGCATGCCCCTGGTCGTCAAGAAGGACGGCCGCCGGGAACCCTTTCAGCGCTCCAAGTTATACGAAGGCATCATTAAGGCTTGCGAGAAGCGGCCCGGTCTCCATCGACGCCATCGAGAATTTCCTGGACAGCCTGGAACGGGAGATGCTGGAGAGCGGCCAGCGGGAGATCGCCTCCACCTGGATCGGCGAACGGGTGATGGCGCAATTGCGCCAATGGGATGAAGTGGCCTACGTGCGCTTCGCCTCGGTTTACCGCCACTTCACCGACGCCACCGACTTCATGGAGGAGATTCGCCGCCTCCTGGCCAGCCGCAAGGAAGAAAAGAAGGACTAATTTGCGGCGAGAGCCAGGTTTTTTTGTAAGTGGCCCCTGCCCTCCCCCCAACCCCCAATCTAGGTCGGCTGGGGGCCGCTCTTATTCCTATGGTCAAAACGTAGGGGCGGGTTTAAAACCCGCCCCTACAAGACAGTTCCATAAATTGATTAGCTATGGGTATGCCCAAGTTCAAATAATTCTCTACTGCTTGCCTCATAGCAAAAACCCTAGGACACTACCCGCCCCTGCGCCCAATCCCACCCGGAATCCCTGCCGCCCTACATCACCAAGATCTCTTCCAGGCCATCCTTCCAGCCATCCCAGAGAAAGGCGTCCAGCCTCCCCTGGGCGATGACCCGAAAGGCGTAGCGGGCCTGGGACGCATAAAAGTCGCAATTGGGCGCCGGGGCCTGCAGCCGCCCATTGATGGCATAGACCTCCGCGGGACAGGGGGCCCCGCAGAAGTGCCGCACCGCGCAGCGCTTGCAGGGGTCCAACTGCTCCACGGCCCGGCTGGTCACCTGTTTGAAGGCCGGGGTGGCCAGCAGCTCGGTGACCGGGGTCTCAAAGAGGTTGCCGCCGTGGAACTCCGGCAGCCCCAGAAACTCGCTGCACGGGGCCACTTCGCCCGCGGCCCCCACTGCAAAGAAGCAGCGGCCGCCGCCGCAGGGGGAGATGTCGCACATCAGCCGCCGGGCCCCCGGCGCCGCCAGCCCCAGGAGCAGGTTGGCGAAGTTGCCCACCACCAATTTCCGGCCCGTCCGTTCATAGAGCTCATAGCTCCGGTCCAGGGCCTTAAAGAAGAAATGGGCCAGTTCCTCCTGGTCCGGCATCAGCGAGCGCCCGCCGGTCTGGGTGCCCCGCACCGGGTTGAGCAGGACGTTGCCTATCCCCCGCTCATGGAAAAACTCCACCAGCTCCGGCAGGTGCCGCACATTTTCTTTGGTCACCGTGGTGATGACGTTGAGCCCGGGGTAGTCGTGCAATTCCTCCAGCACCTTGACGGTCCCGGCGAAGACGCCGCGGCCGCCCCAGGTGCGCCGGCTGCGGTCCGCGATCTCGGCGGTGGGCCCATCCAGGGAGATGCCGATGCCGGCCCCCCGGGCCATCAGGAAATCCCGGGCGTTTTTGTCCAGCAACACCGTGTTGGTCTGCACCCCGAAGCGGAAATAATCGCCGTATTGGGCAATGCCCTGAAAGACCGCATCCTTGGCCAGCAGCGGCTCGCTGCCGTGAAACACCAGTTGCGGCCTGGCGCCCGCCGGCAGGGTCTTTTTAAAAAATTCCTGCAGCAGGGAGAGGCCCTCCAGCACCCGGGCCGGCTCCATGTCGCGGCCGCTGCGCCGGGCCTCCCGGGGTAGATAACAGTAGCCGCAATCGAGGTTGCAGCGCTCCGTGGGGTTGAAATAGACTGCGGAGGGCAGCAACCCGAAGCGGACGTTGTGCAGGTCCGCGGCCAGCCTGGCCTCTTTTTCCAGGAATACCCGGGGCAGCTCGCTCCCCAGCAGGTAATCCAGGGCCTCCTCCCGGGGCGAGAGCACCCAAAAGGCGGTGTCCGCGTTGATCAGGGCCACGTAGTCCGGATGGCCCACCTCCAGGACGTCGAAATGGGGCCCGGCCCCGGCGTTGACCGCTGCCAGGGACGGGCCCTCGAGGTTTGGGGTTTTGGTCGCCATGGCCCTACTTGGCCTTTTTGGCGTCCGCCATCAGGTAGTGGGACAGGCCCACCTGGTCGCCGTTGGGGGCGCAGGTGTAGCGGATACTGATGGGTTTCTTACTAGTCGATTTTTTTGCCATATAGGGGTCCTCCTTCCTCGGTGGTTTACCGGCCAGGCCAGCGAAGGTGCGGCCGCCGGGGTAAAAGCTGGGGTAGTGATTCTCGGATGTAGAACCGCCGCCCTCGGCGGTTCTGGCGCCGGCGAGGCGCCGGCGCTACATAAAAAACAGCAGTGGTGGCACAGGCGTCCCGCCTGTGCTTATGTAGGGTGGGCACTGCCCACCAATTCCTCTTGAAACAAAAATTGCCCCATTCTTCACCTTGGGCGACCCAGCGGGTCGCCCCTACCACCAATTCCTCTTAAAACAAAAAAGGGCGTCCCATCACCATTGATGGAACTCCCTTTACCATCAGGAGCAGCCGATAATCACCGCCAGGCAGGTCTTCTGGCTCTGGGATCCGCCGGAGAAAGCGGCCTTCCCGCCGGGGTTATGGTAAGCCCCCGGCAGTGGCCGGCCTCAGCCTTGCTTCCTCCGTCCCCCATTACAGCGGCGGGACCGCCCCGGATTCGCACCGGGTTCCGGATTGCCTGGCAGTTCTTATTGAATGTATCATTAGCATCCCAGGGTCCCTTTGTCAAGACCCGAAGCGGTAAGGTTCACAGATGATCCAGGCCAATACCCGGCGGCTAGGTAGTGGGTCATTTTGAGATGGAGAACCTGAAAATGATTTTGGCGAAAATCGCGAGTATTTTCTGGACGCACGGGAATGGAGCGTGGTAAATCAATTATTATGGAATTATTCCACGTCTACCCAGTAAAATTTGGTGAAAAAGCAAAATCGCCTAAAGGGCTTATTGTGGCCATAGCTCTTTTGTTGCTTTGGCTATTATCGGAGCTCTATCCGAAATGCATTATATGGATGGCTTAATGGCCTGCTCGCACGTGAGGCGGGTCCCGTAATGAACTTACTATTGGAATGTTTATAAAATGGACAGGGTAATCTAATCAAATATTTTTTCTTATAATATTAGCAGTTATTTACTGCCTATTTGTTATATTGGGCGCTCAATTGCAGTCGGCCAAGCCAAGAATTCGGCGAGCATACGACACATGTGGCCAATAATCTTAATGGGTCTTGGGGTTTCCTTGTTCGTTTATATTCTTTGGCGCTGGAGCAATTATGTTTTATATTCAACAATCTAAGACAGCCATACAACCTCCACAACCTCCCCAGCCTGCAAAAGCGAATTCATGATCATTGACCCATTTAGTTATGATAAAATTGTAAACGCACAAGCAAGACTTTTTCTTCTAAAACGTGACCAGCCTATATTTTTGCAGTTGAAACAACAGTATGAAAACAATGTAAAGAAAGATTATCGAGATGTATTTAAATAATGACGTTGGACCTTCAATGAGACTAATGAGACGGCATTCAGATCCTATAGCTCCTCAATATCCAAAGCCTCATTCAAGGTGACTTTAATGAAACTATTCATCTATCTGGTGTAGATCCTAATAAATATGATCTAAATATGCCATTCAGAGAAGAAGAAGAAATAAAAGACATACAAGAGCGATATAATTACCGAAAAGCAAGATATGAATACCTAAGTAACAAAGGTAAATTGACCGCGCTAATGTCTCGCTATGAATCAGAAATTGTTAACCAAGAAAGAATTATTGCTGAATTCGCTAAAAATAATATCCGTAAACCACAATAATCATTTTACCAAAGCTGCAATTTTCTACAAACCCCATGCATGGCCTGCAACGCCAGCCTACATAACCAAACCCGGCGGCTCAATCGCCTTGACAACCGGCCCCCTAAAAGGTTAAATATTCCTTTTGAAATAGGTTTCACAAAGGTGCGGGATGATCAAGGCGATTCGGGGCATGCGGGACCTGCTGCCCCCGGAAACGGCCCGGTGGCAATGGGTGGAGCAGGTGGCCCGGGAGGTCTTCGCCCTCTATGGCTACCGGGAGCTCCGTCTGCCCCTGCTGGAACGCACCGAGCTCTTCGCCCGCTCCATCGGCGCCGACACCGACATCGTCGGCAAGGAGATGTACACCTTCCTGGACCGCAAGGGCGAATCCCTGACCCTGCGCCCCGAGGCCACCGCCTCGGTGCTGCGCGCGGTCCTGGAAAACGGCCTGGACAAGGGCGGCGGGGTCAAGAAGCTCTACACCCTGGGGCCCATGTTCCGCTACGAACGGCCCCAGAAGGGCCGCTACCGCCAGTTTTACCAGATCAACTGCGAGGCCCTCGGGCGTGGAGGCCCCGGAGGTGGACGCCGAAGTCATCCTGCTCCTCCTCGATATTTTACAGCGCCTCCAGTTGGGCGGGATGCGCCTGTTAATCAATTCTTTGGGGTGCCCGGAGTGCCAGGCGAAGTTCAAGGCGGCCCTGGGCCTGTTTCTCATCAGCCGGGAGGGTCTGTGCGAGGACTGCCAGCGCCGCCGGACCACCAACCCCTTGCGGGTCCTGGACTGCAAGTCCGTGCATTGCAAAGAGATTTTAAAAGACGCCCCGGTGATCCGGGACTATCTGTGCGCCGACTGCGCCGCCCATTTCGCCCGGGTGCTGGAGCTGCTGCGCCGCTCCGGGGTGGCCTACGAGGAGCAGCCCCGCCTGGTGCGGGGGCTGGACTACTACACCCGCACCGCCTTTGAGGTGGTGGCCCCGGGGTTGGGGGCCCAGGACGCGGTGGCCGGCGGCGGCCGCTACAACGGCCTCTCCCAGCAACTGGGCGGCCCGCCCCTGCCCGGGCTGGGCTTTGCCATCGGCGAGGATCGCCTCCTGGAAGTCTTGCCCCGGGACCTGGTGGGCCAGGACCGGGAGTACAAGGTGTTCTTGGTAGCTCTGGGCGAGGCCGCCAAGGAAAAGTGTTTAAACTTGTTGCAGAAACTGCGTGAGAATAATCTGGCCACGGAAATGGATTTTGGCAACCGTTCCCTAAAAGCTCAGATGTCTCAGGCAGACCGTTTGGGGGCAGCTTGCGTAATTATCATCGGAGAAATGGAATTAAAAGATGGGAAAGCGCAAGTCCGGGACATGGCGACCGCCCATCAGCAACCGGTTCCATTTAATCGAAGTGCCTGACCATATTAAGTCGTTGAAGGATAAAACCTTGGCGGGAACCAATGTTTGATAACTATTCTTTCTGGAAACGAGAAAGGAATTAGAAGCGCCGCTCTCGGCGGTTCCGCGGCTGGCGAGAGGCCGGCGTACAATTTTTTGTCATGCTGAGCAAAGCGAAGCATCTCGTATTTAGAGATTCTTCGGCCGCCTGCGGCTCCCTCAGAATGGCAATCCTGAAAATCCCCAGCCCCCTGGCGAGGGGACGGAGAAGGGACACCAGTGTTCGATAACTTGGAAGGCTTAAACCGAACCCACTCCTGCGGAGAATTGCGCCTGGCGGACGCGGGCCGCGAAGTGGTGCTGATGGGCTGGGTGCAGCGGCGGCGGGACCACGGCGGCCTCATCTTCGTGGACCTGCGGGACCGCCGCGGCCTGACCCAGGTGGTCTTCAATCCGGAGGTCAACCCGGATACCCATACCAAGGCCGGAGTGCTGCGGGACGAATTTGTCCTGGCGGTGCGCGGGGTGGTGAATCCGCGGCCCCCGGAGATGGTCAACCCCTCGCTGCCCACCGGCGAGATCGAGATCATGGTGAGCGAGCTGCGCCTCCTGAACAGCGCCAAGACCCCGCCCTTCGAGTTGGAAGACTACCGGCTGGACATCTCCGAGGCCCTGCGCCTGAAGTACCGCTACCTGGACCTGAGAAGGCCCAGCGTCATGAAGAACATCCTCTTCCGGCACCAGGCCGCCCAGGTGGTGCGCCAGTTCCTCAACGGCCAGGGGTTCATCGAGGTGGAGACTCCCATCCTCACCAAGAGCACTCCGGAAGGCGCCCGGGACTACCTGGTGCCCAGCCGGGTGCAGCCCGGGCAGTTCTTCGCCCTGCCCCAGTCGCCCCAGCTCTTCAAACAGCTCTTGATGATGGGCGGGCTGGATCGCTATTATCAACTTTGCCGCTGCTTCCGGGATGAGGACCTGCGGGCCGACCGCCAGCCGGAGTTCACCCAGATCGATCTGGAAATGGCCTTCATCACCGAGGCCGACGTCTTCCAGGTGGTGGAGGGGATGATGGCCGCCCTCTTCCGGGAGCTTTTGGGAGTGGAGGCGCCCCTGCCCTTCCCCCGCCTCACCTACCGGGAATCCCTGGACCGCTTTGGCCTGGACCGTCCGGACCTGCGCTTCGGGCTGGAGCTCCGGGACCTCACCGACCTGGTGCAGGGACACGCAGTTCCGCCAGTTCCGCGAGGTGGTGGACCAGGGCGGGGTGGTGAAGGCCCTGAACGGCCCGGGCCTCTCCCGGCTCAGCCGCAAGGAGCTGGACGAGCTCATCGACCTGGCGGGGGTTTACGGGGCCCGGGGCCTGGCCTGGGTCAAGATCCAGAAAGACGGCTGGCAATCCCCCCTGGCCAAATATTTCCCGGAGTCCGTGAAGGACGCGATTAACCAGCGCCTGGCGGCCCGGGAAGGGGACCTGATTCTCCTGGTGGCCGACGCGCCGCTTACGGCCTGCACCGCCTTGGGGCAGGTGCGCCTGCACCTGGGGCAGAAAGAAGGGCTGATCCCGGAAGAAGACCATCGCCTGGTGTGGGTCAGCGACTTCCCTTTGCTGGAGTATGACGCCGGCCTGGGACGCTGGGCGGCCATGCACCATCCCTTCACCGCGCCCGTGGAGGCGGATGTGCCGCTGCTGGCCACCGCTCCGGGACAGGTGCGGGCCCGGGCCTACGACCTGGTGCTGAACGGGGTGGAGATCGGCGGCGGCAGCATCCGCATTAATCGCCGGGATATCCAGCAGCAGGTCTTTCAGGCCCTGGGCATCTCCCCGGCCGAGGCGGAAGAGAAATTCGGCTTCCTGCTGGAGGCCCTGGAATACGGGGCGCCGCCCCACGGCGGGATGGCCTTCGGCTTCGACCGCCTGGTGGCTATCTTCTGCGGGGCTAAATCCATCCGGGAGGTGATCGCCTTCCCCAAGACCCAGAAGGCCGCCTGCCTGGTGACCAAGGCCCCCAGCCCGGTGGACCCGGAACAATTGCTGGAGCTGGGATTGAGGCTGGAATAAGACAGTAGTCAGTAGTCAGTAACATAGTCAGTGGTCAGTATAGTAGTGATCATGGCGGCTCAGCAGGCAGCCCTACGAAAGCACCGAAAACAGAAAACAGAAAACAGAAAACGGAAAACGGGAAACTTAAAATGGCACGCTGGAACAAGGACCGCCGCTTATTGGACCACGAGCACTCCTCCTTCTGGAAATACCGCTTGCAGGAAGTGGAGACGCCCAACCTGATGCGGGATATCTTCCCTTACACCGAGGTGGCCCGCATCGATTTCGATTATAAATTCGTGCTGCCTTCGCCCCCGGAGGAGATGCTGCTCACCGACACTACCTTCCGGGACGGCCAACAGGCCCGGCCCCCTTATACGGTGCGGCAGATCGTGGATATCTTCGACATGTTGCATCGCCTTTCCGGGCCCCAGGGGATTATTCGGCAGAGCGAGTTTTTCCTTTACAGCGACAAGGATAAGGAGGCGGTGGAGCGCTGCCGGCAGCGGGGCTACGCCTTTCCGGAGATCACCGCCTGGATCCGGGCCCATGCCAAAGATCTGGCCCTGGTGGAGGAGATGGGTCTCAAGGAAACCGGCATCCTCACCTCGGTCTCCGATTATCATATCTTTCTCAAGCTCAACTGGGACCGTAAGCGGGCCCTGGACGAATACCTGGGCATCGTCAAAACCGCGCTGGAGATGGGGATCAAGCCTCGCTGCCATCTGGAGGATATCACCCGGGCGGATATCTACGGCTTTTGCGTGCCCTTTGCCCTGGAGTTGATGCGCTTGCGGCAGGAGAGCGGCATCGACATCAAGCTGCGCCTGTGCGACACCATGGGCTATGGAGTTCCCTATCCCGGCGCCGCCCTGCCCCGCAGCGTCCCCCGGCTGGTGCGCGCCATGATCGACGACGCCGGGGTGCCGGGCCACCTCTTGGAATGGCACGGCCACAACGACTTTCACAAAGTCCTGGTAAACAGCGCCACTGCCTGGCTTTACGGCTGCGCCACGGTGAACGGCGCCGTCCTCGGGTTCGGAGAGCGCACCGGCAACGCTCCCATCGAAGGCATGATCATGGAGTACATCTCCCTTAGGGGCACCGCCGACGGCATGGACCCCCGGGTGATCACCGAGATCGCCGATTATTTCGAAAAGGAGCTGCATTACCACATCCCCGGCAATTACCCCTTTGTGGGCAAAAACTTCAACAGCACCAGCGCCGGCATCCACGCCGACGGTCTGCTGAAGAACGAAGAGATCTATAACGCCTTTGACACCGCCAGGATCTTAAACCGGCCCATCACCATCACCATCACCGATAAATCCGGCAAGGCCGGCATCGTCCATTGGATCAATTCCCGGCTGGAATTGACCGGGGAGCGGGCCGTGGACAAGAACCACCCGGGGGTGGCCAGGATCTCCAAGCGCGTCATGGAGCAATATGAAGAGGGGCGCTGCACCGCCATCTCCAATGAGGAGATGGAGAAGCTGACCCGCAAGTATCTCCCGGAACTCTTTGTCTCGGAGTTCGACCAGCTCAAGGCCAAGGCCCACACCCTGGCGGCCCACCTGGCCGAAGACCTGGCCCAGCGGCCCGAGATCAGGTCCATGAAGCCGAAGGCCATGGAGCCGGCGTTGCAAGAGGCCTTGGAACTCTTTCCCTTTGTCCAGTTCATGTACGTCACCAACACGGAAGGCCGCAAGGTTACCCGGAACATCACCCATATTGTGGACCGGGCCAAATATGCGGAGATGAAATTGGACGAAGACTTATCCAACCGCTCCTGGTTCATCGAGCCCATTAAGAGCGGCAAGGTCTTTGTCTCCGATTTTTACACCTCCCGATTCACCGGGGCCCTGTGCATCACGGTGAGCGTGCCGGTGTTCAACGACCAGGAAGAGGTCCAGGGCGTCTTGGGGCTGGATATCCGCTTCGAGGCCCTGGCCAAGCTGGAGCAGGAGGAGGAAGGCTGATTTAATCGCGGTCGGCGGTTCACTGTTAGCTGCCAGGCAGCCCTTGCCTTTTCTTTCTGCCGAGGGAAACGAATAAGATGTTGCTCCACCGGATGGAGAATTTTGAAATTTTCCGGCCCAAGTGCGATCCCAGCAAAGAGGTGCTGCACGGCATCGCCGCCTTAAAGGACGACATCTCGCCGGTCTTCCCTTATCTGAACGCCGAGCTGGGGGGCTGGGATTATGACCCAAAAAATCAGGTGGTGCTGCTGAAGCTCTCGGCCGGCAAATGGATCACCCTGCAACCCCGCGAAATCGCCATCCGGGGCGCCCGGGACCAGGAAGAATTGCAGGCTCTGCTGGAGTGGATCAAAGGGCAGATAAATGAGATCTATGAGCGCCGCGACCAAATCCCTCCCCGCTACACCAGCCAGGCGGGACTCAAGGTCATGGAAATCTTGAAGCTCCTGCCCATGACCAACTGCAAGGCCTGCGGGTATCCCACTTGCATGGCCTATGCCGCTGCCCTCCGGGAAGGTGAGATCAGCCTCAATGATTGCCCCTCCCTCTGGGAAGAAACCTGCCGGGTAAAGCTGGAAAAGCTCCAAGCCTATCTGGAAAGCTTCGGCTGGCGCGCCCTTGATGGAGAGTAAGACTTGGGGAAGAGTGTCAATAACTGCTATAAATCACCAACTTACTCTTCTTCCCCTGTAAAAATATTTTTGACAAGAGAATCACAATTTCCTGGATTCTCAGCCCGGCGGCGATCTGCGATACTGCACTATTGCCTGTATGATTTTCTTAACATCCCCTAGTGAGGTGGCGGCATGTGCGACCCCCAAAAATTAGCAGAAGTTAAGGCCGCGAAGGCCAAGTATGACGAGACCGTGGCCAAGGTCTTGACCAAGATTCCGGAGCGCAAGGCGGAGTTCGTCAATACCTCCGGGATCCCCCTCGCCCGGGTTTATACCCCGCTGGATATGGCGGATTTCGACTATCTGCAGAAATTGGGGATGCCGGGCCAATACCCTTACACCCGGGCGGTGCAGCCCACCGCCTACCGGGGCCGCTATTGGACCATGAGGCAGTATGCCGGTTTCGGCTCCGCCGAGGAGACCAACGAACGCTACCATTTCCTGCTGAAGTCCGGCCAGACCGGCCTCTCGGTGGCCTTCGACCTGCCCACCCAGATCGGCTATGACTCCGACGCCCCCCTGGCCCGGGGCGAAGTTGGCAAGGTCGGGGTGTCCATCGACTCGCTCCAGGACATGGAGCGCCTTTTTCAGGGCATCCCCCTGGACCAGGTGTCCACCTCCATGACCATCAATTCTCCTTGCGCCGTGGTCCTGGCCATGTACCTGGCGATGGCGGAAAAACAAGGGGTCGCCTTTGACAAGCTGCGGGGCACGGTGCAAAACGACATCCTCAAGGAGTATTCCTCCCGGGGCACCTACATCTTCCCGCCCCGGCCCTCCATGCGGCTGATTACCGATATCTTCCAGTATTGCACCAAGGAAGTCCCCCAATGGAACACCATCAGCATCAGCGGCTACCATATCCGGGAGGCCGGCTCCACCGCGGTGCAGGAGATCGCCTTCACCCTGGCCAACGGCATCGCTTACGTGGAGGGCGCCATTAAGGCGGGCATGAAGGTGGACGAGTTCGGCCCGCGCCTCTCCTTCTTCTTCAACTCCCATCTCGATTTCCTGGAGGAAGTGGCCAAGTTCCGGGCCGCCCGGCGGCTGTGGGCCAGGATCATGAAGGAGCGCTTCGGGGCCCAGGACCCCCGTTCCCTGATGCTGCGCTTCCACACCCAGACCGCCGGCTGCTCTCTGACCGCCCAGCAACCTTTGAACAATATCATGCGGGTGGCCTTCCAGGCCCTGAGCGCCGTCCTGGGCGGCACCCAATCCCTGCACACCAACTCCTTCGACGAGGCCCTGGCCCTGCCCTCGGAAACCGCGGTGCAGGTGGCCCTGCGCACCCAGCAGGTCATCGCCTATGAGACCGCGGTGTGCGACACCGTGGATCCTCTGGCCGGCTCCTACTACCTGGAGAACCTGACGGACGCCATCGAAATCAAGGCCCAGGAGTATATCGACCAGATCGACCGCCTGGGGGGAGCCGTGGCCGCCATCGAACAGGGCTTTGTGCAGCGGGAGATCGGCGCCAGCGCCTACCGCTACCAGCAGGAGATTGAAAAAGGCGAGCGGGTGGTGGTGGGGCTGAACCGCTTCCAGGTGAAAGGTGAAGAAAAGATTCCCCTCCTCAAGGTGGCCCCTGAGATGGAGGATCAACAGCGGGCCCGCCTTCAGGAACTGCGGCAGACCCGGGACAACGCCAAGGTTCACCAGACCCTGGCCCAACTCAAGACTGCGGCCCAGGGCGCCGACAACCTCATGCCCCCGATCCTGAGCGCGGTGCGGGCCCTGGCCACCCTGGGAGAGATTTGCGACACCCTGCGGGAGGTCTTCGGCGAATACGAAGCCCCGGCCCTGGTCTATGATTTTCAGTGTTCAGCTTTCAGCAAAGAAAGCTGGTGGCAGAGGCGTCTCGCTTCTGCTCGCAAAGCCTGACATGGACAATAATGTAGGGCGGGCATTGCGCGCCGTAGGGTCTTAAATTTCTAACCTCTCCCCTTGAACTGAGCATATTTAAGGAGAGCCGAGATGCCGGAAGAGAGAAAAATCAGGGTGCTGGCCGCCAAACCCGGATTGGACGGCCATGACCGCGGGATCAAGGTGATCTGCGCCGCCTTGCGGGACGCCGGGATGGAGGTGATCTACACCGGCCTCCGCCAGACCCCCGAACAGATCGTCGCGGCAGCCGTCCAGGAGGACGCCGACGTCATCGCCATGAGCGTCCTCTCCGGGGCCCACAACCATCTGTTTCCCCGGGTGATGGAACTGGTCAAGGAAAAGGGCATTGAAGACGTCCTGGTCATGGGGGGCGGCATCATCCCCGAAGAGGACATCCCCCCCTTGAAAAAGGCGGGGATCGCCGCGATCTTCACCCCGGGCACCAACACCGGCGACATCATCAATTTCATCCGGGAACACGCCAGGAAAAATTAGCGGTAAACCCTATTAGCTGCCAGCGTTAGCTTTCAGCTTTCAGCTATCAGCTTTTGGGTTTCGAGTTTTGAGTTTTGAGTTTTGTGTGCTTTTAAGCTACTGCTTTCCTTTTCGATGGCCGCGCCACCGGCCGCATATCCTCTAGTCCAACCTTTAGGGGCGAGCTGTGCCCGCCGCCTTAGTCTGCCGAATACTCATGTTGTGAGCGCATTCACTTGGCTGCAGCCTGGCTGCTCCCCCCGCGACCCAGCGTAGGGGCGACTCGCTGAGCCCAGGGCGACCCGCCGGGTCGCCCCTGCTAGCTGACAGCTCGCCCCCCCTGCCCTTCCGTGGCACAAGCCTTGCAATCTCCATAAATTATCGTCGCGCCCGGCCGCTGGCGCCCGTCCCGGCGACTGCCCTGAAAAGCCAATAAACACCAGCCGCTTAGGCACTTTTGCCTAAGTGGAAATAGGCAATTGTGCCAATGGCCGCGGGAACTATCTTTTCTTATATTGCAAGACATGAGGGAAGGGCCGTTTAGCCAGGCCCAATCCTACTAAGGATGGCGTCTTATGAAAACCCCGAGCAATTTTATTAAGTTCTTCCTGGCCGCAACCATTTTGGCGCTGCTGACCTTTAATCCCGGGAGCGCCAGGTGCGAGCCGCAGCTCACCGGCCCGCCTGAGGCGCAGCCCCAGGCCAGGCAAGACCCCCCCAAGGCCCTCAAAAGCGAGGACCGGGACCGCCGGGAGGAAGAGAGGCAAAGTTTTAGAGCACTCGAAGAGCTGATCAAAGGAAGTCTCATGATGCAGTATCAGAGACTGGATGCCATTGCCGACCTGGAGGTTCAACCTGATTAAAGATTAGCGGCAGCATCCAGGAAAAAACCCGCCGCTCACTCCTGGATCCAGATCCAGGCTTCCGCCAGGTATTCCTGCAGAAAGGTGCGCGCCTCCCCGGCCATGAAACGGCCAAATAACTTCACCACGACGTCGGCCCAAAAAGAGGCCCCGGCCAGCGCCACCTTTTCGAAGTCGCCCCGGTGTTTCAGGTCCAGCTTGACATCCTCCCACATGGCCCCCGTAGTCCAGCCCTGAAAGTCCGGAGCCAGATGAAACAAGAGCCGCACCTTGCCATGCTCCCGGATAATCTTTTCCAGCCGGGGAACGAAGACCTCCCGGTAATCCTGGACTGTGAGCCAATCCCTGGCTCGCAGCCAGAGGAGCGCTCCTTCGCTTTCCGGCATAATCTCCAGCATGGGCTGCGCTCCAAAGATTTTTTGCTGCAAGTTGGTAAGTCACGCAGGCGGGCCTGGCCCAACTTCTCCAAGCGCCGGGCCAACTTAGGCTGGGAACCGCCCACGCTGCTTAAACAAGTTAATGAGCCCGCACCCCAAAGTCAAAGTAAAATGGCTCGTCTAATCAAATCCTAACGCGCCTTCTCTCTGAACGCCTTGATTTCTATGACCCTCTCGGCTATATTTTATAGGTGAGTTCCACTAGGCCATCCCTGAGCCCGGAAGAACTGCGGGCGAAAATCCGGCTGGCGGCTCCCCAGGGCAAAATTGCCTGCGCCGCGGCCTTTCGCCTGGCCGGGGAATTGTCCATTTCCACTCAGGAAATGGGAAAGCTCCTGAACGAACTCGGAATCAAAATCAAGCTGTGCCAGTTGGGTTGTTTTTAGCCATGTCCCATTCCCATCTATTCGGACCGGTGCCTTCCCGCCGTCTCGGGCGGTCCCTGGGGGTGGACTTGATCCCCCGGAAAACCTGTCCCTTTGACTGCATCTATTGCGAGGTGGGCCCCACCAGCCGCCAGACGGAATCCCGCTTCGAATACGAAGCGGAGGCCATAATGGCGGAGCTGCGCGCGCCTGCCTGGAGGGCGGCCCTCCGCAACTCGATTTCATCACCCTGGCCGGCAGCGGCGAGCCCACCCTGAACCTGGGATTGGGGGGCATCATCCGGCGCCTGAAAGAGCTGACCGCCATCCCGGTGGCGGTGCTGACCAACGGCGCGCTTCTCCACCTCCCGGAGGTGCGCCGCGAGCTGATGGCCGCGGACCTGGTGCTGCCCTCCCTGGACGCCGCCCGGGACCAGGCCTTCCAGGCCGTCAACCGCCCCTTGCCCGGCTATCCCCTCAGCCGGCTGTTGCAGGGCCTGGAGGCCTTCCGCCGGGAATATCCGGGCCCTATCTGGCTGGAGGTGCTGTTGCTCAAGGGCCTCAACGACTCCCCCGAGGATCTGGAGGCCCTGCGCCGGGCCTTGCGGACCCTGGCCCCCGACAAAGTGCAGCTCAACACCGCGGTGCGCCCGGGGGTGCGGCACCAGGCCCAGCCCTTGTCTTTGCAGGACCTGGCGGCCATCGCCAGCCGGCCTGGAGGGCGAGGTGGAAGTGATCGCCTCCTATGAGGGCGCCGGCGCCGGCGGCCGCGGCCCCGGATGACGCCACCCTGGCGGAGATGCTGGCCCGGCGGCCCATGACCGCCGCCGATCTGGCCGGGGTCTTGGGCCTGCCCCTGCCCCTGGTGCAAGAGAAGCTCCAGCGCCTGGAGCAAGCAGGCCGGATTTTCTGCACCTGCTATCATGACCAGGATTTTTATCAGCTTGTAATGCCGGGGTGGTAAGCCATTTTTCCGCACTTTTCTGTTTTCTTGAGGCAAAACATTAAAGGCCTTGCAGAGACGGAAAACAGATAACAGGTAACAGAAAACAGCTCACGCCTGCGGGGGTTTCGCATATGGTGGACAGATTCTATTTGGGGATGGACGTTGGCTCGGTGAGCCTCAACCTGGTGGTGCTGGATGATCAAGGCCAGGTGCTTCTGGAAGAGTATCGCCGCCACCTGGGGGACTCCTACCGCGTCGCCCTTGACCTCCTGGAATCCCTGGAAGCCCGGTTTCCCGCCGGAGCGCTGCGGCCTGGCCGCCTTCACCGGCATGGGCGGCAAGGCTCCTGGCTGAGATCCTGGGCGGCCTCTTCGTCAACGAAGTCATCGCCCTGGGATGGGGGACGCACCATTTCCTGCCTGAGGCCCGCACCATCATCGACATTGGCGGAGAGAGCGCCAAGATGGTGCTGGTGGACGAAGTTGACGGCCACCTGGTGATCCAGGACTTCGCCATGAACACCATGTGCGCCGCGGGCACCGGCTCCTTCCTGGATCAGCAGGCCCATCGCCTGGGCTACAGCATCGAGGAATTCAGCCAACTGGCCCTGAAGTCCACCACCCCGCCCCGGGTGGCCGGCCGCTGCAGCGTCTTTGCCAAGACCGACATGATCCACCTGCAGCAGGGCGCCACCCCGGACTTCGAGATCATCGCCGGCCTCTGCTGGGCCATGGCCCGCAATTTAAAGAGCAACATCGGCAAGGGCAAGACCATCACCCCGCCGGTGGCCTTCCAGGGAGGAGTGGCCCACAACCTGGGGGTGCGCCAGGCCTTCCGCCAGGTCTTCGGCCTGGATGAAACCGGCCTTCTCATCCCGCCCCACTTCTGCAGCCTGGGCGCGGTGGGCGCGGTCCTGGTGGCCCGGGAAAACCCGCCCGACCCATTTCACCCTGGACCTGGCGCCCCTGCGCCGGCACCTGCAGGAGGAATCCGAGCCGACCCGGCATCTGCCGCCCCTGGCGCCGCCGCCGCTCCTGGGGCCGGACCACTACCAGGTGGAGGAGATCCCGCCGGGCCAGGTGGCGGAAGGCTACCTGGGCGTGGACGTGGGCTCCATCAGCACCAACGTGGTGGTCATCGATCCCAAGACCGGGTCCTGGCCCGGCACTATCTGATGACCGCGGGCCGGCCCCTTGGAGGCCATCAGCGAGGGCCTGCGCCAGGTAGGCGCCGGGATCGGGGACCGGGTCCGGATCCTGGGCGCGGCCACCACCGGCTCCGGCCGCTACCTCACCGGGGACTTCATCGGCGCCGACGTGGTGCGCAACGAGATCACCGCCCAGGCCACGGCCGCCGCGGCCATCGACCCGGAGGTGGACACCATCTTCGAGATCGGCGGCCAGGACTCCAAGTTCATCTCCCTGAGCAACGGCGCCATCGTGGACTTCATGATGAACAAGGTCTGCGCCGCGGGCACCGGCTCCTTCCTGGAGGAGCAGGCGGAGAAACTGGGCATCTCCATCCGGGAAGAGTTCGGCAGCCTGGCCCTGCAATCCCACAACCCGGTGCGCATGGGGGAACGCTGCACCGTATTCATGGAATCGGACCTCGTCCACCACCAGCAGCGGGGCGCCGCCAAGGAGGACCTGGTATCGGGCCTCTCCTACTCCATTGTGCAGAACTACCTGAACAAGGTGGTCGAGGACCGCCCCATCGGCAAACGCATCTTCTACCAGGGGGCCACCGCGGCCAACCGCGGCATCGTGGCGGCCTTCCAGCAGGTCTGCGGCAAGCCCATCACCGTGCCGCCCCACCACGACGTCACCGGGGCCATCGGCGCGGCGCTGTTGGCCATGCGGGAGCGGGACTGGGAAACCTCCAAATTCAAGGGCTTCGACCTGGCAGACCGCAAGTATGTCATAACTTCCTTTGAGTGCAACGGCTGCGCCAACCACTGCGAGATTCGCCAGGTGAAGATCGAGGGGGAACAGCCCCTGTTCTACGGCAGCCGCTGCGAAAAATACGAAGTCGCCGCCTCCCGCAAGCAGGTGGACCTGGTTGACCTGCTGGCGGAACGGGAAGCCTGGCTCTACGGGCCCGAGCCTCCCCCGGAAGGCAAGCGGGGCGCCATCGGCATCCCCCGCACCATGTTTTTCCAGGAGCTCATGCCATTTTTCCGGGCCTTTTTCGAGGACCTGGACTTCACCGTGGTCTATTCCCAGAAGACCAACAAGTCCGTGATCAATGAGGGGGTGGAAGCCCTGGCCGCGGAGCCCTGCTATCCGGTGAAGGTGGCCCACGGCCACCTCCTGGACCTGCTCAAGGCCGGGGTGCAACGCATCTTCCTGCCCAGCATCATCGACATGCCCCACCCCGACCCGGAGGTGCGGGCCGGGGTAGTCTGCCCCATGGCCCAGTCCCTGTGCTACACCGCGCCCAGCGCCATCGATTTTGCCGCCTACGGCGCCCGGGTCCTCACCCCGGTGCTCTATTTCGGCCGGGGGGAGAAGCGGCTGCGCCAGGGTCTGCGGAGTCTGGGGAAAGAACTGGGAGTCTCCCCCTTCCGGGTGAACCGGGCCATGAAAAAGGCCATCGCCGCCCAACAAACCTACTATAGCCGCCTGCAGCGCCCGGGGCCGGGAGATCCTGGAGTCGCTGCCGCCCGACGGCCGCCTCATGGTCCTCATCGGCCGCCCCTATAACGCCCTGGACCCGGGAATGAACCTCAATCTGCACCGCAAGCTGCGGCAGTTGGGGGTCTTGGCCCTGCCCATGGATTTCCTGCCGGTGGACCAGGTCCAGGACCTGGACGAAATCAAGCCCATGTACTGGCGGTTCGGCCAAAAGATCCTGGGGGTGGCGGAGCATCATCCGCCAGGATCCGCGGCTTTACGGCATCTTCATCACCAATTTCGGCTGCGGCCCCGATTCCTTCATCCAGCACTTCTTCAAGGATCGCATGCGGGGCAAGCCCTACCTGGAGATCGAAATCGACGAACACTCCTCCGACGTGGGGGCCATCACCCGCCTGGAGGCCTTTCTGGACAGCCTGAAGAACGTCAAGGTGGCGCCGGCCCCGGAAAGGATCTCCCCCTATCGCTACCGCGTCACCGGCTCACTGAAACGCAAGATTTACCTGCCGCCCATGGCCGACCAGGCCCTGGCCCTGGTGGCCGGCTTCCAGGCCTGCGGCGGAGAGGCCGAGGCCTTGCCGGACTCCGACGAAGAGACCCTGGAGCTGGGCCGCCGCCTCACCTCCGGCAAGGAATGCTACCCCCTGATCCTCACCACCGGTGACCTGGCCAAGCTGCTGCGCCGCCCGGATTTCGATCCCGAGCGCAGCGCCTTCTTTATGCCCGCGGCCAACGGCCCCTGCCGCTTCGGCCAGTACCACCGCTTCCACCGCCTCATCCTGGACGAATTGGGCTACCCCCAGGTTCCGGTCTATTCTCCGGATCAAAGCGAAAGCATGTACCAGGAAGTCGGCATGGTGGGGGAAGACTACGCCCGCATCGTCTGGAACGGGGTGGTGGCCATCGACCTTTTGGAGAAGAAGCTCCGGGAGACCCGGCCCTATGAACGCTATGCCGGCGAATCCGACAAAGTCTATAAGCACTACTTGCAAAAAACCTATGAAGCGATGCGGGACCGGCAAGACCTGCCGGCCGTGCTCCGCGAGGCCCGGGGCGCCTTCCAGGACCTGTCCCTCAACCCCAACGGCCGCAAACCCATCGTCGGCATCGTGGGCGAGATCTATACCCGGGCCAACCATTTCTCCAACGAAGACGCGGTGCGGGAGATCGAGGCCCTGGGGGGCGAGGTCTGGATGCCGCCCATCGGCGAGTGGCTCCTCTACGTTACCCACTCCTCCCGCCATGACGCCTGGAACGCCCGGCATTTCGGCCGCTACCTGAAGTTTTGCCTGGAGGACCGGGTGCAGAAAAAGGATGAGCGCCGCCTGGAAGAGATCTTCCACGGCAGCATCAAGAACCTGCGGGAGCCCTCCATCGCCGAAGTCCTGGAGATGGCCAAAGATTACCTGCACCCCTCCTTCGAAGGCGAGGCCATCCTGAGCATGGGCAAATCCCGGGATTTCGTGCGCAAGGGGGCCGCGGGGCTGGTGAACATCATGCCCTTCACCTGCATGCCCGGCACCGTGGTCAACTCCCTGTTCAAACGCTTCCGGGAGGAGCACGACAACATTCCCTTCCTCAACCTGGCCTATGACGGCCAGGAACAGAGCCACACCCGCACCCGCCTGGAGGCCTTCATGTACCAGGTGCGCCAGTTCCGCGAACGGCGGCAGTAGGGCAGCAGGGCAGAAGGCGGTGCATAGGCCTCTGGCCTGTGAAGTCTCAAGTCTTTACACAGGCGGGACGCCTATGCTACCTGGATAGCCTGGGCCTCTGGCCTGGGCGAAATGATGCCGCCGGGCCAAGCCCGCCCTAGATGCCGAGATCAAATCCGCCGGGCATTATCTTCCGGATAACGATATTCCATGTGCCTCGCCGTGGCCCGGGCCACGGCCTCGCCGTAATAACGCGCCACCACCTGCAGCGCCAGGTCCAGGCCCGCGGCGATGCCCGCCGAAGTGAGCAGGTTGCCATCCTCCACCACGTGCAGTTGTTCCTCTACGGTCACCCTGGGGAAGGACTCCCGCAACAGCTCCAGGGAGCGCCAGTGGGTGGTGGCCCGCCGCCCGTCCAGCAGCCCCGCCTGCCCTAACAGCAGGGCGCCGGTGCACACCGAGGTGAGGGTCTGCCACCCTGCCGGCCCTGCTCAGCAATCCAGTCAATCAGGATTTTATTGTCCATTTGCCGCCGTGTGCCCCAGCCGCCGGGCACCACCAGGATATCCAGGGGCGGACAGGCGGCCAGGGCGCAGTCCGGGAGCACCCGCATCCCCCCGGCGGTGGTGATCGCCTCCTCCCGCTCCGCCAGCAGCAGCACCTCAAAAGGGGAAGGCTCTTCCCGGCGCCGGGCCTCATCCAGGCGGGTGGCGGTAAAGACCTCGTAGGGTCCGCAAAAATCCAGGACCTCCACCTCCGGAAAAATGACGATGCCCACCTGCTGGCGCTTCATCTGCTTACTCCTTTCTTTGAGGCCTGGCCTTCGATGGAATCAAATTCCCTCCCCCTTCGCGCCTAAGGGCGGTGGTTCGGTGGGGCAGGCGTCCCGCCTGCCCAGGTTGGCGGTCACTGCGGCCCGCCCCTTCGCATGATTTTCGCGTGGGGGAGGACCCAGGTGTCCGTCCCTACAAAATCGTCCATTTCCCCCCTTCACTTCCCCCGAAAAACCGGCTTCCTTTTCTCCAGGAAGGCCATCAGCCCCTCCTGATAGTCCTCACTGTCATAGACCAGCCGCCGCAGGCCCTGGATGCGCTCAAAGGTCTCCGGGCTCAGGGGCAGGGCGTTGGCCAGCAGGCGGAACTGCTCCTTGATCACCGAGATGCTCAGGGGGGAATTCCCGGCGATCTGCTTGGGCCAGGGTATAGGTGAAATCCTCCAGGTCCGCGGCCGGCACCAGGTGGTTGAGCAGGCCGACCCTGAGGGCCCGCTCCGCGGCCACCGGCTGGGCGGTGAAAAACATCTCCCGGGCCATGTTCAGGCCGATCATGTTGATGATGTGCAGGATGCCGGTGGGGTTATAGGGAACCCCCAGGTGGGCCGGGGTGATGGCAAAGGAAGTCTTCTCGGTGCCGATGAGGATATCGCAGACAAAGGCCAGCTCGCAGGCGCCCCCCCAGACGCTGCCCTCCAGCATGGCGATCACCGGCGCCGGACAGCGCTGAATGGCGCGGATGGCCTGTTCCAGCGGATCGTTGTAAGACAGCGGATCCCGCCCCTGCTTGGGTAATTCACTGACGTCGTGGCCCGCGGACCAGATCGCCGCCCCCGGATTGGCCCGCAGGATGATCACCCGGGCCGGATGGTAAATCATGTCGTTCAGCGCCTTGATGAGATCATGGATGAACTCCCCGCTCAAGGCGTTGCGCTTGCTGATCATTATTGAAGGTGATGGTGCCGATGGTCTCGGATTGAAAATCCGCGGAAACCAATGCCATGAACTGATCCTCCTGAACTGATTGGTCTAAACCTCGTTCCCAAGTTGAACTTGGGAACGAGGTGGCGCGCCTCTTGAGCCTTATCCATGCCGCTCCCGGAAATTATTTGCCATTTGCTCCCATAACTGATAGCATCGCCCGCGGCTCAGGTAAACAATTTATTATCAGTGAAGGGCTAAACCATTCCTTATTGCCCCCATTGCGGCCAGGAGATCCCGGAGACTGCCGGTTTTTGCCCCAACTGCGGGCAGGCGGCGCCCAGTCTGCCCCAGGTGACCGGGTCCGCCACCAGGCGCAACACTTCTTCTTTGCCGCTGGGGGAATACCTGAAGACGGGCTGGGAGCTGTTTAAACGCTATCCCGGAGGGTTTATCGGCTTCTCCCTGGTTTACTTCCTGATTCAAATCGCCCTGGCCATCATCCCCTACGTCGGCTGGGTGGCCAGCGCCGCGCTCTCCCCGGTGCTGCTCATGGGGTACTTTATCGTCAGCGCCAAAATGCTCCAGGGCCGCAGCCCGCAGTTCGGCGATTTCTTCCTGGGCTTCCGGTTCTTCTTCCCCCTGCTGCTGACGGCCCTGGTGGGAGGGCTGCTCACCGGCTTTGGCTGGCTGTTGCTGATTATTCCCGGCGCCTATTTAATGGTGGGCTACCTCTTCGCCGCTGCTCTGGTGGTGGATCGCCGCCTCGATTTCTGGCCGGCCCTGGAGTTGAGCCGGCACCACGGTCAACCCCATCTGGTTCAGCATGTTCGGCTTCTTCCTGCTGCTGGTGCTGGTCAACCTGTTAGGCGTCATCGCCTTGGGCGTCGGCCTCCTGGTCAGCCTGCCGGTCACCTGCTGCGCCCTAACCGCCGCCTATGCCGACCTCTTCGGCTTGCAATCCGATTATTCCGAGGGTTTCCCGGATAACCCCGCGCCGCCATCGGGAATTGCCACGCCCTGACCTCTGCGCCAGCAGGTTGAGAGGGGATTTATTTGCCTCGGTATAATATAGGGATATCGTTGAAATTAGAATGGCATAGAGTTTAATTGCCGGATAGTGTAAGCTTCTTCAGGTAATTTTGTTGCTGCCGCCACCACTGATAATCCTTCTGCCATTTTCTTATGCCCTCGACGCCTGCCTCCGATAAGACCGGTCCCGAAGCCGCCGATCTCTGGGAAGTGGCGGTGGCCCTGCCCCTGGCCCAGACCCTCACCTATCGGCGGCCGCCGGAGCTGGCGGCCGCGGGGGTGGGCAGCCTGGTGCAGGCGCCGGTGGGGCGGCAGACGGTGACCGGGTACCTCCTGGCCCCGGCGCTGCAGGCCCCGCCGGTCAAGCTGCGGCGCCTCCAGAAGCTGCTGGACCCCATCCCCCGCTTCGGCCCGGAGATGGTGCCCCTGTTCCGCTGGCTGGCCGACTATTATCAGTATCCCCTGGGGGAGGCCCTGAGCCGCATCATTCCCGGGGGCGCCCGGCCCTGCCGGGGGCCGCCAGGAGACCTGGGTGGCCCCGGCGCCCGCCGGCGGCGGCGCCGCCCCTGCCGCGCCTGGGACCCCGGAGCCGGGCCTTGCTGGCCCATTTGCAGGAAGCCGGGGCAGCCGTTCGCCGTAAGCGGCCTGCGGCCGCACTTTCCCGGATGCCTGCCGGTGCTGCGCCGCCTGGAGAAGCCGCGGCCTGGTGGTTCTCTCCCGGCGCCCCGCCTTGCAAGACCCCCTGGAGAGCCACCCCTGGATTCCGGACGAGGACCCCCTTGCCCCTGGCGCCGGAGCAAGAGCTGGCCCTCACTGCCATTATCCGGGGGATCGCCTCCGGTTCCTTCTCCCCCTTTCTGTTGCACGGGGTCACCGCCAGCGGCAAGACCGAAGTCTACCTGGTGGCCGCGGCCCAGGCCCTGGCCCGGGGGCGCCAGGTCCTGGTGCTGCTGCCGGAGATCGCCCTGAGCCACCCGGTGGCCCAGGCCTTCCGGCGCCGCTTCGGGCCTCGGGTCACCCTGCTGCACAGCGGCCTCTCCGAGGCCGCCCGCCTGGACCAGTGGCGCCGCATCATGCTGGGAGAAGTGGACGTGGTGGTGGGGGCCCGCTCCGCGGTCTTCGCCCCCTTGCCCCGCCTGGGCCTGGTGGTGGTGGACGAGGAGCACGACTCCGCCTACAAGCAGGAAGGCGGCCTGCTCTACCAGGCCCGGGACGTGGCCCTCTACCGCGCCAAGCTGGCGGCCGCGGCCGCGGTGCTGGTCTCCGCCACCCCCCAGATCACCACCTATCACCTGGCCCGCACCGGCAAATATCGCTATCTCAACCTCTCCCGCCGGGTCACCCCCCAGGCCTTGCCGGAGATCCACCTCGTCGATTTGCGGGCCCAGCGCGGCGGGGGACGGGCCCTGAAGATCATCTCCCGGCCCTTGCTGGCTGCCCTGGAAGGGGTGTTATCCCGGGGGGAGCAGGCCCTGCTCTTCTTAAACCGCCGGGGCTATGCCCGGGCCCTTTTTTGCCTGTTTTGCGGCCACGTCTTCCAGTGCCGCCAGTGCAGCGTGGCCATGACCCGCCATCAAGCGGGAGAGGACCGCCTCGTCTGCCACTACTGCGGCTTCAGCCAGGAGGTGCCCCAGAGCTGCCCCCAATGCCAGGCCACCGCCATCAAGCAATACGGGGTGGGCACCGAAAAGGTGGAGAGCGAGCTGCGGCGCCTGCTGCCCGGGGCCCGGGTGGCCCGCCTGGACCGGGACACCGCCCCCCATAGCGGCCGGGCCCTCGCGGTGTTGGAGAGCTTTGCCGCCGGCGACCTGGACCTCCTGGTGGGCACCCAAATGATCGCCAAGGGCCACCATTTCCCCGGGGTCAGCCTGGTGGGGGTGGTGGCCGCGGATTTGAGCCTCTTTTTTCCCGAGTACCACGCCGGGGAGCGCACCTTCCAGCTCCTCTCCCAGGTGGCCGGCCGGGCCGGCCGGGGCGAGGCCCCCGGCAAGGTCCTGGTGCAAACCTTCCATCCGGAGCATTACCTCTTCCAACTGGTGCAGAGCCAGGATTTTGTCGGTTTCTATGAACGGGAAATCGAGATTCGCCGCCGCCTGGGCTATCCGCCCTTCACCCGTCTGGCCCTGGCTCGCCTGGACGGCCCCCTCGAGAGCTGCCGTGGCCCGGGAGGCCCAGCGGCTGACCGCGGCCTTGAAAAGGGAAGTGGAGCGGGACGGCCAGCTGCGGGAGCGGGTGCAGGTGCTGGGGCCGGCCCCGGCGGGATTGAGCCGTCTGCAGGGCCGCTACCGCTGGCAGTTGCTCCTGAAAAGCTACGGCCGGCCAGCCCTGGCCACGGCCTTGGGCCACCTGCGCCGCCTCTTCCGCCCTCCTCCCCGAGCCCGCCTGAACCTTACCCTGGACATCGACCCCAATAATCTTTATTAAGGGCGACAGTGGCACAGGCTTCCAGCCTGTGATTGGGCCGCCCCTAATGCCATAAAACTGTAGCCGCAGGCTTTAGCCTGCGCAAGAAGATATGGCGGTTGACTCCTGAGCCGCGTGCCCCTCACCCTTGACCTTTGCCCCGCTAGAGGTTATAAAATTTTGGTTAGGGGCCGGGAACGGCTTCCTGGCCACCAGGGTAATCAGTGCGCTCGTAGCTCAGCCCGGATAGAGCAACGGACTACGAATCCGTGTGTCGGAGGTTCGAATCCTCTCGAGCGCGCCAATGATCCATCTACCCCCACTTTAGTAAAGATGGGGGATATGAAATTCTGCCATCCCTTCTCCCCCAGCGTAGGGGCGGGGTTGCCCCGCCCGGGCCAACCCACAGGCTTGAGGCCTGTGCCACCGGACGCCGCCCCTACCGGCAAGGGGAGAACCTTAGGGGAGATGCTATGGAGTCTTATAAAATCCACTTGAGCGAATCGGAGATGCCCCAGGAGTGGTATAATATCCTGCCGGATCTGCCCGTGCCCCTGCCGCCCTATCTCCATCCGGGCACCGGCGAGCCCATCGGCCCCCAGGACCTGGCCGCCATCTTTCCCCTGGAACTCATTCAGCAGGAACTGAGCCCCGAGCGCTGGATCCCCATTCCCGACGAAGTGCGGCGCATCTACCGATTATGGCGGCCCAGCCCGCTGCACCGGGCCCGCAATCTGGAAGCCGCCCTGGGCACCCCGGCCCGCATCTATTATAAGAACGAGTCCGTGAGCCCCGCGGGCAGCCATAAACCCAATACCGCCGTGGCCCAGGCTTATTACAACAAGGCCGCGGGCATCAAACGGCTGGCCACCGAAACCGGCGCCGGGCAATGGGGCAGCGCCCTGGCCCTGGCCTGCAACTTTTTCGGAATGGAATGCACGGTGTACATGGTCAAGGTGAGCTATCAGCAGAAGCCTTACCGCCGCTCCCTGATGCATATCTGGGGGGCCAGCGTCTATCCGTCCCCCACGGACCGCACCTCCGCGGGCCGCCAGATCCTGGCCCGGGACCCGGAAACCTCGGGCAGCCTGGGGATGGCGATCTCCGAGGCGGTGGAAGACGCCGCCAGCCACCCGATACCAACTACTCCCTGGGCAGCGTCCTCAACCACGTCATGCTGCACCAGACCATCGTCGGCCTGGAGACCAAAAAGCAACTGGCCCTGGCCGGAGAAGAGCCGGATATCCTCATCGGCTGCGTGGGCGGGGGCAGCAACTTCGCGGGCTTCTGCTTTCCCTTTGTCCGGGATAAACTTCAGGGCAAGGAGCGGCGCTTCATTGCGGTGGAGCCCACCGCCTGCCCCACCCTCACCAAGGGCACCTATACCTACGACTTCGGAGATACCGCCGGGCTCACCCCCCTGATCATGATGTACACCCTGGGGCACTCCTTTGTGCCTTCGGGCATCCATGCCGGCGGCCTGCGCTATCACGGCGACGCCCCCTTGCTCTGCCTGCTGGTGCACGAAAAGGTCATCGAAGCCCGGGCCTATCCCCAGAACCCCGTGTTTCAGGCGGCGCGCCTCTTCGCCGAAACCGAGGGCATTATCCCGGCGCCGGAGACGGCCCACGCCATCAAGGCCGCGGTGGACGAAGCCCTGGTGTGCAAGGAGACTAACCGGCCCAAATGCATCGTCCTCAATTTCTCGGGCCACGGCCACTTCGACCTGGCGGCCTATGACGCCTTCCTGGAAGGGGAACTGCAGGATATCGAGCTGGACCCCGATGCCATGATCCGCAAGGCCCTGACGGAGCTGCCCAAACTGCCGGGGAAATAAGCCGGCCCGGGACCCTTGCTTTTGCTTTTGCCTTTGCTTCACCGAAAACCGGAAAACGGATAAACGCTTCCGGGGCGGCGGTGGCCCGCCGCCCTGACCAGCGCCACAGGGGCGCCCGGTCCGCATCCGGCGCCTTTCTCACCTGAAGACTTTCCCCCGGCCCCCCGCTTTTCTCCAAATTCCCCTGGCGCCCCGGACCATTCTGGTATCTCTCTTGCATAAGAATAAGACGTTTGCCAATAATTTTCTTATCCGACAAGAATTTATTGCCGATCCTATCTTAGTGGCTCAGATGTTTAATAAAAGATGAGCATCGGGGAGACGCTAAGTGGATCCGCTCCTTTTCCCGGTGCGTTGGGGATTCCTATGGTGCAAACGAATCTAGAAGTCGGCTTTGGAGTGGCCAAGGGAAAAGATGCCGGCGCGGTTGGCAAAAAAGCCGCCCGCCAGGCCCTGGAGGCCATCAAAGAACATCCCCTTTCCCTGGTCCAGGTGTTCGCTTCCCCCCACTATGACCCGGAGGCCGTGCTCCGGGGGGTCCGCCAGGTGGTAGGCCCGGCGCCGCTGATTGGCGCCAGCGCCGCGGGCGGGATCTGCAACGGCGTCCAGCGCCAGGCGGTGGTGGTGTTGGCGCTGGCCTCCCCTTATCTGCGCGTGAAGGTGGCAGTGGGCCGCGGGGTCTCCCGGGACTGGGATCGGGCGGTGATTGAGGCCATCGCCGCCCCGGAAATCGCCCCCTATTTCTCCGGCGGGGAGAACGTCATGGAGCCGCTGCTGAGCCGCCAGGGCGAGTCGGCCTTCGCGCTGCTGTTTTCCCCGGCCGCGCCCCGCACTGCCGATTTCCACATCTTCCAGATCCTGGAAACCCTGGAGCGCCTCTCCCAGGGACGGCTCCCCATCATGGGGGGCGAAGCCGCGGATGGTTGGCGCCTGGAGGACAATTACGTCATGGCGGGCGGCGAGGTTTACCACGACAGCCTTCTGGTGGCGGTGGTCGAGACCAGCCTGACCTTCGGCATCTCCCTGACCCACGCCTTCCGGCCCACCTCGCGACGGGCCGCGGTCACCCTGGCCCGGGGCCTGGAGGTCCTGGAATTGGACGGCCAGCCGGCCGCCGACGTCTATTGCCGCATGCTGGAGATTCCCCGGGAGGCCCTGGCCGGAAAGCACCTCGCCCTGACCAGCGCGCCGGCCCCTGGAGATTCCTGATCCTTCTGGCCAATGCAGCCTCAACGTGGCCACCTTATTACCCGGTTCCCGCGGGGTACGCTTCACTCAGCCGGCGCCCGAGGACCCTGCCTGACCTTGAGGCCAGCCGCTCACGGCCAGCCGCTGGCGGCTGGCGGCGAAGCCCTGCGCCAGGCCCTGCGGCGCGGCTCCATCGCGGACCCGGGGCTGGCCCTGGTCTTTTCCTCCGCCCTCAAGAGCCGCACTTTGGGGTCCCGGGTCGCCGAGGAGCTCTCCGCCATGACGGACCTGGCCCCCCAGGTACCCCTGGTGGGTTTTTACAGTAGCGCCGGACCGGGATTGGCCGACGCCGGGGTCAACCGCCGTCATAATGAGGTGATCGCCGTACTGGCCCTGGGCCGCGATCTCTCCCCGGCCGCCCAGACGTTCCTGGAAAACGAATCCCTGCGCGCCGCCCTGCGGCGCCAGGACATCGTGGTCGAACTAGATAAGCGGCTGGCGCGTGGGGCTGCCGAGCGGCGCCAGGCCCAGGAGAAGCTGGGAAAGCGCGAGGCCCTCAAATCCTTGATTTACACGGCCCCCATCGGGATTTTCATTATCCAGGATGCGGAGTTCAAGCTGTTCAATCCCGCGGTCCGGAAAGTCACCGGTAATGGTGAAGATGACTTGCTGGGCCAGGACTCCTTAACTTATGTGCCCGAGGAATATCAAGAGACGGTGCGCTCTCAGGTTATCCAGATGCTTAAAGGGGAGAGAACCACCCCCTGCGAATTCCAGATAGTCACCAGAGCCGGCGAGGTCCGCTGGGTGCTGGAAACCGTTACTCCCATCCATTACCAGGGGCGCCGGGCGATTCTGGGTTTCTTTATAGACCTCCACGAACGCGTCAGGCTGGAAGAGCAACTGCTGCAATCCCAGAGAATGGAGGCCGTAGGCAGGTTGGCGGGCGCAGTGGCCCACGACTTCAACAACATGCTGACTGCCATCATGGGCTACAATGAGATCGTCATGATGTCTTTACGGGAGGGAGATCCCCTCTTCCATAACCTGGAAGGCATCAGTAAATCCGCGGAGCGGGCGGCCGCCCTGACCCGCCAACTCCTGGCCTTCAGCCGCAAGCAATTGCTGCAGCCCCGGGTGACCAACCTCAATACGGTGATCACCAACCTGGAGGCGATGCTGCGCCGGCTCATCGGCGAAGACATCAACCTGGTCATCCTTCTCGACCAGGACCTGAAGGCGGTGCAGGCCGATCCCGGCCAGTTCGAACAGGTTATCATGAACCTGGTGATCAATGCCCGGGACGCCATGCCCATGGGAGGCAAAATCATCGTGCGGACGGCCAACGTCTTTTTGAACGAAACCTTTACCAGCCGCCACCCCGAGCTCCCCCCCGGCCCTTATATCCAGGTTTCGGTGATCGACCACGGCCAGGGCATGGACCCGGAGACCCTGGCTCATATCTTCGATCCCTTCTTTACCACCAAGGCCTCCGGCAAGGGCACCGGACTGGGGCTGGCCACCGTCTATGGCATCATCAAGCAGAGCGGCGGCCACATCGAGGTCTCCAGCCAGCCGGAAGGGGGCACGGTCTTCGAGATCTACCTGCCGCAGATTGAAGCTTCCCTGGAGAATGCCGCGGAGCGGTGCACCTGGGACGTCACCCCCCAGGGCAGCGAAACCGTGCTGGTGGTGGAAGATGAGGAGCTTCTCCTCGGATTGATCCAGGAGGCCCTGGAGATGCACGGCTATCACGTGCTCATGGCCCGCAACGCCCTGGAGGCCCTGGAATTGGTCAAAAGTCATGCCACCCCCATCCACCTGTTGTTGACGGACGTGGTGATGCCCCATAAGAGCGGCCGGGAATTGGCCGAACTCTTATCGCCGCTGCACCCGGAAATGAAGATCCTCTTTATGTCGGGGTATACGGAGGACTCCGTGGTGGTGCGCGGCTTGCGGAATACGGCTCTGCCTTTTATCCAGAAACCTTTCCCGCCCATGGACCTGGTGTGCAAGGTCCGGGAGATGATAGACAGCCCCAGAAGTTGGCAGTTATAGAAGCCAGCCGCAAACCATTCCTGGGTAGCATGGGATGCTGATCGGCAGAAAATCGGCAGGTCCTGAAACTCACGGTGGAAAGACCACCTATGGCAAGAGTTTTGATCATCGACGACGACCGGATGTTCGGCGAGATGCTCTCCGAAATGGTGCAAACCCTGGGCCAGGAGAGCCTTTACGCCTCAACCCTGGCGGAAGGGTTGCGGCTGGCCACCGCCCAGCCCTTTGACGTGGTCTTCCTCGATGTGCGCATGCCCGACGGCAGCGGTTTGGAGCTGTTGCCCCAGGTGCGGCAAACTCCCTCCGCTCCCGAGGTCATCATTATCACCGGGGCCGGCGATCCCGATGGGGCCGAACTGGCCATCCTCAAGGGCGCCTGGGATTACATCGAAAAGCAGTCCTCCATTAAACAAATGTCCCTGCCTTTGGTCCGCGCCTTACAGTACCGGCAGGAGAAACGCCTCAAAAAACCACCGGTGGCTTTAAAGTTGGAAGGCATTGTGGGCCAAAGCCCGCAGATGCTGGCCTGCTATGATTCAGTGGCCCAGGCCGCCGACAGCGACGCCAATGTGCTGATCTACGGCGAGACCGGCACCGGCAAGGAGCTGTTCGCCAAGGCGATCCACCGCAACAGCGCCAGGTCCGGCAAAGATTTTGTGGTAGTGGATTGCGCCGCCCTCCCGGCCTCCCTGGTGGAGAGCGCCCTCTTCGGACATGAAAAGGGGGCTTTTACCAGCGCCGATCGCTCCCAGGTGGGCCTGATCAAGCAAGCCCATGGCGGCACCCTGTTTCTCGATGAGGTGGGCGAATTGCCCAAGGAGATCCAAAAGGCCTTTTTGCGGGTGCTGCAGGAACGCCGTTTTCGCCCCGTGGGCAGCAGGTTTGAGACCGAGAGCGATTTCCGCCTGCTGGCCGCCACCAATCGCAACCTCGATGAACTATCCGCCAATGGCCTGTTTCGCCGTGACCTGCTTTTCCGTTTGCGGGCCCTCACCCTGGATTTGCCCCCTTTGCGCCAGCGTTTTGGCGATCTAAAAGATCTGACCCTGTTCCATATCGCTCGCGTTTGCGAAAAATGGGGCATCGGACCCAAGGGCTTTGCCCCGGAATTTCTCGAGGCCCTCCTGGCCCATGATTGGCCGGGAAATGTTCGGGAACTGTTCAATACCCTGGAGGGCGCTTTGGCTCAGTCACGTTATGAACCCACCTTATTCCCCAAGCACCTCCCCAGCCAAATCCGCATCAAGGTGGTCCGGGCCGCGGTGGCCAAGGAACCCTCCGCCGACGCCGCGGCCGCCACCGGCCCTGGAGAAAGGGCCGCGTCCAAGACCTTGCCCAGGCTGCATGATTTCCGCCAGGCCGCCATCGAGTTAGCGGAAAAAGACTACCTCTCCGATCTGATGTCCCTCGCCGCGGGCAATGTCCAGGAGGCCTGCCGCATCTCCGCATTATCCCCGCCCCGCCTTTATGCCCTCTTAAAGAAAAACGGCATTTCCAGAAAGCCCTAAGCGCACTTCCAGAGGACCTGCCCCCCTGCCGGCTCCGGCGGGGGAGATTTTTTTGGGGAATCATACATTTGCTTCCCTATTCCATGGTGGCATCATTAGTGTCCGGCAGAGATTTTGCATAAGGGCTGGCGACTGCAAATTGAGAAATGTAGCCGCAAACCTTTAGCCAGAGACGACAGGGTTAGTCCGTAAGCACCAAAACTCCCTCTCCCCTGAGAGGGGAGAGGGGTGGGGTGAGGGGTGGCTTCGAGTACCGATCCCTTCCCCCTCACCCTGGCCTCTCCCCCATTGGGGGAGAGGGGAAAAATCAAGATAACTCCGCAAGTTAATCGAAGAGGGAGATTTCGCAGCCTAGATTAACGGAAGATTTGAAAAACCTTGCCGGACACTACTGTGGCGGCGCAGGTTTCCAACCCGTGCTCCCGCCGCCCGGGGGCGGGGAAACCCCGCCCCGGCAACGGACAATTCGCCGGGGGTTAAATATATAATTCCCTTTTTTTGAGCTTCCCGCGGCTGGCGCAATTTTCGGCATGTATCTTGTAACACCCAGCTTATAGACAATAATTCAATAAGGATGGTCTCAATTTATGGAACCCAAACCAAAGTGGCCGGCGCTGCCGCACCTGCAGGCATTGATGGACTCACCCCTGTATTGGACCATGAGCCTCAAAGACAGGTTAACCCTGGTTCGCAGTATGGCGCATTCCCGCGGTGATGGGTGCGCCATTTTACGGCAAAGGATCCTGGTCTGGATCAAGACTGGGTCATGAGCCAGGATAAGGGCCGACATTCTCCATTCAAGAGAAATTTATCCTTCTCCAATAAGTTTTCTCTATTTCATGTTTGGCCCGAATTACGGAGTCCGGTGGATAACTATTGGATATTTCAATTAATCTAGCACAATCGGGGTTTGGCATATTTATTGATGGTAACTCCCTCGAAGCTCGCCATTAATTCTCCCGGGAATCGTATTTCTCCCGGGGGAACGGAAAGGAGGGGGTTATCAAAAATGTCCTTGAATGAGTAAAGAGCCAGCACCGTGGAATACGCGTTGTTGCCAGCCCTGGTCGCCGTAGTGGTCATCACCGCGGCGCCTGCCCTGGGACCAACCTGAGCGGTTAATTCCTTACGGTGGCCGTTGCCTCCCGCCAGTTGCCGCGTCCCGCGGTCCACGGCGTGGGGTAACCCTGCCAAACCAATGATACGACACCTGGTAATCTGAGAGGAGTATATCCAAATGGCAACCATCAAGCGGATTGTGAAGGATGAGAGCGGCGCCACCGCCGTTGAATACGGCCTGCTGGTGGCCCTGATCGCGGTGGTGATCATCACCGCGGTCACCACCCTGGGGACCAACTTGAGCGCCAAGTTCAACACGGTCGCCTCCCAAATCAGCAGCGCCAGTTAATCTGGACCTCCAGGGGATTACCCCCTGTGAGGCGGGACGCCCATGGATAGGGTGGCGCGGCATTGCCGTGGCCAGGCCGGGGCCGGCGCAGAGGAGTACGGCCTGCTGCTGGTCCTGGTCCACCCTGGGCGTAAAGCGGAGAATATCCCAATGGCAACCATTAAGCGGTTTTTGCAGGATGAGACCGGAGCCACCGCGGTGGAATACGGCCTGTTGGTAGCGCTGATCGCGGTGGTGATCATCGGCGCGGTCACCACCCTGGGCACCAACCTGAGCTCCAATTTCAACACGGTCGCCTCCCAAATCAGCAGCGCCAGTTAATCTGGACCTCCAGGGGATTGCACCCTGTGAGGAGGTCTGCCTATGAAGAGGGTCAAACGGGATTTTTAGGACCAGGCCGGGGCCGGCGCAGAGCAGTACGGCCGTGCTGCCGGCCCTGGTCCACCCTCGGCATAAAGCGGAGAATATCCCAATGGCAACCATCAAGCGGTTTTTAAAGAATGAGACCGGAACCACCGCCGTGGAATACAGCCTGCTGGCAGCCTTGATCGCGGTGGTGATCCTCACCGCGGTCAGCACCCTGGGCAGCAACGTGAACGACAATTACCAGTCGGTGGTAAGCCAATTCGGCGCCGCCGGGAGTTAATCCAGACCCCCAGGGCTCTTAACCTGTGGGGGGTCTGCTCATGGAGAGGGTCGAGCGGTTTTCCCGTGATGAGTCCGGGGCCAGCCAGGTGCAGCACGCCCTGCTGCTGGCCCTGGACCATAAGCCGTGGCGGGATCACGGCTGCCGCCTTTGGAGCTTAACCATCATTGGCGCCCGAGTCATCCTGGCGGCGAACTGGAAAAGGAGTTGATCATGAATTTATCTAAGGGGACCATCTTTATGGCGATTTCCGGGTTGGTGGGACTGGCCGCCATGTATTCGGTCCATCACTATATTGCCGCGCAAACTCAGGTGGTCGCCAAACCGGTGGGCCAGGTGATGGTCGCCGTCGTGGACATCTCCCCCGGCACCATCATCACCAAGGCGATGGTGAAGAGCGCCACCTGGCCTCGGGAATTGATTCCTCCCAAGGCCGCCGGCACCCCGGTCCAACTGGAGGGCCGCATCATCAACGCGCCCGTGAGCGCCGGAGAGCCCATCTTGCTCACCCGGCTGGCCCCGGAAGGGGCTTCCGCCGGTTTAGCGGGCCTGCTGACTGAGGGGAAGCGGGCTCTCTCGGTGCGGGTCGATGATGTTTCGGGGGTGGCCGGCTTCATCCATCCCGGCGATCATGTGGACGTCCTGATGGAAATGGTCAAGCCCGATTCCAAGGACCAATTTTCCAAAACCATCCTGCAAAATATCGTGGTTTTGAGCGCCGGCCAGATCTGGGAGCCGGGGCGGGATGAAAAGCCCGCGGTGGTAAACACCGTAACCCTGGTTTTGAGTACGGAACAGGCGGAAATCATGAACCTGGCCAGCAACCAGGGCAAGATTCGCCTGGCCTTGAGAAACCGCAACGATTTGGCAGAGCTGAACACCCGGGGAGTGGATACCTCGAATCTCCTCGGCTCCGACCGCGAAAAGCAGGAGGCTCCCCAGGCGGACGCCTCCCAACCCGAAGGGTGTGGAAGTGATCAAAGGGCTGACGTGTTCCCGGGTCAATCTTTAGTTTTCCGGTAGCCTCTCGCTGAGGCTGGCTGCCAAGAGACCAAGAGACGATGAACACGGATAAACTAAATATCTCCATTATTTATGGGGCCGGTCTTCCCTTCGCGCCTCTTTCGGATTTGCTGAATAATCTTCCTCTGGTGGAGGCCACCGAGCAATTCCCCGATGTGACGGCATTCCTGAGGAAGACCCCGGAGACTGCGCCGGACTCGGTGGTGGTTTACCTTAACGGCCTTGACACCCCCCCCCAGTGGATCGAGTCCCTGTGCCGCAAGTTTCCCCAGGTCCCGGTAATGGCCTGTTCCGAAAGATTGGAACCGGACTTTCTGATGCGCGCCATGCAGTTGGGGGTCCGGGAGTTTTTGCCGTTGCCCCTGGACCGGGAGGTGCTGGAAGCGGCGCTGGGGCGGGTGCAGCTCTCCAAGCGGCGCCAGGCCACCAGCTCACGCCCAGGGCGCCGTAGTGGCGGTCACCGGACATAAGGGGGGCAGCGGCACCACCACCGTAGCCATCAATCTGGCAGTGGCCCTGGAGGAGCTGAGCGCGGAGCGCTGCGCCCTGGTGGATCTGGGCCGCCCTTTCCCTGATATCGGCAATTTCCTGGACCTCGAAAGCACCTACGACCTGGTCGATGTAATCCACAACCTCGATACCCTGGACCAGTCATTCTTCCAGAGGATCATGCAACCTTACGGGAATAATCTGGATATCCTCCATGGCATCTCGGACTTTAAGGAGCAAGATAGCCTGGACCCGGAAGGCGTGGGGAAGATCTTCGGCATTCTGCGCGGGCTCTACAAGTATATCGTGGTGGACTTGGGCCATCTATTTGATGAATTGTTTTTCCGGGTGTTTCAGGAGTCCGACCTGGTACTGATGCTCACCGAGCTCAATGTCCCCAATTTCCGCAACCTGAGGAAACTTTGGCCCACGCTCAAGGACTGGGACCAGGGTCAGAAAAAACTCAAAGTGGTGGTTAACCGCTATGACAAAGGCAATGACCTGGCAATGCGGGAACTGGAAAGGATCATGGATGAACCGCCCCTGGCCATCCTCGACCACGATTACCTGCCATTGATCGAGGCCATCAACAAGGGAGTGCCGCTGGCGAAGGTGGGACCCCGTTCCAAGCTCTATCTGGGATTAAAGGACGTGGCCCAAAAGATCATCCGCCTCCACGGAGGAGAAGTGAAAGGCGCCGATGGCCGCGGCAGCGCGCCGGCGTTTCTGGATATTTTAGTTATTTTGCACTTGGATAAGAGGATAGAAAAATGGCCTTGATGAGAATTCGCCCGACGGCTCCGGCTCTGCTGGGAATCAAGCCCAGACCCGGCCTGGTGAGCAGCGGGGATCCGGGGCGGGAAGCCCGCCTCTATGCGGTAAAGAGCCGCATACACCATCGCCTGCTGGAAAAGCTCGATTTTGCCCAGTTGGAGACCCTGGACCAGGCCAGGATGGCCCAGGAGATTCGCCAGGTATTGAACCAATTCCTGGAAGAAGAGACCGAGCCCCTGAACCTGCATGAAAAGGCCCGCCTGGCAGAGGAATTGGAATTTGAGATCCTGGGGCTCGGACCCCTGGAGCCCTTGCTGAAGGACCCCACCATCTCGGACATCCTGGCCAACCGGTATGATCAGATATACATCGAAAGGCGCGGGCGGCTGGAACTCACCGACGGTGCGGTTCCAGGACAATGAGCATCTACTGAAAATTATCAACAAGATAGTCTCCAACGTGGGGCGCCGCATCGATGAGTCCACCCCCATGGTGGATGCCAGGCTCCCCGATGGCTCCCGGGTCAATGCCATCATTCCCCCCCTGGCCCTGGACGGCCCCATGCTGTCCATCCGGCGCTTTGCGGTCCAACGCCCCAAGTTGGAGGACTTGCTGGAAAAAGGCAGCCTCTCCCCGGAAATCGGCGAAGTGATCAAGGCCATTGCGGTGGCCAAACTGAACATCCTCATCTCCGGGGGCACCGGGGCCGGCAAAACCACCCTGCTCAACATCCTCTCCGGCTATATCCCGTCCTCGGAGCGCATCCTTACCATCGAGGATTCCGCGGAGCTGCAACTGCAGCAGGAACATGTCTGCCGCCTGGAGACCCGGCCGCCCAACGTGGAAGGCAAGGGAGAGATAACCCAGCGGGACCTGGTGCGAAATTCCCTGCGGATGAGGCCGGACCGGATCATCGTGGGTGAGGTGCGCGGCCCTGAAGTGATCGACATGTTCCAGGCCATGAACACCGGCCATGAGGGCTCCATGACCACCATCCACGCCAACACCTCCCGGGACGCCCTGCTGCGTATGGAAACCATGATTTCCCTCAGCGGCATCAGCATCCAGGAAAAGGCCATGCGCCAGATGATCTCCTCGTCCTTGAACGTCATCATCCAACTGGCGCGCCACAGCGACGGGGTTCGCCGGGTGGTGAGCCTCTCGGAGATTACCGGAATGGAGAGTGGCATGATCAGCATGCAGGATATCTTTGTCTTCGAAAGGCACGGCATGGACGATGAGGGCAAGATCCTGGGAAGATTTGTGCCCACCGGGGTGATGCCCCGCTTTGCCGAACGCTGCCGGCTCTTTGGGGCGCCGCTGCCCAATATGTTCGAGCGCCCCCCGGACCTGGAACGTCCGGCTTAACGAGTCAAGGGAGGAGAGGCATATCCCCATGGAGAGCCCTGATCAATTATTTGACCGCTTCTCCGGAGACTCAATATTTCTTCGCCATGTCCAGCGTCTTCGCGGGATTGGCCTTCTTTCTATCCGGGTTTTATTTCTCCTTCGTGCGGCCCATGGGCCACCATGAGATGAACAAACGGCTCTGGGGAAATAGCAGGAAAAGACTGGTTGACGCCCGCCTCTTCAAGACCCAGGCCGAGTCGCCGCCAGGCCCGCTATTGAGGATTTTAAAAGCGGCGCTGGGCTGGGGCAAGGTGGAAAACCTGCAACGCACCTTATACCAGGCCGACATCTTTTGCCCTCCCGAGGCCTTCCTCAGTGTGGTGGGAATTCTGGCCTGCGCCGGTTACCTGGCCGGCTCCCTCTTCGCGGCGGTTTATTGGCGGATCGTCCTGGCCGTGGTGCTGGGAACGGCGCCCTACCTCTACCTGCGGATCAAAAGGAAGCGTAAGGCCGCCCGCCTGGAGAGGCAGATGCCGGAAGGCATGGACCTGCTATCTCGCTCTCTGCGGGCCGGCCACACCCTCCAGTCTGCCATGGAAATGGCGAGCGCGGAGATTGGCCCTCCTCTGGGAGTGGAAATGAAAATCGCCTTCGAGGAGCAACGCCTGGGGCTTGGCCTGAATAAAGCCTTGCACCGCATGGCTGACCGGGTGGCCAGCCAGGACCTGCGGTTTTTTGTTACCGCGGTCTCGATCCAAAGCGAGACCGGGGGCAACCTGGCGGAGATCCTGGAGAACATCGGCAAACTTATCCGGGCCCGGTTGCAGTTAAAGGGCAAGATCCAGGGCCTCACCGCCGAAGGGCGTTTTTCCGCCCTGATTTTGGCGATGCTTCCCGTGGGCATCTTCCTGACCCTCTATTACGTCAACCCGGATTACATCATGATGCTGCTGACCGATACCCAGGGGAACCGGTTGCTGATGGGCGGGATCTTGAGCATGCTCATAGGAATACTTCTGGATGAGTAAAATTATTCAAATCAAGGTGTAATGCGGGAAAGACCATGGACCAGCAGATCTATCCTTATGTGATGATGGGTATCACCTTCATCAGCTTCGCCCTGCTCACTTACGGACTGGCCGCCTATAACTACCAGCGCCGGACCATGAGGGAGCGGTATCGCAGCGCCGACGGGAAGGCCTTCCTCTCCCCTCCGGGGAAAGACCGCCGCCGCTCTCTCCTTTAAAAAGCGCTTCCTGGATTGGCTGTCCCACCTCGGGAAGTTGACCTGAAGGACAAAACCCAGGGGACCGAACTCAAGACCACCCTTTATCAAGCCGGGTTCCGTCATCCCAATGCCCCGGCCATCTATTTCGGCCTGCGGACCCTCTGCGCCTTCCTCCTGCCCCTGCCCTTCATGTTTCTCAATATCTGGCGCGGGCAGGCCGCCGCGTCAGCTTGATGCTTGGCTGCCTCCTGGCTGGGACCGGCTATTTTCTGCCTTACTATATTCTCCGGGTTTCGTTGCGCCGTCGGCAGGGATCGCCTGGACCGGGCCTTACCGGATGTCCTGGACTTGATGATCGTCTCCATGGAAGCGGGGTTGGCTTTGCAGGCCACCCTGGTGCGGGTGGCCGACGAGGTCAGGGGCATATCCAAGGACCTCTATCAAGGAACTGCAATTCACCAATGCCGAGCTGCGCACCGGCGCCTCCCGGGATACGGCCTTAAAAAACCTGGCGGAGCGCACCGGGGTGCAGAGCGTCAAGTCTTTGGTGAGCCTGATACTGCAATCGGAGAAGATGGGGACCAGCATTGCCGAAGCCCTGCGTACCCATGCGGATTTCATCCGGGTGCAGCGAGCCCAGAAGGCTGAAGAGATCGCCGCGAAATTGCCGGTAAAGATCCTGTTTCCCATGATGCTCTGTATCATGCCGGCCCTGTTCATCGTCATCCTCGGGCCGGGAGCCATCACCATATCCAGAACCCTTCTTGAAATAGCGGGCGGGAAGCAGCAAGATGCGGATTATCCAGGGCCTCATTTCATCCAGGCAAAAGAAGGCAGCGGCACCCGAGAGTGGGGCCGCGGTGGTGGAATTTGCCTTAATTATTCCACTCTTACTCTTGGTTCTCTGTGGGATCTTCGACTTTGGAAATTTATATTTTCAAATGGATCTGGTTAACGAGGCGGCGCGGCAAGGGGCGCGGTTAGCTGCTGTTAATGCGCAGACCTCTGCAGCTATTAACACCGCGATTCAGCAGAGCTATGGAAACAATTTGACTGCCGTGGTGACGCCCGCGACCCCCGATCTCCGGAAGTAACGTTACGGTCACAGTCACCAGCAATGTAACCATCATGACCCCGGTAATCAACGCCTTTTTTCCGCAAAATCCCTACCCGGTTTCAGGGCACATGCACTATGTACGTGGAATAGGTTCTCTTCAAGGGAGGATCTTTTTATGATAAAAAAATTGCGGAAAAACCAGAAAGGCAGCGTGGCGGTATTGGTAGGAGTAATGCTGCCGGTCCTGATTGGCTTTCTGGGACTGGCCCTGGACGTGGGAATCTGGTAGTCGTCCGGACCCAGATGCAAAACGCCGTGGACGCCGCGGTCTGTGCCGGCTGCTTAAAATTATCGCTGCCCATCCCCACGGGCCAGGCCCAGGCAACCACTGAGGCCAATGCTATCCTCACCGCTAATAACTTCTCGCCGGCCAACGCTACGGTGACTTTTACTCAAGATGCCGTTAAAAATCCCTCTAATGCTCCGGAAACTAACTGCACCCTGACCAATAATGTGCCGACCTATTTCATCAAGGTGTTGGGCATTTCCACGGTCAGCCTGAGGGCCTACGCCGAAGCCATAGTGGAGAGCAAGCTGGTGAATTATCCCGGCGGGCCTTTTAATTATACCATTTTCTCCAATAACAGATTTATTACTTAACGGATCTCAATCAGATTCATGATTCCGTACATTCCAATGGCAAATTAACTGGGAATGGAAGTTTTACTATTACCGGAGTGGCCGAAGGTTGTGGGGGGGTAAGTTTAAATGGCTCCTACAGCGTAGGTTCGATTAACGCTGGCCCGGGGCAGAATATAAGCGAGAATGGCTCTGGTAATAACCCGCCGGAATCTTATACTGCAGCAAATATTCCCATGCCTGACTATACTCAGCAGATATTATCTACTCCTGGTCTTACGACGTATATCTACCAGTCAAACCTTTAATGGCACTGTGGATTTAACTAACCCTATATATGTAAATGGTAACGTAACATTAAACGGGTCGATTACTGATACTGGGGCAATTTTGGCGACCGGCAATATAACGGTAAATGGCACGGCAACTATTAGCGGTACCAACCAACTTTTTCTCTATTCGTCAGGTGGCAATATTACAATTAATGGCTCGTCGACCTTTGGGAGTGGTAATTCAAGTGTAGTCGTATATGCTCCTATGCTACTAACGGTAACATAATCATTAATGGGTTCCTCTTCGATAAATGGATATGTAATAGGAAACAGTGTTACATCAATGGGACGGAAGACTTTGATCAGACAGTTTCTGGAAAACCTTTTCCGATAACGTCTATAAACTTAGGTACTCATTCGAAATTAATCAGTTAGACTCTCCGGACCACCCATGCCCTCTGCCAACCCAATAATATCGCCGCCGCAGCCCTCATCGGCTCGGCCAACCACGAGCCGGAGGATGGCAGGCTCCTTGCAAATTAGCTTATAATTAACCTACAAAGACCCGATTAATTGGTCACTGAGAACAGACCTTGAGACCAGAAAAATCCCTTGATCCTGCCAACCCGGTTGGCAAAACTTCCCGCATTCTCCTGTTGCTGGCCGACCCGGAAACCCGGGCGCTCCTCAGGCAATGGCTGGCCCGGGATTATCACCTGGAAGTCCCCCAACCAGAGGCTCCGGAGCCCCCGGCCTTCGATCTGGCCATCCTGGACTCCCCTCATCTGGGACGTTTGGCAGGGGGGCTGGGGGAGCGGAAAAAGGCCGAGCAGCCGGTCTTTCTGCCCGTTCTCCTCATTGCCTCACCCGGGGAGCCCATCCTGCGAAGCTCCCATCTCCCTGAAGGCGTGGATGAGATCATCCTGGCCCCCCTCAACAAATTCGAGTTGCGGGTGCGGGTGGCCAACCTGCTGCACACCCGGAGTCTTTCCAGGGTCTTGCAGAGTTGCCGGGAGCATCCGCCAGGCCCGGCCGCGGCCTGCCCCGGGGATCCTGAACGGACCGCAGAGATCCAGGCCAGAATGGCGGCCCAATTTCACCAGGTGGCGAAGCTGGAGGCCCTGGGCACCTTTGCCGGCGGGATCGCCCACGAGTTCAATAATGTCCTCGGGGCCATGAAAGGCTACCTGGAACTGGCCTGTATGACCCTGGACACAGTGCCGGGGGCCGGGAAGATTAGCAGTAAATTGAAAGCCTCCTTAAAGGCCGGGGACCGCGCCCGGGACCTGGTCAAACAGATTCTCGCCTTCAGCCGCCAAAACGAGCGGGAACCCAGGCCGCTGGAGATTCTGTCCATTATCAAGGAGTCGCTTAAGTTGCTGCGGGCCTCCCTGCCCGCCACTGTTGAGATTCGCCAAAATCTGGACCCGCGGTGCGGCCTGGTGCTGGCCGATCCGGTACAGATCAGCCAAATCTTGATGAATCTCAGCAGCAACGCCTTTGAAGCCATGCGGGACACCGGCGGGGTTCTGCAAATCAGCCTGGAGCCGCTGCGCCTGGAGGGCGGTTCGCCCGAACCCGGGGTTGAGCTGAAATCCGGACCGTACCTTAGGCTCACCGTCGAGGACAACGGCTGCGGCATGGATCAAACGATCCTGCAGCGCATTTTCGATCCCTTTTTCACCACCAAGCCGGTGGGTGAGGGCACCGGCCTGGGCCTGTCCGCAGTCCACGGCATTGTCCACAGCCTGGGCGGCGCCATCGGGGTTTCCAGTGAGCCGGGGAAAGGCAGCGCCTTCCGGGTCTATCTCCCCAGCCATCAGAGCCTCTCAACCGCCGAAGTCCCCATGACCGGACCCATCCCCCGGGGCACGGAGCATATCCTCCTGGTGGATGACGAACCCGCCATCGTCGAGATCGGCACGGAGTTTCTGCAAGACCTGGGTTACCGGGTCACCGCTTTTACCAGCGGCCCCAGCGCCTGGAAAGAGTTCCAGGCACAGCCGCAGGCCTTTGACCTGCTGATTACCGATTTGACCATGCCGCTGCTGACCGGGCTCGACCTGGCGGAGGCCGCCCTTAAGCTTCGCCCGGACCTCCTGGTTCTGCTGACCACCGGATACAGCGAGGCGAATATTTCCGCCAGGGCCCAGCAGATAGGAATCCGCCAGTGCCTGCTGAAACCTCTGGTCTTGCGGCACCTGGGGTGGACCGTGCGGCGGCAATTGGATGGAAAGGCTTAGACCGGGACGCTAAGGCGGCCGGACGCGGGCGCCTGGAATTATTGGCGGGGGAAATTTTTCTTGTTAAAGAAGAAAAGAATTGTTCCGCAAGAAAATTCAGCGGCGCCCTGGAAAAATCCCCGGCAAAGGACCCGGCAGCCGGCGCCGGAGGCGAGGTTTCCAGTTAACCCTGATTCCCGGCCGCCAGCCGTTCCCGGAAGGTGTCCACGGCCCGGGGGATGAGCCTCCGGATGAACACCACCCGGTCCAAGGTGGTTTAGGCGGGCATAGGCCTGATAATCCGGGTGGTCCGCGGCGAGGCGGGGAATCTCCCGGGCAAATTCCACCTGCCGGCGCCAGGCCTCCTGCACCAGTTGGATGATGGGGCGCTCTCCCCCGGGGACCCCCTCCACCCAGCCCAGGCGGCGCATCAGCTCAAACCTCACCCGATCCACCAGGGCCAAGGCGGTGTCCATGATCTTCAGCTTGACGGCGTATTCCAGGTCATCCAGACGGAAGCGCACCGACCCGCCCAGGCCCCTGGCTCCCCATGACCAGATCGAAAAAGACGTAGAGATTCTCTTCCCCGGGGCTGGCCAGATACAGCAGGGTGGCGGGACTCAAATCCTCGCAGCCGGGTTTCGGGGCCGAATTGCTCCTGGAAGCGGCCCAGCCAGGAGCGGAAGCCCTGGTCCGCCGCCACTCTTGGCCCGGAAGCGCTCCAGATCGATGACTTCAGCCACCGTCCATTCTCGCCGGTCCTCAGCATGTTGGGACACCAGCTTGAGCCCCCGATAGATGTATTGAATGCCGGAAATGGCCGTGAGGCCGGCGGTAATATAAAAAACCGACGGTCAAAATTCCATGCGGCAGATGCCACAACTTTGCCTTGGCCAGCAACACCAGACCCACAGTGACCAACTGCACGGTGGTGGTCCATTTGCCCGCCAGGGACGGCCTGATCACCAGGGGATAATCCGTCAGGCGCAAGATCAGCGCCCCCAGGCCCAGGATGACGTCCCGGCTGATGACCACCACCGTCAGCCAGGAGGGAATCAGATGGGAAATGCTTAAAGTCACGAAACTGGCGGACATCAGGAGCTTGTCCGCCAGGGGATCCAGATAGCTCCCCAGACGGGATTTCTGCTGCCACCAACGGGCGATGAGGCCGTCCGCCAGGTCGCTCAACCCGGCCAGGATGAAGACGAGCAGGGCCTGGCGATAGCGGCCCTGGATCAAAAAGATGATGAATAAGCGGGGTGAGGAGGATCCGGGTCAGGGTGATGAGGTTGGGAATGGTTAAACGGGCTTGGGAAAGGGGCCGGGATAACCATGATGGAGTTTCGAGTTTCGCGAGTTTCGAGTTTCAGAGTTTTGAACAGTATCCTAACATAGGAATGGACAGAAAACCAATGGTTTGAGGGGCCGCAAAATTTCGATTAGGGAGATTTAATCTGAGCCGGGATGGCGGCAAATGGCTTGGAGTTTCCCTTCAACTGTCCGCAAAGTATCATAGATTATCACCAGCTTTTCCCGGATCTCTGACCCTGGCCAAAACACGTCCTCGGATCTATCCGGCGGCAGCCTGCAGTGGTTTGAGATGTCATTCTACTACAAAACTCGAAACTCGAAACTCAAGACTCAGGAGGTCGGCATGCGGGCGGTGGTGCAACGGGTCAAAGAAGCCTGGGTCCGGGTGGCCGAGGAGGAAGTGGCCAGGATCGGCGACGGCCTCCTGGTCCTGGCGGGAGTGGCGGCCGACGACGGCCCCGGCGACGTGGCCTATCTGGCCCAAAAGCTGGCCCATCTCCGGGTCTTTGCCGGGGACGGAGCGCCTCCTGCACCTCTCCCTGCTGGATACCGGCTTCGAGGTGCTGCTGGTCTCCCAATTCACCATCCTGGGGGATTGCCGCAAGGGCCGCCGCCCCTCCTTTGATGCGGCGGCCCCCCCGGAGCTGGCCGAAAAGCTCTACCAGGACCTGGCCGCCGGGCCTAGCCGGCCACGGTCTCAGGGTGGCCACCGGCCGCTTCCGCCAGATGATGGAAGTGGGCCTCATCAACGACGGTCCGGTCACCCTGCTGCTGGACAGCAAGAAAATCTTCTGAGGCCCCCGGGGTTTGACAAGGCTGTAGGGGCGGACCCATGTGTCCGCCCCCTCGGGCAAAAGAATCTTCTGAGGCCGCCGGAGTTTGACAATATCGTGATTAGCACTTATGCTGTTTCCAGGTTAAGCAACTGGGCTATTGCGAAGGTCCGGCAGCTTCTTCGGACTCCCAACTCGAGCTTAGTACTTATTTCATAAATCCGGTACAAGCATGTCATTAACCGAGCGAGTGCCGATGAGAATCTCATGTCATCTCCTGGTGGAGCTGGGAATCCTTCACGTTCGAGCTTGGCAGGGTCTGACGAGGGAAATGCAGGCCGTTGCCATATTTAAGAAATCAAGTACTCAGTTATTAACCGAAAACCCACTCACCGCCAACCGGTTCTATGCTGCCCATTTACTTGAAAGACCAGGATTTTTCCCCCCCTGAGGAGCCCATCTACTACCTCCTCACCCGGCAGGGCCTCTTTCTGGTGAAACGCACCCCGTTCTTCCAGGCCGTGGTGCCCGCCACCGGCATCCCCTGGCTGGCTCCCCAGGAGCCCGGAGGTGCGCCTTTGCGGCCCCCCGTTGCCCGCCGCCCTGCTGCTCCAGGCGGTGGCTTTTTTCCGGGCGGTGTATTCCCGCCACCAGAGCGAAGCCGTGGCCCTGCTGGCCTGGCGGCAGGCCGGCCACGGTCCTATGAACTGGTCATCCCCCACCAGACCGTGGGGGGCGGCCATTGCGATTATCAGGTCAGGGATTTCCCCGCCGGCCTCCGCCGCCTGGGCACCATCCACAGCCACGCCGGCCTTGAGGCCTTCCACTCGCAACGCGACGAGGCCGACGAGCGCCACGAAGACGGCTTTCACCTCACCGTGGGCAACCTCGACGGCGACCTGAGCCTTTCCTGCTCCGTGGTAGTCCAGGGCTACCGCGGCCACCTCCCCCCGGAACACCTCATCTCCCCCTATCCCATCCCCTGGGCTGAGGCGCCGCCGGCCGCGGATTGGGCCGGGGAGGTGGAGGCCAAGGTAACCCCCTTGCCCCGTCCCATCGAGTTCGGCGCCTGAAGGGGCGGTTTGCCTTTTGCTGTTATTGCTATTTCAAACCAGGTTTTACCCCCTTGAAAAAGGGAAGGGGGGATTTATAGAAGAAACCCCCAAATCCCCCTTTTCAAGGGGGACTTTGCTGGAGCGTTTTCACTTGGTTTAATGCATGGAGAAACGGAACCTCAGATGGGCAACCCTAGCCGAGATCAAGGCCATCGGCATCGGCGGCATCGGCTGCGCCTTGCTGCCCTTCCTCTGCCGCTACCTGCAATATTCCGGGGAGCGGACCCGCCTCACCCTTATCGACGGCGACTGTTTTGAACAGGCCAATGCCGCCTCGCCAGGCCTTTACCCGGCCGGGCAACAAGGCCGAGGTCAAGGCCCGGGAGCTGGCCCAGGAGTTCGAGGGCATCGTCCCTGCGGGCTGTGCCTGAATACCTCACCGCCGCCAACCTCCGCGACCTGATCCGGGAGGGGGACATCGTCTTCCTGATGGTGGATAACCACGCCTCCCGCCACCTGGTGGACGGCTACGCCGCGGCCCTCCGGGACCTCACCCTGATCTCCGGGGGCAACGACTACGAAGACGGCAACGTCCAGCTCTACCTCCGGCGCGGCGGCCGGGATTTGACCCCCTCCCTGGGACGCTATCACCCCGAGATCGCCCAGCCCACGGACCGCAGCCCCGCCGAGCTCTCCTGTGAAGAACTCCTGGCCGCGGGCGCCCCCCAGCTCCTGTTCACCAACCTCATGGTGGCCAGCCTGATGCTCAACGCCTTCTATACCCTGCGTCTGGGCTCCCCGGGCTACGGCGAAGTTTACCTGGATATCCGGCAAAATCTCTGCCGCCCCGTTACCAGGCCGGGGTAATCCAGGTTGCCGTCAATAGGTTCTTTCGGTGTAGGGGCGGACCCGTGGTCGCCCGGTGGGCGCACACGTGTGCGCAAAAGTCCCTTCACCTGTCATTCTGAGGGAGCGAAGCGACCGAAGAATCTCATAATTTACGAATAAATACGAGATCCTTCGCTTCGCTCAGGATGACAAAATTCCCCGACTTTTAGACAGAGGCCCCGACCTTGCTATAAGATGGCCGGGCCGGCAGGCTTCCCGGGCGGCTGCCCCTGCCTGCCTGGCCACGCCCCTTTTGGAAACAACCGGTAGTTCAGGCGGCCCGAAAAAAAATCGGGGGAACCCCGATCCGGGCTTCCCCCGCAAAATTAAAGATAGTCGATCTGATTGGTTGAGCTTTTCCTAGCCCACCGCCTTCACTTTGTGTACCCTTCTCTTAAGCTTCTTCCCGGGGTAGCCCTGCACCCCCTCCGGTTTCACGATTTCCGCCATGAAATCATATTTCTTGCACATGAAGGGATAGGCCTTGGGATTGGCGTGGATATTCAGGCAGTAATAGGGCTTGCCGTCGCAGTAGATCGTCAGACCGAAATGGCGCTGACCCAGGAGATATATTCTATCCAGCCATGTGCCGGGATGGTCAGGGTGGCATCGCTGTTTCCCGAGGGTAGCGGCACGTCACAGCTGGTCCGGTTTTTAATTATTCCAGTATATTTCCGAGTAGTCTCTTTAAACCGCCGCGGTACGGGAAGGTCACGCATTTCCGGCAAGAACGTCTCGTCCGGGAGAGGTTCAAAATACACCCCCTGCTGTTCTGTGCCAGCTACTGGGCGCATTGGGGCCATTGGGATTTAACAGACCGGCGCAGAGGGCGCGCTTTGCTCACCCGCCTGGGTTCGGTCGATGGCACCCGCCAAACCCAAGCAGATTACCGCCACCAAGCAGATTATTTTCTTTTTCATGATCCCCCCGCCTTACTATTCAATCGGCTGGTGGCCAAAGGCCGAAGGCTCTTGAGCTTTGGGCGGGCATACTCGCTCCTCATCCCCATCGGCTCAGGGTTAAACTCATATTGAATTATCCCGCCGGTTTCATCGTATTGTATCGACCTTAATCTCTTGCTGTAATTAATCATCGCAATGGACCTGGCAAAGGGCAGCGGGTCGCCCTGGGTCGGCGCCGGATAGATCCTTAAGCCCAGCATGCCGCCCGCAGCACTCCCGGCCGCGTGCTCCGACGCCGGCCCCCGTGCCAAAGATGCCGAAATCGGCCACCTTCCCCTGGTGCGTATCCCGATATTGGCCGCTGGCATAGCCTTGTTGGCCAGTATCGATGAGGGTGGAGTTGTCCGCCGTAACGCATCCCCAAACCCCCAAAGCCATGATGAGCAACAACCAGCCAATTTTTTTCATCAGCTTCCCCCTCCCAAGAATTTCCCTTCAAGCCAACCTGTATGCCGCCTTCTGAAGAAAGACATTGCAATTAAGTGCTTACGTTTAACCTTTAGTTATTCCATAAATTTTTGTCAAGGAAAAAAATTAGAACTTCGTCCTTTTTTTACATAGGGGAAGAAACAAAACTGCCTAAACCCCTAAATCAACGACTATGACTTTATTACCTCTAACGAAAAAGCAAATAAGGCAATTCCTGATTTTAAGGGGATAAATCCCTGATTTTTAAAGGGTTCGAGTTCCGTGGAGGAATAAATATTCCCGCTGAGAGGCTATCTTGGTTCCAGCGGGAACGACCTGTTGCTAAGTATCACCACCTCGATGATAACTGGCCGCTTCTGAAATGTCAGAGAATCTGTAAGACCTTTCAAAAACGTTCTGGCGAGATTGGTGCAGATTCCGTAACGCCCTTTAACTATGTAAATAGGCGCGCCGAATTATGGAAACAGCTTCCTAATCCTCCCGGCCAAAATCTTTTCAGCCCGGCTTAGATAAGGCCGGGTTTTGACCCGGTCTGCGCGCGGCTCAGGGCTTCTCCTGGTCAACTTCCGGCAATTCCACCGCCTCACCGGTGAGGGCCGCCACTTCCGCAAGCAGGGCGCGGAGCAGCTCTTTCTCCGGCACCTTGCGCACCATTTCGCCCTTTTTGAACAAGAGCCCCACCCCGGCGCCCCCGGCGATGCCCACGTCCGCCTCCCGGGCCTCCCCCGGGCCGTTGACCACGCAGCCCATGATGGCCACCTTGATGGGGGTGGTCACCGCCAGCAGGCGGCGCTCCGCCTCCTCGGCCAGGCGAGAAGAGGTCGATGCGGCAGCGGCCGCAGGTGGGGCAGGAAATGAGTTCCACCCCCCGCTCCCTGAGGTGCAGGGCCCGGAGAATCTCGTAGGCCGCCCGCACCTCTTCCACCGGGTCCCGGGTCAGGGACACCCGGATGGTGTCGCCGATGCCCTGGGCCAGCAGCATGCCGATCCCCAGGGCGGATTTCACCGTGCCGGCGATCAGGCCCCCGGCTTCGGTGACCCCCAGGTGCAGAGGATAATCCGTCCGGCGCGGACAACTCCCGGTAGGCCGCCACGGTCACCAATACATCGGAAGATTTCAGGGAAATCTTGAAATCGAAAAAGCCCCAGTCCTCGAACTTCTTCACCCAGCGCAGGGCGCTGGCCGCCAGGGCCGCGGCCGTGGGGGCGCCGTACTTCGCCAGGAGGTCCGCCTCCAGGGAGCCGGCGTTCACCCCCAGGCGCAGGGGCACGCCCCGTTGCCCGGCAGGCCTCCACCACCTGGCGGGTCTTCTTCGCCCCCCCCAGGTTGCCGGGGTTGATGCGGATGGCGTCGGCCCCCTGCTCCAGGGCGGCCAGGGCCAGGCGGTGATTGAAATGGATGTCGGCAATCAGGGGCAGCGGGCTCTCGTTCTTGATCTCCCCCAAGGCCCGGGCCGCCTTCTGATCCGGCACGGCCAGCCGGGCCACTTCGCAGCCCGCCGCCGCCAGGCGCTGGAGCTGGGCCAGGGTGGCGCCCACCTTCCGGGTGTCGGTATTGGTCATGGACTGCACCACCACCGGGGCGCCGCCGCCGATCTGCACCGGGCCGACGAGGATGGCCCGGGTAGGTTTGCGTTTTATCCGCAGGGTTTCATCTTTCTTAGCCATATGCTGCTCAAATTATAGCGAAATCGGCTCGCGGGCGCAAGTCGCGGCCACGTCTCCGCCGGGGGGGCACCCACTTTTCCTGGGGGCACGGGCGTCCCGTCGGTGCGGCGCAGTTTAAGGTGGCGCAGGCTTCCAGCCTGTGTCCGGACTTATAGGGCGGGCTGCGCCCGCCGAATTTCGGCGGCCACCGGCCGCCCTGGATGCCGATGCAAAGTCATTTCTTTTGTCTATTCTAAGGGAGCCGCAGGCGACCGCAGAATCTCAAAATTCGACGATGCTTCGCTTTTTCTATGAAAATGTGGCGCCGTCGCCCTCGCCAGCCGCGCACCCGCTCAGGGCCGCGGTTCTCCCTTTTTATTTTGTTAGCTCAGAACTTCCAGGGCGGGCTGTGCCCGCCGAATTTCGCCGGCTTCAGGCCGCTCTAGAGCTATCTTTTCCGTCCATAAAAAATGAGTTGGGGCATTTCCACGTTGCCCATGAAGGGGATGGCGGCCTGGATGGTCTCCAGGCGCCGCACCTCATAGCCCGGAAATTGCGCCTGTAATTCCCGGGGAGTGGGAAAATGGTGCACCATTTTGCCGTCCGGAGTGGCGATGTCCACCAGGGTGCCGGGCTCCAGCTTCCGGGTCCCGGGCAGCATCACCCTGGCCGCGAACTCCCGGGGGGAACATAAATGAACAGGAGCCCGCCGACCTTCAAGACCCGGTCCAGTTCCCGGCAATATTCCCGAAAAGCCGGCGGCATCTCCGTGATTGATCACATTGATGCTGACGCCCAGATCGAAGCGGCCGCGCCGCAACGGGCAGACGGCGCAGATCGGCCTGGAGCAGCGGAGCCGCCAAGGGCCGCGGCTGCAGACGGCCCTGCAGAACCAGGAGCACCGAGGCCTCCCGGTCCACCCCCACCACCTGGAAGCCCTCCTGCGCCAGGGGCAGCAGGTGGCGGCCCACGCCGCAGCCGGCGTCCAGGACCCGGCGGCAGCCTGCCAGTCTTAGCTCCGGCAGCAGGGCCAGGAACTCCGGGTTGGGCGGCAGCCCTTGCATTTTTGGAGCTGCGAAAATTTCTCCCCAATCGGCCATGTCGGTCTCGCCTAAACTAAGTGCTGGATGTCAAGAAAGTTATCTATTCAAGTTCGCCCCATCAATCTTCTTTTCTTACCAGGGGCTTCCGTTTATAATCACGCGAGTGCGCATACTTGTAAAAATGCGGACTAGCTTCCCCTGAGGTGAGATATGATTCCCCGATACAGCCGCAAGGAAATGGCCCGCATCTGGAGCGAAGAGAACAAATATGCCAGTTGGCTCCAGGTGGAGCTGGCGGCCCTGGAGGCCATGGCGGAGTGCGGCATCATCCCCCGGGAGACGCCGGCCCGGGCCACCGGCAAGGCCGCCTGCGACGTGGAGCAGATCCTGGCCCTGGAAGAAAAGACCCATCACGACGTGGCCGCCTTTGTGGACCAGGTGGCCGCCTGCCTGGGGGAGGACGGCCGCTATTTCCACTTCGGGCTCACCTCCTCGGACGTGCTGGATACCGCCCTGGCCCTGCGCCTGAAGGAAGCCGCCGACCTCTTGCAAGCCGATCTGGATGAGCTGCTTGCGGTCCTGAAAGAGCAGGGCCTATGAATTTAAGGACTTGCCCATGGTGGGCCGCACCCACGGGGTGCATGCCGAACCCATTACCCTGGGATTGAAATTCGCCTTGTGGTTTGCCGAATTCCAGCGGCAAGCCGCCCGTCTGGCCGCGGCCCGCCAAACCATCGCGGTGGGCAAGCTCTCCGGCGCGGTGGGCACCTTTGCCCACCTGCCCCCGGAGGTGGAGGCCAAGACCTGCGCCCGCCTGGGGCTTACCCCGGCGCCCATCTCCACCCAGGTGATTCAGCGGGACCGGCACGCCGAATACTTCCTCACCCTGGCCTTGATCGGCGCCAGCGTCGAGAAGGTGGCCCTGGAGATCCGCCACCTGCAGCGCACCGAGGTGCGGGAGGCCGAGGAGTTCTTCGCCGCCGGCCAGAAAGGCTCTTCCGCCATGCCCCACAAGCGCAACCCGGTTCTCTCCGAGAACCTCTGCGGCCTGGCCCGGCTGCTCCGGGCCAATGCCCTGGCGGCCCTGGAAGACGTGCCCCTGTGGCACGAGCGGGACATCAGCCACTCCTCGGTGGAGCGGCTCATTGCCCCGGACAGCACCGTGCTCCTGGACTTCATGCTGGCCCGCCTCACCCGCTTGCTGAAGAATCTCACGGTTTACCCGAAAAATATGACCAAGAACCTCAACCTCACCCACGGCCTGATCTTCTCCCAGGGCCTGTTGCTGGCGCTGATTGGCAAAGGCCTGAGCCGGGATGCGGCTTACCGCTTGGTGCAGCGCCCGGCCATGCAAGTCTGGGAGCAGGGAGGCGAGTTTCCCTCGCTGGTGCAAAAGGATGCGGAGATCTCCCGGCATCTGACCCCGGCGGAACTGGCGGCCATCTTCGACCTGGGGCGCTCCCTGCGCCACGTCGATGCCATCTTCGCCCGGGTGTTTGGGGAGTGAGCAGTAAGCAGTGCAGTGAGCAGTGAGCAGTAAGCAGTGAGCAGTGAGGGGCCAGGGACAGTGGCGGTGCGGTTCATGCAGCCGCCGGCTTTACCCCACGCCCCGCGGATTTAGCGGCCAGGCGGAAAAAGGTGCTAAATTTTTCACTAGTGGGATTTCAGGCTCGATTAAGAGCAGGATGGGAGGAGGCAAATGGCACACGGTAATCTCCCCGAAAAAATTAGGCCCGGTCGTCTGCTGCATCGCCCTTTTCTAATAATCCTGTTGATTTTTTGCGCCTGTTCCGCCAAAGAACCACCCTTGAGTCCCGGGGCAGCCAATTTTAAGCAAGAGGTCAAGGACTGCATCACGCGGCTGGTGGCGCCGCTGGCGAAAGTGGTGGCCCAACGGGACGCGCCAGCCATCAATAAGACTCTGGCAAAGGCCGAGCCGTCGATTAAACTCTGCCGCATGTGCCCTTTCCAGATCGGCGTCGTGAACGAGACTGGAGACATCGTGGCCAGATGTCCCGAGAAAAAAGAGGGGACCATTAATTTCTCCGGTTATGGTTTGTTTGAGCAGGTCCAGAAAAGCCGCAGAATTTCCCAACAACGCTTCTTTTTGCAGAACGGCTCTGAAATTTATATCATTGCCGTGCCGCTCCTCCACGAGGGGCAGATGGTAGGGCTGCTGGGCTTGGCCCTGGACGCCGCGGAAGCGTTGCACCGCTGGGGTCTGACCGATCAAGAGTTTCTGGCTCTGGATTTTAATAATTAGCTCAACCTGGTACGAGATTCCCAGGCCCAGAAGAGAAAATTTGCCTGACTGGCGTTTTCCGGGATGCTATGGAACAGCCCTTCCAACCGAGTCGCAGCTTCAGCCTTAAGGTGGCCGGCCAGCAAGGTCAGGAACTCCAGCTCGCCATCTCCGGCCGCCTCGCCCTGGAAAACTTGAGCCACTTTAACTCGGAGGTCGCGGCCCTGCTGGCAAAAATGACCCCCAGCAAACTGACCGTGGACCTGGCCGGGGTGGAATATCTGGACAGTGCCGGAGCCCTGGGGCTGTTACAGCTCGAGAGCGAGTCCAAGGCCCGGTCCGTGCCCCTGGAGTTTGTCAATCCCACCGAAAAGGCCAGGGGCATCATGGGCCTCATCGATCCAGAAGCCCTGCGGACCCCTCCTTTGATCCGGGAGCGGGGCAGCGCCAATGTGGTGGAGCAACTGGGAGAGGGCAGCCAGCAGTTCTTTAAAGATCTGGTGGAGGTGACCACTTTTCTGGGAGCGATCCTCATCAGCCTGATGCAGGCGGTGCTTCACCCTCGTTGGGTCCGCTGGCAGGACGTCGCCTACTACATGAAAAAGGCGGGGGCGGATGGGCTGCCCATCGTGGGCCTCCTCAGCTTCCTCCTGGGACTGATCATCGCCTTCATGTCTTCGCTGCAGCTCAAACAGTTCGGGGCCAATATCTATGTGGCCTCCCTGCTGGCCATTGGCATGGTCAAGGAACTGGGTCCCATCATGACCGCCATTCTGGTAGCCGGGAGGTCGGGATCCGCCTTTGCCGCGGAAATCGGCACCATGAAGGTCAATGAGGAGGTGGACGCCCTGGTGACCATGGGTTTCGACCCCATCAGGTTTCTGGCGCGTCCCCAAGGTCCTGGCAGCCATGAGCGTGGTGCCCCTCCTCACCGTTTACGCCGATCTCTTCGGGATCGCCGGGCGGCCTGGTCGTGGGGGTCATGGGTCTGGACCTGACGGCTTACGCTTACCTGAAGGAGACCCAGATCAGCCTTACCTTGTTGGATATCCTCCTCAGCCTCCTTAAGTCCGGAGTCTTTGCCTTGCTCATTGCCGGCATCGGCTGCCAGCGGGGTTTCCAGGTGCAGGGGGGGGCCGCGGCGGTGGGTTCCGCCACCACCTCCGCGGTGGTGGCCGCCCTGTTTCTCATCATCGTTACGGACTCAGCCTTCGCCCTGGCTTTCCAATATTTGGGGATTTAGGCGGAATGCGGTTCATTTAAGCATTAGGAGATACTTGGTCGTTCGCTCGGCATGACAAAAAAATCTAGGCGTGGGCACTGCCCACCGATTCCTTAATAGGAAACTCCTTGGAAACAAAACGCCAGTCAAGACCCGGTCATCGTGGTGGATGGGCTCACGGCCCGCTTCGGGGACAACACCATCTTCGAACGGGTCAGCTTCCAGGTTAACCGGGGGGAAATCCTGGTGGTCCTGGGAGGCAGCGGCTGCGGCAAATCCACCCTGCTGAAACACCTGATCGGCCTCTATCGGCCCGCGGCCGGGAGAGTGCTGATCAACGGCATCGATATTATGACGGAAGACGAGAAAAAGCTGCGTTCCTTAAGAGCAGGGATCTCGGGGTGCTCTTTCAATCCGGCGCCCTCTTCGGGTCCATGACCCTGGCCCAAAATGTGGGCTTAACCCTCCATGAATTTACCGACCTGAATGAGGCAACCATCGATCTCATCGTGAAGATGAAACTGGCCCTGGTGAATCTGGCCGGGTATGAAAACCACCTGCCCGAAGAGATCTCCGGGGGGATGGCGAAACGCGCGGGACTGGCCCGGGCCATGGCGCTGGACCCTGCGATCCTCTTCTTTGATGAGCCTTCGGCCGGATTGGACCCCGTAACCGCGGTGGAGCTGGACATCCTGATCAAAAGCCTCAATGCCGGGATGGGCACGACCATGGTGGTGGTCACCCATGAACTGGAGTCGATTTTTGCCATTGCCCACCGGGTGATCATGCTGGATAAGAGCGCCCGGGGAATCATCGCCGAAGGCCTTCCCCGGTATCTCAAGGAGCATTCCCCGGACCCCCGGGTGAAAAACTTCTTTAACCGCAAGCCTTTCAGCAGCGACCAGCTTAAGGAGCCATAAATATGGCCAGGAAATCTACCGACTTTATTCTGGGGCTTTTCGTAATCCTGGGATTCATATTAGTCGTGGCCGGCATCATCTGGGTGGGAGCCAGCAGCTTCTTTCAGAAGGGGAAACAATACGTCTCTTTCTTCGACGAATCGGTGGAGGGCCTGCAGGCGGATTCCAGCGTCAAATACCGGGGCGTAGATGTGGGCCGGGTGGTGCAGATTCAGGTAGCGCCCGATGATAAACTGGTCGCGGTGGTCATGAAAATCAACGTCCGGGGTGATTTACCCAAGACCACCATAGCCCAATTGAGGAGTGCGGGCATCACCGGAGTAAAATTTATCGGGCTTGACCGGTCCACCCCCGAGGATCGGGCCCTGTCGCCCCGAATTGAATTCCCTGCCGAATATCCCATAATCCCCACCCGCCCTTCCGAGATCCAGCGTCTCATTAATGCAGCCAACGCCATCGTGGAAAAGTTTCAACAGATTGACACCAAAGGTATTTCCGACCAGGTCGTGCTCACCACCAAGGCTATGCAAAACTTCTTGCAGGGCAAGGAGATGGCCGGAATCCTGGCGAAGCTGCATGGCACCGCGGGAAATCTGGATAGGTTCACCGGCCGGCTCGATGAGACGGTGAGCGCCAAAAAGCTGAACGAGATTCTGGGTGGCACCCGGGATTCCATCAAGCAGATCAATGAACTCCTGGCCAGTGTCCAGCGGGACTTGCAGGCCATGAAGCTTCCGGAAACGGCTTCCCGATACCGCACCGTCGCCGTGGAGGCCGCGGCGCTCAGCGACCATCTCCAGCGCGCCTCGGCCTCCCTGGACCAATTCCTGGACCGCCTCAAGGAGCGGCCGCCGGATCTTTTTTTCGGCAAAGCGCCTGAAAAAAGATGGAATGAATAACCCAAGGTGAACCGATGAAAAAACTTAAAATCTGGCCGCGGCCCCCCCGTTCGATGATAACCCTGATAATCTGGTGCTTCCTGATTTTCCTGTTATCGGGATGTGGAACCCCGCCCAATGCGGTGGAGAAATATGTCCTGGAATACCCCTCTCCGGTGATTAGCGCCCGCCATCAGCTCGATGAGAATCTCACGGTGGAGCAGTTCGCAGTGGCCCAGGCTTATAACAGCACGGATATGGTATATCGGCCCAACCCTTATGAAAGCGAGGTTTACCGCTACCACCGCTGGCGGGTCAACCCCGGGTACCTGGCAACGGACTATCTCATCAGAGACCTGAGGAACTCCCGGCTGTTCCGGGGGGTGTTTCCGGGCCCCAACTCCGGGAACAGCCGCTACCAATTGGAAGGGACGGTGGAAGCCTTCCAGGAACTCGAAGAACCCCAGGGCTGGAAGGCCTCCCTGGCCATGAATATCACCCTTCTGGATACGGCCCAGGAGCTGTTGCCGCAAAGGGTGGTATTCCAGAGAAATTATCAGGCCGAGGAGCCACTGGTCCAGAAGACCCCCCAGGGCCTGGCCCAGGGGATGAGCCAGGCCATGGAGACCCTCTCGGCTCAGATCATCAATGATGTTTACCAGGCCTGCCAAAAGAGGCCGGCGGTCCAGGGAAAGTAAGGCGCGGCCCGACCCTGGAACCGCGCCTGTATCCTGAGGCCAAAGGCTACTCCCGCTGCTGCCCGAGTCCACATATCATCCGGGTTTAGAGGCTTTCCCGGAGAACCGCCGGATCAAGCGATCAGCAAGTTAACTTATTCAGACTTAAGGTTATCTAACCTACCAGATCAGGCGTGTCAGGATCCAAGCACGGAGAGTCTCAGGCTTGAAGCCACGCTAGGGATCATTGGGCAAAACAAAGACAATTTGCGGGGGTTCCCATGAAAAGGTCGATTGCTTTTTTGGTACTGGTAATTTTGCTGGCTGGAGGCGCGATCGGCGCGATGTCCGGACCTGCTGCCGCTCAGGGCTATTACCCACCCCCGGGCCAGCCGGTTGTCGTGACCCCGTGGGTGGGAAACAATACGCCCTGGACCTATTACAAAGGTGATTGGTTTCTGAACGGGATCCTGTACTACTTTTTCGGCCCCAGATATGGATTTGCCCCGTATTACGCCTATCCTACCGTCTATATTGTCAGACCCGAAAACTGGTATGCGCCGGGGTGGAATTCATGGTATCAGGGACATCCTCAATACTGGGGTAATTTTGAGCGACAGTATCCTCATATGGCGCGGACACCAGGTTGGTCACTTCTATGACCAGAATTTCTATAACCGGTACCACCGCGGCCAGGGGGCAGGATGGAATCAAGGATGGCAGGGGAACCGTGCCCCAGGAGTTAGCGGTCCCGGCTATCATGGCCAGGGAACCACCGGTTCCGGGTATCATGGCCAGGGAGCTACCGGTCCCGGATCTCGCGGCCAAGGAACAACCGGTCAGGTGCTATGGCGGCCCAGGAACTACTGGCCCCGGTTACCATGGCCCAGGAACCACCGGTCCCGGATATAGCCCTTCCGGAACTGCCGGTCCCGGCTATCATCCCCAAGGAACCACCGGTCCGGGCTATCGCGGCCCTGCAACCACCGCTCCGGGATATCATCCTTCCGGGACTGCCGGTCCCGGATATAGTCCTTCCGGAACTGCCGGTCCCGGATATCATCCGGAGCTACCCCTGGCTATCGGGGCCCTGCAACCACCGCTCCCGGATATCATCCTTCCGGGACTGCCGCTCCCGGCTATCATGCCCCTGGAACTCCAGGTCCCGGTGGTCACCCCGCGGCGGTAACTCATCCCAAAGCCCCCGCTCCCAGCGGTGGCACTCCTGGGAAAACTCCTCCGCCTCCCCATGAGGAAAAACATCAGCCGTAGCTCTCCCGCTGATGCCAGATCCCAGATCGCTCTACCCAGGGCGATCTGGGGTCATTTTGCCAGCGCCATCCAGGTCTCTCTTAATTGACCCATTAAACCCGCTACCCGCATAGTTAACCCAACCTCTCCCGGGCCTCGGCAGCTCCATCGCACCCGGCGCCTGGGGCGTGCTCCCAGCCCTTCGCCCCTGGGGCCTGCCCCGGCCATCGAGGCGCACTCTAATCAATTTATAACTTGAAGCCCCAGAGTAAATGAGATATATTAAAAACCACCAATAATCATATCCCAGCCAAATTCTGCAGACCTTGACCCTGGGCAAACTCCCGTGTCTTCCCTATAAAGTTCCGGCGCTTCAGGAATTAACCGAGGCCCCTGGAGTAGGGCTCCCCCGGCAAAGAGACGGCGAGGGGCAGGATACCGGCTGATTCGCTGGACTCAGGATGACCCTTGGATAACTAGGGGTTTTCATATGGCTTGGCAAAAATGCCAGGCCTGGCGAGGCGTTAAATCATGGACGAAGAATTGACGAATCTTTTGGCGCCGGAAGTATCCGCCGCTAAAATCTTTGAGTGCAGCGGCACCAAATTGGAGCCGGAGGCTGCCGCGGACCTGTGGCCCAGGATTTTGCAGCATAAATGGCTCATGTCGGAAAAACTCGGCCGCGATGTGGGCCTGCGGGTGGCGTGCATCGACTTCCTGGAAAATATGGAGCAAGCCCGGGAGGAATACCTCGCCTATCAACAGCAAGACCTTTTAAAGGAAATGGGCGCTCTGACCATCAGCAAAGAAATCTGGGACACCATTGCGGATTCCCAACCGCCCAAGCAGATCGTGCAGAAAAGGATCATCCTGCCCTTGACCCAGGAAGATCTCTCCAAAAAGCACGGCGTCGTCCCTCCCAAGGCCATCATTTTTTTCGGACCTCCCGGCACCGGCAAAACTCATTTTGCCAAAGCCATCGCCGGGGCCCTTTCCTGGTGGTTCATCGAAATTGCCCCCAGCATGCTCATGGTTGACGGCCTCGAAAAGGTGGGGGCCAATCTGCGCCAGGTCATGGAAAAGTCCCGCACCCTTAAGGAAACCGTCATTTTTATCGATGAATTTGAAGAGCTCGCGGGCAATCGGGACGAGGCCAGCCGGGTGGACAAGTCCATCACCAACGAATTTCTCAAACAGGTGCCCCTGCTCAAAAGCCAGGGGAACCATATCCTCCTGATTTGCGCCACCAATTACATCCGGCAACTGGATGCCGCCCTGCTGCGTCCGGGAAGATTTGATTGCATCATCCCGGTGGGAGGGCTGGACGAAGATGAAAGAGCCACTATTCTGAAACACTATCTCTCCATGCTCAATACCGGGGAAATCGATCTTACAGCGGATCGTCAAGATGACGGCGCGCTTTACCCCCGCGGATATCGAATATCTCTTCCAGCAGGTGGCCCAGTTCGCCTTTGAACAGGAACTGGTTACCAAGCAGGATTATCGGGTTACCACGGACACCATCTTTGAAATCCTCCCCAAAATCCGGGCCTCTCTCACCGAAGAAGTCAGTGTCGAGTTCGAAAAAGACACCATTACCTATTGCCGCTATTAGAAGTTATTGCCAAACCCGGGCTGCCTGAAATGGCATTCTGAGCGAAGCGAAGAATCTCCGGTTTTCCAATAGCTTCTATTGTGATACTTCATAATTACTATGACATTTCCAACCACGGTTTTTTAACCCTCCTATGAAAAAGCGCCGGCGAGGGCGCCGGCGCTACATTTGATATAAAGCGAAGATCCTCATATTTTTCGTGACCTTAGATTCTGTTCAGGATGACAATGTAGCCGCAGGCTTTAGCCTGCGCTTATTTTATTAATGATTCCCCCAGCTGAAGCTGGCGGCTGCCTGATAACGGCCTAAATAACCCCTGCCCTTTCCAGAGCCGCCAGTTGCGACCTCCCTATTCCCAGGTATTTCAAGTAGATGAACTCGTTGTCGGCGCCCACCGGACGGCATAGCCATTTGAGGCGGGGCGGGGTTTCGCTCATTTTCCACGCCGGCCCCTGGACCGTAAGTTCACCGTAGACCGGGTCGGCAATTTTTTGAAACACGCCCCGATCCCACCAGTTCTGCTCCTGAAGCACTTCCCGCGGTTGGCTGACCTTGCCGGTGACCACCGCCGCAGCCTCTACCTTCTTTCTTAGAAATGGCGTCCTGAACCCGCTGGATCACTTCATCCACCGGATAGCGCAGGCTCCATTCTTCCAGGAGATCTTGCAGCGCCTCTTCATTCTCCATCGAGGTGCGATTCTGAAAGGAGGAAAATCTCGGATCCTTCGCCATTTCGGGGCGTTCAATGATTTCCATCAGGGTTTCAAAGGCTTCATCGTTATAGGCCGCCAAGAAGGTATAGCCCTCCTGGCAGCGGATAAAGGTATAGGGGAAGACCGCGATATCGTAATTTCCCAGCCTCTCTTTGACCTTGCCATCCATATGGAACCAACTGAGATTGTAATCGATGAATTTCATAATACATTCCGCGCCGGAGACGTCGACCATCTGGCCTTGGCCCGTATCGCTGCGGAAGTTGAGGGCCAGGAGGATGCCGTAGGCGGCGAACATGCCCTCGGCATACCAGCCGTACCAACTGCCCACCTTGGTGGGGACGCCATATTCCGTAGGCTCGCCATGTTCAGGCTCGCCATTGATCTGAACCAGGCCCGAGTAAGCCTGGTTGGTTATTTCAGAACTCGGCCGGCCGCTGCCGGCCCGCGGCCCGAATTGTCCATAAGTGCTTAAGGCGGCATAAATCAGGCGGGGATTTACTTCCCGCAGTTGCCGGTATCCTATCCCCCAGCCATCCATTACCCCGGGTTGATAGGTTTCGATAATAACGTCCGCATGTTTCGCCAAGGTAGTGAAAATCTCCCGGGATTCCGCTTTCTTTAAATCCAGGCTGATATGGTATTTGTTTCTGCCTTCCACGAGATACCCCAGGCCGGTATCTTGATGCATGATGCCGAAGGGGCTGAATTTCCTGGTTACATCGCCGCCGGGAGGTTCGATGCGAATGACCTGGGCGCCCAGTTCGGCGAGCATGGAGGAGCACACCGGCCCTCCCATATTCCCAGCACTCACATCCAGGACCAGCAAGTCGTCCAATGCCTCCGGTTTCTGGGAGGCTTGGGCGGGATCGGTCCGTTCCCTGGCCCAGTCAAACCAGGAAAGGATGGTTTCTTTGGCTTTGCTCATGGCGGCGTCCCCTCTTGGCAGCCTATTTTTTATACCGGTAAACATTCAATCCAATCTTGATGTCTTCGCCGCCCGGCGCGGAAATATTTCCCTCGGTGCTGGCGATGATCCTGGTCTTGCCGCTTTTACTCGGGCCAAAATCCTGATCCAGCTCAACCTCGATTATCAACTTCTTGCCTTCAATTCGCATGGTTACATTCTTAGCCATTTACCCTGACCCCTAAGTTTGGTTTTGGCTTGCTTCTACCACTGAGCGCCGGCCTCATGGCTGGATGACCCCTTGGTGGCACAGGTTTAAAACCTGTGCTACCACCCTTGCCGCCGGCGCCGGCCTCAGGGCTAGATGACCCCATCCCGGCCGTTCCAATCGTCCGGGGGCTTGGCGCCGGCACGATCCGCCCAGGCGCCGATAACCTGCTTTTCCAGCAATTGCTGCATCCGTTCTTCGGTGAGATTGAGCAGGGTGCGAAACACATGGGAATTGTGAAACCCCACCGGTTTGGCAATCCATCTCATGCGTCCCGGGCTTGCCGAGAGTTTGGGGCCCGGGCCATATTCCACCACCTTCCCATACAGGGGATCTTCAAACTCGCAAACCGCTCCCCGCTGGCGCAGGTGTTCGTCATGGTAGTGGTCCCGGGCATTGACCACCCGGTGCGCCGCGAACCCATGGATATCTGCCAATTTTTCGATCTCCCCGGCCTTTTTTAATACAGCCCAATTTGCCACCGTCTTATATAGGGCCGCATTATTGTCTTCCTCCAGGCGGGCGGCCACCGTATTAAACCGCTGGTCCTTCGCCAGCTCCAGGCGGTCCATGGCCTGGCAAAGCCCGGTAAACTGCTGATCATCCAGCGGCGGCAATGGCGATAAACCCATCCTGGCAGCGAAAAATCCCCGAAGGAGAACAGGAAACATCGCGATTCCCGTAAAGGCCGCGTTCTTTTTGGGTTTTGGTTTGGTATAGCCAGGTCCAGTCGAGAATGCGGATCAGCCCCTCCGCCTGGGAGACGTCCAGGAGTTGTCCCCGGCCGGTTTTCTTGCGATGGTGGAGCGCGGCCAGGATGCCAATGGCGGCAAAGAGAGCCCCGGTGCAATCGCCGATCCAAATCCCGGTCTTGAGGGGAGTCCGGCCCGGAAACCCGGTGATGGCCGAAAAGCCGCTCATCGCCTGGGAGGTGGCGTCATAGGAAGGCCGGTCCTTGTACTTGCTCCACTGGCCAAAACCGCTGTTGGCCTGGTAAATGAGAGCCGGGTTGACGGCGCTGAGTTGGCGGTAACCGACTCCCCAGCGATCCATGGAGCCGGCGCGGAAATTTTCGATCAGGACATCGGATTTGGCCACCATGGCCCGGAGCAAATCGCCCCCTTCGGCGGTGCGAATATCGATGGCCACATGATACTTATTGTGATTCATATGGGTGAAGGCCGGCGAGATATTTTGCCAGTAAAAGCCTCGAGGCGCCACGTAGCGCATGAGGTCACCCACCCCGGGCAGCTCAATCTTGATGACCTCCGCCCCAAAATCCGCCAACAGGTCCGCGGTCACCGGTCCAAACACCCGGGTGCATAATTCCAGGACCCGCACCCCTTTCAGCGCTTCCGGTTTGCCGAAGATCTTATCCACCGAGAACAATTGGCCGGACCAGTCAAAATAGTTTTGCTCTTTCATCTATCCATCCTCTCAGGTCATGCCGATGGCTAATTTCAGACGGCCAGATATTTTCCCTTGATCTCCTCGTTGGCCAACAGATCCGCCATCTTCCCTTCGTACTTCAGTGAGCCTTTATCGATCACATAAACCCGGTCGGACACCTTGGCGCAGAAGTGGAAATTCTGTTCCGCCAGCAGGACGGTCACGCCTTCTTTGCGGATTTCCAGGATCATATCGGCCAGCAGGCTGACAATCAAAGGAGCCAGCCCCTCCGAGGGCTCGTCCAGCAACAGCAGCTCCGGATTAGTCATGAGGGTGCGGGCAATGGTGAGCATTTGTTGCTCCCCTCCCGAGAGCTGGGAACCCAGATTTTTTTCCCGTTCCTTGAGACGCGGGAAAAAGGAATAAACCTTATTCACGGTCCAGGGCGAGGACACTTCCTGCTCCCGTCTCTCGGCCACTTCGAGGTTTTCCCGCACGGTTAAATCCGGGAAAACGCGCCGGTCTTCGGGGACAAAGCCGATCCCCCTCCGGCAGATCTGGTAGGCCCTCAGTCCGCTTACCCGGGCGCCTTTAAAAATGATTTCCCCCGTCTGGGGAGGGGTCAGCCCGATGATCGACCGGAAAGTGGTGCTTTTCCCCGCCCCATTGCGCCCGATCAAGCTGGCCACTTCCCCTTTCTCGATGGCCAGGGATACATCGAACAAGATGTGGCTGCGCCCATAGTAGGTGTTGATGGAGCTTAATTCCAAAAAGGCCACGAGTACCTCCCAGGCCGCTAACTCAGCAGCTCGTCCCCCAGGTATGCCTTGCGCACTTCGCGGTTTGCCTTGATTTCCGCGGCGCTGCCCGCGGCGATCACCGACCCTTGATGCAGCACGGTGATCTTTTCAGAGATGCCGAAGACGATATCCATATCGTGTTCGGTGAACACCAGGGTCAAGCCCTGTTCCAGGGAGATCTTTTTGAGAAGCCCCACCGTCTCCCGGCTTTCAAATCTCGACATCCCGGCGGTGGGCTCATCCAGCAACAGCAGCCGCGGGCGGGAGGCTATGGAGATGGCGATCTCCAGCCGCTTTTGATCGCCGTGGGAAAGCACCGAGGCGGAGGAGCCACATTTTTCCCCGAGTCCCACCTGCTCGATGATCCCCAGCACTTCCTCCCCGAGGCCCTGAAATTTCCGGGCCGGGGCGAAAGGCCGGGAAGATTTGCCATAATGAGCAAAGAGGGCCACTTGCACATTTTCGAACACGGACATGCGGGGGAAGATATTGGTGATTTGAAAGGAACGGCCGATGCCCTTGCGGATAATCCGGTAGGGAGGCAGCCCGGAAATGCGCTCCCCGTCGAAGAGCACTTGCCCCCGCATCCGGCTGCAGCAAGCCGGTCATCACGTTGAACAAAGTCGATTTCCCGGCCCCGTTGGGCCCGATGACCGCGTAAATCTCACCCTTGGCTACCGAGAGATTTACGTCCTGGAGCGCCCTAAGGCCTCCGAAGTCTTTGGTGATCCCTTGGAGCTCAAGAAATCCCAGGTTCGCAGCCATCCGATCCTCACCAGCAAATTACGCGCCTTTTCGTTAAAATAACCCACCGCCCCGCCCGGCAAGGCCAGCACCATGGTCAGCAGGACCAGTCCCAGGACCAGAGACCAGTTCTCGGTCCAGGCCACGATGTAGGCATTCAGCACGATGTAGATGCCCGCCCCGATGGCCGGCCCCACGAAGGAATAAATGCCCCCCATAATGGTCATCAATACCGGTTCCGCCGACTTGGTCCAGTGGATGATCTCCGGGGAGATGGATTTCTCCATGAGGGCATAGAGCCCCCCGGCCAATCCCGTGAAGGCCCCGGCCAAAACAAAGGCCGTCCACTGGTAGAGCCGGACGTTGATGCCCAGGTAGGAGGCCCGCTGGCCGTTCTCCCGGATGGCCTTGAGGGTGGCCCCAAACGGCGAAGCGCGCACCCGGCTCAAAAAGGCCACCGCCAGGGCCGCCACCAGGAGGACAAAATAGTACATCTCCCTGGTGGAACCGAGGCTTAAGGTAAAATTCCCCAGGAGATGGGCCGCACCGGGATTCCCTGGATGCCGTTGTCGCCTCCGGTGACGCTGTACCACTTGAAGGCCACGGTATAGATGAGCTGCCCGAAGGCCAGGGTGAGCATGGCAAAATGAATCCCGGAAAGGCGGATGCAGAAAAAACCGATGACCCCAGCCGCCCCGGCGGACATGACCAGCGCCAGGGCCAGGGTCGAAAGGGTGCCAATGGCGGTCTTGGTCAGGAGCAGTCCCACCGTGTAGGCCCCGACGCCGAAGAACGCGGCCTGGCCGAAGGAAAGCAACCCGGTGGTGCCCAGCAGCAGGTTGAAGGCAATGGCCATGAGCCCGGCCACAAAAATCTGGGTCAACAGATACTGGTAATAGCGCCCGATAAACAGCGGCAGGATCAGCAGCACCACCAGGGGGAGCAGCCGCAGCGCATAGTGGCAGGAAAAATGCACCGGCGAGATTTCCTGAGCCTCCAGGCTCAGGTTTTTCTCGGACAGGGATTTGATCTTTAACGGCCTCCCGAAGAGTCCCCAGGGCCTCACCACCAGCACCACCACCATCAGCAGGTAGATGAGAGCCATCTCGAACGCCGGGAAGATGATGATGCCCACCGTCTCCAGGGTGCCGATGAGCAGTGAGGCCGACCAGCGCCCCCCAGAGGCTCCCCAGTCCGCCGATCACCACCACCACAAAGGATTCAATGATAACTTCGGTGCCTAAACCCGGGAAGACGGTGCGCACCGGACCGGCCAGGGCGCCGGCAAAACCCGCCAGCATGGCGCCGAAGGCAAATACCAGGGTGAATAGCGCCGCCATATTGATCCCCAGAGCATCCGCCATCTCCCGGTCTGAGGAGGTGGCCCGCACCAGCTTCCCGGTCCTGGTCCGGTAAAGCAGGTACCACATGGCGGCCGCCACCAGGGGCGCCACCACCAGCACCAGAGCGGTATAAGTGGGGACGGTGCCGCCCAGGAGAACGAACGACCCCGAGAGAAAATCCGGCTTGGCGATGGATTTATATTCGGCCCCGAAGATTATTTTGACCAGGTCATCGATGATGAGCACCAGGGAAAAGGTGAGGAGGAGCTGGTAAGTCTCTTCCTGGATATAGATCCGCCGCAGCAGTCCTATTTCAATCAGGGCCGCCACTGCCGCGACGCCCAGGGGCGCCATCAACAGGGCCAGGAAGAAGCCGGCGGGGCCTACCAGGTAAAGGGTGATCCCATAAGCCAGGTAGGCCCCCAGCATGTAGAGCGCCCCGTGGGCGAAGTTGATGATATTGAGCACCCCGAAAATGAGGGTGAGCCCGGAAGATATGAGGAACAGTAAGGCAGCCTGGCGCAAGGCGCTCAAGACCTCGACCGTCAGGAAAGAAATACCCATGCTTCCCTCATCTGGCGCCCAGACCGCAAACCGGGGGCTGCGTCAAAGGCGCTATTTGTTTTCGCTTTGCGCCTTTTGCCAATCGGCAATCGAGTAAAGGATCTGGTCGGCCGGGAAAACCATGGGTTTTCCGGTGATGGCGAAAGGATACTCTTTGACAAAGGTCGTCTCGCCCACCATGAAATCACAATAGAGCTGATGATCCTCTTTGCGCAGCGATTCCTTCCCCCGGGGCGCCTCCCGGGTCAGCCCTTCCAGGGCATCGACGACCTTCTCGGTATCCAAAGAGCCCGCTTTCTTGATGGCTTCGGCCAGGAAATAAATGCCGTCATAGCCCTCCGCCGCCCAGGCGCTGGGATAATCCCCATAGGCGGCCTGGTAAGCCTTTACGAATTCCTGATTGGTAGGGGTGGCGGGCCAATAGAAATAATACCTCTGATCCACGATCATCCCCGTCGGCATCTCCTTCCCCAGGGCCTTGGTCACCGTGATGTCGCCTCCGGTGGCGATCACCCATTTCATCTTGTCAAACAGCCCGAAGGGCTTTGCCTGTTTGATAAACGCCACCAGATCACCACCCCACAGGGTGCAGTAAACCACCTCGGGTTTGGCTTCCAGAATGGCATTGATGTAAGGCGTATAATCGGCCGCGAACAGCTTGGGCCACTGTTCCCCGATGAATTGGGCCTGGGGATTCTGCTGGGCTATCTTGGCCTTGAAGATATCCCACATGGTGCGCCCGTATTCATAGTCGGGACCGATGTTGTAGAATTTCGTCAGTTTCTTGTCCTGGGCCGCATAAAGAGCCAGGGAATTCGCCTCCTGGGAATTGCAGGTTCCGGAACGGAAGGTATAGCGATTCCACTTTTCCTTGGTGAGCGTATCCGTCGATCCCACCGTGTCCATGAAGATCACTTTTTCCTGTTTGGCAACCTGGGCCGCGGCCAGACACCCGGCTGAACTGACTATGCCAAAAAGGAAATTGACGTTATCCTTCTGGATATAGCGGTTGCAAAGGGAGACAATTTCCTGCACGTTGGCTTTGCTATCCGCCATCATGAGATCCAACTTCTTGTCGAGCACGCCTCCCTTGGCGTTAATTTCTTTAACCGCCAGTTCCGCCCCCTGTTTACAGGTGATGCCCAGGTCCGCCGCCCTGCCGGACAAGGGCAGCATCCCGCCTATCTTGATGGTGTCCGCCGCCATTCCTGAGGTTGCCAGAATCAAAACCAAGAACCCTGCCATTAGACCTTTTTTCATTGCTCTTCTCCTTTTTGCCTTGGTTTAATCTCTCTTCCTGACCCTCGCCGTCCAGGACCTCTTAAACTGCGGACCACTGGCATCTTAATTTGCCGACCAACTGCCAGATCGCCAATCTTGTTGATTTTTTCCCGGAGGTGCTCTTCTTTCCGGATACAGCTTTAATGAAGATTAGGCAATAAAAAAAGATGCTTGCAAAATGTTTCACATGACCCGGGGCGCACCAGGAGCGCGCTGGCCTCCCGGGCCTGGGTCTCGGCTGGCGCGGAGCACCGCCGATCTTTCGGCTTTTTGGGGTTTTACCAGATCAAGGCTTGCCTATCAGTGGAGCCCATGGCAGGCAAAAGGGAACGGACCCGGAATTTCCGGCTCTTTCCCTTTAGAAAGCAGACAAGAAGTTTTTAAGTGATTATCTTCATGCGCTAATGGATTAAGTCAATCCCGGAACCCCGGCAATTTATCCATCTCTAAAAGGATAAGGTGACATGTTATTCGGAAAACGACTGGACCTTCACCGGCTGGCGGACATCGGCCTAAAAGTAATGGTGATCCTGGCGCTGGCGGCTTTATCAGCCTGTGGCGCCGGGGAAAAGCAAGCTGCCGTTTTGCGGGCTACCTTGAGCAATGGCCTGCGTGTGGTGATTATTCAAGATCCTATCGCTCCCGTGGCCACGACCATGGTCAATTATCTGGTGGGCTCCAACGAGGCTCCGGAAGGGTTCCCGGGAATGGCCCACGCTCAGGAACACATGATGTTTCGCGGCAGCCCCGGGCTTTCGGCCGGCCAACTGGCGGCCATCAGTGCCGCCATGGGTGGGGAGTTCGAAGCTGATACCCAGCAGGTGGTCACCCAGTACGCCTTTACCGTCCCCGCCGAGGATCTGGATGTGCCCTTGCATATCGAGGCCATTCGGATGCGCGGCGTCCTCGACAGTGACGAACTCTGGAACCAGGAGCGGGGCGCCATTGAGCAGGAGGTGGCCCAGGACCTTTCCAATCCCGAATATGTCTTTTATATCAAACTCCTGGCGACCATGTTCAAGGGGACGCCTTATGCCCTCGATGCCCTGGGCACCCGCGCCTCTTTCGACCTGACCACCGGCGCCATGCTCCAGAAGTTTCACGATACCTGGTACGCCCCTAATAACGCCATTCTCGTGATCACCGGGGATGTGGACCCCCAAAAAACCCTGGCCAGCGTCAAAAACTTATTCGGGGATATTCCCAGGAAAGATCTGCCTCCCCGGCCGGAGGTGCAGCTGCAGCCGGTAGCGGCCGAAAAGTTCGAGATGAACACGGATTTGCCTTACGGGTTGGTCGTGGTGGCTTTTCGCTTGCCCGGCTATAACAGCCCTGATTATGCCGCTTCCGAGGTGCTGGCCGATGTCTTGGCCAGTCAACGGGGGGACCTGTATGCCCTGGCGGCTGCGGGCCAGGCCTTAAACACCGACTTTTCCTTGAACCCCCTCCCCGAGGCCGGTCTGGCCTATGCCACGCCGCCTTCCCCAAGGGCGGCGATCCGCAGAAGTTGCTGCAGGAGGTCAAAGAAGTCTTAGCCAAAAGCGTGGCCCAGGGTATCCCCGCCGATCTGGTGGAAGCTGCCAAAAACCTTGAATTGGCCCAACTGGAAGAACAAAAAAATTCCGTGTCCGATCTGGCCAACGACCTGGTCCCAAGCGCTGGCGGTGGAAGGCCGGCAGTCTCCCGCGGACGACGTTCAGGCCATTAGCCGGGTTACGGTGAAAGACGTCGATCGCGTCGCCCGCCAATACCTGGATCTCAATCATGCGGTGGTGGCCATCCTTACTCCCCAGGCCTCCGGCCAACCCATATCCTCCAAAGGCTTTGGCGGCAAAGAATCCTTCAATCTGCAGCCCGGCAAAAACGTGATCCTGCCCGAATGGGCCAAGAGTTCCCTGGAGCGCTTGTCCATTCCCACCTCCACCGTGCACCCGGTGGTGAGCATCTTGCCTAACGGGATTAAACTGATGGTGCAGCCTGAATCGATCAGCGACACGATCAGCGTTTACGGCCATATTAAAAATCAGCCGGATTTACAGGAGCCTCAAGGGCAGGAGGGCATTGCTCAGGTACTGGACCAGCTTTTTTCCTACGGCACCACCTCCCTGGATCGGTTGGCCTTTCAGAAAGCCCTGGATGATATTGCCGCGCAAGTCTCCACCGGAACCTCTTTTTCTTTACAGGCATTGTCCGGCCACTTCCGAGCGCGGGGTGCAGCTCCTGGCGGATAATGAACTCCATCCGGCTCTGCCGGAGGACGCCTTCAAAATTGTGCGCTCTCAGGTAGCCGCCACCGTGGCCGGCAGGCTCCAAAGTCCGGATTATCTGGCGAGCCGGGCACTCAAAGCAGCTTTATATCCCCAAAGCGACCCGACCTTGCGCCAGGCCACGCCGGCCACGGTCTCCGGGTTGACTTTGGCGAATATCCAAGACTATTTTTCCAAGGTCTTTCGACCCGACCAGACCGTGATCATCGTTATCGGCAAGGTGACCCCCGAGCAGGCCCGACAGGTAATCGAGCAATACTTTGGACCATGGACGGCTTCCGGTCCTAAACCAAATATCCTGCTGCCGCCCGTACCCCCCAACACCCCTGCCTCGGTGGCCGTACCCGATTCCAGCCGGGTGCAGGATGAGGTCGACCTGGCGGAAACCCTGGGACTGACGCGGTCCAATCCGGATTACTACGCCCTGGCGCTGGGGAACCACGTCCTGGGAGGTGGCTTTTATGCTACCCGGCTTTACCAGCAGTTGCGGGAAGAAACCGGTCTCGTATATTCCGTGGAGGTGGAGCTGGAAGCCAATCAGACCCGGGCCCTCTATGCCATTGAGTATGCCTGCGATCCGGACAATGTTGCCAAAGTCCAGGGCATCGTGGCGCGTAATTTAATGGAGATGCAGTCCCAAAAGGTAAATCCCGACGAATTACGCCAGGCAAAATTGATGTTGCTGCGGAGAATCCCCCTGTCCGAATCCAGTTTGCAGAGCATTGCCATGGGGTTGATCAAACGCTCCATTCTGGACTTGCCGCCGGATGAACCGATTACCGCGGCTAAAGACTATGCGGCGCTGACTGCCGAGCAGGTCCAGGCGGCCTTTGCCAAGTGGGTAAGACCGGCCGATCTGGTGAAGATAACTCGAGGGCCGCTGCCCAAGTAGAAATCAACCCTCCGGGGGAAGACCGCAAGGAGATCATCCGCGGCATTGGCGCCGCCATCGACGGGAGTAAACCGGAAAGGGGCATTTATGGAATACCTGCGCATTCCCGGCACGGATCTGGAGGTTTCCCGCATCGCCCTGGGCACCTGGGCCATGGGCGGCTGGATGTGGGGCGGCACTGATGAACAGCAGGCCATTAATACCATTCATGCCGCCCTGGATAAAGGCGTCAACCTCATCGATACCGCCCCGGTGTATGGCTTCGGGGTCTCCGAGAAGATAGTCGGCAAGGCCCTGGCGCAAAAAAAATGCCGGGATCGAGTCTTCATCTCCACCAAGACCGGCCTGGACTGGAAGGACGGCCAGGTCTTCCGCAATTGTTCGCCGGATTTTATTAAGCGGAACTTTGCCGATTCCTTGAAAAATTTGCAGACCGACCACGTGGATATTCTGTTTGTCCATTGGCCTGATCCCCTGGAGCCCTTCGAGGAAACTGCCAGGGTTCTGCACCAATTCCTGAAAGCCGGGCAAATCCGGGCGGTGGGGGTGAGCAACTATTCACCCGAGCAAATCCAGGCATTTCAGCGGGGGGGCCCGGTACACGTCGTGCAGCCGCCTTATAATCTCTTTGAGCGCGAGATCGAAGCGGACCTCATGCCCTTCAGCAAGAAGAATCATCTGGCCCTGATGACCTACGGCGCCTTGTGCCGGGGGCTTTTATCGGGCCAAGTCACCGCGGCGCGAGAATATCAGGGTGACGACCTGCGCAAAATCGACCCTAAATTTAAGGAGCCGCGCCTTAGCGAGTATCTGGCTGCGGTGAAACGGCTGGATCAATTCGCCTGGCAGCGGTTTGATCGCCGGGTGCTCCACCTGGGGGTGCGCTGGGTCTTGGACCATGGGGCCGAGATCGCCCTGTGGGGCGGCAGGAGGCCCGACCAGATGGAGCCTTTGCCCGAGATTTTTGGCTGGCGCCTGGATCAGCCCGCTATGCACGCCATCGACCAAATCCTCCAGGAAACCATTAAGGAGCCGGTGGGGCCGGAATTTATGGCGCCGCCCAGCCGCACGCGCTGACGGCATTTCAGGGGCTCATCTCGTTACTGCCGGCTCTTTAAGGCCAGGGCCACGGCTTGCCCGGGCTTGGGGATCATCCTGGCGGCGCCCGGCCGGCAGCGCCAGGGCGGCCACGGCTAACAGGACGGCCGTCAGCCCCAGGGTCCAGGCGATTCCCAGGGCCGGGAGCAGCAGCGCGCCGGTCAGGAAAGCCGCCAGCCCGGACCCCACCAGATCGGCGCTATAGACCCAGGGGCCGGGGCCGCCCGGAAGCCAGCCTGGCCCTTGCCGGCTCAGGAGCAGGAACATCGCCCCATCAGCAAAACCCGCGGCCAGGAGCAGGGCCCCCATCAAGGGCCGGATGTACCCGCCGGCCGCGAGCCCCCCAAACAGGAGGGAGGGCAGCAGACACAAAACCATCATGGCGCCCAGCAGCGCCGCCGGCCTGCCCCAGGCCGCAGATCGCCAATGCTCCGCGGCCAAGGCCCCCAGCGCCAGGCCGCCCATGAACATGGCCGAAAACACGCCCACGTCCACGTAAACGTAACCGCACAGATTCTGATAAATCTCCAGCAGAGTTATCAGGAAGGTCATGGCGAAGACGCCGGTGGCATAGGCGGGGAGCGCCAGGCGAAAAAGCTCCGGGAAGGCTCAGCCGCCGGGCGCCTGGCGGCCAGCTTCTGGTTCCAGGGCCAGGCGGCGCCCACGCTCATGACTACCAGGAACAGCGCCGCCAGGGGCAGCGAGGCGGTCCGGGAGTCGAGCCCTTCCGTGAGGCGCACATACCAATAGCCGAAGTTTTCCGTGGCTGCCTCATTCCCCTGGGCCATCATTCCGGAGAGGATAAAGCTGTAAGGGATCTCCACCGGCTGGCCATCCCGGTTGGCCTTCACCGGGTAACTCCGCAAAGTCTTTTGAAAATTCTCCAGCAAAGGCTGGTGCAGGGTATCATCCAGCCAGGAGGGTTCCTGCGCCAGCGCCCCGCCCAGCATAGTCTCAAAGTAGAGACGGCATTGGGCCATTCCCAGGTCCTGCCGCGTTAACCGCCCCCCTTCCAGGGTTTCGCTATAGGGCCGGGCCTGCGGCCGCTTGAAGATGCGCCCCGCCAGCACGTCCGGATCGAAACTGCACTGCCCCGGGCGATCGCTGGCCACCAGCAGGTGTCCTCCCAGGGGAGCCGCCCGGGTCTCTGCGAAAACCTGGTCCAGCGCGGCCAGGACGGCTCCGGTGCGCCGGGCCAGAATGGGGCCGGTATATGAAGCCGTGGCTCCATAGGCGGGCAAGAACAGGCAAAACACCCCGCCGGGCTTGAGCCTTAGTTTTACTTCCCGGAAGAACTCCCGGGTGCAATAGCGGTTGGTTAGGGCGCTGTCCGGCTCGGGCAGCACTGCCACCACCAGATCCCAGGTCGCGGGCGCGGTGCGCTTTGACCAGCGCCCTCCCGTCTGCGGAGATCAGCCTCATCCTGGGATCCCGAACCGGCGCCAGACCAAGCCGGGTGGCGAGTTGCCCCACCGCCGGGTCGAGTTCCGCCACTTCCAGGCTCTTCAGCCCATGTTCCAGCATGGCGGCCGGCAAGCGGCTCAGGAGGCCGCCGATGAGCAGGGCGCTGGCGGGGGCGGGATGCTGGCCGCAAGCAACCGCGGCCAGTTGCCGGGCCGTGGTGTTATCGGCTTCATTCACCGCGGCCAGGAATTCGCCGTTTTGGAAGACCGAGAGCTGCTGGCCGGCCTGATCTTGCAGCAGGGCCAGGCGCCCGTACCGGGTGTTCTGCACCTCGAGGAGGGCATGGCCGGGAAGCCGGTGGCCCCAAGAGCGCTCTTCAGACCAGCGGTCCAGAGGCAGGGCCGCGGCCGCCAGCATTACCACTGCCAGCAAGCCGCCGCTTATGGCCAAGGGTCTCTGAGTCTGGATCCGGAGGAGTAGGAAGACCAAAACTGTCAGCAGCGCCCCGATGGCCAGGGCCAGGGACAAGGCGCCACCCAGATGGACCAGGACCAGGGCGGTTAGCAGACCGCCCCCCATGGCCCCCCAAGCTTCCGCCCGAAACAGGGGCCCCACGGATTGCCAGGGCGCGGCCCGGAGCGCCAGGCTGAATTGGCAGCCGGCCAGGAGGGCCAGGGGCGCGGGGGCCAGGAGGCTGAGCCAGGCGCTCTGCCCGGGAGAGAGCCATTGGCCCGCCACCGCGGCGGAACCCCAGGGGGCCAGGCGCAGCCAGAGGATCTGCCCGGCCAGGACCGGCCCGCCGGCCAGGGCGCTGAGCGCCAAAACTTTCAGAGGCCGGCGGCCCTGGGAGTCCCTCCGGGCGCCTCCCCACCAGGCCCCCAGCGCGGTGCCCGCCGCGGCCCAGAGCAGCCACGCCCCCAGCATCAAGCCAAACAGAAGTTCGGAGCCGTGGCACTGGGCCATGATCTCCCGAAAGGTGAGAATCTGGCCAAACTGCGAAAACCCCCCCAGCCCGGTGAGGACCGGGACAATCCTAAGGGCCTGCCGGCCGGGGGAAAGGTCGGCTTTCAAGCCCAGACGCCTGGAATCCTGGTCCCGCAGTAAGGGCAAGCCCCATGGACCAGGTGATTTTCCAGCACCTTAAAGCCCAGGCGCTTGACCAACACCCGGCTGCAGGAGGGGCAATAAGTGTGATTGCCCGGGTGCGGGGCCAGGTTGGAGATATATACGAACTTCAGGCCGGCATCCAGGCCGATTTGCCTGGCGGTTTCCAGGGTTTGCTGGGGCGTGGGTGGCAGGTTCATCAGTTTAAACTGGGGGTCGAACCGCTCCAGATGCCAGGGAGTCTCGGCCCCCAGGTTGCCCTTGAGCCAGCGGGCCATCGCGGTCAACCCCTCCCGGCTATCATTGAGGGTGGGTACAATGAGCGTGGCCACCTCCAGCCACTTGCCCTCGGTTTTGGCCAGCACCATGGATTCCAGGACCGGATTCAGGTTGCCTCCCACCACCCGCTGGTAAAAATCATCAGTGGCGCCCTTGTAGGTGATGGTCACCGCCTCGAAGTTCCGCAGCAGGTCTTGGAAGGGCTGTTTTCTCAGGTAACCGGAAGTGCACAGGGTGCGTTGGAGGCCAAACTGGCCGCAGAATCCCGCGAAATCTCCCGCGAATTCCGGGGCGCAGTCAGCTTCGGTGTAGGTGAAACTTACCCCGCCCATGCGCCTGGATTGCATCCTGGCCGCGGTTTGCCGGAAATCGAAGGGGACGATATTTTTCGTCTGGGTGGGGCTTTTCTGGGAAAACTGCCAGTTTTGGCAATAGAGGCAGCGCAGGTTGCAACCGGCATGGGCCAGGGCCAGCACCGTCATCTCCGGGTAAAAATGGCCCAGGGGATTCTTGCCGATGGGGTCGAGGTTCAGGACACACGGCTGACCATAGGCATGGGTCATCATCACCCCGCCGAGATTCTGCCGGACGCGGCAAAAGCCCATCTGCCCCGGGGCCAGAACTTCGTGGCGGGGGCACAACTGGCACTGCACTTTACCCCCTTCCAGCCGGGTATAATAGCGGGCCGGGGCCGGTCCTGGCTGGAGGGGTAAGGGTGCCGCCTGTGCTTGCTCTCCAGCCAGCAGGCCCAAGACCTGCAGCGCCTGCCAGGCCACGGGCGCCAGGGCCGCACTCAGACCCAGGCGGCCCGTCCAGGCCAGGAAGGCGCGGCGGCTTCCGGGCTCCATCAGCTTCAGGTCCATCACCGGCTCTCCTTTAGCGCGCCTCTGCCAGGTTGTTGTTGGCGAGGCGCTGCTCCAGGATGGGAATAATATTGTCGCTGAGCAAAGAGCGTCCCAACCGGGACATTTGCGGCCTTCTCGCATGAGGCAGGCGCGCTTCGATTTCATTCCGCAGGTTCTTAATTTTGTCTGGGGGCGCAATCTGCGCGGCCAGTTTTTCTTTGGCCAGCTCAAAATCCATATCCGACATCTGCCGCGCCTGGTCCAACACCGCCAGGAGGCGGGCTTCCGCCGCGGTCTTTTCGGCTTCGGTCATCCGGTAATGGTTTTCATTGATATTATTCACAATCTTCTGGGCGATCATTCGCCGCCGCGCCTGCCATTTATCCTCGGGTATCGCCCGCAACCGCCGCAGCAGGTTTACGCTTCCCTGGTTGGAGGCGGCCTGGCCGGCCCGCACCGGCGAGCGCAAATCCACCGGAGGGATCAGGCAGGGGCTGAAATCTTCCACCACCTGGAGCTGTTCGGGGCTCAGCACCCCCCTGAGCTTCCCCTCCAGGGCGCTGAACTCCGTGGACATCTGCCGGTTGCCCTGGTCTTGCAACTCCTTCAGGTGATGATTGACCTGGGCTGCCTGGGTGGGAATCTGACCCCTGGCCGGCGCGCCTTTCTCGATCTCTTCTTTAAGGTTGGCGTAGGAGGTTTCAGCCTGCCGCATGGCCTCCAGGAGGGAGGGCGAATTGATGGTGGCCCGTTCCCGGACCTGGCGGGCCTCCTGGGCCAATTGCAGGATTTGCTTCTCCTGGTCCTGGGAGAGGTTAAGTCCGTTTAAGAGATTAATGGTGGAGATATCCTCTTGCAGTTCGGCGACTCTGGTTTTAACCCTTTGAAAGTCAGAGTCAGCCGCGGAGAGGCCCCCCTGGCCCGCCCCGGCTTGCCCTGCGCCCCAGAAGAGCAACAAGGACGCCGCCACAATTAAGGCTTGCTGCGGAGATAACATGGTTCCCTCCCTGGTGTTTTGCTAGGTTTCCGGAAAGAGGATCGAATCCAGGCTTTCAATGGTAAAGACCACGGAGCCGGCGAAAAGTTAGAAGGTATATCCGGGGAATATCCGCAATTTTTATGGGCTTGGGGATAATTGTCGCTCTGGCAAGTGATCTGCTATTTTTTAATCCTGCTTCTCAAAGGGGCTGGTATGCGTATCTCACCGCAGCCCTTTCCCCGGCTCACCACCACCGATCAGTGCTGGCCTGGGGTCAGTAAGCTCCACAGCAAAGATATTTTTCCAAGGAAACTTGTGCTATCATGGCGTCGACAGAGGATTCAGCTTCAAGAACAGAAACTTTGGGGGATTTTTCCGGGCAAAGAGGTCCGAAGAACCGTGATAAGGGGGCAGCCTCGATGCAAGCCAATGATATATCATGATTTATGGTCATTGGAAGACGCGATACAATGGCGTCTTATACGGACAGAAAACCGAATCTCCACATCTTATCGGGATCAATCTAATTATTGTTTGGGCAACAATATGGATATCAAGAAGGAAAGTAATATTGGCTTGCGTTTTAGTAACGCTGGTTTTTGGATTGCTATTTAGTTTATACGGTTACGATAGGACATGGAGGCTATGGAATATCCCCACAATGTCTCCGCATTTTGCTGATCTTCGCGTTATTACCGGCGGCGCAGAATCATACGCACAAGGGTTTGATCCAATGATTGAGAATCCTGGAGACCCTTGGCAAAGAAGACTAAATTACCCCAGAGTTTGGCAAAGCTTATATTCAATTGGTGTTAATCAAAGTCATACAACATACATAGGAATTAGTTTTATTTTGTTATTTATGGTTAGTATCTGCTTATTATTACCACATGCCAGCAATATAATTATCGTGCTTGTTATGGCAGCTGTTTTGTCTCCAGCCACTTTATTGGGTATCGAGCGGGGTAATATTGATTTATTTATGTTTTTTCTTGTCACTATATCAGTTGTAGCAATTAAAAGGTGGCACATATTATCTGCCTTAGCTGTCTTGCTTGGGTTCGTCTTGAAACTATATCCTATTTTTGGGTGTGCAGTTTTACTTAGAGCAATCCGACCATTGTTTTTGAGATATGTTTTAATTTTCTGTTGCCTTCATCGCTAGTTATATATTTCTAACTTATTCGGACATTTCATTGATTAGAGATGCAACACCAAGAAGCATAAGCCTGTCTTATGGATTAGATGTATTTTGGATGAAAGCAATGAGTTTCAATCATACGTTAGGATGGTATGCAAGGTTTTTATCCTACCTAATAGTTTTGTTGGCGTTATGGTTCGCGTTTACTTCCTTGCTCCGCGATGACTTTCTAACAGAAAGTCAAAGCGAAGCAGAGTATCTCGATGCATTTAGAGCAGGAACTGCAATTTATTTGGGAACATTCCTGCTGGGCAATAACTGGGATTACAGACTCATGTTCCTCATACTCACCATCCCTCAGCTGGTCGTATGGGGAAAATGTTACATTCGCGATATTTCATTGGGTTCTATGGTCATTGTGTCATTCATATTTCTATCGCAATGGTATCTACTGATAATCAAAATTACACACCATCTACCGTATGGCGGTTATGTAAGTTTTGTGCTTGATGAACTATCTAACTGGGGCGTTTTTTTTGGTCTGCTCTACCTGTTCTTTTGGTCAATGCCTGATTGGGTAAAGGGTACGCTCAGAAAATGTATTCCCTAACAAGGCGCTCCACCTGATCGCCACTTCGCTGCGCTCCATAGCGGCAAGTGAGCTTAATCCTTCGCCCTCTCCCTTCCTTTCGCTCCACCGCCACGGAATCCTCATGCCTCTCGACGGAGTAATCCCCGATAACTGCTATCTATTTGCTCCCAGCCTTCCGCGATATTGCTGCTGATCTCTACCTCATATCTATTTTTTATCTCACTTCTGATATTACCCAAAGACCCGCGTGGTCAGCGATCCTAATTTCTAATTTAAACGGCATTTCAGGGGCTCAGCTCGTTCCTGCCGGCTCTTTAGGCCAGCGACACCTTGATCTGGTCCTCCCGGGGTGAAACCCGGTCCAGCCGCACCAGGACGGTGTCCCCGGGGGAGAGCCGCAGACCGGGGGGCGCCGTCATAAACAACTCCAGCAACAGGTCGGGGAAGATGAGGCGGTACCGGTGGGGCAAGGACTCCAGCACCAGGGCCTCCTTCTTCTGTCCCAGCCGGGCCGCCAGGTACTTCAGCAGCCAATAGCGCAGCCGCCGGGCCTTAAGCCTGCCACCCCGGCGCATGGCCGGCTCCAGCCGCGGCAGGATTTGCTCCAGGTCCTGGCGGCCATAGGGGGGCGGGGTATCGCTCAGGGCCGCCAGAAGCTGGCGGTGGATCAAGAGGTCCAGGTAGCGGCGGATGGGGGAAGTGGCCAGGGTATAGCAGCTCAACCCCAGACCCCAGTGGGGCAGGGGCGAAACGCCCATTACCACCCGGCTGAGACTGCGCCGGTCCCGCCATAATTCCAACAGACCCTTGTGCTCCTTTGGCTGAATAGGTTCCCGGGGCTCCGGCTGGCTGCGATAGATGGCGGGGATGCCCCGGTCGGCCAGAAAGCGGGCCGCCAGGGAATTGGCCAGCACCATGGCCTCCGCCACCAATTGGCGGCTGGAAGTCTCCTGGTCCTCCACCGACACCTGCAACTCCCCCTGGGGGCCGAACATCACCCAAACCTCAGGCAGTAGCAGCTCGTAGCCGCCCTGGGCCAGGCGCTCCTCCTTGAGCCTCCGGGTCAACCGGGAGAGAACCGCCAGGGTTCGCTCCTGTTGAATCAGGGCCTCCACCTCGTGGTAAGTCAGCCTGCGGCTCACCTGGATGAGACTGGGTTCGATGGCCCAATCCAGGACCTCCGCCTCCGGGCTCAGGGTCACCATGAAGCTCAGGGCCCGGCGGGGGCGGTGGGCCAGGAGGCTCAAGAGGTCTTCGGAAATCTCCTCCGGCAGCATGGGCAGGCGCCGTTCCGGCAGATAGATGGAACTGCCCCGTTCCCCGGCTTCCTGATCCAGGGGGGCGCCGGGTTGGACCACGGTGGAGACATCGGAAATGTGGATGCCGAGACGCCAGCCCTCCGGGAGCTCTTCCAGGCTGAGGGCGTCATCGAAATCCCGGGTGTGCTCCCCGTCGATGGTGATCAGCGCCAGGTGGCTCAGGTCCCGGCGCCGGGCCGCGTACGGGTCCGGAGCGGGAGGCGAACTGGCCAGTTGCCGGCTCTGAGCCAGGGCCGCGGGGGAAAACTCCACCGGCGTTTCCAGGCGGTGCAATTCCAGGTCTTCATCTTCATGAAAGACCCCCAGGCGCACCAGCAGCCGGAAAGGGGCCGCAGCGGCGCTCAGGCCGGCCTGGTCCAGATAAGCCTTGCCCTGGTCATAGTCCGGGGCCTCCGCGCCGCTAACCGCCATCCGGCGCAGCAGCGCCACCACCTCTTCCCGCCAGGGATAGTGCCGGGCAAGCTCCCGCCCCTCCCAGACCGCCTGGAGCCAGGCGCCCACCTCCGCCAGTTGCCGCCGCCGGGCCGCTTCCCGTTCCTGCTGCTGCCGCAGTTGGGCCACCAGCTCCGGCGGGTTGGCCTCGACCTGCTCGTCCCGGAGCTTGAAAAGGAGCCGATCTTCCCGCAGCCTTCTCCCGGTGGCCGCCACTTCATCCGGGGAGGCGCGGCCGAACCACAGCTCGGCCAACTCCGTCACGGTGGCGGCATGGTCCTCCGGGGCCAGCAGCTCCCAAAGCTCCTCCAGATTAATGGCGGCTTTCAGGACTTCCCGCCTCCCGGCGGTCTCCTCCAGACGCTTCAGCAAATCCTGGCGGATTAATCGGTTCAGGGGCAGAGAGGGCCCGGCGTGCAAGAGACGCTTGGGAGGCAGGGTAAATTCCCGGCCGTTCTGGCTCAGGACATGCAGGCGCTCCCCTTTGAGCTCCAGGACCACGCCGCAAAGGATGCGCTTTTCCTCGAAAAATTCCACGATGCTGCCGGGTTCCATGTGGGGCAAAATTACCAGAATCCCCGGAAATGTCAACGCAGAGGGTTTTTGCTCTTGGGCGTAAAAATTATCCGATCTGGTTCCCAAGTTTAACTTGGGAACCAGATCGGACCAGGGTCTGGTTAGGGAATTAGACGATTATCCCTGGTTGGGGCGGGGATGGATGGCAGGGGGGGAATATGTAGCGCCGCCGCCCCCGGCGGCGCCTGCATAAAGGCTAGAACCGCCGGGGGCGGCGGTTCTACATGAACTGCGTCCGCCTTTTAGGGGCCGGGATTACCCCCCCTCACCATCTATAAAACTCCTGATAACGGTTCAAGACCTCCGCCCCCTGCGGCTGCAACCACACCATATTCTCCAGGCGCACCCCGCCCCAATCCGCCAGGTAGATGCCCGGCTCCACGGTTAAGACGCTGCCGGACTTGAGTAAGGTGCGGCGCTCCGGGTTCGGGTTCAGGGAGGGGTTTTCATGAATCCCCAGGCCCACCCCGTGACCCAGGGAATGGCCGAAGGCCTCGCCGTAGCCCGCCGCGGCGATCACCTCCCGGGCCAGGGCGTCTCCCGCCAGGCTGTCCATCCCGGCCCGGAGCCCCGTCTCCGCCCGGGCCTGGGCCTGGCGCACCAGGGTGTAAATCTCTTGGAACCGCTCATCCGCAGGTCCCAGGAGATAGGTGCGGGTGATATCCGCGCAGTAGCCGTGCAGCCGGGCGCCCATATCGATGATGATGGGTTCCCCGGCCTCGATGACCCGCTCCCCCGGCTGGTGGTGGGGGCAGGCGCTGTTGGTCCCCGCGGCCACGATGGGTGGAAAGGCCAGGGCCTCCGCCCCCCCCTCCCGCAGACCCTTTTCAATCTCCCAGGCCACCTGGCGCTCTGTCTTCCCCGGGGCCAGCGCCGCGGCCACCCGGCGCAGGACCAGCTCGCTCAGTTCCAGAGCCCGGCGCATGGCCGCCAATTCATCCGGCGACTTGGTTTCCCGCAGCTCTTCCACCAAATCTTCCAGGGGCTCCCACTCCACCCGGAGGCCCTGCGCGGCCGCGGCGGCGCTCAGCCGCTGATACTGCCGGTAGCTCAAGTGGGCCGCCTCGAAGCCCAGGCGGCGCACCCCCAACTCCTTAAGGAGCTCCGCCAGGCTGTCCCCCAGGTTGTGCCGGTAAACCTCAATCCGAAAGGCCGCGGCTTCCCGCTGGGCCCAAATTTGGTAGCGGCAATCGGTGATGAGCAACGCCGCGGCCTGGGTGATGAGGAGCAATCCCCAATCGGGATCCTCCCCGCTGAAGCCGCTGAGATAACGGCGGTTCTCCGGGCCGGAGACCAGGAGGGCGTCCACCTCCCGGGACGACAGCAGGTTTCTCAGGGCCGAGAGCCGCGAGCTTACGGAAGTAGTAGGCATTCCTGCATTCTGGGAAAAACCCGGTTGAAAATCAAGGGAAAAGCTCTTTTTTAAGGGGAGCGAGCTGCTCTCCTGAAAATACCACACGGCGGGACGCCTAGGCTACCCGTACTTGGTAGCCTGGGCCTCTGGCCTGGGCTGAACCACTACTTTGCACAGGCGACGCCTATGCCACCCGCCTTGGTAGCCTGGGCCTCTGGCCTGGCAGCCTGCCGGCATCCTTACCCGGTCCGGTTCCGGCGCCTGGGCTATTGACAACCCGGAGATTTCAAATTAACTTATCAGGAGTTAAATCCTGATCCTGAGCAGGGTTTCCGCCCCCGCCGCAGCTGGGGACGCCTTCATTTCTCTTTATTCCGGGACACGTGGTTTGATCAAGCTGGTAGCCTTTGATTGCGATGGGGTCTTGTTCGACTCCCGGCAGGCCAACATCGCCTTTTATAATACCATTCTGGCCCGTTTTGAGCGCCCGCGCTTAAGCTCCCAGGCCGAGGATTATGTCCACAGCCATACCGTCCAGGAATCCCTGGCGTATCTCTTCCAGGGCTATCCCCGCCTGGAGGCGGTCTTCGATTTTGCCCGCAATTTCGATTACCGGCCCTTTATCCCGATGATGGTGGAAGAACCGCACCTCCGGGAATTCCTGGATTTTTTGCGCCCCGCCTGTTTCACCGCCCTGGCCACCAATCGCACCACCACTACCCAGGCGGTGCTTAGCTATCACGGCTTGACGGAGGGCTTTGACCTGGTGATTTCGGCCCAGGACGTCTCCCGCCCCAAGCCAGATCCGGAATCCTTTGCCCGCATCCTGGGCCACTTCGGTCTTCAGGCCCGGGAGGCCATCTATATCGGGGACTCTGAGGTGGACCAGGACTTTGCCGCCAATGCCGGGGTGCCCCTGGTGGCCTACCGCAACCCCCGTCTCCAGGCGGCCCATCATCTCGAGTCCTTCGCGGCCGCACCGGCCCTGATCCGGAGACTCAACCGGGTCACATCCCCTTTATAAGGAGTCCACCGTGCAGAAATATCAGTGCCAGATTTGCGGTTATGTTTACGATCCCGCCGTGGGTGACCCGGACAACGGCGTCCCTGCCGGCACCCCCTTTGCAAAACTGCCCCCGGAGTGGGTCTGCCCCGTGTGCGGCGCCCCCCAGGATCAATTCATCCCCATGGATTAACGGATCCGGCCGCGGCCCGGAGCCGCTGGCCCCATTACCATTATTTTAAGGAAAATAGAAACATTGTTCGCCAAACTTCCGCAATCCGCCCCGCGCCCGCGTCCCGCGGAGAAATCCATCTTCCGCGAAGTATGGCGAGGCCTTGGGCATCGCCATTATCCTGGCCCTGATCATCCGGGCCTTTCTTTTCGAGGCCTTTTCCATTCCCTCCGGGTCCATGGAGAACACCCTGCTGATCGGGGATTACCTCCTGGTAAACCGATTAAGCTACGGCGTCCGCAATCCCTTCACCAACCGGGTAATGGTCCCCCTGGGCGCCCCCCAGCGGGGCGACGTGGTGGTCTTCATCTTCACCCTGGATCCCAGCAAAGACTATATCAATCAACCGCCCACCAGTATGTACCGCGATAACCCGGCCTATATCGAACCCAAAGACTATATCAAGCGGGTCATCGGCCTGCCCGGGGATAAAGTGCAGGTTATCAATAAAAAAGTTTTCATTAACGACCAGGAATTCAAAATACCCCAGGCAATCTTCAAAGACAGCAACGGACATGAAGAATTTATCCCGGCCGATCAGGCGCCCCGGGATAATTACGGCCCGGTGGTGGTCCCGCCGCACTGCTATTTCTGCATGGGCGATAACCGGGACCGCAGCTTCGACAGCCGTTTTTGGGGTTTCGTGAACCTGGACGCCATCAAGGGGAAGGCCACCATCATCTATTTCTCCTGGAAGGGGCCTCCCGGGGAGCCCAAATTCCTCTTAAGCTTACTGGGGGGACTGAATGGGCTGATCCACCACCTCTCCTGGGACACCAGCCAATTCCAGGTGCGCTGGGACCGGATTGGAAAAATCATCCACTGAGAGGCGATTTAAGTTTCGAGTTTCGAGTTTTGAGTTTTGAGTTTTGAGTTCCCTTTGCAATCTCGTTCCCAAGTTTAACTTGGGAACGAGATCAGATCACCGCGATGAGGCGCACCGATTAACCGGTATCGGTTCGATAATGTTTGCCATTCCAACCCAGAGATGCAAATACCGAAAACCGCAACCCCCAAACCGCAAGCTCCTGATCCTTTTCCTGGCCCTGGCGCTGGCCGCCTGGGGCTGCCGCCCTTCCCGGCAGGCTCCCGTCGTCATCTTTTGCTCCCCGGATTCGCCGCGGATGCGCCAGGCCATTGCGGGCCTGGAAGAAAACCTGCAGGACCTTCCCCTGAAAGTGGTGTGCGCCCCGGACTCCGACCGGGAAATCCGGGAGCAACTGGGGCGGGCGCGGCAGCTCCGGCCCCGGCTGCTGGTGGTCCTGGGCACCCCGGCCTTGCTGCAGGTGGCCCCGGTGGAGAAGAGCACCCCGGTGGTCTTCGCCCTGGTGGCCAATCCCTATTTCACCAAGGCCGCCTATGCGCGCGGCGCATCCCGAGAATCATCAGGAGAACGTCACCGGCATCGCCTCGCCGCCCCCCCTGGAAGCAGCCTTGAAAGAGGGCTCCGGCCTTCTGGGGAGCGCCCCCTGGGGTCTGTTGTACGATCCCACCGACGGGGTGGCCGCGGACCTGGCCCGGGAATTTGGCCAATTAGCTCCCGGGTTGGGGATCAAACCCTTGATCGAGGAGAGCCGCGCCGCGGCCACGGATCGCCCCCAACTGGAACGCCTCCTGGCCCGGGGCGCCCGGGTGATCTATCTCCCCCCCGCGGCCAGCGCCGCCCGCTACGCCCCCTTGCTGCTGGACTGGGGCCGCCGCCTCAAGGTCATGGTGGTGAGCGGCTATCCCGAAGGATCGCACCGGGGGGCATTATTGTGGCTGGCCCTGGACTACCGCCGCCTGGGGGCGGAGACCGCCGCCCTGGCCCGGCGGGTCCTCCGGGGCGAGTCCCCCAAGAGCATTCCCATCGCCCAAATGACGCCCATAACCATGGAAGTGGATGAGGACCTGCTGCGCCGCTGGAGCGGCTATCCACCCCCTCGCCCGGTTCCCTGAGAGGGATCTTGCGGATCTCTCCAATCTGGTCAAATCTGGTTCCCAAGTTAAACTTGGGAACCAGATTTGGAAACCAGATTTTAGAACACGATATCAATCCAAGCGCCTCCCCCGCGGTGCGCGGGAAGCGCAAAATCGGCAGGAGGAACCCGTGACCCCATCCCCCAAGTTCGCGCCGGCGGCCTGGCAGCCGGGAATCGAAATGGTGCAGGACACCCTGGATAATGGCCTCACCCTCCTGGTCTTGCCCGACCGGAGTCTCCCCATCGTCTCCCTGCAACTCCATTATCAGGTGGGCTCCCGGAACGAATTGCCGGGAATCACCGGCATCTCCCACCTCTTCGAGCACCTGATGTTTCGGGGCACCGAGACCCGGGGACCCGAAGAGTTCTCCCGCATCCTCCAGTCCAGGGGCGGCGAGATCAACGCCTTCACCACCCGGGATCACACCTCATACTTCGAAAACCTGCCCTCCGAGCACCTGGAGTTGGGGCTCGAGCTGGAGGCCGATCGCCTGTTGCACCTGAAGCTGGATAACGACACCTTTGCCCCGGAGTTGCAGGTAGTGATCAGCGAGCGCAAACTGCGGAGCGTGGACAGTCCCCTGGGCCTGGTGGAGGAGGAGCTGTTCGCCACCGCCTACACCCAGCACCCCTACCAGTGGCCGGTGATCGGCTGGGACCAGGATTTGCGCCACCTGAGCCTGAAGGATTGCCTGGCCTACTACCGCAGCCACTACCACCCGGGCAAGCTGACGGTGGTCATCGCCGGGGACGCCGACCCCGGCCAGGCCCGGGACCTGGTGGCCCGCCACTTCGGGGCTATCCCCAACCCCGGGGCGCCGGCGCCCCACCCCTTCACCGAGCCGCCCCAGCGGGGCGAACGCCGCGCCGTGGTCAAGAAGGTCTCCCAGGTGGAGGCCCTGCTGGCGGGCTACCATGTGGTGGACATGGGGCATCCGGACTATTATCCCTTGCAGCTCTTGGCCACCATCCTCACCGGCGGCAAGGCCTCCCGCTTTCACCAGGAGTTTGTGCGCCCCGGCAAGGCCGCCTCCCTGGAAGTGGAGCTGGCCCCCCTGCCCTTTTCGGCCCAGGATCCCGACCTCCTGGTGGTGGTGGCGGTGGCTGCTCCGGGCTCCCCCCTGGCGGCCCTGGAAGAGGAGGTCTGGCAGTCCCTGGAGCGTCTGCGCCGGGACGGAGTGGAATCCCTGGAGTTGGCCCGGGCCAAGAAATTGCTGCGGGCCCAAATGGTCAGAAGCCTGGCTCACAACTTCTTCCGGGGCCTGCTGGCGGGGCTCTTTCACCTGAAGACCGGCGACGCCTCCCGGGCCAACCGCATCCTGGCCTCCTTCGAGGCGGTCAGCGAGGCGGACATCCGGCGCGTGGCCCAGACCTACCTGCGCCCCGACAACCGCACCGTGGTCACCCTGCAGCCGGTCTCCCCGGAAGAGAGCGCCTCTTTAGGGCCGTTGGCGTGAGCAGTGAGCAGTGAGCAGTGAGCAGAAAAAGCCAAACCAGGGGGGTCTGGCCGCGCCGGGTCGGCGGCCACAGGCCGCCCTATAAGACTGTTTATTAAAGCACCAAGATGATACCAGGTCATTTCTTCTCATTCTGAGGGAGCCGCAGGCGACCGAAGAATCTCTGAATGGAGATGCTTCGCCTCGCGCAGCATGAGATGAAGACTAGAAACTGGGGTGGGCACTGCCCACCGATTCCTTAGAACCTCTTTAAATGAACCTTATTGAATTTAAATCGCTTTGATTGTTGAGGTTGCTAAGGCGCCTATAAAGGATGCCGCTGCCATTATTAATTTTTTTGCAACGAAACCGCCTGAAAACCGAAAACAGGAGTTAAGATGGCAAATTATATCCCCGAAATCCACCAGGGGTTCACTGCTCACTGCTTACTGCTCACTGCTCACTAAAAGGACCTTAATATGCCAAACTATATCCCCGAAATCCACCAGGCTACCCTGCCCAATGGCATGAACCTGCTGGGGGTGGAGTACGCCCGGGCGCCCTGGCTGAGTCTCACCTTCATGGCCAAGCGGGGCTCCGAGACCGACCCGCCGGGCAAGGCCGGGGTGGCCGACTGGGCCGCGGAGCTCCTCACCCTGGGATCTTCCCGCCGCAGCCAGTTGCAACTGGCCCAGGATATTGAAGCCCGGGGAGCGTCCCTCTCGGGCCGCTCCGGCTTTGACGCCACCCTGATCTCTCTCGAGGGCCTGGCCGAGGATTTTGAGGAACATCTGGCCACCCTGGCGGAGATCGTCCAGACCCCGGCCTTTCCGGAGGATGAGTTCCTGCTGATCCGGGAGCGCCGCCGCGCCGAGCTGGTGCAACAGTTGCAGGACCCCCGGGAGATGGCCAGTCTGCGTTACCTGCGCCTGTTCTTCGGCGATTCGCCCTATGGCCACCCGGCGCCGGGCGACCTGCGGACCCTGGACGCCCTCTCCCTCGCTGATCTGCAAGGCTTTTATCAGCGGGAGTTCACTCCCGGGACCGCCACCCTGGTGGCGGTGGGCATGGTGGAGTTCGCCACCCTGGTTCGGGAAGCCGGGCGCCTCTGGGGGAACTTTCGCGGCGGCGGCCCCGCCAGCCCGGCCTTCACTGCGCCGCCTGATAAGGTCTGCTCCCCCGGCATCTATCTCCTGGACCGCCCCGATTTGACCCAAAGTGAGATTCGGGTTGGGCACCTGGGCCTGCCCCGCTCCCACCCGGATTACTTCCCCCTGAAGCTGGTGAACTACATCCTGGGGGAGGGCGGCTTCTCCTCCCGCCTCATGACCCGCATCCGCTCGGATCTGGGTTTCACCTACGGCATCCGCAGCAGCTTCTCCTTTCGCCGGGCCCCGGGCCCCTTTATCATCTCCACCTTCACCCCGGCGGCCAACACCGCCGCGGTGGTGCAGGAAATCGGCCGGGTGGTCCGGGACTTAAGGCAACAGGGGCTCACTTCCCAGGAACTGGAGGAGGCCCAGAGTTATTACGTGGGGCATTTCCCCCTGGGCCTGGAGAACCCCGGGGGCATCAGCCGGCAACTGCTGTCCATCGATCTCTTCGACCTGGGCCGGGATTACCTGCAGGGTTATTGTGAGCAAATTCGCGGCGTTTCCCTGAAGACCGCGGCCCAATCGGCGCAGGAGCATCTGCACCCCGAGTCCCTGGTCATCCTGGTGATGGGGCCGGCGGCCCGCTACGCCGAGGCCTTGCAGGAACTGGGAGCGGTGCAATTCCTGGAGGCCTCTTAGGCTCCAATTTTTTAGTTGACAAATGTCTTGCGATGTTATGAGATAGGAATGATTTTGTGAAAAAAAGAATAAGCCCTTTGGGGACCATTACAAGAGGGAGGAGAGTTTCATGTCCGAAACCCCGCTGTTGGATCAACTCGAAACCGGACCTTGGCCCAGCTTTGTCAAGGACCTGAAGCGGGTGGCCGCCAGAAAGCCGGCAACCCGGGACTTACTACGGCAGTTGGAGCGCTCCTATAAGGACAAGATCACCCATTGGAAGCACGGCGGCATCGTGGGCGTCCTGGGTTACGGCTCCGGCATCATCGGCCGCTACTCCGACCTGCCCAACGAATTCCCCGGTGTGGAGCACTTCCATACCATTCGGATCAACCAGCCCTCAGGGTGGTTCTACACCAGCAAGGCCCTGCGGGAGCTCTGCGCCATCTGGGACGAGCACGGCTCCGGCGCCCTGAACGTGCACGGCTCCACCGGCGACCTGGTCTTCCTGGGCACCACCACCGATGAGCTGGAGCCCACTTTTGCGGCCCTGACCGCCAAGGGCTGGGACCTGGGGGGCTCCGGCTCCGCCATGCGTACCCCCAGTTGCTGCGTGGGCAAGGCCCGGTGCGAATACTCCTGCTATGACACCATGGACCTGTGCTACCAGGTCACCCAGAACTTCCAGTTCGATATGCACCGCCCCTCCTTCCCCTATAAGTTCAAGATCAAATGCTCCGGCTGCCCCAACGACTGCGTGGCCGCGGTGGCCCGGGCCGATATGAGCGTCATCGGCGTCTGGAAGGACGACATCCGCATCGATCAGGCTGCGGTGGCGGCCTATGCGGCCGGCGAACTGAAACCCCGGGCCGGTGGCACCCCTTATGCCAAGCTGGATATCAAGGCCGACGTCACCGACCTCTGCCCCACTATCTGCATGAAATATGACGGCAAGAAGCTGGCCATCGACAATAAGAACTGCAACCATTGCATGCACTGCATCAGCCTGATGCCCCAGGCCCTGCGGATCGGCACCGAAACCGGCGCCACCCTGCTCCTGGGCTCCCACGCCCCCATCCTGGAAGGCGCCCAGATGAGCTGGGTTATCGTGCCCTTCATGCCCATGGAGGCGCCCTATGACGAATTCATGGAGCTGGTGGGCAATATCCATGAATGGTGGTCGGAACATGGCAAGAACCGGGAGCGCACCGGTGAGTTGATGCTGCGCCTGGGCATGCGGAATTTCTTCCAGTCCGTGGGCCTGGAGCCGCCCCCGCAGACCATCCGGACCCCCCGGGCCAACCCCTTCTTCTTCTGGCATGCGGAAGATTTCGAGGCCGAGGGCAAGGGCCGCAAATACATCAAGCTTTAAGGTCATCGCCCATTCAAGTCCCTTAGCTGATTAAGGGCGATTAGATAAGGAGGAATTAAGACAATGGCTGAGCGTATTACTGATATTGGACCGCCGAAATTTGACAAATTCTTGCCTCCCATTATCAAAGAGAACTACGGCAAGTGGAAATATCACGAGATCCTGGAACCCGGGGTGCTGGTGCACGTATCCGAGTCCGGGGCCAAGGTCTTTTCCGTCCGGGGTGGGTCTCCCCGGCTGGTAACCACCGACTTCGTCAAAGAACTGTGCGACGTGGCCGACAAATTCTGCGACGGCTATCTGCGCTTCACCAGCCGGAACAACGTCGAGTTTCTCCTCACCGATCAGAGCAAGATCGCCGGCGTCAAGGACGCCTGCAAAAAGCTGGGCGTGCCCATCGGCGCCACCGGCCACTCGGTGAGCAACATCGTCCATACCCAGGGCTGGGTCCATTGCCATACCCCGGCCATCGACGCCTCAGGCATCGTCAAGTCGGTGATGGATGATCTGTTTGAATATTTCGGAAGCCACAAGCTGCCGGCCCAGGTGCGCATCGCCCTGGCCTGCTGCCTTAACATGTGCGGCGCGGTGCACTGCTCCGACATCGCCATCCTGGGCATCCACCGCACCCCGCCCAAGGTGAATCACGAGAGGCTGCGCCACCTGTGCGAAATTCCCACCACCATCGCCGCTTGTCCCACCGGCGCCATCCGGCCCCATCCGGACAAGACCTTGAAGAGCGTGGTCATCAACGAAGAGCGCTGCATGTACTGCGGCAACTGCTACACCATGTGCCCGGCCCTGCCGGTGTTCGACGCCCAGAAAGGCGGCGTCGCCCTGCTGGTGGGCGGCAAGGTCTCCAACTCCAAGACCCCGCCCATGTTCTCCAAACTGGCGGTGCCCTATCTGCCCAACAACCCGCCCCGCTGGCCGGAAGTGGTGCAGGCGGTCCGCAAGATCATCACCAAGTACGCCGAAGGCGCCAACAAGTGGGAACGCGTCGGCGAATGGGTGGAGCGCATCGGTTGGGAGAAGTTCTTCGAGGTATGCGACATTCCCTTCACCTTCCAGCACATCGACGACTACCGCTGGGCTTATGATACCTATCGGACGTCGATGCATTTTAAATTCTAGGCAGGTGGGATAAATGGCACTATCCAAAGCAGAGTTGGTGGAATTCATCTACGACCTGGTCAAATCGGCCCAGGGCAAGAAGCAGCTCAAGGCCATGGACCTGCAGAAGGCCGTGCTCAAAGCCCATCCTGACCAGGACAAGACCATGGTGAAGTTCGCCATCAAGGAACTGATCGACAGCGCTCGCTGCGTTTACACTTACTTCGGCGGGAGCTTCGTCGAGATCCCCCACGAAGAAGGCGCGGCAAAGAGAAGTTGATGAACTGCCCCCGCCTGCTGCTGGCTGCCCTGCGGGGTGGGGCGGGCAAAACCACCTTGACCTTGGGGCTCCTGGCCGCCTGGCGCGACCAGGGACGGCGGCTGGTGCCCTTCAAGAAGGGTCCCGACTACATCGACCCGGCCTGGCACGCCCTGGCCGCCGGCTGCCCCAGCCACAATCTGGACCCCTTCCTCATGGAGGGGGACCAGATTATGGCCATGGTGGTCCGCCACGCCGACCAGGCAGACGCCCTCCTCATCGAAGGCAACCGCGGTCTTTACGACGGCCTGGATGCCCAGGGAACTTATAGCACTGCCGAGCTGGCCAAATTTCTGGCCACTCCGGTGGTGCTGGTGGTGGACTGCACCATGACCACCCGCACCGCCGCCGCCCTGGTGCTGGGTTGCCAGCACTTCGACCCCCAGGTGCCCCTCCGGGGCGTGATTCTCAACCAGGTGGCCCGGCCGCGCCATGAAGAGATGCTGCGGAGCACCATCCAACGCTACTGCGGCCTCCCGGTGCTGGGGGCCATTCCCCGTCTCAAGTGTGAAGTCTTTCCGGAACGGCACATGGGCCTGGTGCCCCCGCAGGAGCACGCCACTGCCATCAAGGCCATCCGCACCGCCCGGGACCTGGCCCACCGTTACCTGGATCTGGAGGGCCTCTGGCGCTTGGCGGCCCAGGCGCCGCCGCTGCCGCGGCGGCCTGGCCTCTCCCTCTCTCCCGGGGCCGGCCCGGGAACGCCGGTAACCCTCGGGGTCATCCGGGACTCCGCCTTTCAATTTTACTATCCGGAAAACCTGGAGGCCCTGGAGCGTCAAGGCGCCAAACTGGTGGAGATCAGCGCCCTGGACGATCCCCTCCTGCCTCCCCAACTCGACGGCCTCTATATCGGCGGCGGCTTTCCCGAGACCCACGCCCGGAGTCTGGCCGATAACCTCAGTTTCCGCCACGCGGTCAAGGCCGCGGCCCTGGCCGGCCTTCCCATCTACGCCGAATGCGGCGGCCTCATGTATTTAGGGGAGAACCTCCAGGTCCAGGGAGAAAGATTTCCCATGGTGGGGCTCTTCCCCTACGACTTTGTCATGGAAAAAAGACCCCAGGGTCACGGTTACACCACCCTGGAAGTGGTCCGGGAAAACCCCTTCTTCCCCGTGGGGGCCCGGCTCCGGGGCCATGAGTTCCACTACTCCCAAATCTCCCCGGAACCGGCAGCCGGGGCCGCCATGGCCTTCCGGCTCACCCGGGGCACCGGCATGGGGGGGCAGCGGGAAGGTCTCATCCTGCACAACGTCCTGGCCACTTACACCCACCTCCACGCCTTGGGATCGCCCCAATGGGCCCCGGGCCTGGTGCGGCGCGCCCGGGAGTATCAGCGGCAAGCCCTCGCCCCGGCAGGCGTTCCCGCCCGCCCGGCTTCTCTGGGCCGGGAGCGGCGCGCCTCCCAATCCCGCTAACCCGCGGTAAGGACAGCCAGCTCCTCCCGGATAGTTCCCAAGCTACCATCAAAAGTTGAAGAATCTTTTGTAGGCAGGCAGCCCATGTTTGCGCCCACCATAGGGCGGACACGCGGGTCCGCCCCTACATAAAACAAACCGGTTGACGGCGGCTCGCTATAACGCGGCCATTCGGAAGAGCGGCCCGTTACTAAAGCCAATGAGGTGAGGTTTAATGTCTGTTCGCGTGGAAGTCGACCCGAATAAGTGCAGAAGTGACGGAGGGGCGGAGCGGGCCCGCCGTGTCGGCGGCCATAGGCCGCCCTATAAGACTTAAGCGACAAGATAATACGAGGCTATTGCTTGTCATTCTGAGGGAGCCGGAGGCGACCGAAGCATCTCTAAATATGAGATGCTTCGCGGCGCTCAGCGTGTCCAGCAGACAAGAAAATCTAGGGTGGGCACTGCCACCTATTCTTTAGAACCTAAAATTTGGTGAACTGCCCTCAGGTCCCGCAACTCGTCGCTTCCCGGCAGGACTTGCACTGCTTCAGCGGCTCTATTTCCTCCGGGGTCGCCGGCCGCACCTCCAGTACCCGCACCTGATAGTGCAGGTCGTGGCCGGCAAAGGGGTGGTTCATATCCAGGATGACCGCGTCCTCCCTTACTTCCTTGATGGTCAGGGGATATTCCGGCGGGAAAGGCAGATCCGCCGGCAGCACCTTAAGGTCCACCCGCAATTCCAGGTCCGGCGGAAAGACCTTGCGACTCCAGGCCTGAATGTTTTCCAGCTCATAAGCGCCGAAGGCCTCTGCCGCGGGCACTACGAACTCCACCGCCTCCTGCTCCCGCAGGCCCCACAGACGGCGTTCCAGCCCGGGCAGAACCTCGCCGTAGCCGGCCACGAATTGCAGATAGACCGGCGTCTCGGCGCTCCCCCGAATCTGCTCCCCGGAATCGAGGCGCATGCGGTATTCCAGGACCACGTATCGGTCTTTGGCAATGACAGTCATCTATGGTTCTACCTTTGAAATAATGATATAATTTTTGGAGTAGGGCTGGCGGCCAGAAACGGCCGCTTTACCAAACCCGAATGCTCCCGGTGAGGGGGCCTCGGCGGGGCGGGCCTCCGTGCCCGCCTTACATGACGATTATATCTTAACTGATAGCTCTCCGTAACCATCTAGTGGCAAGATGATACGCAAAGCGCAAATTCACGAAGTCCCGGAAATCTGGCGGATGTTGCATGACTTCGCCGATCGGGATGTTTTGCCCCGGACTAAAGCTGATCTTTACAGCCAGGTACGGGAATACTTCGTCTATCGCCATGATCCAGGCCCGGTAATGGGCATCGCCGCCCTGCATATATTTTGGGAAGATTTCGGGGAGATTCGCTCCGTGGCAGTCTTGCCGGAATTTCAAAAAAAAGGCATGGGCTCCGATTTGGTTAAAAAATGCCTGGAAGAAGCGAAGGCCATTGGCTTGAAAAAGGTTTTCGCACTTACGACCCGCCCTGATTTCTTCAAGAGATTAGGCTTTCGACAATTTCCTAAAGAGGAACTGCCGCCCCACATTTGGAGCGAATGTAAAGACTGCATCAAATACCCGGATTTTTGCGACGAAGTCCCCATGCTCCTGGAGCTGGGGCCTTAGCCTGGAGAGCTATCTGCAAGGGCAGCGGGAGATCGCTTGCCCTTATTTCATTATTTGGGTTCTTCGCGTCTCGGCAAGAGATATAATTAGGTACGCCCGGAGGCCGAGGGGCCGGAATCAATACCTATCTGACCTATGATTGACCTTGTCTTTAAAAAAATCTTCGGCAGCAAAAACGAGCGGGATCTGAAGCGCCTGGCGCCCCTGGTGGACGCCATCACCGCCCTGGAGCCGGAGTATCGGGCCTTCTCCGACGCCGACCTGCAGGCCAAGACTCCGGAGTTCAAAGAGCGCCTGGACCGGGGCGAGCCCCTGGATGATCTCTTGCCCGAGGCCTTTGCCGCGGTCCGGGAAGCCTCCACCCGGGTGCTGGGCATGCGCCCCTTCGACGTCCAGCTCATCGGCGGCATCGTCCTGCACCAGGGCAAGATCGCCGAAATGAAGACCGGTGAAGGCAAAACCCTGGCGGCCACCATGCCCGCCTACCTCAACGCCCTCTCCGGCGAAGGGGTTCACATCGTCACGGTGAACGACTACCTGGCCAAACGTGACACCCGGTGGATGGGCGAGATTTACAGCTTCCTGGGCCTGCAGGTGGACACCATCGTCCATGGCCTGGACGATGCGCAGCGCCGCCTGGCCTACGCCGCGGACATCACCTACGGCACCAATAACGAATTCGGCTTCGACTACCTGCGGGACAACATGAAGTTCTCCCTGGAGGAATATGTCCAGCGGGATTTCCACTACGCCATCGTGGACGAAGTTGACTCCATCCTGATTGACGAGGCCCGCACCCCCTTGATCATCTCCGGCCCCGCCGAAGAATCCACCCAGCTCTATTACATTTTGGACCGGGTGGGCCGGCAGCTCAAGCGGGACCAGGATTTCACCGTGGACGAGAAGGCCCGCTCGGTGCTGGTCACCGAAGCAGGAGTGGCCAGGGCCGAGAAGCTGGTGGGCCTGGAAAATCTCTATGATCCCCGGAATATCGAATCCCTGCACCACCTCCAGGCTGCCCTCAAGGCCCATAACCTCTTCAAGCGGGACGTGGACTACATCGTCAAAGAAGGCCAGGTCATCATCGTGGACGAGTTCACCGGGCGCCTCATGCCCGGCCGCCGCTACTCCGACGGCCTGCACCAGGCCCTGGAGGCCAAGGAAGGGGTCAAGATCGAAAATGAAAACCAGACCCTCGCCACCATTACCTTCCAGAACTACTTCCGCATGTACCAAAAATTAGCGGGCATGACCGGCACCGCGGACACCGAGGCGGAGGAATTCAAAAAAATCTACAACCTGGAAGTCATGGTGATCCCTACTTATAAAAAGATGATCCGCCTGGACCACCCCGACGTCATTTACCGGACCGAGGAAGAGAAATTCCGGGCGGTGGAGGAAGAGATCAAGGATTGCTACCAGCGGGGCCAGCCGGTGCTGGTGGGCACCACTTCCATCGAGAAATCCGAGCATCTGAGCCGTCTCCTGAAACGGGAAGGCATCAAGCATGAGGTGCTGAACGCCAAACAACATGAAAAAGAGGCGGAGATCGTGGCCCATGCCGGCCAATTGGGCACGGTGACCATTGCCACCAGCATGGCTGGCCGGGGCACCGATATCGTCCTGGGGGAAGGGGTGGTGGCCACCGGCGGGCTCCATATCCTGGGCACCGAGCGCCACGAATCCCGGCGGATCGACAACCAGTTGCGGGGGCGCTCCGGCCGCCAGGGCGATCCCGGCACCTCCCGATTTTATATGTCCCTGGAAGACGACCTGCTGCGGATCTTCGGCTCTGACCGCATCAAGGGCCTCATGGGCCGCCTGGGGATGGACGACGGCCAGCCCATCGAGCACCGCCTGGTTTCCAACGCCATCGAAAAGGCCCAGAAGCGGGTGGAAGGCCATAACTTCGACATCCGCAAACATCTCCTGGAATACGACGACGTCATGAACAAGCAGCGGGAGGTGATCTACGCCCAGCGCCGCCAGATCCTTTCCGGAGTGGAACTCCAGGAGGATATCCTGGATATGTGCCGGGAACTGGTCGAGGAGATGGTGGTGGAATACACCGGCGACAAGCTCCCGGAAGAATGGGACCTGGAGGGCCTGGGTATTTCTTTCCAGCGGCAGTTCGGCTTTAGGCCGCCGCTGGCCAACCAGGACGGCGATCTGCGTGAATATCTCCTGGAACAGGTGGAGGGGCGCTTCACCAAAAGGGGCGAGGAGATCGGCCCGGACCTCTTCCCCTGGCTGCAGCAGCGGGTGATGCTGCAGATCGTGGACAACCAGTGGAAGGACCACCTGCTCTCCATGGACCACCTGCGGGACGGTATCGGTCTGAGGGGTTACGCCCAGCAGGACCCCTTGCGGGAATACCAGCGGGAGGGCTATGACATGTTCATGGACCTGATCCACCGCATGCAGGAGGAGATGGTGGGCACCCTCTTCCACCTCCAGGTCAAGCCCCACCAGGAACTTCCGGAGGAGGCCCAGCCCGCGCCGCAGCCCATGTTCTTCAGCCACGGCGGGGAAGGCGCCGCCCCCCAACCCCAGCAGCGCCAGCAAAAAAAGACCGGCCGCAACGATCCCTGTCCCTGCGGCAGCGGCAAGAAATTCAAGAAGTGCTGCGGGAAGTGATTTTCTTTGGGGGGAGGGCCAGGGTCAGTTCAAGGCCTGCCCTCCCCCCAAAGTCCCCCGTCCCAACCCGTATAAGCTAGGGGCGACCCGCCTGGCACTACGCCTTATAAGTTGTAAGTATCGGTAGCCCAGGCATCTCGCCTGTGCGCATTTCGAACGCCGCCAGTCTTTCAAATATGGTCAGTAGCGCCGGCGTCCCGCCGGTGTTTCTATTTTTTCTCTTGGTTCTCTGTTTTCCTGTGGTAAATTTTCCTGGGAGGTGAGCCGTGATTATTCCCGGATTCCGCTTTGCCGCCACCGCGGCCGGCCTCAAGAAGACCGGCGCCCTGGATCTGGCCCTGATGGCCGCGGACACCCCCGCGGCCGCGGCCGGGGTCTTCACCACCAACCTGGTCAAGGCGGCCCCGGTGCTCCTGAGCCGGGAGCGCCTCAGGTCCGGCAAGGCCCAGGCCATCCTGGTGAACGCCGGCAACGCCAACGCCTGCACCGGCCCCGAGGGCCTGGCGGACGCCCGGGAGAGCGCCAGGATTACCGCCGGCTTGCTGCGAATCCCGGAGTCCCTGGTGCTGCCCGCCTCCACCGGGGTTATCGGCCAGCCTCTGCCCCTGGACCGGATCACCCGGGCCCTGCCCGGGCTGGCGGACCGGCTTCACCCCCAGGGGTTTCCCGAAGCGGCCGAGGCCATCCTGACCACCGACACCCGTCCCAAGACCGCCCTGCTGCGGGAGGAGATCGGCGGCCGCCAGGTGACCCTGGCCGGGATGGCCAAAGGGGCCGGCATGATCCATCCGGAGATGGCCACCCTGCTGGTCTTCCTGTTTACCGATGCGGCCGTTCTTCCTAAAATCCTGCGCAAAATACTGCGCCGGGCCCTGCCCCTCAGTTTCAACCGCATCAGCGTCGATGGCGACACCTCCACCAACGACACCGTACTCCTGCTGGCCAGCGGCCGGGCCGGGAATCCCCTGATCCGGGAGGAAGGGCCCTCCCTGGCTGCCCTGGAAGAGATGCTCCACCAGGTGATGGGGGATCTGGCCTCCCAGGTGGTGGCCGACGGCGAGGGCGCCCGGCACCTTTACCGGGTGGAGGTGCAGGGCGCGGCCACCCCGGCTGAGGCCCTGAAGGCGGCCCGGGCCGTGGCCCTCTCCCCCCTGGTGAAGACCGCCATGGCCGGGGCGGACGTCAATTGGGGCCGCGTCATGGCGGCCCTGGGCCGCTCCGGGGCCCGCTTCGAACCCCACCAGGTGGAGATTTCCTACGGCGACGCCCTGGTGGTGCAAAAAGGCCAGGGGTTGGGGCCGGCGGCGGAAGCCCGGGCCCAAAAGATCATCCGCAGCGGGGCCTTCAACCTGACCATCCACCTGCACCACGGGACCTTTTCCGACTACTACGACACCTGCGACCTCACCGAGGACTATATCCGGATTAATGCCAGTTACCGGCAGATAGGAGCGATAATCAAATTTCGGAATTTGGAAGAAATACTCCTGTCTGCGATTTCGGTTCTTCTGCCATTTTAGGGGCGACCCAGCGTCGCCCCCTTTTGGTGGCACCGGCTTCCAGCCGGTGCGCCAGGCGGGGACCCTGTGCCACCCCTGAGTAAAGGCAAAAGGTAAAAGGAAAAAGGTCCTTTTTATTCTTTTCTTTGCCTTTTTACTTTTTCCTTTTGCCTTCCCAACAAGCCGCAGCCACCACTTGGCCGCTTCCACCACCGGCAGGATACTGAGGCTCAGGAGCGCACGCCAGCAGCCAGTCATGCCACCCCAGGGGCGTGGTATGGAACAGCCGGCCCAGGGGCGGCCATTCGATCACCGCCACCATCATCAGCAAGGACAGCAGCACGGAGAGGTTGAGAAAGCGGTTGGGAAAGAGGCCCGTGGTGAACAGGGAGTGGTAATCGGAGCGGCAGTTGAAGGCATTCACCAGTTCCACCAGCACCAGGGTGGTGAACACCATGGTCCGGGCCCGGACCACGACCTGCTCCGGCGAGCCCAGGCCGTTAGGATTCCAGTAAACATAATAGGCAAACAGAGGTATGAGGAGGGCGGTGAGATAGAGGGCGATCACCACCAGCAGGAAATTCACGGTGGGGGTGAAGACTCCTTCCCGGGGCGGCCGCGGCGGGCGTCTCATGATGTCCGGGGCCTTGGGGTCCACCCCCAGGGCCAGGGCCGGCAGTCCGTCGGTGGTGAGATTGACCCAAAGGATCTGCAAGGCGACGAGAGGCAAGGGCAGGCCGAACAAGAAGGCCCCGCTGAGCACCAGGATCTCGGCGATGTTGCTGCTCAGCAGAAAGACCAGGTACTTCTTGATGTTGTCGAAGATGGCGCGGCCTTCCTCCACCGCGGCCACCAGGCTGGCGAAGTTGTCATCCGCCAGGATCATGGCGGCGGCCTCCCTGGCCACCGCGGTGCCGCTCTGCCCCATGGCCACCCCGATGTCGGCCCGTTTCAAGGCCGGGGCGTCATTGACCCCGTCCCCGGTCATGGCCACCACCTCCCCCTGGCCCTTGAGGAGCGCCACCAGCCGCAGTTTATGGCCCGAGTTTACCCGGGCGAAGACCCGGATGTTTTTCAGGGCCTCCTTAAGCTCCGCATCGCTTAGCTGGTCAATCTCTTTCCCGGAAAGGACCGCCTGAATCCTGCCCCTCCGGAATCAGCCCCACCTCCCGGGCGATGGCCCCGGCGGTGTCCGGATGGTCGCCGGTGACCATGATGACCCGGATGCCGGCCCGACGGCACCGGCTTACCGCCTTCCGGGCCTCGGGCCGGGGAGGGTCCATCAGGCCCACCAGACCTACCCAAACCAGATCCTCAACCTTGGCCTCGGACTCGAGTGCGCCTGGGGGCGGACTTTTCAGAGGGCGGTAAGCCAGCCCCAAGACGCGCAGGGCGTCCTGGGCCATGCGGCCCGCCTCTTGATGGATCAGCCGCCGGTCCTCCTCGGTGACGGGCCTTTCCCCCTGCGCCGTCAAAACTCTGGAAGAATTATGCAGCAGGCCCTCGGGAGACCCCTTGAGGCACTGCAGAAAGCCCTCCGGCCCCTGGTGGAAGGTGCTCATCCTCTTGGTTTCCGCGGAAAAGGGAATCTCCGCCACCCGGGGAAAGGCGGCCAGCACCTGCCGGCTATTGGCTACCGCCTTCCGCGCCAGGGCCAGCAACGCTCCTTCGGTGGGATCGCCGCGCACCGTCCAGAGACCGTCCCGGACTTCCAGGCCCGCGTCGTTGCACAGCAGGGAGATGCGGGCCGCCACGGCCAGAAGCGGCTCCTGGCCCGGCCGCAAATCCCGGCCCGCCTCCCGAAATTTCCCCAGGGGTTCATATCCCGACCCGGTCACCTCGATTTCCCGGCCGTCCAGAAAGAGGCGCCTGGCGGTCATCTCGTTTCGGGTGAGGGTGCCGGTCTTGTCGGTGCAAATCACCGTGGTGCAGCCCATGGTTTCCACTGCCGGCAGGCGCTTGACGATGGCGTGGCGCCGGGCCATGCGGGTGGTGCCGATGGCCAGGGCCCCGGTGACCACCGCCGGCAATGACTCCGGCACCGCGGCCACCGCCAGGGTAATGCCCCAGATGAGCATCTCCAGCCAGGCGTGGCCCCGGAGCACCCCCAGGAGGGCGGCGCCCACCGCGGCCGCCAGGCAGATGACGCTCAGGAGGCGCCCCACCGTGGTCATGCGCTGCTCCAGGGGCGTGGCCTCCTCGGGGACTTCCGCCAGCAGACGGGCGATGCTCCCGAACTGGGTCTCCATGCCGGTGGCGGTGACCACCGCCCGGCCCCGCCCGTAAGTGATCACGGTGCCTCCGAACACCATGCAGCGCTGCTCGTCCAGGGCGGCATCCGCCGCTGCCAGGGGAGCCAGGTCTTTGTCCACCCCCACGGACTCTCCGGTAAGCAGGGATTCATCCGCCTGCAGGTTAAACTGCGCCAACAGGCGGCGCGTCGGCGGCCACCATATCTCCCTGGCGCAGCGCCAACACGTCGCCAGGCACCACTTCCCGGGCCGGCAACGCGACCTCGTTCCCCCTCCCGCACCACCGTGGCCTCCGGCGCCGCCAGCCGCCGCAAGGCCGCGGCCGCCTGTTCGGCCCGGTATTCCTGGATGAACCCCAAAACCACGCATGCCAGAATAATCGCCAGGATGAGCCAGGCGTCCAGGTTCTCTCCCAGCAGAAAGGAGATGACGCTGGCAGCCAGGAGGATAATGATGAGAAGATTGAAGAATTGCCGCAGCAGAATCAGCCAGGAGGAGAACTCTGTTTGACCGGCGCCAGGAGATTGGGGCCGTTAAGGCGCAGGCGCTCCTCAGCCTCCGCCTGGCTCAGGCCGCCGGGCCTGCTCCCCAGCAATTTTAGAACTTCCTCGGCACTCAGGACCTGCGGATTGCTGATCGCGGACGCCATAGGCGTTATTCTATCCCCTAACCCGGCAGCCCCCAAAGAGAAAAGGCGGGGATGCCCTTGCCTCCCGCCGCAACAATTCTTAATATCTTGCTATCCCGGGATATTCCGGGATTCTTTCCGGCTCTCAAGACAGATAACGGAAGGTCAAATTAGGACCTCCCGAACTTTGACTTTGACTTTGACTTTGACTTTGAACTTTGAACTTTGAACTTTGAACTTTGAACTCGAAACTCCCGAGGAGCCATCCATGGCCGCCCCCCCTCCCCCGCCGCAGTTTCGTCCCCTGGCCCTGCGGGTCCTGCGGGAACGCTATCTGCGCCGGGACCCGGCCGGAAAAGTGGTGGAAACCCCGGCGGAGATGTTTCTCCGGGTAGCGCGGGGGGTGGCCGCCGCGGAAGGGCGCTACGGAGGCCCCGAGGCGGTGGCCCGCCAGGAGGCGGCCTTTCACGAGGCCATGCGCTCCCTAAAATTCCTGCCCAATACCCCGACCTTGATGAACGCCGGCCTGCCGCAGGGGCAGTTGGCCGCCTGCTTCGTCATCCCGGTGGCGGACGACATGCGCGCCATCCTGGAGGCGGTGCGGGACATGGCCCTGATTCACCAGACCGGGGGCGGCACCGGCTTCTCCTTCACCCACCTGCGGCCCCGGGGGGACCAGGTCCGCAGCACCGGCCAGGTGGCCTCCGGACCCGTCGGCTTCATGCGGATCTTCGACACCACCACCGAGGTGGTGAAGCAGGGCGGCCGGCGCCGGGGCGCCAATATGGGCATCCTCAATGTCGATCACCCTGACATCCTGGAGTTCATCAAGGCCAAGGGCGAACCGGGGATGCTCAGCAACTTCAACCTCTCCGTGGCGGTCACGGACCGCTTCATGGAACAGGAGGCTCAAGACCAAACCTACCCCCTGATTAATCCCCGGACCCAACAGGAAACCGGGCGGCTCCGGGCCCGGGAGGTCTTTGACCTCATCTGCCGCGGCGCCCTGGAGACCGGCGATCCGGGTCTCATCTTTCTGGACGCCATCGAGCGCGCCAACCCCACCCCGGAGTTGGGCCGGCTGGAGGCCACCAACCCCTGCGGCGAACAGCCCTTGCTGCCCTATGAATCCTGCAACCTGGGTTCCATCAACCTGGCCCGCCTGGTTAAGCGCGGCGGCCTGGACTGGGAGGAGTTGGACCGCCTGGTGGCCCTGGGGGTTACCTTCCTGGACGATGTCATCGACCAGAGCCACTACCCCCTGCCCCGGATCAGCGAAATCACCCGGGCCAACCGCAAGATCGGCCTGGGGGTCATGGGATTGGCGGACCTGTTCATCCAGATGGGGTTGGCCTACGATTCCCCGGAAGCCCTGGACCTGGGGGGGCGGATCATGGCCCGCATCCAGGCCCGGGCGGTGGCCTGCTCCGAAACCCTGGCCGCGGCACGCGGCCCCTTCCCCAATTTCCCCCGCAGCCGCTTTTTTCAGGAGGGCAGAAAACCCGCGGCGCCACGCGACGGTAACCACCGTCGCTCCCACCGGCACCATCAGCATTATCGCCGGAGCCTCCAGCGGCATCGAACCCCTCTTCGCGGTGGCCTACCGGCGCCGGGCCCTGGAGGGGGAGGAATTTGAAGAGGTCCATCCGCTGTTCCTGCAAAAGTTGCAGGAGTTCGGCCTGAGGGGCGAGGATTGGCTGCCCCCCACCCTCGGCAGCGGCCGGGTGCGGCCCTTTAAGGAATTGCCCGAAGAGCTGCGGCGCCTGTTCCCCACCACCTTCGAGGTGAGCGTCGACTACCAGGTGCGGATGCAGGCCGCCTTCCAGGCCCACGTGGAGAACGCGGTCTCCAAGACCATCAATCTGGCTCCGGACGCCACCGCGGCGGACATCGCCCAGGCCTACCGGCTGGCCTACAAACTGGGCCTCAAGGGCATCACGGTTTACCGCTACGGCTCCAAGCCGGGCCAGGTCCTGAGCCTGCCCACCGAAACCCGGGCCCTCACCCTGTCCCAGGAATTCTCCGAAGATTGCCGCCTCTGTTCGGTTTAATAGGGATTAGGTAAATTTATTGGCCCTATTTTTGCCGTAGTAGTCGTAGGGCGAGGAATAGCGAAAGCGCGATCCCGCCTTCCACTACGATCCGGTAAAGCGGTCAGGTTACGAGGGTCGCGGATTGGCCGTATTCAAGCTTTCATCGATTTGTGGAACGCGGCCTTTATAACCTTGAATGGGCGGCAGAGGATAACGTTCGAAGTCTAGACATGGAATAATGCTAATGGCGGGATGCGCTTCGCTTTCCCGCCCTACGGGCTCTGACAGGGCAACTTGCCTCAAAGACGTCCCTTCTCAGGCCAGCTTGCCCAGCGCCTGCAAAACCTCGTCATAGTTCGGCTCATTGGACAACTCTTTGACGATCTGGACGTAACGCAGCACACCCCCCTTGTCCACCAGGAACACGGCCCGGGCCAGGAGGCGCAATTCCTTGATCAACACCCCGTAAGCCGTGCCGAAGGCCGCGTCTCTGTGGTCCGAGTAGGTCTTGACCCGCTCCACCCCCGCCGCGCCGCACCAGCGTTTCTGGGCGAAGGGCAGGTCCATGCTGATGGTCAGGATTTCCACGTCAGGCCCCAGCCTGGCGGCCTCCTCATTGAACCACCGGGTTTCGATATTGCAGGTGGGGGTGTCCAGGGAGGGCACCGTGCAGATAATGGCCACTTTGCCCTGGAGCGTAGAAAACCGGAAAGGGCTCAAATCGTTGGCGATCACCTCAAAATCCGGGGCCTTCTCCCCCACCTGCACTTCCCGGCCCACCAGGGTCAGGGGATTGCCCTTCATGGTGATTGCTCCGGGGCGTTCTGCCATGTTAGTTATCCTCCTTCACTTAAATATCGCGAGGCTTTAAACGGATAACTCAAATCACCTTATGCAGCGGATACTCCACAATCCCCTGGGCCCCGGCCCGGATTAGGCGGGGGATGAGGCTCCTGACCTCGGAGGAGTTCACCACCACCTCCACCGAATACCAATCGGTTTCAAAGAGGCTGGCGATGGTAGGGGCCAGCAGGCTGGGGAGCAGTTCCACGATGTTCTTCAATTGCTTTTCCGGGATGTTCATCTTCAGGCCCACCATGCGTTCGGCCCGCAGCGCCCCCAGGAGCAGGACCGCCAGACCCTCCATCTTCTCCCGCTTCACCGGGTCGTTTTCCCACACCTGGTTGTTGGCGATGAACTGGGTATTGCTCTGGAACAGCTCGTGGATGATCTTGAGGCCGTGGGCCCTGATGGTGCTGCCGGTCTCGGTCACCTCCACGATGGCGTCCACCAGGCCGGCGGCCACCTTGGCCTCGGTGGCCCCCCAGGAAAACTCCACCTGGACCGGGATCTGGCGCTGCTCGAAATAGCGGCGGGTGTAATTCACCAGCTCGGTGGCCATCTTCTTGCCCGCCAGGTCCCGCAGGCTCTTGATCTCCGAATCCGCCGGCACCGCCAGCACCCAGCGCACCGGGTTGAGGCTCGACTTGGAATACATCAGGTCCGCCACCACCGTCACCCCGGAGTCGTTTTCCATGGTCCAGTCTTTGCCGGTGATGCCGCAGTCCAGGGTGCCGTTCTCCACGTAGCGGCTCATTTCCTGGGCCCGGCACATGGAGCAGCTGATCTCCGGGTCGTCGATGTCCGGGAAATAGCTCCGGCCATTCACCTGGATATGCCAGCCGGAACGGCGAAACAACTCCAGGGTGGCTTTCTCCAGGCTGCCCTTGGGGAGCCCCAGTCGCAGTTTAGGCACCTCCATACACCTCCTTGGGATCAAAGATTGGCGAGCCCACCACTTCCCAGCCGGTCCCCCAGGCGGCGGCGGTGAAAACAACTGCGGTAACCGGTGTGGCAGGCGGCGCCTCCCACCTGCTCCACCTTCAGGAGCACCGTATCGTTATCGCAGTCCAGGTAGATCTCCTTGACCCGTTGCACGTGGCCGGAGGTGCCGCCCTTGTGCCAGAGCTGGTTGCGGCTGCGGCTGAAATAATGGGCCTCACCGGTTTTCAAGGTCTCGACCCAGGCCGCTTCATTCATGAAGGCCAGCATCAGCACCTCGCCGCTGGCCGCGTCCTGGGCGATGGCGGGCACCAGGCCCCCCATTTTAGCGAAGTCGGGTATCTCCGTGCTTTTCATATCTGTCGAAATTAACCTTTTTGCCTTGATTCTGCAAGGTTGGATGATAATTTTTCCAATAGTCGCTCATGATCCACCGGCTCACTGTGGGATACCCACCCTCTGGTATCCGGTTCCCGCGCTGCCGGGGGCGGCGGCGCTACACACTTTTCCAGGCAGAGAAAGGCCCCCGCCCATGAGCAAAGTCATCTCCTACAGCACCCTGGCCAGACAGCACCAGCTCAACTTTCTGAGTCACAAAGCCCGGGAATACCGCGAAAGGGAGGATTATCTGCTGCGCCTGCGGAAGCTCCTGTTCCAGGTGGAAGCGCAGATGCGCCAGGCCGAGATCCAACAATTGGAATTCTTTCGGGAAATTGCCGCCCACTTCAAAATCCCTTTGCCTCTCCCCGACCTGGGAGACCGCCTGGGAATGCAGCAGTTTTTCGCGGCCAACCCCTTGCTCCAGGCCTTGCAGGATTATTTCCACGGCCGCCTCAGCGCCGAGGACTGCCTGCAAAGGATCGGCGCGCTCCAGACCAACGAGCCCGGCCCCGCGGCAGAATAACTGCGGCCGCCGGGGAGCAGATTGCCCCGGCGCCGGGGCACTCTCCTGGCTGCCTCCCATCCTGGGCGGCCACCCCGCTCCGGCCGGGATCTTAGGTGCCGCGCAAAAAACTGGCCGGAGGAAGGGAGTTCCTCCGGCCAGCCTGCTTTGGCGAAAGGGATGAATCAAGGAGGGGGATAACCTCAATCGTTCACCTTTCATATACATTATATTGTTTATGCGGAAATAATGCCACATAAATATTTGTGAGGAATTCCCCGCGGCAGTGGCCGCTGAGTATTCTTTGATGTCAACCCCGGCCCCAATGTTAAATCGGCCCGGAAATTCGCGCCGGATGCGCACCTTGGCCGCTCGCCCGGAAAGAGGTCGGATTAGCAAAAGTAAAACCTGAAAACCGCAAGGCTCAATATCCTATAGAGCTCCGATTATAAGTCAGAAATATTGGCATACCAGCCTGCGAACCCAGATATCTCATGTTAACTTTAACCTGACTCCTGTTTATTGACATAATTTCCTTGACAAAAGGAAACTAAAAAATAATAACATCCTTACATCGATTTATCCATTACGCCAAAGAGAGAGGAGAACTTCCATGGCCACTGAAATTTTGAAATTAACAGCAGAGGTTGTCATTTCCCATGCATCTATGACCGAATTATCTCCCCAGGAATTAGTCGACGAAATTAAAGAGATCTACGGCGTCTTGTCTTCTCTGGAAGCCGGTGTGGTCTCCAGAGATCATGGCTTCTGAAAAAGCTCCGGGGGCCCCAGTGGTGAAGAAACCGCCGATACCTTTGAAAGACATCGTTACGGAAAAATTTGTGGTTTGTCTGGAGTGCGGCAAAAAATGCCGCACCTTGAAAGCACATCTCAAGAAAGCCCATGGATTACTGCCCAAGGAATACCATAAACAATTTGGGCTGGATCCGAAAAAATTTCCTCTGGTGTGCAGGGAGTATTCGGCCAAGCGCAGTCAGATGGCCAAGGATAGAGGCTTTGGAAAACAGGGAGGCAGGAAGAAGGCGGCGGCTAAGTAAACCTGCCGATACCTGGCTCCTTAAAACGACTGGCAAATCTCAGGAATGAGGCCGCTGGCTGGGCCTCATTCCTGAGATAGTGGAACGTTTGCGGGGTTAAACTCGGGAATATCCAATTCCCGAACGCTAGGTTGGAAAGTGCTGTCGAACTTTCGCCGCAATCTGACGATCCGTCATCTTGTCAACTGTTTCAATACCCACGATGCGTCCACCGAGGTTGTTTCTTTCAAGACGTCTTTTCAGTTCGCCCTTTGCCTCACCAGGACCAAATATCAGAATAGATTCTGCATCCCGGATACACGCAATTACCGCATCGTAGTAAATGTTGAGATGTCCCGTAACCCTTCTCTGGCGGCTATCCTGTGCCGGTACTTGCTGTGGTTCATAGGGACCCTTAAGAGGTGAATCACCAGAACGGCGGAGCTGTTTTTCAACCTTCGATATGATCAGTCCTATCTCTTCCCCTTTGTCCGTAACAGCCACGATAATCGCCTTTCTATGGTCAATCCACAAACCCACTTTTGTTCTCATCGATTTCTCCTTCTCCCCTCAGGCCGGCGAGAATTCCCTGAGTTTCCCCTGGGGCATCCGGGCGGGTGAGGCTTTGAGGATTCGCCCACCGGCTAAACGGCCGCCGCGGCGACTCCCTCGGCCTTCCACCTGGACGCTGAAGGTCCGCAAACTATGGTCCACCACCAGGGTGGTGATGACGTTGCCCCCTTCCCGGCGGGTGGAGATCACCTCGATGTCAGTGGGGCACCCCGTATTCGTCGGCGAAGCTGAGGCGCTCGCCGTCCTTGAAGCCGCCCCGGCGAAACCAGACCTCCGGCGGCAACAGCCAGGTCTTGCCGTATTGGGCCTCGAACTTGAAATACGACAGGGCATCGAAGGGAAACTGCAGGTAGAGGACCAGGTCCTCGTCGGAGGCCGGCCGCCCCAATTCGGCTTCCAGGCGCCGCCGCTCCAGCTCCAGGTCGGCGTCCCGGCGGGTGCGCCAGGCCCCGCTCCTCCGCCAGGATCTGCCGCCACTTCTTGCCGTCGTAGCGCTGGTATTCCAGGACTTTTTCACAGATCCAGGCCTCCGGCTCATAAAACGGCAGGGGCCCGTAGCGCCCCAGGAGGAGGTTCTGCAGGTCCAGGGAGGGCCGCTCGTAGCGCCCGTAGAGGACGTTGTTCACCGCGGTGGTCCAGAGGATCTGGGACCCCGGGGTCACCGACCACCAGTTCCCCAGCTCCACCTGCACCCGGGCCATTTCCTTGAGGATTTCCGGCATGCGCTCCAGAAAACCCCCCTTGGTCCGCCTGCTCAAAGGCGCTGCCCACCGCGCCGCCGGTGAGCTTGTAGTGCGCCACGGTGGGGTCGTGCCCCCGGAAGGGGCTCTCGAAGGGCTCATAGATCTTCCGTTCCTGGCGCAGGAGATCCGAAGACTTGATGAGCGCCGGGATGTCCACCCCCACGGCCTTTTTGCCGTAGTCCTCCAGGGCCTGGATCAGGGTGAGGGCCGGGGCCTGGCCGTAGATCGCGCCGTAGCCGTGGTCCGCCACGTCCACGATCTTCGCCCCCGCCAGGACCGCGGCGCTCATGCGGCCGATGTCGTTGCCGTCGGTGTTGCAGCCGTGATAGTGGAGGATGATGCCGGGAAAGGCCGGCTCAGATGGCCTCCACCAGGTGGCCCAGGCGCTTGGGGGTCCCCAGGCCGGCGTAATTCTTGATGGAGATGATGACGTCGGGGCCGGTGACCGTCAGGATCTCCCCCACCTTGTCCACATAATAGCCGTCGGTGTGCTCCTTGCCGGTGGAGAAGCAGATGCTGGGCATGAGCAGCCGCCCGGCCCGCTGCACCTCCTCGAACACCGGGACCAGGTTGGGCACGTGATTGAGGAAATCATAGACCCGCCAGACGTCCACGTAGCGGGCGAACTCCCGCACCACCAGGCGGATGACGTTTTCCGGATAATGGCGGTAGCCGAAGAGGCTGGAGCCCCCGGCACGACGGTCTGCAGCAGGGTCCGGGGCATGGCCTTGCGGATGATGCGCAGCCGCTCGAAGGGGTTCACCTGCTTGCGCATCAGGTCCACGTGGACGGAGGCGCCGCCGCTCACCTCCACCGAGAAAAAACCCGCGGCGTCCCGGGACGGCGCCACCCGCACCGTGGTCATGGGCATGAGCCGGTTCTTGAAGTCGGACTGGGACACATCCCGCTCGTTGTTGCACAGGTAATAGCCCTCCGCCTCCCGGAGCTTGCCAGGATGTCGCGCCGGCTCCATCCTCTGGTAAATTCGCCCTGCCATGGTTCTTTCCCTCCAAAAGAGTTCAAGGTAGGGGCAAGGCCAGCATGTAATCGAGTCGCCCAGTCTAGTTGAGTTCGAGTTCCAGACTTTGAACCTTGAACTTTGAACCTTGAACTTTGACCTTGCTTCACTTAACGCATAAGGGTTCTTGCCATGGGCGTTGATTTCGGCGATGAGGCGGGCCATCTTGTCCACCTCCCGCTCCTCCTCCCGGTAATCCAGGAGTTGGGGGTGGTCGTCGATATAGGCGGTGTCCAGCTGCATGCGCGATAAAATCCGGCTCGTGGACGATCTGCTGAAAGTAGGGGATGGTGGTCTTCACCCCGATGATGAGAAACCCCTTGAGGGCCCGGGCCATGCGGTCCACCGCCTCCCGCCAGGTGAAGCCGTAGACCGTGAGTTTCACCATCAGGGAGTCGTAATACGGGCGTGATTTCGTAACCCTGGTAGATGGCGCCGTCCAGCCGGACCCCGTGGCCGACGGAGGACTGGTAGACCTGCACCACGCCGGGGCTGGCGCAGAAAATCGTTTTTCGGGTCTTCGGCGTTGATCCGCAGCTCGATGGCGTAGCCGCGCTCCACCACCTGGTCCTGGGAAAAGCTGATGGGCTCGCCCATGGCGATGAGGAGCTGCTCCCGGACGATATCGATGCCGGTCACCACCTCGGTGACGGTATGCTCCACCTGGAGGCGGGTGTTCACTTCCAGGAAGTAATAGGTGCCGTCGGGCTCCACCAGAAATTCCACCGTGCCGGCGCTGAGATAATTGGCGGCCCGGACGACCCGCACCGCGGCCGTCGCAGATCTCCTGCGGTCAAAGCCGGGTCCAGCCCGGCGGGGGCGATCTCGATGAGTTTCTGGTGGCGGCGCTGGATGGAGCAGTTCCGGGTGCCGAGGTGCACCACGTTGCCGTAGTCATCGGCCAGGATCTGGACCTCCACGTGCCGGGGCCGGTGCACCCGCTTTTCCAGGTAGATGTCGTCGTCCCCGAAGGACATCAGGGCCTCGGCCCGGGATTGCTCGCAGCCCGGCCAGCAGTTGCTTCTCATCCTCCACCTGGCGAATCCCCCGGCCGCCGCCGCCCGAAACCGCCTTGATCATCAGGGGATAGCCGTGGGTCGCCGCGAACTCCAGGGCCTGCCTCTCCCCCGGGGCCCCCGGGGGCAGGCTGGCGGTGGCGGGAATCACCGGGATGCCGGTCTCCTGGGCGATTTTGCGGGCGATGACCTTGCTCCCCAGGTTGCGGATCACCTCCGGGGGCGGCCCGATGAACACCAGGCCCGCATTGGTGCAGGCTTCGGGGAAGTCGGGATTTTCCGCCAGAAAGCCGTAGCCCGGGTGGATGGCCTGGGCCCCGGTCTCTCTTGGCCGCCTCGATGATCTTGTCGATATTCAGGTAATCCTTCCGGGGGCCGGGGCCGATGCACACCGCCTCATCGGCCCGCATGATATGGAAGGCGTCCTTGTCGGTCTCCTCGTAGATGGCCACCACCTTGAGGCCCAATTCCTGGGCGGAGCGCATGATGCGCACGGCGATCTCGCCCCGGTTGGCGATCAGAATCTTGTCGATCTTCCCCCTGGCCGACATGAGGACTCTCCCGCTGCCCCACCCTGGGGCTGGCCTGGCTGGCAGCCGGTCTTAAAGCCGTTTCCTTCCGGGGCGCACCCGGGTTTCCCCGTAGCTCCCCGGCGCCCCGGCGCCTTTGGATGAGCAATATATCATGCCGGGCCGTCAAGAACACCTGGGGATTATGCCGCCGGCCTAATTTTTCCCGATTATTGGCCGCGGCGAGCCGCGCAGCCGCCCCGGGGTTGCCGCGGCGCCCTCCTCCACAGGCGCCCCGGGGGGCGCGGCCTTTTTCTCGCCAAATAAGAAATTATTATCATACAAGAATAAATTCAAAAAAAATGAGAATTATTTAGGTAAAGATTGCCTGCCTTTTAACCTACCCTCCTGATATCCCCCGCTTTATCTAATTTGGGGGTCGCTGGCACTATTCTTGAAGTAGGCGCGATGAGAATTTTCAAAAGTGGGTCAGAAAAATAGATGACCTGTTAAGTTTTTCGGCAACTGAGCCGATGCTATTGGCAGTCGGGTCATGGCGGCGTGGGCTCCCGTCCGCTGCCTGGTATCTCCCCCCATGCCGCCTGACCCGGCCTGCCTGCTTCCGGGAGCGGGCGGTTTTCCCGTAACAGAAAGTTTGCCCTGGCCACCTTAAGAGTGGTTTCGGGTCATGTCTCCATCTGCCTGCAGACTGGCGAAGCCCGAGGAGCCTTCTGGTCCCCTAAGAGAAACTTGAAATCCTGCTGCGAGGCTTCCCCCCCTATCGCCCCATACAGCCGGGCGCTTCCTGGGAAGAGGCAAGATGCGCAGCTCATTATCTCATGGAGGTAGCGAAATGCCCAGGGGCTCAGGGGTATTGATTGTCGATGACGACCAGGATCTCCGGGAGATCCTGGCGCGCCTGGTTCGCAAGGAGGGGTTCACTCCGCTGACCGCGGCGGACGGCCACTCGGCCCTGGAATTGCTCCGCCTCCGGGGAGCCGAGGTGATGTTGGCGGATGTGCATCTGCCCGACCGGGACGGCCTGGAGCTGTTAAAGAAGGCCAGGGAGATGGACCCGGACCTGCCGGTCATCATGATCACCGCTTATGCCGGGGTCAACCAGGCAGTGGCGGCCATGCGGGCCGGGGCCCACGATTATCTTGCCAAGCCCTTCCAGCACCGGGAGGTCATCCGCCTGCTGCACCGGGCCCTGGATGAGCGGCAGGGCCGCAAGGGCATGGGGGGGGGCGGAGCGGATAGCAATAGCGGTGGCAGCCTCCGGGAGTCCATGGGCCCCAGCGATGCCGTCGCCCGGCTGATCACCGAGGTCAACCGGGTGGCCCATTCCGATTTCTCCGTGGTCATCCTGGGCGAGACCGGCTCCGGCAAGGAGTTGGTGGCCGCCGCCATCCACCGGCACAGCCCCCGGGCCGCCGGCCCCTTTGTGGCGGTGGACTGCGGCGCCATCCCCGAGGCCTTGTTGGAGAGCGAGCTGTTCGGCTATGAAAAGGGGGCCTTCACCGGCGCCGACGCCAGGAAAGCAGGCAAATTGGAGATTGCCGGGGGAGGAACCCTGTTTTTGGATGAGATCTCCAACCTGCCCTCGGGCTCCCAGGCCAAACTGCTCCGGGTCTTGCAGGAAAAGACCATCCAGCGGCTGGGAGGCCACACCCCCTTGAAAGTGGATATCCGGCTGCTGGCCGCCACCAATCAGGACCTGGAGGCGGTGGTGGCGGCTGGCGCCTTTCGGCGGGACCTGTACTACCGCCTCAATGAATTCAGCATCAACCTCCCGCCTCTCCGGGACCGCCAGGAAGACATTCCCTACCTGGCCGGGCGGTTTCTGGACCTGACCAACGCCGAGCTCCGCAAGGAGGTGAAAGGGTTCTCCAGCGGCGCCCTGGAGGTCCTGTCTTCTTATCTTTGGCCGGGCAACGTCCGGCAGCTGCGCTCCGTGATCCGGCGCGCGGTGCTCCTGGCCCGGGAGCTCATCACCCCGAGCCATCTTAATATCCAGGGGACCGGGGCGCTGGCGCAATCCCTGCCTTCCCGGACGCCGGAGACCTCCTGGCGCGACCTCTCCCTCAAGGAGATCGTGCGCCGCAACGTGGACCGGGTGGAAAAGGAGGTCCTCATCCAGGCCTTGCAGCAAACCCATGGCAACAAGGCCAAGGCCGCCCGGATACTTTCCATCGATTACAAGACCATGCACCTGAAAGTCAAACAGCACGGCATCAATTACCTCTGAGGGGGAACATGACCAAAAAGGGAGAGAGCCCGAAAAGGGAAGCGGAATGGGGCGCCGGCGTCGGCAGCATGTTCAAGGGCCTGGCCAACCTGGTGGAAAAGCTGGGAGACCTGGCGGAAAAAGGGGAACAGCTGAAAAGATCCGGTCAATTTGAGACCAAAGAGGGCCTCCGGGGAATCTATGGCGTCAACGTCCGCATGGGAGGGCTCAAGGGCGAGGAAGTCCGGGTGGAGCCCTTTGGCAACCTGCGCCGGGATGCCAAGTCCGGCGAAACCGTGGTTCAGGAGGTGCGGGAGCCGGTGGTGGATATCTTTAAAGAGAAGGACCACCTCCAGATCATCGCCGAGATGCCCGGTATCCGGGCGGGGGACATCCGCCTGGAGGTCCAGGGCGATCTCCTGACCATTATCGCGGAAAGAGACGAGAAGAGGTACCGCAAGGAGCTGCTCCTGCCCGGGATCTATCCCCGGGAGAAGATGAAGATCACCTGCAATAACGGCATCCTGGAGATCAGGTGCCGGAAGTGATGCAGTGGCGCGGTTTTCGGTTTCCGGTCCCCGGAAAATCATGAGCCCTGGCTGATCGCCGCCTGGCCTGCGGTCGCGGTCAGTTAAGAAATTAGAGACCAGGGGATCATCCCCCTGGTGATCCTCTATCTGGGTCCGATTCATCAAGGAGAAGATGGATGCCTGAACCTTTACCTAAGGAAACTCCCCTGAAACTGAAAGTGGCCGAGGCCCTGAGCAAGGACGTGGGGCGGGCTATGGCGCGCATGGGGCCGGAAGACCTGGAGAGACTGGGGGTGGCCATCGGCGACCTGGTGGAGGTGGCGGGAAAAGGCAGACCGTATGCAAGGCCATGCCCGCTTACCAGGAACTCCGGGGCCAGTCCCGCATCCAGTTGGATGGGCTGAGCCGGGAAAACGCCGGCGCGGGGATCGATGAATCCGTCCAGGTAAGGCCGGTTCCCTTCAAAGCCGCGGCCCGGGTGCTCCTGACCCCCATGACCATTACTCCCGGGGAGCGGGATCTGAAATACATCGGCTCTCTGTTGGACGGACTGCCCCTGGTGGCCGGGGACCGCATCCGGGCGGTGCTCTTCGGCAGCCGCTGGGCCGACTTCAAGGTGGAAAGCACCTCCCCCCAGGGGCCGGTGATGATCAACCCCACCACCACCCTGGTAGTGGGTAAGGAGCGGGTGGAAGATCGGCCCCAGGCCATTGCCTACGAAGACATCGGCGGACTGCGGCCCCAGTTGCAACGCATCCGGGAGATGATCGAGCTGCCCCTGCGCTACCCGGAGGTCTTCGAGCGCCTGGGGATCGACCCGCCCAAAGGGGTGTTGCTCCATGGCCCGCCGGGATCCGGGAAGACCCTCATCGCCCGGGCCATTGCCCACGCCACCGAGGCCAACTTTTTTTCGGTGAGCGGTCCCGAGGTGATCCACAAGTTCTACGGAGAGAGCGAAGCCCACCTGCGCAAGATCTTTGAAGAAGCCTCCCGCAAGGGCCCCAGCATCGTCTTTTTGGATGAAGTGGACGCCATCGCCCCCAAGCGGGAGCAAACCGTGGGGGACGTGGAGAAAAGGGTGGTGGCCCAGCTCCTGGCCTTGATGGACGGCCTTAACCGGCGCCAGAACGTCATCGTCATCGCGGCCACCAACATTCCCAACGCCTTGGACCCGGCCTTGCGGCGGCCGGGCCGCTTCGACCGGGAGATCTCCATCCCCATCCCCGACCGCCACGGCCGCCTGGAAATCCTGGAGATTCACAGCCGGGGCATGCCCTTGGCCCCGGACGTGGACCTGCCGCATCTGGGGGAAATCACCCACGGTTATGTGGGCGCCGATCTGGAGGCCCTGTGCCGGGAAGCCGCCATGATCTGCCTGCGCCGCATCATGCCGGACATCGATTTTGGCCTGGCCAGCATCCCCTACGAACAGATAGCCAAACTGGAGGTGACCCGGGACGATTTCCAGGCGGCCCTGCGAGACGTGGAGCCCTCGGCCATCCGGGAGGTGTTTGTGGAAGTCCCGGACGTCCGCTGGGAGGACGTGGGAGGTTTGGAGACGGTGCGGCAGCGTCTCCAGGAGGCCATCGAGTGGCCCCTGAAATATCCCCAATTTTTCGAGCAGGCGGGAATCCGGGCGCCCAAGGGCATCCTCCTCTCCGGGCCTCCGGGAGTAGGCAAAACCATGCTGGCCAAGGCCTTCGCCAACGAAAGCGGGGTGAACTTCATGTCGGTCAAAGGGCCGGCCTTGATGTCCAAGTATGTGGGGGAATCGGAGCGGGGGGTGCGGGAGGTGTTCCACAAGGCGAGGCAGGCGGCCCCTTGCATCGTCTTCTTTGACGAAATCGACGCCCTGCTGCCCACCCGCAGCGCCGGAAGCAGCGATTCCCATGTGTCGGAACGGGTGCTGAGCCAGTTTCTGGCGGATTTCGACGGCATCGAGGAGCTGAAGGGGGTATTGGTGCTGGGAGCCACCAACCGTCTGGATATCTTGGACCCCGCGGTCCTGAGGCCGGGACGCTTCGATGAGATCATCGAACTGCCCCTTCCCGACGAGGCGGACCGCCGGCAGATCTTCCAGGTGCACCTGCGGGGCAAGCCATTAACTCCGGGAATTGACCCGGCCAAGCTGGCGGCTCGCACCGAAGGCTTGAGCGGCGCCGAGATCGGGGGGATTTGCCACCGGGCCGCCCTCCAGGCGGTGCGGCGGGCGGTGGCCGCCGCTCCGGGCCGCAAGGCGGCCGCCCCCGCGGTGCTGATCACTCCGGAGGATCTGGAGGCCGCCCTGAGCGAGGTCCACTAGTCGTGGAGACGACTCGTGAAAAAAGCATCCTCACCGGCGAACTTGCGGAGGGACCACCGCCGGCCTTTAAGCAAAAATCCGGCGGCGAAGCCCTGTATCTCTTTTGCCTGGTTCCCGCCCCCCATTTGCCGCGCCTGAAAGGCGCCGGGGTGCATGGGCTGCCGGCCCCGGCGGCGGAGCGCTTCCGGGAGATCACCGCCATCTTGAGCCCCGTGGCCCTGGAGGAGTTCTGCGGCCCCGGGGGAGAGGCCAACCTTCAGGACCCTTCCTGGCTGGCTCCCCGGCTGGCACGCCACCAAGAGGTCATCAGCGGCCTGATGCGCCACTCTCCCCTCTTGCCGCTGCCTTTCGGCACCCTGTTTTCCTCCCGGGATAGTCTGGCTCGCTGCCTGGCGCGGCACCGCCAGGCCATCCGCGCGCTTTTGGGAAGAGGTGGCTGGCAGGGAGGAATGGGCGGTCAAAGGGTTTCTGGACCGGGACCGGGCCCGGCAGCGCCTCTTTTCCCAGACCCGCGCCGGGCAGGGAGCGGAGCTGGACGCCCTGCCTCCCGGGACGCGCTATTTCCGGGAGCAGCGGCTGCGCGCCGACCTGGAGAGCCAAATGCGCCCCTGGCTTAAAGAGGCGCTGGGGCGAGCCCGGACGCTTATCCGGGAAAGCGCCGCCGCCGCCTGCCCGCGGCGCTTGCTGCCCCGGGAAATTACCGGGCGGGAACAGGAAATGGTAGCCAACTGGGCCTTTCTGGTGCCCCGCACGCAACGGGCCGCCTTCCGGGCGCGGCTCAACCGGGCCAACCGGATGGGCGCCTCTTTCGGGCTGGTATTTACCAGCACCGGTCCTTGGGCGCCCTTCAGTTTCGCCCCGGCCCTCAGCCGCGACTGAGCGCCGCCACCCCCAGATCGCCCGATATCGACGTTATGGAACTCTTGCTTTACTGCATCTTTCCCGGGTCCGGGCCGGCCGTTCCCTCATTCCTCACCGGAGTGGGCGGGAGTCCCGTGATGACCATCGGCCGCGCTTCCCTGCACGCCGCGGTCTCCCTCTGCCACCGCGCCGACCTGAATCCGGACCGCCAGACCCTGCAAACCTACGGCCGCGTCATAGAATGGTGCCACAACCGATATACCGCCATCCCCTTTCGCTTTGGCTATCTGCTGCCGGACGCCTCCCAGGTGGAACGCCTGTTGACGGAGCGCCGCACCCACTATGAGGCCCTCCTGGAAGGACTCCAGGGCTGCGTGGAGATGGGGGTCCGCATCTTTCTGCCCTGGGAACCCCCGGCAGGCCCCACCGAGGCAGACCGCGCCGCCAGCGCTCGCATCAGGTCTGGCTTATCTGAACGCCCGCAAGCGGAACTTTGCCTGGGAAGACCGGGAGGAGCGGGAAGCAGACCACCTGGCAGAGAAGGTTTGCCTGGCCCTGACCGGCCTTTATCGGCGCCATTGCCGGGAATCCCGGGGGCTTTCCCAAGGCCGGTTGCTGTCCATGTATTTCCTGGTCCCCCGACCGGCGCAGGCCGCCTTTCGGGAGGCCGCCCGGGGCCTGAGCGCTCCAGGCCCGGCCGCGGTGCTGCTCAGCGGCCCCTGGCCTCCTTACAACTTTGTGCTGGCGGCCCCGCCGCTGGAGAGCCCCACCTCAGCTCTGGAGAAGCAATGATGCCCGAGGCAAACGGCGCCCCCTGCAAAGACCGCTACGAGAAGCTCTACGCCATGCTGCTGGACGCCATCCCCTCGTCGGTGCTCCTCATCGACCGCGATCTGCGCATAGTTTCCGCCAACCGCAATTTTTTGGAAAGGAGCCGCCGCTCCCTGGCGGATACCATCGGGCAACGCCTGGAAGAGGTCTTCCCCCCGGTGATTCTGGATTACATGGACATCTCCCGGCGCATGCAGCAAGTGTTTTTAGGAGGGCAGCCCACCGGCGGGGAGCGCCTGACCTACCGGGCGCCCGGCATTCCCCTGCGCATTTACTATTACCGCATCCTGCCGTTCACCTGGAAGGCGAAAGTGGAGCACGTCATGCTGCTCATGGAGGACATCACCGAGCAGGTGCGGCTCAGTGAAGAGGTGCGCCGGGTGGAGCTGCACCTGGCCAGCGTGGTGGAGAGCGCCAGCGACATGGTGCTGTCCACCGACATCGAAGGGCGAATCCTCACCTGGAACCCCGCGGCTGAAAAGATCTCCGGATACGCCTTCGAAGAGGTGTTGGAATCCCCCTTTCCCCAGTTCTTCACCGAGGACCACCGGGAGGAGGTGCGGGAGACGTTATCCCACCTGCGCGATACCGGCAGCACCCGGTTGGGGTCCTGGGAACTCCTGAAAAAAGACGGCTCCCGCTTGCAGGTCTCCTGGGTCTGCTCCCCCATGAAAAACGACCTGGGCCAGACGGTGGCTATGGTGGCCTTGGGCCGGGACCAGACGGAGCAACGGAAGCTGGAGGCGCAACTGATGCAATCCCAGAAGCTGGCGGCCCTGGGAGTCATGGCCGGGGGCATCGCCCATGAAATCCGCAACCCCCTGGCCATCTGCTCCTCCGCCGCCCAGTTTCTCCTGGAGGAGGGCCTTACCCCGCAGTTTATCCAGGAATGCGCCCAAAGACTGCAAAGCGGCATTCACAAGGCCTCCAATATTATTGAAAATCTACTGCGCTTTGCCCGCCCTTCGGAGTCGCTGGAAACCGCGCCGGTGGATCTGGCCTCCACCTTACAGGAGCCTCTGGCGCTGGTGGCTAACCAGGCCAGGCTGCAAAAAGTGGCCATAGATCTCCACCTGCCCCCGGAGCCCGTGGTCAGCAGCGGGGTTGCCAGTCTGCTGCAGCAGGTTTTCATGAACCTTTACCTCAACGCCCTCCACGCCATGCCCCAGGGGGGAGCCATCACCGTTACCCTGGAAAAAGGGGAGCGAGAGGCGTTGGTGCGCGTGGCCGATACCGGCCGGGGCATTGCCCAGGAAGACCTGGGCAAGATTTTCGACCCCTTTTATACCCGGTCGCCGGTGGGCCGCGGCATCGGGCTGGGGCTTTCCATCACCTACTCCATCGTGCAACAACATTTGGGCGCCGTCGAGGTGGAGAGCCAGGTGGGCCGGGGGAGCACCTTCCTGGTCCGGCTGCCCCTCAGTTGAGGCGGGAGAGCGCCGGTGCCCCAGCCAACCCCGACGCTTACCTTAATCGTGGACGATGAACCCGATATGTGCTGGGCCCTGGCGCGTCTCCTGAAGCAATACGGCATCTCCTCCAGCCAGGCCTTGGGAGCCCGGGAGGCCTTGCAATACCTGAAGGCGGCCGGCTCCTACCGACTGGCCTTCGTGGACGCCAAGCTGCCCGACATGGACGGCCTGGAGCTGGCCCGGCGCCTGCGCCAGCTGGTCCCGGAGATACGCATTGTCATGGTTTCCGGGTATTTCTATCGGGACGATGTGGCGGTGCAGGAGGCCATGGCCGAAGGGCTCATCTGCGGCTTTGTCGCCAAGCCTTTTGATCATCAGGAGATTCTTAGATTTCTGGCGGGTATGGCAGGGATTCCCTGAACTAGGGAGCGCCCTCCCTAGAAACCGGGAAGATAAATGGAGACAGCGAATCCTGGCACATATTAACTTGTAATTACAGGATGTTAGCCGGCATGATTTTTTGGCCTGCTGGCATGGAAATCGCAACCCCTTTAGACAAGCCGGCAGACGCTGCCGGCAAAATCTAAAGAAAGGAGGACCTTTCCATGGCAAAGGTACAGAAATCCACAGATTCCTCAAGCCTGGCGGAAGTGGTGGACCGCATTCTGGACAAGGGTATCGTCATCGACGTCTGGGCGAAGGTGGCGCTGGTGGGGATCGAACTGCTGTCCATCGAGGCCCGCGTGGTCATCGCCTCAGTGGAGACCTACCTGAAGTACGCCGAAGCCATCGGTCTAACTGCCAGTGCGGCTGCTCCTGCTTAAGGAAGCCTGGCCCTGATCCCGGGTGGTGGGGCGGCTGCCCCCTCCCGGGGAAGGGGTTCGGCTCTTGGCAAGGGAGCGACCGCAGGAAATTCTTAAAGGAGCCCAATATGGGTAATCTGACCAAAGACATGACCCGGCTTTGCCAGGAGATTGGAGGCTGGCGCCGGGATCGCGGGCATCTGTGCCAGAAGCTGGCCCGAGACACCAAGACCCTGAAGGCCACGGTGCATAAGCTGAGGACGGAGACGAAAAAGGCGCAGACCCACCTGGCCAAGATAGCCAGGGCGGACCGCCTGAGCTTCGTAAACGATCTCAAGTCCCGGGTGTTTCATCTGCGGCAGGGGCATCGCCACGCCTTTCAGCAGATGGGGGCGGAGAACCTGGCGCAGCGGCAGGCCTTCGTGGCCGAGGTGCAGAGCCGGGTGGACAATCTGCAGGCGGGTTTCCGCCGCAGCCATGCCGAGATGGCCAGGAAGGGCCGGACGCACCGGCGCCAGTTCCTCTCCCATCTGGAACGCACTGTCAGGGTCCTGCGGCAGGAAACCGCCGACGACTTGAACGGGGCCCGCCGGGCCTTTTTTGGGCCGTCCCTGGCAGAGAAGAAGGAGAAGGCCGAGGCGGAGCGGCTGCACCTGGAAAAGCATGAAGCCCAGCGGCGGACTGCGGCCCTGGCCGAAGCGGAACGCCGGGCCAGGGAAGCCAAGAAACCGCAAAAGGGAAAATAACCAGGGAAGGAGGTGGCGCCGGTGCCAATGCCAGAAACTTCCTGCGCCTTCTGTGGTGGTCACGGTAAGGATCCCTTTGGGATCATGTCCTGGCAGTCCACCTGTTGCGTCTGTGGCGGCCGGGGCCGGGTGCGGCAACCCGCACCTTCCCGCCCCTGCCGCCACTGCCGGGGGACCGGGGCAGTGAAGACCCTTACCTGTACTGTTTGTGGAGGCAAAGGGATGGTGGCGGCCCCCCGGGGCCCTACCCTCCCCTGTCCTACCTGCCGGGGGTCGGGAGATGACCCCTCGGCAGCGGCCATGGCCTGTCTCACCTGTCGTGGTCGAGGTTGGCTGGAAGATCGGTCCCGGGGCGGCGAGGGCTCGCCTGCCTGAGCCTCCCCGGGTCCCTTCAATTTCCTTAAAGGAGCGCGGCAACCATGAGTAGGGATGAACTGCAGGGTCTGGCCCTGGCGCCGGTGGTGCGGGTCCAGCCCGAGGAAGACACCATTGTCCCGGAAGCGAGCGAGGAGTTTGTCCAGACCCCTTATGTCCAGGAGCTGAGCCGGCGCGCCCTGGCCTACCTGGAGGTGGGCTATCCCGTGCATTTCTGCGGGCCGGCGGGCACCGGCAAGACCACCCTGGCCTTCCACGTGGCCGCCCTGCGGGGTAAACCGGTCACCTTGCTCCACGGTGACGCCGAGTTCGGCAGCTCCGACCTGGTGGGCCGGGACGCCGGCTACCGTAAATTTAAACTCATCGACAACTACATCCGCTCGGTGATGAAGACCGAAGAGGAGATGAGGTCCATCTGGGTGGACAACCGCCTCACCACCGCCTGCCAGAATGGGGACACCCTGATCTACGACGAGTTTACCCGGTCCCGCCCGGAGGCCAATAACGCCCTCCTCAGCATTTTGTCGGAAAAGATCCTCAACCTCCCGAGGCTCGCGCCGTTCCGGGGAGGGCTATATGGAGGTCCACCCCGATTTTCGGGCCATCTTCACCTCCAATCCCGAGGAGTACGCCGGCATCCACAAGACCCAGGACGCCTTAATGGACCGGCTCATCACCCTCAGCCTGCATCATTTCGATGGGGAGACGGAGGTCCAGATCACCGCGGCCAAATCGGGGGTTCCCCGGGAGGAGGCCGAAATCATCGTGGAGGTGGTGCGGGAGTTGCGGGAGGTGGGGGTGAACAACCACCGGCCCACCATCCGGGCGGCCATCGCCATCGCCAAGATGCTGGTCCACTATAAGTCCGACGGCCCGGCTGTCGGACCCGATCTTTATCCAGACCTGCCTGGAGGTGCTGAATATCGACACCGCCAAGGTGACCCGGGCCGGCCAGTCCCTCATGCCCGACAAGGTCATGGAAGTGGTGACAGCGGGTGTGCCAGTCCCGGGGCCGTAATTAGGCCGGGGATATTGCAGAGTTTGAGGAAATTAGCCGAAAAGGAAATCGACATGGCCGATGTCAGAAAGGGTCTCAGGGACATACCCACCCAGTCGGGGCGGGTGGACCGGGTTTCCCTGCCTTACCGGGCCTTCCTCAAGATCAGTTGCCTGGAGATGGAGAAGGTCCGGCGGAACCGGGAGCGGTGCGCTGCGCTGAAGACCGTGGAAAAGATCGATATCCGTCTCCAGGAGATCGAGAAGGAGAAGGCGGCGTTGCTGCTCATGATGGAGCAGCCCTCCCGGGTGGCGGTCCCTCTGATGATCGCCAGGACGCGGGGCGGCCAGAAGCTCAGATATTAAGGAGAGGGCCTCCGGCCCAAGGGGGTGAAGGGATGGTAACGGTGAAGGATTCCGGCCAGGTACGTCGCAGCCTGAACCTCAAAGGGTTCCGTTCCCTGGCCTGTTGCACCGGGGTTTCCAGGATCTGCCAGGACGCCGGCCGCCTCCGGGGGGAGGCGGCAAGGCTGGCCGGCCGCCGGGAAAGGCGGAGTCCGGCGGCTGGCGGAGTGGCAAAGTCATTTTCTCTGGGCTGCGGGGCCGTGCCGGGTGCTGCCGCCCCAGGCCAGGTTGCGCCTGGCAATGAGGTGTTCATGGAGTACGCCCAGGAAGTCCTATCCCGCTTAGCCAAGATTGAGGGCCGCCAGGGCCGGCGACTGATACTTTTGGAAACGGTCACCTGCGGCTACTGCCGGGGCACCGGTTTTGACCCCAAATACGGGGAGGATAGCCGCTGCCCGGTGTGCGCCGCCAGTGGCCGGGTAAAGGTGAAGCCGCCGGTGGTCACCTGCCTCGAATGTGCCGGCAACGGCTGCGCCCGGGGCGATCTGCGCTGTCTGGCCTGCAACGGGGTGGGAGTAGTTTCGGTGCGTTCCGGGGCCGGTCCCTGCCCCCGCTGCCAGGGGACCGGGAAGACCGGATTGTTCTACTGCCACCACTGCAAGGGGCAGGGAATCATTTGAATCTTTAGAAAAAAAGAAAAAAGGAGAAGCGAACATGAAGATCAATTGCCTGGAGTGCGGTTTCAACTTCGACCTCGACGAGGCCTATGAGGACTATGAAGGGGAGATCAAGTGTTACGTCTGCGGTCATCTCCTGCTGATCAAGACGGTGGAAGGCCACATCAAATGCGTAAAATCGGCGATCCCGGTTCCCCCGAAAGTTAACCGCCGCCCGGAGGCCAGGGTCTAACCCGGCCGCCGCCCCCGAAAAGGAGCTCCTCCATGAAAGCTGAGTCCACGGCCCGGAAGATCCGCCACCCCCAGCCTCAGGAAGCCAACCGCCAGGATAGCGGTCTGCGGGGCCGATATCTGTATGCGGTGGTAAGCGCCGCGGCAGCCAGGGATTACGGGCCCTGGGGAATCAACGGCGGCCTGGTTTACCCCCTGGCCCATGGGCCGGTGGCCGCGGTGGTCAGCGATGTGGCCCCTCAGAGGGTTCGCCCGGAGCGCGCCAACCTGGCCGCCCACCAGCTGGTCCTCAAACGCCTCCAGGAGGCGGGCGCCCTGCTGCCCATCTCCTTCGGCGTCATCGCTGACAGCGACCGGGCCATCCGCAATATTTTAGCCCGCCACCAGGTGGTCCTGGTGAAACAGTTGCACCGGCTGGCCGGCAAGGTGGAGATGGGGCTGCGGGTCGTCTGGGATGTGCCCAACATCTTTGAGTATTTTGTCAGCAGCCATCCGGAACTCCGGGCCCTGCGGGATGAATTCTTTGGCGCCAACCGGGAGCCGACCCAGGAAAACAAAATTGAGATCGGCCGGATGTTCGAGCGTCTCCTCAATGAGGATCGGGAAGCCTGCGCCGACCAGGTGGAAGAGATCCTGGCGCCCAGTTACTTTGAGAGCAAGCACAACCGCTGCCGGCAAGAACGGGAGGTGCTGAACCTGGCCTGCCTGGTGGGGAGCGACCCCGAGGCGCAGGCCCGATTCGAGGCCGGGGTTTTCGAGGCCGCCTCCCGGTTTGATCACAATTTCGTTTTCGATTACAGCGGTCCCTGGCCGGCGGCCAGCTTTGTAAACCTTAACCTCAAACTTTGAGGCCAGCCAATGTTCTTACTGGATGATATCTTGTTGTCCCCCATCAAGGGGATCGTCTGGGTGGCGGAGAAGGTCCGCGACGCCAGCCAGGAGGAGTCGGCCCGGGAAGGCGACCTGATCACCGCGGAGTTGCGGGAACTCTATCTGATGCTGGAGTCCGGCAGGATTGCCGAAGAGGAGTTCGCTGCCCGGGAACAGCAGCTCCTGGACCGGCTGGAGCGGCTTCCGGAGCGGCGGGCCTACATCGGGGCCGGCGAGGAGAATCAGTGAGATCAAGCGGCTCAGGCGAGAGAGGTCCTGCCACCCGGAGACCTGCACTGGCGCCGGAGGACAGGCCGAGGTCCGGGTCGGCCTGGGAAGAGGAGGAGGAGCATCTCTCCCTTTGTGAGGCCCTGGATCGGATTCTCACCAAGGGCGCGGTGGTCTCCGGGGAAGTGCTGGTCTCCGTGGCCGACGTGGACCTGTTGTATCTGGGCCTGCAGCTGGTAATCACTTCCATTGAGGGGGCCCGGCAGCACATCGTGAAGGAGCAGATTCATTGAAGCACGAACCGGCCAGGGTCTCCGGACCTGCTCAAGTGGAATGCGCCTCTCCCGGCGTCTTTGCCCGGCTGCTGGCGCCCCGGGAAGGGGAATGGCTGCCAGGTGCGGAAACCTCCCCCTCCCGTCTAAACCTGGATAAAGACCAGGCGAAACATGGGCTGGGGCGGCTGGTCCTGGCCCTGGTGAAACTCCTCCACGAACTCCTGGAACGACAGGCCATCCGCAGGATGGAAGCCGATCTCCTCTCACCGGAAGAGATTGAACGGCTGGGCGGGACCCTGATGCGCCAGGCTCAGGAAATTAACCGGCTGCGCCAGGAATTTGGCCTGGAGGAAGCAGACCTCTCACTCGACCTGGGTCCCCTGGGCCGGCTATTCAAGGAGTGAAGCCATGGCACACCAGGCAGCCATCCCCCACGCCATGCAAACCAGCACCCTGGCGGACCTGCTGGAGCGGATCCTGGACCGGGGCATTGTCATTGCCGGGGATATCAAGATCAAGCTGGTGGACGTGGAACTGCTCAGCTTGCAGATCCGCCTGGTAATTTGCTCGGTGGACAAGGCCCGGGAAATCGGCATCGATTGGTGGGCCGGCAATCCTGCCTTCCAGGCGCCTGCCCAACTAGGGCCGCCGCCGCACACCTCGTTCTCCTGTTTGGAGGAGCGCCTGAGCCGCCTGGAGGCCTCCCTGAAAAAGTGACCTCCGTGCCTGCCAAGTTGTGACAAGACTTCCTACCGCAGCAGCGCCTGATGATCTGTGATAATCTAGCCAGAATTTATTATGGAAGGCCACGACTTTTAGAGGGATGCAAAGTAGTCATATTAGGAGGTTCCGCTCATGCCAAGGTTTCTGTCAGTAATGGCCGGTTTAGTGCTCACTTTGTGGGTGGCTCAGGCGGCCAACGCCTGTACCAGTATTCGGATCAAGACCGAGGACGGCCTGGTCTTTTACGCTCGCAGCATGGAAGGCGCCGTCGACTATCAAAGCAAGGTAACCGTGGTTCCCAAAGGCACGATCTATCATGGGACCCTGCCGGACAATACCCCCAAGGGGCTCACCTGGACCGTCAAATATGGCCTGGTCGGCATGAATGCCTGTGGCTCACCGCTCATGACGGATGGGATGAATGAGAAGGGGTTGGCGGTGGGAAACCTGTTCTTCCCAGATTATGCCGATTACCAGCCCTTCGACCCCGGGAAGGCCAACATCACCTTGTCTCAATATGAGGTGGCCACCTGGTTGTTGTCCACCTGCGCCACGGTGGCGGAAGTCCGGCAGGCGATGAGCAAGGTACGGGTGGTTCAGGGTCCCAAGGAGGTCCTCGCGCCCCTCCATTTTGCGGTGCACGACGCCCAGGGGAATTCCCTGGTCATCGAATACGTCAAGGGTAAGTTGCACATTTATGACAATCCCCTGGGAGTCATGACCAATTCCCCCGGCTTCGATTGGATGATCACCTATCTGAGCAATTTTGTGAACCTCTCGGCGACGAACGTGCCCCAGATAGACTTAGGCGGTGTGGTCATTAAACAATTCGGCCAGGGATCGGGGCTGGTCGGCCTGCCGGGAGACTTTTCCCCGCCTTCCCGCCTGGTGCGCATGGTGGCTTTTACTCAGTCGGCCTTGCCCGTCAAGGGGCCGCAGGCGGGTTTGAACCTGGCCATGACCATCATCAACAATGTGGACATCCCCCAAGGCGTGGTGCGGGACAAGAGTGAAAAGGGGATGATCTACGATATCACTCAATGGGCGGTGGTGGCGGATTTAGCCGGGAAGAAATATTATTTCCGCACCCATGATAACAAGAACTGGCGCTATGTCGATTTGGTGAAGGCGCTTGCAGGGCGCCAAAGGGATTCAGACCATTCCTCTGGAAGTCCCGGCTGACTATCCGGAGGTCACCGCTACGGCCAAGTAAGAGCCCCAGGCTGATTTAAATTCAGCTAAGGTCCCATGATTATCCGGGAGAAGAAAAGATATGAAAAATTAATCCGTGCCTTCGAAGTCTTAGCCATTATAGTCCTCTTTACCGCTGCCCCCTGGTTGCCCAAACCGCTGGTGAAGGATGAGATGCCCATCCCCAAGATGCCGCAAAGGGCCCCCCACCCCTCAAGAATTCTCTGATAATCATTCCCCCGGCTAAACCTGAAGCTCTCGGATAAATTACTCCTTGTCCTAAGGGGGATTTTTGGTTAGATAACTTGTATCCTCTGCCCTTCTTTAAGTTTTGCCGCCGCAGCCTTTTCAGAAAACTCACAATCCTGGCGCCAGGAATCGGGTGGCGAGAGGCATGAAATGATCGCCAATCATCCGCATCGGCACTTAACCGCTTACAGTTTAGCCCGCGCTCACGCTTAGCCTGACGCAGAGGAGGCTGGCGCCCCATGAAAATGCAACCGAGCCCCTGGCACCTGTTTAGCATCCCTTCCTTCAGGCGCTTTGTGGCTGCGCAAATTTCTGCCATGCTCGCCTATCAAATGCTCTCGGTTGCCGTGGGCTGGCAGATTTACGACTTGACCCGGAGCGCCTTCAACCTGGGACTCATCGGTCTGGCGCTGTTCTTGCCTCAATTCCTTCTGGCCCTGGTGGTGGGACATGTGGCTGACCGCTATGACCGGCGCCGGATTATTTCCATCTGTTTGCTCATTGAAGGCGCGCTGACCGCAGTGCTGGCCGTCGGCAGCTTTACCCACGCCCTTAGCCGTGACCTGATCTTGGCCTGTGTTTTCCTGTTCGGTGCGGCCAGGGCGTTCGAGTCTCCGACCATGCAGGCTTTTCTGCCTATGCTGGTGGAGCCGGCCATCTTGCCGGAATGCGTCGCCTTGAGCGCTACGGGGAGACAGATTGGCAGCATCCTGGGCCCGGCCTTGGGCGGCGTCATCTACCTCGCCGGCGCCGGCTCAGCCTACACCAGTATTGCCGCCGCTTATGGTTTGGCGGCGCTATTTTACTTCGGCATTCCCTCGCCTTTGACTGCGGTGCGCCGCGCCCCCCCGACGCTGAAATCGGTGTTCGACGGGGTCGCCTATATCCGCAGCAAGCCCGACATACTCGGCGCCATTTCGCTGGACTTGTTCTCCGTACTGCTGGGTGGAGCTACGGCTCTTTTGCCTATCTATGCCCGGGACATTCTCTTCACCGGCCCCTGGGGTCTGGGATTGTTGCGGGCTGCGCCCGCGGTAGGAGCACTGGTAATGTCGGGGTATCTGGTGCGGCGACCCTTCAAGCGCCGGATTGGCAGGATCATGTTCACCGCGGTAGCCGGGTTTGGCATGGCCACCATTGTCTTCGGTCTATCCCGCTCCTTCTGGCTGTCATTGGCCGCACTCACGGCCCTGGGGGCCACCGATATGGTCAGCGTGGTAATTCGCTTGACCTTGGTGCAGTTGGAGACGCCGGATGAAATGCGGGGACGGGTGAGCGCAGTCAATTTTCTTTTTATCGGCACCTCCAATCAACTGGGAGAATTCGAATCCGGAGTCACTGCCGCCTGGTTTGGCGCAGTGCCCGCGGTGGTAATCGGCGGTATTTGTACCTTAGTCGTGGTCGCCCTGTGGATGCGCCTGTTTCCAGGCCTGGTTAGACGAGAGGCGCTAATCCCGGAAAATTTGTAGCTTCCGTGCTATCCCAGGAATGTCCGGCAACAAAATGGCAAGGGGAAGATTACCCTATCTCGCAGTTAAACTCTATGCCATTGTAATTTCAACGATATCAACATATTATACCGATACAACTAAATCCCCTCTCTCCCCAAGGGGGAGAGGGAAATAGGTTATAAATTCCAGGCAAGGTAGGGGCGACCCGCTGGGTCGCCCGTAGTAGAGGAGATAATGCAAAAAGCTCGTAAATGTCATGAAATAATTAGATAGTGGGCATACCTAAGTTCAAAAAAATCCTATATAAACCGAGAGAGGATCTCATCATGGAACGATTCAATCCGGAGCGGATTAAAGAATTGGTGGCAAAAATCTTCGAGAGAACCGGGGTATCGGAAGCCGATGCGCTGATTCTGGCCGAGTCCCTGGTCGAGGCCGATCTGCAGGGAACCTCCACCCATGGAGTTTCACGGGTAGGCATCTACTCCCGGCGGCTGCGAGCCGGCCTCATCGATCCGCAGGCGGACCTCACCATCGAGAAGAAGTGGCCCGCGGCGCTGACCGTCAATGCCAACAACGGTTTGGGTCAGGTCCAGGCTTACAAGACGCTGCAGCTCTTGATTCCCATGGCCAGGGAATCCGGCTGCGCCTGCGCCACGATCCGCAACTCCAACCATTTCGGGGCGCTTGCTTATTTCACCAATAAAGCCGCGGCGCATGACATGATCCTTTTGGCGATGACCAACGTCGAGTCGTCCATGGCTCCTGCGGGGGCGCGTTCGGCATTTTTCGGCACCAATCCCCTGGCGATCTCTTTCCCCACCGGGAAAGGCTATCCCATCAAAATCGATCTCTCCACCTCGGTGGTGGCCCGGGGCAACATCATCGCCGCCCAACGCCGGGGCGAGTCCATTCCTCCCGGGTGGGCCCTGGACCCGGAAGGGAATCCGACTACCGATCCCGACCAGGCCCTGGCCGGGACCGTCCTCACCATGGCGGGTCATAAAGGTTATGCCCTGGCGTTGATGGTGGAGGTGCTTTCGGGGGTGCTCTCCGGGTCAGATATCGGGCCCGCGGTGGGCTCCCTGTACAAGGATTTTTCCCGCCCGCAAAACATCGGCCATTTTTTCATTCTCCTCCATATCGCCGCCTTCATGGATATCGCCCTCTTTAAAGAACGGATCAATGGCATGGTGGACCGAATCAAGGGCTGCGAGAGGCTCCCGGGAGTTGAGGAGATCCTCGTCCCCGGCGAGCGCTCCTTCAGAAAGACCCGGGAAAACCGCGAGCTCGGCATACCTCTGGGCGAGGAAACGATCTCAGAGTTTAAGGCTCTGTGCCGCGAGTTTGGCATCCCCTTCTCCCTCGCGGTCCTGCAAAAGAGTTAGGGATCAGGTTCGGGGAGAGCTGGCCGCGGCCCGGCGCTCCCAACTACAGCGCCTCTCCCAACCCCTGCCGGGCTGCCGCCCGGTAATTCTCATTGAATATCTCCTGCCTTCGGGTTATAAATTATGCAGTTAGCCAGATATATACGAAATTAAAAGGATTCTTTAGAGCAGCATGAACGAGGACCCCAAGGCCAGGAGTCGTCCCCCGCAGCCTGACCGGAATTGCCCCAAAATTGTCTGGAATCCTGCCTCCCGCTATAAAGTCCTGCTTAAAATCAACAATGCCATCGTTAATCAGACCTCCCAGGAGAATCTGTTCCGCAGCATGGCCCGGGAGATTCGCAAGATCATTCATTATGATCGCTTCAGCATCAACATCTACGAACCTGACTCCAATTCCCTGAGCTGGTTTGCCATGGCCGAAGGTATTCTGGTCAAGGGCATGGATGACAGCTCCCGCTCCCTGGACAAGGGGCCCGTGGCCCGGGCCGTAGTCACCTCGCGACAGCCGCTGCTCATTCCGGATATGTCCCAGTACAGCCACTGGCACACCATCAGACTAATGATGGAGGCCGGCCTGCGGGCGACCATGGCCTTTCCGCTCATCGTCCGCGACCAGGTGGTGGGCTCCTTGCACTTTTCTTTCAAGGACCCCCCCGAGATGATGGACGAACTGGCTCAGTTCCTGGTGGAACTCTCGGGGCAAGTGGCGTTGGCCGTGGACAACATGCTCTCCCACCTCAAGCTGATCAGCCTGAATGCCAGCCTGGAGCAACAGAAGCGCTACCTCTTGAAACAGGTGGCCCCCCAGTACAACCCGGATAATTTCTATTATTCGAGTCCGGCCATGCGGGAAATTATGCGGCAGGTGGAGATCATCGCCGACAGCGACGCCAGCGTGCTGATCACCGGTGAAACCGGGACCGGGAAGGATTGCATCGCTCGCTACTTGCACTACCTGAGCGGCAGGCGGGACCACTTGTTCGTTAAAGTCAATTGCCCGGCCCTGTCGCCCGGCCTGTTCGAAAGCGAACTGTTCGGACACGTCAAGGGAGCCTTTACGGGCGCGTATTCCAAGCGGGTCGGCCGCTTCGAGATGGCCAACGGCGGCACCATCTTCCTGGATGAAATCGGCGAACTGCCGTTGCTCCTCCAGGCCAAACTGCTCCACGTCCTGCAAGACCGGCGCTTCGAGCGGGTGGGGGATAGCCGTTCCGTCGACGTGAATTTCAGGGTGATCGCGGCCTCGAATAATGACATCCAGGCTGCCCTTAGAGAAAAGAGCTTCCGGTCCGACCTGTTCTATCGGCTCAATACGGTTTCCTTCCACCTCCCACCTCTGCGGGGACGGGTCGAAGAGATCGAACCTCTCGTCCGCCAGTTGACCCAGGCCCAGGCAGAATCCATCCGCCGGGTTCCTCCCATCTACTCCGACGAAGTCATGGAAATCATGAAACGGCACTCCTGGCCCGGAAACGTGCGGGAGCTCAAGAATATCATCAGCCGTCTGATCATCGTGTTCAGCGGCAAAACGGTGACCCGCCGGGACATTGAGCCGCTGCTCAACCTCCAGCAGGGTGAGACCTGCTGCACCCCGCTCACCCTGGACGAAATGGAGCGCGCCCACCTGATTAAGGTGCTGAACCTCACCAAGGGCGTCGTCGGCGGTAAACATGGCGCCGCAGCCATTCTGAAAATGCCCAAGTCCACTCTCCAATACCGGCTCCGCCTCCACGGCCTTAACCCGCAAAAATTCACCCAATAATCTCCTCTGGCGCCGCGTCCCTGCGGGATCCGTCTCCCCCGCCAGCCCTTGTTTTGATCAGCGCTCTGGCTGGCACGAATATTGAAAGAGTTCAGGGCAGGAACCCACCGCGGCGCGGTTTCCCGGCGCGGCGGTGGCCGCCTCAGGAGGGACGGCATGCAGGACTGCGGCAGCATGCAGGGGCTATGGGGGCCCTCCGCCCCCCAGGGGTGCGTGGGGGCTTTCAGCGTCCAGGATCAGGAGAGTATTCGGGTGGTCGTTGGCATTGCCGAGGAAGAGGACTCGCCGGTGGCGCTGTGCGTTAATGCGGACCTGGTTATGCCGCCGGCTATCCAAGTCCTCGGCGCGGCAGCCACCTCCTTGGCGGAACACTCCTCGGTTCCGGTGGCGGTGATCTTGGGCCATGCCCGCAACCTCGACCTGGTCAGGCTGGCCCTGGATTTGGGCTTTTCCACGGTGATGTTCGACGGTTCTTTTCTGCCCCTGGCAAGCAACCTGAACCTGACCGCCAGAGCCGTGGGCCTGGCGGCGCGGGCCCGGGTCCCCCTGGAAGGGGTGATTGGAGCCTTCTCCGATTTCGGCAAGGACTCCGCGGGCCAATGCCTCATCTGCACTCTGGCGGCAGATTTTGTCCTGCAAACCGGTATCGACTCTCTGGCCGTATCCCTTCCCCTGGACGCCGGGCGAGGATTCAGACTGGATATGGAACTCTTGAGCAAGCTGCGCCAAAGCGTGCCCGGCGGGCTGTCCCTCCACGATGCCAGCCTGCTCGCTCCCCGGGATATTCTGGGGGCCATGGCCGCCGGCATATCCAGATTGTCTTTTGGCGCCTGCCTCAGGAAGGCAGCCACCCACGGCCACGCGGCCGCGGGGCCGCTCCTGGCTTCGAGATACGGTGCGGCATACCTTCCGGCTCTTTGTCGGCATCACCGGCTGCCTCCCCTTCGGCGCCCGCATATAATACCCAAGCGACCACCCTCCGAACCTTTGAGACCAATATTGGGCCAAATCTTAATATTCCTTTAAATTTAATTTGATATCCCTGTAGATAGATGATCCACAATTTCCGAATCCCCAAACTACGGATTATTCTGGGGCCAATTTTTGGGCTCTGAGCCGAATATTCGGCTCTCATTATCGAGCTAAAAAATCAGGCTTATCGCGCTCAGTGCTAAACCATGCGGCTTTCAGGACCATGGCATAAACCATGCAAAATAATTGATTGAATTCCTTACGATTGATCTTGAAAGGAGTAGCTGTGAATAGCGACGAAATTAACGGTGCCCAGGACTTGGAATCGGACGCTATCAATACTCCCGAGTTGAGCCGGCGCGGGTTTATTAAAATAGTCGGCTGCGTAGGCACCGTCGTAGCCGCGAACGGCCTGGCCTTCAGCATAATCAAAGGACCGGCCGAGGCCGCTGAGGCCGCGGCCAGGAGGCTCCCCTCAGGCTGGGACGAAGAAGTCGATGTCTTGATTGTGGGAACCGGTTTTGCGGGTATGGCGGCAGCAGCCGAAGCGTCTTCCCGCGGCAGTAAGGTCCTGATGATCGAAAAAATGCCAATCCTGGGGGGCAACTCATATATTAACGGAGGCGGGTTCAATGCCTGGACGGATAAGCTCCATATGCGGGAGAAGCTCAATAAGGGCAATGACAGCGCCAACCTCCATTATAAGGACACCCTCGAGGGAGGAGGATATTACAACATCCCGGAACTGGTGAAAACCATGGTTGAAGGAGCTCCCGATGCCCTTAACTGGCTGATTGACAATGGGGTGGAGTTCCAGCCGATATTGAATAAAATGGGCGGCCACTCTGCCTTTCGTTCCCATGTCCATATCTCCGGTATGGGACGGGGTTATGTAGATGCCATGAAGAAGATTGCCGACAGCAATGGCATGAAACTCAGTCTCAACACCAAACTGACCTGGATCTGGCGCCAGGATTCGACCGGCCCGATACTCGGGGTGGAAGTTGAAAGCCCCAAGGGAAAAAGCAATATTAAAATTACCAAGGCCCTGGTGCTGGCGGCGGGCGGCTTCAGCCAGGATATCAAAATGCGTTCCGCCTTTAATCCCGGCATATCGCCTGACTTTAATTGCACCAATCAGCCTGGAGCCACCGGCGAGGTAATCCGTTATGCCGAGGCCATCGGCGCCGATGCCTTGCAACTGTGCTTTCTCCAGATGTTTCCCAATGCTGACCCCGAAACCGGCTTCTTAGACCAGGTTGCCCTAATCCCTAACCGCGGGGGCGCTTATGGGGCAATATTTGTCAACAAGGCTGGCAAGCGCTTTGTTAACGAATTGGGAACCAGGGATGTTGTAGCCCGGGCCATGATGGAGAGCGGTGGGAAACCGACTTTTTGCATCTTTGTCGAAAAGATGATCCCCAAGATGACGACCCAGCAGACGATGGAGAAAGGCTTGGCCAACGGCCGGATCGTCAAGGCCGACTCCCTCGCGGACATTGCCAAAAGGTTCGAGCTCCCGGATAAAGCTCTTAGTGAGACGGTCTCCAAACATATTGAGATTCTTAAAGAAAACAAAGACCCCGAGTTCAACAAGAAATTAACCCCGGAGATGCTCTCGCTGGCGGAGGGACCTTATTACGGTATTGCGCAATGGCCTTCGGTGCACCACACCTGTGGCGGGTTGCGGATCAATGTCCAGGCTCAAGTCCTAGATATTTGGGGTAATCCCATTCCCAAGCTGTACACGGCCGGGGAGGTAACGGGTGGGGTCCAGGGTAATAATCGCTTGGGGTCTAATGCCACCCCTTAGTTGCCTGGTGTTCGGTCGCATCGCCGGAACCAATGCGGCTAAAGAAAAGGGCTGAGTCTATTTCAAGCCAACGCTGATACTGATCTAGGTTAATGAGCCTGGAAATGAAAGCCAGACACATTCTTTTAATAACCGTGCTGCTATTTATCCCGGCCCTTGCCATTACCGCATGGGGGATTGCAGGCAATCAGAAAAGCGGCACCTCCTGCATGAAATCCGGTTGCCACAATGATCTCAGGGCAGATCTGCATGAACAGCATCCCAAGGTTTCTGCAGGGACCATGGACTCCTGCCTCGAGTGTCATAATCTCCAGACTGCCGGTTTGGCCCAGTCTCAACCAAACTCGACAGGGATGCACATGAAACATCTTTTTAAACCAAAGGCAGATCTGGATTGTAAAGATTGCCACGTCTCGGAACCGGACCGAAACTTCGGTTTCCCTGGCATATCTTTGGGCAAGGCATCAGTTGCCGATATTGAACTGAACAAGAAGGTCTTCCGCTCCTGGGCCACGTCTGCCAATCTCGATGCAGCCCATGCGAAAAAGCAGATTAGCTGTGGCGGTTGTCATGGAAAGAGTCTCCCCCGAAAGGGTGACAGCGTCGAAAATGACCGCTGTCTGCTCTGTCATGGCAGGGATGAATCCCTGGCGGACCGGAGCATACCGGCGCAGTTCCCCGATCGCAACCCTCATCTGTCTCATTTGGGACAGATTGGCTGCACGGTGTGTCACAAAGCTCATAAGCCCTCGATGGTTTACTGTCTGGAGTGCCACAAGAAATATAAGATGGAAATCAAAATCAAGGAGGCCTCTAATCTGCAAAAGGGTTCGACTTCCCATCTGTTTCAGTAAAAAACCCAACTGGCCTTAAAAAGGCCGGTGCAATCCAAAGGAGGTAGGAATGATTCAATTTCTGGTGCACGAGAAGGCTGACACGGTCGGCGTGGCGACGGTGGACATCAAGGCGAACGAGACCGCCAAAGGCCTGTACATGGACAGCCAGGAACCGCTCGAGGTCAAGGCCCTGGCGGACATCCCCCTGGGCCACAAGATCGCCCTGCAGGCCATGAAACAGGGCGATACGGTGATCAAATACGGCCATGACATCGGCGTGGTCTCCGCCCCCTTCTCCAAGGGCGCCCATGTCCATATCCACAACCTGAAGACGAAGAGGTGGTAACGATGAGTCTTAGGCAAAGTTTTGGCTTATCGCCGGGAAAACGGCCGGGTAGGCGTCCGCAACCATGTGGTCATCCTGCCTTTGGACGACCTGTCCAATGCCGCCTGCGAGGCCGTGGCCAACAACATCAAGGGCACCCTGGCCCTGCCGCACGCTTACGGCCGCCTGCAGTTCGGCGAAGACCTGCGAGCTTTTCTTCCGCACCATGATCGGCACCGGGCGCCAACCCCAATGTGGCCGCCGTGGTGGTCATCGGCATCGAGCCGGAGTGGACCAACAGCGTCGTGGAGGGCATCGCCAAGACGGGCAAGCCCGTAGCCGGGTTTCGGTATCGAGCGTCATGGCGACATCACGCACCATCGCCGAAGCCAGCCGCAAGGCCAAGGAGTACGTGCAGTGGGCCACGGAGCTGCAGCGCGAAGCAAGTGGACCTTCAGGAGATCTGGGTCTCCGTGAAATGCGGCGAGTCCGACACCACCTCGGGCCTGGCCTCCAACCCCACCGTGGGCAACGCGATCGACAAGCTGGTGGCCGTGGGCGCCACGACTTCTTTCGGCGAGACCTCCGAGATCACCGGCGCCGAGATGGTCTGCAAGGACCGCGCCGCCACCCCGGAGATCGGAGAGAAGTTCTATGCAGATCTTGGAACGACTACGACGACTTCATCGAGGCCAACAAGACCGACGATCTCTCCGGCTCCCAGCCCACCAAGGGCAACATCCGCGGGCGGCCTGACCACCATCGAGGAGAAGGCCTTCGGCAACCTGCAGAAGATCGGCAAGAAGACCAAATACGTCGGCGTGCTCGACCCGGCCGAAGCCCCCACCGGCCCGGGGCTGTGGTTCATGGATACTTCTTCCGCCGCGGCCGAGGCCGTCACCCTGTGGGCGGCGGCCGGCTTCGTGGTGCACCTGTTCCCCACCGGCCAGGGCAACATCATCGGCAACCCCATCGTGCCGGTCATCAAGCTCTCCGCCAACCCCATCACCGTGAAGACCATGACCGAGCACATTGATTTCGACTGCTCGGCCATCCTGCGCGGCGAGATGACCCTGGATCAGGCGGGTGACCGCCTGATCGAGATGCTCGTGCGCACCGCCAACGGCCGGCTGACTGCCACTGAGGCCCTGGGGCACCGGGAGTTCGTCCTGACCAAGCTTTACCGGAGCGCTTGATGGTGTTTGGGGGAGCATCTTCCTCCTGGGTGCTCCCCCCTTGTTGACTGCACTTGTGAGGATTTAAGGCGGTTAACCTCGGAACGTGCGTGCTCCCCCAGGATTACCTCAAGGCGGTCATGGAGACCGAAGCCGACGCCCTTTCGGTCATTATTTCTTCGGAAAACCTTGGGATATTGAGGTGGCTCAGATGCAAAAGACCGTAATTTTAGGCGTTATTGGAGTCGATGCCCACGTGGTCGGCAACAAGATCATGGCCCAGGCCCTAAAGGATGCCGGACTTCAACGTTGTGAACCTCGGAACATTTGTGGTCGCGGAGGATTTCATCAAGGCAGCCATCGAGACTAACGCCGAGGCCATCATGGTTGGGTCATTGTGCGGGCACGGGGAACTCGATTGCCAAGGATTCAGGGAGAAATGCATTGAGGCCGGCAAAGGGAATATACATCTGGTGCTGGGCGGGAACCTGGTGGTGGGAAAGCAAGACTGGGCGGGTGTTCATAGAACGATTCTCCAAAATGGGATTCAATCGTGTCTATCCGCCCGGGATTGCCGTTAAGACCGTGATCCTGGACCTTAAGAATGATCTGGGGATCGCAGATGAAAACTGATCCAGCTCTTTTTGTCGACTTCGGCAGCACCTTCACCAAGATCGTGTTGGTAGATCTCGCGACCGAAACCGTGCTCGGCAGGGTGCAAACTCCATCCACGGTGGAGACTGATATTACCATTGGCCTGAGGCGCGGCCTTGAGGAAATAGGGCGGATTCTGGGGGGACCGCCCATATACCATCACAAGTTAGCCACAAGTAGCGCCGCTGGTGGCTTGCGGATGGTTGCCATCGGACTGGTTCCCGATTTGACGGTAGAAGCTGCCAAAAGGGCAGCGTTGGGTGCTGGCGCAAAAGTCGTAGGTGTCTATGCCTATCAGTTGACAGAAAAAGAGGTCCAGGATTGGAAAGAGCAGCTCCGGATCTCATCCTGCTGGCCGGTGGCACAGACGGTGGTGACCGGAAGACCGTAATCGGGAACGCAGATTGCCTTCGCAGAGCCATCTGTTAAGGCCCCAATCATCTATGCCGGGAATAAGGCAGCGTCGGACGAAGTCCGCGAGATATTGACGGCCGGTAATAAAGAGGTTGTGATCACGGAAAATGTTATGCCCGAGATCGGGGTCCTCAAGGTCGAGCAGGTCCGATCCATCATTCGCGAACTCTTCATCAAGCGGATCGTCGACGCGAAGGGACTGAAGAATGCGGAACGCTTTATCGACAGCATCCTGATGCCCACGCCGACCGCCGTCTTGAATGCGGCCAAACTTTTGGCCGAAGGCACGCCCACTGAATCCGGTCTCGGAGAGGTGGCCATTGTGGATATCGGAGGAGCAACCACCGACATCCATTCCATCAGCCTCGGAGCTCCCACGGAACCTGGCGTGATCCAGAAAGGTCTTCCAGAGCCCTACATCAAGAGAACAGTAGAGGGTGACCTGGGAATGCGCTACAACGCATCGACCATAGTTCAGGCGGTGGGCAAAGAGAATTTCCGCAAGCAGATGCGCGGGGTCGTACTCGATGTGGAAGCGGCGGTGGAAAGTTGCACCTCAGGCCGGAAAGTCTCCCAGGGTCCGAGACAGGAAACTACTTTGGATCTGGAACTTGCCCGTGCGGCAGCCAATCTAGCCATGGAAAGACATGCCGGCGTTATCGAAGTAGCTTACGGTCCAATGGGACAGTATCACATCCAGTACGGTAAAGACCTGCGTGATATCAAGACCGTGATTGGCACTGGCGGACCCTTGGTTTTCGGGCCTAACCCGGAAGCGGTGCTGAAGGAAACGCTTTATTCCGATGCAAAACCCTTCTCGCTCAAGCCAAAGGAGCCTGACTTTTATATAGACGAGAAATACATCCTGTATGCAATCGGTCTGATGGCTGAAGTAGAATCCAGACAAGGCCTTGAGAATCGGCAAGAAGTACTTGAGAAAACTAGAGCATGCAAGAGTGCAGAAGGTGAGCCCCCATGCAAATTGAATTGTCGAATGAGCGGTGGAGCGATGAGTATTTCAAACAGGAACGCGAAAAGGCTTTGGCGCTTTGGCCCACGGGGAAAGAAGTCGATCTTGAGGAAGCGGTTGAGTATCACCTCAGTCTGCCGGACTCGAAAAGGTATGCCAAGGTAGTCAGGCAGGCCAAGCAGGAGGGACGCACGTTGGTGCAGCCACGTGGCGGCGTGGCTCTGATTGATGATCATATCAAGCTGCTGCGATACCTGCAGAGTGAAGGTTGCGCCGATCTATTGCCGACTACCACGGACACCTACACCAGAAACATGAAGTTCGAGGGCGCCCAGAGAGGGATTGAGGAAAGTAAGAGAGCCGGACGATCTATGCTCAATGGCCTTCCCGTGGTCAACTACGGTCCAAAGGTGGTCCGGCAAGTCGTCGAAGCGGTAGACAAGCCCATCATTGCGCTTTCTGGTACCCCTTTTCCCAGGCTGACCTCCGAGGTTACGATTGCCGCAGGCTTCACCGCATATCTCGGCGCTGGTATCTCCTACCCCTGCTCTTATATCAAGTCCATGACACTGGAAGATGGCATCAAGAATTACCAGTATTTGGACCGTCTTTGCTCGTACTACGCTGAGCGAGGGGTCTTGATCCATCGCGAGCAACCTGGTTTCTTGACCGGAACATTAATTCCGCCCGGTATTGGCGTGGCCGTCGGCGCCCTTGAAGTGCTTCTAGCGGCTGGCCAGGGCGTGCGCCACTATAGCGTCGGCCTGACGCAGAACCTGGACATTGTTCAAGACGTTGCCGGTCTCAGAGTTTATGAGGATGTTTGCCAGCATTATCTGCAAAGGCCGGCATCCATGACATGTTCATCTCCGTGTCTACTCATCAGTGGATGCAAGCGTTTCCGCCTCATGAAGCTGAGGCGTTCAGTGTCATCGTCATGGGCGCCATGATCGCCGTGCTTGGCGGTGCGACCCAAGTCATTACCAAGACATCTCATGAGGCAATCGGTATTCCTACAATGGAGGCCAATGCCTACGGGGCACGTGCGACACGGAAAGCTATTGACATGATGCGCAAGCGCCGACTGCCCCATCGATGCCGAAGTTAAGCTCGAAATGGAGATGATCAAGAAAGAGGCTATGGCGATTGTCGATAAGGTCTTGGAGTTGGGCGATGGGGATGTTGCTGTGGGGGTCGTGCGAGGATTCGAGGCGGGCACGATCGATATCCCCTGGGCCCCCAATATCCACACGCATGGAGCTGTTATTCCGGTGCGCGACGCAACCGGAGCCATACGTTACCTTCGGACCGGAAATCTGCCTTTCAGCAAGGAAATCCTGGAGTACAACGAGTCGAAGATCAAAGAGAGGAAGAGAAGATTTCTGCCAAGGTCGACTACGAAGTAGCATGCTTTGATATTCAGGAGATCTGTAGAGATTGTATTCTGAGGTCAACCCATCAGGGTATAGCCGCCACCTATGGGGCTCTGACTTTGCCAGGAATCAACCAGTTTCAAGAATACTTACAAATATCCGACAACCGATAACCATAAGAAGGTTTTATAGGGAGGAGCAGTGTCGTGGCAAAAGAAAAGAAACACCTCGATCCCTCCTGTGCCAGATTTTCCATTCAACTCGAAATACGGGCCTGAAGAAACCGGCAGGAGCCGGCTCCAAGTGTTTGTCCCACGTTCATCCGCAAGGCGTTATTGGGGAAGGCCAATGAAGAATACCTGGATCAAGAGACGGGTTCATTCGCGCTGTAAGCCTCGATCCAGGAAGCCGCGTGCTATGCCAATCGCCACGAACGTCCTTATATCATGCAGCCGGAAAAGACCTGGATCGAAGAAATCTGCGAGTTTGCCCAGTGCATCAAATACAAACACCCGAAGCTGGTGTTTTGCCATGGCCTCAAAAAAGAGGCGGCGATCGTCGATGAAATCCTGCGAACTAATGCATTCAGAGGTCGTTTCGGTAATCTGCACAGTGGGCAGCACCTCAAAGGATCTTATTGGCATTGAGGACCAAGATAAACTATGCCATGGCACCGATGAGCCGATGTGCAATCCGATATTTCAAGCAAAGTTAATGAATAAAGAAAAGACACACTTTAACGTTTTATTAGGTCTTTGTGTCGGCCACGATTCTCTTTTTTTTAAACACGCTGACGCCTACACTACAGTTTTGGCCGTGAAAGATCGTGTTACCGGCCACAATCCCTTGGCACCCATTTATCTCTATGACCATTACTATAAGAAATTAAAACGGCCTTTAAAAGCAATTTCTGGCGAAACGCAAAATAATCATGAAAAAGGAGGGCAATCTGATTAATGGTGAAATAACTTGTTTTATTTTGCCACGTTATATGGGTGAGATAGCCTTTGGGGGGAGCAGCGGAGCAGGATAAGATAATTAACAACTTTTTTTAGCGCCGGGCACGGAGAGGGCAAGAAAATGAGCAACCGGGGAAAAGAGGGAAAACGGGGTGCCGCGATTGAGCTCGCAGCTGGAGCCGTCCGCGCGACGAGGTCACGTTGGGTTGTCCTGTTTATTCTTTGTCTTTTGTATCTGATTTCCTATCTGGACCGGACCGCCATTTCCGTAACTGCCCCGGAAATGATCAAGGAATTCCGTTTCAGCAAAACCCAGATGGGCTTGATCTTCTCGGCCTTTTTCATTCCTTATGGGTTCTGCAAATTGTCGGGAGGTCCGCCGGGGATTATTACGGCCCCAGAAGGGTATTGACCCTGTTGATGGGCTGGTGGTCCGCCTTTACCATCATTACCGGTATGGCCTGGAAATTTCCCTCTATGTTCGTCATCCGGGTGCTCTTCGGCCTCGGGGAAGCAGGGGGGTTTCCCGCCGCCACCCGGGCCATGTCGACCTGGTTCCGCCCGCAGGACCGGGGCAACCTGCAAGGCATCACCCATGCGGCCTCTCGCTTCGGAGCGGCGGTGGCCCCGCCGGTGGTGGTTTTCATAATGCTGAAATACGGCTGGAAGTCGGTCTTTTATATCTTAGGGAGCATTGGCTTCCTGTGGGCCGCGGCCTTTTATTACTATTACCGGGACAACCCCAAAGATCATTCTGGCGTTAACGAGACCGAACTGAGCCTGATTATCGCCAACAAAGAATCTATCCCCGACGCTCAGAAAAATAAAGCGAAGATCCCTTGGGGACGGATTTTTAAGAATCGGCACTGCTGGGCCCTAACCTTTTCCGATTTTTGCTACGGCTATACCCTGTGGGTCTATTTGACCTGGCTTCCCAGTTATTTGGTGCAGGACAGGCATTTCAGCATTCTGAAGATGGGATTTTATGCCGCCATTCCATTGTTCGCCGCCATGATCGGGGATATCGCGGGCGGCTTGCTTTCCGACCACCTGTTCAAGAAAACCAAGAACTTGAAACTGGCCAGGTGTTACTTGATTTTTGCCGCCTTCATCGGGTCAGCGGCTTTCACCCTGCTGGGGGCCTTTGCCACCAGTGCCTATGCCGCGGTTTACCTGCTGGCCGCCGCCATGTTCTTCCTGGAGTGCTCCAATGCCAATCTGTGGGCCATCGCCATGGACCTGGGCGGGGATCATTTTTCCGGGACCGTCTCCGGGGTTATGAACACCGGTCAAGGGGTGGCGGGAATGATTTCACCTATTGCTTTTGGCTTTATTGTTGACGTCACCGGTTCCTGGACTGTTCCCTTCTTTTTCAGCACGGCGGTTTTGCTGGTCGGAGCCTTCGCCATCCTGACTATTGATCCTTCGAAGACCATTATGCCATTGGTCGAGCCGGGACCCATGGAGGATTTGCTCTTGGAATAGCGGCGTACATCGGCCTGCGGCCATTGACTGGCACGCCGGGAATAGAAGGCGGACACTCCACAGAGGATAAGAAAAATGAGCAATCCCATCGATAAAGAAAATCTAATTCCCGCAGTGAACGAGGATCAACCGGGTATCCCGGGGGCGGTCGGGGTGGCGCCAGGAGAAAACCGATTATCGCGGCCACCACCCGGGTTACCATCCTGCTCTCGATGATGTACTTGATCATGTATTTGGACCGGGTCAATATTTCCATGGCCGCCAAGGCCATAATGATCAAGAGTTCTCCCTGTCCAATACCCAGCTCGGGTTCGCTTTCTCAGCCTTTTTCTGGCCCTACTTCATCGGCCAGTTGTTCGGCGGATATTTCGCCAAGCATATCGGCTCCCGCCTGACCTTGATCTTGTGCGGTACTCTGGTTGCGGTGATGACCATCAGCACCGGCTTCATTACCGGCCTGATGACTCTCATGGCCGTCCGGTTCGGCCTGGGTCTGCGGCGAAGGGCCGGCCTGGTCCGGCGCCACTTCCGCCATGAGCAGCTGGTACGACGTCAAGAAATTCGGCTTCATTCAGGGCGTCACCCACAGCGCCTCCCGGGTGGGCATGACGATCGCGCCGCCCATTGTCGCCTTTATTATGCTCTATTTGGGCTGGCGCTATGCGTTCACTTTCTGCGGCTTGCTTTCGGTCGCCTGGGTTATCGCCTGGGCATACATCTATCGAGACAACCCCCGCACCCATCCATTGATTACCGAGAAAGAACTGGCGAAGCTGCCGCCGGTCTCAAAGGTAACCAGGAAGGTCCGCGTTCCCACCTTCGCCCTCGCCAGGCGGATCGCCCCGGTTATGATGTGCCAGTTCGCCTACGGAGTTGGCCTCTGGTTGTTCGTTTCCTGGCTGCCCCTTTATTTCATGAACAAGCACAACTAAATCTGGAAGACCTCGGCGCTTCTCTCCGCCCTGACCTTCGGTGCCAGAGGCTTTATTGGCGACGCCCTGGGCGGGGTCCTATCCGATCATGTTTTCCATCGAACCGGGAACAAGCGTCTGGCCAGGAACGTCCTCATCTGTACCTTCCTGCTGGCCGCCGCGGCCTTCCTGTACGCAACTATGCTCCACCCACAATATTACCGCGGTGACCATTATTATCGGCGTATCGTTTTTCTTCCTGGAGCTCACGGTCGGGCGCCATGTGGGCCGTTCCCATGGACATCAGCCGGGACTTTGCCGGCATCGCCGCGGGCATGATGAACTTCGGCGCAGGACTGGCAGGTAATCGTTTCCCCGCCGATCATTGGCTGGCTGCTCGACAGGACGCACAACTGGGACAACCCCTTCTTGTGCATCGTGGGCACGCTCGCGGTCGGAGGGATCCTGGCGATCTTCTTGCGCCCGGACAAACCCTTTGTCTGGTCACACCCTGAGCCCGTCATGGAACGGCCGCTTGATCAGGCGGACTGATTCGATTGCGCAATGCTCATGGAGGTTTTATGAAACTGCTGTTCCGGGCCTGGTACCACTCTCTGCCCCTGCGGCGGCCCTACCGTCTCTCCTTTGCGACCCTGGAGCGATTCGAGACCTTCTATGTGGCCCTGGAGGGTGAGGGCAGGATTGGCTTCGGCGAAATTACCCCGCTCCCGGGATACGGCGGAGAGACTGTTGAGCAGGCGAGCCGCGCCTTGACCGAGGCCAAAGGTGAACTGGCCAAGGGCAAACCGGCCGCTGCGGCTGGCAGCCCAGCTGGCCCCGAAATACCCCTTCACCGCCAGCGGGCTGGCCTGCGCCTTCGAAACCTGGGTGGAAGGCGAGAGCCAGGCTTTCATGGCGCCTCTTCTTGCCGCCGTCCCCCTGGCCGGCCTCTGCGCCGGTAATACCCCGGCGGAGATGGTGGCCGAGGCTCAGACGCCTGGTAGGGGACGGCTTCACCGTGTTCAAGCTCAAAGCGGGGTGGCCCCCGGAGACCGAAGAGGCCCTGGTCCGGGCCGCGGCCAAGGAGCTGCCGCCCGGCGGGAGCCTGCGCCTGGACGCCAATCAGGCATATGGCTACGAGGACGCCCTGGAACTTTGCCGCCGCCTTGAAGATCTGGGCGAGGTGGCCCTCCTGGAACAGCCCTTCAAGCCCGAGATGTGGTCCGAGTGCGCCCGACTCACTTCCTCCACGTCCTTTCCGATTATGCTCGACGAGTCGATCTGGATTAAAGAAGAAATTTCCCGGGCCGTGGAGGTCGGGGCCAAGCACGTCAAGCTCAAGCTCTGCAAGCATCCGGGCCTGGCCGCGACCAGCGCCATGGTGGAGGAGGCGCGCCGCTGCGGGCTGGGAATAGTCTACGGCAACGGTGTCCAGACCGCCCTCGGTAACCACCTGGAAGCCCGCGCCCATTTGCGCTTAGGCCTGTCCACGGCCACCGAGGCCAACGGCTTCGCCAAGGTTAAGGAACATCCTTTTCCCTCCGGACTTACGATATCCCGGGGCAAGCTGGTGGATCACGGGCTCGGCGTCAACATTGCGGCCCTGGCCACCGGCCGTCTCGTCGCCGAGGCTGTTGTCCCTCACGTATCATAGGGAGAGCAGAGGGAAGCCACCATCAGGGGATTTTTTCAGGCGGCCCGGGGGCACGAGGAAAAACTATGGTAACCAAAGTCAAGGCTGATTTGCTCATCATCGGCATGGGCGCCGCGGCGCAGATGGCGGCGCTCTATGCCCACGAGCCAATCCGGACCTGAACATCCTCATCGTGACCAAGGCGCTCAAGGGCAAAGGCGGCTGCAGCCGCATGGTTCAGGGCGGCTTCAACGTCGTGCTCAACCCTGAGGACTCCCATGAGAAGCACTTGATGGACACCCTCAAGGGCGGCCAGTACCTCAACGACCAGGACCTGGCCAAGACCCTGGTCGAGCAGGCCACGCCCACCATCAAGGAAATGGAAACCAAGTTCGGCTGCTTCTTCGACCGCAACCCCGACGGCACCATCCATCAGAAGGCCTTTGCCGGCCAGTCCTTCGATCGCACGGTACACAAGGGCGACCTGACGGGCATCGAGATCATCAGCCGGCTCACCGAGCAGGTGATGAAGCGGCGATCCCGGTCCTGGAGGAGTGCCGCGCCGTCGAACTGCTCCTGGACGAAGCCGGCGAGATGGTCACGGGCGCGCTGCTGCTCGACATGCGGCGCGGCGAGTTCATCGTCGCCGAGGCGGCCGCCACCCTGGTGGCCACCGGCGGCGGCCCCACGCATTACCGCTTCCACGCCCCCGGCCCGGAGAAATCCGTGGACGGCCTCGCCATGCTTTACCGCGCCGGCGCGGTGATGAAGGACATGGAGATGCTCCAGTTCCACCCCACCGGCCTCATCGTCCCGGGCAGCGTGGTGGCCGGGGCGCTTCTGGAAGAGGGCCTGCGCGGCGCCGGCGCCTATCTCTACAACGGCGTCGGCGAGCGCTACATGCTGCGCTACGCCCCCGAGGTGGGCGAGCGGGCCACCCGCGATGTGGTCAGCCGCTCCTCCTACCTGGAGATGATGGCCGGCCGGGCCTGCCCCGAGGGCGGCGTGCACATTGACGCCTCCCATCTGGGGGCCGATTTCGTCCTGAAGAACTTCCCCGGCATGGCCGAGCGTTGCCGGCAGTTCAATTACGACCTGGCCGCGCGGCCGCGTTCCGGTCGCGCCCCACGGCGCACTTCTTCATGGGCGGCGCGGTGATCGACACCGACGGCAAGGCCACCCTGGAAAAGCTCTTCGTGGCCGGCGAAGACTCCGGCGGCGTCCACGGCGCCAATCGGCTGGGCGGCAACGGCATCTGCGATTCCTGCGTCTATGGGCGGCTGACCGGCAAGGCCCTGGGCAAGTACCTGTCTAACGGCAACCGGACCATCAAGGAAACCCGGCGCGGCCAGGTGGAGGAGACCATCGAGCCCGGCTCCAGGCTCCTTTGAACCGCGCCACCGGGGCCGAGCCCCTTCGACCTGCGCAAGCAGATCCAGGAACTGAACTGGAACAAGGTCGGCGTGGCCCGCCAGGAGCCGGACCTGTCCGAGGCCCTAGACGAGATCGAGGCCATTGCCGCAGAAGCTGGACCAGGTGAGGGTCACCGGGGGGGCGGTCTACAACATGATGTACAACACCGCCCTGGACCTGCGCAGCATGATCGACGTCTCCGGATGATTGCCGCTTGCGGCCAGGTTGCGCGAAGAAACCCGGGGCGCCCACTTCCGGCAGGATTTTCCCAAGCAACGGGACGACTACGGGCTGTTCAATATCTACCTGCGCCGGGGCGCAGACGGGACTGCCCTGGCACGGAAAGAAGCCCGTGGTCTTCAAATACAAGTCGCTGGAGGAGTGCCAGCAGTACAGAAAATAGCCGGGATGATCCGACTTTTGCCAGCAGCCAGAAGCCTCTGCTGGGTAAAGGAGTCATTGAATGGCGCAAGATATCCCATCGAGTACCGGAAACCGCTGGCCTGGGGCGAACTACGACCCGCATCGCCGGGAGAACGCCAGGTGGGCATGTGGGCCTGGCTGTGGCAGCGTATCTCCGCCCTGGCCATCGTGGTTCTGCTGGCCCTGCACCTTACCCTGACCTACAAGCCGTTCATTCAGTTCCTGCTCCTGCTGGTGGTCACCTTCCATGCCGCCTTGGGCCTGCGGGTGATCCTGCTCGACTTCAACCTGGTGGGGGTCAAATACCAGCGGGCGCTTGATTTGGGGCCTGATGGCCTGGGGCTGGTGGTCGTGGCCACGAATCTGGTATCTCGATCTACTAGGACGCTTTCCGAGAGAGCCCGCAGTGAGGCAGGCGAGACCGGAGAATGAGGAAAATGGCACAGTCATCCGGGAGCGTCCGCGATATCAAGATTTTCCGCTACGACCCGCACCGGGCGGCTGACGGGTCATTTCGACAGCTATGTCCTGGAGATCCCCGACGAGTCCACCACCACGATTCTGGACGTGCTGCTGCGCCTGCAGCGCGAGCAGGACCCGACCCTGGCCTTCCGCTACGCCTGCCGCGTCAACATGTGCGGCTCCTGCGGCATGGTCATCAACGGCAAGGAGCGCCTGGCCTGCAAGACCAACGTCTCGGATATTCCCGCCGGGCAAGGAAATCACCCTCCGGCCCCTGAACCACTTCCCGGTCATCAAGGACCTGGTGGTGGACATGGAGCCTTTCTTCCAGAAGTACGAGGAGACCCTGCCCTTCTACGAGCCCAAGGAAGAGTTCGCCGAGCCGGTCCATGATCCGGCCCGATTCGCAAGAGCGCCAGGATATCGGCCCGTGGCCACCGAGTGCATCGCCTGCGGCTGCTGCGTCTCCAGCTGCACCATGGTGCCACTACCACGAAGACTACGCCGGCCCCGCGGCCCTGAACCGCGCTTTCACCCTGCTGGCCGACAGCCGCGACGGCCTGTTTCGCCGACGCCTGGACCGGGCCCTGGCCTCCTGCTACCACTGCCGCACCGAATTCAACTGCACCGAGGTCTGCCCCAAAGGCATCAGCGGCACCCGGGCCATCAAGTACATCCAGCGGCTGGCCCTCACCCACTTGCAAAGATAAACCTCGTCCGGAGAAGCCCGCGGCAGTCGCCGGACACTCCGCCGGTGGCCTCTACGGACCGGAGAACCTTCCTGCGCAGGTGGGGGTGGGCATTCTGGGGGCCGCCTCGATCTGGCCGTGGGGGGCGTCGCCGCCACCACCGCGGTGAGTCCCAGCCTGATCAAGACTCCCAAGCTGTGGGTGCCGGTGGCGCCCTGGAGCCAGATCCCCGCGGGCGACATCACCACCGTCATGATGCGCTACGACCTTAAGAACGGTCTGTACACCCAGCAGGTCTCGACGCCGGTCCTGGTTTCCCGGACCGGCAGCCAGATCATCTGCTTCAACGCGAGCTGTACGCACCTGGGCTGCATCGTGAAGTGGGACAGCCAGTCCGGAACGCTTCCGCTGCGCCTGCCATGGCGGCATCTTTGACCGGGACGGCAGCGTCCTCGCCGGTCCGCCGCCCCGGCCGCTGGACCGCTACCGGTTCAAAGTGGACTCCGGCCACCTGCTCGTGGAGGTGGGTTGACATGGTCGGCCAGGACTTCCGTGACCGCATCGGCTGGGAACAATACCTGCGGCCCTTCCTGTACAAGGAATTGCCGCCCGGACACGGGTTGGTCGGCGACCCTGGGGAGCCTGTGCGCTGCTCCTGTTCGGGCTCATGGCGGTGACCGGCATCTTTCTGGCGATGTACTACAATCCTTCGCCGGACAAAGCCTACCAATCCATCGACTACATCATGAAGGACGTGCCCCTGGGCGCGGTCCTGCGCGGCATCCATCACTGGGGCGCCGGCGCCCTGGTCCTGGCCGTATTCCTGATCTGCTGAGCACCTACTTTTCCGGGAGCTACCAGGCTCCCCGGGAGCTGACCTGGATCGTGGGCGTCTGCCTGTTCCTGGTCACCCTGGGGCTGGGTTTCACCGGCTACCTCCTGCCCTGGGACATGAAGGCCTATTGGGCCACCGTGGTCAGCTCCAACATTCCCCGGCACCTTCCGGTGATCGGCAATTTCATCACCGGAATCATGCTGGGCGGGCAGACCATGTCGGGCCTGACCCTGACCCGGTTCTACGCGATCCACACGCTGCTTTTGCCGGCCCTGCTGGCAGGCTGCGCCTTCCTGCACATCTATCTGGTGCGCCTCCATGGTTTGGCCGCAGCCCCGGAGAAGCAGCCTGCCAAGGCGGAAGCCGGCCAGCAGACGTACCGCTTCTTTCCCGAGCACGCCTTCCGCAGCGCCCTGGTCTTCTCTGTCGTACTCGTTGATCCTCATCGGCCTGTCGGTTTTTGCCCGCATCCCCCGGGAGCAAATCGCCGGAACCTTCATCGAATCCTACCTGCCCCGGCCGGAGTGGTACTTCATGTGGCTGTTCCAGCTCCTGACCTTCTTCTCGGGCGCCTGGGAGACGGTGGGCAGTTTGGTCATCCCCATTATCGGCCTCATCCTCCTGTTCGCGCTGCCCTTCCTGAATAAATCGCGGGACCGTGGCCTGGCCAACCGGCCCCTGGCCGCGGCCGTGGGGGTCACGGCAGTTATCGCGGTCATCTATCTGAGCCTCATGGGTTTCGTCGGCACCCTGCCCTACGGCCAGATCATTCCTGTACCCCAGCGCCCCTTGACGGCCAGCGAGGCCCGGGGCCTGTCCCTTTACGTGGACCGGGAGTGCGCCTACTGCCACCAAATCCAGGGCCGGGGCGGACATCGCACCGGACCCGACCTGGCCAACATTTTGGCCAAAGGCAGAGATGTGGACTATCTGGTAAAGTTTCTCAAGGACCCGCAGGCGGTGAGCTCCACTGCCATCATGCCCAAATACGACCTTCCCGATCAGGACCTGCGGGACCTGGCGGAATTTATCCTCGCCCTGGATTTCCGCAGATATCCCATGAAAATCCTCAAACGGGACGAAGTTCCCAAATATTCGGCCCTGGTCGGGACTCAGCAGTCGCCCACCGCGGCCCGGCGCTCCGGGAATGAGATGAAAGGAGTCAAAGAACCAATGACCAACTTCGACTATCAAATCGTGGAAGAGGCCGCCAAACAACTCTATATCCGGGCCCTGTGCGATCTGCCCCCGGACGTCAGGGCGGCCCTGAAGAAGGCTTACGCCCGGGAGACCCAGCCCACGGCCCGGGCCGTGTTCGAGGCCATCTTCAAGAATATCGAAATCGCCGACCGGAACCAGACCCTCATCTGCCAGGACACGGGCTTGCCCATTTACAAAGTCAAAATCGGCTCGCAGTTCTGCTGGAACGGCTACCAGATCAAGACCCGGCTTTACGAGGGCGCCAAGCGAGCCACCGTGGAATTCCCCTTCCGGGGAAGTTCCACCCATCCCCTGACCCGGGTAAATCCCCAGACCTCGGTGGGCCCGGGGCTGCCGGTGATTTACTACGACTTCGCCGAGGACTCCGACTGTCTGGACATCCTCATGGCGCCCAAGGGCTCGGGCTCCGAAAATATGAGCAAGATGCAGATGTTTTATCCGGCCCACGGCGTCCAGGCGCTGAAGAAGTTCGTCCTGGACACGGTGGTGGAATCCGGCGCCAACCCCTGTCCTCCGGGCATTATCGGGGTCGGCATCGGCGGGACCGCCGACCTGGTCATGAAGCTGGCGAAGGACGCGATCTTGCGCCCCGTGGGGCAGCGCCACCCGGATCCCGAAATCGCCGCCATGGAGGTGGAACTGGAAGAAGCCATCAATGCCACGGGCCGCGGCCCCATGGGCCTGGGGGGAGACATCTCCACCCTGGCGGTGCATATCGAGATGGCCTACACCCATATCACCCAAAATCCGGTGGCGGTGAACACCCAGTGTTGGCCGGCCAGGCGGTCCCGAGCCATCATCCATCCCGACGGCAAGGTCGAATATGGCTACTAAATAAACCGCGAGGAGAACTGAGCCATGGCGGAATACCATCTCCAGTCCCCTTTTTCCGAAGAGGATATCAGGCAGCTCCAGGTGTGGGGACATCGTTTATTTCGACGGTCTGCTCTTCGGCATCCGCGACCTGACCCAAATCTATATGTTTGACCAGCACCACGAACCGCCGGTCAGCCTGGCCGGGGCGCCCTGCATTCATACCGCGCCGAGCCTGCGTAAGGTGGAGGGCGGGTGGGAGAAAATCTGCATCGGGACCACCACCAGCACCCGGATGGACCGGTTCACCCCGGAATTGATCTGCAAGTACGGCGTGCGGGCCATCATCGGCAAGGGCGGCCTGTACCAGCCGAGCCTGGAGGCGATGCAGAAGTGCGGCGCCGTGTACCTGGCCATCGTCGGCGGCGCCGCGGCCCTGGAGACCCAGCAGATCGAAGCAGTGGAAGCGGTCTATTGGGAGCATCTCCACCCCGAGGCCCTCTACCAGTTCCGGGTGAAGAACTTCGGACCCCTGACCGTGGCCATGGACAGCCACGGCCGCCACCTCTACGAGGAGGTCAAGGCCGAGGCCCTCCGGAGGCTGCCGGAGATCTACAAAAAACTAGGCGTTTAATGGCAACCCGGAAATAAATGAAGAGGATATCCCGATGTTGGCAAAGGCGATGAAAAACTTGGTCAAAAATGGCTTTCAGGCCAGCTTTGCGGAAAACGCGGCCGCGGCTAAGGCCATGGTCCTGGCGATGATCACCCCGGGCGCCGCGGTGGGGGTTGGAGGTTCGGTTACCATCCGCCAGTTGCATTTGATCGAGACTTTGCGCCGGCAGGGCCATGAGGTGTATGACCACTGGCAGGAGGGGCTTAGTCCTGAGGAAATCAGGGAGATCAAGTTGCACCACGTCACCTCGCCTTTTTTCCTGACCAGCACCAACGCCATCACCCAGGATGGCAAGCTGGTTAATATCGATAATACCGGCAATCGGGTGGCTGCCATGATCTTTGGACCGCAGCAGGTCATCGTGGTGGCCGGAAAGCACAAAATCGTGGCTGATGTCGATCAAGCGCTGCAGAGAATTAAGGAAATAGTCACGCCGTTGGTTGCCCGGCGCCGACGGGACAACACCCCCTGCGCCGTCACCGGCAAATGTGAAGATTGCGACAGTCCCCACCGCCTCTGCCGGGCGACCACCATTTTGGAGCGCAAAACCATGGGCGTCGGGACCTTTTCGGTCATTATCGTGGGAGAAGACTTGGGATACTGAGGGTTCAAAACGATAATTTAGCCCACTGCGGGCGCCAGTGATTTAAGAAAAACAGGCGGTTAAGGTCCGCCCGGAACTTAATAAAACGCTGGGAGGTAAACAGTTAACCGGAAATAAGCTAGGTGAATCAAGGGAAGGTCTGCGGGGGCATTTCATTTTAGACGGCCAAAAGCGGAGGGCCATATGGACAAAAAAGGCTTTTCATTATTCCACCTGCCATTGCCCATCAGGGTCGTGGGTCTCTTAATTGTCGGTTTTGCCTTGGGACTCGCCTTTCCCAAGAATACTTTGGTCCATTACCTGTTTATCAGCGGCACCATTTTCCCCAAGACCATCGTAACCTTATGCGCCTTTTTGATCTTTAATCTCCTGGCCGGGGGCATGGCCAAGCTGAGCCTCTTCCACAAGGAGAAAGCCGGCAGGTTGTTCGGCATCATCCTGGGCATGTATGTGGTCATGGGAGGGGTTTCCTTAATCTACGTCACGATCTGGCTCCACTTCCTTTCCCATCTTCCCATGTCCCTCCCCGGGGTCGTGGTTCCCGGCGCCCTGGCCTGGATGTTGGAGATTGGCCACACCTTCACCCATGTCATGTCCCAACAGCCCCTCCTCCAGGCCCTGGCGGGAGCCATGTTTGTCGGCTGGTTGTGCGCCCGGGTCCCGGCCCTGCATCGCATCGCCCATGGCTTCATAGCCATCGGGGACTATATACTGTGGGCCTTCAAAAAGATCATCTGGTACTACCCGATCATGATCGGCTGTCTGGCCATCGGCATTCCTATGAAATTTGGCACTAAAGGCATGGTTCTCTATGCCCAGGCCGTCCTGTGGATCGCCATTGTCACCTGCATCTGGTCCCTGATCATGATTGTCATTACCTTGCTGTTCACCAAGCGGACTTTCAAGCAAGTCATTTCATATTACGCCACCGTATGGCCCACCGGGTTCGGCACCGGCGGCTCCTATGACACCCTGGCGGTCAACGTCGTTTCAGCCGAACAAGACCTGGGTTTACACCAGGAGATCGCCGAAATCTCCATCGTCTTCGGCACCGTGCTCAACAAAAACTGCGCCACCATGTCAGTGTTCGTCGTCACCATCGCCGTGTGCCGCATGCTCAATATCCCCCTGTCGCTCTCGCAGATCGTCATGATGATCGCGCCGGTGATGATCCTCGGATTGGAGTCGCCCGGCATCCCGGGAGGAGCTGGATATTTCATGTCCCCCATCGTCGGCGTGCTGCTGGGCGCTCCGAATATGGGCGTCTTTGTCACGACTTTCATCGCGGTTTACAGCGGCCTGGTCCCGATGTTCAGCACGGCCGGAAATACCACGGATGATGGCGTGGTGGGGGCTTTCCTGCAAGACGTCTTCGGCCGCTTTATCTGGGGGGAAAGCCCCCTGGCTCAGCCCCAGTCGAGGAGGTAACATAATGTTTATTAAGATCGTGGGTTGGATACTGTTTGCCATCGGCGCCTGGATGATGATTTCCCCGCAAGCGATCTTGGGCTTGGATCAGTTGAAATGGATGGCCCACTATGCCTTCTCGGGAGAAATGTTGCTGGCCATCGTGGTCCTGATGGCCGCCTATTACTTGATTGGCTTGAAGCCGTCTGAGAGTGCCAGCGCAGCATATTAAAGGAACTCGGACCCTTTAAGCTCTCCGGGAAGAGCAGGAGAGAATCGAGGCGATCAGGGGACGGACTGTGGACGGGAATGGGCAGGTCAAAGTCCTGCCCGGTTTTGGCGCCACCTGATTGGCTTGGTGATGAGCGGGACCGATCCCCGGGCGTCCTCAAAGGGTGATCATGGAAATTTACCAGTTGGTCATCCTGGCGGTGGCGACCACTGCCTCGGCGATCATCGCAAACGGCGTCGGCATCGGTTCCGGGATCTTCCTCTTACCGGTCCTCTCCCTGGTTTTTCCGGCCAAGGTCGCCCTGGGATTGGGCGCGCCGTTGATGTTCGTCTCCAATATGGTCGGCATTAAAAATTATTGGGGGGAGTGGGGGGAGTGGCGCGAACTGCTGCGCTTGTTTATCGCCGCCACCCTGGGCATCATCTTGGGTTCCTGCTTGATTAATATTATCCCCAACCACCTCTTTAAGATCGGGGTCGGGATATTTGCCATCTGCTTTTCCCTCTACCAACTGATTAAGGACTCCTCCGCCTGGTTGCGGTTCCGGCCCCTGAAGACCATTTCCTTAGGGGAAACCGCTCTTCCGGGCGGCAAGGTTCTGGCGCTGGTGGTCGGCTTTCTGGGCGGCCTGGTTACCGTCCTGTGCCATGCCGGCGGCACGGTGTGGTCCATGTACTTTGTGGGCCGGAACCTGGATAAGCGCTGTCTGGTCAGCACGCTCCTGCTCCTCTTCGGTTTCAGCAATCTCCTCAAAATCTTTAGCTATTGGGGAATCGGCATCCTCAGTCCGCAGTCCACGCTGATCGTGCTGGCCATGTCTCCCATCATCATCCTCAGCGCCAATTTCGGTAACTTCCTGAACAAAAAGGTCCGGCCCGAGCTGTTCCGCGATATCGTGCTCCTCATCATCCTGGTGGCCGGGATCAGCCTGATAATTTTTTAGTCTTTCCTTCCCCCTGGCCTATGAGAAGCATGGATCACCTTTCCTGCGGCCAACCAGCAGTAAAAGGAGCGGCATAACTAAAGTCCCTCTTAATCAATGAGGCTTGCGCGGAGGGCTGGAAAATCCAGGCGCCGAAACAGATTGAAGAATATGAAAGGA
>CAWEFJ010000005.1:0-17501 GCA_963808395.1 uncultured delta proteobacterium | reverse complement strand
TGACTATCCCAATCGGTTCCCTTAAAAAAAATACCTAATACTTCTGAAAACTGGAGCCGGAACTGTCCCAACCAGACCCCCAGGGTGTTTTGCTTTGGCCAGTGGCTATGATATATTCAGATGGCCAGGCCGTCGGCTCGCCGGACTGGGGGCTTCCCCTGGGTAACCCTCTCTGGAAGACCGGGAAGGCATTAAGGACAGCAGCAGCGGAATCCTGCGGAAGTGGATAGGGCACTGGTGGCTCTCCCGGACTTCAAATCCGGTGTACCGTCTGAGTAAGGCGATAGGTGGGTTCGATTCCCATGCACTTCCGCCAATGATTTGCGAGGCTGGTGGTCAATATTTTTGGTCCTCCTTTTTCTTTTTGCGGGTGCATATAGTGTGCAAGAAAGAGTCTAGCTCATAAAATATCACCAGTTTTGCGTCCAGAACTTACTTCAAACTTCACCTGGTTTAAATCCCCAAGCTCCGCATCTATTTTTCCGGCCAGAAAATTTTTTAAGGATTTCAATAAATTCCGGAGGGGGCTCATAACCCAAACTTCGCGCCTTATTCACATCTTGCCAGGCTTTGGAGAAATCCTTTTTATTACAATAGGCCATTCCTCTAAACGAATAAGCCAGGGCATTTTGCGGGTTAAGTTTGATTGCCTGATTAAAATCGGCAATAGCTTTATCCAGCTTTTGTTGCCGGGCATAAGCAATCCCCCTGCCAGTAAACGCATTATCTTCCAGAGGATTAATTCGTATTGCTTGATCGAAATCGGATATTGCCTGATTTAAATCCGGATTGGGTTTAATGGCATACGCATGACCCCGACTTATATAAGCATCAGCTAGATTATTATTTAGCTTTATTGCCTTAGTGAATGATTCAATGGCCTGGTCATAATGGCCATTTATATAGTAATCCTTCCCTTCAAGATAATAGTCTTCGGCCCTTTTCTCCCCATTTACATAGCTTATAGGAAATATAAAAAGCGCCAACAAAATCATAATTACTATATTTAAAATCACCAATTTCATTGATTTCATTTATTCCTCCATTATGACTTCGATACTCGAGTTTACTGCTAATTACCATAGTAATCCGCGGGTATTAAATAGTTGATAAAGGCTCACTCTAAACTCGTTGACCCATTTTTAACATATACATTGCCACCAGGAAGGGAGTTTGTCAAGAAAGGGAACTTTTCGGAAGGATTCTTGCACTTATTAATTTTTATAAAGTAGTTAATAAAAAATCAGGCCCCCATCAGAAATTCATCCTTTGGAGGCCCTGCCTGGTTCGCTTAACCATCTAACGCTTTTATCAGAATTCCCAGCGCACGCCGGCGCTGACGTAGTGGGCCGTGTAGTTGCCCCGGCCCACCTCGGCGTTGTAATCGAGTTGCACCTTCAGGTTCTTCTTGCTGGCGATGGTGACGTCGGCGCCCACCACCGCAAAATTCCGGTGCGGCGCGCCGCTGAAGTCATCGGTCAGATAGTTGAAGGCGCCGCCCCCCTGACTGAGGCGGGCGTCAATGATCCGGCTGCTGTCGGAATATTCATGCTGGTAGAAGGCGTACGCCTGGGGGGTCACGGTCACCGAGTCCCGCTGCAGGGGCAGGGCGATCTTGCCGCCCACCCCGGTTTGCAGCGATTGGGCGTTCTGGGGGTTCACCGTCAGGTCCAGGGCCCCGGCGCCGGTTTCCGTGAAGCCGTTCAGCCAGAGTTTCGAGTAGGACAGGTTCACCGCCGGGGTCAGCACCACCGGGTTCAGCCTCAGGTCGTAGCCCGTCTCCGCGTAGCCGTTTAACTGGTTGCCGGTGCTGGAGCTGCTGGCGGCGCGGCTCAGGCCGCCAAAGTTGAAGTCCCGCTGCAGGTTGAACAGATTCAAGGCATAGCCCAGGGAGCCGTAGGCGTAAAAAGGCTTGGGCAGGTAAGCCGCATAGGCGTTGAGGGGCCAGGTATTGCCCTGCACATAGCCCCCGGAGCCGTGAAAACCGGCGCTGGTGTAAGTGTAGCCGGTATTCAACCCCAGCAGCAGGTCCTGCCGCACCCGGTAGTCCGCCCCGGCGGTGAAGCCCGCCATGGTAAAACCGAAGCCGGTCTGGTCCACCGTGGACCCCTGGCCCCCGAGGATCAGGCCCGGGTCGAAGTAGACGCCCCAGGGCCTCTCCAGTGGCGCCGGTGTCTTTCTGGCCGCTGAGCAACCCGGTGAGGCTGGTGGCGGTGGAGGCCACCATCACGCCTTCACCCTGGGCGTAGTTGAGATTGAAGGAGCCGAGCCCCCCGGCGGCCAGGCCGGCGTCTTCGGGGCCGAAGCGGATGTCGGTGATCCGCCGGGACAGGACGCTCTTTTGCAGATTGGCCCCGGCAAAGGCCAGGGTGGACAGGGCCGCCGCCTTCTCCGGGGAGATCTGCTGGTAGGCGTTGGCCACCGCGCCGTTGCTGGGCAGGCTGTCGATGGCATTCAACACCGTATTCAGGTCCCCGGTGGCGCTGTTGGCCACGCCGTTGAGCATGTTCCCCACCGCCCACTGGTTGTGGGTGAGGTTCAGGGATGGACTGGTATAGTTTCTGGCGACCATCGCCCCGGTCCGAGTTTGCAAGGTCCACGCTATCGGCTCGTACAAGACCTGCCAATACAGGGTAGGGGTGATGTACTTGTTGATCATGCTGGTAAAGGCGCCGGAGACGCCGCCGGTGGCGGTGAGGATGCCGGTGAAGCTCTGGCCGGAAGTGGGGATGTAGCCCCCCAGGAGCTCGTATATCCAGGGCGCCGTTCAGGCTGGCGCTGCCGGTCACCACCAGCTTGCTGTAGCTGCTGGCCGAGGCGATCTGCTCCACCAGGGTGCCGGAGGCGGTCTGAGTGTAGTTGCCGTTGACGGTCATGGTGCCGGGGGCGTCGCCGGGTTTGACGGTGCCGCCGTTGGTGAGATTGCCGTTGAAGGTGGTGGCGGTCAGGGTGCCGCCGGTCATGGTGAAGCTGCCGCCGGCGTTCAGGTTGACGGTCCCGGCCGCCAGGCTGCCGCCGCTCAGCGAGTAGGTGCCGCTAGCGCCGGAACTGGCCGCCGAGGTCAGGGCGCCGGTCACCGTATTGGTGCCGCCGCTCTGGGTGAAGCTGCCGCTGCCGACGTTGCCGATGGTTTCATTACTGGACACCGCCAGGCTGCCGCCGCTTAGGTTGTAGGTGCCGCTGCCGTTATGCCCGGCCCATCGGTGTAGCCCAGGATGAGGTCAGTGGTCACCGTATTGGTGCCGCCGCTCTGGGTGAAGGCGCCGGTGCCGGCGTAGCCGACATATTCGAGCCCGCCACCGAGAGGCTGCCGGTGCCGCTCAGGTTATAGGTGCCGCTGCCGCCGGAATGTATAGCCCAGATTGAGGTCGGTGCCCACCGTATTGGTGCCGCCCGTCTGGGTGAAGGCGCCGCTGCCGGCGAAGCCGATATACTCCGAGCCGCCCACCGAGAAGGTGCTGCCGCTGCCGCTGTCGCTCAGGTTATAGGTGCCGCTGCCGCCGGAGATCGAGGCCCAGGTAGAGGTCTACCGGTCACCGTATTGGTGCCGCCGCTCTGGGTAAAGGACGCCGTGCCGGAGTTGCCGACGTATTCATCGGCGGGATCGAGCAGGCTGCCGCCGCTCAGGTTATAAGCTGCCGCTGGCCCCGGAGTTATCGCCCAGATAGAGGTCGCCGGTTACGGCATTGGTGCCGCCGGTCTGGGTGAAGGCGCCGCTGCCCGAGTAGCCGATATATCTCATCGCCGCCCACCGAGAGGCTGCCGGCGCCGCTTAAAGTGTAAGTGCCGGTGCTGCCTGAGGCATTGCCCACGGTGAGAGAACCGGCTACCGTATTGGTCCCGCCGCTGTTGGTGAAGCTACCGCTACCATGACTGCCGCTGTATTCATTGCCGCCCACCGAGAGGCTGCCCCCGGTTAAATCATAGGTGCCATTGGCCCCAGAGTCACGGCCCAGAGCCACATCTCCAGTAGTGCTATTGGTCCCGCCGCTTTGGGTAAAGATGCCGCCGCCGTTGAGGCCAATCGGCTCATAACTTGCCGACAGGGCGCCGCCGCTCAGGATATAAGTGCCGCTGCCGGTGGAGGTCGTACCTAAGGTGAGCGTGCCGGTCACCGTGTTGGTGCTGGAACTCTGGTCTATGGTCCCGGCGCTGCTGGAGCCGACGTCTTCGGTGGTATAGCTGTCCGGGGGAGGGATATTAACCGTTGCGCCCCCGTCCACGACCAACTGTCCCAGGGATAGACCGGGCGATAGGGCCACCGCGAGCATTAAAACCAGCCCCGATAACCACCCCCCCCACCCGCTCCTGCCCGTCCGCGGCTGCATGGTCTCTCCCCCAAAATTATTAAATGCGTTATCTGTTATCTGTTCTTCTCTGGTTCCCAAGCCCCCGCTGGGGACACGCCCTTGGTGCCAAGCTCCGCCTGGCGAGAGCCAGCTTGCCCTCAGGACGAGCCGGCTTCTGAGCAAAGCAGGAGATTTGCATCAAATTGGGTTCCATGCAGGACATGGGAACCAGAAAGAAACAAGTTCCTGAGAAGGAATCGGTGGGCCGTGCCCACCCTACCTTAACTAAACCCTCCTTTTTATATATTGTGAGGCTGATAATTAAAACACCATCGGGGAATCCCTGATTTTTTAATAAGGAAACTCCTATTTCTCTCACCAGGAGGAAACCATGCATTAAAGTTGGGCGCAAGGGTACCCTTTCAACGCCTTAAACGGCGACAGAGGCGAGCCTTATTTTGTGTCTTGCCGAAATTATTAAAGCAAGAGAGGCAAAATTCCTTAATGACCACGAGTTAAATTTGAAATCTTAGCAGGTTTGTTACATCCTAGAGAATCATTTGGGGGGATGTCAAGGAGATTTTATTTGCTTAAACCAGGGGGGGGGTAACGCTCCACCAAGGGGTGATAAAATCCAGAGCGCCATCGGCTGGGGAACCTGTCCGCCTGAAACGCGGCGATGGCCTGCGGAACTTCCTGGCAGGAGTCGCACTGGGGACGGAAGATTTCAAGGTCTTCCATTCGGTCCGGTAACCTGGTGATCGCTGCTGCCGCGGAGACGACCGAAAAGCTCTTTAAGGCGAGATAGCCAGGCCCTGCCGTAAATCCAGATGGTTGCGAAGAAGCCGCCCATTATCCCGGCGGCCGCCACCCCCACCGGACAGCCGGGCTGCCCGCAAAAGGGACAGACGGAAGAGCTGGCGTAGATGCCAAAAAAAACCAGCCACCAGGAGAAAAACCGCCACAAACCGCGGATTACCGGATATTGAGAAATCTTTCGGGTGCGGGTCGGCCCTGGTAGCTGTTCCGGGACCTCGTGACTCAGACAAGTTGGGGCGGCGCACGTAGGCGCCGCTTCTTCCCGATCAGCCATGTAATCCTCGAACTCTATTAAATCCGGCCGCGGGGCCTCCCGGATTTAGTGAGCCGCGCGCGCTTTCGCCTTCTCTCGCAGCAGCGGGATCAATTCAGCCCGCAAGGCGTCCCGCACCTGCCGGAAGACCGCGATGATCTCCGCTTCGGTGCCGGCAGCCCGGGCCGGGTCCGGGAAACCGACGTGCCTGACCTCGGTTTCCCCGGGAAACAGGGGACATTGGGCCTGGGCCTGGTCGCAGAGCGTCACGACCAGGTCAAACCTTTCGCCGGCCAGTTCGTCCACCGACTTGGACCGCTGGCGGCGGATATCGATGCCCAGCTCCGCCATGACCTGGATGGCCCGGGGGTTGACCCGGCTGGGCCGCACCCCGGCGGACCGGGCTTGCACCTGTCCGGCCAGGTCGTGGTTAACCAGACCTTCAGCCATCTGGCTGCGGCAGGCGTTCTCGGTGCACAGAAACAAGACCTTCAGCATGGGTGAGCGACCCTTATCCCGGTTAGCCGATAATTTTAAGATCAAGTAACTCCGCGGGCCGTCCTTAACCCTTAAGGGCGCGTACCTTCACGCTGATGATTTTCCCGGACAAACGCTGGTCCATCCCCGGACCCTCATAGGAAGACTCAGAAACTACGGCCACTTCCGCAAAGCCGGCGCGGCGGATGGTTTCCAGATAAACCTCTTTTTCCAGGGCCCCGGCCAGGCAGTTGGCCCAGGCCGCGGCGCTGGCCCGCACTTCCGGCGGCAGTTCGCCGACGGTCACCAGGTCGGCGACCAGCATGCGCCCGCCTGGCCTCAAGACCCGATGAACCTCTGTGAAGCTCGCCAGTTTATCCAGGGTTAAGTTTATCACACAATTGCTGAGGACGACATCCACGCTGGCCGCAGCCACGGGCAGATGCTCGATATCGCCCTGGCGGAACTCCACGTTGCCGAAGCCATGCTCCTGGGCCAGTTGCCGCCCCCGGGCCACCATATCCTCGGTCAGGTCCACGCCGATGACCCGGCCGTGCTCCCCGACCTTTTTGGCCGCCAGAAAGACGTCGATCCCGGCGCCGGAGCCCAGGTCCAGGACGGTCTCTCCCTCCTCGAGGTCCGCCAGGGCGGTGGGGTTGCCGCATCCCACTCCCAGAATGGCCATCTCCGGCACCAGGCGCAGGTCCTCGGCGCTATAGCCCACGGCCAGGCAGTGGTCGGTAGTCGTGGGCCCGCAGCTGGAACAACAGAACTTGGCCTCCCCCCGGGCAATCTTGCCGTAACGATCCTTGATGGCATCCTTCAATTCCTGGACGCTCCCACCCTTGCTTTTCCGATCCTCTTTGAACATGGCACTTTCTCCTTTATTATATGAGACCCTGGAAGATTAATCAGCCCGCGGGGGCGTATGGGCCTGGGCACAATCGGGGCAGACGTAGAAGTCTGGATCGCCGGGCCGCCCCGGCAGAATGATGCCCCGGCCAGCCTCCTGGCCGCAGCCCGGGCACACCAGGGGCGTAAAATATTTTTCCCTGAACCGCAAGGCCACGTTCACCAGGCTGATGAGCACCGGCACCTCCACCAGGGGGCCGATGACCGCGGCGAAGGCCTCCCCCGAGCGGAGGCCGAAGACCGCCACCGCCACCGCAATGGCCAGCTCAAAGTTGTTGCTGGCCGCGGTAAAGGACAGGGTGGCGGAAATCCGATAGCCCGCCCCGGCCTTGGCCGACATATAAAACGTCACAAAGAACATGATGAAGAAATAAATGGTCAGGGGGATGGCGATGCGCACCACGTCCAGGGGAAGTTCCACAATATACTCGCCCTTGAGGGAGAACATCACCACGATGGTGAACAACAGGGCGATGAGGGTAATGGGGCTGATTTTGGGCAGGAATTTTTCTTCATACCACTTGAGCCCCCGGCGCCTGACCAGGAAGAACCGGGTGAACATGCCGCCGAAGAAGGGGAGGCCCAGGTAGATCATCACGCTTTCCGCCACCTGGAGGATGGTGACCCGGACTTCCAGACCCGAGGCGATCCCCAGCCAGGCGGGCAGCACCGTGACAAACATATAGGCGTACACGGAAAAGAACAGCATCTGGAAGATGGAGTTGAAGGCCACCAGCCCGGCGCAGTATTCCGTATCGCCTTGGGCCAGGTCGTTCCAGACGATGACCATGGCGATACAGCGGGCCAGCCCGATGATGATCAGGCCCACCATGTAATGCGGGTAGCCCCGGAGAAAAGCGATGGCCAGCAGGAACATGAGGATGGGGCCGATCACCCAGTTCTGGATTAACGACAGGGCCAGGACCTTGATATTTTTGAAGACCTGGGGCAGTTCCTCGTAACGCACCTTGGCCAACGGCGGATACATCATCAAAATGAGGCCGATGGCGATGGGAATATTGGTGGTGCCCACCTGGAAGAAGGTCAGAACCCTGGTAAATCCGGGCAGGAAATAGCCGAGGAAAACCCCGGCGGCCATGGTCAGGAAAATCCACAGGGTCAGAAAGCGCTCCACGAAACCCAGGCGTTTGGCAACGGTGGCGGCCATAAGCGCTCCTAGCTCTTGGATATTCGGATAACCGTTTTCATGGGTATTGTCTGGTCAAAAAAATTTAGTCTTCCCTAGCCAATCCGGAGTTATTCAGCCCCGACCGGAACCAGACCAGAGAATTTGCAGCCGGGTCTTGTCCGCCAGGGATTTGCAGAAGCGGGCCTCAGGGCTCATGATACTTCTTTATAACCGGTTATCCGGGTAAGTCAAGATAAAAAACCTGATTAAAAAAGACCCGGATAATAAGCTCAGGAGCAGGAACAGGCGGCGGCGCCTTCTTGCCCTGCCCTTTGGCTGCCAGCCACTGCTCCAACCGCTCCCGCAGCGCCTGGGCCTCCGGGCGGGAACTCAAGATCTCCGCCAGCAACTTTAGCTGTTTGTCCTCCGGGCTGCCGGGGGTGACGCTCAGCCGATAATTCATCCACACCCCTTCCCGGCGGTCCGTGACCCAGCCCAGATGAAAGAGATAACGCAGGTGCCGGGAGGCCTTGGATTGGGTGATGCCCAGGACCCCCATGATGTCGCAGACACAGAGTTCTTCTTTCGCCATCAGGAGCCAGAAGATCTGCAGCCGGGTTTCGTCGGCCAGGGATTTAAAGAGGCGGGCTTCCTTTTTCATAAATTTATATATAACCGGATAACCGAATATTGTCAATTTAGTTTTGCTGGTTATCCATGGAGACCTTGCTGCGGCATCACGAGGGCTTACTGGCTCAGAAAATTTTCTGGCTCTTCCCGATCCCTAAGATTTGACAACGGGTGCAGATTTTTTGTAAAATCAGTTATTCAGGCAATTGCGGGACCAGTAGGGCTGTTCCAGAAGGGGGCCTTTACCGGTCGTACCCCTATTTTTTTTGCCTGGAATTTCTTGGAGGTCGTAATGAGAGTAAGAGGCAAGGTCAAGTGGTTCAGTGATTCCAAAGGTTACGGCTTTATTTCCCAGCCCGATGGTCCCGATGTCTTCGTGCACCACAGCAACATCTCGGGTGAAGGCTTCAAGAGCCTGGAAGAAGGCCAGGAAGTCGAGTTCGAAGTGGTCGAGGGGAAGAAGGGTCCCCAGGCCCAGAACGTGGAAAAGATCTAACCCCGTTTCCACACCAGCGCCAGCCCGGTCGGTCCGGGGACCGGAAACCCGGGAGGCTTTTTGTCCAGGCCACCCGCCCCGGTCGCCGCGGGCTACGGGCAGGTGTGCCCACACGGTTTCCCCACTACCATCATGGATCAATAACTGCGGCAGGCGGCTCACCCTGGAAGCCGCCCGAGCCCAAGGAGAGTCTATGGCTAAAGTAAAAAAGGGCGATTTTGTGCAGTTGCACTATACCGGTAGCCTGGAAGACGGCACCGTTTTTGATAGCAGTGTCGATCGCCAGCCCCTGGAGTTTCAGGTGGGCGCCGGCGGGATCATTGCCGGCTTTAATGATGCCGTCATCGGTATGGAAGTGAACACCGAAAACCAGGTGACCCTGAGCCCGGAGCAGGCCTACGGCGAGCTGCGGGAGGACCTCAAGCGGGAATTTCCCAAGGAAATGCTGGAGGACCACCCCGTCGAGGTGGGCCAGGAACTCCGGTTCACCAGCCCCCATGGCCCCGTTAGCGGAACGGTTTTGGCCATCGAGCCCGATAAATTCGTGGTGGACTTCAATCACCGCCTGGCAGGCAAGACCCTGATTTTCAAGATCAAGGTCCTGGGCGTCAGCGATCATCCGACCCAGCAGTCGGCCTGCTCTTGCGGCTCCAGTTCTTGCGGTCCCGACTCCTGCGGTCCCGGCTCCTGCGGCACCGGTTGCGGCGACCCCGGTTGCGGCGACTAAATAAATTCCCCCTCGCCCTGACGCTCCGATTACTATCTCGGCGGGAGGGCGATTAAACCCAGGTTCGCCATCGCGAACCTGGTCCCCAAATACGGAGGGGCGGGTTTATAACCCGCCCCTCTGCCTTTAGCGAATTTTTTAGGAGGCCAGCCCCGACTTACCGGCTGGTCGCCGGAGGATTGGCCTGGGTCTTGGGCTGATTGCCGGGGCAGGCGCCCGGCCCGGCCTGGGCACCCTTCTGTTGCGGAGCGGGGCAATTCTGTTTGCCCTGGTTAGGGGGAGGGTTGACCGCACAGGTCCCACCCGGCCCAGGCGTACACAACTGGTTGCCCTGTGCCGCCGGGCGGGTCCCCGGGCCGCCGCCCTGGTTTTGGGCCAGTGCGGGCCCAGCCAGGAGCATCACCCCAGCCAAGGCCAGCGCCCAGACGCTGGTAACGCACCATCTATTCTTCATGATATTCCTTTCCATCTCGAAGTATTCCCCACCCTGGAGCCTTAATCAGGAGCGCCCGGCCCCCTGGGGCCAGCCGGTTTGCCGGGGCCCATCCCGGGTCCCATCTAGGGCCCGGCCTGGGGCCCACCCACCCCGGGGGACCGCAGGTCCCTGCCAGGGCCTGGTTCAGGCGGCCCTGAATCAGATCCAGGAAGGCGACTTTTTGTTCAGGTTTCAACCCTTTCCGGATCTCCAGCAAAAACCGCATCTGCTCCTCTTCCAGCTGGCCCTGGAGGGCGCTGATCTCCCCGATCTTGGCCCGCACTTCGGACATAGCCGGCGTCTCACCTTTTAGCAGATCGAACAGCTCCTGGCGCTTTAAGAACAAGGTGCTGCGGATTTCGGCAATCTTGCCCCGGTGCTCCGGCAACAGGCTGTGCAGGGCCCGCCGCTGGGAGTCTTCCAACTTCAGGGCGCCCCACAGGGCCCGCATGGGCAGGGGGGCCGGTATCCCGTGGTACAGCCTTTGCCCCCGGTCCTGATAGCGGAGATAGACAAAGGCGCCTATGGTCCCGAAGTTCAAGGCCAAAGAAAAAATTACCAGATATAAAAGCCAGTTGCGTTTCATTTGCCGTTGCCCTTGACCTCGTCTCCCTGATAGGAGGCGAGAACCATTCCCATAGATCCCTGGGGAAAGTCATAAAAGGCATCCAGGCTGGCCACTTCCGGCTCGACGCCAGTTTCCCGGGTCAGCGGATAAAAATCCCGGCCCATCGTGCTGCCCAGTAGGATTCCCAGGACCAGGGAGGCGGCCAGGGCCAGGGACTGCCAGCCGCGGCGAGGCGGCCGCGGCAGCCGGGCCCTCACCTTTTCCGGCAGCCCCGGGGGCAGCGCCGCCTCGGGCAAAGACCCCAAGGCTTGCTCCAGGGCTTCCAACTGGGCCAGTTCCCGGCGGCAGCCGGCGCAGCTTTCCAAATGCCGGGCAACTCCGGCCACCACTTCAGGGGCCAGTTCGCCGTCCAGCCAGGCGGAAAGATGGTCCTGCACCTCGGGGCACTTCATGGACATCTGTTAATCTCTCCCGAAACTTTATCCTTAGTTATTAATGGGAGCGCAAAGGAGATTAAATTCCCCTTCATCCTAACCCTTTCCCCCATGGGGAGAGGGGATAAATAAGGACCCCCATGATACTCCCGTTAATAAGATAACACCATAGATCGCTAAAACCGGCGCGGACCGTGGCCAGGCGACCGCTTGTGGGCCACCACCCCCAGAGAAACGCCGCGGTTCATTCTCACCCCCCGGGGGGTGGATTTTGGCAAGAAAGGCGGCGCCGGGGGGGCCTCCGGCGCTTGGGGAGTGCCGGGAAGTACCTGGGGCCCCAGTTCCCGGGCCATATCCGGGTCCAGGGTGCGAACCGACAGAAACTCCATGCGAGCCTTCCATTTGTCGCCCATGTCCAAATAAATGAGCGACAAATTATAGTGGGCCTCGACACACTTGGGATCGCGATGGATGGCCTCCTGGAAGGACGCCACGGCCTGCTGGTGGTTGCCTGCCCGTATCTGGGCGATCCCCAAATTGTTGAGGGGCCCGGGGGACTTGGGGCTGCTCTTGCCGGCCTCCTGGAAGGCTTCCGCGGCGTCCGCGAATTTCCCCTGCTGGAGCAGTGCCAGTCCCTGCTTGTTGTTGGCATTGCTCAACCGGTTTTTAATTTCCTCCGAATCGGGCTTGAGCTTGCTCAACTTCTCCAGGTACTTGGCGGCCTCTCCATATTCCCCCCTGCCTTCCCTCAACTTTTGCAGCTCGCTGAGGGCGTCCGCGTAGTCGGGCCTCAGCGCGACGGCCTCCTGCAGGTACTTGAGCGCCTCCCGGGGACGGCCCAACTGCTCATACTTCAAGCCCAGCTTGTAGTTGGCCTCGGGGTCCTGGGGGTTATTGATGACTGCCTGGCGCAATTGCGCCAAGGTGGGCCCTTTTTCCCCCCAGCTTGGGGAAACCAGCAGCAGGAAGCACAGCCAGGAGAGCATCAAGGGGACTAACCGGCGGTTTTGCACGGTTTTACTCCTGATCGCGGCGGTGGTGCAGCGGTCCGCCCACCAAAAATTTCCTTTCTAGATTGCACATATAGCACAAATTTCCCCGGCTTGCTGCATTAACTGAGGCGTTGCTTCCCCCCTGGAGCCCTGGCCCGGCGGTGGGGCGGTGAACCATTCAGTCGAGATACTCCTTAAGGGCCTTTTTCAGGAACTGGCGCGCCCGCTTCAGCAGGCCGTCCACCGCCTGGGGACTCAGTTCCAGGGCCTCGCCGATCTCCTGATAGGAGAGCCCGGCGAAACGCTTCAGGATCAGGGCCCGCCGCTGGTTCTCCGGCAGCTCCTCGAGCAGCTCCTCCAGACGGCGCTGCAAGTCCCGCTCTTCCAGGAGCTCCAGGGGATTGGCCCCGGGGTCCGGAGGCCCGGTCCCGTCCTCCTGGTCCAGGGACCCCAGCAAAGGACGCCGGCGGCGCAGCAGGTTGAGGCAGTGATTGGCGGTAATGCGATGGAGCCAGGCGGAAACCTTCGCCTTGGGTTCAAAACGGTGGGCGTTCTCATAGACCTTGAGGAAGACCTCCTGGACGGCGTCTTCCGCTTCCAGATGGTCCCGCAACAGCCGGTAGGCTATTTGGTAGACCCGCTGCTGGTGGCGCCGGACGAACTCCGTCAGCGCCGCGACATCGCCCCGGGCCAGGCGCCGGAGCAAGGCGTAATCTAGATCGGTGGGGTCGAGGCTCAAAACCGGGTTAGGAAGATGCCCTGGTCTTTCTTGCAGGCCCGGAGCATTTCCAGGTGCCGCAGCACCGCAAACTCCCGGCGCAGTTCGTCTTCGCTGATCCCCAGGGCCGAGGCCGCATCCAGGTAAGAGACCTCCCCCCTTTCTTTGACCAGCTCATAGAGTTGCTGCTGCCGGGCGGTGAGGGTGAGGCCGCCTGCAAGGTCTTTGAGGCTCCGGGCGCAGTGCACCGCCCAGGGGTCGCAAGTGCGGAGCGGGCTGAGGGCCTCCACATAACAGTCTTCGCAGAGGACCTCGCCGAAATATTCCCGGGCCTCCTCCTCCTGCAGCCCGGCGCCGCACTTGGTGCAAAAATCCTGGCTTGTCAAGATATCTTCAACTCCAGGCCCTTTCCCTTCCCCAAGAGAAGGCCGGGATGGGTAAGGGGCCGGCAGCGCTTGCCGGCCGGACCTTACAGGGTGTAGTCGCCTTCCATCGCCAGAATAAACTCGCCGGGCTTCTCCGACGGGGTTGCCGTAAAGGTGCCGGCCCCCTTCAGGGTGCTCAACTTGCCGATCCCTTTGTAAACCTCCCATTTGCCCTTGGTCATCGCCCCCATTTTATCCCCCCGAAAGCGGGAATAGACCGCGCCGTTCTCATAAATGGTCGTGGCATAGCCATGCATGGGGCCATCGCCTTTGATGCGGTCGTGGAATCCGACGCTGCGCCGCGAGACGAAGGCTCCGGCCACCCCGGGGACGTAATCGATGGGTTCTCCCTCCAGCTCGGTGAGCATCAGGCAATGGTCCGGCACATCACCCACATAAAGGGCCTCCCGCCGGGTGATGAAAATTTTGAAGCTGGCTTTGCGCTGCATGATCTTCCCTCCTCAGAAGTGAATTTGCTCGGGTCAGGAGTTATTCCTCTAGTCACACGGCTCTTGATCATTTGAAGTTAAATATCCAATTCATTCAGTTCAAGGACGTTGCTCTGAATAAATTCGCGCCGGGCTCCACCTTGTCCCCCATGAGGATGGTGAAGATATTGTCCGCCTCGTAAGCGTCGGCAATATTCACTTTCAATAGGGTCCGGGTCTCCGGGTCCATGGTGGTTTCCCAGAGCTGCTCCGGGTTCATTTCCCCCAGGCCCTTGAAGCGCTGGATATTGATGCCTTTCTGGCCCTCCTCCAGGATAAAGGCCACCATCTCCTCCAGGGACAGGAACTCCCAGGTGCGGTCCTTGCCTTCCAGGAGGTGCGGCGGGTTCTTGAAATCCTGGATCGCCTGACTGAGGCGCACCAGGGCCTGAAAGTCGCTGCCCGACAAAATTTCCCAGTCCATGCGGATTTCTCCTTCGTCATGGGGACTGGAGAGAATGAGAAATGCCCAGCAGGTGTGCTCCTCGTCAAACTCCAGGCGCGCCCCTACGTGGTGCTCAGCCTGCAGCGCCTGCACCAATTCCCGTAGCGGCTCTTCCTGGCGCAGACTCTCCTTGGAGACGATCCCGTTATCCAGCAGCGCCTCCAAAACCTTGCGGTCCAGGCCCCTCTTTTCAAAGCGTTGCAGATATTCCTGATAAGCGATGACCTTTTCCAGGGCCTGACCCAGGGGGACGCCTTCCAGGGTGCGGCCGGCTCCCAGGCGGAGGCGCTTTTTCTCCATGCCCCTTTTCAGCAGGTACTGTTTAAATTCGCTGTCATCCTTCAGGTAGGTCTTCTCCGAGCCCCGGGTGAGGCGGTACAGGGGCGGCTGGGCGATATACAGGTAGCCGCCCTCTACCAGGGCCCCCATCTCGCGATAGAAGAAGGTGAGAAGCAGGGTGCGGATGTGGGCCCCGTCCACGTCGGCGTCGGTCATGATGATAACCTTGTGGTAACGCAGAGACACCAGGTCGAGTTCTTCCTGGGAGAGGTCCGAACCCAAGGAGGAGATCAGGGTGCGGATCTCCGAATTCTCAAACATCTTCTCGGGCCGGGCCTTTTCCACGTTGATGATCTTGCCCTTGAGGGGCAGGATGGCCTGAAAGCGCCGGTCCCGGGCCTGCTTGGCGGAGCCGCCGGCGGAGTCGCCCTCCACCAGGTAGATCTCCCGGCGAGCGGGGTCCCGCTCCTGGCAGTCGGCCAGCTTCCCCGGCAGGGTCATATCCCCCAGGGCTCCCTTTTTCCGCACCAGGTCCCGGGCCCGCCGGGCCGCTTCCCGGGCCCGGGCCGCATCCAGCAGCTTGGCCAGGATGTCCCTGGCCACTCGCGGATTCTCCCCCAGATTGCTGAGCAGGTGCTCATACAATAGATTTTCCACCAGGCCCTTGACCTCGCTGTTGCCCAGCTTGGTCTTGGTCTGTCCCTCAAACTGGGGATGCGGCAGCTTGATGCTGATCACCGCCATCAGGCCCTCCCGGACGTCCTCTCCGGTGAGGTGGCTGTTCTTCAGGTTTTTGGGCAGGTCGCTGGCCGCCATGTACTGGTTGATGGCCCGGGTGAGCCCGGCCTTGAAGCCCCTCAGGTGAGTCCCGCCCTCTTTGGTGTTGATGTTGTTGGCGAAGGTGAAGATCTGCTCGTTATAGGTGCTGTTATATTGGAAGGCGACATCCGCCGAGATCCCCTGCTTGTCGCCCGAAGATAGATGGGCTCGGGAAACAGGGGTCTTTTGCGGTTCAGGTATTCGACAAACGAGACAAGGCCCCCTTCATAATAGAACACCTTCTCCTTTGGAACGCGCTCGTCAACAAGCTCGATTCGAACTCCGCTGTTCAGAAAAGCAAGCTCTCTCAAGCGTTCCGCAAGCAGGTCGTATCAATTTCTGTTTCTTCGAAAATGAGCGGGTCGGGCTTGAATGTTATACGTGTGCCCCGCTTTTGGGTTCACCCGTGGTCAAAAGTTCGGTTTTCGGTTCGCCGCGCTCGTATCGCTGAAAGTAAACCTTGCCGTTTCGACGGATTTCCACCTCCAGGTACTCGCTCAGCGCGTTTACCACGGATACCCCGACCCCGTGGAGACCGCCGGAGACCTTGTAGGTCGAATCATCGAATTTACCGCCCGCATGGAGTTTTGTCATAACAACCGTTACGGCCGGTATTTCTTTGGTGAATGTTTATCCACCGGAATTCCGCGTCCGTTGTCATCGACCGTGACGGAGCTGATCCAGGTGAATTTGGACTCGAATATCGTTGCAATGACCCGCCAGAGCTTCGTCAATGCTGTTATCGACAACCTCATAGACGAGGTGATGGAAGACCTTCTGTGAAAATATTACCGATGTACATCGAAGGGCGCACACGCACCGGCAGGAGGCCCTTGAGGACCTGGATCTGTTCGGCGCCGTACTCATGCACCGCGGTGTCGGGGGCCAGGGTTTGGTCCGGCAATTTAACGCTCCTCCTCAAAATGAGTCCTTTGAGGCACTTGGCAGATTTTTAGTTAGCGCTGATTTGGCTGTCATCCTGAGCGAAGCGAAGAATCTGCTTTGCTAAAACCTGCCGTCCCTGCGCTCAAGTTGACAAACCCCGCATCCCTCACTCCCCCGGAGCTTGCTGGTCCATTTAAGCAGATCATTCAGGTTTGGGGGGGAGAGATTGTGTGACAGAGAAGCTCTTTGACGCCCTTCCGGAACCGGTCCCGCTCGGTGGGCTGACGCATCCCCATGGTTAAATTTATATCAGGAAACGCCGCTTTAATCAATCTGGAATACTGGCTGGACTGCCTTTAATCCGGGGCACCACTTTAATTTCCAGCCTCACCTCGCCATAGCCGCCGCATTCGACCCCCACATCCAGACAGCGGACCTGATGCATGAAATGAAACTGGTTGGGGTCCAGTCCTTCGCTCAGGCGTTCGTTGATCAGGGCCACCGGCACCACCAACTGCGACATGGCGTAAACACAGAGTCTGGGGGGACAAAACTTGGGGAGGAAATTGCCGTCCACATCCAGGATGAACCGGTCGCCCACCCTGATAGCCGGAGTTGCAGTGGCGCGCCTTGACCACCTCGGCGGCGATGGAATAGCGGGCCGCAACCCGGGCCAGCCGCTCAATCTGCCGCAGCCGCGGGTCGCCCTCCGGGATCTGGGCCCTCTCGGCGTCGCGGTAGCCGACCCGGTCCGCGAACCGCCTGAAGATTTTGTTCTCTGCCATCCAGGTCCTCGCAGGGCGGGCCGGGCCCCGCCGCCTTAATCCCTCAGTAATTCCTTTTTTAGCGCCTCGAAGGCCGCCTTGGCCTCGGGTGAAAACTCCTGGAAACGCCTGAGTTTTTCACAAGGCTGCTCTTCGCACCAGGCGCAGTTGGTCACGCCCCTGGCCGTGCCGCAGCGCCTGATTTCGCAGGTATGGCAATAGCCGATCAGCCTTCCCCCCACACTCTGACAACCGTCACAGTTAATATCTTCCTTCTGCAAATGCAACCCAAACCTTTCCTTATATCGGGCCACGGCCTTTTCCCGGGCGGCATCATCATTGCTGCGGGTGGCCAGGAAGGTGGGACAATTCGAGCAAACCAGCCCGCAATAGGCGATCATTTTTGACATAATTTCTTACCGGTTTCGTTTTGCCATACGGGCGCCGCCAGCTAAGGGAAGATTGAAAACCGTATCC
>CAWEFJ010000004.1:0-369153 GCA_963808395.1 uncultured delta proteobacterium | reverse complement strand
ACCACGGTGGCTTCCGAAAAGGTCCTCACCGGAAAGTGGTGGGACAAGCTCCGGGCCGATGCCCTCGCCTCACGAGGTCTGGGCTACACCTCCGCTGACACCGTACCCATTTCGGTCGAAGTCGGGCTGGCGGGCGAGCTCGGCGTCGCGATCGGGGACGCCATCGTCTGGGACGTGCAGGGGCTGCCGGTGACCTGCCGGATCACCAGCCTCCGTGAAGTGGACTGGGCGCGCTTCGAGCCCAACTTCTTCGTGGTATTTCCGCCCGGCCCGCTCGACCGCGCGCCGCAGATGCTGGTGACGCTGGCCCGGTCCCGACCCGGCCACCCTGGGCAGAATTCAGCGCCGGGTCGCCGAGTCGTATCCCAACGTGACGTCCATCGACCAATCGCTGATCCAGCACACGATTGAGCAGATCATTGACCGGGTGGTCCTCGCCATCCGGTTCATGGCCCTCTTCAGCCTCGCCACTGGCGCCGTGGTGCTGGTCGGCGCCGTCGCCGCCAGCCGCTACCAGCGGGTCCGCGAGGGAGTCCTGCTCCGGACCCTGGGTGCCGACCCGCGGCCAGATCACCAGCATACTGGCGGTCGATATGCCGCGCTGGTGTGCTGCCGGTGTCGTCCGCGGTGGGGCTGGCAGGAATCGCGGGATGGGCCCTGATGAAGTGGGTCTTCGAGGTGAAGTTCGTGGTGCCGGCCGGCGCGCTCACCGTCCTGGCACTCGGACTCACGGCGCTGACCGTGTCGGTCGGCCTCTGGAACAGCCGCGAGGTGCTGCGACGGGCGCCGCTGGAGGTGTTGAGGGAGGAGTGAACCGGAAACGGGAACAGTGACGGTGAACGGTGAACGGTGAACGGTGAACGGTGAACGGTGAACGGTGAACGGTGAACGGTGAACGGTGAACGGTGAACGGTGAACGGTGAACGGTGAACGGTGAACGGTGAACGGTGAACGGTGAACGGTGAACGGTGCCGAAAGTGGCGCTCTTCTCCCCAATTGCAACAGGACTTACACTTTGAGGCCGTTGCGCAGGGCGGGTGCTCTGCGCAGTCCTCACTTAAACTCCAATTTGGAAGAGCCTGATGCTCCCGATTGATCTCAGCGGCAAGCGCGCGTTCGTCGCCGGCGTGGCCGACGACGGCGGATTCGGGTTCGCCATCGCCAAGGCCATGGCCGAGGCAGGCGCGCTCGATCTGCGTCGGGACCTGGCCCCCTGCCCTGAACATCTTCCTGAACCTGCTGGAGCGCGGCAAGATGGACGCCTCGCTCACGCTGCTCGGACGGACGGGAGCTGGCGTTCGAGAAGATCTACCCGCTCGACGCCGCCTTCGACACGCTGGCCGACGCGCCGGCCGACGTCCGCGGACAACAAGCGGTACAAGGAGCGTGGTGACTACAGCATCGAGGGAGTGGTCGCAGGGCCTGCGCGGCGATTTCGGCGCCCAGCCTCTCGACATCGTGGTCCACTGCCTGGCCAACGGCCCCGAGGTCAAGAAGCCGCTGATCGACACCACCCGCGCCGGCTACCTCGGCCGCCGTCAGCGTCAGCGCATACAGCAACGTGTCGCTGGTCCGGGCCCTGGGGCCAATGATGCGGCCGGGCGGCTCCTTTCTTTCACTGACCTACATGGCCGGCGAGCGCGCCATCCCCGGCTACGGCGGCGGAATGTCCTCGGCCAAGGCGGCGCTCGAGTCCGACACCCGCACCCTGGCCTACGAGGCGGGCCGGCGCCACGGCGTCCGGGTCAACACCATCTCCGCCGGCCCCTATGGCTCACGCGCGGCGACGGCGATCGGATTCATCGGCATGATGATCGAGTACTGCCGGCGGAACTCGCCCCTGCCCCGCTCCCTCGAGGCCTGGGAGGTTGGCGCCACCGCCGCGTTCCTGGCCAGCCCGCTGGCGGGCGCCATCACCGGTACCACCATCTACGTCGACAACGGCTATCACTCGATGGGCATGGCGGTAGATCCGGAGCCGCTCAAGATCGAGGGCTGAGTGAGGCGCTTCCTGGCGGCGAGCGGCGCCATCTCGGGCGGCCTCGCCGTCGTGGCCGGTGCATTCGGTGCCCACGCGCTCAAGGCCCGCCTCGAGCCCGGCCTCCTGCTGGTCTTCGAAACGGGGGCCCGCTACCAGATGTATCACGCCCTGGCCCTCTTCGCCGCCGCCTGGCTGGCCGATCGCGGCGCTCCGGTTCAGGCCGCCTGGGCGGGCCGCCTCTTCATCGCCGGGACGGTGCTCTTCTCCGGCAGTCTCTACCTGCTCGCCCTGACGGGAAACGCCGCCCTGGGTGCCATCACCCCGCTCGGCGGCATCGCGTTCATCGCCGGCTGGGCGGCCCTCGCCCTCGGTGCACTCCGGCTCCGGGCTGACAATTGATCCCTGAACCCGGCTCGCCCTACCCTGAGCTCCTGGCCCGCCTCGATCGCTGGTCCGCCGACGCCCGTGAGCGCTTTCCCGGCGTGATCCCCTGCAAGAGCGGCTGCACTGCCTGCTGCAACGGCCCCTTCGACATTTCCGTGGCCGACGCGATGCTGCTGCGCGCGGCCGCGCGTCGCCTGCCGTTGCATGTGCGCAAGGGTGTGGCCCACAGGGCCTCGGCGCTGGCCGGCCGGATCCGGGCGCTGGCCCCGGGCTGGGGCCCGCCCTGGGACATCGCCGACATCGGCGACGACCGATTCGACGAGATCAGCTCGGCGCTGGCCGACGAGCCCTGCCCCCTGCTCGATGAGGCGGGTGCCTGCCTGGTATATGAGAGCCGCCCGATGGTCTGCCGGTGGATGGGACTCGGCATGGTGACACGGGAGGGAGAAGTGCTGGCCAATGCCTGCCCGATCCAGGACCGGTTTCCCGGCTACGCCGCGCTGCCACCGCAGCCGTTCGACCTGTCCGGCTTCGGCGATCTCGAGACGCCCTGCCTCGAGGACGCCGCGGAGGCGCTGCTTGGCGACCCCGGCCAGCGCCGGGTACGAGACGACCATCGCCCTGGCGCTGGATACGCTCCAGCTCGGACGCCCGCGATGAACGTGCTGAGCGACCTGCTCCGGGGCCGGGGCGCCCACGCCGATCCCGTGGCCTGTTTCGATGGGATTGACACGGCCGTGGCGGGCCGGCGGCTGGCCGGCGCCCAGCACACGATCTGGCAGCTGCTCTGTTCATCTGAACTACTGGATGGACTACGAGCTCAGGAGCATTGCCGGGCCCGAGGTGCCGTATCCGGCGCACGCCGAGGTGAGCTGGCCCGCCGCCGATGGACCACCGGACAGCTCGGCATGGGAAGCGGAGCGCCGGCGACTGGCCGACCAGTTGCGCCGCCTCGATGCGGTGGGTCGTGACCCGGCGATCCAGTCGCGCGTGGTGCACCCGGCCCGGGGCGAGACGGTGGCCGACGTCCTCTGGCAGATGGTCGCCGCACAACAGCTACCACGTCGGGCAGGTCGCACTGCTCCGGCGGGCATTCGGAGCCTGGCCGCCGCCGGCGGGCGGCGACACCTGGTAGCCGGCCCACGACAGGCACGCGAAGCAAGACGGCCCCCCGGAACCATTCCGGGGGGCCGTTCGATTTCGGCCCTGGGTGCCGCCGCTCAGGCCGGCGGCCGGGGGTGCAGGAGGTACAGGTACGAAATCAGGGTCATCAGTGCCGCGATGATGAAGGCGGCGATCATGATCGGGAAGACGAACAGGCCGCTGAAGAGCTTGCTGTCCTGCTTCAGGTGCATGTAGAACATCGCCACCAGGGCGAACTTGACCGCCGAGAGCAGCAGCAGGATCGGGATCACGATGGGATGGAGCAGCGCCCCGAGACCCGCGCCGGCGTGATGATACGCCAGTTCATAGACGGCCACTTCGGCCGCCGTGAGGATGAAGAGGATGACCCCGACCCGGAGATAGATCGCCGGGCCCGGGTGGGCGTGCTCGTGCTGGTCGACGGTAGCAGACATGGTCGCGAGCCTCAATCCATCAGGTAGACGACGGGGAAGATCACGATCCAGACCACGTCCACGAAATGCCAGTAGAGTGCGGCGATCTCGAGGTTGAGCGCCTTCTCCGGGGGCAGCTTGCGGCGCAGCGCCAGGATGAACACCGTCGCGAGCCAGATCACGCCGATCGTCACGTGGGTGCCGTGGAACCCGGTCAGCGTGAAGAACGAGGCGCCGAACAGGTTGGTGGTGAGCTTCAGCCCCTTGTGCACGAAATGGGTGAACTCGTACACCTGCATCGACACGAAGAAGACGCCGCACATGACCGTGGCGGCGAGCCAGCCCAGGAGCATCCCCCGCTTGTCGTGCTGGGCGCCGTACAGCGCCAGCACCACGAAGAGCGAGCTGAACAGCAGGAGGGCGGTGCCGACCGTCACCAGCTTGATCTCCAGGATCGGCTCGAACACCTGGCCAGTCGGGGAGGTCCACTCGGCGTGCGGGAAGGGCCCGGTGAGGCTCCGCCCCCGGTAGACCACGTAGGTCGAGATCAGCGTGGCGAAGAAGAGGCACTCCGACCCGATGAAGGTCCAGATCGCCATCTTCCGGCTGTCGAGACCGGTCGAGGTCTCGGGATGCATCGCGTGCGCGTCGTGACGACAAGGGTCGTGCGTCCCCGTGAGCGTGGCTCAGGCGGGCTCGAAGGCCCAGCTGAAGATCCCGACGAATGTGACCAGCACCCCTGCGATGTTCGCGTAGGGGAAGCCGACGACGAAGCCGGTGAAGAAGACCATGATCCCGATCGCGGTCACCAGCGGCCAGTACGGAGGGGTTGGGCAGGTGGATGCCCTTGCCGCTCACCCGCTGGGGTTCCGGCAGCTTCCCGCCGCCCCGGGCGCGCTTCCACTCCCACAGCGGATCCCGCCCGGTCGACCTCGGGAATCCCGGCGAAGTTCCACTCCTGCGGGGGCGACGGAATGGTCCACTCCAGCGTGGCGCCATTCCACGGGTCGGCCGGCGCCACGGCGCCGCGCCGCAGCGATCTTCAGGAGGTTGTAGATGAAGACCAGGAGCGACACCATCAGCACGAAGGCGCCCACCGTCGCCACCATGTTCCAGAAGCCGAAGCCGAGGTCCGCCGGGTAGGTGTAGATCCGGCGCGGCATGCCGTCAGCCCCAGGAAGTGCATCGGGAAGAACGTCAGGTTGATGCCGATGAAGCATCAGCCAGAAGTGGACCTTGCCGAGCCTCTCGTCGAGCATCCGGCCCGTGATCTTCGGGAACCAGTAGTAGGCCCCCGCGGCAGCGCGAAGATCGCGCCGCCGAACAGCACGTAGTGGAAGTGCGCGACGATGAAGTAGCGTGTCGGTCTGCTGCAGGTCGGCCGGCGGCGAGGCGTGCATGACGCCCGAGAGCCCGCCGATGATGAACATCGCGATGAAGCCGAGGGCGAACATCATCGGCGTCTTGAACTCGATCTGCCCGCCCCACATCGTGCCGATCCAGTTGAAGATCTTCACGCCCGTCGGGATGGCGATCAGCATCGTCGTCGAGCGCGAAGAACGATGTCGGCGATCGGGCCCCATGCCGATCGCGAACATGTGGTGCGCCCACACGCCGAAGCCGAGGAAGCCGATGAAGATGCCCGAGTAGACCATCGCCGCGTAGCCGAACAGCGGCTTGCGCGAGAAGGTCGGCAGGATCTCGGAGACGATGCCGAAGGCCGGCAGGATCAGGATGTAGACCTCGGGGTGGCCGAACACCCAGAACAGGTGCTGCCAGAGGAGCGGGTCGCCGCCGCCGGCGGGGATGAAGAAGTGCGTGCCGAAGAACCGGTCGAACATCAGCAACACCAGCGCGATCGTGATCACCGGGAACGCCAGCAGCAGCAGGAACTGCGTGACCAGCGCTCATCCACATGAACATCGGCATGCGCATCAGCGTCATGCCCGGCGCGCGCATGTTGATGATCGTCACGATGAAGTTGAACGCCGCCGCCAGCGAGGCGATGCCGAGGATCTGGAGGCCGATGACCCAGAAGTCGATGTTCGGCCCCGGCGAGTACTGCCGCGTCGGTCAGGTTGGCGTAGCCGAACCAGCCCCCGTTCGGGCGCGGCGTTGACCAGCCAGCTCGACGTTCAGCAGGATCGCCCCCGCCAGGAACACCCAGTAGCTGAACGCGTTGAGCCGCGGGAACGCCACGTCGCGCGCGCCGATCTGCAGCGGGATCAGGAAGTTGAAGAACGCCGCCGAGAGCGGCATGACCACGAGGAAGATCATCGTCGTGCCGTGCATCGTGAACAGCTGGTTGAACGTCTCGGGCGAGACCACGTGCTGTTCGGGCCGGGCCAGCTGGATCCGCATGAGCAGCGCCTCGAGGCCGCCGAGCAGGAAGAAGATGAAGGCCGTGGCCCCGTAGAGGATCCCGATCCGCTTGTGGTCGACGGTGGTGAGCCAGCTCCACAGGCCGCTCTTCTCGTGCGCGTGGGCCGGGGCGTGGTCGAGTGCCGAAGTTGCCATGTCCGTTCCTCGGAAAGGGGCCCAGGGCCCCTGCTGGTTACTGGTGCAGTCGCAGGTACGCCACCAGCGCGGTGACCTCGTCGTCGGTCAGCGGCCGGGGCAGCTTCATCAGGACCCCGGGCTTGACCGCGTCGGGATTGTGCAGCCACCGCGCGAGGTTCTCGTCGCTCATCGGCAGGGTCCCCGCCGCGATGGTGTGCCGGCTCCCGACGTGCGAGAGATTGGGCCCGATCAGCGCCGTCTGGCCCGCCATCGGGGTCCCCACCATCGCGTGACAGCCGATGCAGCCGCCTGACATGAAGGCGGCCTTGCCCCGCGCCAGGATGCTGTCCACCTGGGCGACGCTGTCGCCGGTGGCCGCCACCAGTGCCGTGACCAGCGTGCTGTCCGGGACCATGCCGCCGCCGATCAGCGGCGAGCCCATCTGCTGGCGCGTGCTCCAGGCCTGGAACTCCTCCGGCGTCTGCGAGACGACCCGGAATGCCATCCGGCCATGCTCGACGCCGCAGAACTCGGCGCACTGCCCGCTGAACAGCCCGGTCGTGTCGGCCTTGAACCAGATGTTGTTGAATCGCTTGGGGAAGACGTCCCGCTTGCCGGCGAAGGTGGGCAGCCAGAAGCTGTGCACGACATCGACGGTGGTCATCCTGAGATTGACCGTCTGCCCCACCGGGACGTGGAGCTCGTTGGCGGTCACAATATTGAGGTCGGGATAGCGGAACTCCCACCACCACTGGTGTCCGATCACCTCGACCTGCAACGCGTCGGCTCCCGGCTCCTTGGCCGTCTCGAAGATCGCCTTGACGGTGGGCACGGCGATCATCGCGAGGATCGCGGCGGGGATGATGGTCCAGATGATTTCGACGGTGGTATTGCCGTGGGTCTGCTGCGGCTCGGGCGCCCCGGGCCGGGCCCGGAATTTCACGATGGCGTAGAGCAGCGCCCCTTCCACCAGCACGAAGACCGCGGTGGCCCACCAGACCGTCGTCATGAACAGGTGATCGACGATGCGGCCGAAGTCGCCCTTGGGCGCCAGGGTCGTCTGGGGGTAGTCCCTGGCACAGCCCGCCAGGGCGAGGACAACGAGCAGGATGGCCGGTGCCCACACGCGGGCGTGCCGGCGAATCGCGGGCCGGAGCGACATTGAGCTGATCTTCCTGTCGACGGGGGCGGCAGATTCCTAAGAAATTGCCGTGGCAGAGATTAGCAATCATTCCCCGGCCAGTCAAGGAATGAAAGTCACCGGGAAACCCTGTCCCTCAGGTCGGAAAAGCCCAGCCCAGAAAGGCGGGCAGCAGTCTGCTCCAGGTCGTCAGATCGTGCCGGCCATCCACCTCGTGCCACTCGATGTCGCCCCCCTCCCGGTGGCCCTGGCCAACCAGGATCTCGATCAGCTCCCTGGTGTCCTGGATGACGTCAATGATGCCGTTGCCGTCCCGGTCGTCCTCCTCCTCCTGCCGCCCCGCCATGAACCAGAAGCGGAGGGCGGGTCGGGAGGGGCCCGCCCGCACCATCCGGTGGACGATCCGGCCGGCACTCCGCTCCTCCGGGTTGCCGTTGTTGTCCCGCCACCAGAGCGAGCCCGAGAAGACGCCCACCGTCCCGAAGCGGTCGGGATGATTCCAGGCCATGTCGAATGCGGACAACCCCCCCAGCGACCAGCCCATGATGCCGGTATGCCCCGCTCCGGGGAGGACCCGGTACCGCGACGCGATGCGTGGCATGACACTGTCCAGCACGAAGCGCTGGTAGGCCGCCGCCATGACCCCATCGGCCAGGAGGGCCGGGCGGCCAGCGGTCGCATACTCCGGGGTCCGGGAATCGGTGGAGTAGATCGCGACGACGATGATCGGGGCCATCCTGCCGGTCGCGACGAGAGTCGCGAGCACCGCGGGAAAGTGAGCCGTGGCCAGGTCCTGCCCGTCGTTGGCGTAGAGCACCGGGTAGCGCCGGGTGGGATTGCCGGCATACCCCGGGGGGAGGTAGACATCCACCTGGTGCAGCTCCCGGAGCCCCGCGCCCTGGAGGGCACCCAGGGTATCGATCACGACCTCCTGGGCCGGGGCCGGCGTGGCCGTGGCTGTCACCATCGCCCAGCCCAGGACGTAAACCAGATAGATTTTCACTACTCCCCCTGACGACGGAGTGCCGCATGACTCCCGCTGAACGCGACGCGATGATCGCCCGGTACGCCGAGGGTCCAGCCCTGCTCCGCCAGGCCCTCTCCGAGGTCCCGGCCGCGGCCATGAAATGGCGGCCCGGACCGGGCAGGTGGTCGGCCCACGAGGTGATCCTCCACTGCGCCGACAGCGAGACCAACTCGCATATGAGGATCCGCTACCTGGTGGCCGAGCCCGAGCCCCTCATCGTCGGATACGACCAGGACGCCTGGGCCCGGATCTTCGATTATCACTCCCTCCCTCTCGACCAGGCGCTGGCGACGATCGACGCCGTGCGGGCCAACACCGTCCCCCTGCTCCGGCGGTTGACCGAGGCCGACTGGCAGAAGAAGGGACGGCACACCGAGTCGGGGAGTTACAGCGGCGAACGATGGCTGGAGGTGTACGCCGATCACCTCGAGGTCCACGCCCGGCAGCTCCGACGCAACGTGGCGGCGTGGAACGAACAGAAGGGCTGAGCGCCGCGCCGGCTGAGTCAGCGGACGGGCACGTCGTAGGGCTGCGGATCGGGCGCTTCGAACGAGAAGTGCCACCACTCCTGGTCGTAGTTCTTGAACCCCTCGGCCTCCATGGCCCGCACCAGGAGCTGGCGGTAGCTGCGGACTCGTCCCTCTGCATTGGCGGTGTGGGCCGAGTCGCTGAAGGTGTCGAAGGGCGTTCCCATGGGGAGCTCGGTCCCCCGGGCCAGGTCGACCAGGGTCAGGTCGACTGCCAGTCCGAGATTGTGGCGGCTCCGGCGTGCGATATAGCCATCGTCCAGCAGCGAGGTGTGCCCGGTCCGCTCGCACCAGTCCACCATCGCGAGGGTGGCCCGACGGGGCCGGTATCCATCCCAGACCTTGAGGCCCAGGTCACCCGTCGCCAGGCGCCGCTGCACCCGTGCCAGCGCTTCGGCGGCTTCACGCCGGAGCAGCGCGGCGTTGGCCTCGTACCCCGGGAGAGGGGCACCCGTGAAATTGTTGGAGCCGGCGTAGCGGGCATCGACGCGGATGGTGCTGTCGACGCTGCGGATGTTGACCAGCCGGGCCCAGGCGACCGAGTCCGGGGCGAGAGGCAGGGAGTCGTAGTTGACCGGTGGAGCGGGCGTGGCCTGCTGACCGGCGAGACCCGCCGGACCAGCCAGCAGCACGGCAGCGAGGACGATCCTGGCAGCGAGCGGGAGATGCATTTCGGCAAGATAGCGTCCTCGTCAGCCGATGCTAAGTCGTTTGGCCGTCCGATGATGTAGGCGGCCTATCGCCTTTTTCCCGTGCGGCTGTATCTTAATCCTCGAAGGCATCCAGTTCCCGGGATGAGGCACCGCCTGCCCGGGGCTTTCTATTGTGGGCACCACGACTTCAGGGCCTCATGCTCCGAGAAATGCGCCAGAAGCTGGCCAAGGAAATCGAACAACTGAGCCACGAGCTCAACGTGGTCATTCCCCAGGCCATCGCCCAGGCGGTCGAACTGGGCGACCTGCGCGAGAATTCCGAGTACAAGGCGGCACTGGAACGGCAGCAGTTCGTCCAGGCCCGCCTGGGACAACTGCACGCGCGGATCACCTCCCTTGGCTCCCTGGCCAATCACGAGACACCGTCCGACAGGGTCGGGCTGGGGTCCACGGTCACCGTGGTTGATCTGGAGACCAGGGAGCGGGAGACCTTCGTTCTCGTGGTCGCCGAGATGATGGACATCGACCTTGGCCACATCTCGCTGGGATCCCCGCTGGGACGGGCCCTGGCCAACAAGAAGGTGGGAGACGAAATCGAACTGCGGCTGCCCCGCGGCATGCGCCAGCTCAAGGTCGTCGAGCTGGAGACCATGGTCCAGGAGCGTTGAGGCCGCCCATGGAGTTTCCGCGGAAGCAGCTGATCCTGGTGGGCGATCGAATTCTCATCACCCCGGAAGAGGGGGACGACCGCACCCGGGTCGGACTCTACCTCCCCGCCACGGCGATCGAGTCCCAGCAGGTGCAGTCCGGTCTTGTCATCGCCGTCGGCCCCGGTGACCCGGCGCCTGACGTGGGCAGCCTTGACGACGAACCCTGGAAGGCCGGCGAGGTGCGTACCCGCTGGCGGCCGATGCAGGCCCGGATCGGCGATCACGCGATCTTCTTCCGCAAGGCCGCCGTCGAGATCACTTTCGAGGAGAAGAAGTACCTCGTCGTGTCCCAGGCCGCGATTCTCGTCCTGGTCCGGGAGGATCTCCCGATCTAGCCGGCCCCACCCCGCAATGCCGCTCACCCGCTTTCCCGACCACGAAGACAAGCGCGTCTTCCTTTCGAGCGTCCTCACGTTCAATCTCCCGGCGCCGGATGCCGCCCATACCGACCGGCTCTCGGTCGCCGCGTTCTGGATCGACCGCGGCACCCCGTCGGCCTCGGAACTGAGCCTCGAGTTCGCCGTGGACCTGATCGAGCACGGCGCCCTGGCGATCGTCATCGGTGGCAGCGACGCTGACGCGGCAGGCGCCCTGTTTGAACAGGCCATTGCCGAAGGGGAGTTCGCCCAGTACCCGGGTGAGGACGTCGAGCTCCTCGTGCAGGCCGACTCCACCCTCGAGGAGTTTCTCTTCGCCGCCGCCGAAGAGGCGATGCCCCCCGACATCTATGCCGACCAGCCCTGGGACCTCGTCGTCTGGTGCCGGAGCGGCGACCCCTCCCAGCCACGGCTGCGATCCGACCTGGGCCGATTGACGGACCTGGTGGACGAGATCTACGACGTCGGGGGCGAGGAGGAGTGATCGTTCCCCGGCCGCGCTCGCCCGCGCGTACCTATCGCACGTTCATGTGGGTGCTGGTGGTGGTCGGCCTCGTCAATCTCGGGATCGCGGTCCGGGAGGCGCTGGGGGGAAAGGCGGCGCAGTCCGGGGTGCTGGGACTGGTGATCTTCTTTCTTTGCGTGGCGCTGGGCGCCTGGCTCGGGCTGGCCGGCGCGCGCCTGGTGCGCGAGGAGCACGACCGCCAGAACCGCCAGGAGATGCTCATCGTGATGGCCACCGAGCTGGGCCGTCACGACGATGAGACGCTGAGGAGGATCGTCCGGCAGGGGGGGCCGGCGGGCGAAGCGGCGGGCATGCTCCTCAAGGGAAGACGGGACAAGCCTGGCAACAGGGAGCAGGGAGCTGGGAGCGGGGAGCGGTAATGTGCTTTTCCCTGTTCATCGCCAGCCCGCTGACCTTGAGTGAAGTGCGTTCCATGCTGCCGGCAGGACTGACCGCGGATCTCGCCGACCCGGCGACGCATCGCCTCTTCCGCAAGCCCTGGCCCGACACCCAGACGGTTGCCCGCTTGCTGCACGGGGCCTGCTCCTGCGATCTCGTGGTCCAGCGGCATCCGGTCTCCCGGGAGGATGAAGCCTGGCTCCGGGGCCGGTATCGCGCCCTCGGCCTCACCCGCCAGCAGGTGCTCCGGGCGCTGGACACTCATCGAACCGCGCTTGAGCGCCGACCGGTGACGGCGGGCCACTGGCCCGTGGCCGTGGCCGAGTTCGTCGTGGAGCATGCGCGCAACGCCGGGGCGAGCGTCTACCTGCTGCACTTCGCGCATGACGGCTTCCTCCCCGCTCTACCCTCGGCGCCGGTCATCGCGCGCGCCGCCGCCGAGGTCAGGGCCACCACCGGTGCCTGGCTCCCCGAGGAGCAGATAGTGGTGGTGGGGCCGTAACGCCTGCTTCCCGCGACCGCAGGGAGTCCTTCAGGGCTCCTTGCTCGGCGCTCCCCCGCACTTCAGTATTGGATCATGGCAGCCTCAAATCGCGGCCCGCTTGCACTGTACCTCAACGCACTCCGGCTCCGCTGTCCCGCCTGTGGCGGGAGGCCGGTCTTCACCAGGTGGCTGCACATGCTGCCCGCCTGCCCCGCCTGCGGCCTCCGCTTCGAACGTGAGGTCCGGGGTTACTGGCTCGGCTCCTACACCATCAACCTGATGGCGACGGAGGCAGTCTGGGTCGTGCTCTGCGGCGCCGCGGTCGTGGCCACCTGGCCGGAACCGCCCTGGGCCGCGCTGGAGGTCGGGTCGGTGGCGCTGATGGTCCTGGTCCCCTTCCTGATCTTCCCCTGGACCAAGACCCTCTACCTCGCAATTGATCTGACCTTCCGGCCGGCGGAGGAGGAGGACTTCACCGCCCCGCACGAAGCCGGTTTCCAACTGCCACGGCGCCGGCCGTAGAGGCCGATCGCGATGGACCGCCTCGGCCATCTCCGCCGCCTCTTCGCCCACGCCGCCTGGGCCAACCGGGTTACGCTCGAGTCGGTTGCCGAGCTGGCCGTCCCGCCCGCCCGCGCGCTCCGCTGGCTCGGACACCTGGCCGGCGCCGAGTCGCTCTGGCAGAGCCGGCTCGACGGATTGGCCTCGCCGATCGCGGTGTGGCCGGCCCTGCCATTGGATGAATGTCGGACCGAACTGGCCCGGGTGGCGGAAGGGTGGCGGCTGTACCTTGGCGCGCTGACGGAAGCAGACCTGGCCCGCCGGATCGACTACACCAACAGCCGGGGTGAGCGCTGGAGCAACACAGTGGACGACATCCTGACCCATGTGGTCATGCACGGCACCCATCACCGGGGCCAGATCGCCAGTGAAGTCCGGGCCGCCGGCGGCACACCGGCGACCACTGATTTCATCCATGCGGTGCGTCAGGGACTGCTCGACTGATCCTCCACCCGATTCGATTGCCCGAAAAACAGACTCTGGCGTCGCCGTAAAATCGGCATATATTCGGTATCAATTACCGAATAAATACCGAATAAAGCGACGTCATCATGAGCCACCATCAAGCCACTGACGCTACACTTTCGATCAATGATGCGGTACAGCAGGGCCACCGGGCTACAGGACGACTGGCGCCCACCACCCTGATCCGGGTCTGCCCCGAGTGCGCGGGACCGGTGGTGCGGAACTCCGGCTGTATGCACTGCGCCCAGTGCGGGTGGGGGAAGTGCGGATGAGCGGGGCGGAGGGGCAGGGGGGCAGAGGGGCAGTGGGTGCGCCGGAACGGCGGCCCACCGAGCTGCCGGCAGCCTCTCAGCTGAGTCTGCTGCCCCCCGCCCCTCCACCCCTCTGCCCCTCCTGGACGTCCGCCAGCGTGGCACCTCGTTTCACGAAGTGCCGGTCAAGGCCATTCTCAATTCGCCGGCGTCGACGGGGATGGGGTTCTGGTCACTCAACCCGTACGTGGGCTGCGAATTCGGCTGCACCTACTGCTATGCCAGGGATACGCATCGGTGGGTGATGGAACGGACGGACAGGCGGACAGACGGACAGGCGGACAGTGACGTCACATTCCCGCCCTCCCGCCTTCCCGCCCTGTCACCGGCAGATGCTTTCGAACATCAGATTCTCGTAAAGACCTCCGCCGCCGCGGTGCTGCAGCGGACCCTCTTTCCGGCCAAGCTGGCCGGCGCGACGCTGGTCATCGGCACCGCCACCGATCCCTACCAGCCGGCGGAGCGGCGCTTCCGCCTGACCCGGAGCGTGCTGGAGGCGCTGCTGGGCTGGCGCGGGCTCACCCTCGGGATCACCACCAAGTCCCCCCTCATCCTGCGGGACCTGGCCCTGCTCCAGCAGCTGGCGGCCCGGCACACGCTCAGCGTGAACATCTCGCTGGCCTCGGTGGATGCGGCACTGCTCCGCCGGATCGAGGCCCGCTCGCCGGCGCCGCACGCCCGGCTCCGGGCCCTCAAGGGGCTCACCGACGGCGGAATCCACGCGGGGCTGCTCATCGCCCCGGTCCTGCCGGGCATTACCGACAGCCGTGAATCCCTGGCCGCGGTGCTGACCGCGGGGAAGGCGGCGGGTGCCCGCTACGCAGTCGGGTTGGCGCTCCGACTCGGCTCCGCGGCGCGGCACCGCTTCCTTCCCCACCTGGCCCAGGAGTTTCCGGAACTGGTCGAGCGCTACGAGCAGCACTACGCCCGGCGCCAGTCGGCCCAGCGCACCTACACCGAGGCCCTGGGCCGTCGGCTGCGGGCGCTGCAGCGGGAATTCGGATTCCCGGTGCGAGGGGAAAAGCGGGTAAGCGGTAAGCGGTAAGCGGTAAGCGGTAAGCGGTAAGCGGTAAGCGGGAGCAATGTGAGCCATTGATCGTTTGGCAAGTTCCGTGTACACCATGCCTGTGGGGTGCTCCCGCTCACCGCTTACCGCTCACGCTGTTGCAGTTCCCATTGATGGCTCCCGCTCACCCCAAGGCCCTGCTCCATGCGCCGCCACGTCCTGTTCATCGATCCCCCAGCCTTCTGCACCACCGTCGAAGGGCTGGTCGCACCCGCCCTCCGGCACCGGCCGGTGGCGGTGGCGGCGCCGGGCGCCGATCGGGCCACGGTCCTGGCGCTCTCCCCCGAAGCGAAGACGGCCGGCATCACCCGCGGCATGCCGGTGCGCCTGGCGCGCAAGCAGTGTCCCGACCTGATGCTGGTTCCGCCCAATCCCGCCCTCTATGCCCGGGCCTCGCGGGCGCTGCACGAAATCCTGGGCCGCTATGCTCCCATCATCGAGCCCAGGGGCTACGGCCACGCCTTTCTCGACGTGACCGGCACCAGCGAACTCTTCGGCCCCGCGGTGGACGTGGCCGCCCGGATCCAGCACGAGGCCCGCGAGCGCCTGAGGATTCCGCTGTCGGTGGGTGTCGCGGTCAACAAGCTGGTCAGCCAGGCGGCGGCGACGGTGGTGAAGGAAGAGGGAGGCGGAGGGGCAGAGGGGCAGAGGGGCAGTGAGTGGCTTTGCCAGGTCGGCGGCGGGGAAGAGACGGGGTTCCTGGCCCCGAAGCCGGTGAGCGTGATGCCCGACCTCGACGCCGACATGCGCGAGCGGCTCGACGAGTACCAGCTCGAGCTGATCGGCGAGATCGCCGCCATCGAGCGGCAGCAGCTCTGCGCCGTCTTCGGCACCGAGGGTACCCTGCTGCACGAGCGGGCCCGCGGCATCGATCCCCGCCCAGTGCTGTCGCCCGAACGGAAGGCCGAGTTCCGCTTCGCCCATACCCTGGCCACCGACACCAACGACCTCGGCGTGTTGCATCCTCTGCTCCGCCGGCTCACCGAGCGGCTGGGCCACCGGCTCCGGCTCCGGCAGCTCACCGCCGGCCGGCTCACCGTGGCGCTGGCCTACACCGACTACGCCACCGCACGGTACCGCGTCCCGCTGACCCGGGCCGCCCTCGACGTGGAGCTGTGGGATGCTGCCCGGCGCGCCTTCGCGCTGGCCTGCAAGCGCACCATCGCGGTGCGCGCAGTGGGGGTGACGGTGGATCGGCTGGGGGAGGCGGAGATGCAGATGGATCTGTGGAAGGACGGGAGGGCGGAAGGTCGGAGAAGTCGGGAAGAAGTGCGGACATCGCCCGCCTTCCGCGACGGCCGCGCCCTCCCGCGACGGACGGACGGCGAGTACGTTAGGAGCATCCATCCAGGGAGCAGTGGACAAGATCCGGAAGCGGTGGGGGGAGAGGGGAGTGCGTTTGGGGAAGTGAGCAGGGAGAAGGGAGCAGGGAGCAGTGGTGCCGATTCGTTCGACTGCTCCCCGCTCCCTCTCCCCGCTCCCTCATTTCAGTCCCAGGTCAGCACCGTCTTTCCAAAGCTCTCGTCGCGCTCCATGGCGCGATGGGCGTCGGCGAGGGCGGTCATGGGGAAGGTGGCTCCGACGACGGGACGGAGCGGAGGGAAAGCTCCGGCAGCACCTGGGCAGCGAATGCCGCCACCAGCGGGATCCGCTCGGCGAGCAGCCGGGTACGCATGACCGAGCCGATGATCTCCAGCCGCTTGCGGAGCACCGGTTCGAGGCTGACCTCGGCCCGATTGCCCTGGAGGAAGCCGAGCAGCACCAGGCGGCCGCGCGGGGCGAGGACGGCGAGGTTGTCGGCCAGGGCGGGGCCGCCGAGGACGTCGATGACGACGTTCACCGGCTCTCCCACCGCGTCGCGGAAGCCGGCGGCGCTGGTGTCGATGCCGAGGTCGAGGCCATACTCACGGGCCCGCTCCAGCTTGTCGGCCTGGCGCGAGGTGCCGAGGACGGTGGCACCGGTCCGTTTTGCAATCTGGGTGGCCGCCGTGCCGACACCGCTGCCCACGGCGTGGATCAGCACCCGCTCTCCTGATTGCAGGCGGCCGCGGGTGACCAGCGCGTCCCAGGCGGTGAGAAAGGCCTCGGGAATCGCGGCCGCCTCGACGAACGAAAGCGCTTCTGGGATGGCCAGCACCTCGTCCTGGTGGACGACGACCGCCTCGGCGTGGGCGCCGCCGCCCACCAGGCCCATCACCCGGTTGCCGGGCTGCCAGCGGGTAGCACCCGGCCCCAGCGCCTCGACCTCACCGGCGTACTCGAGGCCGGGGATGTCGGCGGGCCAGCCGGGCGGGGCGGGATAGTTGCCTCGGCGCTGATGGATGTCGGCGCGATTGAGCCCGGCGGCGCGCACCCGGACGCGCACCTGGCCTGGCCCCGGCCCCGGAGTCGGCACCTCGCGAAGCTGGATGACCTCGGGACCGCCCGGGGCGGTGTAGATGATGGCGCGCATTGAGAGAAAGTAAGCGGGGAGCGGGGAGCAGGAAGACGGGAACTGCAACAGCGTGAGCGGTGAGCGGTGAGCGGGAATACCGTTTAGGTATTCGCACAGGAACGGTCCGCGCGTACAAATGGGGCGCCGAACTCCCGCTTACCGCGACCGAAGGGAGTCCTTTAGGGCTCACCGCTCACCAAATCAAGGAGCTATTCGTGTCGACCTACTGTTCCGCCGCCCCCGGCCACGAATGGCATGGCCCCTACCACGAACTGGAGTACGGTTTCCCGCTCACGGGGGATGCCGAGCTCTTCGAGCGGCTGGTGCTGGAGATCAACCAGGCGGGGCTGTCGTGGCTGACGATCCTCAAGAAGCGCGAGGCGTTCCGGCGAGCCTACGACGGATTCGACCCCGCGGTCGTCGCCCGCTATGGAGCAAGGGAGCGCCGACGGCTCCTGGCCGACGCCGGAATCATCCGCAACCGGCTCAAGGTCGAGGCGGCCATCGCCAACGCGCAGCAGATCCTCGAACTGAGGGAGTCGCACGGCGGATTCGCCGCCTGGCTCGACGCCCATCATCCCCTGCCCAAGGCTGGGTGGATCGCTCTGTTCAAGCAGACCTTCCGTTTCACCGGCGGGGAAATCGTGGGGGAGTTCCTGATGAGCACCGGGTACCTGCGGGGCGCGCACCGGCCCAGCTGTCCGGTCTACGCGCGGATTGCCGACCTTGTCTCCACCCTGGATGAACAATGTGAAAACACAGAGGCACCCTAAAGGACTCCCTGACGGTCGCAGAGGGCTCCGAGAAGGCAAATAGAACATCGCATAGTCACCAAGAAATTCTCGACGATCGGCACCCTCTGTGTCTCTGTGATTTGTGTTTACGCACCTGAACGTTCACAGCTACTTCTCGCTGACGAGTGGCGTCTCGAGTCCCGAGGCGCTGGTCGAGGCGGCCGTGGCCCGCGGCTACGACACGCTGGCCTGCACCGATACCAACGGGGTGTACGGCGCCGTCGAGTTCCAGCAGGCCGCCGAGGCGGCGGGAATCCGCCCGATCCTCGGCGCGCACCTCGTCTCGGTGGTGAAGAGGTCGTGGCACTGGCGACCGACGAGCGGGGGTGGGGGGCGGTGTGCAGGGCGGTGACTGCAGTCCACTGGGGGGGCAGGGGGGCAGCGGGGCAGCGGGGCAGTTGTCGCGATCATCTGGCTGACGGATCGACAGGGCGTGATCCTCCTCTCGCGCACGATCCCGTTTCTCGAGCGGTGTCCGCTCGCTGAGCGGGCCGGCAGACCTCTACGCCGAACTGCGGCCGGGCAAGGAGCGCCACGCCGTCCTTGCCGCTGCCCGACGGCTCGGAATCCCCGTCAGTCGCCACGGCGCCGGTGATGTTTGCCAACGCCGGAGGACTGGTCCCGCCACCGGCTGCGCGTGGCGATCGGCCAGAACAACACGACGCTCTCGGCGTTGGACCGCGACTGCCCCCCTGCCCCCCTGCCCCGCTTGCCGCCCGCGACGCCTGGCTCCGCCCCGCCACCGACCTCGCCCGCCACTTCCCCGACTGCCCCGAGGCGCTCCGGGCCAGCCTCGAGATCGCCGAGCGGTGCCGATACCGGATTCCGATCGGACGGACGGTAGCGCCGCGGATGGCGGACACCGACGACGCCCTGGCCCGGCTCCGGGCGCTGGCCTGGGAGGGCGCCGAGCGGCGCTACGGCACGGTGGCGCCGGTCACCCGCGACCGGCTGGAGCACGAGCTGGCCATCATCGCAGTCAAGAACTTCGCCGACTACTTCCTCGTGGTGCACGACATCGTGCAGCACGGCCCCACCCACTGCGGCCGCGGCTCGGTCGCCAACTCGATGGTGAGCTACTGCCTCGGCATCACCCACGTGGAGCCGCTGGGCGCCGGGCTCCTGTTCGAGCGCTTTCTCAATCCCGAGCGCCGCGACCCGCCCGACATCGACCTCGACTTCCCCTGGGATGAGCGCGACCGGATCCTGGCCTACGTCTTCCAGCGCTACCCGCACCCGCGCGCGGCGATGGTCGCCAACCACAACACCTTCCGGCTGCGGGGGGCGCTCCGCGAGGTGGCCAAGGTCCACGGCCGTCCCAACGGCGAGATCCGCGAGGTGACCCGGCGAATTCCCTGGTACAGCGACGAGGTGCCACTGGGCGAGCTGCTGGCGACCCATCCCAATTTCCAGGGACTCGACCTTCCCGCGGCGTGGCGCGAGCTATGCCGCCCTGGCGGCTCCGCTGGTGGGAACGCCGCGCCACCTCTCGCTCCACCCCGGTGGCGTCGTGATCGTGCCCACGGCACTGACCGACTACGTGCCGGTGGAGAGGGCCGCCAAGGTGCTCGATGGCTATCCCGGACTTGGCGGTACCAGTCATCCAGTTCGAGAAGGACGGCGCCGAGGATGCCGGGCTGGTCAAGATCGACCTGCTGGGCAATCGCTCGCTGGCGGTGATCCGCGATGCGATCGCTGCGGTGAAGGTGCATACCGGCCGCGAGATCGACTACACCCGCGCCGACCCGGAGGACGACGAGCCGACCCGGGCCCTGTTCCGCACCGGGCAGACGATGGGCGTCTTCTACACCGAGTCGCCGGCCTCGCGGATGCTCTGCGCCAAGTCGCGGGCCGACACCTTCGAGCTGCTGGTGCTCAACACCAGCATCATCCGCCCCGCCTCCAACCGCTTCATCCGGCATCTATCTCGAACGGCTGCACGGCGGCCCCTGGCAGCCGCTCGATCCCTGCCTGCGCGACACGCTCGCCGAGACCTTCGGGGTCATGGTCTACCAGGAGGACGTGGTCAACGTCTGCGCCGCTTTTGCCGGGATGCCGCTGTCGACCGGCGACGGTCTCCGCAAGGCGCTCTCCAAGAAGCGGCCGGTCAAGCAGCTGGCCGCCTACGCCGAGGAATTCTTCGCGTGGCGCAGCGCGCTGGGCGCGAGGATCGCCGATCACGGCGCAACGGGTCTGGGAGATGGTGATGTCGTTTGCCGGCTACAGCTTCTGCAAGGGCCACTCCTGTTCCTACATCCGGGTGGCGCAGCAGGCCTGCTATCTCCGGGCCAACCACCCCGCCGAGTTCATCGCGGCGGTGCTGGCCAACGGGGGCGGCTTCTATGCGCCGTTCGCCTACGTGGCCGAAGCGATGCGGATGGGCCTCACCGTGCGGCCACCGGACGTGAACGCGAGCGAGTTCCGGACGACGGGCCGCGGCAGCGAACTCCGGATCGGGCTGCAGTTCGTCAAGGGGCTCTCGGAGAATGGGGTGGATCGTCTCTTGGCCGGGCGGGAGGGGCAGGCCCATTCCGGAGCCTTTCGCCGACTCTCCGCGACGCGAACCGGCTCACCGCCGACGACCTGAGGATCCTGATCAAGGTCGGGGCCTGCGACTCGATCGCCGAAGGGATGACGAGGCCGATGATGCTGTGGGAGGTGGACAGGACAGGCGGACAGACGGACAGACGGACAGGTCTCTCATGGCACCGAGTTGCTCCCGCCCTCCCGCCCTCCCGCCATCCCGCCCCTCCGGGAATACACCACCGCCCGCCGCCGCCAGGCCGAGTACGATGCCCTCGGCTTCACCACCGATGTGCATCCGATGGTGCTGTTCCGCCGAAAGGCTCGGCCCGCTTCCGGCTCTGTCCCCAGCACCGCGCTGAAGCAGCACGTCGGCAGGACCGTGCTCCTGGCCGGAATGCTCACCACCTGCAAGCCGGTGCACACCGCCAAGGACGAACCGATGGAGTTTGCCACCTTCGACGATGGCCTTGGGCTGATCGAGACGGTGCTGTTCCCGGATGTCTACCGGGAGCGCGGGCCACGTCCTCTTCGACCAGGGGCCGTTCCTCTTCCGCGGGAAGGTGGAGGAGGAGTTCGGCGCGGTGACGGTGACGGTGCACGCAGATCGAGCGGGTGGAGCGGATGCTGGAGAAACTCGGAAACCCTGAACGATCGACGCCCGGCTCCCGCCTAGCCGATCGGGCCGGAAAACCATAGGATTGGCCCCCATGATTCGCTGGATCCTCGTCGCGCTCGCAGTGGTGATCGCCCTGGTGGTGGTCGTGGTGCTCATCGGGACGCTGCTGCCCCGGGACCACCGCGCCTCCAGCAGCATCACCCTGAAACAGCCGCCGGAGGCGATCTGGGCCGTGATCTCCGATCCGGGTGGCGTCCCCGCCTGGTGGCCCGACCTGACTTCGAGCCGGCCGCAACCCGCGGTGGACGGCCATGCTCGATGGCAGCAGACCACGAAGGACGGCTACGTGATGGTCCTCGAGGTCGAGCAGTCCGAGGCGCCCCGACTTCTGAAGACCCAGATCGTCACCAGGCCCGGCGATTCCTTCGGGGGGACCTGGACCTATGTGCTCTCTCCAGCGCAGAGCGGATCAACCCTCACCGTCAGGGAGGATGGCTGGGTAGCCAATCCGATCTTCCGGGTGATGATGCGGGCCATGGGGACCCATCGAACCCTCGACAGGTACCTGACCGCACTCGCGCTCCACCTCGGCGAACCGGCAACGCCGGTCCACGTCGACTGAGCGCAGGCACCATCGAGGCCGTGGCCGAACCCTTCCGGCCGGCCACACGTAGGACCCGGATGCCCAGACTTTTGAGCCTCTCCGTCTTCTCCGTCCTCTCCGTCACCCTCTCTGCGCAGACTCCCTCTCCCCCACCGCTCGCCATCACCCACGTCACCGTCATCGACGTCGCGAGCGGCGGCGATCTGGCGAACAGAACTGTCGTCATCCGCAATGGGCATGTCGCTTCGATCGACAGCGGCGACGCCGCTCAGCCGGCGGGAATGCGGATCCTCGATGGCAGCGGTCGCTATCTCATCCCGGGCCTCTGGGACATGCACGTCCACGTGGCCGTAGGTCCGGTCACCGACACCCTTCTTCTCCCGCTCTTCACCGCGTACGGCATCACCGGAATACGCGACCTGGGATCGGCACCCGCCCGCTGGGAATTCCTCCGGCGCTGGCGGGCAGAGGTCGCCACCGGAAAGGGGGTGCGGCCACGCCTGGTCGCCGCCGGACCGATGCTGAATGGCCCGCACCAGGACCCGGCGCCCAACGAATGGGTCGTCAGCGACCCGGCCGAGGCGGGGCCGATGGTGGATTCAGTGATCGGCGCCGGATGGGACGAGGTCAAGGTCCAGGATTGGCTGTCGCCGGAGAGCTTCGCGGCCATCGCGAGGGCGGCGCAGCTTTCGGGGCGTCCGCTGGTCGGGCATGCACCATTCAGCGTGGGGATCCGGGCCGCGGGCGCGGCCGGCATGAAGAGCATCGAGCACCTCGGCAACGACTTCGTGGCTGGCATGGCGGTGGATTGCTCGCGCGAGGGCGGCGCGATCCGTGCCGGGCTCAACCAGGCCCGCCTCGCCGGAAGCGACTCGTTGTACGCCTCGACCCGCCGGGCGGCGTGGCTTCAGCCGCTGCTCGACAGCTATGACTCCGGCCAGTGCCGCGCGCTGGCCGGCGAGCTGGCGTCAGAGGGGGTGTGGCAGGAGCCGACCATCTGGCTCAGCCAGTGGCTCAACGCCTTCGGCCGGGACAGCATCGCGTGGTCGCCGGCCCGCCTGGCATATCTGCCGAAGAGCCGGCGGTCGAGACCGGCGATTCCCTCGAACCCGTTCGGGTTCACCCCGGCCGACCGGGCCCAGTGGGCGCGCCTGTACCATGAGCAGATGGAGATGATCGTCCTGCTGCGGGATGCGGGCAGCCGATTTCTGGCCGGCTCCGATACCGGTCCCTGGGAGAAAATGCTGCCCGGACTGAGTCTGCACGAGGAGCTGGAGCGGCTGGTGGCTGCCGGCTTCACACCGCTGGAGGCGCTGCAGGCGGCCACGATCAATCCCGCCAGCTTTCTCGGAATGGCCGACTCGCTGGGCAGGGTGGCGCCCGGCTACTCGGCGGACCTGGTCCTGCTGAATGCCGACCCTCGAGTCGCCATCACCAACATTGCACGCATCGAGGCGGTCATCGTACGGGGACGCCTGGTGGACTCCGCCGATCGCGCCGGGCTCCTCGCCGCGGTCGCCAGGGCGGCGGATTCGCTATGATTCGAAGGGTGAGTTTCGTCACATCGGCCCGTCACCAGCCGGTCCATACTGAGGCATGCCAATCATCCCGAAGTCAGTCTTTCCCCCGGTGCTGCTGAGCGGAGTCGGTCTCCTTCTCGCTCTCGCATCTCCGGCGTGCAGCCACAGTCCCACCAGCAGCGGCGGGCCCGATACCGGCACCGTGGCGCTTGGCCTCGAGCCGGTGGCCAGCGGACTGGGCGCCTTGACCTACCTCACGGCGCCACCGGGCGATACAGGACGGCTCTTCCTGGTCGAGCAGAGCGGGACGATCCGGATCGTGAAGCACGGGGTCCTGCTCACCACACCGTTCCTCGACATCCACACCCTCGTCTCGACCGGCAGCGAGCAGGGGCTGCTGGGGATGGCGTTCTACCCCGACTATGCGACATCCGGCCGGTTCATCGTCAGCTACACCAGCCCGCTGGGCACCCAGAGCGGCGGCACCTCGATCCTCGCGCGCTACACGGTGTCCGCCGATCCGGATGTGGCCAACGCATCTCCGGATCGCCAGCTGCTGAGCGTGGACCAGCCCTACAGCAATCACAATGGCGGGATGATTACCTTCGGACCCGACGGCTACCTGTACTTCGGTCTGGGTGATGGCGGCTCCGGCGGCGATCCCCAGGGCACCGGACAGGATCGGACCGATCTCCTGGGTTCGATGCTGCGGCTCGACGTGAGCGGCCCCGCTGGCTACACGATTCCGGCCACCAATCCGTACGCCACCAGCGGCACGTTCGCGCACGAACTGTGGAACTACGGGCTCCGCAACCCGTGGCGCTTCAGCTTCGATCGATCCACCGGCGACCTCTATATCGCTGACGTGGGACAGGACCGGGTCGAGGAGGTCGACGTGGCATCGGCCTCGAGCGGAGGCGGGGAGAACTACGGCTGGAACGAGGTGGAGGGCAACGAGTGCTACACCTCGGGATGCAACATGAGCCTCTATGTTGCCCCAGTCACGACCTACACCCACGCCGACGGCTGCGCCATCATCGGCGGCTACGCCTACCGGGGCAGCGCCATTCCCGCCCTGGCCGGGACCTACTTCTACACCGATGAGTGCGGCGGCTGGATGCGAAGCTTCAAGTGGGTCGGCGGCGCCGCGACCCAGCCGCTCTCCTGGCCAGCGCTGTCCACCAGCGGACCGCAGAGCTTCGGCCAGGACGCCCGTGGTGAGCTGTACGTCGTGACCGGCGGCGGGGACGCCTTCCGGATCGTGCCCCGCTGAGCCATGGCCGGTGAATCGGAGGACTCGCCGGCCGAACTCACCCGTCTCGCCGAGCACATTCCTCCGGACATCCGGTTCGGCACGTCATCGTGGACCTACCCCGGCTGGCAGGGGCTGGTCTATCACCAGCCCTATCCCAAGACCGGCGCCGCGGCCCGGATGCTCGAGGAGTACGCCCGGTTTCCGCTGTTCCGCACCGTCGGGATCGACTCCACCTTCTACACGCCGCCTTCCGAACGGACGCTGCAGGAGTACGCGGCGCATCTCCCCGAAGGGTTTCCCTGCGTGGCGAAGGTCTGGGACCGGCTCACGGTGCACACCTTCGCCAAGGCGCGCGAGAAGACCCGCGGCGGCGAGGCCAACCCGGACTTCCTCAACGCCGAGCTCTTTCTCGAGCAGGTCTATCGCCCGTGGCAGCGCTTCGGGAGCCACGCCGGCCCGCTGGTGTTCGAGTTCCAGACCATCGCCCGGTCGGCCCGGATGACCGGACAGGAGTTCGCCGACCGGCTGGACGCCTTCTTCACCCTGCTGCCGCGCGAGGGGCGGTATGCGGTGGAGCTCCGCAACCAGGAGTTCCTGGCCCCGCCCTATTTCGCGGTGCTCCGCGAGCATGGGGTGGCGCATGTCTTCAATTCCTGGACGAGGATGCCGCCGGTGGGAGAACAGGCGGAGCTGCCCGGGGCGTTCACTGCGGCGTTCGTGGTGGCGAGGATTCTGCTGCGGCCCGGCAGGTATTACGCGGAAGCGGTCGATGAGTTCGCACCGTATGACCGGATCCGCGACCCCAACCCCGAATTGCGCCGTGACGTCGCCAGTCTGGTTCAGCAGGCGCGGCGGCTCCGGGTTCCCGCCTACATCCTGGTGAACAACCGCGCGGAGGGAAGCGCGCCGCGCACCATCGCGGCCATCGCCCGCCTGCTCGTCAGCGACTAACCTGGATCAGGAGGAAATCCGCCGGCCCGGCTTGCGGCGGCGGGTGACGGGCTTCCGGCGACGGGGGCCGTCGCGCTCGGGGGCCTGGGCGAAGGCGTGTGCCGAGCGCGCGAGGAGAAACGCGCGCGCCGCCGTATCGTGCCCGGTGAAGCCGATCTCCACCCAGCGCCCGAACGGGGCGCGCTGTCCCAGCAGAAACGGGCGTCCGAGGCCCTCGTCGAGCACCTGCGCCTGCTCCGTCTCCGACAATTTCAGCACGATCGCATCATCCAGCAGGAAGGCGAACATCCCGTGGCGGGTGAAGAACGCCTCCGCGCCGAACATTCGCTTGGGCGCGACGTCCGGCAGCCCGGCGATCGCCGCGGCAAGGAAACGGTAGGCATCACTGCGTGATGGCGCCATGTGCCGCGGAGGCTGGAAGGGGAGGGCTAAGATACGGCCGGGAGCGCCGTGGCGCTAATCCCCTGCCCGAAGAGCGACCGTAATGCGGAGAACGGGGAACCGGGACCGGGAAACCGCAGACTGCTGAGGCTCGAACTACCCGCGCAAACACGATTAGAGCGTGAACTCCACTCCCGCCACCGCGCAGACCCGGGCGATGGTCTCGCCGATCTTGTTGTTGGGAGTCGAGGCGCCGGCGGTAAGGCCGATTCGCGGACTCCGGCCAGCCAGCGCAGTGCCGTCTCCTCCGGCCGGCGGATGCCGGGCTGGTGCCGGATCGCACCGGTGGACACGTCGATCGCGTCGCTGTCCTCGATGTGGAGGGTACGAACGCCGCGCTCCCGGCAGAGATCCGCGAGGTGGTTCGTGTTGCTCGAGTTGTAGCCGCCGATCACCACCATGAGGTCGAGAGGCGAGGCCAGCAGCTGCAGCACTGCGTCCTGCCGCTCCTGGGTGGCGGAGCAGATGGTGTCGAAGGTGCGGAAGTGCTGGCCACCGCCGCCTCCCCGTAGCGGCGGAGCATGCTTTCCCGGAACTCCCGGGCGATCGCCAGCGACTCGCCCGACAGCATCGTTGTCTGGTTGGCGATGCCGACGCGCACCAGGTCGGTCGCGAGATCGAAGCCCGGCGATGCCGCCGACCCCAGCCGCTCCGCCAGCTCCGCGGCGGGACGCTTCCCCTCGATGAAGTCGCAGACCAGCCGGGCCTCCGCCATGTCCCGCACCACCAGGTAGCGGCCCCCGGGATACTTGGTGACCTGGCTGGCCGTGGCCCGCGTCTCCTCGTGGTAGTACTTGCCGTGGATGAGCGCGGTGAACCCGTCCCGGGCGTAGCTCTCCACCCGCTTCCACACGTTGAGCACCGACCCGCAGGTCGTGTCCACCAGGACGCAGCCCCGCTCGCGCAGGTGCTCGAAATCCTCGACGGTCACCCCGAAGGCCGGCATAGGATGACCTCGTCCGGGCTCACCCCGCCGAAATCGAACTCCCCGTTGGCCCCGCGATAGAGGATCTCGATCCCCATCTCGCCAAGCCGGGCGTTGACGTGCGGGTTGTGGATGATCTCGCCCACCAGGAAGATGCGCCGGTCGGGAAACTTCGCCCGGGTCTCGTAGGCGTACTCGACCGCGCGGTCCACGCCGTAGCAGAAGCCGAACTCGCGGGCCAGCCTGAAGGTCAGCGGCCCCACGGCGAGCCGGTATCCCTCCGCGCGCATCCGGTCGACGATGGCGCTGGCATAGTCCGTCGTGATCTGGCCTTCGATCGCGGTCCGGAGGCCGAATCCGCGGCGGAAGTAGGTGGATTCCATGCTTCTAAGGTACACGGGAGGAGTCGGCGGACCGGGCGGCGCGGCCGGTGTCGGGGGGGCAGCTTCCAGTCGAGGTGTCGATCGGCAATGCCGGAAACTCGATGCGCATGGACAGGCTCTCCGCCCCCGTGCTGCCCGACCGGAGCAGCCGGGCCTGGACCGATCCGGAGATGGTGCCCGGCGCGCCGGCAAGGTGGGCCACCCCGTCGATGGAGCGGTACCCCAGCACCACGTCCACCTTGGGCCAGCGCGCGGCCACCGCGGCGCTGGGGCGGCGGGTGGAATCGGTGAGCGGATCGAACAGCGGGAAGGTCCCCGCCGTGCCGTGCGGCCCCGGATACACGATGAGGGCGAGGCCGCTGTCATCCTTCACCGCGCTGATTTCGAGCAAGCGCCGCTCCCGGCACCAGGTCGCCACTGCGGGCACCACCAGGCGCCCGCTGTCGGCCCCGGACCAGGTGGCCGTCAGTGCAGGCGTATCGTGACCGCATCCGCTCGCCAGGAGGAGCAGCACCCAGGGCCCGCACGGCGAGTACCTCACCTGGGCGCCGGTGCCGGCAATCCGAGCTGGCGGCGCGCTTCCACCACCGGAAGCGCGAACGGGGTGAGGGCCTGCACCAGCTCGCGAGGCAGCGGCTTCGACCGGAGCGAGGTCCGTTCGGTGCAGACCAGCACCATGTGACCCTCTGCCGTCAGCCCCCCGGTGCCCAGGTGGATGACATCGAAATTCATCGTGAGGGACTTGGTGCCGATCCGCCCGAAGTAAGCCGCAACCTTGAGGTGGTCGTCCAGTCGGGGAGGGTAATGAAACTCGGTGTGCACCTGGACCCTGGGCAGGTACAGATCGAGCCGGTCGAACAGGGTGCCGTACGGCAGGCCGGCGGCGCGAAAGAGTTCCGTCTCAGCCAGCTCGAAGAAGCGGACATAGGACCCATAGAAGATGATCCCGGCCGCGTCCACGTCTGACCAGCGGACGTACTCCTCGATGACGAAAGGGTGGGGCATGGCGGGTGAAGCTAGGCGGGAGGGCGGGAGGGCGGGAGGGCGGCGGGCGGGCGGGCGGGCGGGCGGGGCGGACGGGCGAGGTGCTAGCGCACAGCCCGCAATGCAAGTTCAAACTTGAAGCCGCCGGCGCCATACCATGGATGGCTCAGGTCGAAGCGGATCAGCCCGCGAATGAACGAGACGCCGATCCCGCCACCCACAAGGACCGTCGAGTTGAAGAGCCTGGCCGGCGCGGTGGATTGACCGACGTCGGTAAACACAACCGGGCGAACCCAGCCTCCGGTTGGAGCATAATCGACCTGCAGCGACCAGAGTGCCTGTCCCATCTGGGTGCCATAGGTGAATCCTCGCACCGTTTCGGGTCCGCCCGCGCGAAACAGGAGCTGCGGCAGGGTCGAATCCGAGGCGATCCCCGCCTTCAGGCGAAACGTCAGGCCGGTCCGGCCGCCGATCGACTGCTGCCAGAGTCCGTACAGACGCCCGCCGGTGCCCGGGGACCCTGTGATGCCCGATCCCGCCACCATCCACTTCGCCCGTCCGATCTGCCCCTCGAGCTTGGTCAGGAATGTGCCGAAGAAGCCGTCAGCCACCGGAGGGTTCGGGGGGAGGATGCCGGATCCACCCAGGAAGTCGTTGATGGCCGAGGTAGTCTGCGTCGCGACACTCTCCTGGTCCTCGGCGCCACCCTGGATGGTCCAGTCGACTCCCCGGGCGATCGAGTGCACGAAGCCAAGCTGTCCGCCGGTGCCGAGGTAGTAGTCGGCGTCGTCACTGGCATCGAAGAGGGCGTTGAAGCTGTTGGCGAAAGTGAGTCCGCGGCTGAACGGATCGGGCTCCTCCATCTCGTGATAGGCCCGGAGCGTCAGCTTCCCGCCCGGCGCGTCGCGGGAGACGCCGAGGCTGGCGATCGGAATGCCATCGGAGAAGCCGTACCGCAGGCGAGGCTCCACGATGGCGAACGCCCAGCCGGGTGGCTGCCACTGGTAGCCGCCTCCGATCGAGAGTCCCTGCACGCGGTTGAAGAGGAACAGGGTTCCCAGCCGCTCGTAGTCGATGCCTCCCCGGGGAATTCCCGAGATGCCGGTCGGCAGCTCGTTGGCCATGCGCTCGAGGTCGGCCTGGACCGAGCGGACCTGGGCGTCCTCCGCTGACGACTGGTCGAGGACCAGCGAGTCGCCCCACCCCGAGTAGAGGCGGAGCGAATCGGCCGGTGCACGCCGGATCTCGTAACGGCCATCCGACCAGGTACCGGCATACTCTCGGCCCACCATCGAGTCCGCCTCGGACTCTCCCTCGCGAGCGCGACGCCCACGCTCGGCCCGGATGGAGTCTCGGCGGGTGCGAGCCAGCGCCATGGCACTGTCCCGGCCCAGCGAGGTGTCGGGGAGCGGGACGGTGAACACGATGGGCTGCCCGGTGTTGATGGTGTAGTCCTCGAACCTGGTCTCCGACTGGAAGGGAATCACCAGCCCGCCCATGAACGGCACTCGGACCCGCCCGGACAGCACCTGGCGATAGGGCATCCAGTACTTCCCGTCCTCCAGCGAGTACTGCAGGTCGGCGTCGAGGGTCAGGATCCGGCTGATGATCCGGTTGGCCAAGCGCGCATCGGAGGTGTCCGACCGGGTGTCACCGTCGGGACTGACCCACAGGTTCTGGCCCACGAACCGGAACGAGAACCGGACCACCTCCGCACTCCCCTCATCGAACCAGAGCGTCCCGACGACCAGGATCGCCCCCGGCCGGGCCGGCGAGACGCGCACGGCCACCAGTCGGACCACCTTGCCGTCGGGGTTCGTGACCCTGGCACTGTCCGTGATCGCGTAGCGGTACCAGGCCGGCCCGTCCGCGGCCAGGGGATGCAGCGCGGGGTGCTCCGGGAAATCCTCGCCGAACGCCCGCACCGAGTCACTGACCGATCGGGGAACGAACCACGGCTGGTCGAACATGGAATTGAGATCGAGGGAGCTGCTGCGCGACTTCGACCGGCGGCCCTCCACCTCCACCTGCAGGTCATTGGGCCGCTGCCAGCGAACCACGCCTTCCTGCTCCTCGACCGCGGCGGTCGGGATGTTGTCCCAGTTGCGGCGGCCCAACCCGAAGGAGATCCGGTAGCGGAACCGGGACTGGTAATCGGAAACCAGGGTGTCCTGCGATGCGTGCCGGGCCATCGCCCGGATCACCAGGGCGCGCGTCGCCGAATCGGCGAAGGTGGGGAGGGTATCGGCTGGCCCCGGCAGCGCCAGCAGCGCGGCGAATGCGAGGGGAATCAGCATGGCGGCCGGAGCGACATGGCATCTGCACCCCGATACAAGAGCGCCGACCACTGGAAGCGAGGTCGGCGCAGCATCCGGGCGCGACAGGAACTACAGGACAATCAGGCGGACTCCGCCCAGTTGCTACGGCCATCGCGGTGGAGGCCATAAGCCTTCAACCGACGCCAGAGCGTGGTGCGGCTGATGCCGAGGTGGCGAGCCGTTTCGGCCAGCTTCCAGTTGTTGGCGTCCAGGGTCCGGACGATCGCTTCCTTTTCCCGCTGGGCGAGGGTGCTGGGACCCTCGAGCCCGGGGATGAACATGGCCTCGCCCAGCTCCAGGTTGCCCACCCGCAAGGGCCTGAGGCGGCCACCCATCGCCGCCAGCCTGGGGAGCAGGGAGCGGGAATCACCGGTCCCGGTGGTTTCCTTGGGGGTGTCGTCGATCCCGGCCAGGGCTTCGCGGGCCTGCTGGTTGGCGTACAGCACCTTGCCGCCGGCGTCGAAAACAACCACTCCCTCGCTGAAGCCGTCGAGCAGGGCCTTGGCCAGCGGGGAGAAGATCGACGCCTGGGGAGTATGGGGGGTGGCATGCTCAGGCATGGGTCGGCCTACGGGCGGGGCCAAGCCGGGGTTTCACCGGGGAACCTTTCACTCCCCGGGAAGGGCTTCCACCGGCACCTCCCGATGCTGCTGGCGCTCGCCTGCGATGACCAGGGCCAGGCCACTGAAGATCGCCATCCCGGCCAGCCCGGCCCGCAGGGTGAGTCGCTCGGTTGGGAGCAGGAGGGGAGCGGCGAGAGCGGCGAAGAGCGGCTGGAGATAGATGTAGACCGCCACGAGGTTCGACGAGACGCGCTTGAGCGCCCATATGTTGAGGAAATAGGCGAGGATGGTGGGGAACAGGACGATGTATACGGTGAGCCACCACACCTTGGCGCTCACACCGGACAGGTCGAGGGTGGTCGCGGCATGGAGGCCGATCGGCAGCACCCCGAGCGCGCCAAAGGTCATCACGTACAGGCTCACGGTGATTGGCCGGTAACGCTGGAGCATGCGCTTGGAGAGCACCAGGTAGAGGGAATAGCAGACCATGCCGAGCAGGATGAGCGCATTGCCCAGAGCCAGGTCGGGTGCCAGGGAGATCCGGTCGGGGCCGATCAGATAGATGGCACCGGCGGCCGCGAGCCCGATCCCGCCGAACTTGAGTGCCGAGGCGGGCTCCCTGCCGGTGACGACCGACTCGAGGACGGTGAACACCGGAATCGTGGTGACCAGGATCGTCGCGTTCACCGCCGTGGTATGCCGGAGGCCGTAGAGGAAGAGTGTCTGGTTGGCGGTCACCCCGAGCAGGCCAAGGAGGAGGAATTGCACCAGATCCTCCCGGAGGGTGACGTGCTGAGCTCCGACCAGCCGGTGGGCCACCAGGAGCACAATGGCCGCTCCCCCAACGCGGACCAGCACCAGGAAGCCGGGCGGCAGGACCGGGAGGACAATTCTGCCCGTGATGGCGAGGCTGGCCATCAGGACCTGGACCACGATCAGGACGACGTGAACCCCACGGGAGCGCGTCAAAGTCATCTACCTTGACTGACCGGTCAGTCAGTTACATAATTCCATACACAGCATGAAATTACAGATCGTTGATCACGCCACAGCGTTGCTCGTCGAACGCGGCCTTGCCGGCTGGAGCCTCGATGCCCTGGCTACAAGGGCCGGGTGCGCCAAGGGGCTCCTGCTCTACCATCACCGTTCGAAAGCGACTCTGCTGGCGGCGGTGGCGGCGCAGCTCCGCCTCGAACGCCACCGTCGGCGCGTCGCGGCGCTGCGGCCGGGGGGCCCGGCAGCCATCGATGCTCTCTGGCTCCTGCTGGCCGACGAGGCCACCTCGGGGCAGAGCGTGGCCTGGCTGAGCCTGGTTGCCCTGGCGGAACCGGGAGTGCGTGAATGTACTCGATCGACGGTGGAGGAAATCCGGGAACTGGGCAGCGCGGCCTCCCGGGCGCTCGACCTCGAAGGCGATCCGGAGGAGCTGGGTAGAGTGGTCGCGGCCACGCTGGATGGCTTCGAGGTGAACCTGCTGGTGGACGGCCACGAACCCGAACTGCGGGAGGCCTACCACCGCCACTGGCTGGGACTGCTCGGCTGAAGGTGACGCCTCACCGCCTCCGGTGCCGCGGGGGCCGGAATTCCCGCCGACGGCGCTGGGCTCCCGGCGCCTTGAGCAGCAGCTGCCGCAGTTCCTCCAGGGTGTCGGCCCTCAGCTCCGGATCGCGACCGCGCATGACGCCGTATCGAATCGGCCGATCGAGCGCCGGCAGCTCCTCCTGGCGGAGTCGGCGGGCCTGCCCCTCTCGCAGCCGCAGGCGGACCACGCCCTCACCGCGCTCGATCTCGTAGTCCAGCGGCACCTGGTCGCCAAGGAGGCGCAGGGAGGAAGGCAACGCGGCGAGCTGCTCCCGCTCCTCCAACGGCACTTCCGCCACTGGATCGAACTGGATCCGCGTGGCGAGAAACTCCTCCCAGGTCGACACCCCCTCTACGGCCGCCCGCAGCCCGGTCCGGAGCGCCTCGTCGGACAATCCCGAGAGTCGGCCCCCGGAGCGGCGATAGAGCTCGCCCGCCTCCTCGAGCGCCCGGCTGATGCGGGCCTGGTTGGGATGCACCGACTCTCCCGCCGACAGCGCCTGGGCCAGGGCCTCGGCAAAGGCGGGCCGCAGCCCCTCCGGCACGACGCCTTCGAGCTCCTCGGCCACGGTTTCCAGCTCGAACCCGAAATAGTCAAGTCGCCGCACCGCCACCGGCCGCTGATGGCGCCGGCTGCCCCGCAGTTCGATGCGGGGCGGGCCCTGGCGGGCGTGACGCCGGATCAGGTCATAGGAGAGCGTGGTGCCCTCGATGCCGGCGCGGGCAACCCCGAAACGGTCCGAGAAGAACCGCAGCGATCCGGCGACCGCTCCCCAGCTGCCGGCCACGGAGGTGCGCGACACACGGGCCTCCTGGCCGTCGGCGGTGTGTTCGTCGATCACGAGATCGAAGGGCATCACGCGCGCCAGCAGCTCGCTGAATCCGTGCTGCAGCTCGCGGCCGGCGTAGGGAAGCTGCCGGGGAAGCGGTTGTTCCAATGCTCGATAGACCGCCGCCATTCCCAGGGCGATGTCCTCGATCGCCTTGATCAGCACACCGCGTCGCTCGGCCCACTCCTCGAGACCCTCGTCGAAGAGGTGCCGCGGCAATCCGTAGACCTCCCCCAGGAAACCGTGCTTGTTCACCGCCTCGGCGAACAGGTTGTACGCGGTGAGATGGTCGCTGCCCGTCACGACCACGCCGCCCAGATCGCGCTCCTCCCGCGTCATCCGATGCAGCGAGTCGATGTTGGCGCAGGCGGCCAGCACCGGCAGAAGCTCGGCGTCGGCCTGCACCAGCAGCTCGCCCCAGGGGCGCTCGACCGGGATCGCCTCGACCTCGCGGCCGTACGCGGTCAGCCGTCCCTCGTCGATCAGACCACGCCCGGTGAGCAGTCTCGAGCGCACGCCGGTAGGCCAGTCGATCGAGCGCGACGGGCAGATCGAGGTCGCTGGCGTCCACGCCGAGCGCCGCGCAGGTGATCGCTACCCGCTCGGCGTCGCCGGCCAGCTGGAATTCCGGCGGACCGGGTCGCAGCCGCTGGAACTCGAGTTCGCGATCGCTCAGAATGAACACCTCCCCGCCTTCCACGCGGCCGTGCACCCGCCCCGCCATCTGCAGGATCTCGTTCGCGCCGAGGTAGAGCCGGTGGAGCACGTTGCGGCCCCGCTCGACCACGTTGCCATAGCGCGCGTCGTAGATCACCACGGTGTCGAGGCCCCGGATGTTGAGCGCCGATTGTCCCGCCGCGGTCATCGCCAGGAGGAACGGCTTCCGGACCTCGCCGTCGAGGAACGGCCGGATCACGCGGATCGGCTCGCCGCCGTGATAGAATGCCGCGGCGAGCCGGGGCCACCGGGCGCCGAGGTCGCCGGCCAGCTGCTCCACTTCGGCGCGGGTCGGGACGAAGACGGCGACGCCGCGCTTCTGCTTGATCACGTGGCGGAGGAACTTGTCGTCGAGGAACTCCTCCGCCCTCAGCTGGAGCACCTTGACGCGTGGCCTTCAGCGCGGGATCGAACGCGGTGGTCTCGAGCACTTCGCTGCTGTCGAGATAGCGGCGTAGAAGGCGGGGTCCACCGTCGCGGACAGCCAGATGAAGCGGCAGCCGGCCCGCTTGCCCAGGGCGAGGCAGAGCTCGAGCTCGGCGGAGGTCTGGTGGATCTCGTCCACGATCACGGTGTCGCGCGCGGTGATCAGGTCGTCCTGGAACCAGCGGCGGGCGATGCCGGTCGTGACGATGACGACGTTCCAGGTCGGCGTCTCGGGCGTGGCTTCCCGCTCGCGGTTGACCACGCCGACCCGCAGCGGCTCGCGCAGGATGGACTCGGCGATCGGGCGGATGCCGAGGGTCTTGCCGGTGCCGGTGCCGGCCACGATGCCGAATGCCTTGCCGCTGCCGGCCCACTCCCGGAGTTCCTCGCCGTGTTCACGCTCCAGCACGGTCTCGAGGCTGAGGCCGAGGGCGATCTCGATGGTTTCGCAGGCGGCGCGGGTCGGCGCGATGACGACCACCCGGCCCCGGGGGTGCGGGGCGTGCCGGTAGGCCTCGGGATCGGGCGGGAGGAGGTGGTTGCGGGCGGGAATCACGACTGGGTAAGGAAAGCCCGCGAAGCCTGAAAATCCACCGTTACCTCGCGGGCTCGCCCCCGAAGGAAATCGGGGCGCTTGACATGGCCTCCGGGCGCTCTCATACTAGGGTCCCCGGAAGTCCGATCCGTCAGGCGAGCTACCTGCGTCCCGCGCGGGACAGCGTGTCCGGAGATTCCGCTAGCTCCCCACGTCGCTCAAGAAGGTGTTCCTCATCTCGAGGGCACGACAATGTGGCAGCAGATCATCTCATTCTTCAAATCGCAACCGGAGGGAGACATGGCAGCCAATTTTTACCTCGGTGAGTCGCTTGTGGGCGACGGCAACGAGATCGCGCATGTGGACCTGATCATCGGCGAGAAGAGCGGCCACGCCGGCGCCGCCTTCTGCAACGCCCTCTCCAACAACAAGGACGGCTTCACCACCCTGCTCGCCGTGGTGAGCCCGAACCTGCCCTGCAAGCCCGACACCATCCTGTTCAACAAGGTGACGATCAAGGGCGCCAAGCAGGCGGTGCAGATGTTCGGCCCCGCGCAGGCCGCCGTGGCCCGCGCCGTGGTGGACTCGGTCGCCTCGGGCGTGATCCCGAAGGACAAGGCCAACGACTGGTGCATCCTGGTGGGCGTGTTCATCCACTGGCAGGCCGCCGACGACAAGAAGATCTTCAAGTTCAACTACGAGGCGACCAAGCAGTCCATCGAGCGTGCGCTCAAGGGCCAGCCGACGATCGACGCCGTGCTGACCGGCGCCAAGACCGCCAAGCACCCCTTCTCGGGCGTCGATAACGCCTGAGCCGGTCGGTCACATCCTGGAATCGGGAGGGGCGGGGGTACCCCCCGCCCCTCCTGCATTTCACCCCCCGCGACACTCCAGACCACGGAGCCCACTGTCCGATGCGGAAGCTGCTGCTGCAACTCGACTCCTCCCGTCACCCGAGCGTGTTCGACCAGGTGGTGGCGTATGACGCCGGTGCCGACGAGATCATGAGCTATGGGGAGGTCGTGCCCGAAGACGTCCGCGACCTGATCCATGGCTGCATCTTCACCCGCGGGGCCAAGGACCTCAACAACACCGCGGTCTGGATCGGCGGCAACAACATGTCCCAGGGAGAACAGCTCCTGGCCATGGCGCTGGACGCCATGTTCCCGCCGCTGGTCGTCTCCGTCATGCTCGACTCCAACGGCTCCAACACCACCGCGGTCGCCGCCGTGGTGAAGATCGAGCAGGCGCTGGGAGACCTGAGGGGGCGGAAGGTCGTCATCCTGGCCGGCACCGGCCCGGTGGGCCAGCGAGCCGCCGGCCTGCTGGCCAAGGACGGTGCCAAGGTGACCATTACCTCACGAAAGCCGGAACAGGGCGACAAGGCACGCCAGTTCATCAGCGCCAGGTTCAACGTGCAGGTCGAAGCGATGACGATGGCGGACCCGGCGCAGGCTGCGCAGGTGCTCGAGGGGGTTGAAGTGCTGCTCAATTCCGGCGCCGCCGGCATCCAGATGGTGTCCCAGGCGACCTGGATGGCGCAGAAGTCCCTCAAGGTCGCCGTGGACCTCAACGCGGTTCCGCCGCTTGGCCTCGAAGGCATCGAGGTCAATGACGCAGGCGAGGTGCGGCATGGCGTCACCTGCTATGGCGCGTTCGGGGTGGGCAACTTCAAGACCAAGCTGCACAAGCGCTGCGTGGCCAGCCTCTTCGAGAAGAACGGCCTCGTCCTCGATGCCGAAGCGATCGCCGACATCGCGCGGGCCATCAAGTAACAGATCCCGCCGTGCCGCGCGTCATCGGGATTGACCCGGGCACCGTCTCCATCGACCTCTGCGGACTCGACCGGGGGAAGGTCTGGCTGGACCGGACCTTTCCCACCGAGCTGGCCCTGCAGGAGCCCGCCTCACTGCTTGCGCTGCTCACCGCGGGCGGCACTCCCGACCTGATCGCCGGACCTTCGGGGTACGGGCTGCCGATGATGCGCGGGCCCGACCTCGACGAGGCCTCGCTGCGGCTCGCGCTGCTGGCGCCCGCCGGTGCAGAGGGCGGGCTGGGCGGGCTGGGCCACCTGATGAAGGCAATGGCCGGCTCCGGGTTGCCGGTGGTATTCACCCCTGGCGTCATCCACCTCCCTACCGTTCCCCCCCACCGGAAATGGAACCGGATCGACCTCGGCACCGCCGACAAGGTGGCCGCCGCGGCGCTTGCGGTGCGTGACCAGGCACTGCGCCTGGCACTCCCGCCCACCGATACCTCGTTCATCCTGCTCGAGCTGGGAGGGGCGTTCACCGCTGCGCTTGCAGTGGAGCGAGGGGCAATCGTCGATGGGATCGGGGGCACCAGCGGCCCGATGGGATGGCGCTCGGGAGGAGCCTGGGATGGGGAGGTCGCGATCCTCGCTGGTCGCGTGACGAAGGCGATGCTGTTTCGCGGCGGCCGGCTGGGCGCCGCCGACGAACCACCCGCGCTGGGACACGCCGCCTACGTCGAGGGGGCGCACAAGGCGGTGCTTGCGCTGATGGCCTCCATTCCCGCGCCCCGCGAGATCCTCCTCTCAGGGCGCCACGCGACCGATCCCGAGGTCCGGGCCGCACTCGACCTCCGCCTGGGCAACTCTCGCGCCGGTCAGAAGAGTGGAGGGCCTGGCGACGGTGGCCAAGGAAGGCGCCCAGGGAGCGGCGGTCATCGCGGACGGACTGATGGGGGGCACGAACCGGGAGGTCGTGGAGGCGCTACGGCTCCGTGAGGCAAGCGGCACCGTGCTCGATTATCTGCGCGTGATCACCGCGGCGGAGGCGCGGCGTCAGCTCGGCATCAGCTGACGGATCAGTCAGCCTGCCGGGCCAGCCAGGCCACCGCGACGGCAGGCGCGCAGTCCGAGACGCGTCCGGCGATCCCCGGGGCGCTGGTCACCAGGCTTCCGAACTCCAGGCATCGGCGCCCCTGGCGGGCGGCGAGATCATGGACGAGGAACCGCCCAACTCCGGCTGCCACCAGCGCCGCATCGTGCGGCAGCATCTCCCTCGACCAGAGCCGGGTGCAGGCATCCTCGATCCGGCGGAACTGCGCCTCGGCAAGCCACTCAGCGAGTCGCCGGCAGGCACCGAGCCGGGCGGGATCGAAGTCGCGCCCCAGCATCCTGGCCAGCCGACGGGCGCTGGCTTCGACCGTCTTCTCGCCCCCGTCCGCCGCCGGGTGCTGGTCGGCGCCTTCGGGCAGCCGCCCGAGCAGCCGGTAGACATCCGCACTGGTCGCGAAGAATTCAGCCATCAGCGGCACCCATTCCCCGTCGAAGGGCGCGCGCTCAGCGAGCGCCAGGACCGGAGTGCGCACGACTCCCGTGTAGACCAGCTCTCCAGTGATCAGCCGACCTGCATCGTCCTTCGCGCTGGCCCGGACCTCTCCGTCGATCACGGGGATGAGATCGGTCGTGGTGCTGCCGACGTCGATGAGCAGCGCCGGCGACTGCCGTGCAGCCACGAGCGCCGCAGTGGCTACCCAGTTGGCCGACGCGACCGCGCCCGGTTCGCTGAGCGCACCAGCTGTGTCGAGAAACCCCCGCCCACCTGCGTAGAAGCGAACCGTCGATCCAGTCAGCCGCTCGGTGATCGCGCCGACCAGGCGGGCAACGCCTTCTCCGCGGCTGGGGAAGAAGTCGACCATTTCGCCGGTCATGGTCACGGCGTGGAAGGGAGAAGCGCCAAGCGCGCGGTTGACTTCGTCGACCGCCGAGTGGAAATGATGCATCCCCTCCCAGAGGCGGCAGGCGACCTGGACCACGTCGAGCACGCGCCCCGCCTCGTCGAGCCGCGCCGCCTTCAGATGGGCGCCGCCCAGGTCCCAGCCGATCACGTCGTCATCCTGCGGGGCAGGCCTCCAGGTCGAGTTCGACCGCCGAGCCCGCAGCGGGAATCCGCCAGCGGCCCGGGCATCCGGGCACCAGGAGGTCGAGCACCATGGCGGCGATATTGATACCGAGCGCGCGCCCCAGTCCACAGTACGAGGTGGTCAGCCGGGGATTGACCTCCAGGACCACCGGGCCGCGGTCGGTCAGCACGAGGTCCACGCCGACGTAGCCCCAGAGTCCGGGAATCGCCTTTGCAATCCGGTCGGCGAGCTGGGCCAGGCCTGCGACACCTTCGATCGCGGCGTTGACTTCGAGACCCGCCAGCGTCACCCGCCCATCCGAGATCCGCAACCGCTGCCGGTTGCGGCTGAGCAGGAGGCTCTTCCCGTCGACGCAGAGCATCGAGAGGCTGATCGACGGGCCTTCGAGCCACGGCTGCACGACCAGGCGGGAATCAGCGCGACTCCGTTCCAGCGCCGTCGGGGAGTCCTCGGCGATGAGCGTGTCCTCGGCGCCGGCCCCGTCATCCGGTTTGGTCACCCATCGTCCGGACCAGGCCGGAATCGCCTCACCGGCTGCTGCCGTCGGCACCACCGGAATTCCCGCGGCGGCAAGCCTCGCCGCGGTCAGGCGCTTGCTCGCCGCGATGCGGACGGCGGCGGAGCGGCAGCCGAGCAGCGTCTTGCCGAGTCGCTCGACCTGGAGAGTGAGGAGTTCGAGGGCTCGACCGGTTTCCGGCGCGATCGGCCAGACGGCATCGGCGCGGGCGGCGCCCCGTGCAAAGGCGGCGGACCAATCGTCACCCGGGCCCACCAGGATCGTCTCGATGCCTGGAATCGACGGCAGCCGTTCATCCCTGCTGCACAGCAACTCCACCTCACGGCAGCTGGCCAGCTCCCCGACCAGGGTCCGGAGCATCAACTCGCCCTCGTGGACGAGGCCCGGCGGGAACGGCGCGTCGGCCATTCCTCCGCCGGTCACGTGCTCGTAGACGAAGATCTTCACGCAGGCACGGCGTGGGGCGCCGCCTCGAGGATCATCCGCCCGACGCTCAGTTCCCGCTCCCTGACCAGCGCGCCGCATTCGAGGGCATCGCCTCCCTCGGCCTGCACGGTGCAGATCGGGTCGCCGGGAGCCATCCGGGTGCCGGCCTGCGGAATATCGTGACACCAGTTGGGGAAGTCGAAGCCGTCGGGCATTTGCCAGGCGTGGACGGCGTGCACGATTCTGCTGGCCCTCACGACCTGCGACGCTGCCGCCCGGGCCGGCAGCTCACCCTCGCAGGCGCGTAGATGGGCGTCGAAGAGTCCGTGATCGTAGTCGGCGTCATACAGCTCCATCGTCGCGGTGGGACGCGGATTGACCTCGAGTGCCGACCAGGTTTCCTCGTGCAGGAGAAAGTCGAGGCCGTTCAGTCCGACCAATCCGACCGCGGCCACCAGCGCGTCGAGTCGGGCCCGGAGATCGGCCTCGACCACCGGCGGCAGGGGAATGTGTCCGACCGCGCCGCCATACAGGTACGGCAATCCCTCCCGTGCGGCGCTCTGCCACTGCTCGTTGAATCCCACGATGCAGGCGCGGCGCCCATCCGCCAGGAACAGCGCCGAGCAGGCGCGGCCTGGACGCAGCCGCTGGTAATACGCGCCGGCACGGGGGTGGGGACGATCGGCGGGAAGGACGTGCACGCCGCCGGCGCCGCCGGGCTGCTTCACCAGCCAGCCGCGCGGATCGGTGGGCATCAGCAGGCGGACTTCGGGATGCCCGATGCCAAGCCGATCGAACAGCGGAAAGATCCGCATCGGGTCTCTGACCTCGGCAACCACCTCGGGCCGATTGCCGAACAGCCGTCGCCCCGCTGCCAGGCGGGAAAGCAACGCGATGCGGCCCTCGAATCCGGAGCCGTAGACCAGTCCGGCGGAGCGGTCGGGAGGAGCGAGTTCCGCGGCGGCCGCGAGGAGCCGGCGGCGGTCGAAGCGAAGCCCGTGGGTCGACACGACTGAACGACAGTCGGCGGCCACTGCGGAGGTATCGCGGTCGGCGAAGTAGTCGAGCACCACGACTCGATGACCGCCACGGGCGGCGGAGGCGGCGAGCGCGCGACCAGTCACGGCCGCGACGAGCATCGGACTCGATTCAGCCGGCATCTGGTTCCACATCCATTACATCATCTTAGCGGGTATAATGTTCCGTTGACCATGACCGCATCCCCGCGTCCCGACGACCTTTCCAATGTGGCCTGCCCGTTCTGCGGGCTGGTGTGCGACGATCTCGTGATCGGCGCCGACGCCGGCCGCCTCGCGGTGAAGGCAAACGGCTGCGCGGTGGCCGCCGCCGCTTTCCGTGGAGCAGGCGACGGCGGTGCCGCCGAGGCCAGGATCACCGGCCGGCCGGCCACCCTGACCGAGGCGGCCGCCGAAGCGGCCCGGCTGCTGCGTGCGGCCCGGATTCCGCTGATTGCGGGACTCGCGACCGACGTCGCGGGAGCGCGCGCCGCGGGCCGGCTGGCCGACCGACTGGGCGGCGTGCTGGATCACATGAACTCGGCCGCCTTCCTGCGCAACGTGATGGTGCTGCAGGATAGCGGCTGGATCACCACCACGCTTTCCGAGGTCCGCAACCGGGCCGACCTCCTGATCGTGGCGGGCGGAGACGTCCTGAGCCGGTTTCCGCGCTTCTTCGAGCGCTGCGTCGCCAACCGCGAGACGCTGTTCGGTGACGGTCGGGTCTGCGAGGTCATCTTCCTGGGCTCCGGACCGCCGGCCGGCGCCACCCTGGCGGGCGTCGCGACCACGGTGATCCCCTGCGACATCACCCGGCTGGCCGAGGCACTGGGACTGCTGCGGGCGCTGCTGGCTGGACGGCCGGTCGACGCGGAGGAGGCGGCCGGGCAGCCGCGCACCACCTGGCAGACCCTCGCCGACCGCATGACAGCAGCCCGCTACGGGGTGGTGGCCTGGGTGGCGCGCGACTTCGACTACCCCCACGCGGAATTGACGATCCAGTCGTTGTGCGAGCTGATCAAGGATCTCAACCGCGAGAGCCGGTTCTCCGGGCTGCCGCTGGGTGGCAGCGACGGCGACATGACGGCGGATGCGGTCCACCTCTGGCAGACCGGGTACGGCTCGCGCACCTCGTTCGGCCGGGGCGTCCCGGAGCACGATGGCTACCACTACTCGACGGCGCGCCTTCTCGCGCGCGGCGAGGCCGACGCGCTGCTCTGGATCTCGAGTCTGAATGAGGCCCGGATTCCTCCCTCCACGACCATTCCCACGATCGTGCTGGGCCGCACCGGGATGACCTGCGAGCGCGAGCCGGAAGTCTTCATCCCGGTCGGCATCCCGGGCGTCGATCACGCCGGTCATCTGTTCCGCAGCGACCGGGTCGTGGCATTGCCCCTGGCGGGCCTGCGGCCCTCCGCGCTCCCCAGCGTGGCGCAGGCGATCGATGCGATCTTCGCCGCGATCGGGGAGACCTGACCGGATGCTGCAGAGGCTCAAGGGCGCCCGGATCTATGACCCCGCCAACGGGGTGGACGGCGAAATCCGCGACCTCTACCTGCGGGACGGGCGGATCGTCGCGACGCCCGCCGCCGACGAACCGATCGGCCACGAGTACGACCTGGCCGGCCGGATCGTCATGGCGGGTGCCATCGACATGCACACCCACATCGGCGGCGGCAAGCTCAACATCGCGCGCGCGATGCTGCCCGAGGATCATCGCGCCGACCCGGTGACCCGGACCGGCCTGACCCGCGCCTCGTCGGGACACGCCGCTCCCGGCACCTTCGCCACCGGCTACCGCTACGCCGAGATGGGCTACACCGCCTGTTTCGAGCCGGCGATCCTGCCGGTCAACGCCCGCCAGGCCCATCTCGAGATGGGCGACACGCCGATCGTGGACAAGGGCGGCTACGTCATGCTGGGCAGCGATGATTTCCTGCTCCGCCTGATGGCCGCGGGCTCGGACCAGAAGTTGATCAACGACTACGTCGCCTGGACCCTGCACGCGACCCACTGCATCGGCATCAAGGTGGTCAATCCCGGCGGCATCTCCGCGTTCAAGTTCAACCAGCGGAAGATGGACCTGGACGAGAAGCATTCCTTCTACGGAGTCACTCCCCGCGACATCCTCCGCGTGCTGAGCCGCGCGGTGCACGAGCTGGGCGTGCCCCACCCGCTCCATGTGCACAGCAGCAACCTCGGCCTGGCGGGCAACGTGGACACGACGCTCGGCACCATCCGCGGCCTCCGAGGGGCTGCCGATCCACCTCACCCACATCCAGTTCCACAGCTACGGCACCGAGGGCGACCGCAAGTTCTCGTCGGCGGCGGCACGGGTCGCCGAGGCGATCAACGCCACCGCCAACGCCAGCTGTGACGTGGGGCAGATCCTGTTCGGTCAGACCGTCACCGCCTCGGGCGACACCATGGCCCAGTACCGGAACTCCGGGCTGGCCCACCCGAAGAAGTACGTGGTGATGGACATCGAGTGCGATGCCGGCTGCGGCGTCCTGCCGTTCAAGTACCGGGACCAGTCCTTCGTCAACGCGCTGCAATGGGCGATCGGGCTCGAGATCTTCCTCCTGGTCAACGATCCATGGCGGGTATTTCTCACGACCGATCACCCCAACGGCGCGCCATTCACCACCTATCCGCACCTGATCCGGCTGCTGATGGACCGCACCTTCCGCAACGAGCGGCTGGCGCTGATCAACGCCGAGGCGCAGGCCCTCACCACGGTGGGCAGCATCGACCGGGAGTATTCGCTGTATGAGATCGCGATCCTGACCCGGGCCGCGCCGGCGCGGCTGCTCGGCCTCAGGGACCGGGGCCACCTGGGCCCGGGCGCGATGGCCGACATCACCGTCTACCGGGATCACCCCGACCGGGAGCGGATGTTCTCGGCGCCGGAGTACGTCTTCAAGGACGGCGAGGTCGCGGTGCGCGACGGCAAGGTGGTCCGGGTCTCCTGGGGCCGCTACCACCGGGTGCAGCCGGAGTACGATCACGGCATCGAGCGCCGCCTCAAGGACCACTTCGAGCGCTACCACACGATGCGGGCCGACCACCTGCGGATCACACCCGACGAAATGCACGCCTTCGGTCACGGGGCGGACGTCGTCACCCACCCCTGCCGGCGTTGAGCCCGATGAACATCAACGGTGTGACGATCGACGATGCCTTCGCGGAGGCCTTCGGGATGAAGGCCACCCGGATCCTGATCACCGCCCACAACCTGGAGTGGGCCTATCACGCGGCGAACGCCGCGACGGGCTTTGCCACCTCGGTGATCGCCTGCGGCTGCGAGGCCGGCATCGAACGCGAGCTGGGCCGGGCCGAGACCCCGGATGGGCGGCCCGGACTGTCGGTGCTGCTGTTCGCCACGTCGGGCAAGGAGCTCGGGAAGCAGCTGGAACGTCGGGTCGGGCAGTGCGTGCTGACTTCGCCGACCAGTGCCGTCTATGCCGGCGCTCAGCAGGGGGAGCCGATGCCGCTGGGCAAGCACCTGCGCTACTTTGGCGACGGGTTCCAGACCTCGAAGCTGATCGGGGGCCACCGGTACTGGCGCATTCCGGTGATGGACGGCGACTTCCTGATCCAGGACACGACCGCGATGGTGAGCGGAGTGGGAGGCGGCAACTTCCTGGTCCTGGCGGAGTCCCAGGGGCAGGCGCTCACGGCCTGCGAAGCGGCGGTCGCCTCCATGCGCCAGGTGCGTGACGTCATCATGCCCTTCCCGGGCGGAGTGGTGCGGTCCGGCTCCAAGGTGGGCTCCAAGTATGAAGCGCTCCGGGCCTCGACCAACGACGCCTTCTGCCCCACGATCCGCGGGGTCACCGCCACGCAGCTGACGCCGGACATCGGGGCGGTGCTCGAAATCGTGATCGACGGGCTCACCCCGGCGGCCGTCGCCTCGGCGATGCGGGTGGGAATTGACGCGGTGGTGGCCCTCGGCGCCGCCAACGGCATCCGGCGGGTGAGTGCGGGGGACTATGGCGGGAAGCTGGGCAGGTTCCACTTCCGGCTGCATGAAATCATGGCCTGATCCCCCGCCGCCGGGAGCCTGGGATCCAGGCGCCCTCTTGTCCCACCGCCTCAGGCACTATAGTACAAGGAGGGCTGGGGGGTCGGATGGCCGGCACCCTGGCGCGATTTCATGCCCCCATGCTCAAACGAGCGGAGCCCAATGCCTGAAATCATGACACTGATCGGCGGGCGGTCCAAGCGCCAGGGAACCGCGCTCTGCGAGGGCAAGACGGGGGCGGAATACCTTGACGTCACGACCATCGTGGAAATGAACGTCGAGGACATGGCGCGGCTGGGCCTCAAGCCCGACGGTCGGGTGCGGCTGCGCACCCCCTCCGGCGAGACGATCCTCCGCTGCAAGGGGCGGGAAACCAAGGATCTCCCCAAGGGCCTCCTGTTCATGGCCTACGGCCCCGCATCCAGTCAGCTCATGGCAGGTGACACCGCCGGGAGCGGCATGCCGCTCTCCAAGAATCTGCAGGTCGAAGTTGAGCCGGTGGGGCCCGACGAGGCCCCGGGAGGATGACACGATGAGTGACGACAACATCCGGACGGTGCCGGACGCGACCTGCACATTCTGCGGGTGCGTCTGCGACGACATCACGCTGACCGTGGACGTCGCGCAACACAAGATCACGAAGTCGCAGAACGCATGCGTCCTGGGCAAGGCCTGGTTCGAGGAGCACGGCATGGAGGAGCGTCCCTTCGCCCTTATCGGCGGCAAAGAGGCGACGACCGAGGAAGGGGTCGAGGAGGCGGCGAAGATCCTGGCCGAAGCGCGCTACCCCGTCATCTACGGCTTGTCGGACACCACCTGCGAGGCCCAGCGGGTGGCGGTGTCGATCGGCGACATGATCGGCGGCAACGTCGACACCACGACCTCGGTCTGCCACGGCCCGACGGGAATGGCGTTCCAGAACCTCGGGGAGAGCACCGCTTCCCTGGGTGAAATCAAGAACCGCGCAGATCTGGTCATCTTCTGGGGCGGCAACCCCGCCGAGGCTCACCCGCGACTGTTCACGCGGTACGCGGTGACGCCGAAGGGGATGTACACCCCCAACGGGAAGAAGGACCGCACGGTGGTACTGGTCGACGTCCGGAGGACCGCCAGCACGCCGGTGGCGGACATCTTCCTCCAGGTGAAGCCGGGCACGGACTTCGAAGTCCTGTGGGCCCTCCGGGCGCTGGTGAAGGGCCGCAAGGTGGACCCCTCGATCGAGCAGCGGACGGGGATTTCCCTCGCGGCCCTGGAGGATCTGGTGGCGCGGATGAAGGCGTGCAAGTTCGGTGCGCTGCTCTTCGGGATGGGCCTGACGATGACCCGGGGCCGCCACTTCAATGCCGGGGCGCTGCTGGCCCTCGCCACCGACCTCAACCAGTTCACGCACTTCGTGGCGGCACCGGTCCGCGGGCACGGCAACGTGACCGGCGCCGACAATGTCGTCTCCTGGCAGACGGGCTACCCATTCGGCGTCAATTTCAGCCGGGGCTATCCCCGGTTCAATCCGGGGGAGTGGACCACGTCGGACCTGCTGGCGCGGGGTGAGGCCGACGCCGCGATGATCATCGCCAGCGACCCGGCGTCGAACTTCTCCCGGCCGGCCATCGAGCACCTCAAGCGCATCCCGGTCATCACCCTCGACCCCAAGACCAGCCTCACCAGCCAGCTGGCACGGGTGGCGTTCACCACGGCGACCTACGGCATCAACGTGCCGGGCACCGTCTACCGCATGGACAACGTGCCGATCTCGTTGCGCCCGGCGTTCGAGTCGCCCTACCCGAGCGACGAGCAGATCCTGCGGGCGATCCGTGACCGGGTGCGGACCCTGCTCGGCGGCAACCGCCTTCCGGCCGGGGCCATGCTCGCCGCCCACGCCTCGTAGCACGCCCCTTTCGGAGGCAGACCCTGTGGCAGCAACGCTCCGCATCGTCAATGGCAGGGTGTACGACCCGGCCAACGGCCTCGACGGCGTGGTGCAGGACGTCTGCATCCAGGACGGCCGGATCGTCGCCTCCGTCCCGCCGGGCACCAGGACCGTGGACGCCAAGGGCATGGTGGTGATGCCGGGGGGGGTCGACATCCACTGCCATATCGCCGGCTCCAAGGTGAACATGGCAAGGAAGCTGCAGCCCGAGGACCACCGGCGCGACGTGCACCTGCGCACCCGCATCTCGCGCTCCGGCACCGGCGGCAGCGTCCCGTCCACGTTCACCACCGGCTACCGATACGCAGCCCTGGGCTACACCTCCGCCATGGAAGCCGCGGTCGCGCCCATCGGGGTGCGCAGCACGCTGGAGGAGCTCCAGGACACGCCGGTCATCGACAAGGGATTCTTCGTGCTGGTCGGCAACAACGTGCTGCTGTTCCGCCTGCTCCAGGAGGGACGGACCGAGGAATTCCGCCAGGCGCTCGCCTGGTGGATCAGCGCCACCAAGGCCTACGCCCCCAAGCTGGTCAACCCCGGCGTGGACGAGATGTGGAAGGGCGAGCGCAATGCCAACATCACGACCCTCGACCAGAAGATCGGTCCCTTCGACCTGACCCCGCGCAAGGTGATCGGCGCCTTCATCGAGGCCGGCAACGACCTCGGGCTGCCCCACCCGGTGCACATCCACTGCAACAACCTGGGCCACTCGGGCAACTACACCACCACGCTCGAGACCATGCGCATCGCCGGCGGCCGCCGGGCCCACATCACCCACATCCAGTTCCACAGCTACGGCTCGGTGGCCGGCAAGACCACCGACAATCCGACCTCGAAGGCCGCCGAGATTGCGGAGTACGTCAACACCCACCCCAACATCAGCGCCGACGTCGGCGAGGTGATGTTCGGGCGCTCCACCAGCATGACCGCGGATGCCCCGCTGGCCTACATGCTGCGGCAGTTCGGAAGCCCCAAGTGGACCAACGCCGACATCGAGAACGAGAGCGGCTGCGGAATCCTGCCGTTCACCTACCAGGACAAGGTCTACACCAACGCCCTGCAATGGGCGATCGGCCTCGAGCTCTTCCTGCGGTCGGACGACCCCTGGCGGATGGTCTTCTCGACCGACCATCCCAACGGCGGGTCGTTCATGAGCTACCCCAAGCTCATCCGCCTGCTGATGGACCGGGAGTTCCGCAAGGAGGAGATGGCCAAGGTCAACCAGAAGGCCCTCGACAACAGCGGCCTCCGGGACTGCCAGGGCCGGGAGTATTCGCTGTACGAGATCGCCATCATCACCCGCGCCGGGCCGGCGCGGCTGCTGGGCCTCACCGGCAAGGGGCACCTCGGCGTGGGGGCGGATGCCGACATCACGATCTACGAGGAAGACGCCGACAAGGAAAAGATGTTCTCGACCCCGCGCTACGTGATCAAGGATGGGGAGCTGGTTATCGAGGATCACGAGTTCCGGGCCTCGGCCGAAGGCCGGTTCCTGCACGTCGCCCCGGACTACGATCCAGGCATCGAGCAGGTGATCCAGCCGTTCTTCGAGGACTTCTACACCATCCAGTTCGCCAACTACCCGGTGGACATCCACTACCTCCACCAGCACCAGGTCATTCCGACCACCCACCAGCCGGCGAGCGCCGCGCCGACTCCGGGCGCCTAGCCCAGGGCCATGATGCGCATCCACGAGACCGAGGTCGACGACACCTTCGCCGAGGCATTCGCGATGTGGGCGGCGCGCCTGGTGATCACCGCCGACACCGACGAGTGGGCGATGGCGGCCGCCCAGTCGGTGACCGGCTTCGCGACCTCGATCATCGGCTGCAAGTGCGAGGCGGGCGTCGAGACGGCCCTGGCGCCGGCCCAGACTCCGGACGGCCGCCCCGGCGTCAGCGTCCTGCTCTTCGCGATGAACGAGGAGGGCGTCGGCAAGCGGCTGGTCGAGCGGGTGGGCCAGTGCATCATGACCTGCCCCAGCACCGCATGCTACGACGGCCTGGCGAAGGAACCCAAGGTGCAGGTCGGAAGCCAGCTCCGCTTCTTCGGCGACCGGTACCAGATCTCCAAGCTGCTGGCGGGACGGCGATTGTGGCGGATCCCGGTGATGGATGGCGAGTTCGTGGTCGACGACCAGTTCGGCATCCAGCCGGCGGTGGGCGGCGGCAACATCCTGATCCTGGGCCGGGACCAGTCGGCCACGCTCCGGGCGGCGGGGGCGGCGATCACGGCCATGCGCGGGACCCCCGGGGCGATCTTCCCCTTTCCCGGCGGCGTGGTCCGCAGCGGCAGCAAGCCGTCCTCGCGCTACAAGTTCCTCCACGCCTCCACCAATGACGCCTTCTGCCCCACCCTGCGTGCGGTGGCTCCCGGGACACAGGTGGGACCGGACATGGGGAGCGTGCTCGAGATCGTGATCGATGGCCTCGACCTCGAGGCGGTGGAGACTTCCATGCGGCGCGGCATTCAGGCCGCCGCGGAAGCCGGCGCGCTCCGGATCTCGGCCGGCAACTACGGCGGCGGGCTGGGCCAGTACCAGATCCGCCTCCATTCGCTCCTCAACGGGGCCGCGGCGTGAGCCTCGACCTCACGCTCCACACCGCGCCCGCCGTTCCGCTGGAGGCGGAGGTGCTGAGCCCCACCCGGCTCGCCGGCCTGTCGGCCCTCGAGGCGGCGAAGCTCGTCGTGGTGCACGGCAACCTGTCGGCGGAGCTGGGCGAGTTCTTCACCATTGCGGGCTCGGCCAACGGCGAGCTCAGCCTCACCGGCGATCTTTCCCGGGTGAAGCTGATCGGCGCGGGAATGACCGGAGGCCGCCTCGTGGTGCATGGCCGCGTGGGGATGCACCTCGGCGCGGGGATGAGCGGCGGCGAAATCGTGGTCGAGGGCGACGCCGGCGACTGGGTGGGGCCGGAGATGACGGGCGGGCAGATCATCGTCAAGGGCAATGCCGGCCACCTGGTGGGCAGCGCCTCCCGCGGCAGCCCGGCGGGGCTCCAGGGCGGCGAAATCGTGGTGTTCGGCAACGCCGGCAACGAGGTGGGCGGCGGGATGCGCCGCGGGCTCGTCGCCATCGGCGGCGACACGGGGGATTTCACCGGCGTCAACATGCTGGCCGGCACGGTCATCGTGTTCGGTCGCATGGGGGCGCGGAACGGCGCCGGGATGAAGCGCGGCACGATCGTCGGGATGCACCCCGCCGAAATGCTCCCCACCTTCAGCTACGCCTCCGCCTTCCGGCCCGTCTTCCTGCGGCTCTACCTCGCGCACCTGCGGTCGCTCGGTCTCCCCGTCAGCGATGCGGAATTGAACGGGAGCTACCAGCGGTGGTGCGGCGACTCGGTCGAGCTGAACCGCGGCGAAATCCTGCTGCTCGAACACCCGGCCTGAACGACACCGCGTGACGACGCTTTGCCTGACCCTGAAGGAACCACCGGCCCAGCGCGTGGATCTCTCGCCGCTGACCGCCGGCCACCTCACCGGCAAGGCCGTCGAGGACGTCGCCGCCATCGAGCTCGCCACCGGCAACCGCAAGGTCCGGCTGGACAGCCTGTTTTCGATCTCCGGCACATTCGTCTCCGAACTCGAAATCCGCGGCTCCTGCGACCGGCTGGACTACATCGCGGCCGGGATGACCCACGGCCGGATCGTCGTCGAGGGCGATACCGGCGCCTACCTGGGCGCGGGGATGAGCGGCGGGAGCCTCGTGGTCCGCGGCAATGTGGGGGCCTACGCGGCGACCGGCATGCGTGGCGGGAGGATCCACGTCTATGGGGGCACCGGCGACTTCCTGGCGGCCGCCAGGCCGGGCGAGCGTCATGGCATGCAGGGCGGCCTGGTACTGGTCGATGGCGACACCGGCGACAGGCTGGGGGACCGGATGCGCCGCGGCATGGTGCTGATCGAGGGAAACGCAGGCGACTACTGTGCCTCCCGCATGGTGGCAGGGACGATCGCCGTCTGGGGCACCGTGGGAAAGCTGCCCGGGCTCGGCATGCGGCGGGGCACCCTGCTGCTGCAGCGCCCCTCCAGCGCACTGCCCCCGACATTCAACGACTGCGGCGAGTACCCCCTCAACTTCCTGACGCTCCTGGTGCGCTCCTGGCGCACGTTGCGCAGCAAGTACTACTCCAAGCTCCCCGATTCCGGCCTCCGGGTCCGCCGCTTCATGGGCGACGTCGCCAACGGCGGTCGTGGGGAGATCCTGATCCGGGCCTGATCCGCAGATTTCGCAGATTGCACAGATTGCGCAGCGGCACGGACCGGTGGGCAATCTGCGTCATCTGCGGACGCAGCTTTGCCGGAGCCGCGGATTCCGCTTATCTTCTCGCCCCCGGCAGGGTCCGGGCCCCCCGGACCCGCCCCGCGGGATCCCCGCATGGACGCACCGATGACCAGCCTCATGATGAACGAACGCGCCCGCGAGATCGCGGACGCCATGGTCGAGGACGCCGCTGGCCTCCGCATCGCGGCCCAGACACTCGGCTCCGGCGCCGCCGTGATCGATGCCGGCGTGGCAGTGGACGGCGGCCTCAACGCGGGGCTGCTGATGAGCGCGATCTGCATGGGAGGCCTGGGCGAAATCGAATACGCCTCGCTCCACCTTGGCGGAGAGAACTGGCCGGGGGTGCAGGTGTACACCGACCACCCGGCCGTCGCCTGCATGGCGTCCCAGTACGCCGGATGGGCGATCCAGGTGGAGAAGTACTTCGCGATGGGGTCGGGGCCCCTCCGGGCCCATGCGCGTGTCGAGAAGGAGCTGTTCGAGAAGCTGCACTACGCCGAGGAAGCCACCTGCGGCGTGCTGGTGCTGGAGGGACGCGACCTGCCGACCGACGCCGTGGCCCAGTACGTCGCCAGGAAGGCCAACCTCTCGCCCGGCCAGCTGACGTTCGTCATCGCCCCCACCGCGAGCCTGGCGGGGGGCACGCAGATCTCGGCACGAATCCTCGAAACCGGACTGCACAAGATGGAGACCCTCGGCTTCGACGTGTCAAAGGTGGTCAGCGGCATCGGGACCGCCCCGATCGCGACCGTGGCCAAGAACGACCTGCGCGGCATCGGCCGGACCAACGACTGCATCCTGTACGGGGGACAGGCGCACTACACCCTCAAGGCCGACGATGCCGAGCTCTCGGACCTCGCGGCGAAGCTCCCGGCCAGCGCCTCGAAGGACTACGGCACTCCCTTCTACGAGATCTTCGAGCGCTACGAGAAGGATTTCTACAAAATCGATCCGCTGCTCTTCAGCCCGGCCGAGGTCTGGCTCACCAGCGCCAGGACGGGCCGGACGTTCCATGCGGGCAGGGTCAATGCCGAAGTCCTGCGGCAATCGCTGTATCCCGAGTAAGCGCCGGTGTCCCCTCCACCCCTGAAAGGTCAGACCATGCGCCGTCTCCTGTTCCCCGCCCTGCTTCTCGCCGTGGCCGCCTGCTCCAAGCCGGCGGCCAAGCCGGCAGCAGACACCACCGCCATGGCGCCGCCACCGCCGCCGCCGCCGATGGCCTTCGTCACGGTGATCTACCACCAGCCCAAGAGCCCGGCGGCCTTCGAGAAGTACTATTGGGCCAGCCACGTGCCGCTGGTAGGCGCCAAGCAGGCCGAGGTCGGGTTCGTGGCCGCCGAGCTGACCAAGTTTGACCACACGCTCGACGGCAAGCCGCCGACGGAATACCGGCAGGCGGTGCTCTGGTTCAAGTCGATGGATGACCTCAAGAAGGGAATCGCCACGCCCGGCTTCAAGGCCATCGGTGACGACCTGCCGAAGTTCGCCACCGGCGGGCTGCTGGCCATGGTCGGCGAGCTGACCAGCGACCAGTCCCCCCTGCTGACCGGCGACACCACCGCATTCGTCACCGTCATCTACAAGACCCCGACCGACCCGGCGGCGTTCGAGTCGTACTATGCGGCCAATCACCTTCCGCTCGTGGTCGCGGACGCGCCGCAGATCGGCTTCGTGCGGGCCGAGCTGACCAAGTTCGCGACCAACCTCGACGGCTCGGCGCCACCGGCCTTCTATCGCCAGGCCAAGCTCTACTTCACCAACGCCGCGGCGCTCAAGACCGGCACCGCGACGCCGGAATTCAAGGCCGTGGGCGACGATCTGCCCAAGTTCGCCACCGGAGGGCTGGTCGCCCTCGTGGGGCACCTGACGTCGAAGCCCTGACGTCCTCGGTGCACGTCGTCATTCTCGCATCGGAAACCGGCTGGCATACCGACGAGCTCGTGCGCGCAATCAGCGCGCGCGGGCTCGAGCCGCTTCTGCTCCCCTGGGAGGCCAACATCGGGCGGATGGGCGCCGCGAGCGGCGTCTCCAACGGCGGCCGCCTGCTCCGCTCGGCCCGTGCCGTGCTCGCGCGGATCATCCCCGGGGGCTCGCTGGAACAGATCATCTACCGGGTCGACACCCTGCACCGGCTGGAAGAGGACGGGGTACGGCTCATGAATACCGCGCACGCCATCGAGCGAACGGTGGACAAGGCCTGGACCTCCGCCATCCTCGAGCGCGCCGGCCTGCCGACGCCCGAGACCGTCGCCTGCGAGCGGGCGGACGACGCCTTCGAAGTCTTCCGCGCCATGGGCGACGTGGTCGTCAAGCCGATCTTCGGGTCGATGGGGCTGGGCATGTCCCGGGTGAGCGACGAGGACATGGCCTGGCGGGTCTTCCGGGTGGTGGAGACGGTCCGCGGAGTCTACTACCTGCAGCGCTTCATCCCCCACGCGGGCCGGGATATCCGCGCCTTCGTTGTCGGCGGCAGGGTCCTCGGCGCCATCGAGCGGAGCGCGCCGGGGTGGCGCACCAACTTTTCCCGCGGTGGCTCGGTGCGCCCCTTCGAGCTGCCGGCGGCCTGGGCCGACCTTGCCCTCCGCGCGGCGGAGGCGGTGGGGGCAGAGTACGCCGGCGTGGACCTGCTGCCGGCGGAGGATGGAACGGTCTACGTCCTCGAGGTGAATGGCATTCCCGGCTGGGAGGGGTTGCAGCGGGCGACCGGAATCGACGTCGCCGCCGCGGTCGTCGGCCAGCTCCTCGCGCGATGACGCCGGACGACGTCGCCTTCGCCGCCGAGTTCGCCTGCCTGGTGGAGGCGGCGGCGCCCAAGCCGGGCAACGTCTCGCCCGGACGCCCCTTCCGCGACATGCGTTTCGAGGATTTCGTGGCCAGCGCACTGGCCATCGGGCCCGTGCTGGCCCGCGCCGACCAGGTCCCGCTCGGCCAGGGAGTGCGCCTCGCCGTCGAGGCGACCCGGCGGCGCACCGCGGCGAACACCAACCTCGGCATCATTCTGTTGTTCGCGCCGCTGGCGCGCGCGGCGCTCCAAGGCGCCGCACCGCTCCGGGACGGCGTCAAGGCCGAACTCGCGAACACCACGGTCGCCGATGCCGCGGCGGTCTACGAAGCGATCCGGCTGGCCCGCCCCGGTGGCCTCGGCTCAGTCCCGACCGCCGATCTCGGCCAGCGCCCCACGATCACCCTGCTCGAGGCGATGGACCTGGCGCGGGGACGGGACCGGGTTGCCGCAGAGTATGTGAGCGGGTTCTCCACCACGTTCGAGGTAACCCTCCCTGCCCTTCGGCAGGCCAGGGACGGCGGCCTCGATTGGGCCGAGGCCGCCGTCGAGACCTTTCTCACCCTGCTGGCGCGGGTGCCCGATACGCTGATCGCCCGGAAGCTCGGCCCTGCCGCCGCCGAGGAGGTGCGCCAGGGCGCCGCGGCGGTGCTCGAAGCCGGCGGAGGCCGGCGGCCCGCCGGCCGTGCCCTCCTCGCGGAGTTTGACGCGCGCCTTCGTGACCCCCAGAATTCACGCAATCCTGGAACCACTGCCGATCTCGTGGCAGCGGGGCTGTTCGCCCTGCAGCTCGAAGACGGCCTCGCCTGATCTGAGAAGGATCCGCTCGTGCAGAATGTCTTCAAGGTCTCCGTCAGCAAGGACTACCTGGTCTTCTCCTCGGCCCACTTCATCACCTTCCGGGGCCACCAGTGCGAGTCCCTCCACGGGCACAACTACCGGGTCGGGGTCGAAGTCGAGGGCGGCATCGACGCCGAGTGCCTCTTTGTCATCGACTTCTCGATCCTCAAGAAGATGGTTCGCAAGCTGGTGGACGCCATCGACCACAAGGTGCTGCTCCCCACCCTGAATCCGAAGCTGCGGATGGAAGAACAGGACGGAAAGGTCGCAGTCCACTATTTCGGCGAATTGACCTACATCTTTCCCCGCAGCGACTGCGCCCTCCTGCCGATCCAGAACTCCACCGCCGAAATGCTGGCCCAGTACCTGGCCGAGTCGGTGCGCACCGAGCTCCGTCAGACCGGCGTCACCAACCTGACGATGCTGCAGATCGAGGTGGAGGAGAGCTTCGGTCAGTCGGCGACCTTCCGGCTCTCGATGTAGGCGCGGAGGCCACCCCGGTGGAGTGCGGAGCCGACCAGGGCCCCGCACACGCCGAGCGCCTCCAGCGCCTCGAGGTCGGCGGCATTGCGGATGCCGCCTCCAGCCAGGAGTGCGGCCCCGGGCACAGCCGCTCGCACCGACCCGACCACATCGAGGGCGGGTCCGGTCCCTGCGCCGACGCGCGCGAGATCAAGCAGGAGGATTGTGGCGACGCCGGCGGCGACGGCGGCGCTGGCGATGCCAGCCGGGCCGCGGGCTTCCGCCCAGGACGCCGCTGCGAGGGGCCGTCCATCCCGGAGATCGAGACTGAAGACCACGCGCCCGGCCCCGACGGCAACCACGATCGCGGCCAGGTCTTCCGGCCCGCTCAGCGATTCCAGTCCCACGACGACCTCCGTCACCTCGCGGGCGAGCAGCCGCTCGGCGTCCGCCGGCGTGCTGACGGAGGCGTCGGCCAGGAGCCCCGGTCCGAAGCCCTGCGACGGATCGGCCAGCCGCGCCAGCAGGTCGAGCTGGGGTGAGTCGCCCATCAGGGCGTCCAGGTCGGCCACGTAACAGCGGCGGGCCCCGAGGCGGAGCCGAAAGGCGCGCGCCAGCAGAAGGGGATCGCCGTGAGCCTCCGGCGCGAGCGACGAATGCACCACGCCGTACCGGGCGCGGTCGCCACCCATGGCATGCACCGCCTGGCCCTGGCGGAGATCAAGAACGGGAATGACTTCCATGGCGGGAAACTACAGCGCCGGGATCACCCACGCGGTCATCAAGATCGGGGGCAGGCTGGCCTCCGATCCTGAAGTGCTGCGCCAGGTGGGGCGGGATGTCGCGCGGCTGGCGGCGGAGACTTCACTGGTCGTGATCCCTGGCGGAGGGCCCTTCGCCGACGCGGTGCGCGAGGCGGATCGTCGCCACGGCCTGCCGCCCAGTACCGCGCACTGGATGGCGATCCAGGCGATGGACCAGTATGCCGAGCTGCTGGCCGCAGTTGTCCCCGGAAGCGAAATCGTCCGCGACAGTGCCGGAGTGGTGGCCGCGCGCCGGCGCGGGACGATACCCATCCTGGCCCCATCACTCTGGCTCAGGGCGGCCGACGAGTTGCCGCATTCCTGGGAGGTGACCAGCGACAGCCTGGCGGCCTATCTCGCGGGATTGCTCGGTGCGGAGCGGCTGCTGCTGGTCAAGGCGGTGGGCGGAAAGGTGGACGAGCTGGTGGATCCCTGGTTCAGGCGGGCGCTCCCGGCCGGGGTGGCTTGTCGCGCGGTCGCTCCGGCAGACGTGGCGGCCGCCGCAGATTGGCTCCGGGGCGCGCCGGCAGGGTGACGGCCGCGCGGTCCAGGGCGGCACGCAGGGCCGCCACTCGCGCCTCGGTCACCCGGCCATTTCGGCCTCCCTCGCAGGCGGCGCCCCGGACGCCGATGACGTCGGCGCCAGCCTGGAGGACGGCAGGAAACTCGCCCTCCCCGAGGCTGCCGGCCAGTGCGACCAGGAGGCCGGCGCTGGAGGCGGCCGCTGCAAAGGCGGCCACCGCGCCCGCAGGCACCAGGTCAGTCAGCCGCTTGCCACCCTTGATTGCCGTGTCGAGCAGGATGCCGGCCACCCCCTCGGCCACCGCCGCGGCCACCACGGTTGCAGGCGAGGGGGCGCCGGCCGCTTCCCAGTCGGCATACGCGACGGCGATCAGCTGGCAGGGCGCCACGACGCCAATCGCGTTGCCAGCCCGCGCCAGCGCGGTCCGGACCTCGGACTCGGTCCTGAGACCGGCGAACCCGAGCTTGGCAAAGAGCACCTCACCGGGGCGGAGCGCCCCCAGCTGCCCGGTGATGACTGCCGCCGCAGGGGCATCACCCAGCGCCACCGAGCAGGCCGTACCGGCCGGCAGCGCGTCGCGGATCGCACGCAGGGTGGCCGCGGGAAGTGCGCCAAGTGCGCCTGTCTCCGGATCCTTGGCATCCACGATGTCCGCCCCACCGGCAAGCGCCGCACGCGCCTCATCGGCGTCGCGCACGCTGACCAGCAGTGCGACCGTGCGATCCCTTGTGGGGGCCCAGCCCCCCGGTAAGTTCCCTGACACCATGTCCCAAGCTACTGCCGACGCCCACGGCGCGCACGCGCTCGCGGGCCGCATTGTTTTGGTGACCGGCGCTTCGAGCGGCATCGGTCGAGCGATCGCGCTGGCCGCCGCACGCGAGGGAGCCGACCTGGTCGTCACCTATCGCCGGAATGAGACCGGGGGACAGGCCACCGCAGGGGACATCGGTCGCCTCGGGCGCAGGGTGCACCTCCTCCAGGTCGACGTGTCCCGTCAGGCGGATGTCGATCGACTCGCCGTCGCGGCCGCTGCGGAGTTCGGCCGGGTCGATGCCTGGATCAACAACGCCGGCGCCGACATCCTCACGGGCGAGGGAGCCGGACTGTCACGTCTTGAGAAGCTCGACCGCCTCCTCGCGGTGGACGTGCGGGGCACGATGATGGCCTCCTGGGCCGCGGCGGAGCTGATGCAGCGCCAGCAAGCCGGCGGCACGATCATCAACATGTCGTGGGACGGCGCGCTCACCGGCCTCGAGGGAGAGAACCCGGAGCTCTTCTCGGCCATGGCCGGCGCCATCCTGAGCTACAGCAAGTCGCTGGCACGCACGGCGGCGCCCAGGGTGCGGGTCAACGTGCTGGGCCCCGGCTGGATCCAGACCGCCTTTGGCGAGGGCGCCCCGAGCGAGCTCAAGGAGCGGATCCGGCGGCGGATTCCGCTGGGGCGCTGGGGCACCCCGGAGGACGTCGCACGGGCGGCGGTCTTCCTGGCGTCGGATGCGGCACGGTACATCACCGGGCAGATGATTCTGATCAACGGGGGAGAAGTGATGTAGGGCGGGAAGGCGGGAGGGCGGGAAGACGGGATCATCACTCCTCCCGCCCTCCCGCCTTCCCGCCCTCCCGCCTCCTTTTGAAAGGAGGCACACCATGTCCGAGAAAGAACCCACCTACTCCGAAGCCGAAATCGCCTCGAAGCTGCAGGCGCTCCCCGGGTGGTACTACGAGGACGGCTGGATCCGGCGCCAGTACAAGACCGACGGCTGGCTCACGACGCTGGCGCTGGTGAATACCATCGGCTACCTGGCCGAGGCGGCGTATCACCACCCCGACCTGACAGTGACCTGGGCCAAGGTCTGGGTGAAGCTCAACACCCACTCCGCCGGCGGCATCACCGACAAGGACTTCGAGCTGGCCCGGAAGATCGAGGAGACCACGCTCTGGCGGCCGACCGGGGGCGCGCTCACCGGCACGCCCAACAAGTGGGTGAAGGGCGGAGATCCGAAATAGTGGCCGAGCGAAGAAACTCCTCGAGGGGGCGGGAGGGCGGAAAGGCGGAAAGGCGGAAGTCGCAGCGAGGCTCCCGCCCTCCCGCCCTCGCGCACTCGCGCCGGATTCTGTTCGTCACCGGCAAGCTGGCCGAGCCCGCGCTTCGTCGCGTGCTGGCGGAAATGCAGCCGGACTTCGCGGCGGAGGTCGCCGTCCTGCGGATCACCGTGGCGGCGCTGATGACCACGCCGTGGATCGCGCGCTTCCTCGAGGTGCCGGCGGGGACCGATCTCATTCTCCTCCCGGGCCTCTGCGAGGGCGACCCGGCGGTCATCGCGCAGAAGTTCGGCGTCCGGGTGGAGAAGGGCCCCAAGGACCTGCGCGAGATCCCGCGGCATTTCGGAGGGCAGCCGGCCGCTGCCGACTACGGTGCCTGGGACATCGAGATCATCGCCGAGATCAACAACGCCGCGAAGCTGGAGCGCGAGGCGGTCCTGGCCGAAGCGGAATACTTCCGGGCCAGCGGGGCCGACCTGATCGACATCGGTTGCACCCCCGGGCGGACGTTCCCCGAGCTGGGCGACGTGGTGCGCGCGCTGGTCAAGCGCGGAATGCGCATCAGCGTGGATTCGTTCGACCCTGACGAGATCCGCCGGGCGGTCGCGGCAGGCGCCGAGCTGGTGCTCAGCGTGAACGGCTCGAATCGCGGCGTGATCAAGGACCTGAAAGGGAGCAATGCGCGCGTGGTGGCGATTCCCGACTTCGGGGCGCCGCTGGAGAGCCTCGATGCCACGCTCGACGCGCTGGAGCGGGCCCGCATCCGCTACCTCGTCGACCCGGTGGTGGAACCGATCGGCTTCGGGTTCCTGGCTTCGCTCGAGCGCTACGCGGAGGCCCGCCGCCGCTACCCGGAGGCGGCGCTGATGATGGGCGTGGGCAACATCACCGAGCTGACCGCCGCCGATTCGACCGGGGTCAACGCCCTGCTGATGGGCATCTGCCAGGAGGTCGGGGTCAAGGCGGTGCTGACCACCGAGGTCATTCCCTGGGCCCGCGGGTCGGTCCGCGAGCTCGACATCGCCCGGCGGCTGATGCACTACGCGGTGACCCGCAAGGTCGTACCCAAGCGCCTGGACGACCGCCTGGTCACCCTCAAGGACCCGGAGCTTCTCACCTTTTCGGACGAGGAGCTGCGCGACCTCCAGGCCCGGATCACCGACCCCAACTTCCGGATCTTCGCCGATCGCGACACGATCACGGTGCTCAACAGCGAGCGATACATCCGGGGCACCGAGCCGCAGGAAATCTTCGACCAGCTCGGCGTGTCGGAGGCCAGCCACGCCTTCTACCTGGGGCGTGAACTCATGAAGGCCAAGACGGCCATTACCCTGGGCAAGACCTATCGCCAGGAAGGGGCGCTCAACTGGGGCTACCTGACTCCGGCCGACGACACCCGTCGCGAGCACGTCAAGCTGACCCAGCGATCCTCGGGGCGGGCGCCACGCCGCAAGCCGGCCTGACCCGGGGAATGTCCCCGCCTCCCTCCGTGCTCGAACTGCTGCCAGCCCCCGCGCCGGAGGCGGCGTGGCGGAGCCTGCTCGGCCTCCCCTGGCTGCTCTGGCTCGACAGCGCCACCGACCAGGATCATCTCGGACAATTCTCCTTCCTGACTGCCGATCCCTGGGCCCGGGTCCGGAGCACCGCGTCGGTGACCGAGCAATCGATCGGTGGCGGACCATGGACGGCGATCGAAGGAGATGCCCTGGAGGCTGTCGGCCGGCTCCTGGCCCCCCACGAGACCCCGGCCATGGCCGGCCTCCCTCCGTTCCAGGGTGGCGCGGCAGGCTACATCGGGTACGACTGGGGCCGCGTGCTCGAGCGCCTGCCCAGCCCGCGCTACGCCGATCTCGACGTCCCCGACGTGATGCTGGGTCTCTATGACTGGGTCATCGCGTGGGACCACCGGGCCGGGCGGGCGTGGCTGATCTCGACGGGAATGCCAGCGGCGGCGGGGGAGCGGGGAGCAGCGCGCGGCAGCGCGAGCTGGCGCAGGTGCGGTCGTGGATCGAGGGCGGGAGGGCGGGAAGGCGGGAGGCACGGGCACGTGCGCCAGCTCCTCCCGCCGTCCCGCCCTCCCGCCCTCCCGCCTACTCCGTCGAGGGTGTCGAACCCGCCATCCGCCACGGCATCCGCTCGACCTTCACCCGCGAGGGCTATCTCGCCGCCGTGGCGCGCGTGCGCGAGTACATCCTCGCGGGCGACATCTTCCAGGCCAACCTGTCGCAGCGGTTCGAGGCCCCGGTGGGTGAACCGGCTCCGGTGCTCTATGCGCGGTTGCGGCAGGTCAATCCCGCGCCGTTCGCCGCCTACCTCGCCTTCGACGATGTCGAGCTGCTCAGCGCCTCGCCGGAGCGGTTCCTCCACCTCGACGGGGCGACCGCGCGGTCGAGACCCGGCCGATCAAGGGTACGCGGCCGCGGGGCACTGGCCCGATGCACGATGCCGCCCTCGGACTCGCGCTGGCCGAGAGCGAGAAGGACCGGGCCGAGAACGTGATGATCGTCGACCTGCTGCGCAACGACCTGTCGCGGGTCTGCCGCCCGGGCACCGTCCGGGTGCCCGAGCTCTTCGCGCTCGAGCATCACCCCACGGTCCACCACCTGGTCTCGACGGTGACCGGGACCCTCGACCAGGGCCGCACCGCCGCCGACCTGCTCCGCGCCACTTTTCCCGGCGGTTCGATCACCGGGGCGCCCAAGGTGCGCGCCATGGAGATCATCGCCGAGCTGGAGCCGACCCGCCGGGCGACCTACTGCGGCTCCATCGGCTACCTCGGACTCGACGGCGCGCTGGACACCAGCATCGTCATCCGGAGCTACCTCCTGCGGCGTGGCACCGCCTACTTTCAGGCCGGCGGCGGCATCGTCGCCGACTCCGACCCGGCGGCGGAGTATCAGGAGACGCTCGACAAGGCCCTGGGCCTGATGGACGCGCTGGCGATGATCCTGGTCATCGACAACTACGACTCGTTCGTCTACAACCTGGCGCGCTATGTCCGCGAGCTCGGCGCGGAACCGCTGGTGCTGCGCAACGACGCCATCACGCTCGAAGAGGCGGCACGCCTCGCCCCGACGCACATCATCATTTCACCGGGCCCCTGTTCGCCCGCCGAAGCGGGCATCTCGACGGACCTGGTGCGCCGCCTGGGGGCCACGACGCCCATGCTCGGCGTCTGCCTGGGGCACCAGTGCATCGGGGCCGCCTACGGGGGCGACATTGTCCGGGCCCTGCGGCCGATGCACGGCAAGACCTCACGAATCCGGCACACGGGGACCGGGATCTTCACCGGGCTCCCTTCACCGATCACCGCAACCCGGTACCACTCGCTGGTCATCGCGCCGGCGACCCTGCCGCCGGTACTGGAGGCCATCGCCTGGTCCGACGAAGGGGAGATCATGGCGGTGCGCCACCGGGAATTCCCGGTCACCGGAGTGCAGTTTCACCCGGAGTCGGTGCTGACCGAGTACGGATACCGGATGCTCGACTGGTTTCTCACCGGTGGCACCGGGCACGATGTTCCCGATCGAGCAGACCGGGCCGCGGTCTCGCCGCTGGCGGCGCCCCCCGACCTGGCCAGTGCGCCGCCCTCCGTCGAATTCGTGCGGTGAGCGCGGTCGCGATCGTGCCGTTCCAGCCGGCCCTGGGACCGCAGTTCGAGCGGCTGAACCGGGAATGGATCGAGCGCTACTTTGTCATCGAGCCCCCCGATCTCGCCGTCTTCGAAGATCCCCACGCGGCGATCATTGCGCCCGGCGGCCAGATCTTCTTCGCGGTGGAAGGCGACTCGGTCCTGGGGACCTGCGCCGTCCTCAAGAAGTCGGCACCGGGAGAGATGGAGCTGGCCAAGATGGCCGTCGCGCCTGCGGCCCAGGGGCGCGGCATCGGGCGCCTGCTGGGCGAGGCGGCGATCGCCTTTGCGAAGGCGGCGGGCGCCACCCGGCTGGTGCTGGTCTCCAACAGCCGCCTTACCCCGGCGCTCTCACTCTATGATCGACTCGGCTTCCACAATGCTCCAGTGCCAATCGCTTACCGGTACACCCGGGGAGATGTGTACATGACTCTGGATCTTCACCGATGACGCAATTTCACGGCATGCTGCGCGGTATCCGCCTGGCGGGCTTCCTCGTGGCGCTGTCGTCGACGGCCCGGGCCCAGTCGCCGCTCGACTCGCTGCCACCCTTCTCGGATACCACCCTGGCCATCCCGATGCGGGACGGCGCCCTGCTCAATACCAGGATCTTCACCCCCCTCGACCGGACCGCCCCGCTTCCCATCATCATGCTGCGGACCCCGTACGGGATAGCACACGCGGAGAACAATTTCCGCGCCTACCTGCGCGACCTGGCACGGGACGGATACATCTTCGTCTTCCAGGACATCCGCGGCCGCTACGCGTCGCAGGGCGAGTTCATCATGAACCGGCCACTGCACGACCCCAAGGACCCCAACGGCGTGGACGAGAGCACCGACACCTACGACACCATCGACTGGCTGGTCAAGAACGTCCCGGGCAACAACGGCAAGGTCGGTGTGCTCGGGATCTCCTATCCCGGCTGGCTGGCCGGCATGGCGGCGGTACACCCGCACCCCGCGCTGAAGGCCGTCTCCCCCCAGGCCCCGATGACCGACACCTGGATGGGCGACGACTTCTTCCACAACGGTGCCTTCCGCCTCGGCTACGGGCTCGAGTACGCCTCGATGATGGAGCTGTCCAACGACCAGTCGGTACCGCCGCCCGTCGGCCGCTACGACACCTACGACTGGTACCTCGGCCTGGGATCCCTGAGGCAGGTAGGCGACTCGATCCTCCACGGCCGGGTGCCGACCTGGACCGATTTCGTCGCTCACCCGACCTACGACGGCTTCTGGCAGGCGCGGGCCCTGGAGCGGATCCTGACCGCGCCCACGGTTCCCACCCTGACCGTCGCCGGCTGGTGGGACCAGGAGGATTTCGCCGGCCGCCACCCTCCTGTACGCGGCGCTGGAGCCGCACGACACCGGCCACATCAACTTCTTCGTGGCCGGGCCCTGGAATCACGGCGGCTGGCGCGGCGAGGCGCCGCACCCTCGGCAACATCGATTTCGGCCAGCGCCACGGGGAAATACTTCCGCGAACAGGTCCAGGCCCCGTGGTTCGCCTACTGGCTCAAGGGACAGGGCACGCTGCCCTTCCCCGAGGCGCTGGTCTTCGAGTCGGGGGCCAACGAGTGGCGCCGCTTCGACCACTGGCCGCCGCAGGCCGCCGCAGCCGAAGAACCTCTACTTCCGGTCCGGCGGCCGACTGGTTTTCACGCCGCCCCCGGCGACTCCCCGCACGGCGCACGACCAGTACGTCTCCGATCCGGCCCACCCGGTCCCCTACCGGCAGCGGCCGATCCAATGGGTCTACAACCCGCGCGGGTCGGGTGGTACACCTGGCTCACCGAGGACCAGCGCTTCGTGGACGGCCGACCCGACGTGCTCACCTGGCAGACCGAGCCGCTGGCCGAGGATCTCACCATCGCCGGAGACGTCGCCGGGCATCTCTTCGCCGCCACGACCGGGAGCGACGCCGACTGGGTGGTCAAGCTGATCGACGTCTACCCCGATTCGGTGGCCGGCGACCCCAAGCTCGGCGGGTACGAGCTGATCGTGGCGAGCGAGATTCTCCGCGGGCGTTACCGGCGGAGCTTCCAGCACGCGGAGCCCATCACGCCGGGCACCGTACTCGAGTATGTCGTCCCGCTCCGGCAGCAGAGCTACCGTTTTCTCAAGGGGCACCGGATCATGGTGCAGGTGCAGAGCACCTGGTTCCCGGCCTACGACCGGAATCCACAGACCTTCGTGCCGAACATCTTCCTGGCCGATCCCGCCGCGTTCCGCGCCCGCACCCATTCGATCTACCGCTCGGCGGCCTACCCCTCTCACGTGACCCTGCCGGTCCTGCCCGCCCAGTGACTCACGACTCACGACTCACGACTCGCGACTGATGATCATCGAATCCATCGTCACCACCCTCGATGCCTCCGGACGGGTCAATTGCGCCCCCATGGGAGTCGAGTGGGGTGACGAGACGATCGTGATCAAGCCGTTCGTGGAAACGACCACCTTCCGGAACCTCGTGGCCACCGGGACGGCGGTCGTCAACCTCACCGACGACGTGATGCTGTTCGCGATGGGGGCCACCGAGACGGCGGAGTTTCCGTGGACGCCGGCACGGCAGGTCCGGGGAGCCGTGCTCGACGCCGCCTGTTCCTGGCGGGAGCTCGAGGTGGTCCGGTCCGACACCACTCCGCCCCGTTCCCGGTTCGAGATGCGGGTGGTCCACCGCGAGGAGCGACGCCCCTTCCTCGGCTTCAATCGAGCCCGCCACGCCGTCCTGGAGGCGGCGATCCTGGCCACGCGGACCCACCTGATCGCCGCCGATGAAATCAGCCGCGAGCTCTCGCGGCTGCAGGTGATGGTGGACAAGACCGCCGGGCCCCCGTGAGGTCGAGGCCATGGCCCGCCTCACCGGGGTGATCCGTGCGCGCCTGGCCAAGGCACCTTCCGCGCCAGTGGCAGGCTCGTGAGCGCCCCCACGCGAGTCGCGGTTCGCGCCCCTGCCCGCCTCCACTTCGGCGTGCTCGACCTCCGGGGCCACCTCGGCCGCCGGTTCGGCGGCATCGGTGCGGCAGTGCCGGTACCCCGGAGTTGTGCTTGAGGCCGAGCCGGCGACCGAGCTCGTGGCCACGGGGCCTGATTCGGACCGCGCGCTCGAGTTCGCCCGCCGGTATCTGGCGGCTCGCGGCCTGACCGGCGGCGCCCGGCTGCAGGTTCACGAGGCGATCCCGGCGCACGCAGGGCTGGGGTCAGGCACCCAGCTGGCCCTCTCCGTGGCGCGCGCCCTGGCCGAGCTGTACCGCCAGCCGACCGCGGCGGATGCCCTCGCCCTCTCCGTCGGGCGCGGCGGACGGTCCGCCATCGGGACCTGGCTCTTTGAGCAGGGTGGTTTCATCCTCGAAGGCGGCCGGCGGCCGGGGACCGACGCCGTGGCCCCGCGGCTCGCCAGGCTCCCGATGCCGGAAGAGTGGCGCTGTGTGGTCGTGGTCCCCGAGGGCAAGCCGGGGCTGAGCGGTGAGGCGGAGGCCGCGGCATTCTCCGGGCTGGTACCCCCTGCCCAGGAGGAGGTCGAGCGAGTCGCTCACATCGTCCTGCTCCAGCTGCTCCCCGGCCTGGCGGACGCCGATCTCCACGCCTTTGGTGACGCACTGAGTGAGATTCAGCGAGTGACCGGCGGCTGGTTCGCTGCCGCCCAGGGAGGAGCCTTCGCCCCGGGCCCGTCGGCCGACCTGGTCAGCCGCCTCGCCGAATGGGGGGCCATCGGAGGGGTCGGGCAGAGTTCGTGGGGTCCGGCGGTCTACGGGATCGTAGGCACCGAGCGTGAGGGAGCACGGCTGGAGAAGGTCGCCCGCTCGGCGGTCGGACGCAGGGGGAGGGTCTTCTCGACCGGATTCACCAATGAGGGCGCCAAAGTCATGGTGGGGTAGTGGGAGGGAGGTCGGGGGGTGCCCGATTGACAGCCACTCAGGCCGCCTGTATACTGGCACCCCACTCCAACGGAACCGGGGCCCGGCAGGGAACACTTCCCCGTCTGGGCGGTATCAATAGGCTGGAAGCAGTATAGGCCGCAACAGCCGGGGCTCCCCGCCCCGACCGATAACAAGCCTGGTTCTCTCTCACCAATCTGCAGTCCTGTATCCGTGCCCCCGGGGTTCCGGGGCTATCGCAGTTTTCAGGAGGTAGGCTTTGGGATCTGGTTCCCTGGCTGCCACCAATGGCAATCGTCGGCACTCCCCATGGCGGGGGTGGCGTTGGGCATTGCCCAATTGCCCCCTTCCCATGGACGTCGTCGATTCAGCCCTCCCCGGTACTCCCAACAGTTACATAATGAAACACGATTTAGACTCCCGCCTGCAGGAGGTGGGAGCACGAGTGTCCTGTTCGACCCGCGCAACGGAGTGGCATTGGGATCGGTGCACGCCGGCCCGATGCCAGCGCCGCTTCGGCGCCGGGGCCATGCAGGCAGTTCAGCGGTCGCACTACCCTTCAACCCGAGGTCAGCTATGAACCGATTTACGCAGAGAATGTGGCTGGGAGCGATGGCCGTTGGACTGACCGTCGCAACAGCCACCGCCCAGACGGCGGCAAGGTCCGGAGCCTGGACCCTGAACGCGCCGGAAGGCGAGTGGTGGATGACGGGCCGTGACTACGGTCTCGAGCGCTTCAGCCCGCTCAACCAGGTTACCACGGCGAACGTGGCCAACCTCAAGGCAGCGTGGTCGTTCTCCACCGGAACGCTCCGTGGCCACGAGGGGAACCCGCTGGTCATCGGGAATGTGATGTATGTCCACACCTCGTTCCCGAACATCGTTTATGCGCTCGACCTCTCCAAAGCCGGCGCGCCGATGATCTGGAAGTACGTCCCGAAGCAGAGCCCGGATGCGATTCCGATCGCGTGCTGCGACCTGGTCAACCGCGGACTGGCCTACCATCCGAGCGGGAAGATCTTCATCGAGGCACTGGAAGGTGAACTGATCGCGCTCGATGCCAAGACCGGCAAGGAGCTCTGGAAGGCCACGCACCCGGCCACGTCGGACGCGGGCACCGAAGCGACCGGCTACAAGCAGGGCGCCACGATGACCAACGCGCCGATCGTGATCAAGGACCACGTCATCTTCGGTATTTCCGGTGGCGAGTTCGGCGTTCGCGGTCGCGTCACTTCGGTCAACGTCAACACCGGCGCCCACGAGTGGACGATGTACTCCACCGGCCCGGACAAGGAAGTCGGCATCACGGGTGATGCCAACTCGAACTACGCGTCGATGAAGGGCAAGGACCTCGGCGTGTCCACCTGGCAGGGCGACGAGTGGAAGCGCGGCGGCGGCACGACCTGGGGCTGGTATTCCTACGACCCCGAGCTGAACCTCATCTATTACGGCTCCGGCAACCCGGGCACCTGGAATCCCGACCAGCGCCCTGGCGACAACAAGTGGTCGATGACCATCTGGGCCCGCAATCCTGACAACGGGATGGTCAAGTGGGCGTACCAGATGACCCCGCACGACGAGTGGGACTATGACGGCATCAACGAAATGGTGCTGTTCGACAAGGGGAGCCAGAAGCTCCTGGCCCACTTCGACCGTAACGGCATTGGGTACACGGTCGACCGGACCAACGGCAAGGTGATCGTCGCCAACGCCTTCGGCCCGATCAACTGGGCCAAGAACGCCGGCACCGGCACCCCGGTGGAAGGCGTCGTGACCACGGGCGTCCCGGTCAAGGATCCCCGCTACGGTACCAGCAGCAAGAAGAACGGTGAGGGCATCTGCCCGGCCGCCATCGGCTTCAAGGACCAGCAGCCGTCGGCCTACTCGCCGATCACCGGCATGTTCTACGTTCCCGCCAACCACATCTGCATGGACTACGAGGGCGTCGAGGTGAAGTACACCTCCGGCCAGCCCTACGTGGGCGCGATCGTGCGGATGTTCCCGGGCCCCGGCGGCCATCGCGGCCGTTTCATCAGCTGGGATCCGATGGCTGGTAAGGTGAACTGGGAGATCAAGGAGAACCTGGCCGCATACGGCGGCGCGCTGGCCACTGCTGGCGGCGTGGTCTTCTACGGCACCATGGAAGGCTGGCTCAAGGCCGTTGACGCCAAGACCGGCAAGCTGCTGTGGCAGTTCAAGACCCCGTCGGGCATCATCGGCAACCCGATGACCTACAAGGGTCCCGATGGCAAGCAGTACGTGGCCGTGCTCTCGGGCATCGGCGGCTGGGCCGGTATCGGCGTGGCTGCTGGCATCGGTGCCGAGGATCCGACCGCAGGCCTGGGCGCCCTTGGCGCCTTTGGCGACGCCGGCCAGTTCTCCACCCAGGGTGGCGTGCTGACGGTGTTCTCGCTCTAAGCTGTCACCCGGCACCCTGGCGGACTTCTCGCCGGGGCTGCCGGGGTAGTAGTTTCAAGCGCCGGTGTACGGATGACACCCCGGACACCGGCGCCCTTTTTTGGATGGATGGCCACGCATGCACGCATCTCGCCGCACAACCTCGCTGCTCGCGCTCGCGCTCGCGCTCCTCGCACTCGCTCCCGGACTCGCCCGGGCCCAGCGGCCGGGAGTGCTGACCCCGGGCGTCCTCCGGGTCTGCGCCGATCCGGACAACATGCCCTTCTCGAACCAGGCCGGCGACGGCTTCGAGAACAAGCTGGCCGAGATGCTCGCCGCCAGCTGGAATTCGAAACTCGAGTACGCCTGGTGGCCGGTCCGCCGCGGGTTCTTTGCCCGGGGGCTCAACGGCCGCTACTGCGACATGGCCATGACCGCGCCGACCGGCCTCGACATCGCCGCCACGACCCGCCCGTACTTCCGCTCGGCCTACGTGATCGTCTACCGCAAGGACTCCGGCCTCGACATCACGTCGCTGGATGATCCCGCCCTCAAGACGCTGCGGATCGGCGTCAACCTGCTCAACGCCGACGCCGAAAACACGCCCCCCGCCATGGCGCTGAGCGCCCATGGCGTGGTCGGCAACCTGGTCGGGTTCGGGACCTTCTACAGCGACTCGTTGCTCCGTCCGGACGACATCATCAACGCCGTCGTGGACAAGAAGATCGACCTCGCCATTGTCTGGGGCCCGCTGGCCGGCTACTTCGCCGCCCGGGCCTCTGTTCCCCTGGTCCTGATCCCCATTGAAAGTGATTCGGTGAGCGGGATCCCGTTCGCGTTCAACATTTCCGCCGCCACCCGGCGGCGCGACCGCCCGCTGCGCGACAGCCTGCAGGCGTTCCTCGATGCCAAGGCCGAGGACATCCAGGCCTTGCTGAAGCGGTATGACATTCCCCTGCTGCCCATTCCGCAGGACTCCACGCCGGGCGGACCGGCCCAATGAAGACCGCAGCACCCAATTCCATGAAAGGAACGACGATTCAGATGCGTCCCTTTTTCGTCCTGGCCCGCCTGCTTCTGCTGGGCGCCTTTGCGCTGGTGTGCCCTGCGCTGACCGCCCACCGCCTCGAGGCCCAGCTGGTCGACATCAACCATCCGGTCCCCAAGGACACCGTCTCGCCAGGCGTGTACAACGGCTGGAAGCAGTTCCAGCTCAACTGCGCCCGCTGCCACGGCGAGGATGCGACCGGCACGACCTTCGCCCCCAACCTGCTCATGTCGCTCAGCCCCGACGGCGTCATCACCAGCCAGGCGATTTTCGTTTCCACCGTCTGCCAGGGCCGCCCCGACAAGGGAATGCCTGCCTGGTGCTCGCTGGACCTGTCGATGCCGATCATCCTCGACCTCTACTCGTACGTGAAGCTGCGCAGCGACAAGAAGATGGGCCCCGGGCGGCCCGCGGTGCGGCAGCCGCCCCCACCTCCCACCGATTCGACGGCGAAGACCGATTCCACCAAGCAGCAGTAGAGCTCTCCCGGCGCTGGCGGCATTCCTGGCCTGCCTGGCCCTGCCCGCGCACGCCCAGGGCCGTCCGGCAATGCCTATGGCGCCGCCTCGCCTGGTGCTGATGCCCACCAGGTTTTTCGGCGACGTCGCCAACTCGATCGAGCCCGGCGACAGCCAACTCGCCTCGGTGGCCGGCGCGGCGCTGCGGCGGGCCCTGGAGCGATATCCTGATGTCGAAGTGGTGGATTCCGCGGAAGTCGCGCGAGCCATCGCCGCGCTGGATTCCGCGCACGACGGCTGCGCCGACCGGACCTGCGCCCTGCACGTGGGAGCACGGCTCGATGCCCGGTGGATCGCCGGCACCAAGCTGGTCAAGATCAGCAACCTGGTCTGGCAGTTCTACGGTGAGCTGGTCGAAGTGGCCACGGGAAAGGTGTTGAAGGACGAGGACCTGGAGCTCAAGGGACAGACCTCCGAGATGGCGCCGGTGGGCGGAGCGGTGATGGGGCGCCGGATCGCCGCCGCCGCGGGCCTGGTCCTGCCGGACTCCACTCACGCCGTGCCCGCGGCCGCCGGGGCCCTCACCGCCGAGCAGGTCCGGGCCCGGATCGACGCCACTCCCGCCGGCACCGCGCCGGACCTGGCGGGAGCCGACCTCTCCGGGCTCGATCTGCAGGGCATCGACTTCCACGGCGCCCGCCTGGTCAAGGCACGCCTGGTCGGCGCGAACCTCTCAGGCGCCAACCTGATGGCCGCCGATCTGACCGATGCCGTCGCGACCGACGCCCGGCTGGTCAGGAGCAACCTGGACAACACCACCCTTCGGCGCGCCGATCTCCGGAAGGCCGACCTCACCGGCGCCAGCCTCTTCGCGACCATCGGCGAGGAGGTCGATCTCTCGGGTGCGACCCTCGACAGCACGCGGATCATCGGGTATTACAGGAAGGCCAAACTGGTCGGCAGCCGGCTGCGGCGGTCCAATGCCGGCGCCGATCCGGGGAATCAGTCCATGGGGGTCATGCGCGCTACCTTCGTCGGGGCCGACCTGACCGGAGCCGATCTCACCGGAATCAACCTCTTCAAGACCGACCTCAGCTACGCCTCCCTGCGCCAGGCCGACCTGACCGGTGCGAACCTCGGCCTGGCGGACCTGGTCAACACCGATTTCTCCGGCGCCACCGTGACCGACGCCACGGTGACGCAGGCCGACCTCGACGGCGCCATCTTCACGGGGGCCAGGGGCGTCCGCACACTCAAGGGCCTCGACACGGCCAAGAACCGCGACAGGGCGCAATTCGATGAGCACATGGAGTAGGGCCGGAGCGGCAGGAGCGATGGGTCTTCTGGCACTCACCGCGTGTGGCGGAGGGCGCGAGCAGGGGGCAGCCGGCGGAGTCCCGATGTCCGGGCGCCGGGAATATGCCTACGTCACCAACGAGGACTCCCGGGACCTCACGATCATCGATGCCGCCACGGCCACCGTCGTGGCCACGATCCCGGTCGGGACCCGGCCACGCGGTGTCGTGGTCAGCCCGGACGGCAGGACGATCTACGTCGCACTGAGCGGCAGCCCCAAATGCCCGCCCTCGATGCCCGACGCCGAATGCGCCAAGCTGGTGGCGGACAAGTCGAAGGACGGCATCGCGGTGGTCGACGCGGCCAGTCGCCGGACGGTGCGGGTGATCCCCGGCGGCAGCGACCCCGAGACATTCGATGTCAGCCCGGACGGGACCCGGCTGTATGTCTCCAACGAGGATGCCAATTCGGCGAGCATCGTCGACCTGACCAGCGGCAAGGTGCTGGCGACGCTTGCCGTGGGAAGTGAGCCCGAGGGAGTGCGGCTCTCCCCTGACGGGAAGACGGTCTATGTCAGCGGGGAATCGGCCAAGAACGTGACGGCGATCGACGTCGCCTCGGGCACGGTCATCGGGACCGTCCCGACCGGCGAACGGCCACGCGGCATCGCCTTCCTTCCCGATGGCTCCAAGGGGTACGTCACCAACGAGGTGGGGGGAACGGTGACCGTCTTCGATCCGGCTTCGCGAAAGGTATTGGCGACGATCCCCTTCCCCGAAGGCGCGCGTCCGATGGGCATCGTGGTGGCGCCGGGCGGGGGGCGGATCTACGTCTCGACGGGACGGGGCGGCACCATCGCCGTACTCGACCCGGCCCGGGACTCCATCATCGCCACCGTGCCGGCCGGCAAGCGTCCCTGGGGGCTGGCCCTCACGCCCGACGGCAAGCGCCTCTTCGCCGCCAATGGCCCCTCCAACGATGTGAGCGTCATCGACACCGACTCGCTCAAGGCCATCGCCACCGTGCCGGCGGGGTCGGTGCCGTGGGGAGTCGCCATCGGCAGTGGCAATTGAGTGATTGACGGATTGAGGGATTGACGAATTGCCGCCACTCCTTCAATCCTCCAATCTCTCAATCCGTCAATCAGGCGAACGGCCTCCCCGTCCACCACCGGTCTCCGAAGCGCCACGCCAGCCAGCTGTCCAGGCCCCACTCCCGGCCGCTCCGGGCCAGGAAGAAGACCAGCATGCAGGAGATAAGCACGTAGTGGAATCCAAACTGGTTGGGTGACATCCACTGCGTCGCCAGTCCGTAGTTGATCGCCAGCAGCAGCCCCGTCAACGCCGCCACTCCGCTGAACAGCCCCAGCACCAGCCCTGCCCCGGCCACGACCTCGCCCCACGCCGTAAGCTGCGCGAACAACGGCACGTTGGGCAGCACGGTCCCCTCGAGGAATGCCTTGTACCACAGGATCGGGTTCCCCTCGGCCTGCTTGGTCACGATGTTCGGCATGGCCTGGAGCCACCGGTCGGACGCCGTCGGCACCGGGAAGAATCCCCCCGCCAGGACCACGGTCATCTTGGTCCAGATCGCCTTGGCGAAGTAGAGACCCACCGCGATGCGGAGCGCGGCCATCCAGCGCCCGGGCTGTGACATCGCGATCGGCTGATTCGGAGCGTTCACGTTGCTGCCCTCCGGTTGGTGGAACCTGCGCGGGCTCGACCCGCCTCAGGCGACGTCCAATTCCGAGAATACAAAGCACCACGTGTCGGTCAATTCCTCCAGCACCTTGCTGATCGGCTTGCCAGCGCCGTGCCCCGCCTTCGCCTCGAGGCGGAGCAGGATCGGGTGGGAACCGCCGGTCGCGGCCTGGAGCCTCGCTGCCATCTTCCGCGCATGCAGCGGGTCCACCCGCGTGTCGCTCTCTGCGGTGGCCAGGAGCACCGCGGGGTAGGGGGTGCCATCCGTTACCCGGTGGTACGGCGAGTAGGCCCTGAGCCAGGCGAACTGCTCGGGATCCTCCGCAGAACCATACTCCGGAATCCAGAGTCGCGCGATCCGGAACCGGTGGTACCGCAGCATGTCGAGCAGCGGTACCTGGATCAGCACCGCCCGGAACAGGTTGGGCCGCTGGGTCAGGCAGGCGCCCATCAGGAGCCCGCCGTTGGAGCCTCCTGCGATTGCCAGCCGGTCTGGCCGCGTCCAGCGCCGCTCAATGAGCCACTCCGCCGCCGCCAGGAAGTCGTCGAAGCTGTTCTGCTTTCGGGCGAGCATCCCCCCCTGGTGCCACGACTCGCCGTACTCGCCACCACCCCTGATGTTCGGGATCGCGAGCACTCCACCGTGCTCCAGCCAGAGCAGCGACGAGCGGGAGAAGGCCGGTGTCATGCTGATGTTGAACCCGCCGTAGCCAGTCAGGTAGGTGGGCCGGCTGCCGTCGGGCGTCACGTCCCGGCGCCGAACCAGGAACATGGTCACCGCCGTGCCGTCCTTCGAGCGGAACTCCACCTGGTCGGCGGCAAAGGCGGCTGGGTCGACTCCAGGGGCTTCGACCCGGCGCCAGAGCCGCTGCCGGTCATCGCGCAGATCCACCCGGTAGATCGATGGGGGAACGGCGAAGGAGGAGAAGCCGTAGAACAGTTCCTCGCCATCCGGCTCACCACCCCAGCCGAAGACGCTTCCCAGCGCAGGCAGGTCGACCTCCCGGAGCACCCGTCCCTCCCGGTCCGCAAGTCTCAGGCGGCTGGAGGCCCGTTCGAGATAGCTGAGCGCCAGGCGCCGGCCCAGCACCATCACGCCGTCCAGGACCGCCTCCGCCCGGGTGGGAACCAGTTCGGTCCACCGCTCCCGCCCGGGAGATGACGCAGGTGCCACGAGCAGCCGGTAGTTCGGGGCATCGAGGTCGGTGCGGATGTACAAGCGTCCGTCTACGACGTGACCGTCGAAGGAGGCGGGCAGGTCCTTGGCCACGGCCACGAACGGCCCCTGTCCGGCGCAATCCCGGAGATAGAGGTCGGTCTGGTCGAAGGTCCGGGCGACCTGCAGCACCAGCCAGCGCCCGTCAGGCGACAGGTCGATGCCGGGCCAGTGCTCCTTCTCCGCCGGCTTGAAGACCAGCGGATCGGCGGCGGAGTCGCCACCCACCCGATGGAAATACACGGCCCGGTGGTACTGGCGTTCCTCCTCGGGCACCTGGCCGGGCGCAGGGTAGCGCGTGTAGTAGAACGCGCTGGCATCGGGCAGCCACGCCAGGCTGACGGCGCGCGTGCCGGGAATCCGATCGGAAAGCAGCTGTCCGCTGCCCACATCGAGCAGGTGGAGTGTGCTCTCCTCGCTGCCGTTGGACGACAGCCCGTAGGCCAGGTACCGGCCGTCGTGACTCGGGAAGTACCAGTCGAGTGCGGTCGTGCCCTCGGCGTCGAGGGAGTTGACGTCCACGGCTACCCGGTCCGGGCCGTCCACCCCGTCTCGGACATACAGCACCGGCTGGTTCTGGGTGCCGTCGCGGCGGAGGTAGAAGTAGCGTCCCCGGGCCGGCGTGGGAGCCCCCACGGCGCCGATCTGCAGCAGCTCCTCCAGGCGCCGGCGGATCCCCGCCCTGGCGGGCACGGCCTCGAGCCACGCGGCCGTGAGCGCATTCTGGGCCTCGGTCCAGGCCTGGGTCTCGGCGCTGTCCCCATTCTCGAGCCAGCGATAGGGATCGGGGATGGCCTGGCCGTGAAGCAGGTCGGTGGTATCTGAAGTGCGCGTGGCCGGGTACGAGAGGCCTGCTCCCCTCTCCCCGCTCCCCGCTCCCTCGTCAGTCGCCAAGGGCGATCCCGAGCGCGCGGGCGGTTGCGATCGTGTCGCTGTCGAGCGGAACATTGTGGGTCCTGCCGACCACATCGGCCAGCGGCACCCGCGTGATGGTGGGAGGACGGAGGCCGATCATGACGCCGAATTCCCCGTCTGCGATGCTCTGGACGGCGGCAGTGCCGAAGCGGAGACCCAGCAGTCGGTCGAACGTCGTCGGCGAGCCGCCCCGCTGGAGGTGCCCCAGCACCAGGTTCCTCGTCTCCTTGCCGGTCCGGTCGGAAATCGCCTTGGCTACCAGGCTGCCGATTCCCCCCAGGCGGTCGACGCCCCCGACGGTGCGCCGCTCGAGCAGCACCTCCTCTCCGCCCCGCGGGGCCGCCCCTTCGGCCACCACGACGATGCTGAAGTGGCGGCCCCGCGACTCGCGCAGCAGGATCTTGTCGCAGACCCGCTCGATGTCGAACGGAAGTTCCGGGATCAGAATGACGTCGGCGCTGGCTGAAATCCCGCTGTGCAGTGCGATCCATCCGGCGTGGCGTCCCATCAGCTCCACGACCATCACCCGCTCGTGGCTTTCGGCGGTCGAATGCAGCCGGTCGATTGCCTCGGTCGCAATCGAGACCGCGGTGTCGAATCCGAAGGTCGCCAGGGTGCCGTGGACGTCGTTGTCGATCGTCTTGGGAACGCCCACCACGGGCATGCCCTTGCGCCAGAGATCGTAGCCGATCCGCAGGCTGCCGTCCCCGCCGATGGCGACCAGCGCATCGAAGCCGCTGGCCTGGAAGGCCGCGAGCAAGTCGTCGGACCGGTCGATCTCGACCGGCTGGCCCGCCGCGTTCGTGCTGGGCCAGCGGAACGGATTGCCCCGGTTGGTCGTGCCCAGGATCGTGCCGCCGAGGTGAGTAATGCCCCGGACCTTCTCCGGAGTGAGGGCCATGACCCCTTCATCCCCCAGCAGGCCGCCATAGCCTCGACGGATGCCGTAGGCCTGCCAGCCCCGCTGGTGGGCCGAGAGCACGATGGCGCGGATGACCGCGTTCAGTCCGGGGGCGTCACCCCCGCCGGTGGTGATGGCGATTCTCATGAGAAATGAAGTGAACGGTGAACGGTGAACGGTGAACGGGAGCCTCGGGCTGGCATCAATGCCCAAACGATGCTCCCGCTCACCGCTTACCGCTCACCGTTTGCCCTGGAGGATCTCCAGGACTTCGCCGGGCGCGGCATGCCGTCCCGCCGCCTTCTTGGAGAAGATCACCTTGCCGTCCACGGTGACCTCGAAGACTCCCCCCGAGGAGGGAATCAGCTTGAGGACCGCGTCTGGAAAGGCGCCGCGAAGCTCGGCCGCCAGACCGGCGGCCCGTGGCTCGTAGTTTCAAACGACGCAGTATTGGATCGAGATTTGCATTGGCACCCCCTTGGCGAAAATCGTAGCGGTCCGCACGGTGCCTGCCAAGAGGTGGCCCCGCCCCGCTAGCTTCATGTGCCACCATAACTTCACACTTGCCCGGGCAACGTGCGATCCAACCCAGCGCCCCATTGCCGGCCACGGCACCTCGTGCCGATTGCCGCCCTCCTCCTGGCCGGATTCGCGGCACCAGCCAGGGCGCAGGGGCGCTCGGTCGAAGCCCCGGAATGGGCGGACGAATTGCCAGCCCAGCCCGCCCCTGCGAGACCAGCGGCGGATGATGTCTTCCCGCTCCAGGCGGTGCCGAAACTGGAGTGGCCCGCCCCACCGCTGCAACCCCCGCCCCGCCCGGTTCGCGCCATCTACCTCAACGCCTGGGCCTTTGGCTCACAGCGGTTCTACGACCTGATCCGGCTGGTCGAGGGCACCGAGGTCAATTCGTTCGTCATCGACGTCAAGGACGATACCGGCTACCTGACCTACCGCTCAAACGTCCCGACCGCGATCAGCATCGGCGCCAACACCCAGTTGCGCGCGCCCGATGTCCGGGCCCGGCTCCGCGCTCTCGAACTGCGCGGCATCCACCCGATCGCCCGGATCGTGGTGGCCAAGGACCCGCTCCTGGCACGGCAGCGCCCCACCTGGGCCATTCGCGACGTGAACGGCGGGGCCTGGCTCGATCGCCAGGGCCGGCCCTGGGTGGACGCTTACTCTGATTCCGTCTGGGCCTACGCGGCAGCCCTCGGTGCCGAAGCGGTCCGGCAGGGATTCGACGAGCTGCAGTTCGACTACGTCCGGTTCCCCGATGAACCGAGGGCCCGGCTGGCCACCGCCGTCTTTCCGGGTCGCCGGGGCATGGAGAGCTCAGAGCAGGGGGTCACCCGCAGCCTGCGCCTGCTGCGGAGCCGGGTGAGGCCCCTCGGCGTGCCGTTCACGATCGATGTCTTCGGGCTGACTACGAGCGCCGAGGACGACATGGGCATCGGGCAGAAATGGGAAAGCCTGGTGACCAGCGCCGACGTCGTGCTGCCCATGGTCTATCCCAGCCACTACGGGCCGGGCAGCTACGGCTTCGACCAGCCCAACGCCGAGCCGTACGCCATTGTGCGTCGGGCCATGGAGGATGCCCGCCAGCGTTCCCTGGCCATCCACGCCACCACCGAGATCCGCCCCTACATCCAGGCCTTTACCCTGGGCCCCCCACGGTACACCCCCGACATGGTCCGCGAGCAGATCAGGGCCGCCGAGGAACTCGGCATCGAGGGGTGGGTCATGTGGAACGCGCGGTCGGACTACAATCGCGAGTATTTCAGGAGTGCGCCGGCTCCAGCCGGGTCGACGCCAGTGATCCCGGCGTCCACCCAGTGATGTACCCGGCCACGGCGCTCGCCGCCGTGGTGTAGGGACTCGCCAGGTAGAGCTGGCCCGGTCCCGAGCGCCCCGGGAAATTCCGGTTGATGGCGCTCACCGTGACCGTCTCCTTCCGGTAGCTCACGCCCGGACCCGCATTGATGCAGGCCCCGCAGGACGGCTCGATGATCTCCGCCCCGACCGCCCGGAAGATGTCGAGATACCCCTTCGACTCGGCGTACCGCTTGACCTCCTGGCTCCCGAACTGGATGAAGAACTTCACCTCCGGATGCACCCGGAGTCCCGCCTCGGCCGCCTCGCGCAGCACCCGGGCGTACATGTCCATGTCTTCCTTCTTCCCGGCGGTGCAGCTCCCGGCATAGGCGATGTCGACCTTGACCGGCTGCCCCAGCTCCGCGATGAACAGCCCGTTGCCCGGATCACCCGGCAGCGCCACCATCGGCTCGAGGCGGGAGGCGTCGATATCGATGATCTCCTCGTACTCCGCCCCCGGGTCGGAGAAGAGTCCCGCCGAGCATCCGCTCGGCATCCGCCCGGGGCACGCCCCGCTCACGGACCAGGTACTCGACGGCCACGGCGTCCGGCCTGATGATGCCGGTGAACGCGCCCACCTCCGCCGCCATGTTGGTCATCGTGGCCCGCTCGTCGATCGAGAGTGCCTCCACCGCCGCCCCGGCGTACTCCACGATCTTGCCGATCGCCTGCCCGCTGCGCACGTAGGGCTGGCGCAGGATCTGGAGCATGAAGTCCTTGGCCGTGATGTTGGCCGGCTTCGCGCCGTTGACCCGCACCAGGACCGAGGGCGGGACCTTGAGGCGCACGTCGCGGGTCAGCCAGGAATTGAAGATCGCGGTGGTGCCGACGCCGAACGCGACGCAGCCGATCGCGCCGCTGTGCGGCGTGTGGCTGTCGCTGCCGATGATGACCTGGCCCGGCAGCGCGTGCTGCTCGAGCATCTTGGAATGGCAGATCGCCTCCGAGCCCTGCACCGCGGAGTTCCGTGCCAGGCGGGGCAGCTCGCCGTACAGCCGGATGCCCTGTTCCGCCGCGAACTCCTCCTGCTTCTTCTTCAGCTCCAGCGCTACGTCCAGCAGGCCCTCCGCCTTCCGCTCGTCGGTCATCGCCAGCTCGAGGAAGGTCAGGTGGTCGCGGAAGAAGAAGATCGAGCCGGGATCGGCCACCTTCTCGTTGGCGCCGACGTAGTCGCGCCAGAAGATGGCGGCCATCGGCGTCACGTATTCGTGGCTGAAGCGGATGTCGGTGCGCACGAAGCCCTCGTCGCCCGGCCGGACGCTGGGGACGCCAACCCGGTCGGTCGCCAGGTCCGCCACCCAGTGACGTGCGATGATCTTCTCCGCCAGGGTCATCGGCCGCCTGGGACTGGCCGGGACCGGTACCGCGACCTTGCCCTGCAGCCGTGCGACGTTGTACTGGAACAGGCCGCCGTGCTCGATGATCCCGCGGGTGATCTCGCCCTCGCCGCGGGTGAAGTCGGCCAGGGGTATCGCCTCGCCTCGCCGGATCCGTCCGATCAGCGAGAAGTCGGTGCTGGTGAAGATCCCCAGGTTCTGGCAGTTCTCCCGGTAGATCCGCTCAATGTTCTCGGCGATGACCAGCCGGATCCCCGCCATCATCTCCGCGTAGGGCGACTGCTCACGGCTCGACCCCTTCCCCCGCCGCTTGCCGCTCACCGCGGCGACGAACCCGCCCGCCTTCACCGACCCACGGCCGATCGGGAACTCGCTCCCGGCCTTCAGCCCCAGGTAGGGGAATTCGCCCAGCCGCTCGTCGTAGTAGTAGCAGATGTAGGCCGGGGTGATCTCGTCGGTCGAGATGTCGTCGCGCAGCTTGAACGGGGGGGGCCATGGCAGGTCCTTGCCGGCCAGCTGCTCCCGGATGAGGGCGGGATCCTCGGCCAGGAAGAGAACGCGCCCCTGGAAGGTGACCTGGTCCGGCAGGCGGGTGATGGTGCGTGACTTGAGCGATTCCAGCATGGCTCCCTGGGGTCTCCCGTGGGGGGGGCGTGAACCGGAAAGATGGTCCCTACGCGGGGTGCCGAGCAAGCGTGGCCCCGACCACCGCAGGCTGGTATTCATTCCCCCATGACACCCTTCGACGGGCGCCGGTGAGGCGGGTCGTTCCCTGGCTCCTGGTGCTCGGGATCCTGCTCTGGCTGGGGTGGGATGTCCGGCCCCGCCCGGTGGCGCCCGCCCTGCACCAGGCCGAGTGGCTCCAGGCCGGCGACATCCGGCTCCGCGTCGTCCGCGCCGGGCGGGGAGACACCACCTTGCTGCTCCTGCACGGCTATGGCGAATCCCTGATGGGTTACCGGGCCGTCTTCGACGCGCTGGCCCGCCACTACCGCGTCATCGCCGTGGACCTCCCCGGCTTTGGCCTCAGCGACAAGCCCGATGCCCCCTACGATCTCGCCTCCTACCGCCGGCGCCTGGGCGACTTCCTCGAGCGCTGGACCCGGGGCCCGGTGGTCGTGGTCGGGCACTCAATGGGAGGCGAGGTCGCCGCGGCGCTCGCGCTCGATCATCCCGACCGGGTGACCGCCGCGGTGCTGATCGCGCCGGCGGGGTTCGCCCTCCAGCCATTCCTGGCGGGGGCCAAGGACGTCCCTTCCGATGCCCGTGGCTGGGTCGCCTCGGTCCTTTCGGCGGCGATGCCGCCCCAGGACCCCGCCTGGCTGGCTGAGCCCTCGGGAGCGGGCGGCTATACACCAGCGACCGATCCCGCCTATCGCAGCGCAGCCACCCGTGTCCTGACCGAGTTCGATTTCGTGGCCCTGCGGGACAGTTTCGGCGACATCCATCAACCAGTCCTGCTGATCTGGGGACGCCAGGATCCGACCATTCCGTTCGTCGTCGGGGAGAGCATTGCGGCCCGGCTGCCCTGCCGCGAATTTCTCCCCCTCGACAATGTCCTGCATCGTCCCCACGAGACCCATCCCGACACCGTCGTCGCGGCCATCGAGGCGTTCCTGCGCCACCCGGCCTGCGCCGCTCACTGAAGCGACAAACCCTTCCCTGGAGACGCCCGTGAACGGACCTCGCCCCCTCCTGCTGCTCGGCGCCATTGCAGCCATCCTGTCGGCCGGCGTCGCTCCTCTCGCGGCCCAGACCGAGGCCGACCGGGTGGCCCAGGCGGTGGACTCCGGATCGTACCGGGCGCACCTCCAGTTCCTTTCCAGCGACCTGCTCGAGGGCAGGGGCACCGCCACTCGCGGCGGCGCCCTCGCAGCCCTGTACATCGCCACCCAGTTCCAGCGTCTCGGACTGCTCCCGGCGGGAGACAGCGGCACGTACTACCAGCAGGTGCCGATCGTGGCCCTGACACCGGACCCGACGCTTCGCACCACGGCCCAGGCCGAGCACCGGTACGCCTACCGCGACGACTACGTCCTCTGGTCGATGCGGAACGACACCCTCGTGTCGCTCTCCGCGGAAGCGGTGTTCGTCGGGTATGGCATCGTGGCACCGGAGTACCAGTGGGACGACTACGCCGGGATCGACGCGCAGGGCAAAATCGTCATCTGCCTGGTCAATGACCCGGGACTGCGCGACTCGACGATCTTCGAGGGGAAGGTCCTCACCTACTATGGCCGCTGGACCTACAAGATCGAGGAGGCCGCCCGCCATGGCGCCGCCGGCATCCTGATGGTTCACACCACCGAGAGCGCCACCTACCCGTGGAGCGCGGTCACCTCCTCGTGGACCGGGGAACAGGTCCGCCTGGAACAGCCGCCCACGAGCCTCCTTGCCGCGGGCTGGATGAGGGACAGCGCCGCGGCGGCCCTCTTCCATGACGGAGGACAGGATCTCGATCGGCTCACCAGCCTGGCCTGGACCAGGAAGTTCAAGCCGGTGCCGCTGGGGCTCACCATCAACCTGACCGTCCGAAGCGCCATCCGCCGCTCACACACGGTCAACGTCATCGGGAAGCTGACGGGCCGCGGGCCCCACGCACGCGAGGCGATCGTGCTCGGCGGACACTACGATCACTTCGGGATCCGGGATGCCGTGAACGGCGACTCGATCTACAACGGGGCGCTCGACAACGCCTCCGGCACCGCCGCGGTCATCGCGCTGGCGGAGGCGTTCACCCGGAGCGGAGTCCGGCCCGGGCGCTCCCTGCTGTTCACCGCCTTTGGCGCCGAGGAATCCGGCTTGCTGGGCTCGCAGGCGATGGCCGAGCATCCTCCGCTCCCGCTCCGTGAACTGGCGGCCGTGCTCAACCTCGACGAGATGAACCTCTTCGGGCGCACCCGGGACATCGCGGCCCTCGGGATCAACCAGTCGAGCCTGGGGCTCACCTTCTCCCGGGCGGCCAAGGCCGAGGGACTCAGGGTCACGGAAAACCCGAGCGCAGCGCTTCGCGGCTCCTTCTTCCGCTCCGATCACTTTCCCTTCGCCAAGGCCGGGGTCCCAGCCCTCAGTCTTGAATTCGGCCACGACGTGATCGGCCGCCCGGCCGGCTGGGGTGCCGAGCAGTTCGACAAATACACCGCCGAGCGATACCATCAGCCCGCGGACGAAATCCTGCCGTGGTACACCGCGGCCGGAGCCGTCCAGCAGATGAGGGTGGTAGCCCGGACTGCGATGGCTGTGGGCCAGGCTCCCTCACAACCGACCTGGAACCGCAGTTCGGCGTTCTATGCTGCTGGCCAGAAACGACTTCAATGACGGTGGCGCTTCGACCCAGGTAGTAGTATCTTAGGCCCCGTTTCCGCCGGCCATCCTCGTCCGGGAGCCGATTCTGGACCTGCCAAGCCGTCATCGCGTCCCCCTCACCTGGCTCAGCCAGCACGCCGGGGACTGCATCCGGGTTCGCACCTACACCGAACTTGCCCCGCCCGGGGCCATTCCTCCGGACACCCTGGCGGCTGCGCAGGCGGCTGTCCTCGAAGCGAAGGCGCCGCTTGCCGTCGCCCGCAAGCAGAAGGACAACGGGGTCTGGGGCCAGAATCTTCTCGGCCTCGCTCCGTCCGCTGCCCAGGGGATCAAGGATGTCGGGACGGTCCCCCAGTACCGCCGCCTGATGCAGCTGGGCTGGCCCCACTCGGCCCGCCCGTTCAAGCTGGCCGACCGGGTGCTGTTCCGCCTCCTTTCGCGCGATGAAGACCCTGCCCTGCTTTTCGAATTTCAGAAGATGGCCAAGTCGGACCCGGCCGCTCCCGAGTGGGCCAGGCAGGTGCTGCGCGAGGGGGCGTCCTGCGCCCTGGCCGAAGCGGGCTATGGCGACGACCCCCGCCTGCGGGGAGCGGCGCACAAGATCGCCAGCGACATCTCCCATTTCCTGCGGAGCCCGCTGGCCGAGAAGCCGTTCATCCGGATGGGCAGCCAGACCGCCCTCAATCCCGACGCCCACCCGCCGAGCTGGTACGCGGTGTCGATGATCGCGGCGATGCCGAACCTCCAGCGCGAGCGCGCCGGATTCACCGAGCGGCTGGGCCATTATCTGGCCCAGCCGGCACCCAAAAAGGCGTTCGTCGTGCCGGTGGGCAGGAAGTCAGTCAAACCCCAGTGGCTGCTCCTCGGCGATCCCATCGAGGCCGACAGCAAGGGAGTCCCCAAGGACCTGCCTCTCGCCCTCTACTTCATCGAGGTGCTGGCCCGGATTCATGCCCTCCATACCGCACCCGGCGCCACCCGTGTGCTGGCCCGGCTTCTCAAGGACTGTGACGAGAACGGGGTCTGGCATCCCAAGAGCGTGCGTGGGGTGCCCAAGGGCAGCAACAAGATGTCCTACCACATCTTTCCGCTGGATGGCGAGAGCAAGGCGCCGGAGAGCCGCCTGGTGGATGTCACCTTCCGCCTTGCACTGATCGCCAAGCTCCTGGGATGGGAACTCGAATTCGCCTGAACCATCCGGCCCCCCCGGAGTTGCGCCCCGCAGAGAAGTAGTTCAGACTACAACTATGCCAGCAGTCGATCTCACCCCCTTCGGCTTCACCCCTACCGAGAGCCGGGTGTACGAAGTCCTGCTCTCGAGCGGACCGGGTACCGGCTACGCCATCGCCCGCAATGCGGGCCTGGCCAGGGCCAACGCCTACAGCGCCCTCGAAGGCTTGGTGGCCAAGGGTGCGGCCCGAGTCGAGGAGGGCCGACCCAAGCGATTCCGCCCCGAACCGCCAGCCACGCTCCTGGCCAGGATCACCAGCGACCAGGGCCTGGCACTGGAGCGACTGGGACAGTCGATCGAGGGCCGTGGCACGGCCGAGTCTCCCACGCTGGTTGAGATCGGCTCGCCCCGGGGCGCGCTGCAACTCCTCTCCCACGACATCGCACGTGCCTCTCGCTCGGTACGACTTCTCGCACCACCCGAGGCGTTTCCCATCCTGGCACCGGTGCTTCGGCGCGCGGTCGCGATGGGACTCGACGTCCGGCTCTGGTCGACTGGCGAGGCGTCGCTCCCCTTCACAGAGGTCGCGCTGGCGTCCGCCTCTGAGGCCTGGCCCGGGCTGCCATTGGTCGCCGTCATCGATGACCGGAGCGCGATCATGGCAAGCCGCGATGGCGCCGAAGTCCAGGGGCACTGGAGCACGGCGTCGACCTTCGTGGCGGCCGCACGCCTCGCCTTCGAACAGCTGGGACGCTCGCGGTGAACGACGACCTCGAGAAGGTTCTCGCCGCACTCCGGCGCGAATACATCGCGGACGGGCCGGCGCGCCTGGCGGAACTGCGCAAGGACCTGGCGGCCTTCATGGCGGGTGAACCGGACGCCGCAGAGTCCCTCAAGTCCAGGTTCCACCGCCTGGCTGGATCGGGCGGGTCCTACGGCTTCGAGGAAATCAGCGTCATCAGCCGGGAAGTCGAGCAGTGGCTCAAGCAGGCCGCCGCGGTCGCCCCGACGGCCGAGAACACCGGGCGTCTCTCACGTGCCGTGGAGCGGCTCTCGGCGGCATTCGACACGGCGGCACTCCAGGTCACCCTGCCGGGCGACGGTCCCCACCATGGTGAGTTCGGCTGGCGGGCGAGGCTGATCGGGCCCAACGGGCCGTTGCTGCGCCAGATGGAACAGCTGCTGACGCTGGCGGGCTACCACGTCGTGTCGGAGGCCCGAAACGAGGAACCCGCCGCCATTCCGCTGAGCGAACGTCCCGACCTGCTGGTCCTGCTGGCTGACCCCTCAGGCCCTGACGCCTACGCGGCCGCGACCGCCTGGTCTTCCGCAGGGCCGGCGCGCCCACGGGCCATCGTCCTGATCGATGCGACGGGGGGCGGGGATGGTGTCCGGGCAATGACTGCCGGAATCGATGCGATCTTCACCCCCGACCGGGTGGGCAGCGAGCTGTCCAGGTACGCCAAGACGCTGGCCCGGATCGGGGCACCCCCGCCACGCGTCATCCTGGCGATGCGGACGGAGCTCCGGGCCCGGCCGCTGGTCCAGGCGCTGGAGCAAGCCAATCTGCAGGTGAGCTACTGCACCGATCTCGGCACCGCGCGCGAACTGCTTTACCGGGAATCCCCCGACCTCATGCTGCTCGAGCTGGCTCCTCCCGTGCCGGACGGACTGGCCTTCACCCGGCTGCTGCGGCAGGATCCGCGGTTCGTCCTGCTGCCGATCATCTGCCTGGCCGCGCGTGATTCGGTGGCCGACCGGATCGAGGCCATCAAGGCGGGCGTCGACCACTACCTGGCCGAGCCGGTCGAGGCATCCCTGCTGACCCATCTCGTCATCAGCCGGGCCGAGCGGGGCCGCCGGCTCCGCGAGATGGTCCACCGGGACGGCCTGACAGGATTGCTCAACCACGCCACCCTCATGGCGGAGCTGGAGCACACGCTCGAGTACGCCCGGCGCCACGGCGAGACCTTCGGTTTCATCATGGTGGACGTGGACCACTTCAAGCGAATCAACGACCAGCACGGCCACCTGGTCGGCGACCAGGTCCTCCTCCATCTGAGCCGGATCTTCCACCAGACGGTGCGTGCCAGCGACGTTATCGGGCGCTACGGTGGCGAGGAGTTTGGCGTGGTCCTGCGGCGCACCGACCGGGCGGGGGTGGCCGTGCTCACCCAGAAGCTGCAGCAGGCGCTGGCCGCGGAGCCCGCGCCCATCGGCGACGACCGCGCGCTGCCGGTGCGGGTCTCGATGGGGGTGGCCTGCTACCCGGCCGATGGCCTCACCGCGGCGGCACTGGCCCAGCAGGCCGACCAGGCGCTCTATCGCGCCAAGCGAGGCGGGCGGGACCGGGTCGAGTTCGCCCGGGATAATCCCCCCCGGACCTGACCCGGACCGCGGCTGAGCCGGAATCACCGTGGCCCACAAGAATCCCGACGCCAGGCAGCGGCTGCTCGACGCCGCCCGCACCGAGTTCTCGCGAGAGGGACGGGCGGGTGCGCGAACCGACCGGATCGCGCGACGGGCCGGGGTGAACAAGCAGCTGCTCCACTACTACTACTCGACCAAGACCGGCCTCTACGGCGCGGTGCTCGACCAGGCCGGCGCCGAGGTCGCCGCCGCCATCGCGGGGCTGCCGCTCGCGGGGCTGACGGCGGTCGAGCGGCTCCGCCGCCTGGTGCGGGCCCAGTTCGACTACCTGGCACGCCACGAGGAACTCACCCGGCTTCTTCTCAAGGCGGAGGGCGGAAACTGGCTCGATGCGGCGATGGAACCCCTGGCGTCCCTCCTCACCGAGGGCCAGGCCACCGGCTTCTTCCGGGACGACATCGACCCGCTGCACCATGCCCGGCAGGCGATGCTGCTCCACCTGGGCTACTTCGCCCTGCCGGCGGTTACCGCCCAGTGGGGTGACCCGCAACTTTGGCGCGACCGGGCCGCGGACCTGGTAGTTCGGGGATGTACCTGGTAGCGGTGAACCCTAAAGGGCTTCCTCGCGACTTCGTCGCTCGGTCGCGGTGAACGGTGAACGGTGAACGGTGAACGGTGAACGGTGAACGGTGAACGGTGAACGGTGAACGGTGAACGGGAGGGTACCGATGATGAGGGTGCTGCGCTGGATTGGTTACACGCTGGCGGTTTTGGTGGCGCTGGTGCTGCTCGCGCTCGGGACATTCACGATCATCGTCCGACAGAAGCAGGCCAGGCGGTGGAACGTCACCCCGGCCGCCCTGGTGATTCCCAGCGACTCGGCCTCAATCGCGCGAGGCCAGCATCTCGCGATCGCGATTACCAAGTGCACCAATTGCCATGGGGATGACATGGCCGGCAGGACGTTTGTCGACGAGATGCCATTCGGCCGATTCGCCTCGGCCAATGTCACCTCGGGAGGCGTGGTCCAGGGGTGGAGCGACGCCGACTGGGTCCGGGCGGTGCGAAACGGGGTAGCTCCGGATGGACGAGGACTGATCTTCATGCCCTCGGATGCCTACAATTTCCTCTCGGCCGAGGACCTCGGCGCGATCCTCGCCTGGGTCAAGCAGAGGCCATCGGTCAGCAGGCCGACGAGAACCAGCCAGCTCGGTCCGATCGGCAAGATGCTCTGGTCCACCGGCCAGGCTCAATTCCAGCAGGCACGAGTGATCGATCAATCCGCCCCCTTCGCCGCCGCGCCCCCGGTTGGACCAACCGCCGAGTACGGCAAGTACCTGTCTGTGGTGGGCGGCTGCACCATCTGCCATGGTCCGAGCCTCGCCGGCGGGATCCAGCAGGGGCCCCCAGGCACTCCCCCATCGGCCAACCTCACCCCGGCCGGCCCCCTCAAGGGCTGGACCGAGGCCGACTTCTTCCGGGCCCTGCGCGAAGGGAGGAAGCCGGATGGCTCCGGCATCAATCCATTCATGCCGTGGCTCCTGACGCGACAGATGACCGACGATGAAATCCGGGCGGTGTGGAACTACCTGCAGACCATTCCTGCGGTGGCGACGAACTGAACCTCGGTGAACGGTTGAACGGTGAACGGTGAACGGGGGCTCGTGAGTGCCGCGAGCCCCCGTTCACTATTCACCGTTCACCGTTCACCGACTAGTGCTGAAACTGGCTCAGCGGCACCACGTCCCGCGGGTTCTCGTCACCGAAGAGCAGTCGACCCTCGCGGAAGGAAGCACCGCGCAGGGTGAGGGCCAGGACCTCGCCCAGGTCGTCCACCAGGTGCACCTCGATCGTGTCTCGCACCTCCTTCGGGAGGTCGTCGAGGTCCGGCTCGTTCCGTCGCGGCACGATGATCCGGTTGATGCCGGCGCGGACCGCGCCGAGCACCTTTTCCTTCACGCCGCCGATCGGCAGCACGCGGCCCCGCAGCGTGATCTCGCCGGTCATCGCGATGTCGTGCCGCACCGGACGGCCCGAGCATGGCCGAGACCAGCGCCGTGGCCATCGTGACGCCCGCCGACGGCCCGTCCTTCGGAATGGCGCCGGCCGGCACGTGGATGTGGACGTCGCGGTCGAACATCTCATCCTTGATGTGCAGCCCGGCGCGCGTGCGAGCGGGCGTAGGTCCAGGCCGCGCGGGCCGACTCCTTCATCACGTCGCCCAGCTGGCCGGTCAGGACCAGTTCTCCCTTGCCCGCGCATGGTCGAGGCCTCGACGAACATGATGTCGCCGCCCATCGGGGGTGTAGTACATCCCCGTGGCCACGCCGACCTGTCCTCCTCGCGCCGCGCGCTCCGGGTGGACCCTTGGGCCGGCCGAGCAGGTCGTCCGACCATCGCCGGTATCGACGCTGACCCGATCGGCTTCCTTCGCCGCGATCCGCCGGCGCGACCTTGCGGGCCAGCTTGCCCAGCTCGCGCTCCAGCTGGCGGACGCCCGCCTCGCGGGTGTACCCGGTGATGACCTCCGGCACAGCGCCCCGTCCGTCGATCTCGAGCTGGCTCGGCGTTGAGGCCGTTCTCCTCGAGCTGCCGCGGAACCAGGTACTGCCGCGCGATCGCCAGCTTCTCGCGCTCGGTGTAGCCCGTGAACTCCACCGTCTCCATGCGGTCGAGCAGCGGCGCCGGGATGTTCTGGAGGAAGTTCGCGGTGGCGATGAACAGCACCTCGCTCAGGTCGAACGGCACGCCGAGATAGTGGTCGGTGAACGAGTCGTTCTGCGCCGGGTCGAGCACCTCGAGCAGCGCGGCGGCCGGATCGCCCTGGAACGAGACGCCGAGCTTGTCCACCTCGTCGAGCAGGAAGACCGGGTTCCGCGGTGCCCGCCTGCTTCATTCCCTGGATGATCCGGCCGGGCATCGCGCCGACGTAGGTGCGCCGGTGGCCCGCGGATGTCCGCCTCGTCGCGCGCGCCGCCCAGCGAGATCCGGACGTACTTGCGGCCCATCGCGCGGGCGATGGACTTGGCGACCGACGTCTTGCCGACGCCCGGGCGGGCCGACGAAGAGCAGGATCGGCCCCTTGGAGCCCTCGTCATCGAGGTTGCCCGACGCTCGGGGACACGGCGGCCGTCTCGGCCTTGATCGACCCGCCGGGCTCTTCGACAGCTCTCGTCTGTCGCCGCGCCTGTCTCGGCCTTCTCTTCCCTGGTCCCGCAGCTGGCGCACCGCGAGGAACTCCAGGACCCGGTCCTTCACGTCGCCCAGGGCGTAGTGGTCCTCGTCGAGAATCCGCGCCGCCTCGGCGCAGGTCGAGGTGCTCCTCGGTCCGCTCGTTCCACGGCAGCTCGGCGATCGTCTCGAGGTAGGTCCGGATGACCTGGGCCTCCATCGATCTCGCGACCGATGCGGCTGAGCCGGCCCAGTTCGCGGTCGACCTCCTTGCGCCGCCTCGGGCAGCTCGAGCGCGTCCAGCTTGCTGCCGGAGCTCGTCCATGTCATCCTCGTCGTCCTCCTCGCCGAGCTCGCGACGGATCGCCTTCAGCTGCTCGCGCAGGAACATCTCGCGCTGGCGCTCGCCGAGCTCCTCCTGGACCTGCGACTTGATGTCTTCCTGCGCGTCGAGGACGGCGATCTGCCGCTGGACGTGGACCAGCACCCGGCGCAGCCGCTCCTCGACGGACAGCGTCTCCAGCAGGGCCTGGCGCTGGGCGGGACTGATGTCGAGGTAGCCCGGCGACGAGATCGGCGAAGCGACCCGGCTCATCCACGCCGGCCAGGACCTGCTGGACGACCTCCTCGGGCAGCCCGGACTTCTGGCCCAGCTCGGCCGCGCGCGTCCGCGCCTCCTTGTACAGCGCGACGAAGGCGGGGTCCTCCGGGCTCGAGCGGGCATCATCTCCTCGGCCTCGCGTACCACCGCCTGGAGGTAGCCCTCTTTGTCTCCGTAGTGCATTGCGATCCCGCGCCGCTCCCCATGCAGCAGCAGCTGCATGCCGGCCAGGCCGCGCTGCATCTGGCCGATCCGGGCGATGGTGCCGATCGTGTAGAGGCCGTCGGCAGCCACCTGCTCGACGTTCTCGCGCTGCGAGACGGCGAAGATCAGGCGGTCCGGGCGTGGCCAGGGCCGCCTCGATCGCGCGCAGCGTCCCCGGCCGCCCGGCGCCGATCGGCGCCGTCACCCCCGGGAAGAGCACCACCTCGCGGAGGGGCAGGACCGGCAGCATCAAACGTTCAGTCATTGGTGACTCCATGTATCAGACAAAGTGGCAGCATCTACCTGCGAGTGCGGGACTAAACGCACCAGATGTGCCGGAACAGCGCCAGACCCTGGCGGGCTTCCTCACGCCGGGGGCGCTCGTTCGGGGGCGGCGGAGGGGCCGACGGGAGTCGAATTCCTCCAACTCCACGTTTCAGGGCGAACCATGGAATTCCTGTCTCCGTGACAGGAGCATAACTGCGTGGCTGCCCCTCTGGCCCTCCGCCCCTCCATCACTGTTGCTGTCACTCAACTCACAGGCTAAATCTATACGTCTCCAACTCCTAGCTCGATGACTGATCCCGACCTTGCCGCTGGTCCAGAGGTTGAGCGAAGCCCTCGGCGGACGCGTACACCATCGAGGGCGAGATCGGGCGTGGCGGCATGGGAGTCGTCTACCGGGCTCGTGACGAGAAGCTCAAGCGCCGGGTCGCCATCAAGGTCCTCCCTCCCGAGCTTGCCTTCCAATCCGACATCCGGGCGCGCTTCACCCGCGAGGCGGAGACGGCGGCGCGGCTGTCCCATCCAAACATCGTCCCCATCCATCAGCGTCGGCGAGGGCGGCGGCCTGGTCTACTTCGTCATGGGCTACGTGGACGGCGAGTCGCTTGCGGCGCGCCTCAAGCGGCGGCGCGGCAGCTCCCGTCGGAGAGGCGCGCCGCATCATGAAGGAGACGGCGGACGCCCTGAGCGCCGCCCACGCCCTGTCGGTGATCCACCGCGACATCAAGCCCGACAACATCCTGCTCGAGGGCACGCGGGGCCGGGTCATGGTGACCGACTTCGGGATCGCGAAGGCGATCTCCGCCGCCTCGGGGGCACGCTGACCGGCGCCGGCGTGGCCATCGGCACTCCGGCCTTCATGAGCCCCGAGCAGGCCGCCGGCGAGACAGGAGATCGACGGCCGCTCCGACCTCTACAGCCTGGGCGTCGTCGCCTACCAGATGCTGACCGGCGACCTGCCGTTCAATGCACCGACGGTCGCGGGGATCCTGATGAAGCAGATCACCGAGGCCGCGCCGTCGGTCAACGCCAGCGGCCCGACACCCCCGAGGACCTGGCGCTGGCCGTGGCGCGCTGCCTCGAGAAGGACCCCGAGAATCGCTGGCCCAGCGCCGACGCCCTGCGGCGGGCACTGGAGAACCGCACCGTCACCGGGTACCGGCCGACGGGAGCGCTCCGGGCTCGGCCGGCCTCCGGCACCAGGGGCGGCGCGGCGCAGGGCACGGGAGTCCCCCGCTCGCCGATCGGCAATTCACCGCCGCGCCGCCCCTCGACCGAACGGTCCAGACCGCCCGAGCGGGGCGGCGCGCTGGCGGGCCCGCTGGAGCGGGCGGGACGGCAACTCGACCGTGCCTCGCGCCGGATCGATCGCGGGCGTTCTGTGCGCAATGAGGACACTCCGCTCCCCGACACCGGCGAGCCGCGTATCGTGGTGCAGAGCCGGGCCCAGTTCGCCAAGTGGGCGGCCGTCTCGGGAGGCCTGGTGCTGGTGGACCTCGCCTCGGGCAACCACGTGCCCAGCTGGTCGCTCGTGATCGCCGGAATGTGGGCCGGCTTCGGGCTGCTCCCCCAGTACATGAAGCTCTGGCAGGCCGGGTACAGCTGGAAGGACGTGCTCAGCCGGCCGCCGGCGCCCGATGCGCTCGAGTCGCGCCTGGGGAGCGGCGGTAAGCCGGGCCGCCCGCTGCCGCCACCGCCGGGGGCGGATTTCGGCGAGTATCACGCCCAGATCCTCCAGATCCACGGCGACCGCGCCGCCATCTACAAGCTGCTGGATCGGATGACCCCGGCAGAGCGGAAGATGCTGCCCGAGGAGGTGGGAACGACGGTGGATGGACTCTACCAGCGGGCCCTCGACCTGGGGCGGACCCTGCACGCGATGGACACCAACGTCGGCAACGAGAGTGTGGGACAGATCGACGGGCGGATCGCCGCGCTGCAGCGGGAGCCGGAGGACGAGGAGCGGACCCGGCGCCTGACCCTCCTGGAGCGGAAAAAGAAGGCGATGCTCGAGCTGCGAACCCGGCACGAACAAGTGGCCAGCCAGCTCGAGTCGTGCGTACTGGCCATCCAGACCGTCCGCTTCGACCTGATCCGGCTTCGCTCATCCGACGCGAACGCGGCGCTGGGCGACCTGACCACCGCCACCCGCCAGGCCAAGGCCCTGTCGCGCGACGTGGACAACGCCATCGCTGCCGCCGAGGAGATCCGGGCCGCCATCGAGTAGCGGGCCGGCACCCGTCGGCTTCCCCCCTCACCAAGTCGGAAGTATGTTATCGGCTTCCGCGGCGCGGGTGCGCCGCGGCCGACCATCCATTTCGTCGCTGACCATCTCCGGGGAGGTCGCCGCATGTACCGCCATGGGTCATTCCGCCAGTTCGCCACGCCGGCCCGCCACCTTCGATTCGCCCTGGTGGCCGCTCTGCTGGCCGGCTGCGGTCCGAAGGCGGAGAAGCAACCCGCGCCCCCGGCGGCGGCCGCCAAGCCGGTCATCGTCCTGATCCGGGCTGCCGACTGGATGGGCAGCGAGTGGAGCGAAGACGCCATCAAGGTCGGCCTCCAGGAGGAGGATCTCGACGTCGATCGCGACTATACCCTCGTCCTCAAGAGCGCGCAGGGCGACATCTCCCTCCTGCCCAGCCTGATCGATGCCGCAGTGGACCAGAAGGCCGCGGTGATCGTCACGCTGCAGGACGTCACACTGCAGACGGCGGTGCAGCGAGTGCACAGCACGCCGATCGTCTTCCACGTCCTGTCCGACCCCTTTGCCGCCGGGGCCGGCACCAGCGATTCCAACCACCTCGCCAACATCACGGGCGTCTACTCCCCCGGCTTCGGCGATCCCGAGCAGGCCCGGCGCCTGGCGCTGATCCTCAAGGTCGTGCCCAAGGCCAAGCGACTGGGTATCCTGTTCAGCCCGGGCGAGCCGCTGTCGGTCAACCTGAAGGACAAGATGACCACCGTGGCGGACAAGGCGGGCTTGACGGTGGTGGCGATGCCGATCAACAGCGTGGCCGAGGGCACGGAGGCCGCGACGGCACTGGTCGGCAAGAAGGTCGATGCCATCGAGATCTACGGCAACGCCGCGCACGCCGCGTTCGAAAGCATCATCGCCGTGGCCAAGGCCGCCAAGGTGCCGGTGTTCTCACCGTCACCGTTCGAGGTCCAGAAGGGAGCCACCGCGGCCTTCTATCCCGACTTCCAGGAGGGCGGCGTGGTGGCCGGACACATGATCGGCAAGATCCTCAAGGGGCAAAGCCCCGCCACCATTCCGTTCTACCAGGTCCAGACGACCCGCACCCTGATGGCAGGCGATTCCGGCGCAGGCCAGGTGACGCCCGCCAAGCCTTAACCGCATGCAGATGGTCCTCGCGCGCGACGGTGCCCGGGCCGTCGTGCGCCTCGCCGGGCGGCTGGACGGCGAGTGGGCCGAGCACCTGTCCGCCCTCCTGGATGACCTCCTGCGTGAGGGGAGCCGGTCGGTCATCCTCGACATGCAGGAGGTGACCTACCTCAGTTCTCCCGGCACCCAGGTCCTGGCCAGGCGCTACGAGAGCTTTTCCGAACTCCGCGGCGAACTCCGCATCCTGAATCCCTCGCCAGTCGTGCTCGAGGCCCTTCGCATGATCGGGCTCGAGGACCGGCTCCTGTACCGGGAACCGGCGGAAATTCCCAGCGACGCCAATCCGTTCCTTGCGACCTTCCTGGGAGGGAGCGACTCGCACACCCGGGCCGACTGGGAAGTCCCCCACAACGCAACCCAGCACGGCCACTATGAGTTCACCCCTCGCGACCGCGAGGCGGGGCTCACCTGCCGCCTGATCGGGACACCGGAGACCTTCTTCTCAGGCACCTACCGCCCCGAGGACTGCCACCGGGTGGAGTTCCCCGACGGGACGTTCGCCCTTGGCCTCGGCGCGATAGGCTCCACCACGGAGGACTGCCTGCCCCGGTTCGGCGAGTTTCTCGCGGCGGGCGGTATCGCCACCTATCTGCCTACCGACGGTGCGCTGGTCAGCGACTACCTCGTGGGTACCAGGGATCATCCTCCCCACGGACTGCTGGTGCACGGACTGGCCTGTTCCGGATCATTCACCCACCTGGGCCGGTTCCGGACCCAGGCTGATCACGACCGGGTGCCTCTCTCCGAGCTCGCCGGGGTCGCGCTGGAATCCGTCGGTGGGGACATCGCCGGCGTCGTCATTGCCGCAGAAACGGCCGCCCTGGTGGGAACCTCGCTCAAGCAGGCCGCCGGCCTGCCGGGGCGTCCTCCCTTCAATTACGCCCCGGACCTGGACGAGTGGCTCGCCTTCACGCCGGAACCGGCCTTCGCCCGCATGACCACCGTGGTAACCGGTGTCGTGGCCCGGACGCCGGCTGCCCCCCTCGCCGGGTTCCTCCGGCCGATGGGCGGGACGCAGGGGCTGCAGGGTCACTTCCACGCGGTGGTCTTCCCCCACAATCCGCTGCCGCAGCGCACCGTGGGGCTCCAATCGCTGGTCCTCCGCCTGTTCGGGACCCTGAAGATCAGGAGCATCCTTCACCTCCTGGCCGACGATCGCGGTGCGCAGGGGGCGGGCGAAAGCAGCTTCCTGCGCGGCCTCTGCTGGATCTCCCCCATCAAGTCGATCACCGGACCAGGCGCGTGAATCTCATCATCGGAGCCGTGACCTTCGGTCTCATCGGGGGGCTCCTGGCCGTCGGGGTCTACCTGACCTTCCGCCTCTTTGCCACGGTCGACCTGACCGCGGAGGGAGCCTACGGGCTGGGGGCCGCGGTCGCCGGGGTGCTCCTGGCCGCCAGGATCGACCCGCTGCTGGCGACGATCGCGGGCGGCCTGGCGGGAGCGGCGGCTGGCGTCGTCACGGGCCTGCTCCACACCAGGCTGGGCGTGCCCCGCCTCCTGGCCGGGATTCTCACCAGCACTGCGCTGTACGCGGTGATCCTGTTCCTGATGCACGGTGGCGACCTCTCGCTCGCACCACACCGAACCCTGGTGTCGATTGCGGAAAGATCGGGCACGGATCTCGTGGGGGGCGACGGCGAGCTGATCCTGTTCGGCACGCCCGTCAGTGCCCGGAACTGGATGGGACTCCTGTACAGCTTTGCGCTCGTGGCCAGCACGATCATCGCGCTCGGAGTGTTCCTCCGCACCGAACTGGGCCTCGCACTGCGTGCCACCGGCGACAACCCCCGCATGGCGACGGCGCAGGGCGTGGACGTCGGCATGAAGCTGGTGCTGGTCTACGCCCTCTCCAACGGACTGATCGGGGCCTCGGGCGCGATCTTCGCCCAGTACGTGGGCTTCGCGAACATCCAGCTCGGCGTGGGCGCGCTGGTGACCGGACTGGCCAGCCTGATGATCGGCGAGACGGTATTCCGGCGCGGCGGACCCGGACGGGGACTGGCCGCGGCCGTTGCGGGAGCGATCCTCTTCCGCCTCCTCGTGGCTGGCGCGCTGGTCGCGGGACTGAATCCCAACGCGCTCAAGCTGGTCACCGCCACGTTCGTGCTGATCGCCCTGCTGATCGGGCGGGCCCTGCCCGGCCGAAGCGAGGCGGACGGCGGCGGAGTCACTTATGGGCTCTGAGACGGTTCTCGAGATCCGCGGACTGGCACGCACCTTTCGCCGCGGCGGAGACACGGAAATCCGCGCCCTGCGCGACGTCACGCTCAACCTCGAGCGCGGCGAATTCGTGGTGGTCCTGGGCACGAACGGATCGGGAAAGACGACGCTGCTCAACGAAATCGCCGGCGGCCTCCCGCCCGAGAGCGGCACCATCGTGATCGCGGGCGAGGACGTGACACGCTGGCCGGAACACCGGCGCGCGAGGCTGGTGGCGCGGGCGTTCCAGAATCCGTTCACCGGCACGGCGCCGAACCTGACGGTCGCCGAAAACCTGGCCCTCGCGGCCCAGCGCGGGGGTGGCAACAGGCTCGCGCCCGCCCTGGGCCGGGAACGGATGGAGGTGATTTCGCAGCGGGTGGCCGAACTGGGAATGGAACTCGAAGACCGGCTCGACACCCCGATGGGGCAGCTCTCCGGCGGTCAGCGCCAGGCGCTGACGCTGCTCATGGCCACCCTGGTGCGGCCGGAGCTCCTGCTGCTCGACGAACACACCGCCGCGCTCGATCCGCGAATGGCCGAGAAGGTGATGCGCCTGACCCAGAGGATGATCGACCGGGAGCGCCTCACCACGCTCATGGTGACCCACGCCCTTCCCCAGGCCATCCGCTACGGCGACCGGGTGATCATGATGCACCGGGGACGGATCGCGGTGGAATTCAGCGGCGCCGCCAAGCGGATGCTCAGGGTGCAGGACCTGCTGGACCGGTTCGACCAGCTGCGGGCGGCGGACCTGCTGGACGAGTCGGCGGAGGCGATGCTCCGCCGCCTGTATGTGTAGGGAGGGAGGCCTGGCGCGGCGCTAGAATGCCGCGAGCTCAAGCATCGCGGCGCGAAGGTGCTCGACCTGCGGCAGGATCGCGTCCTCGAGCTGGGGCGCGTAGGCCACGAAGGTGTCGGTGGCGCGCCACGCGCCGCACCGGCGCGTCGAGCCACGCGAACAGCTCGTCGGCGATGCGCGCCGCGATCTCGGCGCCGTAGCCCCACGACAGCGAATCCTCGTACGCGACGATGACCCGGCTGGTCTTCCGCACCGAGCTGATAGATCGTCTCCCAGTCCACCGGCGACAGCGAGCGCAGGTCGATCACCTCGACGCTCACGCCCGTCGCCTCCGCCACCTCCTTGGCCGCCACCAGCGCGCGCTGCACCATCGCGCCGTACGTCACGACCGTCAGCGTCCGCTCCCTCGCTGCACGACCTTCGCCTTGCCGAACGGGATCATGAAGTTCGGGCCCGGGATACGGCGCCTTGTTGTACGTCTGCCGGTAGAGGTGCTTGTGCTCGAGGAAGATGCACCGGATCGTCGCAGCGGATCGCCGTGCGCAGCAGGCCGTTGGCGTCGAGCGCGGTGGACGGGCACACGACCCGCAGGCCGGGCACGTGCGTGAACAGCGCCGCGCCGGTCTGCGAGTGGTAGATCGCGCCGCCCTTGAGGTAGCCGCCGTAGGTCGACCCGGACGACGACCGGCGCGGCTGAAGGCGTTGTTCGAGCGCCAGCGCATCAGTCGCCAGCTCGTCGCGGAGCTGCATGTACGCGGGCCAGATGTAGTCGAAGAACTGGATCTCGACCACCGGCTTGAAGCCGCGGGTCGCCAGGCCGATCGCGCGGCCCGACGATGTTCGCCTCGGCCAGCGGCGAGTTGTACACGCGGTCGCCGCCGAACTCGCTTCTGCAGCCCCCACGTCACCTTGAAGACGCCGCCCTTGCCCTTGACCTTGCCGAGGTGCTCCTCGCGCGACACGTCGGCCACGTCCTCGCCGAAGACGAGGATCCGCGGATCGCGCGCCATCTCGTCCTTGCAGGCAGGCGTTGAGCAGGTCCACCATCGTCGTCGGCTCGCCGCGTGAACTGCGGATCGTCCTCGGTGTCGAACTGCTCGCGACGTCGGGATCGACGTCGGGCGAATAGACGTAGCTGGTAGACGCGTGTCCGGCGCCGGCTGCGGCGAGGCGAGCGCCGTCGTCGGCGGCGACCGCGACCTCGCTCGTCGACCTCGTCGCGGATCGCCTCGAGCTCCGCCTCGGTCGCGATGCCCTCCGCGACGCAGCCGCTGCGGGAACGGTGCGATCGGGTCGCGCTGCCGCGTCGGCCTCGCGCTCGGCCGGCGGCCGGTACATGCACCTCGTCGTCGGAGAGCGAGTGCGAGTACGGGCGGATCACGTGCGCGTGCACCAGCGCCGGGCCCTTGCGCGCGCGGCAGTAGTCGACCGCGCGCGTCATCACCTCGTACGACGCGAGCGGATCGCAGCCGTCCACCTCCTCGATGTAGCAGGTCCGGGGAAGCCGGCGCACGAGCTTCGAGATCGAGCCGCCGGCCGTGTTGACCTCGACCGGGACCGAGATGGCGTAGCCGTTGTCCTCGACGAGGAAGACGCACCGGCAGCTTGAGGTTGCAGGCCGTGTTGAGCGCCTCCCAGAACTCGCCCTCGCTGGTCGTGCCGTCGCCGGAGGAGCAGTAGCACGACCTCGTCGCCGTGCAGGCCGGTCGCGCGGTCGGCGATCGCCTCGACCCGGCTGTAGCGCAACCAGGCCTCGGCGCAGCCCGACCGCCTGCAGGAACTGCGTGCCGGTCGGGCTCGACGGCGTAGACGATGTTGAGCTCCTTGTGCCCCCAGTGGGACGGCATCTGCCGCCCGCCCGAGTTCGGGTCGTCGGCGGCGCCGACCGCCGAGAGCAGCATCTCGGTCGGCGTCATGCCGAGGCCGAGGCAGAGGGCGCGGTCGCGGTAGTAGGGGTAGAACCAGTCGTAGGCCGGGCTTGAGCACCATGGCCGGCGGCCGCCAGCACCGCCTCGTGGCCGGCGCCGGAGATCTGGAAGAAGATCTTGTTCTGCCGCTTGAGCTGGATCTCCTTGTCGTCCAGGCGCCGGGAGAGGAGCATCACGCGGTAGAGGTCGAGGAGATCGGCCTTGCTGAGCGTTCTGGGGGGCTTGGCGGCAGGGCGGGTACGAGTGGCCATGAGCGAAGATAGCGAGCGACGGGACTCGGGTCACCCCACCTCCAAAGAAGCATAGTAGTTGTGTTTACTACTATCTGCGCTCGTAGGTCCGCAGATGACGGAGAAGGTTCGACCCAGCTCACTGCATCACTGCCTGGACTTCAGTGGCTGGTCGCCCCACCGGGGCCGGCGAGTAGTCCCGGCAGTTGGCTGAAATAGGGCAGCGACGCCTTCACGTCGGGATCATTGTGCAGGCGGAATTCGGTCTGGGCATCGGGCCCCCAGCGCACCTCGGCTACGCGCAAGGCGAGGATCCGCGCCATCCGGGCGGCCACAGCGGTGTCGGTCACCGCGGCGACATGCAGCCGGCTGCGCACCCGGGCCAGGTAGGGTTCGACCAGCCTGGCCTGCCAATCCGCCTTCGCGTCCAGCCACTGCGACCGGGCGGCCGGGGTGGCCGGCAGGAGAACGGCGACGCTGTCGGCTATCGCGGCGTCGAAACCGCTGTCGGCGGCGATGGTCCACCAGACCGGTAGCTCCGGCGGTTCGGGCAGGACGACATCCGGCAGGATTCCACCACCGCCCCTGACCTCGCGCCGGTCCGCTGTGTAATAGATGGTCTGGGTGTCACTGGCCTCACCGCCGGTGCCGCCCAATGCCCGGTACTGCTCGTAGAGCAGGCCCTTGTAGCGCCGCTGGATGATCCGGCCGCTGGGCGAGATGACACGCCCGATCGTCAGCCAGATCTGGTCATCGGTGGGTGTGACCACGAACAGACCCTGCATCAGGGCCTTGCCGAAGGTCCGCCGCCCCGTGAGCAAGGCCCGATCGTTGTCCTGGAGTGAGCCGGCGAGGGCTTCGGCAGCACTGGCGCTGTGCCCGTTGACCAGCACGATCAGTGGCAGGTTCCGGAAGGTGCCGTCTTTCTGGGTCCGGAAGTCGGCATCGGCCTGCTGGCGGCGGCCGCGGGTCCGGAAGACCAGCGTCTCGTCAGGGAGGAAGAGGCCGGCGATGGTCACCGATTCGATGACGAGGCCCCCCGGGTTGTTGCGGAGGTCAAGCAGGATCCGCTTGGCGCCCTGGCCGGTGATGGTCCTGATCGCGGCCTTGAGCTGGTCTGCCGCCCCCTCGCCGAATTCGGCCAGCCTGACATAGCCGACTCCGCCCTCCAGCAACGTGGGAGGGAGAACCCAGACCGGTTTCACAAATGCGCGCTTCAGGAGCACCGAATAGGTGTCCGGTTCGGCCCGGCTGCCCCGTTCGAAGGTGACCCTGACGGTGCTGCCCTTGTCGCCGGCCAGGCGGACGGCGAGTCGCTCGGAGCGCTGCCCCGCGGTCGTGGTGTCATCAACGGCACTGATTCGGTCGCCGGGCTGGACCCCTGCCTTGACCGCCGGGCTTCCGGGATCCAGGGCCAGTACGATGACGGCGCTGTCGACGTCTTCGAGCACCAGCCCGGTCACCGCGAGCTCTCCACGCTCCAGGGCCGACTCGCGTTCCCATTCGGCCCGGGAGACGAACCGGCTGTGCGGGTCCAGCGACTGCAGCACCCCCTCGATTCCGGCCCTGACCATTTCGGCATAGCCGACCGAGTCGACGTAGTTGCGGCGGACGTAATTGAGAACACTTGAAAAGGCCTGCAACTGCTCGTATGAGGCGGCCTGCGCCACCACAGCTCTGGCGCCCGGCCCCAGGGTGATTCCAGCCAGCAGCGCGGCGACGATCAGTCCCTGGCGCCTCATTGCGGCAAGGCCGCCAGGCGCTGGCGCGCCATGGCGATCTGTCGGTCATAGCGGCTCGGGGCGACATCGACGAAGTGCTGATAGGCGGCCCGTGCCTCTGCATTCTTGCCCAGCTGCTGCAGCGCGATGGCCAGCCAGAAGTAGGCACGCACGTCGCGCGGATTGCCCTGAATGGCCTCCTCGAGGCTCTCCGCCGCGGCCTGGAAGGCGCCAGCCTTGCCCTGGGTGACGCCGAGGTCCATGACCAGGCTGGGATCATCGGGATTGGCGTCCACCGCGTGTTTCCGCATCGCAATGGCTTCGGGGTAGGCGCGATCGGCCTCGTAGATGTCGGCCATCTTCACGTAGGCCATGTAATAGCCGACATCCGTGGCCACGACCTGCTTGTAGAGCGCCAGGGCCTGTTCGACGCTGTCGCCCTGCTGCCAGACGTCCGCGATCAGGTAGCGATAGTCGTTGCTCTCGAACGGAAGCATGTCGGTGGTATCGACCGCCCGCTCCTTCATTTCCCGTGACATGAGGTTGGTCAGGTCGCGTACCGCCTCGGGAGTCTTGCCGAGGTGGGCCGCGGACATCCCCCGGCCCCAGACCCAGCCCGCCGGCAGCTGCTGCTCGTCACGGCTGAGGCTGTCCCGGTACATCTTGATCATCTGGGAAAAGTTGAAGTAGGCCCGGGTGTAGTTGCCCGAGGCAATGTCGTCCCAGGCCTGGTACCAGGTGTCGTAATACTCGGGATCCCAGTCCCAGAAGGCGGACTTCTTGGGCATGGTTGCGCCGATGATCACCTGGCTGACGAGGGGGTCGATGAGATAGGCCCGCCGGCTGGCCGCCTCGAAGGCATCGTAGTCCTTCTGGACCTCGGGCTTCATCGGTTTCTGGTAGATGTCGTCCCAGAGGTGGCCATTCTTGCCGAAGGGCAGAAAGGCGAGGGCCAGCCAGGCATCGGCCTGCCTGGGCTGCAGGGCGATCGCCTCCCGCAGCTCCCGTTCGACGTCGCCCCACTTCTTCTCGTTCCAGTAGCCCAGTGCGACATAGTAGTGCGCCATGGGGTCCAGAGAGTCCTGCCGGGCGCGGGTCTGGAGCTCGGACATCTTGACCGGGAGGTTGATCCGCTGGGCGTCGAGGCGGACGCGCGGGACCAGCAGCAGTCCGAGGATCAGTGCGAAGGCGAGACGCATCATTGGGAGAGCTCCGTCAACCGTTGATGGGCCAGCGCTATCAGGCGGTCGTAGCGAGGCGGCGCCAGCGCCAGGAACTTTTCGTATTCCGCACGCGCCTCGACAGGCTGGCCCAGTTCCTCCCGGGCCATTCCTACCCAGAGGTAGAGCCGGACGTCACGCGAACCGGCCGCCGACGCGTCATTGAAGGACTGCAGGGCGTCGGCAACGCGGCCCGCCTTGCCGAGCGTCAGGCCCATTTCGATCATCAGGGAAGGATCGTCGGGATAGACTTCGAGCGCCCGCTGTCGCTCCTTCAGCGCCGCGTCGTAGTTCCTCGAGGTCTCGTAGATGTTGGCCAGCTGGACATGGGCCATGAAGTTCCCGGCGTCCCCGACCAGCGCCTCCTGGTAGGCCGGGATGGCCAGATCGGCGTGGCCGGCCCGCTGCTGCAGAAAGGCCAGGATGTAACGGTACTGAGGAACCGCGAGCGGGAGATCCTGGGTGCTGTCGTCCGCGGACGGGGATTGTGCCTTGATCAGGAACTGCATGTCGCCGATGGCGACGTCGTACAGGGCGGCGCGGGCCGAGGCCATCGCGCGGAAGAAATGGAGGGCCTGCACCAGCCATGCAGGGTCCTTGTCCTGCCCAGAGGACTGGATCGCCTCGTTGAAGCGCACTGACGACATCGCGTAGTTCCCCTCGAACAGATCGCGCAGCGCAGCCGTCGCGGATCCATTGCCGGGGATCGGGTAGGTGGCTCCCAGAATGCTCATGTCCACCAGGGGATCGAGCAGGAACGCCCGGCGGTAGGCGTCATTGCGTCGGCGCCGCTCTTCCTTCCGGAGGGAGTCGGCCTCCTTCTTGAGGTCGTTCCAGTACTGGAAATCCCGGTCGCGGGCTACGGCGAGCGCCAGCCACCCAATGGCGAGCCGGGGATCGATGGCCACCGAGCGGCGCAGGGCGGAGTCCGCGCCGGCGTAGCGCTCCTTGCCCAGGTATCCCATCGCCAGGTTGTACCAGGCGATGGGGTCGTTGGAGTCGGCGCGAGCCCCGGCCTCGAGCTGCTCGATGCTCTCGTGGACCGTGATGGTCTGGGGCTGGAGCCTCAGGGACTGGGCCTGGAGCGGCCCGAGGAGGCCGGAGCCGAGCAGCAGGACCGGCAACAGTCGCGGCCTGGACATCGTTCCTCCGGGTGCGGTATCGCGCGCCTTCGCCAATCTCTCGATTGGCGGCCCGGAGGGCAACTACCAGCAATGGGAGGGGGTGACAACCAGGCGATTCAAGCCGATCATCGATCCATCAAGGTGCATTGCGCCGTCTACGGAGCCTGGTAGACGACCTTTCCGCCGACCATCGTGGTTCGCACCGTCGCCTGGTCGAGGGTCTCGGGAGGGATCTTCGTCAGGTCGCGGTCGCAAAACCGCATCGGGGCGGGTGAGGAACTCGACCCAGGCCCTCCCCGACAGGCGCCCCGGCAGGCCGCCATCCTGCTCAAATTCATAGTCCCGGAAGTCCTTTTCGGAAAAGGGGTCGATCCCCAAGAGGAGCACCGGCCCCCGGCGAGGGCCGCGGGAGCTGCAGGACGCTTTCCACCACCGGGGCCGCCGCCTTAACCTCGGGCAGACGGCGCAGCCTGGCGAACAGGTTTTCATCCAGGGGCGCCCCCGGGCTCTGAATCCGCCATTGGGCCTTGCCGGCCACCGCGGCGACCCCGGCCTGAAAACTCTGGATGGCGCTGGCCGCGGCCAGGGAGATGCTGAGATAAACCGCGGTGCCCAAGGCGATGCCCAGAATCCCCAAAAAGGTGCGCCCGGGATACTGGCTCAGATGGCGCAGGGGAAGGCGGAAGAGCCAGGGGGTCATGGCAGGAGCCGGCCGTCCTGCATCTTGAGCACCCGCTGGGCCGCCGCGCCCGCCTCCGGGGCGTGGCTCACCAGGACCACGGTCTTGCGCCACTGGCGGTTAAGTTGGGAAAAGAGCCGGAGGATTTGGGCCGTGGTGGCGGAATCGAGGTTGCCGGTGGGTTCGTCCGCCAGAATCACCGCCGGGGAGTTGATCAGGGCTCGGGCGATGGCGGCCCGCTGCATCTCGCCCCCGGAAACCTGGTGGGGCTTGTGGTCCAGACGCTCTTCCAGGCCTACTTCTGCCAGCCAGCGGGCCGCCTCCCCCCGGGCCTGGGGATAGGGAACGCCCTGGAGCGCCCGGGGCAGGGCCACGTTCTCCGACAAGGTCAGCAAAGGCAGCAGATTAAAGGACTGAAAAACCACCCCCACTTTATCCCGGCGGAAGCGGGTGAGTTCAGGTTCCCGAAGCTGGGCCAGGTCCCGGCCCTCCAGGAGCACCCGGCCCCGGGTAACCTGCTCCAGACCGCCGATGACGTGCAGCAGAGTGCTCTTGCCGCAGCCGCTCTTGCCGGTGATGGCTACAAATTCGCCGGAAGTGATCTTAAGGTCCACCTCCCGGAGGGCCAGGATCTCCTCGGGCCCTCGCCGGTAAACCTTGCTCACCCCCTCAAGTTGGATCACTAAAGCCTCTCCCCTCCAATGGATTCTCTAACATAATAATCACCGCCCCCCAATTTTAAAGTCCCCTGGCGACTTCCTTAATCGGCGGAGAAGACCCGGCTATCCAGCCAGCGGGCCAATTCCCCTGCATCCGGGACGCAGCCAAAGACCTCCCGCCAGACCCGGGGGCTTTCCATGCAGAGGTAGAGCTGGACCCCCGGGGCCGCCTCCTCCAGCCACCGGCGCAGGCGGCCGTACATTTCCACCCGGAGGTCCTTGAAATAGCGGAGCTTGCCGTCCGGGGCCCGCACCATCTCCTGGGCCGCCCAGCGGCTGCCGGGAAAACGCTGGTGGATCAGGGGGCGCAAAGCCGGCGGAAACCGCAGCCCCCCCAGGCTGATCCAGGCGATGCTCCGGGACGGCGCCGCTTCTCCCAAAGCCTCCACCGTGCGCCGGTAGGCCGCTTCCCAGCCGGGGAAATAGATCAGGGGATCGAAGTGAAAGGCCACCCGAAAGCCCGCGGCCGCGGCCGCCGCCGCCGCCTGAAGCCGGGCCTGCAGGGGGGCCGTAAACCTCTCTGCTTCCCGGACCACCTCGTCGGGCGACAGGGACCAGGCAAAGACCACCTGGGGGTTAGGGCCCAGGGGTAGTAAGGCTTCCAGGTCCTGGGCCTTGCTTTTGATCTCCAGGGCCGCCCGCCGGCCTTTGAACCAGGGGATCAGCCGTTGATGGAGGCCCATGAGGGAATCCAGGGCCAGGCTGTCCCCGAATTCCCCGGTGCCCAGGCGCCAGCCGGCCCCGGGCCCGGCTTGCCAGCCAGCCTCCAGCTCCCCCAGCAAATCCTCCAGGTTGACGAAAATGGTGATGGCCGGCACATTGACATAACCCTGGAGGACGCAGTAGCTGCAATCCATGGGGCAGTTGAGCGCCACCTGCAACACCTGGTAGCCGCAGCAGAGGTAATCCCTGGTCCCGGGACAGGGGCGCCGGAAAGGTCCCTTTTGCACCGCCAGCAGCAGGGTAGTCTTGGCCTCCGGGAGCCAGCGGGCCCGTTCATGCTCCGGGGCCCGCAAGACCCGGCGGTCCTCGATGACCGTCACCGGCAGGTGGCGCAGCCGCGCCAGGATGCGCCGGGCCATCGGGTAATCCCGGGCCCCTTCCTCCAGCCAAATCCGGCGGATGCGCCTGAACATGGAACGGCCTCCAAAAAATCTCCAAGGGTTCGAACCAAGCCATGGCGGAGGGAGAACGGCCGGGGTTGGGTTTCACCCAGCCCCGGCCGCCTTGGCTTCTTCAAGATGGACTTACAGGGATTTGGACCTGGCGGCCTGGCCCCGTTTTTCCTTGATGACCGAGTGCGCCGCGGCCATGCGGGCGATGGGGATGCGCATCGGCGAGCACGACACGTAGTTGAGCCCGATGCGGTGGCAAAACTCGATGGCCTGCGGCTGGCCGCCATGTTCGCCGCAGATGCCGATCTTCAGGTCGGGGCGGGTCTTGCGCCCTTCGCTCACCGCGTACTGCATGAGCCAGCCTACCCCCTGCTCATCCAGGATTTCGAAGGGGTTGTCCCTCAGGATGCCCACGGTGTTGTAAATGGGCAGGAACTTGTTTTCCGCGTCTTCCCGGGAGAAGGAGAAGGTCCCCTGGGTGAGGTCGTTGGTGCCGAAGGAGAAGAACTCCGCGGTTTTCGCCAACTGGCCGGCCCGGACGCAGGCCCGGGCGATTTCCACCATGGTGCCGAATTTGTATTTGATCTTGACATTGTAACGCTTTTCCACCTCCAGATGGATCTTCTCCACCCGGGGCTTCACCCAGACCAGCTCCTGGAGGGTGCAGACATTGGGCACCATGATCTCCGGGCGGACGTCGATCTTGTCCCGCAGGGCCAGGGCCGCGGCCTCGAAGATGGCCTGGATCTGCATGTCATAGATTTCCGGAAAGGAGATGCCGCAGCGCACCCCCCGGTTCCCCAGCATGGGGTTGTATTCGTAAAGCACCCGCACCCGGCGCAGCATGTGTTCTTTGTCATTCAGGATTTTTTGGTCCAATGCCCTTGGCCTTGAACTCGCTGAGCTCCCGGGTGACCGCCTCAATGGAGGGCACGTGCTGATAAAGATCCGGACCCAGCAGGGTTACGGTGCCGGGCAGTTGCTCCAGGGCGTTAATCATCTGGCTGAACTCGCGGAGCCGGTTGGTTTCGTTGAGAAGCTCTTCAACGCTGGGCAGAAATTCGTGCAGCGGCGGGTCCAGCAGCCGGATGGTGACCGGCAGCCCGTCCATGGCCCGGAAGATCTCCAGGAAATCGGCGCGCTGCATGGGCAAAAGCTTGTCCGCCCAGCCCTTCCGTTCCTCAGGGCTTTCAGCCAGGATCATGCTGCGCATCAGGGGCAGGCGCTCAGCCGCGTTGAACATGCGCTCGGTGCGGCACAGGCCGATGCCCTTGGCCCCATGGTGCCTGGCCTTGGACGCCATGTCCGGGGTGTCGGCGTTGGCCCACACCTCCAGTTTGGCCACCTTGTCGGCCCAGTGCATCAGGGTGGCCAGGTCCTTGGGCAGCTCCGGATCCAGCATGGGCACCGTTCCCAGGAAAAAGCTGCCATTGGTGCCGTCGAGGGTGACGATGTCCCCTTCCTTGATGACCACCTTGCCCACCCGGGCCTCTTTCAGATCATAGTTGATGTCCAGACCTTCAGCCCCGGAGACGCAGGGTTTGCCCATGCCCCGGGCCACCACCGCGGCGTGGGAGGTCTTGCCGCCCCGGCTGGTGAGAATCCCCTGGGCCGCGAAAAACCCGTGAATATCCTCAGGTTTGGTCTCGATGCGGGTCAGGATGATCTTCTCCCCTTCTTTTCCCAGACGCTCCGCCCGGTCGGCGTCAAAAACCACTTTTCCGGTGGCCGCGCCGGGAGAAGCCGAAATGCCCACGGCCAGCGGCTCGATCTTGGCATGGGGGTCGATGCGCCGGTGCAGGAACTGCTCCAGCATGTCCGGCTCGTATCCGCAGCAGGGCCTCCTCCTCGGTAATGAGCCCTTCCTTCTCCATGTCCACCGAGGTCTTGCACAAGGCCCAGGCGTTCATCTTGCCGTTGCGGGTCTGCAGCATGTAGAGCCTGCCCCGCTCGATGGTGAACTCGATGTCCTGCACCTCCCGGTAGTGCTTCTCCAGGATGCCGCGCAGCTTTTCCAGTTCCCGGTAAATGGCCGGCATGTCGATGCGCAGTTCCTTCAGGGGCCGGGGGGTGCGGATGCCGGCGACCACGTCCTCGCCCTGGGCGTTGATCAGATAATCGCCGTAAAGGACGTTCTCCCCGGTCCCCGGGTCCCGGGTGAAGCCCACCCCGGTGGCGCAGTCGTTGCCCATATTGCCGAAGACCATGGTGCAGATATTCACCGCGGTGCCGTTGGCCAGATCCGGGGTGATGTTGAACTGGCGGCGGTAATCCACCGCCCGTTTTCCCATCCAGGATTTGAAGATCCCCTCGATGGCGATCAGCAACTGGGCCCAGGGATCATGAGGGAAAGGCCGGCCGGTGCTCTTTTGGATATATTCCTTAAAGCGCTCACGGATCGTGGACAAAGCCTCCGCGGAAAGCTCGGTGTCCATGGTGGCGCCCTGCTCCTTTTTCACTTCCTCAAATATTTCATCAAACCCGGCATCCTGCGCCCCCAGGCCAATCTTGCCGAAGAGTTGCAGGAAGCGGCGATAGACGTCGTTGACGAAGCGTTCGTCCCCGGTCAGGGCGATCATGCCTTGGGCGGTCTCATCATTGAGTCCCAGGTTGAGGATGGTATCCATCATCCCCGGCATGGAGAGGGCGGAACCGGAACGCACCGAAACCAGCAGGGGGTTTTTCGGGTCGCCAAACCCTTTACCGGTCTTTTTCTCCAGGGCTTCCATGTAATCGTGCACTTCATCCATCAAACCCACGGGCATATGCGAACCCTGGCCGAAATAATCCAGGTTGGCCTCCGTGGTGATACAGAAGCCCGGGGGCACCAGCAGCCCGATCTGGGTCATGGTGCACAGGCCGGCGCCCTTGCCCCCCAATAGCTTTTTATTGGTGCCGTCGCCTTCCTCGAAGGCATAGCAATAACGTTTGCTTGCCGCCTTTTGCGCTTGCTTTGCCATGTCGCCATTCTCCTTGGTAGTCTCTGAGTGAGCCGATTGCGGATTTAGCTCTGTTAGGTTTTTTTTTACATATAATGCTACATATAATGCACTTTTAACAAATTTCAATCGGAAAATGCATTATGGTCGAGCCAACCCCGGCGGGCGCGGCCGCACCATGGATGCTCCCGGAATTCCTGGAAATTTCCGGGATCTTTGCTATAATCTCCTTATCTGGCATTTCCATGGGCTTCGCGGTCCGGGCCGCGGCCCTCCTGGACCGCCCTTCATCAAAGCCCTGAGGATAGATCATGACGCTGCCGATAAAATTCGACTTCACGGTGCGGGAAGACCGGCGCGGCACCTCATTTGAGGGCCTGGAAGCCGGACACCCGGACCCGGAGGGGGCCCTCAACCTCCACTTACGGCTGGCCCGGGACCACCTGGTTTTGAACCTCTGGCCGGTACGGGGCGAGATGGCCGGGGTGGCGGAGCGCCTGGCCCGGCTCCTGGGGCCGCCCAGCTCCCCTCCGGCGGTCTGCGGCTTCGGAGACTGTATGGACGATGACAAGGACGCCCCCCAACAGTCCACCCTGTGGGAGTTCGACCCGGCCAGCCGCCCGGAAATCCTGGAGAAGGTCAAGGCCTTTTTGGGCCTGCTATAAATTGGCAGCCCAGACGCCCTCCCGGCGCCGCCGGGAGGGAAGGAGTCCTGGCCCCCGGCAAAAATCTTGGCTTCCTCCGCCAAATCTTACTTCAAAAAATCCTTCTCCTCCCCCAGACCCCGTTCCCGGGCCCGGAGATAGACGGCGTAGCCCAGGGCCAGGTCCTGGATGATCAGGCCGGTGGAATCGAAGACCGTGATCTCCTCAGGACCCAGGCGCCCCGGTTTCTTGCCTGCCACCACCTCCCCCAGGGAGCCGTAAACCTGCTCCGGAGAGAACTCGCCGTGGGCCAGGGGCACGTTGATCTCCCCGGAATGGGACGCCTGGGCCCAATCGTCCACCACCACCTTGGCGGCCTGCAGGATGGCCGGGGCCAGTTCCTGCTTGCCGGCGGCGTCGGCGCCGATGGCGTTGATATGGACGCCGGGCGACAGCCACTCTCGTTGGACCACCGGGGTGCGGCTGGGGGTAGTGGTGACCACGATATCCATCCCCTGCACCGCCGCCTGGGCGGTGGCCACCGGCCGGGCCGGGACCCCATGGGCGGCCGTGATCTTCTCGGCAAAGGCCCGGGCGTGGTCCAGATGGCGGTTGAAGACCGCAATCTCCTGAATGGGCCTGACCTTGAGGATGGCGGCCACCTGGCTGCGGGCCTGGGCCCCGCAGCCGATCACCCCCAGCCGGGCCGCCCCGGGGCGGGCCAGGTACTTGGCCGCCAGGCCGCCGGCGGCCCCGGTGCGGAAATCGGTGATGCGGGTGCCGTCCAGGTCGGCAAACTCCAGCCCGGTATCCGGATGGTTGAGCAGGATCTTGGCCATCACCGTGAGCCAGCCCTTGGCCGGATTGCCCGGGTGCACATTGACCCATTTGAGGCCGCAGATGTGGCCCTGGGGCAAGTGGACTTCCCCGTACATGGCCCGGAAGTCCCCCTGGTCCAGGGTCAGATACGACTTGGGGGGCATGTTCACCCTCCCTTCGCCGTAGGCCCGGAAGGCCTCCGCGGCCGCGGCCAGCGCCAGGTCCATATCCAACACCTGCATCACCTCGGATGCGGTCAGCACCAGGCTCATGTCACCTCCGATAAAAGTGAGCAGTAAGCAGTGAGCAGTTTAATAACATTGCCCGTACCAAGGCAATATTATTGATAATATTAAAAGATTTACTGGCTACTGGCTACTGCTCACTGCTCACTCCCCAAAGAGCGGCACCACCTGAAAACGGTTAACATCCACCAGGCCCAGGTCGGTGAGCTTCAGTTCCGGGATCACCGGCAGGGCCAGGAAGGACAAGGCCATGAAGGGGTCTGGCAGGACTCCGCCCAGGCCGCGATAGGCCGTTTTCAGGCGACTGTAAGCCGCGGCCACCTCCCCCAAAGGCTTGGGGCTCATCAACCCGGCGATGGGGAGCGGCAGCTCCGCCAGCACCCGGCCCGCGGCCACCACCACCAAGCCGCCCCCCAGGGCCGTGAGGTGCCGCACCGCCAGGAGCATGTCGGTCTCCAGTGCCCCCACCACCACGATATTATGGGAATCATGAGCCACCGAGGAAGCCAGGGCGCCCCGGCGCATACCGAAGCCCTGCACCAGGCCCAACCCCAGGTTGCCGCTGCCGTGGTGGCGCTCCACCACCGCCAGTTTCAGGAGGTCTCGTCCGGGTCCGGGGCCGGGCTCCGCCGCCAGCCGCCCTCCCTGCACCGGGGCCGGCAGCGACCCTTTTCTCCGTCAGGAGCTGGCCGGGAATGAGGCCGATGACCTTGACCAGGTCGCCGGCCGCCCGGGGAGACAAGGCCTCCAGGGGGAACTCCCGAACCCGGAAGGGGCTGGCGGGAACCGCGGTCTCTTGAAAGGGCAGGTCGGCCAGCAGCTCGCCGCCCTCCGCCACCAGCCGGCCGTTCTTAAAGACCTTTTGGATCTGAAACCCTTGGAGGTCCCCCACCACCAGCAGATCGGCCTGCAACCCCGGGGCCACCCCCCCCCGGTCCCCCAGGCGGAAGTATTCCGCCGGGTTCAAGGTGGCCAGGGTGACCGCCTGCAGGGGATCGCACCCCAGAGACACCGCCTTTTCCAGCAGGGCGTTCAGATGGCCCTGAAGCAGGTCCTCCGGGTGGCAGTCATCGGTGACCAGCATGGCCCGGCGCAGGCTGGCGGCAGTCACCGCGGGCAGCAGGTCCTGCAGATTTTTGGCCAGGCTCCCTTCCCGCAGCATCAGGTAGAAACCGAGACTTAGCTTTTCCCGGGCCTCGTCGAGTTGGGTGCATTCGTGGTCGGAGCCGATCCCGGCCAGCCGATAGGCCGAGAGAGCCTTGCCGGACAGCAGCGGCGCATGGCCGTCCACCGGGCCCCGGGGGAAGAGGGCCAGCTTCTCGAGCAGGCCGGCCTCGCCGCTCACCACCCCGGGAAAATTCATGACCTCGGCCAGGCCCAGGACCCGGGGGCGCCGGCGGTAAGCAGCCAGGAGGTCCGCGGTAAGCACCGCCCCGGAGGTTTCCAGGGGGGAGGCGGGGACGCAGGGCGGCAGCATGAAGAAGAAATCCAGGGGCAGCCCCCGGCTGGCGGCCAGCAGGTAGTCCAGGCCCGCGGTGCCCCAGACGTTGGCGATTTCATGGGGGTCCGCCACCACCGTGGTGGTTCCCAGGGGCAGCAGGGCCCGGGCCAGTTCCCGGGGGGTGAGCATGCTGGACTCCAGGTGGAGGTGGCCGTCGATGAGCCCGGGCAGGATATAGCTGCCCCGGACCTCCATTCTGGGGCCGTCGTAATCGCCCAGCCCCGCGATGATCCCGTCGAACAGGGCCACGTCAATTTTTTGCCAGCAGCCGCGGTAGAGGTCGGCAACCTGGCCCCCGGCCAGCACCAGGTCCGCCGGGGCCTCCCCCCGGGCTACTCGCAGCCGCCGCGCCAGCCTCTCCTTGGGCCTGACCAAGACTTTTCCCTTCCGGTTGGTGGAAAGCATGAAAGGGGTTCCAGCTCTATCCCCTCTCCCCCGATGGGGGAGAGGGTTAGGGTGAGGGGGAATTTAATCTCTTTTCCGCTCCCATTACCAGGCCGGGACGCCGGGAAAACCCCGCCGCCGCTCCCCCAAACCCCTTTTACGCCTGGCAGTGAGGCCAGTTTAGTTAAAAAGCGAGGCCAGCGCAACCATGAGTTTGTCAGACCCACGAATTTCTGGACCAGGTTGCATTCATAGGCATTTAAAATGTAGCCGCAAGCTTTAGCTTGCGAAATAATTGGGAAAAATGAGAGCGTAGGCTAAAGCCTACGGCTACATAAGCCTCAGATATTTTTTTAAGATATTTCTGAAACAAGACACCAGGACTGATCGCGGCAGGATATACCTGAGCCCGTAGGGCGGGAAAGCGAAGCGCATCCCGCCTTTAGAAATAGGGCGGCTTGTGGCCGCCGATATCCGGCGGGCACAGCCCGCCCTATAAGTTAGGGACACAGGCTGGAAGCCTGTGCCACTAAAAGCCCTGTTATCTAATGCCTTAGTCTGTGCCGCACAGCCGAGACGCCTGTGCCACCAGAAAAATGTTTATTGGCTCCCAAACAGGCGCACTTTTCCCGGCTCAATTCTCCAGCTCCCGGGCGTATTCCCGGAGCCGGTGCCGGAGACGGGCCATGGCCTGGGAGTGCAACTGGGAGATGCGGGACTCGGTGTAACCCATGATCTGGCCGATTTCCTTCATGGTGAGCTCTTCGTAATAATAGAGGTAAATCAACAAATTCTCCTTGTCGGGCAGGACCTCCAGGGCCTTAATGACGATCTGCCGCAATTGGGACAGGTGGGCTGCCTGGAGGGCATCCCGCAGATTCTCATCCTGGAGGAATTCCGCGGGCTCCTTACCCCCGCCCGGGTAGCCCGCGAGCCGGCGCGGGGGGGCGTGCAGGGGCACCAGGCAAACGGCCCTGGTTTCGTCCAGGAGGCGATGGAATTCTTCCAGCCCCAACCCCAGGAAGGCCGCCACTTCCTCAGTCTCCGCCGGCCGCCCCAGACTCTTTTGCAATTGGGCGTAAGCCTTCTCCAGGAGGTGGGATTTCTTCCGCACCGAACGGGGGATCCAGTCCAGACTGCGCAGTTCATCCAGCATGGCCCCCTTGATGCGGAACTCGGCATAGGTCTTGAAGTTGATATGCTTGCCCAGGTCATATTTCTGGATGGCATCGATGAGGCCGATAATGCCGGAACTGAACAGGTCATCCTGGGAGATATGGGAGGGCAGGCGTAAAGCCAGGCGGGCGGCGATATACCTGATCAGCGGCGCATATTTCACCACCATCCGTTGCTGCCGGGCCAGGTCTGGGTTTCCTGGGACCGCTCCGGGGCCTGGGGCCGATTCGTCCCTGACCAACGACCGTTCATCCATGATAGCCGTTCCCCGCGTCTTTTCTAGGATTGAGGGCCAAGCCCACGTGGCCAAAAGGACTTGAGCCTGCCCCCTCCCCGGCGGCAGGCCAGCAGCCCGCCGGGCAATCCGGGTAAAAGATTTGCTGGCCGGGGCCCGGGGTCCAGGGACCAGACCGGGCTTTGCCGGCCTGGCCGCCGTCCTGGAACTCCGGCCTGCCTGAATCGCGAGCCCCCGGAACTTCCCGGGCGGCGCCGCCGGCGTCGCCTGCCTTGGGGTTGAGCAAGGTTTATGCCAGGAGCGGACCTGGACCGCCAGCCCCGGGAGCAGGTTTCCGGTTATTGGCGCCCCTACGAGTCAAGTCCTTGAAATACCGGGATGATTTCGAAGTTCCGGCCCCGTCCTGGCGCTCTGCAGCCCAGGTCTCCGGCCAGCCGGGTGCAGAACTCGGATGACCTCAAAACCGTCTCGCCCCGTTTTTGCTGCCCTGCTTCGTCAAAATCTTGACAGCCGTTTTTCATTGCCAAAAGCAGGGGCCTGTGTTAAAAGAAATTGAGTTAATTTACTTAGATAGGCTTTGAACCATGCCCCGCCCTGGAATTCCGGACCCCTTCCGGACCCGGGCCCTGGCCGAAGGCTATGTGGCCCGGGCGGTGTACAAATTAAAGGAAATCGATGAGAAATACCGCCTGTTCCGGCAGGGCCAGCGGGTTTTGGACCTGGGCTGCAGCCCCGGGTCCTGGCTGCAATATATCGCCAGCCGGGTGGGACCCCGGGGCCTGGTGCTGGGGGTGGATGCCAGCCCCTCTGGCCATCCCGGTGGCCCCACCCCTATACTTCCTCCAGGGTGTGGTGGAAAGTCTAGACTTAGAGACGATTGCCGCGGTAAGTCCGGGTTTTGAGGTGGTGGTCAGCGACCTGGCCCCCAAGACCACCGGGGTGAGGGAGGTGGACCAGCAGCGCTCCCTGAGGCTGGCCTGGCAGGCCCTGGAGTTGGCCCGCCGCCTGCTTAAGCCCGGCGGCCACTTCCTGGTGAAGATCTTTGCCGGACCAGACCTTCCCGGCCTGGCCGCGGCCGTGCGCCAGGAATTTGAGGTCTGCCGGCAGGTGAAACCCGCGGGCTCCCGGGCGGCCAGCCCGGAACTTTATCTCCTGGGCCTGAACCGCCGCGGCCCCGCCCCGGAGGGCCCCCACCGGCTTCCGGTCCCAGGGCGCCGCCGGGCCAAGAGCTAATAATCAGAGCATTAACCGGAGAGCATTTTAAGCGAGTGCCGCAAGCTTTAGCTTGCGCCGGCTAAGGCCTGCGGCTACAGTTAAATTCCCGTCAGGGACTGGTTTTAGGCTCTGATTAACCAGTAGGAGGAGCAAGCAGATGTCCGGCCATTCCAAGTGGAGCACCATCAAGCGCAAGAAGGGCGCGGTGGACGCCAAGCGCGGCAAGATCTTCGGCAGGCTGGCCAAAGAGGTGGCCGTGGCGGCCCGCCTGGGCGGCGGCGACCCCACCGGCAACCCCCGCCTCCGGGCGGCCATCGCCGCGGCCAAGGCGGAAAATATGCCCGGCGACAACATCACCCGGGCCATCCGCAAGGGGAGCGGGGAAGGCGGCGGCGCGGCCCTGGAAGAAATCTTCCTGGAAGGTTACGGGCCGGCGGGGGTGGCGCTGATGGTGGAGACCCTCACCGACAACAAGAACCGCACCGTCTCCGACGTGCGCCATCTAATCACCAAATACGGCGGGAGTCTGGGAGAGCCCGGCTGCGTCGCCTGGATGTTCGACAAAAAGGGGGTCATCGTCTTCGACCGCGGCGAGGTCACTGAGGACCAACTCCTGGAGGCCGCCCTGGAATGCGGCGCCGAGGACCTGCAAAGCGATGAGAGCCAGTTCGAGGTGCTCACCGACCCCACCGCCTTCCTGGAGGTCAAGGAGGCCCTGGAGGCCCGGGGCTTCACGCCGGCCCTGGCCGAGGTCCAGATGCGCCCCAAGACCACGGTAAAGATCGATGAAGAGAAATCCGCCCAGCAACTCGTGAAGCTGGTGGAACTCCTGGAGGAGCACGACGACGTCAGCAACGTCTTCGCCAATTTCGACATCCCGGATCAATTACTCGAGGCCTTGATTTGAGAGCGGTTATTTTGGGGGTGGACCCGGGTTCCCATCACACCGGCTTCGGGGTCTTGCAGGGGGAGGGCGACCGCCTGCTGCATCTGGCCTCCGGCAGCATCAAGGCCGGTTCCCGGCCCCCCCTGGCCGACCGCCTCTGCCGGATTTATGACGGCCTGGCGGAAGTGATCCGGCTGCACCAGCCCCAGGTCCTGGCCCTGGAGGAGATCTTCCTGGCCGCCAACGTCAGGACCGCCTTCACCCTGGGCCAGGTGCGGGGGGTGGTGCTGCTGCTGGCGGCCCAGAGAAGCCTGCCCGTCTGCCATTATCCCCCCCTGCTGGTCAAAAAGGCGGTGGTGGGCTACGGCCAGGCATCCAAGGCCCAGGTGCAGCTCATGGTGGAGCAACTCTTGGGGCAGCAGGTGGCCGACGAGCATGCCGCCGACGCCCTGGCGGTGGGGCTCTGCCACTTCTTCCACCAGCGCTGGCCGGGGAGGACCGCATGATCGGTTTACTGGAAGGGGAAATCATCAGCAAAGGTCCGACCCAGGTAGTTATCCGGGTGGGCGGGGTGGGCTACCGGGTCCACATCCCCCTGTCCACCTTTTACGCCCTGCCGGAGCCTCCGGCCCGCATCTCGCTCTTGATCCACACCCGCTTGCAGGAAGACGCCCTGAATCTTTACGGCTTCGGGACCCCGGAGGAAAAGGAGCTGTTTCTCCAATTGCTGGGCATCCCCCGCATCGGGGCCCGCATGGCCCTGAACATCCTGAGCGGCATCATCACCCGGGGAGTTCGGCCAGGCCCTGGCCCAGCGGGATATCCGCCGCCTGGCCGGCATCCCCGGCATCGGCAAGAAATCCGCGGAGCGCATCGTCCTGGAACTCAAGGACAAGCAGCTCGCCGCCGGGGCCCCCCAGCTGGCCGCGGCTCCCGGCCAGGGCCCCGTACAAGACGCCCTGAGCGCCCTGCTCAACCTGGGCTACTCCAAGAACCTGGCGGAGAAGGCCCTGGAGGCGGCCCGGGGCCAGGGGGCCTCGACCCTGGAGGAGTTGCTGCGCCAGGGCCTGCAATGGCTGGCTAAATGAGTTTCGAGTTTCAGTTTTGAGTTTTGAGTTGCGAAAACCCGCTGAGGTGGGCAGTGCCCGCCATTTTCCGCGTAAAACCAACATCTTTCTATGGATAATTGGGCCAAGATCATTATCGGCGACAGCCGGGCCATGCCGGAGATCGAAACCGCGACCATCGATCTGGTGGTCACTTCCCCGCCTTACTGGCAAATCAAGGATTACGGGGTCACCGGGCAGATTGGCCATGGCCAGAGCCTGCATCAATACCTCACCGACTTATTTTATACCTGGAGCGAATGTTTCCGGGTCCTGCGGCCCGGCAGCCGCTTGTGCCTCAACGCCGGCGATCAATTCGCCCGGGCCGCGGTTTATGGCCGCTATAAGGTCATCCCGCTGCACGCCGAGTTCATCGGCCAATGCGAGCGCCTCGGCTTCGATTACCTGGGGGCCATTATCTGGCAAAAAAAGACCACCCTGAATACCAGCGGCGGGGCCAACGTCATGGGCTCCTACCCCTATCCCCGAAACGGCCTGGTGGAGATCGATTATGAATTCATCCTCATCTTCAAAAAACCCGGGGCCAGCAGGAAGGTCTCGAAAGAGGTGAAAGAAGCCTCCAAGTTGACCAAGGAGGAATGGAAGGAGTATTTTTCCGGCCACTGGCGTTTCGGCGGCGCCCGGCAACTGGGCCACGAGGCCATGTTCCCCGAGGAGCTGCCCCGGCGGCTCATCCGGATGTTCTCTTTTCAGGGCGACACGGTGCTCGACCCCTTTTTAGGGAGCGGCACCACCGTCAAGGCGGCCCTGGAATCGGGGCGCAACGCTCTGGGTTATGAGATTAATGAAAATGCCCTGGAAATCCTGGAAGAAAAGCTGGGCATTAAGGATAAATTACCTCTCTTTTCCCCGGAGGTGCAAATTATCAGGAGAAGCGGCTCCCTGCGGGAATTGCCGGAAATCGATTATGTTCCTGCGATCCGGGAAGCTGAGCCTAGCCCCCGGCCCCAGGAACCCGCAAAAGATCATCTGGTTAAAGTAGTGCAAATCATCAGTGGAAATAAACTTAAATTAAATAACGGCAAGGTTATTGAGTTTCTGGGGATAACTATTGATAAAGAAGAGGAAACCGTCAATTATTTAAACGACCGGCTGCTGGGAAAATCGGTTATCATTAAGACCGAGGCTCAAAGTAATGGTGATATTATACCGGCTTATATCTATCTGAAAAATAAGATATTCATTAATACCTATTTGATTAAATCCGGGCTGGGTTCTCCTGATTTAGCGATCCATCACAAATTTAAAGAGAAATTCCTAAGAATCTGGAAAGAGAGGAGCCTTACTGAACCTACTGAAATTATTAAGGGAGCGGAAAAGAGATTAAACTTCCCCTCACCCTAAGCCTCTCATCCGTCAGGGGAGTAGGGGATTAAATAAAACCTCCCTGGTTAATCAATTTTTCGCCCTGAGTAATGAAAGCCTAACTTGATTTTTCGGGATAGGCTGATTAAATAATCTGAAGTATATTCAGAAAATTTCAGGATTGGCGCATCAAAGCAGGGGGCGTTAAATGAAGAAAGATCTGACGCATCACGGCATCAGAAACGTGGCCGCGGTTCACTGGAACCTGCCCACTTCGGCCTTGTATGAGAAGATCGTCTCCCGGCAGGAGGGTCTCATCGCCCACCTGGGGCCGGTGGTGGTGCGCACCGGGGCCTATACCGGCCGCTCCCCCAAGGATAAGTTCATCGTCCAGGAGCCCAGCAGCGCCGCCAAGATCCATTGGGGCGGGGAAAACCAGGCATTCACCCCGGAAAAATTCGATCTCATCCATTACCGGCTGTTGGCCTACCTCCAGGGCAGGGAGATCTTTGTCCAGGACCGCCATGCCGGCGCGGATCTGAACTACCAGATGAACATCCGCCTGATCACCGCCACCGCCTGGCAAAGCCTGTTTGCCCGCAACATGTTCCTGGCCCCGGGGGATCACCGGGAGCATCAGCATCTCGGCCCGGATTTCACCATTATCGCCGCCCCGGGTTTCCACGCGGTCCCGGAGCTCGACGGCACCAATTCCGAGGCCTTCATTCTGGTAAACTTCGCCCAGAAGCTGGTCTTGATCGGCGGCACTTCCTATGCCGGGGAGATCAAGAAATCGGTGTTCACCATCCTCAATTACTTCCTGCCCCAGAAGGAAGTGCTGTCCATGCACTGTTCCGCCAACCAGGGCAAACACGGGGACACCGCCCTGTTCTTCGGCCTCTCGGGCACCGGTAAGACCAGCCTGTCCGCCGACCCGGAGCGGAAGCTCATCGGCGACGACGAACACGGCTGGGGCCAGGGCGGCATCTTCAATTTCGAGGGGGGCTGCTACGCCAAGGCGATCCGCCTGAGCCACACGGCCGAGCCGGAGATTTACGAATGCACCCGAAAATTCGGGACCATTCTGGAAAACGTCGGCATCGACCTGGCCAGCCGCCGCCTGGACCTGGACGACGCCAGCCTGACGGAGAACACCCGGGCCGCCTATCCCATCACCCATCTGCGCAACATCGTCCGGGCCGGGGTGGGGGTCCATCCGCAGCACATCTTCATGCTGGCCTGCGACGCCTTCGGGGTGCTGCCTCCCATCGCCCGCCTGACCCCGGAGCAGGCCACCTACCATTTCCTCTCCGGCTACACCGCCAAGGTGGCGGGTACGGAGCGGGGCCTGGGCAAGGAACCCCAGGCGACCTTCAGCACCTGCTTCGGAGCGCCCTTCCTGCCCATGCCACCCGCAGTCTATGCCCATCTGTTCCGGGAGATGGTGACCCTGCACCAGCCCACCTGCTGGCTGGTAAACACCGGCTGGACCCGGGGCCCCTTCGGGGTGGGCCATCGCATCGAAATCGCCCACTCCCGCGCCCTGTTGCGGGCCGCCATGTCCGGGAAACTGGACCAGGTGGAGAGCTACCATGAGCCCTTCTTCGGCCTGATGGTGCCCAGCCGCTGCCCGGGGGTGCCGGATGACATCCTCTTCCCCGAGAAGGTCTGGGCCGACCGCGCCTCCTACGAGAAGGTGGCCCTGGAGCTGGCGGGACGGTTTCGGGAAAATTTCACCCAGTATGAGGGCAGCGTGGATAAGGCCATCCTGGCGGCCAGTCCGAAGTGAGGAAGCTGTTTGAACTCTTGATCCCTTGGCGCCTCGGCGCGTGAGATTCTGGTTATTTAAATCGTTCGGTCAAAAACGGCTTTAGATCCCGGTAGATGATCTCCGCCACCTTCCGGGCCCCGGGCTCGGTGTAGTGCAGGAAGTCGTAATAATAGACCGAGGAGCGCGGCATCTGCCGGGCCAGGTCGATGACCGGGACCTGTTCTGCGGCCCCCACTTGCCGCAAGGTGTCGTTGTAGAGTTCCACCACCGCGAACATCAGGGCGCCATTGAGGTTCTCCCCCAGCCTGATCTTCCCCAGGTCCACCCCGGTGACCGGGTCGATCCCCGGGCCGTAGAGGGTGGGTTGGGTGATGAAGACCGGCACGATGCCATTAACCCGGCTGACCCGGATGAGCTTCTCCAGCCGGGCCCGGTAATAGGGCAGGAACTCCTGCCGATATTTCCGCAGCGTCTCCTGTTGGATGGCTACGGGCACCTCAATTTCCCCCTGCTTTTTCAGGTCCACTTCCCGATGCAGCAGGCCTCTCCTTTGGGCCACCAAATAGCGATAGAGGTTCAATCCCAGGGAATAGACCTCGCTCTTATTGGTCAGGGATCTTATCCAGCCGCCGAGGCCGGCTCGGGGCCGGTAATTGAGGTCTCCCACCCCCACGTCGTTGATCCCCACCAGAAACAAGACCACCTTGGGCTTTAAGTGGGCCACGTAATCTTCCATCAAGATGAGGTGGCGGTAAGTGGTGGCGCCGTCCAGCCCGGCATTGTTGATCCAGAGCTTGGGGAAATCCCGGGCCAGTTGCTGGCCCAGGAGATCGGTCCAGGTCTTGCCGTCGGAGAGATAGAAGCACTCGGTGGTGCTGCCGCCGATGGTGAGGATGGTGAGGTAATCGGCAAAGTTGGCAGGCGGTGGCGCCCCCCGGAAGCCCAGGGAATTTTTGGTGTGTACCGTGGTCTTGGGCAGTTTGGTGGGGAACTTCTCAGTGTTGTCAATAATATATCTTTTATTCACCGGCAGGACGATCCGATCCGGCTTGAACCGCATCTCAAAGGGTGGATGAACCCGCAGGGCGACTTCCAGGAGGATCAAGGAGAAGAGCAGCCCCAGGAGCACCAGGAGAGAGTTTTTCAGGAATCCGTTAATTTTAGCCATTAAATATGGAGAGGTGCGGGAGGCTCATACCGAGCCCGTGCGGCAGCAGGTCCATGATTTTTTCGTTTTTCGTCAAAGGCCAAGGCCAAAAACTCACAAACGCAGCCCCTGGATCCGGTCCCAGCCCCACAGGTGCAGGAGCAGGAAGAGGGTCAGGCAGCCGGCGGCCGCGCTGAGGGCCAAATAGTCCCGGGACTTAAGGCGAATCTCCAGGAGAAAGGTGCGGCGGGGGCTCATCTGGAAGCCCCGGGCCTCCAGGGCCCAGGCCATGGTCTGGCTGCGGCGCAGGGTCAGGAGAAAGATAGGCACCAGCAAGGGCAGGTGGCGCCGCAACCGCTCCAGGAGACTGCCCCGCTCCCAGACCAGGCCCCGGGCTTCCTGGGCCTCCTTCACCCGGTTGACGGTGGCGAAGATCTCCGGGACCCAGCGCAGGGCCAGAGCAAAGGCAAAGGCCATGGGATATGGCAGCCGCAGCCTGGCCAATCCCACAAACAGCTCCTCCACCGGAGTGGTGGCTAAGAGGGTCAGGCCGGCCACCATCATGCTCGCCAGTTTGAGAAAATTGGCGGCGCCGAAGGCCAGGGATTCCCGGCTGACCCGCCAGAACAGGGGGCTGGGGCCGTGGGCCAAAAAAGACCAGACCCCCAGACTGAAGAGGGCCAGGGGCGCCAGCAGCCAGCGCACTGGTTTGAGGGCCGGCCAGGCCCGGGCCAGGGTCAGGTGCAGCAACACCGCGGCCGCACCCAGGGCCACCACCGCCGGTCTCTGGGGCAGCAGCACCACGACAAAGCTCATCAGCAGCAGGGCCAGCTTGGTCCGGGGATCCAGACGCCGGATGAGCTGGCCGGGGGCGATGGCGGCTGCATTATTTCCTTGCATCGTGGTCTTACTTTTCCGAAAATACACTTTTAATCTGGCATTATACCAAACCTTTTCCCAAGGAAACGCTTGATGGTTAACCAAGTGGTGCTGGCCTTGATCATGCTGGACGTGGGGCTCAATGTCTTAGGGCAGCTCTCTTTGAAATTTGGCATGTCCAAGCTGGGCAACTTTACCCTGTCCTTGAACGCCCTGCCGCCGGTGTTTGTCCAGGCGGCCTTCAACCCCTACATCCTCCTCGGCGTGCTCTGCTACGGTCTGGGCTTCCTGGTCTGGCTGGTGGTCCTGGCCAAGGCCGAGGTGAGTTACGCTTACCCCCTCATCAGCCTGGGCTACGTCTTCACCGCCATCCTGGCCCGGGTGCTCATCGGCGAAGCGGTGACCCTCAGCCGCATGGCCGGCATCCTGGTCATCTGCCTGGGCGTCTTTCTGGTGGCCCGCAGTTGAGGCCGCCGACGGCTCAGATCAGATCTGTTTTCCGTTTTCTGTTTTCTGTAAAGTCCAAGGCAAAATCAGAGTCACAGGCGCCTTAGCAGAAAAGAAAACAGACCAAAGCACCCGCCTCTAGCGCGCCGGTCCGGCCCCCAGGGCCCGGGCCAGTTCCCGGGTCCGGGCCAGGGTCTCCTTAAGGTCGAAGGTGAGGAGCCGGCGGTCCTGGACCACCACCTGGCCATGGACCACCACAGTCTGGACATCGCCCCCGCCCGCCGCATAGACCAGATGGGAATAGGGGTCGTACAGCGGCGTCAGGTGGGGCTGATCCAGGTCCAGGACCACCAGGTCCGCCATCATCCCGGGGCTGAGGGCCCCCACCCGGCCTTCCAGACCCAGGACCCGGGCGCCGCCCCGGGTAGCCAGATCCAAGGCGGCGGTGGCCGGCAGCACGGTGGGGTCCAGGTAGCGCAGCTTCTGGAGCTTGGCGGCCGTGTCCATCTCCTGAATCAGGTCCAGGTTGTTGTTGGAGGCGCAGCCGTCGGTCCCCAGGCCCACGGGCACCCCGCGCCTTAAGAGGTCCACCACCGGGGCGAGGCCCGAGGCCAGCTTCATGTTGCTCTCCGGGCAATGGGCCACCCCGGCGCCGGCCGCGGCCAGCAGTTCCTGATCCGCCTCGGTCAAGACCACCGCGTGGTCCGCCAGCAACCGCGGGCTGAGCAAACCCAGGCGGTGCAGGTGGGCCACCGGGGTGGCGCCGTACCGCGCCAGGCAGTCCTTAACCTCCCGCTCAGTCTCAGCCAGGTGGATAATCAAGCGGCGATCATAGCTCGCCGCCAGTTGGCCGCATTGCTGCAGCAACTCCGGGGAGCAGGTATAGACCGCATGGGGCTGGATGGCCACGCTCACCCGGGGGTGATCCCGCCAGGCGCGGCACAGCTCCTCGCTGAAGGCCAGGCCCGCGGCCGCCGGCCCGTAGTTGGGGGAGGGAAAGTCGTAGAGCACCTCCCCCACCACCGCCCGGATGCCGGTTTCCGCCGCGGCCCGGGCCACCGCATCCGCGAACAGGTACATGTCGCAGAAGGTGGTGGTGCCGGAGAGCAGCATCTCGGCGATGGCCAGTCTGGCGCCCCAATAGACGAACTCGCCGGTAAGCAGAGATTCCGCCGGGAAGATGTAAGAGTTAAGCCAGGTCTCCAGGGGCAGGTCGTCCGCCAGACCCCGGAACAGGGACATGGCCGCGTGGGTGTGGGAGTTGATCAAGCCCGGGATGATCAGTCCCTGGGGATAATCGAGCACCCGCTCCGGGGCGAAGCGGGCCAGGAGCGCCGCCTGCGGCCCCACCGCGGCGATCTGAGCGCCCCGGATGGCCACCGCCCCGGGAGCCACGACCTCCCGGGCCTCATTCTGGGTCAGCACCCAGGCCCCGGTGATCAGCAAGGAAGCCTTTTCTTTTGCTGCCTGGGCCATCCTCTCCCCTGTAGGGTGGGCACTGCCCACCAAATCATCCCCGTATAGGGCGGCCTGTGGCCGCCGCCCTGGAGCTGGCCCAGTGTTGGGTCCCAAATGTTCCTTACAAAATAATTGAGCCTTACCGGTAGGGGCGGACCCAGGTGTCGGCCCCGTTTGCGGGCACACCCAACCACAGGCTGGAAGCCTGTGCCACTGTGCGCCCCTGCAATAACTATTGATCAGCTATCTGGGCAACCCTACCTGGGGAGAGTCGGTCCCGGAGGCCCGCCCTGCGGCCCACTGCGCCCTGCTTCCGGCTCGCTGCCCACCAATCCCCGGCGCCAGGCCTCCTGGAAGCGGCTCGCCGAACCCTTGGGGAGATTGAGGCGGTAGCTCCCGGGCGGCAGCTCCGCCCCTTTGATCCAGGGGTTCAGGGTCTTGAGGGCCTTGTAATAACTGCCGCAGGCCTCTGCCAGGCGCCGCACCGTAAGAGCCTTCGCCAGGGTGATGCTGACCTCGTCAGAGGCCAGGGGCGGGTAGAGCTGGTCCGCGGGAATATCGTAACCGTAGCGGGCCGGGTCCTCCAGGACGATCTTGGCCGCCAGCAGGCGGTGGACGTAGCGCTCCGTCTCCTCCGGCAGGCTCAGGCGGTAAAAGGAGTTCACCCCCTGGATGGCCATCTCTTTCTGCACCCGGGCTTCCCCGCAGTTATAGGCCGCCAGGGCCAGAGGCCAGTCGTGGAAGATCTGGTAAAGGCGCTGCAAATAGGAGAGCGCCGCGTCGGTGGCCGCGCCAAAATCCAGGCGTTGGTCCACGGCCTGGTTGTAGGTCAATTGAAAGCGCTGGGCGGTGGGAGCCATGAACTGCCAGGGGCCCGCGGCGCCCACGGGGGACCTGGCCGTGGGGCGCAGGTCGCTTTCGATGATGGCCACGTACTGCAGGTCCAGGGGCAGCCGCCGGGACCGGAGCTTCTCTTCCACCTCCGGCAGGTAGCGGTGGGCCCGTTTGATCCACATGGTGGTCTGGGCCCGGCTCCAGACGTCGATGGTCAATTCCCGGTCCAGGTCCTCTCTGACTGCGGGATCGTCCAGAGGCACGGGCTCGCCGCAGAGATAGACGCCTTCCGGCACCCGGAAGTAGGGAAAGCGCACCGTGTCGCCGGGCGGCGCCGGAGGCGGGGCCGCCACCAGGCCGGCCCCCAGTCCCCCGGGCCAGAGCCACAGGGCCGCCAGCAAGGAAAAGATGACCATTACCATGGGAGAAAATCCTGAGCCGTTGGCTTGTTAAGCTAGTTATCCCAAACCCGGGCGTCCCTGTCAACCGGGATGGCGGATGGCTAAGGAAGGGGCGAACCGCTGGGTCGCCCCTACTGCGCCGCCCATATCCTGCCCTTCCTCTTCCGGGTTTTTGCTGGAAAAATCCCTATTTATAAGATATACATTGAGAAATAAAAGGTGTCAAAGCACCCTTGGACTATCAAGGCGTTCCCCGGTTCAACCTGGGAACGTGATAAATGCTCAAAACTTGAAACTGGGCGACCCAGCGGGTCGCCCCTACAACTCAAAACTCAAAAAGGGTTGGTGATCCGGCCGGCCATGTACAGAGACGACCTGCGCTTATATTGGCGCCTCTTGGCTTATCTGAAGCCCCACACATTCCGGATGATCGCGGCGATCCTGGCCATGCTGGGGGTCTCGGCGCTCACCGCGGCTTTGGCCTATCTGGTGAAACCGGTCCTGGACGACGTCTTCTTCGGGCACAAAGAACAGATGCTCTACCTGCTGCCGCCCCTGATCGTCCTGCTTTACGCCCTCAAGGGCTTCATGTCCTACACCCACAACTACCAGATGAGCTACATCGGCAACGCCACCGTCACCACCCTCAGGGACCAGCTCTTTGCCTCCTTGCAGCGCCAGCCCCTGTCCTTCTTCGACGGCGAGGCCACCGGCACCCTGATGAGCCGCCTCACCTACGACGTCAACCTGCTGCAGGACGCCATGACCCGGGTGGTGACCAGTTTCTTCAAGGATTCCTTCACCGTCCTGGGGCTGAGCGCGGTGATCTTCTACCGGGATTGGCGCCTGGCCCTGCTGGCCATGGCGGTCTTTCCCCTGGCAGTGGCGCTCATCCTCTGGCTGGGGAAACGCACCCGCCTCGTCTCCCATGACACCCAGGTAGTCAACGCCCGCCTCTACACGGTGCTCCAGGAGAGCCTGGCGGGACAGCGGATCGTCAAGGCCTTCGCCCGGGAGGACTTCGAGGAGCGGCGCTTTTGGGGGGCCAACTGGGACTATTTCCGCACCCGCATGCGCCTCAACGCGGTCCGGGAGCTCTCCCCCCCACCATGGAGTTCCTGGGCTCCCTGGGGATGGCGGGCATCATCTTTTACGGCGGTTACGCGGTCATCCGGGGGACCTCCACCCCGGGCACCTTCTTCTCCTTCCTGGCGGCCCTGCTCATGCTCTACCAGCCCATCAAGAGCCTGAGCGCGGTGCAGAACATCGTCCAGGAGGGTCTGGCCGCCGCCACCCGGGTCTTCGGCCTGATGGACCGGGTGCCGGAGATCCAGGACCGCCCGGGGGCCGCGGCCCTGCCTGCCCTGCAACGCGATATCGTCTTCCGGGGGGTCAGCTTCGCCTATGACCAGGGCCGCCCGGTCTTGCACGACGTCGACCTCACGGTGGGCCGGGGCGAAATCGTGGCCCTGGTGGGTCCCTCCGGGGCCGGCAAATCCACCCTGCTGAACCTGTTGCCCCGGTTCTACGAGGTGACCGGGGGAGCCATCCTCATCGACGGCCGGGACCTCCGGGAAGTGACCCTTGCGTCCCTGCGGGCCCAGATCGGGGTGGTCACCCAGCAGACCATTTTATTCAACGACACGGTGCGCTACAACGTGGCCTACGGCTCGCTGGCGGCCCGGGAAGAAGAAATCCTGGCGGCCCTGAAATCCGCCCACGCCTATGATTTTGTGGCGGCCCTGCCCCGGGGCCTGGATACGGTCATCGGCGAGCAAGGGGTGCGCCTCTCCGGCGGCGAACGCCAGCGCCTGGCCATCGCCCGGGCCCTCCTCAAAGACCCGCCCATCCTTATCCTGGACGAGGCTACCTCGTCCCTGGACTCCGAATCCGAGCGGGAGGTGCAGCAGGCCCTGGACCGGCTGATCGCGGGGCGCACCACCCTGGTCATCGCCCACCGCCTGTCCACGGTCAGGAATGCCCAGCGCATCGTGGTCCTGGAAGAGGGCCGGGTGGTGGAGAGCGGCCAGCACGCCGACCTCCTGGCCGCCGGCGGCCTCTACCGCCGCCTCTACGAAATCCAGTTCGCCCGGGAGGAGGATAAGGAGCCGGCCCTATTGGTGGGCGGCGCCCACCCCAGGCGGCAGGGCTCGCGCAGTGATGCAGAAACTTATTAACTACGCAGCAGATAGCCTAGGCGTCCCGCCTGTGTGCCCGGATTGATAGTTCATTTCACACAGGCCAGAGGCATATGCTACCTGGGTAGCCTAGGCGTCCCGTTGGGGCAGCGGCGGTCAGGGACGCAATATCAGCTATGCCAAATACTTTGAGTTGCAGGTGTCAAAGGTTTTGGAGGTTAAGATAATGGTCAGAAAGTTAATTTTCGGACTGTTATTGTTGATTATGGTCGCCTCGGTATCCGCCTGTGGCGTCGCCGGAGACCAGGCATGATGACGCATCACTGAATAAGGACGACCAGACCCAACGTGATCTTCGGAGGTTACACCAAAATTACTGTTGGTGGGGAAGTGAAATAGGTGGGTTTCCATGCTCAGCCTAACTCTCGCTTTCTCAGGGAGAAGGAGAGGACCTTTAGTACGAGTTAAGATGATCCTGGTGCGAAGGCGTAGGACGCGTCTTACGCGCCATAATTGGTGCGTGTGACGCACCCTACGGCTGTGGGCTTATTCATCAGGCGGGATTTTATCTCGGGGTTCTATCTGTGTTATTCTTTTAATCTATCTTCCAAATAATCAAGGTTAATATCCACCGGGTCGCCCCACTTGCACGCCTATGCATGTTTTCTGGCACCGCCTCTTTGATGGTCTCCAGGCAGGGGAGGAGGCCCCGGCGCCCAGGTGTTCCCTGGGGGCGGTGGCCGGGGGGCTGGCCGCGCTCTACGGCCTGGGGGCCCGGATGCGGCGGGCTCTCTATGCCGGGTCCATTCTCCGGGCCAGGCGTCTGCCGGCCCCGGTGGTGAGCGTCGGCAACCTGACCGTGGGCGGCACCGGCAAGACCCCGGTGACCGCCTGCCTGACCCGTCTGTTTCAGGCTCAGGGCCGCAAGGTGGCCATTCTCAGCCGGGGTTACGGCGGCCAAAACCAGGGGGTCGCCTGCATCTCCGACGGCCGGCGGATTTACCAAAAACCGCCGCAGGCGGGCGAAGAGGCCTACTGGCTGGCCCTGACCCTCCCCGGGGCCGCGGTCTATACCGGGGCCTCCCGTTATGCCGCGGGCCTGGCCGCCTGGGAGCAGGTCCGGCCGGACCTGTTTCTGCTGGACGACGGCTTCCAGCATTTTCAGCTACACCGGGACCTGGACATCGTGCTGCTGGACGCGGCCGCCCCCTTCGGCAACGGCCGGCTGCTGCCCCGGGGCATCCTGCGGGAGCCCCGGGCCGCGCTTACCCAAAAAAACCGCGGCCCAGGTGCTCATCCTCACCCGCTTTCAGGAGGACCGGGACCGCCGCACCCTGGCGGACCTGCAACGCGGCTTTCCCGAGAAGACCGTGCTGACGGCCAGCATCATCCCCGCCGCGGTCCGCCTGGCGCCCGCCGGCCCGCCGGAGCCCCCCACCGTCCTGGAAAATCAAGCCCTGCTGGCCTTCGCCGCCCTGGCCCGGCCGGAGGTCTTCCGGCGGACCCTGGAAGAGTTGGGGGTGCGGCTCCGGGGCTTCCGGGTCTTTCCGGACCATCACCCCTTCCAACCCGGGGAATTGGCGGCCCTGGTGCGAGAGGCGGAAACCGCCGGGGCCTCGGCCCTGGTCACCACCGCCAAGGATTGGGCCCGCCTGGCTGAACGCTGGGATCAGACCATGCCCTTATGGGTCCTGGAGGTGGAGGCCCAAATCAGCCAGCCGGAGAGAATTATGGAGTTACTGGAGTTCCTTTAACCTGCCCCTCGTGCGATAATAATTAGATAAACCTTTGCCGGTCAGCGTTGCTCAGGAATAATGAATTATCCTTATCAGTCTAAAGAACAACCCCTGCCCCCGGAAGTGAAGCAGCGCTGGCAACGGTTGCGGCCGCGGCGGAAATTTCCCCCGGTCCCGGGGCCGGCGCCCCGCCTCCTGGTGCGCACCCCCAACTGGGTGGGGGACGCGGTCATGAGCCTGCCGGTGCTCTCCGGGTTAAAAAGCCTCTTTCCCCAGGCGGAGATCACCGTATTGGCGGCCCGGCGGGTATCCCCCCTGTTCCTGGGGCTGCCCGGGGTGGCGCAGGTCATCACCTACCCCGCCGACCGGGAAAAATGGCGGGTTCTCTGGGGCCTGCGAGGGCGTTTTCACCTGGCCGTAACCCTGGCCAATTCCCTGGAATCGGCCCTGGGGCTCTGGTTGCTGCGAGCCCCGGTGCGGCTGGGCTATGCCGCCGACGGCCGGAGTCCTCTCCTTAACCCGGCGGTCTCCGGGCGGCGGCGCCTGGCCGGGCTGCACACGGTCTTCTATTATTTGGGCCTGCTGCAGACCCTGGGCGAGGTGGAGGCCTTCACGCCCCCCGCCCTTTACCTGCGGGAAGAGGAGACCGCGGCCGCGGCGAAGCTGCTTGCAGCCGCCGGCTCCGGCTCCGGCCCCTGGGTGGGCTTGAGCCCCGGCGCGGCCTACGGCCCGGCCAAACGCTGGCCGCCGGAGCGGTTCGCCGCCTTGGGAAGGGAATTGGCCCGGGAATTCGGGGCCCGCCTGGTGCTGCTGGGCGGGCCGGGAGAGGCCCCGGTGGCCAACCTGGTAAAGGCGCAGCTGGGCCTGCCGGTTCTGGACCTGGCGGGCAAAACCGACTTGCGCCAGGCCCTGGCGGTCTTGAGCCACTTAAACTTGCTGGTCACCAACGACTCGGGCCTGATGCACGCCGCCGCCGCTCTGGGGGTGCCCCTGGTGGCCCTGTTCGGCTCCACCGACCCGGCGGCCACCGGGCCTTTTACTCCCCGGGCCACGGTGCTGCGCCGGCCCCTGCCCTGCAGCCCTTGCTGGCGGCGCACCTGCAGCCTGGGATACCCCTGCCTGACGGCCATCGGCGTGGAAGAGGTTTTGTCCGCGGCCCGGCCCTGGCTCACGGAGCCAGTAAGCAGTGAGCAGTGAGCAGTGAGCAGTGAGCAGTGAGCAGTGAGCCGAAAATGGAAAACAGAAAAACGGAAAACGGAAAAAATGAGCAACCCCGCGGTATTTCTGGACCGGGACGGCACCATCAACGAGGAGATGGGCTATATCAACCATCTGAGCCGCTTCCGGGTCTTCCCCCAGGCGGCCCCTGCCATCCGCCGCCTCAATGAGGCGGGTCTGAAGGTGGTGGTCATCAGCAACCAGTCCGGGGCAGCCCGGGGTTATTTTCCCCTGGCCTTCATGGAAGAGGTGCAGCGCCACCTCAGCCAACTCCTGTCCGAGGGGGGGGCCCGACTGGACGGCCTCTACGTCTGCACCCACCATCCCAGCGCCGGCTGCTCCTGTCGCAAACCCAATCCGGAACTGATCCTCCGGGCCGCCCGCGACCTGGACCTGGACCTTAAGCGTTCCTACCTGGTGGGGGATCGTTATACCGACGTCCAGACCGCGGCCAACGCGGGAGTGAAGGGGGTCCTGGTCCTCACCGGCTACGGCCGGGGGGAATTTGAATTTATCCGCAGCCAGTCCCCGGTGCAGCCGGTCTATGTGGCCCGGGACCTGGAGGACGCCGCCGCCTGGATTTTGGAAGATTTAAAGAAGGGTTGAACTGCGCCAGGGGGGCCGCGGCGTCTTACGCACCCAAAATGGCGCGCCAGGCGCGCCCTGGGCCCAGAATTGCGTCCCAGAACTATCTCATAAAACCTGCGCCGGCGGAGGCCCACGTCTTTGCCGCGCATTTTTGGGGATCGTCACTTGTCGGAAGAGCATCCACGCATCCTCATAGTAAAGCTCAGCTCCTTGGGGGACGTGCTCCACGCCCTGCCCACCCTGGAGGCGTTGCGCGCCGCCCAGCCCCTGGCCCAGATCACCTGGCTGGTGGAGGCCGCCTATGCCCCGCTGCTGGATAAGCATCCGGCCCTGGACCAGGTCTGGGTAGCGCCTCGGCTGCGGCCGGGGGAAATCTTCGCCGGGGCCAATCCGGCCCTGCTGGGGAGGCTGCTGGGCCGTCTGCGGGCCAGCCATTTCGATGTGGTCATCGACTTGCAAGGCCTCTTGAAAAGCGCCGTGTGGGTGGCCCTGGCCCGGAGTCCTCGCAAGCTGGGCTATGACCGCACCCGGGAGTTGAGCTATCTGGCCCTGAACGAGCGCCTGGCCCCCTTCGATCCCGAGGCCCATGCTGTTTTCCGCTACCTGCACCTGGCCCGCCACCTGGGGGCTCCGGCAAATCCGCCCCGTCTCCGGCTGGGCCTGGGCGCCGGGACGGCGGTCTCTCATCTGTTGCCGGAGGTTTATGGTAAGGGCCGGCGCCCCTTGGTGGTGTTGCACCCCGGGGCCCGCTGGCCCAGCAAACAGTGGCCCGCCGCGGCTTGGGCCCGCCTGGCGGACCGGCTCAGTTCTAACCGGACTCTGGGACTGCAGGTGGCCATCACCGGCAGCGCCGCGGATCGGGGGCTGGCCGCAGCAATTTTGCAGAAGGTTGAGGAGCCGGCCATAAATCTGGCCGGGCGCACTTCCCTGGCGGAACTGGCCGCCTTGCTGCGCCAGGCCTCTCTGCTGGTGACCCCCGACACCGGCGCCATGCACCTGGCCGCCGCCCTGGGAACCAGGGTGGTGGCCCTCTTTGGCCCCACCGCGCCCTGGCGCACCGGGCCCTGGGGCGAGGGCCACGCGGTGGTGCGGCTGGGCCTGGATTGCAGCCCCTGCTTTAAGCGCCGCTGCCCGGCGCCCCGCTGTCTGACGGACCTGGCCCCGGAGACGGTGCTGGCAGCCTGCGAGAAAATCTTGTCCGCCGGGGTAAAGAATTGATATGATGAAGGTGTTGGTAACCCAGGCGTTTAAGCTGCGCCCCCGCCAACAAATGGAGGCCTCATGCCCATCAACCAAGAATTGCTGGAGATCCTGGCCTGCCCCAAGTGCAAGGGCGACCTTAAGCTGACGGAGAAGGAAGACGGCCTCATCTGCGATAAATGCCGCCTCCTTTATGAAATCAAGGACGACATCCCCATCATGCTCATCGAAGAGGCCAAGCCGTTGAAATAATGCAGTTTTCGGTTTCCAGTTTTCTGTTTTCCGTAAAGGCAAGGTCTAAGTCAAACCCCTGTGCCGAAACAGGAAACAGTAATCAGTAAACAGAAAACTGTCTTTATGCCATCCCTTTCCGTCACCATCATCGCCCTGAACCAGGAGGCCAACATCCGCGACTGCCTGCAATCGGTGAGCTTTGCCGATGAGATCGTGGTGGTGGACAGCGGCAGCGCCGACCGCACCGTGGCGTGGGCCCGGGAATATACGGACCGGGTGATTACCGCCCCTTGGCAGGGTTTTGCCGGCACCAAAAATTTCGCCCTGGATCAGGCCCGGATGGACTGGGTCTTTTCCCTGGACACGGACGAACGGGTGCCGCCGGCCCTGGGGCAGGAAATCCTGGCGGTGGTCCGGGCCGACGGACCCCGGGATGGTTACCGGGTGCCCCGGAAGAATTACCTGGGCGGTCGTTGGATCAGGCGCCTGGGCTGGTATCCCGACTACACCCTGCGGCTGTTCCGCCGGGGCCGGGGCCGCTTTCGGGAACGGGAGGTCCACGAAGAGGTGGAAATGGCCGGGCCCCGGGGGACCTTGCGCACCCCCCTGGATCACTATTCCTATAACGATCTCCGGGAATACGCGGCCCGCCAGGAGCGCTACGCCCGGCTGGCCGCCCGGGAGATGGCCGGCCGCGGCCGCCGCCCCCTCCCGGGGGAGCGGTGCTGGCGTCCGTTTTTTACCTTCTGGAAGCTCTATTTCCTGAAGGCCGGGTTTTTGGAAGGCTCTCTGGGGATGTCCCTGGCCATCCAGGGCAGCCGCTACAATTTCTTGAAATATCACTATCTGCTGGAACTGACCCGGGGGAAGGACCTCGATGCCCATTGATCCCAGCGCCCGCATCGCCGCCAACGTGGAACTGGCCCCCGACGTTACCGTGGGTCCCGGGGTCACCATCGACGGCCCCAGCCGCATCGGGGCCGGCACCCGCATCCTGGCCCACGCCTATATCGGTCCCCATACCTCCATCGGCCAGGACAACCTCATCGCCTTCGGGGCCATCATCGGCTACGAGCCCCAGGACTACGCCTTCCAGGGGGGGGAAAGCTACACCGTCATCGGGGACCATAACCTCATCCGGGAGTACGTCACCATCCACCGGGGCACCAAGCCCGGGAGCACCACCCGGGTGGGAGACCACAATTTCCTCATGGCCATGAGCCACATGGGGCACAACTCCTCCCTGGGAAACCACGTCGTCCTGGTCAACGGCGCCCTGTTGGGCGGCTACGTGGAGGTGGCCGACCGGGCCTTCATCTCCGGCAACTGCCTGCTGCACCAGTTTATCCGGGTGGGGACCCTGGTGATGATGCGGGGCGGGGCCCGCGCCTCCCGGGATCTGCCGCCCTACAGCAACATCGACGACCTCGACACGGTCAAAGGCCTCAACCTGGTGGGGTTGCGCCGGGCCGGGTTTACCGCGGCCCAAATCGCCCCCCTGCGCCAGGCCTTCCTGATCCTCTTCGGACGCCGCACCAACCTGGCCAGGGCCCTGGAGCAGGTGGAAGCCGAGGTGCCCCAGACTCCGGAGGTGGCCCACCTGCTGGCCTTCATCCGCGCCTCCAAACGAGGGGTGGCCATGGGCCGCCGCCAGGTCCGGAAGGACGATGAGTTCTAAACGCATCCTGGTGATCAAGTTGAAGCAGCCCGGGGACGTGCTGGTGTCCACCCCGGTGATCGCCGCCCTCAAAGAGGCCTGGCCCCACTGCCACCTGACCTACCTGGTCCCTAAGGGGACCGAAGAGATGGTGGCCGGGCACCCGGGGCTGGACGACCTCCTGGTGGTGGCGCGGCGCCAGGAATCCTGGGGGGAGGCCCTGGGCCTGGTCCGGGAACTGCGCCGCCGCCGCTTCCACCTGGTCCTGGAACTCTCCGGCGGCGACCGGGGGGCCATCTATGCCCGGCTCTCCGGGGCCCCGGAACGGCTGGGCTTCGACCACCCCCGGCCGGCCTTTCTGGCAGCGCCGCGGCTGCTTTACCCGCCTCCTGCCCCGGCCCGCGGTCCGGATGCACCTGGTGGACCAGAACCTGGAGGCCTTGCGGGCCCTGGGCCTCTCGCCTGCGGAGCCGCGGCTCAAGTTTTATTGGGATCGGCAGGTGGAAGAGCGCACCCGGGAGCTGCTGGCTTCCCGGGGGTTGGCCCCCGGCGCCTTTGTGGTGATGCACCCCGGGGCCGGCTGGCGCTTCAAGTGCTGGACCCCCCGGGGATACGCCCGGGTTTTGGAGGCCCTGCAAGGCGAGTGGGGCCTGCCGGTGGTCCTTACCGGCAGCCGGGCGGCGCACGAGCAGGAGCTGTTAGCCGCCATCCTCCGGGAGAGCCGGCTCAAAACTCCCATCAACCTGGCCGGCCGCCTCACCCTCAAGGAACTGGGGGCCCTCATCCAGCGGGCCCGGTTTTTCTTCGGCGTCGACAGCGCCCCCATGCACCTGGCCGCGGCGGTGGACACCCCGGCGGTGGCCCTCTTCGGCCCCAGCGGCGCGTTTAACTGGGGGCCCTGGGGCGCAGGCCACCTGGTGCTCCAGAAGGATTGGCAGTGCGTCCCCTGCGGCCGGGACGGCTGTGAGGGCTCCAAGATCAGCCGTTGTCTTACGGAAATCGAGCCGGAGGAGGTTCTGGAGGCCATGGCCCGGCACTTCGGCAGGGGCGAGCCGCCGGGTCGCTGTAGCCAGCCTTGAAGACGGAGGTATCGGTTAAGAATTCCGGTGGCGCAGGCCCCCCGGCAGGGGCTTTCTGAGATCACCGCGGCCAGGGGCCGCCCTGGATACTGATCCCCAAATTTAACCAGACCTTCTCACATTCCTAGCCTCTCTCCCGCCGCTTTGCGGAGGGAGAGGGCGGGAGTGAGGGGAGAGAGGAGCTAAAACCATGGCCCGCATAGTGGGTGACCGCCTGTTGGTCAATGTGGCCCGGAAACCCGGGGAGGAGCAGATCATCGATCTGATGCAGCTTTTCAACCGCAACCCCAACCGCATCATCGCGGTGGCCGGCACGGTGGGGGCCGACGGGGCGCCCAACACCTGTCCCGTCACCCTCATCTACGCCAAGGACGAGCGCACCCTGCTGCTGGGCACCCTGAGGACCAGCACCACCACCGCCAATCTGCGCCGGGACGGCCGGGTGTCCCTGGAAATCCTGGGCGCCGAGGATCTGGTGATGGGCATCCAGGGCCGCGTGCGGCTCCTCAAAGAGTCCATGGCCATGAGCGACGCCATGGCTATGTGGGAGATTAGGGTGGAGAGGGTCAAACAGGACACCTCCCCGGCCCAGCGGGTCATCCAGGGCGCCGCCTCCCTGCCCCGCTCGGAGAAGGCCGGGGAATTTGAGCAGGCTGCCATGGCCGAACTCATGGCCGCGGCCAGAGGCGCCGCCACCTGAGCCGTTGACCGGGAGGGCGGCCCAGAGGCGATGCAATCACAGGCTGAAAAGCCTGTGCCACTTCGCCCTTACGCCTAGTCTCCCGTAAGGTGCCGCCCGGCGTTCGGGATCTCAGGCAAGTGAGCATTTTTTAAGGAATTGGCAGGCAATGCCCGCCCTGCAACTTAGGACTTGGTGGGCAGTGCCCACCCTACAGAAATCCATGAAAATCGCCATGTTGAGGCAGAGGGTGGGAGGCCCCGGCGGGGCCGAGACCACCGTGCAACACCTGGCCCGGGGGCTGGCGGCGGCGGGCCACCAGGTGGCGGTTTACGGCAGCGAGGCTGAAGAGACCGCCCGGGCCGCCCTGGGCCCGCAGGTGGGTTATGTGCCGGTGCCGGTGTGGCCCGGCAAGACCGGCCGTCTCCTCTCCTACGCGCTGGGCGCCCGCCGGCTCCTAAAAAAGGCCGGCCCCCAGGTGGTTTTCAGCCTGGAACGCACCCTGTCCCCCCAGGTTTATCGGGCCGGGGACGGCTGCCACCGGGAGTGGCTCAAGCTGCGCACCCCTTTTCTCTCCCCCGCCGCCCGGGCCTTCCAGGGCCTCAGCCTGTTCCATCGGGTGATGCTGGCCCTGGAGGAGCGCCTCTTTGCCGACCCCGGCCTCCGCCGGGTCATCGCCAATTCCCACCAGGTGAAGGAGGAGATCATCCGCCATTACCACCTGGACCCGGAACGGGTGGCGGTGGTTTACAACGGCCTGGACCGGCGGAGATTCCGGCCCCTGGAAGAGCCGCAGCGCGCGGCCCTGCGGGCCGGGCTGGGGGCGCCGGCCGGCCCCCTCGTGTTGTTCGCCGGTTCCGGGTTTGGCCGCAAAGGTTTGACCTATCTCGTGGAGGCCTTTGGCGGTCTGCGGCATCAAGAAGCGGTCCTCTGGGTGGTGGGCAAGGGCGAGCCCGCCCCCTATGAGCGACAGGCGCGGCGGCTGGGAATGGCGGCGAACCTCAAGTTTTGGGGACCTCAGGCCGACCTGGCCCCCTTTTACCAGGCCGCCACGGTGCTGGCCCTGCCCACCATCTACGATCCTTGCAGCAACGTGGTCCTGGAGGCCCTGGGTTGCGGCCTCCCGGTGATCACCACCGGGGCCAACGGCGCCGCCGAATTCCTGCGCCCCGAGGGCCACGGGGAGGTCCTGGGGCGAGCCGATGACGTCCCCGGCCTGACCCGGGCCCTGGAGGAATATCTCTCCCGGGGCGAGGCCCCGGAGGTGCGCGGCCGCCGCGGTGGCGCACCTGAGCTGGGAGGCCACGGTAACTCAGACCCTGTCGGTGCTGGAGGAGGCCGCGGCCCCAAGCAGACCATGATTGCCTAATCCAGCGCCAATTTCCAGCCGCCCCCCTACTCCAGGGGATACGAGGGTTCACCCCAGCCAAAGCACCTCGAAGTACGAAAGTTAGATCTATTAATGGGAGCGGAAAAGAGATTAAATTCCCCCTCACCCTAACCCTCTCCCCCATCGGGGGAGAGGGGATTAAATGAAACCTCCATAGTTAAACCGGACCCGTTTCCCGTTTACCGTTTTCCCTGAAAGGCAAGGCAAATCAAAGTCAAAAACCTCATAATCCGATTTTTCCCCTGAGTAATAATAAATGGGGCGGAGCCCTCTCTAACTAGAAGAAGCCTTGTGGGAACCAGGTTTTTTATCTTGGAATATGAAGTGACTCCGGGCGGCAACGTGGCCGCAGGCCTACCCCGGTTGGGGTTGGAGGTGCTCTCCCCCATCTGGCGGGGGGAGACCCTGGTTCTGGATTACCCCGACGGAGAGAGCCACACCCTAACTGGCTGGCAAGGCCCCGGTGGCGGCGGCCCCTGCCCCCTCAGGGTCTTCTGGACCCGCCAGCGGCCAGGGACGCCGGCCGTCTGCCTGGCCATCGGCGGAGACGCCGGCCTGCGCAACGCCACCAGCGGCCAGGGCTTGCCCTTCCTGGCTCTGGCGGAAAGTATGATCCCCCGGCAGGTCTTGGAGGTCATCGGCCCGCGGCCGGAGGCGCCGCCTTTGCTGCTGGCTTAGCGAAAAAAAGTGGAACAGGGAAAAAGTAAAGAGAGCTGCCAAGGCGTCTAGCCGGCGTGGTTCAGCAACTCCCTGAACTTGACGCTCCCGGGGACTGAGTTATGATAATCTTGTTGCCAAGTTATTGGAAATTCTTCCACTAATCGGAGACTTCCATGCGCAAGCGTTGCTCCTTGATCTTGCTCTCCCTGGGACTGGCCCTGGCCGTGCCCGCGGGGCTGGGGCTGCCAGGGCCCGGCCCGGCGGCGGCCGCCTCCGCCACGGGGTTGCAATCCGACTTTATCCGGGTGGCCCAAGAGGTGATGCCTTCGGTGGTTAGCCTGAAGGCCGTCAAAATGATCCAGACCGAAACCAATGGGTCCTCGCAGGATTTCTGGCGGGGTACCCCCTTTGAAGGGACGTTCCGGGAATATGGCGGGGGCCGCACCGTCCGCCAGGTGGGGCAGGGCTCCGGGATTATCATCGATCCCCGGGGCTATATCCTGACCAACAGCCACGTGGTGGCCGGGTCCCAGGAGATTCAGGTGAAACTCTATGATGGCCGCGAACTCCGGGGCCGGTTGGTAGGCTACGACAAAAAGTTTGACGTGGCCCTGGTCCAGGTGCAGGCCCAGGGGTTGAAGGCCGTGACCCTGGGGGACTCCGACAGATTGCAGGTGGGCCAGTGGGCCATCGCCATCGGCAGCCCCTACGGGCTGGAGCACACCATGACCGTGGGGATTATCAGCGCCACCGGCCGCCGGGGGTTGGGCACCGGCCAATACAGCGACTTCATCCAGACGGATGCCTCCATCAACCCCGGCAACAGCGGCGGCCCCTTGCTGGACATCGACGGCCGGGTGGTGGGCATCAATACCATGATGGCCCAGGGGGCCCAGGGCATCAGTTTTGCCATCCCCATCAACGTGGCCCGTCGGGTCATTGCCGGCCGCATGAGATGAGGCCGGGCCAGCCGCGGCTCTGAACCTCCGCCTATGAGGGGCGCGGTCTAAGCCGCGCCCCTGAATTTTTCCGGGCTGCGCCCCGGAGCGCAGCAGGTTCCGCCCTCACCGTTCAGCCTTAATTTTTTTCTGTCCAGGCGTATAATAAAGACAGTTTCCCCGATGACCAAGCGAGAGGAGAGGAGCATGCGCCAATATGTCATCCATCCCCTGGTGGTGGGGGCCAACGAAACCGACCAGGGCGTCATGACCTATTTGAAGGGCTATGGCAAGAGGATCTGGATACCCATCTACGTCTTTTACCTGGAAGGGGGTCCGGAAAAAATCCTGGTGGATACCGGCCTGGAGCAGTTCATGGTGCCGCCGGCGGTGGCGGAGCAATACGGCCTGAAGATCCAGGAGTTCGAGGAGGCCCTGGGCAGCTACGGCCTCAAGCCCGAGGATATCGACATCATCATCCACACCCACCTGCACAACGACCACTGCGAAAATGACTATAAGTGCAAGAACGCCAGAATTTACGTACAGAAAAAGGAGTACGACTTCTTTCTAAATCCCCACCCCATTGACCACCGCTACTTCCCGGACCTGCTGGATGACCTGGAGGTCGTGCCGGTGGAGGGGGACGCCGAGATCGTCGAGGGCATCCAGGTGCTCCTCACCCCGGGACACACCGTGGGCGGACAATCGGTGGTGGTGAACACCCGCCGGGGCAAGGCGGTGATCACCGGGTTTTGCTGCAACGAGCAGAACTTTCCCGCCAAGGGTCCGGTGGTGCCCTCGGGAGTGCATCTCAATGTGATCGACGCTTATGAGAGCGCCCGGCGGGTCAGGGAGATGGCGGACATCCTCATTCCGCTGCACGACCTGGCAGTGGGCCGGCAACGCAATATTCCGGAGGACCTAGAGGCAGTTTTCTGTTTTCTGTTTTCTGTTTTCTGTCCGGGGGCCTTTTCCTCTGCAACCAGAGGTATTAATATTATCAACGGCGGTTATTGGCCCGAGAGCGGCCTCACCGCCGGATCCTTCCCCCATCTCTGTAGGAGGGTATGCCGATGGCTGGACCCGGCAGGCTCTTGGCAGCCGCCGCCCTGGTGCTGGCCTTGGCCGGGGCGCCGCGGGCGGCCACGGACATCCGCATCAACCCGGTGCCGCCCGGGGTCCAGCCCCAATGGACTCCGGTGCCCAACGCCCCCGGGGTCGATTGGGCCCCCAACCTCCCCACCGATGTCTTCCGCCACGGGACCAAATATTACTTTTATTGGGAGGGCAATCTCTTCCAGGGGAGCAAGCCCAGCGGCCCCTGGAAGTTCGTCAGCGAGCCTCCCGGCTGGTTCTCGGCAATCGACCCGACCTATTTTAAGACGATGAAGACAGGCCCGCCGGCCGGGTCAGGCGGGCCCGCCCCCGGGCCCGGCCCGGGCCCGCGCCCCGGCCCGGAGGCGCTCCCCCCGGCCGCGCCCTTGCCTCCTCCCGCCGGCGGAAGCCCCCTCGCCTCCCCCAGAGGCCCCTAATCTCCCCAAGGTGATGTGAGGCTGGCCAGCATTTCGGGAGGGGGCGGTGGCGGACGGGGTGGCTGGGAAAGCCAGTAGTGTCCACCACAAAGCAGGAGATTACCCTATCTCGCAGTCAAATCCAGACAATGAATCGAGGGATACAACATATATACCTTGCAGCTAAATCCCCTCTCCCCTGTGAGGGGAGAGGGTTAGGGTGAGGGGTGGTTTCCGCGGCCGTTTCACCCCCCCTCACCCTGCCCTCTCCCCCCAAGGGCGGAGAGGGGAAAGGCTTGTAAATCCCACGAATTGGTTAGCTATGGAGGGGACTTAATTTCAAAACAAATCTCAACTGCCCGCCTCTTAGCAATACCCTTGCCGGACACTAATGAGCGCTGGCCGGCTTATGCCGATGTTTCCCGTTACCGTTTTCCCGTGAAAATCGAATATAGGCCCCGACCAGGCGGGAACGGAAACGGAAAACGGGGGAGAGCGCCTCTCAGATATCGAATTTGGCGGCAATGGGGATGCGCCGCCCCATGCCGAAGGCCTTGGAGGTGACCTTCAGGCCCGGGGCCGCCTGCCGCCGTTTGTACTCACTGCGGTCAATGGCCCGGATCACCCAACGCACCGTGTCGGGCTGGAAGCCCCGGTCCACAATATCCTGGTAGGAGCAGCGCTCCACCAGGTAATAATCCATGATCCGGTCCAGGATTTCATAGGGCGGCAGGGTATCCTGGTCCTTCTGGTCGGGGCGCAGCTCCGCCGATGGGGCCCGCCGGAGGATCTCTTCGGGGATCAGCTGCCGCTCCCGGTTAAGGTGGTGCGCCAGCTCGTAGACCATGGTCTTGGGGACGTCGGCCAGGACGCTCAGACCGCCGCTCATGTCGCCGTAAAGGGTGCAGTAGCCCACCGCCAGTTCGCTCTTGTTGCCGGTGGACAGCACCATGTGCCCGAACTTGTTGGAGATGGCCATGAGGAGGTTGCCCCGGATGCGGGCCTGGATGTTTTCCAGGGTCACCTCAATTTCTTCCAACTGCAGCAGCTCCTTCAGAGATTCCCGGTAGCACTGGTACACGGGAGTGATGGAGATCAGCCGCACTTCCACCCCGAGGTTGGCCGCCAGCTTGCGCGAGTCCACGATGCTTTCCCGGGAGGTGTAGGGAGAGGGCATCAGGACCCCCAGGACGTTTTCCGGACCCAGGGCCTGGGCCGCCAGGCAGCAGGTGACCGCCGAGTCCACCCCGCCGGAGAGCCCCACCACCGCCTTGCTAAAGCCGCACTTCCTGAGGTAGTCCCGCAGACCCAAAACCAGGGCCTGGCGCACCGCGGCGATGGGTTCCTGGGGCGCATAGAGGCCCGGGACGCCCGGTTGCGCCAGATCCACGGTGACCACCGCCTCCTCAAAGGAGGGCAGGACCGCGATGGCCTCCCCCGCCCCGTCCAGGACCATGCTGGCCCCGTCAAAGATGAGTTCGTCATTGCCCCCCACCTGGTTGAGGTAGACGAAAGGCAGGTGGTAGCGCCGGGCGTGATTGCGGATGAGCCGGTACCTTTGCTCCGGTTTGCCCACCTGGAAAGGTGACCCCGAGATGTTGATCAATACCGAGGCGCCTTGCTCCGCCAGCACCTTGATGGGGTCCAGGGGATAGAGCTGGCGAAACCAAAGCTCCGGTTCGTACCAGGCGTCTTCGCATACGGAGATCCCCAGGGATTCCCGTCGCCAGCGCCACCACCCGCACCTGGGCGGCCGGATCGAAGTGGCGGCTTTCATCGAAGACGTCGTAGGCGGGCAGCAGCGATTTGTGCTGCTCAAACAAGATCTTGCCGCCGCCGATCAGCACCGCGGCGTTGCTCAGCCCCTTGCCGGTATCCCGGCCGCTGGGCAAAGGCGCGCCCACCAGCAATGCGGTCCCGGGGTGGCGCGCCGAGGCCTCCACCAGATGGGCCAGCGCCTGCTGCACCTGCCGGATCAGGGAGGGGTTCTCCAGCAGGTCCCGGGGGGGATAGCCCACCAGGAACAGCTCCGAGAAGACGATGAGGTCGGTGGCGCCGGCGTGTTGAGCCAGGGTCTCCATGACTTTCCGGAGATTGCCGGCGACGTCCCCCACGGTGGGATTTAGCTGGGCCAGGGTGACTTTCATGGACCGCGTCCCCGTGCACCTCATCATGGACTATATTGGTTTTTCAAAAGCTGAAAGCTGACTTGCTGAAAGCTGCTAATCCAGTTCGTACTCCCGGCGCCAGTCCTTGTCTTCCTGCCAGGGGGGCTGACTCGGTTTATCGAACAGAAAATCCCCCAGGACCAGGTAGTCCATCTCGGTGCGCATGAAGCACTGGTAGGCGTGCTCCGGGGTGCAGACGATGGGCTCACCCCGGACGTTGAAGCTGGTGTTGACGATGAGGCCGCAGCCGGTCTGTTCCTGAAAGGCCCGGATCAGGCGCCAGTACTTCTCGTTGGTCTCCCGGTGCACCGTCTGGATGCGGGCCGAATAGTCCACGTGAGTGATGGCCGGCACCTCCGAGCGCAGGTGGTAGAGGCGCTGGAACAGCTCCAGGTCTTCATAGTCCGGGGGCAAGGGCCGGCGCTTCTCCTCCCGGACCGGCGCCACCAGCAGCATGTAGGGGGAAGGGGTCTCCAGCTCGAAGTACTGGCTGCACTCCTCCATCAGCACCGAAGGTGCGAAGGGCCGGAAGCCCTCCCGGTATTTGATCTTGAGATTGAGGCGCTTCTGCATCTCCGGGTGCCGGGGGTCGCCCAGGATGGAGCGGTTCCCCAGGGCCCGGGGCCCGAACTCCATGCGGCCCTGGAACCAGCCCACCACCTGGCCCTGGGCCAGCAAGGCCGCCACGTCTTTGCTGAGGTCATCGAAATCTTGGTAACGCTTATAGGGGGCCTGGTGCCGGCGGGCCAGCCGCACGATCTCGTCAGCCCCGAACTCCGGTCCCAGATAGGCGCCCTGCATCTGGTCCATGGCCGGGTTGGGGAGGGAGCCGCTCCTGGCCCTGGACGATGTGCCAGGCGGCCAGGGCGGCGCCCAGGGCCCCGCCGGCGTCACCGGCGGCGGGCTGGATCCAGAGGTCCTTGAAGGTCCCCCGGCGCAGGAGCTTGCCGTTGGCCACGCAATTCAGGGCCACCCCGCCGGCCATCACCAGGTTGGCGGCGCCGGTGAGCCTCTTGGCGGTGTCCGCCAGGCGCAGGACGATCTCCTCGGTGACCTGCTGGATGGCCAGGGCCAGGTCCATGTGCCGCTGGTCCAGGTGGCCCTCCCGGGGCCGGGGCGGCAGCCCGAAGAGCGAGGTCCACTTGTCCTCGTGGCACATGGTGAGGCCGGTGGCATAATTGAAATAGTCCATGTTGAGGAGCAGGGAGCCGTCGGACCTAAGATCCACCAGCTCCTCCAGGATCAAATCCCGCCAGCGCCGGGTCCGCTCCGAGTCGGGGTTGCCATAGGGCGCCAGGCCCATGAGCTTGTATTCGCCGCTGTTGACCTTGAAGCCGCAGTAATAGGTGAAGGCGGAGTAGAGCAGCCCCAGGGAATGGGGGAAGTGCAGCTCCCGCAGGATGGTGATCTCGTTGCCCTGGCCGAAGCCGATGGTAGAGGTGGCCCATTCCCCCACCCCGTCCAGGGTGAGGATGGCCGCCTCCTGAAAGGGCGATGGATAAAAGGCGCTGGCCGCGTGGGACAGGTGGTGTTCGGGGAACAATATCCGGGGCCGGCCTTCCCCCACCTTGGCCAGTTCCTCCCGGAGCAGGGAGCGCATCAACAATTTTTCTTTGATCCACACCGGCATGGCCATGAGGAAGCTCCTCAGGCCCCGGGGGGCAAAGCCGTGGTAGGTCTCCAGCAGGCGCTCGAACTTGAGGTAGGGCTTATCGTAAAAGGCCACCGCGCTCAGGTCGCTCAGCTTCAACCCCGACTCCGCCATGACGTAGGCCAGGGCGTTCGCCGGAAAGTCCGGGTCGTGCTTCTTGCGGGTGAAGCGCTCTTCCTGGGCCGCGGCGACGATCTGGCCGTCCACCAGGATGGCCGCGGCGCTGTCGTGGTAAAAGGCGGAAAGCCCCAGAATGGCGGCGGGCAAAGATCAAATCCCCGTTAAAAGATGGTATAGATGAAGGGAGCGATAGCCGAACCGCTGGCAAAGATCATCAGCGCCCCGAAGAACAGCAGGGTCAGGATGATGGGCAGCAGCCAGAATTTTTTCCGGACCTTTAAAAAGCCCCACAAATCATGAAAAAAATCCATAAATTTCTCCTGTTTCTCATATCCTGCGCTCCCAGGCACAGCCTGGGATCCGGTCGGCGCAATAACCTTCAGAGGTGCCGCAGTTAATAAGGATTCGCCAAATCCCGTTCCTGGATCGCCCCCTGGCGCTCCACGAACACCGAGTTGCTTCCCTTCTTCCATTTCCCCAGTTGCAGGGAGTCAGTCCCCAGCCACCGCCGGATCAAGCCCGACGGGGGTGACCACCAGAAAGAAGATCAGGGTGAGGACGATCTTGGAGACCACCTGGCTCAGCAGGTGGGAGAGGCCGAACCACAGCCCGGCCAGGGGCCGGAAGGCGGTGGGCCAGGCCATGGTGAGCAGCAGCAAGGCGATGCTCAGGGGCAAAAACCGGGGAAATTTCCCGAAATAGCCCAACAGCAGGCAAATCAAGACCATGGCCATGCCCGTGTCTTTGGCCTGCTCCGGGGTGGCGCTGAGCAACCGGGAGATTATCTTAGGGCCGCTGGCCTTAGCCTTAGCCATATTTTTTCTCGCCTCGAAGTTGGGCTCCATCTCAGCCCTGGGCGCGTGCGTCAGGGGGGCGAACGGGAAGTGGTCCCGGAAAGCGTCTGTCCCACGCCGTCATCCTAAACTGCCCTGACGGAGACTGATGGAGGTCCGGTATCAAAAAATTTACCCCTGGCGGCCGCTGCCGGCTGGCATCCTGGGCCGCCGAGTTCTATTTTATAATATTACACTAAACTAAATTTTTTTCCAGGGTTTCCACCCGGCTCCCTGGAAGCCTGGAGGCCTCGGATGAGCGAGATGCAGCCTGATCTAGGAGAATATTTCCGCGGTTTTGTTCCCCGGCGTGATCCCTTGCTCCTGGAGTTGGAACAGGAGGCCAGCTCTTCAGGCATCCCCATCGTCGGCCCGGTGGTGGGGGAATTGCTCCTGATCCTGGTCCGGGCCTGCGGCGCCGCCAAAGTCCTGGAGCTGGGCGCCGCCACTGGCTATTCCGCCATCTACCTGGCCCGGGGCTGCGAGCCTGCCGATGGCCGGGTCCTCACCCTGGAAAGGGATGCGGCCATGGCGGCCCAAGCCCGGGACAACATTGCCAGGGCCGGGCTGGCCGGGCGCATCGAGGTGCGGCTGGGGGAGGCCCTGGATCTCCTGGCCGGCCTGACCGGCCCCTTCGACTTCATCTTCATGGACATCGACAAGGAGTCCTACCTGCCGGCCCTGCCTCACTGCCGCCGCCTCCTGAGGATCGGCGGCCTGCTGGTCGCCGACAACGTGGGCTTCGCCGGCGCCGCGGTCTTCAACCAGGAAATCTTCGCCTCCCGGGACTGGACGACCGTGCACCTCCTGGGGTTCCTGCCCCTGCACTCCCCGGAGCAGGACGGCCTCTCCCTGGCGGTGCGGATGAAGTAAGCATGAGAGTGAGCAGTGAGCAGTGAGCAGTGCTAGCATGAAAAAGCTAGCGAGAATTTAACTTGCCTCGAAAAATACTTTCCGCATTGGTGGCCAGGCGTCTCGCCTGTCAGCTTTTATAGGGCGGCCTGTGGCCGCCGGAATTGTGATCAATCGGCTCGTGGCCGCATGCTGCATTTGGCGACGACCATGGCCGCAAATGCTTAAGGATCATTCCTAAGGAGATTTGTGCGAAACCTTTTCTTTCTGCTTCACTGCTCACCGCTCACTGCTCACTCTCTTCAATACAGCAGGGGCTTCAACTGCGCCGCGATAATCTTGGCGGCGTACCTGGAGCCCGCGTCATTGAAGTGCACCAGATCATAGAGGTGCTCCTTGTCCGGCGGCACCTCCCGGGCCAGATCGATGACCAGCACCCCCTTTTTGCGGCCCACCTCCCTGATGGTTTCATTGAATAGATCGTAGAGCCTCTTGAAATCCTGGTAAGAAATCCCGGTGTCCCGGCCGCACTTGGCGATGTAAGCCGCCACCACCGGGTCGGGGTTGGCGGTGACGCGGTTGGCCTGGGTCATCAGCACCGGGGTGATCTCCCAATCCCGGCAAATATCCACGAAGACCCCCAGGTTCCGGGAAAATTCCCGGGCCAGGCCGGCCGGGTCCACCGCCAGCTTCCGGCCCCGGTCCTGGGCAAATTCGTCCTCCTCCCGGGGAAACAGCGAGCCCTTGAAATTCCGGTAGGCCTCGTTGAGCTGGGGAATCAGGGTCTCCTTCAGGAGCTTGCCCAGCATCTTGCCCTTCTCCAGGGTCTCCAGGGGCGCCCTGACATTATTGCTGCTCCAATAGGTCTTCTTATAGAGGAGGGTGCTCAGGTCGTTGATGTCTTCCATAAACACCACCACCCGGGGCTCCAGGGGAATCACTTTGTTAACCAGCAAATCGATGGCATGCAGACTGTTGTTCCCCGAAAGGCCGCCGTTGTAAGAATTAATCCTTTTCCCGGTCTGCTGCTCCAGAATGGCGCCCACCAGATAAGGAAACCGGTTTCCCTCATCCATGAACATGCACTCCGTGGTGGAGCCCCCCAGAAAGACCAGGGACAGGTCCGGGTGGAGGTATTTTTGGGAGGGTTTGATAAAGCCGTTGGCGTCGATGTCCACTCGATAGATCTTGGGAAAGGCGTTATCGGTGTAGGGCAGATAATTCTTGGGAAACCGCAGCCGCATCTGCTCCAGGGGCCGGGGTTCCCGCAGTTTGATATATCTGCGCTCGACCTCGGCTTCCAGGACGATGCCCCGGCGATGGTGCAGGAATTTCAGGAGCTTCTCGGCGCCCCCCACCAGGAGCAGCACCGCAATCAGGACCACCAGAAACAGCGTCTTCCGGGGATTCTTTTGGAACCAGTTGTCCTGCCGGTTTCGGCTCCTAGTCATCTTAATTGTTCCCTCGGCACAGGTTCATTTGCAGGAGAGGCAAGGGATTTCTGCCGTCATTCCTGGAGAAGCCGTTTTTCCAACATTTTTCTCCCCAGTTTACCAGATTTGCCCATACCTGTGTTATATATGATAGGGCTCGGAGTTCCCCGAAAGCCCCTCCTGATCATGAGACTCGACAACCCTTACCCCGGCTCGGAATCCGATGGCCGCCGCCAGCCCTGAACGGGCCGCCGGCCAGCCCGGACCTCACCGCATCCTCCGGAAATTCGCCTATCTCCTCAGCGCCCGCTGGGTCAGGGACGCCCTGAGCACCGTCTTCTTCATCTATCTGGCCCGGCACAGCACCACCACCTACGGCGAGTTCATGCTGGCCCTGGGGCTGGGCAGCATCCTGCTGCTGGTCTCGGAGTTCGGACTCAACCTTCCCCTGGTGACCTTGCTATCCCGCAAGGACCTGGAGCCGGGCGAGGTCCTGGGCCAGGTCACCTTCCTGAAAGGGCTGCTGCTGGCCCTGGCCACCCTGGGGGCCCTGATCTTCGCCCAATGGCAAGGCTACGCCCCGCCCCTGCGCCGGCTCCTGCTGCTGCTGGCCGTGGCGGTCGCCCTGGAGGCCCTGTCCAACACCTTCTTTGTGGCCCTGCAGGTCCAGGGACGCCAGGACCTCCAGGGCAAGATCAAGGCCGTCGCCGCCGCCCTGGGGTTCGGCTACGGCCTCATCGCCCTGATTCTCGGCGCCCCGCCCCTGGCGGTGGCGTGCTTCAAGCTCGTGGAAACCCTGGCCAACCTGGCCGGCGGGCTATGGCTGGCCCTGTCCATACCGCAGTTCCGCCCAACCTGGCCGCCTCTACGCCGCCTCTGGCCCACCCTGCGTCTCGGGGGAATCTTTGCCCTCATCGATGTGACCGCCAGCATCTACAACAAGGCTAATCTCTTTTTCCTGCAGCGTTACGCCGGGGCCGACGCCGTGGCCCAATACAGCGTCACCTGGGGCCTGGTGGAGGCCGTCGGCACCCTGGTTTCCGCCCTGCTGTTGCAGGCGATCCTTTACCCCCTGTTCGTCCAGCTCTGGGAGACGGACCGGGACGAGGTGCCGCGCCTGGCCCAAAACACCGCCCGCTGGCTCTTGACCGCGGCCCTGCTGGTGATCTTCTTTCTGTTCATCGAAAGCGACCGGCTCATCCCTTTGATCTTCGGCCCCCGCTACCATGAGGCGGTTTGGCTCCAGAAGATTTTGGTGGTCACGGTGGCCTTCGCCTTTCTGCACAACCTGGCGGCCTTCCTGATGATCAGCATGCAACTGCCGCGCCTGCTGCTGATCTTCTACCTGGCCGGGCTGGCCCTCAATCTGCTCTGGTGCGCCCTGGTCATCCCCCTGACGCCGTTGTTGGGCGCGGCCCTGGCCATGGTGGTCACCAAGGGCGGGGTGGCGGCCCTCACCGTGGGCTTTTGCCAGTGGCGCCTGGGGCTGATCCCCCCCAAACCCTCCCTGCATCTGGCCCTGACCGCCCTGGCAGGGGGTCTCCTTTATCTGGCTACGGCCGGCCGCCTGCCCCGGGAGCTGGCGGAAGCCCTGGCCCTGGCTCCTACCCTGGCCCTGGCCTTTCATTGGTGGAAGTCAGGAAAGTGAGAAAAGCGGTTGGCGGTTTCCGGAATAGCTGCTAATCGTTGGCTCCAGCCTGCGAAAGGTCACTGCTCACCCTGATTACCCGGCCCTGCCAGCCCACCCGGTAGGCGATGCCACGCCAGAGCATCTCCTTGATAAACAGCGTCTTCAAGTGGCACCAACTGGCCATGGCCATGGCCGCCGCGATGAAACCTTCCATGCCCATCTTAATTCAATCTGTGCTTATCGGCGTTCATCGGCGGTTCCACCCCGGGCTCTTGAGGCGCTCACCTGGGCTCGCCATTCCTTTAAACTTATGGCGCCATCTTTAATTTCAAGGTAATGGCTTTTCTCCGAGGTCCAAGCCCCCGCATTGGCCAGGATCTTGCCCCCATCCAGGATATGCAGGCCATGCCGGTGCGTATGGGCGAATATGACGATGTCGAAGCCCCTGGAAAAGAACTTCAGGGCCGCCGACAAGTTGCCGGAGGTATCCAACATCTTGCTTTTGCTGCCATTTAACTTCCTGTTTTGCATTTCATGTAAGAACCATTCTATTTTAAAATAGAGATGAAAAAACCTTGGCGAAACTTTTAGTAATTTTCCCAGAACCTTGGATAAGTGAAGGTGTAATCTTGGGAAATTCCGAAAGGGTTGGTCGTAAATATGCCCATGTTCAATATGAATTTTCCGATTACCGGAAACTACCCTGAGAGACGGAATGATAGAGAAGAGTCCTGATTCCGCCAGGTATGACTCAAAAGAAAAATCATGGTTACCGACGACATAGTAGATCTTTTTGCCTCCCCCGTAGACCAGGTCCTTTAAACTTTTAACAACTGCCTGAAAATCTGTTAATAATTTTTGTCTGGAATATTGCAATAAATCAATACCATCGCCATTTATACATAGACTAATGCCATTTTTGGCCAGGTAATTTATAAATGAACGTAGATAATCTCGTTTCAAAAAGGCTGGATTGCCAAGATGAAGGTCGGAGATGACACAGAGATGATCTTCTCTAACGTGTATCGCAGGGTTTTCCATAGAAATTTTTTATCCAGGTAAAGCGGCGTTAGCCGCGGTTTCCTCCGCAGCGGGATTGACCTTGGGCGCCGGGTGGTTTACATTGCCAGAGCATATGGCCAAAATTCTCTATGGCGTCCACGGTACCGGCCACGGCCATGCGGTTCGGGCCCTGAGCCTCGCCCGGCACTTTGCCGGGCTGGGCCACCAGTTCCTCTTCGTCAGCCATGGTAGTGGGGCCGCCATCCTGGGCCGGGAATTCCCGGTGGAGGATCTTCCCAACCCCGAAACCCCCATCCGGGGGCACAAGGTGGCGGTGGCCGCCACCATCTATTCCAGCCTCACGGTCCGCGGCCGCTCCCGCACGTACCTCCGGCATGTTTTGAGTCTCATGGACCGCTTCCAACCGGACGTCACCATGAGCGACTATGAGTATTTTGTGCCCCGGGCGGCCCGCCTGGCCGGAGTGCCCTGCCTGTCCACGGACCACCAGCACGTGGTTACCTGGTGCCGTCATCCGGTCCCGTGGACCCGGTACCCCAGCTATCTCTCCACCGCCTGGGCGGTGAAGACCTTTTTCAGCCAGGCCAGCGATTACCTGGTGATCTCCTTTTTCCGGCCGCCGCTGAAGCCGGGGGTCAGGGCCAAAATCCTGCCGCCCCTGCTGCGGGAGACGGTGCTGCAACGGCAACCCTCCCCAGGCGATCACGTGGTGGCCTACCAGGGGTATACCACCTTCGCCAGCTTTTTGCCATTCCTCCGGACCATTCCCTCCCAGGTCATGGTCTATGGCTTCGATACCAGCAGGGTCGACGGCAACCTCCACTTCAAAAGGAACTCCGAAACCGGCTTTCTGGACGATCTCGCTTCCTGCCGTTACGTGGTCTGCGGCGGCAGCCACACCCTAATCTCCGAAGCACTCTTCTATGGCAAGCCGGTGATCGCCTTCCCCATCAAAGGCGCCTTCGAGCAATACCTCAACGCCTTTTACCTGGAGCGCCTGGGGTATGGGCAATATTCCCTCGGCTTTCATCCCCGGACGGAGCTCATCCCCGTCTTTGAGGCGAACTTACCAGACCTTCGCCAACGCCTCGGGCGGGAAAACTTCTGCGGCAACTCGGAGATCTTTGCCCTGGTGGAGCGCTTCATCCGGGAAAAAGGTCTCACTTATGATCGGCAGTGAGCAGTATTTACCAAAACCAAGATTAATTGTGAGACCTGTCCCTTACTGCTTCGGCTTACCGGTTTTTTTCCCCCGCCAATCCATCAAATAGCGCCTTTAGCCGGGTGTAGTTCCTCCTGGAGTCGAACTCCCGGGCCACCAGATCCCGTCCGGCCAGGGCCCGGCGCCGGGCTTCCCGCGGATCAGCCGCGGCCTCCTGCACGGCCCGGGCCAGTCTCTCCGGATCCGCGGCTCGGGTCAACCAGCCCGTGGCTCCGGGGCGAATGACCTCCGGCAGGCCGGAGATCTCCGTGGCCACTACCGGCACCTCATGAAGCAGGGCCTCCAGGACCACGTTGGGGATGCCGTCCCGGTCTCCGGAAGGGGTGATGAGGCTGGGCATGATGAACAGGTCGGCTTCCTGAAACAGGTGGGGCACCTCCCGGTGAGGCACGAATCCCGGCAGGGCAACCCGGCCTTGGAGGCCGTAGCGCCCGATCAATCGCCGCAACTGCTGGCGCTCCGGACCATCGCCGGCCAGGGTGAGATGAAAATCGAAGCCCTCCCGGGCCAGCAGCCGGCAGGCGGCCAGGAGAACCGCATAGCCTTTTTTGGGGACCAGGCGCCCCAGGGCCAGCAGGCGGAAGGGCGGCTGCCAGCGCCGCGGCGGGGCCGGCTCCGGGGCCAGGGAGACGCCGTTGTAAATATTGACGATCTTGGCCGTCTCCCGGGGCGCCAGCGCGGCCAGATAGCGTTCATGGGCGCGGGTGTTGGTGCGCACCAGGCTGGCCGCCGCCAGCTTTTCCAGCAAAGCCCCATCCGGGGGGTGCAGGTCCCGGGCCCGGGCGCTGAAGCTGAAGGGGATGCCGCTGAGGTGCGAGGCCACCCAGGCCGCGGTGGCGGGGCCGTCGGCCCAGGGGGCGTGGATGTGGCCGATGCCCGTGATCTGGAACTCTTTGGCCAGATGCACTCCTGCCGCCGCGGCCCAGAGGGCCTCGCCGGCGGTCTCCAGGCTGCGCCAGCGCCGCAGTAGCACCTGCCGCAGAAATTGCCCGGCCCCGGGACCCCAGTCCCGGCCCAGGTGAGCCAAGTCTCTCAAGAGCTTCCCGGCGGCCGGCACCCCGAGGTGGCGGACCGGGGCCAGAACCCGGGCCATCCCGGCGGTCCGGGCGGGCCGCCGGGGCCCGTAAAGCGTATAGACCCGCACCTCCAGCCCCAGGCGGACCAGGGTATTGACCTCTTCCAGGACAAAGGTCTGGGAAGGCTCCGGGAACCAGAGGAGGAGGTAAGCCACCCGGAGGCCGGGGAGCTTGATGGCTCCTTGCTTTATATCCACGTTCGGTCTTTCCGGATTCGATTCAGCGCTTCTTGGCACCCGGTAACCTTCCCAAGGAGGCCCACAGCACCTCCTCATAGCGGCTAACCATGGCGCTCATGGAAAAATCCTGTACTACCCGGCGGCGGGCGGCTCGCCCCATGGCCCGGCATTGTTCCGGGTTTTCCAACATGCGGCCCAGGACCGCGGCCAGGGCCGGGGGGTCCCCCGGGGGCGCCAGCCAACCGGTCTGAGCCGGGATCACCATCTCCGGCACGCCCCCCACCGCGGTGGCCGCCACCGGCAGACCCGCGGCCATGGCCTCCAGGACTACGTTGGGCAGGGACTCGCTGCGGGAACTCAAGGCCAGCAACCCGGCCTGCCGGAACAGCGGCCTGAGGTCCTGCCGGGGCGGGATAAACCGGAAGGAGCCCGGCGGCAAACTCTGCTGAGCCAGTTGCTCGATGCCCCCCAGGCCGGAGCCCTCCCCCACCAGCCACAAGCGCGCCTGGGGGAAATCCGGCGCCACCAGGGCAAAGGCCCGGATCAGGGTGCCGTGGTCCTTGTCCGGCACCATCCGGGCCACCGAGAGCACCACCGGCGGATTGTTTTTTGAGGGCCGGGGGCCGTCCAGGGCCGGCTGGAAATAATCGGTGTCCACCCCGTTGGGAATAGCGCTGATTCGACCCTGGGGCACGCCGCAACGCCGGCTGAGCACCTCTTTTAGGGAGGCGCTGTTGCAAACGAGGTGGTGGGCCAGAGGCCACAGCCAGCGCTCCCCCTGCCGCCGGGGGGCCTCGCCGCCCCGGCAGTTGCCCACGATGCCGGGCACCCGGGCCAATCGCCCCAGGATCCGGCCCCAAATATTAGGCACCACGGTAAAGGGCAGCAGCAGCTCGGGTGCGCCGCGGCGCAGATGGCGCCAAAGGTTCAGCAGAGCTCCGGGACCCACCTGCTCCTGCCGGGAGATCCAGGTGAGGGGGAGGCCCCAGCCCCGGGCCAGGGGAAGCAAATCATCGCCCGCGGCCAGCAGCCAGATCTCCACCCGGAACCGGGCCGGGTCCAGCCGCCGCGCCAACTCCAGGACCTGGCGCTGGGTACCGCCGAATTTCAAGTCTTGCAGAAGAAAAACGAGACGGGCGGGCCGGAAGTTTGGGGAAGGCCTGGAAAGCAGCCGCCGGTGCGCCGGCCCCAGGATAGGCGGCACCTGCTCCACCTCAATATCCCATCAGGCCGCAACAGCGCGAGCAAACGGGCATCAGCCCCTCGCTGGCCAGACTGTGGCGAAATTTCCGGTATGCCGGCGAGTTCCACAGCTCGCTGATGGTGGCCTCTTTGAGGTTGCCCACCACGTAATCGTGGTAGTCCCGGCAGGGAGAGAGGTCGCCGTTGCTGTCGACCTCCACCGCCTGGTAGATGGAGATGCACTGCTCAAACCCGAAGCGGGCCCGATGGTCGGTATAGTAGGCGCGCAGATCCGCCTCCCCGGTGACCTGGGGGATCACAGTGACCGGCGGGGCATTAGCGCCTGCGGACCGGGCGAGAACCTGCTGCAACTGCCGGGCCATCTCCGGATAATCATCGGGCCGCCAGCCGCCCACCCAGCCCGCCGGGCACGAGGGCCGAAAGCCGAAACGCCGGGAAAAATCCTGCTCATGAGCCTGGAGTCCTGCTTCGTCGATCCACCAGGAAAGGTAAAAGACAAAGAGGTCCACCTTTTCCCGAAAGGCGTCGTAGATGTCCACCAGGTGGCGAAAGTTGTTGCGGGAAATGGTGGTGAGGGAAGCGATCAGCGGCAGGCTTTGCCCCTGGGACCGCCGGGCCTGGTGTACCGCGGCCAGGCCTGCCTGAATGTCGGCAAAATTGTCGGCCCCGCCCACCCCCGGGCGGGTGCGGTTGTGCAGGGCCGCATCCGGACCGTCGATGGAAATATGCAGGATGAACAGGGGCGCCCGGACCAGCCGGTCGGCGACGGCGGCGATCCTGGTGCCGTTGGTGGCAATGGAACAGGGCAGCCCCAGGGCGCTGGCGTATTCGATTAAATCCACCGAACCCTCATAGAGCATGGGCTCCCCGCCCCAGAAGTAGACAAAGGGCCGGTGGCCATGGGCCACCAGGTCATCCAGCACCTGCCGGTAGCGTTCCGGGGAGACCTCGTTTTGTTTAAGCTCCCGGAGATTTTTGCCGTGGAGAAATCCCTGGTCGCCCCACTGGCCGCAGGTATGGCAGCGCAGGTTGCAGACGTCGGTGATCCGGAAGCTCAACTGGCGGATCTTCCGGGCCCGCCCGGAATCGGCCCCGGGGTAGAGTAGGTTGAAGAGCCACTTCTCACCCTGCAGGGTGGCCAACTTGGAAGCAATCCGGGGATGCTGGGCCACCCGCCAGAAATTCTTCATCACCGCTCCCAGGGCAATCTTGCTGCGTGCACCCATGCCGATACCGTTTCCTCTCAATCTGCTATAATTAAAGCTTGACCGAATGGCGGTCGATAATTTGTCAATTATAACCTATCCGGCCACAATCCCCAAGTCCCGAAAAAAATTGACTTGACACGGCCCCCTTCCCGGGACAGAGTAACAATTTCATCGGATTTCGGTCGGATTGAAACCGTCAACTTTATTCCGCCTTTGTCGCTCTCACGATTGAACTCATGCAGCCAGGGGGCCAGATCGTTGCGATCATGCCCCGCAGCTTTTGCAATGGCCCTTATTATCGGCCCTTTCGTCGAGCTTCTTCTTGCCAAAACCGCGATTAAGCAGATTCACCTTTTCGCCGCCCGTAACCGTGCTTTCAAAGATGATGATGTTTTGCAGGAAAACATCATCATTATGCTTGAACGTGACGGCAAACAGGGAAGCGTTACCATCTCCACATCGACAGACGACAGTTTCACCGACACCGAAACCAATATTTACCCGTTTGACCGGATCGTTTTCCCGGACGATCCGGAGCGCTTCATACACGTTCCCACCTCACCCTGAACGCAATCATCTTGAGACTTCCCCGGCTATTCGTTGTTCTCTTGGCGATCTTGGCCTTGAAGTTTCGACCGGGCCGGTTGTGGATTTCAGGGTAAGGCCCCATCTCCGGCACATGCCGGAGCGCGGCACCGTTCCCCTTCTCTATCCCGCCCATTTTTCGGGACAGTCGATTGACTGGCCGAAGCTGGGCATCAAAAAAACCGAATGCTATCTTACGGAACGCCGAAACCGAAAAATGGCTTTATCCGAACGGCTGTTATGTCGTGGTGAAGCGGTTTTCATCCAAGGAAGAAAAGCGCCGTGTTATGGCGAGCGTCGTTTGTCCAGACGCCTTTAATAACAGCCCGCATGCTCGGTTTTGAAAACCACCTCAATGTTTTTCACCGCGGCAAACAAGGGATTCCCGAAAACCTTGCGCGTGGCTTGGCGGTGTTTCTCAACTCCACGGCGATTGATGAGCAATTCCGCCGCTTTAGTGGGCATACACAGGTGAACGCCACCGACTTACGCTTGTTGAAATATCCGAGCCGGGAAACCTTGACCCGCCTTGGCGTGTGGGCAAAATCTCAAGGCGAACTGACTCAACGGAAAATTGACCAGAAAATAGAAAGCCTCTTATGCCCGAAAACGACAAGATAAAAGACGCCCTTCTCATTCTCGAAGCTCTCGGGCTTCCCCGCGCAACAGAGAAATGAACGTTCCGCCCTTTGCCTATTGGCGCTTGCTCAATTTGACCCCTGAAAAGACGTGGGCGCAAGCCGAAAACCCGCTTATTGGCATCACGCCTATGATGGATTTCAGCCGAAAGTATTATGGTAAAGACTACGCCCCCAACACACGCGAAACCGTCCGAAAACATTCTGTTCAACCTGTTTGTGCAAGCCGGCATAGCCACTTACAATCCCGACAAGCCGGACAGGCCCCCTAATAGCCCTAATGCTGTTTATCAGATATTACCTGAAACACTCATGCTCCTGAAAACTTTTGGCACAGGAAAATGGGAACCGTCGTTAAAGAAGTATTTTTATACGAGAAAAACCCTTGCGCAACGCTACGCAAAGGAGCGCATGCAAAAGCTGGTACCCGTGAAGATTGCGCCCGGCAAGGAAATCAAGATCAGCCCCGGTGCTATTCTTGATAGAATTGCTTTGGCTTTTGGGTCATATGGGCTTTAACGAGATGCCATCCGAAAACAGCAAAACAGAAGATGGCAAGACAGAAAACCGGGCCCCATGGAGGCCCTGGTATACTACCGCTCCATCCCCCGTTACCTGCTGGCCAAGGGACTGAACCGCCTCTGGCCCCGGCACTTCTTCGCCGGGGTGGCTCCCCTCAGACTGCAGCAGGTGGAGTTGGCCCCACCCGGCCCTGACTGGGTGGTCTTGCAGAGTCGCCGGTGCGGCATCTGCGGCTCCGACCTGCAGCTGCTCAAGGGGGTGGAGTCTCTGCTGCTGGAGCCTTACGCCTCCTTTCCCGCGGTGCTGGGCCACGAAGTGGTGGCGGAGGTGGTCCAGGCCCCGGAAGGGTCAGAATGGCGCCCCGGGGAACGGGTGGCGGTGGAGCCGCTCCTGCCCTGTGAAGTCCGGGGTATCGAGCCCTGCCACTTCTGCGCCCAGGGACAATATAATCTGTGCGAAAACTTCACCCAGGGGCGGCTCTCTCCGGGGACCATCCTGGGTCTCCACAAAGAGGCCGGAGGGGGCCTGGCCAGGTTCCTGGCGGCTCATCCCAGCCGCCTGTTCCGCCTGCCGGACACTCTTAATGATGAGACCGCGGTCCTCATCGACTCCCTGGCCTCGGCCCTGCAGCCGGTCCTGGACCATTTTCCCGAGGATCGGGACACCGTGGTGGTTTACGGCGCCGGGATCATCGGCCAGCATCTGGTCCGGCTCTTAAGGGCCCTGGGTTCCAAGGCCAGGGTGCTAGTGGTGGCGCGCCATCCTTTCCAGGAAGACCTGGCCCGGGCCGGGGGCGCCGACCTGGTGCTGCTTTCGCCGGACCGGGCCGGATTGGCGCAGGCCGTGGGCGCCCGGCTGCTTCCCACTACCCTGAGGGGCGGCAACCTGGAAGGTGGGGCGAACCTGTTCTTCGACTGCGTCGGCAGCCGCTCCTCCATGCAAGAGGGGCTGCTGGCCCTCAGGGGTGGCGGCGCCTACGTGCTGGTGGGGACCGCCGCGGAGTTGGGCCCCGTGGACCTCTCCAGCCTCTGGTTCCGGGAGTTGCGGCTCAGCGGTTCCGCCATGTACGCCTATGGCACCTGGCAGGGGCAACGGGTGCGCACCTACCAGCTGGCGGTGGATCTCCTGGCCCGGGGCGATTACCCGGTCCAGGGCCTGGTATCCCACGTCTTCCCTCTGAGCGATTATCGGAAGGCCTTCCAGGTGGCTTTCGATAAGCGCCGCTACCAGAGCGTCAAGGTGGTTTTTGATCTCAGAGAACTCTCCGCCACTACCGGGGTACAGAACCGAAGGTGAAATTAGTAATCAGCATCGATGTGGAGGAAGAAGGGCTCTTCTGCGGCCAATATCCCCGCTACCCGGGGGTGACCAACGTGGCCGCATTGAGCCGTCTGGATTTCATTCCCCGGGACTTTGGCCTTCCCCTGACCCTGCTGGTCAGCTACCGGGTGGCCCAAGACCCGGCGGCCTGCGAAATCCTGGCCCGCTGGCGTGACCGGCACCAGGCCGAAATCGGCGTCCATCTGCACCCCTGGAGCACCCCGCCCATCTCGGAGATGTCCCTGCCGGAGCCGATTCCGCCTGAGCAGCTTCCCCTGCCCCTCCTCCGGGATAAGTTGACCAACCTGGTGGCGCAGGTCCGGGGTTCGCTGGGGGTGAAACCAACCTCTTTCCGCACCGGAAGGTTCGAGGTGGGTCCCAAGGTGCTGGGCCTGCTGCCGGAGTTCGGCTTCCAGGTGGATAGCAGTGTGGTGCCCCTCACCTTAAAGGGTGGAGGCGATTATTTTCTGGCCCCGGCCGACCCCTTCCGCCTCGCGCCGGCAGCCGCCGGGGAGCCCGCCTTGCTGGAGGCGCCCCTGACCCTGGTGCCGCTGATACCTCCCCTGGCCCGGCTGGCGCCGCGGCTCCCCGGCTACCCAGGCCGCGGCCTGCTGAGCTGCTTCCAGTACGTGGCCGCCGCCGGCGTCCAGCCGGCCTGGTTTTCCCTGCCCTCCATGCGCCTGGCCGCGACCCTGCACCGCCGTCGGGGCGGCCGGGTGCTCAACATGTTCTTTCATTCCTCGGAGCTGAAACCCGGGGCCAGCCGCCTCTTCCCCAGCGAGGCGGCGGTGGCGGGCTTAGTCGCCAAGATTCGGACCTTCCTGGACTGGCTGGTCAGGAGCGGCCCGGTGGAGGGCGTAACTCTCTCCGGGCTTTATCAGGAGTGGGTTGCCGGTCGATTGCTCCTCGCCTCCCCGGGATGCTCGCGGTAATAGGAACCCTGGCGCAAGCCCCGGCCATGGCCGGCGAAGATGCGGGGGTGGGCCCAGCCCCATTTGGCCAGCACGAATTTCACCGAAGTAGCCAGGACCCCCAGGCCGTATTTGGCGCTCCGGATGAAATTGATGGAGGAGGCCTCCGGAAAATAGCGGGTAGGACAGGAGACCTCGCCGACCCTGAAGTCGAAATAGATCACCTGGGCCAGCATCTCGTTATCAAAGACGAAATCATCGGAGTTCTCCCACAGTGGCAGGCTTTCCAGCACCTGGCGGGAGAAGGCCCGGAAGCCGGTGTGGTACTCCGACAGCTTGGCCCCCAACAGCAGGTTTTCGAAAAGGGTGAGGAAACGATTAAACAGGTATTTATAGGCCGGCATGCCGCCCTGCCGGGCCCGGCCTCCCAGGATGCGCGAGCCGATGGCCACGTCGTATTCGCCGCTGGCCACCAGGCCCGCCAGAGCCGGGATGATCTTGGGGGAGTACTGGTAATCCGGGTGCACCATGACCACGATGTCGGCTGCGGTATTCAGGGCCTCGGTATAGCAGGTCTTCTGGTTGCGGCCGTAGCCCATGTTGCGCTCGTGCAGGAAACAGCGGATCCCCAGCCGCCGGGCCACCTCCAGGGTTTCGTCATGGGAGGCGTCGTCCACCAGCAAGACCTCGTCCACCACGTCCCAGGGGATATCTTGAAAGGTGCGCTCCAGGGTTCGGGCGGCGTTGTAAGCGGGCATGACCACCAGCACTCTTTTTCCCAGCAACATTCCTTTCCTTCTCCTTGGGATTTGCTATAATCAGCTTTTAAAAATTAACCGGCTCCAGGGCCGGGCCGGCTTTTTTCAAGGGTTTCCCTGGCCATTGCTTCCGTCTAATTCATATAAAGATTTTGCCGAAAAAGCAAACTGCTGAACCGCTCATCGACACCCCTCAGGTTTACCAGGCAGCCCTCCAGGAGAGCAGGTCCTTGATGACCCGGGCTGAAAAAGTTATCTGGCTCCTGTTTGCCGCCACCTGCGCCCAACTGGCTTTCCAGTGGCCCTACGTGGTCCTGGCGCCGGGGAACGCGCCAACCTCTTTTCCGGGCTGCTCTGTTTCTTGACCCTGGCGGCGGTCTGGATCAGCAAGCGCGGCGCCCTGGATTACAAATCTCCGGAGTTTCTGGTTTCGGCGGCCCTTACCCTCATGGCGCTGGCCAGCGCCCTCCACAGCCGGTCCCTCTGGCCTCGTCCTACCGGGTCTTGGTCCTGCTGGCCTCGGGGTTGGGGGGCTTCTGGTGCGCCCGCCTCTGGTTGGACACCCCGGAAAACCAGCGCCGCTTTCAATACCTCTGCCTGGTGCTCCTGAGTGGGGTGGCGCTCCTCAGCCTGGCGGGATATTGCGCTACGGGACAGATTCATTACTATTTCAGCAAGGGTTCCAATCATCCCCTCACCGACTTGCTCTTCCTGCTGTCCTTTGCCCCATTGGCCCTGTTGGCAGGAAAGTCCCGGCCCTTGAAGCTGCTGGCCGCGGTCCTCCTGGGGCTGAGCTATGTCATCCTCTGCCTCAGCCAGCGCCTGTCGGTGGTCTTCATTCCCCTGGGGCTGGGGTTTTTGGGGGTATTGTTGGGGGCCCTGCGCTGGCGGCACCTGGTGGCGGCCCTGCTAGTGATGGCGATGATCATCGGCTTCTTGGCGCACCAGATCTACTGGTTCAAACTGGATAAGGCATACCCGGCCTACCGCGTCGAAAATCTCTTCTTCTCTTGGAGCATCGCCAAACAACACCCGCTCTGGGGCATCGGCCTGCGGGCTCCCCGGGACCAGTTCCTGGAAGCCTACCAGCTTAAATATCCTTACGGCAGCAAAGAGCAGTTCGCCAAAAATGTGGCCGGCATCGTCACCCCCGACAACCAAATCCTCACCTTTCTGACCGGCCTGGGCTTCCCTTTTACCATCCTCTATTGCCTGGCGGTCCTCACCCTGCTGCTGAAACTTGCGGGCCTGGCCTTCCGGCCGCCACCCGACTGTTTCTTCCCTCCCCTGGCGCTGCTGTTCCCCCTGTGCCTGGCCCTGGTGCATTACCAGCTATATGACGGTCTGCTCTTTGCCCAAAACAGTTGGTTTTTTCACCTCCTCCTCGGTTTGATCCCGGCGGGGCGGGCCGCGGCCGCGGTGGCGGCAGAGGCCGCGGCCGCCAGGGCCGGAGGCAATAATGCCTGAGGATCAAGAGACGACCCAGCCGCCCCGCCCTGCCGGCCTTACCCCTTGGCAGGGCCTGGCCGCCGCGGCGCTGCTGCTATTCATCCCGGTGCTCTTCTTCTGGCGGGACTTCCCGTTTTACATGATAGATGACTGGACCGCCCTGCTGCAGATGGCGGGGCACCCCTTCGGGAATTACCTGCTGCTCCCCGACGGGGACCAGTGGTTTCCCTTCTTCCACCTGATCTTTTATGGCCTGGTGCGGCTGGCCGGAGAGCGTTATCAACTCCTGGTGCTGGTCAATTGCCTGGGCACCGGGGTCAACGCCTTCCTGGTTTTCCTCTTTTTCCGGCGTCATTGGGGCTCCGGACTGGCCCTAACCCTGAGCGCCCTCTATGCCGGGGCCGCGGTCCACTCCGCCATCGCCTGGAACAGCTTTTACCTGAGCTACCTCTTGAGCCTGGGTTTCTTTTTGGGGGCGCTGCTGCTCACCGACGCTTATCTCAGGAACCCGGGCCGCGGCCGGCTGTGGGGCATCGGTTGCTGCGCCCTGCTGTCGGTGCTGTCCCACAATTATACCCTGGCCGGCCTGATGGCCTTGCCCCTTTACGCCCTCCTGGTGGGGGGGACTCCGGCCGCAAATTTTGGGCCCTGGCGGGGACCGTGGCCGCGGTGTATCTCGTTTTTACCCTGGGCTATCTCAGCTTCGCCGGGGCCCGGGCCGCGGCCAGCCAAAACTCCCAGGTCTTTGCCGGCCTGCCGGGCCCGGACTACCTGGTGCACCTGTTTTTTGGCGCCGTTCTCGCTCCCTTCTTCTACCTTTTTTGGGGCCATTATCACTTTCCGGTTTACGCTTACGTGGCCGGGATCACCTTGCTCGCCGCCAGCCTGGCCGCCATCTGGCGCTGGGGGAAGGCGCCGCCGCGCCGCCTGGCCCTCTGGGCCCTGCTCACCAACGCCCTGCCCTTCCTGCTCATTTCTCTGACCCGCTACCAGCGTTCCCTGGACCAGGCCTTCGTGGCTCGCTACGGAATCTTCACCCTGATCGGGGCGCTGCTCCTTATAGGGACGGCCTGGCGGCTGCTGGCGCCGCGGCTGCCCCAGGGACGCCGCTGGCGCCTCCTGCCCCTGGCGCTGCTGGCCGTCATGGCAGCCGGGCAAATCCTCGGCCTGCCCCGCTGGACCGAAAAGTACCAGGAGATCAGCCGGGCGGCCCGGACCTGCTACTATGAGCTCAGCCGGGAGAACGACGCCGCCCGTCTTTCTCCGGAGGAGTATCGGAAAATTCTGTCCCGGGTCCCACCCGGTGATCACCCCGGGCCAGGCCCGGGCCATCCGGCGCTTCTTAAACCGCCAGGCGCGGGGACCTGATCTTTGAACCCAGGCCCATCGCCGGCCCTCCCAGCGGACGGCAATGGGAAAATATTCAGCCATCCTCTCGAAATTACTATAAAATTCATTAATCAGTAACATTATCATAACCAGATGGTCTAATATTTATTCAGCGGAAGTTCGGGACCAGGGGACCAGACGCGCCGGAAATGAAGCTGGCTGGGGTTCTAACTTATGGACCAGATTTTATGGGGTATTCGAAAAAATCCGATAAGGATTATCTGGAATTTTAAGTTTAATGCTGGGTATCTGGATAAAAACCTGCTATACTTTGTCTGGTCAAGTTTGGAGAGAGGATTCACATGATGGCGCCGGCGAGTTGGGAGAGGCGTGAGCGCTCTCCGGGATTTAGCCCGCAAAGGCCAATTATTTTTCTAAGTGTGATGAATCTCATTGACTTTTTCTCCAGATGGAAATAAAAAGGTTTAAATCTACCGAAGGGGGAGGGTAGAATCCTTTTATGTCACTTAAAAACCGCTGCCAACCTTTTGCTCATATGGTTCAAGATGCCAGGGAACAAGGGATTTACCCTTACTTCCGGCCCATTGACCGATCCTGGGGCACAGAAGTGGAGGTGTCGGGCCGGCGTCTGATAATGATCGGCTCCAACGATTATCTGGGATTCACCCATGATCCCCGGATAATCGAAGCGACGGCCAAGGCGGCGCTGCGCTGGGGCAGTGGTCCCGGGGGATCCCGCTTCTTGTGCGGCAACCTGACCTTGCACGAGGCCCTGGAGGATCGTCTGGCCGCCTTTGTGGGCAAGAAGAAGGCCGTCGTCCACGCCACCGGCTTCACCACCAATCTGGGGGCCATTGCCTGCATGCTGACCCCCCAGGATATCATCGTCTGCGACCGGGAAAACCATGCCAGCATCTTTGAGGGCTGCCAGGCTTCCCGGGCCCGGCTGATCCCCTTTGCCCACAACGATGCCGCCGGCGGCGGAGCGCAAGTTGGCGGCGGCCAGCCAAAAGAATGCCGATGGCTGCAAACTGCTGATCACCGAAGGTGTCTTCAGCATGTCCGGGGACATGTCCCCCCTGGATGAACTGGTAAAATTAAAAGAAACCTATCCCGACCTGCTCATCTATCTGGATGACGCCCACGGGCTGGGGGTGATGGGTAACGGCGGCCGGGGAACCGCCGACCATTTCGGCCTCACCGGCCAGGTGGATTTCATCATGGGCACCTTCAGCAAGGCCCTGGCTTCCATCGGTGGCTTCATCGCCGCCGACGACGAGGTCGTCCTGGAATATCTGCGCCATCATTCCAAGCCCCTGATCTTTTCCGCGGCCTTGCCCGCCAGCAATGCCGCCACCGTGCTGGCCTGCCTGGACCTCCTGGACGAGGACCCCGGGCGGGTGACCCGCCTCTGGGATATTACCCGCAAGGTGCACCAGGGATACCGGGAAATCGGGGTCATCACCAGGCATTCCAAGACTCCCATCATTCCCATTTACATCGGGGCGGAAGACAAAGCCTTCGCCTTCGCCAAGGACATGTTCGACCACGGGGTTTTTGCCCTGCCCGCCATTTATCCGGCGGTCCCCCGGGGACAGGCGGTGATTCGCACCGCTTATATGAGCACCCATAAGAAGAGCCAGATAGACTATGTCCTGGAGGTCCTGGCAAAGCTCGCCAAGAAACATCGTATCCGGGCTTGCTGATCTCGGACAGCCGGAATCCTTTTTGGAAGGAGAGGGTTATTCCGGCGATTATCCCGCGGCGCCAGGCTCAGCAGTGAGCATGGGCAGCGAGTAAGCCGAGAACCTGGGGAGTCCGACCTGTGCAGTTCAATGACCTCTTAACCGTCAGTGTGCGCCAGGTGATCCGCCATCGGCGGCGTTACCTGGGGGTGGTGTTGGCCATCGCCCTGGGGGTTGCCGGTTTCATCAACATCCTCACCATGAGCCGGGAGGTGAAGAAGAACTTCAACGAGGACCTGGACCTGATTGGCGGGGTCACGGTCATCCGCCTTTCCTTTGACAATACCCGCTCTTACCAGCCCCAGTGGTTCCGTGACGCTACCCTGGCCGCCTTGAAACGCCTTAAAGGCGTCGAGGAGATGAGTCTCACCGCGGTCAAGGGAGGGCCCACCAACTACCACGGCCAGCAATACGGCTTTTCCGCTGTTGGCGGTGGATGACGTTTACTGGAACGTGCGCAATTTTTGGGCCCAAACGGGGAATCTCTTCGGGCCCGCGGCCGTGGCCGGACGCAAGCGGGAATGTGTCCTGGGAGCCGAACTGGCCAAGCGCGTCTTCGGCAGTATGGATATCCGAGGCCGGCTGCTGGAGATCAATAACGAAATCTATTGGGTTTCCGGAGTCCTGGGAGGCGTAACCGACACCGGCGCCGCCAACGCCGCCTTCATTCCCCTCACCACCGGCCTGGATCGCCTGGTCGGCCCGCCGCTCACCGACCGCCTCTATCTCCGCTGCCAAACCTGGGATGACGTTTCCCGGGTGGCAGCCGCCATCCCGGGCATCGTCAAGTCCAATCAGTCCCCGGAAGAGCTTCACGTGGAAGTTTCCTGGGAAGGGCTGAAAAGGGTCTTGCAACTGGCCTGGTGGATCCAGTTTCTCATTTATCTCGCCACCGGCGCCACCTTCATCTTGGGCGGGGTGGGCATCTGGAACGTGATGATGGCCGCGGTGGTGACCCGCACCCGGGAGATCGGCTTGAAGAAGGCCATGGGGGCCGAGGACCGGGACATCCTGGCCCAGTTCCTGACCGAAGCCCTCTGTCTCAGTATGGGCGCCGCCCTGCTGGGGGGCCTGCTGGGGCGCATAATGACGGAGATTTTGGGGCACCTGATCCACAGCCGTCCTCCGGAAGTCCTGTTCTTCCTGGGCCTGGGCCTGGGATTCCTCTTTGCCGTAGTGGTGGGGGTGGGGGCCGGCCTTTATCCCTCCCTGCGGGCCAGCCGCATGGAAGTAGTCTCGGCCATCCGTTATGAATAATTTGCCTTCTGCCGGCTGGGACCAACGGGGCCCTGATCCACATCTCCGATCTCACCAAGATCTATCAAACTGACGCCGGCGCCATCCAGGTGCTCAAAGACGTCAATCTGAAGATCTATCCCGGCGAAATCGTGGCGGTTATGGGGCCTTCCGGTTCCGGCAAGTCCACCCTGCTCTTCATCCTGGGGATCTTCATCAGTCCCACCCGGGGCACCTATATCCTGGGGGGCGAAGATGTACTGCGCCTGGACCGTGACGCCCAGGCGGAATTCCGCCGCAAGCGGGTCGGTTTTGTCTTCCAAAGCTGCGATTTGTTGGAACACTCCACGGTTTATGAGAACCTGGAATTCCCCCTGATTTATGCCGGCGTGGATCGGCGGGATCGTCCGGCTCGCATTGCCGCAGCCCTGGAACTGGTGAACCTGGGCCATCGGATCCATCACTCCTCCAACCGGCTATCCGGCGGCGAGCGTCAGCGGGTGGCAGTGGCCCGCGCCCTGGTCAACCAACCCGCAGTTCATCCTGGCGGACGAGCCCACCGGCCAGTTGGACCGGAGCCACGGCCACCAGATCATGGACCATTTTGCCGAAATCGTCAAGAGCGGTCAGACCTCCGTACTGGTGGTCACCCACGACCCCGAAATGGCGGCCAGATGCACCCGGGTCTGCTCAATCAGTGACGGCATCCTTTATGAGCAATGACCCCCACAAGAATCCGCACCCGGACACTTTCTGACGACATGGCCATGGTAGTGGCCTTGGCGCGTTCAGGTGCGCCCTCGGGCCTTCGGTCTGCGGCTCGCGGCGTCTGCCCGCGGCGGGCTGGCCGATTTAGCCGGGGTCTGCGGGCCCTGCTGACCTTGGGGCTGTTGGCCCTGATCCTGGGAATCTGCTTGACTCCCCGGCCCAGTCCTGCCGCCGCACTCAAACTCGGGGAGGACAAGATTGTCCCTCAGGTTCCCCTGGACTTTGAGGCTTGCGCGCGCCTGGCCCTCCGCCAATCCCCCTATCTCCTCAAGAGTGCCATGGACATCGACATCCGGCGGCTGGATGAGTCCGACAGCCGCTGGTCCATGGTGCCGCCGGTGAGCTTGCAAACCTACTATTTTTTGGACCGGCCCCTGAGCAACTCCAAACCTTATAGCCTCAATTTCAGCTGGGAGCCATATAACCCCTTGGGTTCTTATTTCCTTCTCCAGGCCCAAAAGATAATTACCCAAATGGCGGTCTACGGCCACATGGCGTCGATTCTCCAAGGGCTGCAGAAGGTAGGCAACCAGTTTCTTGAACTGGCCACCATGAAACGGCTGGCCGCCTTGCAGGACGATCTGGTCAAGGTCTGCCGGGATAACCTGGCCTACGCCCAAAACCGTCTGGAGATCGGCACCGGCACCTCACTGGAGGTCCGGATGGCCAACCAGGAGTTGGAGGCGGCCAAGGACGAGAAGGAGCGCCTGGAGATCTCCCAGAGGCGCACCCTGGGCAGCCTCAAGACTTTTTTGGGCCTGAAACCGGAGGACCCGGTTACCCTGGATCTGCACGACGCCCGCCACCAGGTGTTGGGGAGCTTCGACCCCGCCGCCGCCACCCTGGAACAGGCCAAGGCCAGATCTTTTGATCTCAAGATCGAGAAGCTGAAAACGAAGATCCAGGAGTATAACGTCTCCGTTGCCAAAACCAAGGTCTACCCCAGTATCCTCATCAGCGCCCAGACCCCGAACCCGCTGTACAGCACGAACAGCGGCATGTACGTAGGCCTGGGCCTGGATATCCCGGTATGGGACGGATTTAAACGGATTCGCAACGTCTCCCGGCAAAAAACCATCTTAAGGCAAATCGCCCTTGAAAAGGATATGAAAGAGAGCGACATGGCCGACCAATGGAACGAGCTCCAGGAAGACCTGAAGGGCGCCGCGGCGGACATGAAGCTTGCCCAGTCCAAGGAAGAAGTGGCGCGCCTGAAGGAACGCCAGGCCGAGATCCGCTATCAATCCGGAGGGAAGACTCTCGACACCTGGCTGGATGCCCGGAGTGACGCCATCGACGCTCAGAAAATTGCCGCTAACAAGGCCCTGCAATATGACGAATATGTCCTGAATTTGCGAAAAATTTCCGGAGACCTGGGATACACTTATGTGGATCAGAGTTCCTGGCAAAAATAGGACCTTGCTAATCCTCGCGGCGATCCTGGCCCTGGCCGTCCTGACCGGGGTCCCGGCCCTGGCCAAAGACAAGGGGGGGCAGGAGGCCCCAGCTCCGGCCCCGGCGATTACCACCCCGGAGCCCGAGATCAGCTTTAACGGCAAGGTCTTTTGCTCGCTCAAACGTCCGGTGGACCTGCCCTTCAAGGGGGTCATCACCGCGGTGCTGGTGCGCTCCGGAGAAAGCGTGGCGCCCGGGCAGGCCCTGGCCAGATTTCGCCTGGCCCCGGAGGCCGTGCTGCTGATTCAGCAGCGCCTGTCCCCTGCACAAATTTCGGATACCGCGGTTAAACTGGCGGAAACGCAACGAAACCTGGATGCTGCGGCTGCCAAGCAAGAGGAACTGGCCAAGCTGGCGGTCAAAAAACTGGCCTCACCCCAAAGCCTGGACCAGGCCAAACAGGACTTCCAGCAGCTGACCCGGGAACGTACGGACCTCCAGACCTACCTGCGCCAACTGCGGCTGTCGGCTCAGGACGACCTGGCCGTCTTGAAAAGCCAACTGGGAAACGGGATAAAATCGGGAGAGATCCCCCCAGAAGGGATTCTGCGGGCTCCCATCGGCGGCTATATTATCTGGATCCAGCCGGAATTGCGGCAAGGAGCACAGCTTGACCCCACCCCCGGGGTCTTTCAGGTAGGGGTGATGAATCCCATGCTGGTGCGGGCCCAGGCCTTCGAAATCGAGGCCCTGCAGATCAAAACCGGCGAAACCGCGGAGATCAACCTGGAGTCCCTGCCAGGCCGGAAGTTCCAGGGGCAGGTGAGCCGCATCTCCTGGTCGTCCCTGACCCCCGGGCTGGACCAGCCTGCCTACTATGACGTGGAATTAGAGGTGGCCAACCCGGAGATGGAGCTCAAGGACGGCTTAAAGGCCCAAATCATCTTTCGCAAAACCCAGTGAAGGGATAACTTGATGGCCATAAACGGGGAGATTATGGTATCTCCCGTGAAAGACGCGGCCGGCCTGGAAGATTTTCTGCGACTCCCCTGGCGTCTTTATCAGCATGACCCTTATTGGGTGCCTCCCCTGTTGCCTGAACAGCGCCGCTTTCTGGATCAGCGCACCGGGCCCTTCTTTGAAATCGGCGAGGCCCAATATTTCCTGGCCTTCCGGGACGGCGAGCCGGTGGGCCGCATCTCCGCCCACCGCAACCGGCTCCATGATGAGCACCATGGCCCCGGCACCGGCTTTTGGGGCTTCTTTGAGGCCATCCAGGAACCGCAGGTAGCCAGGGCCCTGTTCGAGGCCGCGGCGGCCTGGTTGCGGGAGCGGGGCTGCCACCGCCTGGTGGGACCCCTCAATTTTTCCATCTACGACGAGATGGGCTTGCTGGTGGAGGGCTTCGACTCCATTCCGGCCATGTTCCAGACCCACAATCCCCCTTACTACCTGGACCTGGTCACCTCCTGGGGCTTCCGCAAGGCCATGGATTGGGTGGCCCTCAAGAATCCCCACCTCCAAGACGTTGACGTGCCGGCCATGGAGCGGCGCCTGGAGGAGATCCTGAGCGCCCAGAAGGTGACCCTGGCCGACTACAACCCCCGGGAACTGGCCAGGCGGGCCGATGAAATCTTTCATCTCTTCAATGAGGCCTGGAGCGTTAACTGGGGGCATGTCCCCCTCACCCGGCGGCAGTTTGATCACCAGTTGCACGAGGTCAAGCCGCTGTTGCGGAAGGGTTTGGTCCAGATGGTGCTGGACGGCGACCGGCTGGTGGGCTTCGGCATTGTTCTGCCGGATTTGAACCCCCTGGTGCAAGAACTTGATGGGCGCCTCTCCCCCTGGGACAAACTCCGGCTCCTGTATCACGCCAAGTTCGCCCCGGTGCACAAACTCCGGGCCATGGTCCTCGGCATCGCCCAGCCCTACCAGCTGAAACGGCTTCACCATGCCATCATCTTAAAGACCTGGATTTACATCGCCCAAAAAACCTCATGTGAGTTTATCGACTACTCCCTGATCCCCGAAAATCTGCGTCACTGGATCAAGGTGGTCCAGTCCTTCGGTGGTCAAATTTACAAGACCTTCCGGTTATTTGAAAGAGAAATTTGACTCCATGAAGGATCCGGGGCCTCCGGCCTTTGCCCCCATGGTTGACTTGCTGCTGGTGGGGGTCCTCTCCGCCGTCGTCTTCTTCCTGGCCCACCTGAAGGCGTGGTCCAGTCCTTATGTCATCAATGACGACGTGCGGCAGCAGATCTTCTGGATGCAGCAGTGGCTGGACCCGCAGCTGTTTCGGGGCGATCTCCTGGCGGCATATGCCCGCCATTACGTCCCCTGGGGAGTCCAGGGCCTCTATTGGCTGGCCACCTGGGTGACCGACCCCATCTCGTTTTCCAAGTTCCTGCCCGGGCTGCTGTTCATCTTCCTGGCCCTCTGCCTGTACCGTCTGGGCCTGAAAATCGGAGGCCGCGGCCTGGCCTGGACCATGGTGGCGGTTTACTGGCTCATGCCTTTCTTCCTGGACAACCTGGCCGGGGGGCTGGCCCGGGCCTTTGCCGCCCCCCTCCTGGCCTTTTTCTGGCTTTGCTGGCAGGAAGAGCGGCCCTGGGGAATGGGCGCCGCCCTCCTTTTGCAGGCCTTGTTTATTCCCTACATTTTTATAACCAGCGCCGTGGCCGTGGCGCTCGCCTGGCTGGCTGGCCGCGGCGGCAAGCTGGGGCCCCCGCCCTTCCCGGCCCACTGGGCTCAGGTTTCCCTCCTGGCTGCCGGCGCCGCCCTGGTGGCCCTGATGGACTACCAGTTTGCCGCCTCCGGCTTCGGGCCCCTGGTAAGCTACGCCGAGATGGTTAACCGGCCGGAGTTTTATGCCGGGGGCCGCTACGCCATCCTGCCGGTGCCCTCCATTTTTTGGGAGCTGATCAGCCCCTGGGAATGGCTAGCCCCCTTCCGGGATTTGGGACTGCTGGGCGGGATTGCGGGCTGCGTGGTCCTGGGCGCCGCCACCCTTTGGGGTCTTAGCCGGGTGGCCTTCAGGGCCCTGGCGCCCCGACTCCAACCCCTTGGCTATCTCTTGCTGGCCGGTCTGGTCGTTTACTTCATGGCCCGCATCTTTCTGCTCAAGCTGTTCATCCCGGACCGCTATCTCATCTATATCCTCAATCTGGCCTATTGTCTTATCCTGGCTCTGAGTCTGCATGCCCTGTTAAAAGTGGAGCAGTGGCCGCGGACCCTGGGCGTCCTGGTCCTGGCGGTCGCCGCCGGGTTGGGGGTCTGGCGCCTTTGGAATGTGGGCCTCAAAGATTATGCCGTCTACCAGCCGGTTTACGCCGCCCTGGCCGCCACCCCCAAAGACGCCATCATCGCCGGCCACCCCAACCTGATGGACAACGTCCCTACCTTCGCCCGGCGCCGGGCCCTGGTGACCTACAAGCTGGCCCATCCCTGGAGCAAAGGTTTCTGGCAAGAGATCGAGCCCCGCCTGGAAGATCTGTTTACCGCCTATTATGCCGCCGATCCCCGGGAGGTCATAGCCTTCTGCCGCAAATACCGAATCTCCTTCCTGGTGGTGGACGACCGCCATTTCACCCCGAAGTTTCTGGCCGGAGGCCGCTTTTTCGTCCCCCTGGAGCGTAGGGTCCCGAAATTCTTTGGCAAGACCCTGGACGATCGGGTGGATTGCCCTTTTTTTGCGCCTTTCGATGCAGAGATTCGCCGGCTCACCAACGGACGCCACGAATTTGCCCTGCTTTCCTCATCCTTATTCCCTGCCGTGGTTTTGGATAAGCATTTGCGCCTCCTGGATATGCGATCTTTTCTGAAATAATTACCCCGAATCCGGAACTTGCCATACCCGCCGACCCTCACGGCGTAACCGGCTTCTGGAGGCCCGGGAGAGCAAGATTAGGGATTTTTCGGGGGCCAGGAAATTGCGGGGGCAAGCGGGCGGGTGGAGCTCTCCCCAAGGAGAAATCTGCTCATCGCGGTTAAGGCGTGGACTGCTTCATCGGATTCCCAGGCGAGACCATTCTGGTGCACAAATTTATCTTACTGCCGGTCTGGGCATCAAAAATGGTGGACGCCAGAACCGCCCCATCTCCGCTCAGAACCACCATATTGAGGCCGCCCCGGTCCCTGGATTGCTCTACTCCGGACACTTTTATGGATGCCTGGTTGCCGAAGGGGACGCCCGCGGAATACAAGGCAATATCTTCGGCTAACCTGTCCTTCCCGAGAAGTTCTCCCTTCCGCAGCTCCATCTTTACCGCGGCCTTGGCATCGATTTTCTCGAAAATCTTGGCGCCCTGGCTAAATATTCCCACATAAGATCCCGGAAAGAGCAGACCTGGCAGCCTGGAACCCTTTTCTTGCAAATATTTCTTAACCTCTTCAGGCAACAACACCGGGGCCTGATATTCTCTGGCGGCAATCAGGATAGTGTCTTGCTCGAACTTTTTAAAGAAATCGTAAAGGGTAATCGGTTCAATTTTTATTCGGTTAGATCCATTAAAGAAGTGATCATCCCGGGTATAGACGAGGAAGCCGTCCACCAGGGCGCCGCGATTCCAGCGAGGAAATAACTGCACCGTCTCGGAAGCGGGGGGGTCCGCGAAGATATAAATGCCTCGGGGATCTAAATCTCCTGCTTGCAGTGCTGAGGTTAGCTGCTTTTTTACATCGTCCATTTCCTTGATTGGAAATCTGGCAAGAAATCCAGTATTAATGGACATATGGTGCCTGTAGGCATACAGCGCCAAATATTGGTAATCACTATTATTGGTTACGGTAAGAATGAAAGGAGGGTAAATAATAATTTTATTAAATTTAGCCCCCACTGACTGCCATAATGGAGACTTTAGAGGTGAAACCACCGGACCGCTGTAGTGGAAATCGGGCAGATATAACAACCGGTGAATATCCGCCAGTTGGACCGCTAAACAGATGCACATCACCGAGACCGATAGGCTCTTGCGCTGGGTCGCGGTAACCAAGAATAGCGCTCCCAAGAGTATGGCATAAAACAAAGGCCAGCCGAACCGTGCCGATACCCTGAACATATTTACTAGTTTCAGTAATGGCTCAGGCAGAGGATATTTGAAAACCAGCGTATTAAACCAAATTACCCTATTAGAAATTGCATAAATAAAGAATAATAAGAGGACGAAAACTAATGGTAGTAAGTATTTGATCCGCTCCATTTTGGGGGGCCAAATAATTGAATGGATGACACCGTAACCTATTAAAATAATAATTCCCAGCCCTAAATAGTTGAAACCTTCAAGCCCCTGACCCAGGCGATAAGGCAAGGCCGGCAAAAAAGAAGACCATTGCAATGGATTGATAAAGGCATTGAGATTAAGGGAATAAACGCTATAATCACTTAAATTATTATTATAAACTCCACCTTTATAATAACCAAAAATAATGTAACAAACTAATATTAATAATGGATATACCAATATACTCAGCGCTGCTCTTGATCTGCCCGTCGGAGACCAGATGAAAAGGCGGATATAAAATGCCAGGGCCAGGCCAATCACCATGGGGCCAAAATAAGGCATAATCGTAAAAGCACGCGATTATCAATAATGACCAATATAAAATCAGCTTATTACTAAAATTTTCCGAATAATTTTCGAAATAAAGAACCAAACCTGCCAATATGAGCCAATGGGCATAGTGCGCATCATGACCATACAAAATTCTAATTAATAGTGGCGGACTGAGCAGAAAAAAGCCGACGCCAAGAAGCTGTTCAAAGATATTGGAGGTTATTAACCTCATGAGGCGATAACCGAAATAAGCTTGCAGGCAATTACAAGCAAGGAGCCACCAGCCGATATATTGAAAATCCACCGGGAGAAGAGGGGACAGTAATTTGAAGGGCATCCAGAGAAATGGGTTAAAAATGTCGTAGGCGGCGTAAGTACCGATGGGAGCAAAATAATGCGTAATCTTTCCTAAAGGGAAAGACCAGGGCTCGCCCCGTAAAAAAGACCATCCCAGGTAATACTGGGCGAGATCGCCTCCCACTTTAAATATGAAACCGATATTAGTCGGGTCGAGGATGTGCGCCCCGAATTGATATAAAAAGAGGCAGCAAGCGAGGCCTAGAGATAGAATAATGCCCAACTTAGAAGAAGTGGCGGGTGATTCATCCATTTCCACGACTCCCGCGGAACCGGAAGCGCCTCAGGGTGCAAGGTTCTTCGAGTTTTCCATTACCTTTCCACTCTGGTGCATAAATTTATCTTACTGCCGGTGTGGGCATCAAAAATGGTGGACGCCAGAACCGTCCCATCTCCGCTGAGAACCACCATATTGAGGCCGCCCCGGTCCCTGGATTGCTCTACTCCCGACACCTTTATGGAGGCCTGGTAGCCGGCCCAGACGCCCGCGGCATACAGGGCAATATCTTCGCTTAGCCTGTCCTTCCCGATAAGTTCCCCCTTCCCCAGCTTAATCTCTACCGCGGCCTTAGCATCGATCTTCTCCAAAATCTTGGCGCCATGGTTAAAGATCCCCACATAAGATCCCAGAAAAGACAGACCTGGCAGCTTGGAACCCCTTTCTTGCAAATATTTCTTAACCTCTTCAGGCAACAACACCGGGGCGGGGTATTCTCTGGCGGCAATCAGGATAGTGTCTGGCTCGAACTTTTTAAAGAAATCATAAAGAGTCAGCGGTTCTATTTTTATCCGGTTTGATCCATTAAAAAAATGATCATCGCGGGTATAGACGATGAAGCCGTCCACCAGGACGCATTGATTCCAGCGAGGAAATAACTGCACCGTCTCAGAAGCGGGGGGGTCCGCGAAGATATAAATACCTTGGGGATCTAAATCTCCTGCTTGTAGTGCCGATTTTAGCTGTTCTTCATCAACGTTCATTTCATTCAATGGAAATCTGGCAACAGATCCGGTATTAATTGACATATGGTGCCTGTAGGCATATTGCGACAAATATTTGAAATCACCTTGATTGGTCACTGTTGAAATAAAAGGTGGGTAAATGATGATTTTATTAAATTTAGTCCCCACTGACTGCCATAATGGAGATTTTAGAGGTGAAGCCACCGGAGCTGAAATGTGGAAATCAGAGGCATATAACATTCGATGAATATCCGCCAGTTGGACCGCCAGACAGATGCACATCACCGAGACCGATAGGCTCTTGCGCCGGGTCGCAGTAACCAAGAATCAGCGCTGCCAAAGAGTATGGCATAAAACACCGGCCAGCCGAACAACCCAGATTCCCTAAACATATTTGCTACTTTCGTTACTGGCCCAGGCAGCGGGTATTTGAAAACCAGGGTATTAAACCAAATTACCCTATTAGAAATTGCGAAAATAAAGAACAATAATAGCACGAAAATTAAGGGTAGCAGGTACTTGATCCGCTCAATCTTTGGGGGTCGAATAATTGAATGGATGACACCGTAGCCGATTAACATAATAATTCCAAGTCCTAAATAGTTAAAACCTTGCCAATTCTGACCCAGACGATAAGGCAAGGGCGGCAAAAAAGCAGACCATTCATAGGGATTGATAAAGGCATTGAGATTAAGAGAGGCGGTCCTCCCGTAATCTGTTAAGTTTGTATAATTTTCCACTTTATAATAACCAAAAATAATATAGCAAGCAAATATCAATAATGGAAATACCAATATACTCAACGCGGCCTTTAATCTGTAAGCCGGCGACCAGATAAAATGGCGGATATAAAATGCCAGGGCCAGGCCAATTACCATGGGTCCAAAATAGGGGATAATCGTACAAGCGGCAATTATCAAAATTGACCAATATAATATCAGCTTATTATTATGAATTTCCGAATAATTTTCGAAATAAATAACCAGACAGGCCAATATAAGCCACTGGGCGCATAGCTGATCCTGCCCCCATAAGATTCTCAATAATAGAGGCGGACTAAGCAGGAAAAAACCCACGCCCAGAAGCTGTTCAAAGATATTGGAGGTTATTAACCTCATGAGGCGATAACCGAAATAAGCTTGCAGGCAATTACAAGCAAGGAGCAACCAACCGATATATTGAAAATCTACCGGGAGAATGGGGGACAGTAATTTGAAGGGCATCCAAACAAGTGGGTTCGAAACAGTATAGGCGGCGTAAGTACCAATGGGGGCAAAATAATGGGTAATCTTTCCTAAAGGGAAAGACCAGGCCGCACTACGTAAAAAAGCCCACCCAAAGTAACTCGTGGAGAGATCGGTTCCCCCGCGCAAGATGAAACCAATATTAGTTGGGTCGAGGAGGTGCACCCCGCATTGATATAAAAAGAGGCAGCAAGCGAGACCCAGAGATAGGATAATGCCTAACCTTGAGGAAGTAGCGGGTGATTCATCCATTTCGACACTGCCGGAAAACGGAATCGCCTCGGGGTGCAAGGTTCTCCAGGTTTTCCATTACCTTTCCATCCTGGTGCACAAATTTAGCTTACTGCCGGTCTGGGCATCAAAAATGGTGGATGCCAGAACCGCCCCGTCTCCGTTAAGAACCACCAGGTTGAGGCCGCCCCGGCCCCTGGATTGCTCTACTCCCGCCACTTTTATGGAGGCCTGGTAGCCGGCCCATCGCCCGCGGCAACCAGGTCAATATCTTCGGTTAACCTGTCCTTCCCGATAAGTTCCCCCTTGCGCAGCTCAATCTTTACCGCGTCCTTATCATCGATTTTCTCCATAATCTTGACGCCATGGCTAAATATCCCCACATAAGCTCCCACAGAAGACAGACCTGGCAGCTTCGAACCCCTTTCTTGCAAATATTTCTTAACCTCTTCAGGCAACAACACTGGGGCAGGATATTCTCCGCCAGCAATCAGAATAGTGTCTGGCTCGAACTTTTTAAAGAAATCATAAAGAGTCATCGGTTCTATTTTTATTCGGTTGGATCCATTAAAAAAATGATCATCGGTCGTATAGACGATGAAGCCGTCCACCAGGGCGCATCGATTCCAACGAGTAAATGACTGCACTGTCTCGGAATCGGGGGGGTCCGCGAAGATATAAATACTTTGCGGGTCCAATTCTCCTTTTTGGAGTGCTGATTTTAGCTCTTCTTTTACAACTTTCATTTCCTTAAATGGAAATCTGGCAGCAGATCCCGTGTTAATTGACATATGGTGTTCGTAGGCATATAGCCCCAAGTATTTGTAATCGCCAAAATTGGTCACATTGGCAATGAAAGGAGGATAAATAATGATCTTATTAAATTTAGTCCCCACTGACTGCCATAATGAAGACTTAAGAGGGGAAACCACCGGGCCGCTGGTGTGGAAATCGGGCGAATATAACATTCGGTGAATATCCGCGATTTGGACCGCTAAACAGAGGCACATCACCGAGACCGAAACACCCTTGCGCCGGGTTGCGGTAACCATGAATAGTGCTGCAAAGAGTATGGCATAAAACATCGGCCATCCGAACAATCCAGATTCCCTAAAGGTATTTGCCAGTTTCAGTAATGGTCCAGGCAGGGGATATTTGAAAACCAGGGTATTAAACCAAATTACGCGATTAGAAAGTGCATACATAAACAACAATAATAGAGCGAAAACCAAGGGTACCAGGTACTTGATCCGATCAATCTTTGGGGGTCGCCTAATTGAATGGATGACACCATAGCAGATTAAAATAATAACTCCCAGGCCTAAATAACTGAAACCCTGCCAATTCTGGCCCAGGCGGTAAGGCAAGGGCGGCAAAAAAGAAGACCATTGATAGGGATTGATAAAGGCATTGAGATTAAGTGAGGCAGCCCTGCCATAATCAGTTAAGTTATTATAACTTCCTACTGTATAATAACCAAATATAATATAACAAGCAAATATTAATAATGGAATTACCGATATACTCAATGTGGCTTTTAATCTGTAAGCTGGAGACCAGATTAAATGGCGGATATAAAACGCCAGGGCAAGGGCAACCACCATGGGTCCAAAATAGGGGATAACCGTACAAGCAGTAATTATCAATATTGACCAATATAACAACAGCTTATTATTATGAATTTCCGAATAATTTTCGAAATAAATAACCAGGCAGGCCAATATAAGCCACTGGAAACACAGCTGATCCTCCCCCCATAAGGTTCTCAAGAGTAGAGGCGGACTAAGCAGGAAAAAGCCAACGCCCAGAAGCTGTTCAAAGATATTGGAGGTTATTAACCTCATGAGGCGATAACCGAAATAAGCTTGCAGGCACATACAAGCCAGGAGCAACCAACCGATATATTGAAAATCCACCGGGAGAAGGGGGGACAGTAATTTGAAGGGTATCCAGACCAGTGGGTTACAAACAGTATAGGCGGCATAAGTACCAATGGGAGCAAAAAAATGCGTAATCCTTCCTAAAGGGAAAGACCAGGCCTCACCGCGCAAAAAAGCCCACCCAAGGTAATCCTGGGCGAGATCGGTTCCCACGTTAAATATGAAACCAATATTAGTCGGGTCGAGGATGCGCACCCCACATTGGTATAAAAAGAGGCCGCAAGCGAGACCCAGAGATAGAATAAGGCCCAACTTTGAAGAAGTGGCAGGTGATGCATCCATTACTACAACCCCATGCGGAGACCGGAATGCATCCGGTGCAAGGTTCTTCAAGTTTTCCATTACTTTCTGGCAGCAGGAGAAACCCGGGAGGACATGAGGATTTCATCAACTTATAGTTTCCAGCCAAGCAACGCTGCAAATATTTCTCAATCACTTGGACGAAAACATGAAGTACTGAAACCACTTGATGGCCGAATCTCCGGCACAAAATTGTAATATCTTTTTTTGAGTCTCCAGGCAAAGTATTGCGAGGCAGGTTTAACCAGCATGCCTAAAAGAAAAGCAAGTGTCCTATTATTAATCGTCTTTACTATTTCGGCACCGGTCTTCGATAAGATACTGAGATAATTTAGATTGCCTATGGCCCGCCGCTCCTTGGCGGTGAGCCATGGCAAGCGTTCACCTTTATAGTCCGTGTCGTGAAAAAGCCAGTCGGCCCAGTCCTCCAATTTATCTGGCGGCTTGAGACCCATCTGTAATCCGATATTGTACAATTCCGTTCCCGGCAGGGCAGTGAATTGGGCGATGGTTTTTCGCGCGAAGCTTCCGGGTTTTCCTCCTGCAATCTGAAGAAAAGATCGATGGTTTTATTAATCTCCGCAAATGTCTCGGTAGGAAATCCGCACATTAAACTGAAGGCTGGTTTGATCCCGTATTTTTTACATTTTTGATTGGCCGCCAGGATCTGCTCGACGGTTTGGTCTTTATGGATGTATTTTAAGATCCTGTCGGACCCACTTTCAGCTCCCATTTTTACTACATAAGCGCCACTTTTTTTCAATATCTCCATCTGTTCATCGGTGGCTCGCAACAAATCACTAATCCTGGTGCCGGAGGTATACCAGCAAATATTCAATTCGGCTTTGATGATGCCTTTACAAATTTCGGTGGCCCGCTTTGGGTCGATATAAAACTCATCGTCGCGGAGCCAAATGCCATCAAGGTCAAACCGTTTAACGTTTTCAATGATCATCCCCAGAGATTTTTCGACTGACATGTGCCGCCATTTGCGCTTACGAATAGCAGCACTGGAGCAAAAACCACAACGGTATGGACAACCCCGGCTGGTTTGGCCGACATCCAACACGCGCCGACTTTCCCGCAGATACAGGTCAGGATGGATATAGGCTTCCACGTCGACCAGATCCCAGGGAGTAGGAAGAAGCGTCTCAACGTCCAGTAACGGACGTTCATCCGTGATGACGCACTTTTGCCCTTCCAAATAGGCTAGGCCCTTCACCCCGGCAAGGGGCTGCTTGCTCTGTAATGCCTCCACCAGCTCCAGGAAGGTTTCATCACCCTCGCCGACGCAAACAATATCCACATATTCGCTCTTGAGAGTCTGCTCCGGTAATATTGTCGGGTGACAGCCGCCCCAGACAATGGGGACTGAATCTCCGGTCTCCTCTCGAATGGTCTTTGCCACTTCGACACTGAAGTGGATCTGGGTGCCAGTCATGGTGGAAATGCCGCAACACACCGGTTGGTGCTTAAGGGCGGCGCGGGAGCTGCTGGGACCAGTTTTTGTCAACCCGCTGGTCGATGATCTTAACCCGAATACCCTTGTTCAGCAGAGGAGCGGCGATGGTCAACAAGGCGAATGGTGGGGCAATCGTCGAGCCCAGGTCCAGCCCGGTTTTTGGATAAATCAGCACCACGTCGGGTGGATGGCTGTTTTTTATCATAAATCTTTCCCAGGGATTTTTACACCAATGCCCGCTTACGTTGGTCGTAATCGTCAAATGCCTGCTGTTGATAGGCCAGCAAATCCGCATCGGATACTTGGAAAGGTTGGCGGCCACATGCTGAAAATAGGTGTGATCTCCCAGATCTTTCGCCCCTTCCTTGGGAATGATGCCCCGGGCCACCGCCATGTCGAAGAAACGGGTACCCGGATAGGGCGTGGCGATCAGGAATTTCGATTGGTCCGCATCCAGTTCGTTGGCAAAGTCGAGGGTTTGGCGAATGGTTTCATGGGTGTCGCCGGGATGGCCAATAATATAGCTGGCCAAGAAAGGCATTTTAGCCGTCTTTAAGACCTGGCACCCTCGCCGAATCTGGTCTTTGGTGAGGGTCTTGCCCATGGTTTTCAAGATCTCCTCATTGCCGCTCTCAACCCCGATGGCCACCGCAAAACAACCCTGCGGCCTTGAGTTTGCGGACAATTTCCAAGTCGATGGTATCAACTCGGACCTGAGCGTAAAAGCGGATATCCAGGCGGCGATCGATCACGGCCTGGCAAAATTCCAGGATGCGGTTGCGGTTCAATGTAAAAGTATCATCGTAAAACATGAACTCGCGGATCTGATATTTGCCGATGGCTTCTTCGATCTCCGCTACCATGTTCGCCGGTGAACGGTAGCGGACCCGCCGCCCCCAGACGACCCGGGAACCGCAAAAGTAGCAGTCGAAGGGGCATCCCCGGGCTGACATCAGGCCCAAATGTGGTCCCTGGTAAAAGGCAGGATCCACGTAATTGCCAAGCTTGAGCAAATCCCAGGCGGGAAAGGGCAATTGGTCCAAATCAGCAATAAATGGCCGGATCGGGTTAATCTCGGTCTTGCCATGGCGCCGGTAGATAAGATTAGCAATCTGTTCAACCGGCTTACCCGCAGCAAGATTATTGATTAATTCAAGAAATGCCTCTTCCCCTTCACCCACCACGCCGTAATCCACCACCGGATCATCCAAGATATATCCGCATAACCCGGTAACATGCGGACCGCCGACTACCGCGATGATCTCGGGATTAAGCCGTTTGCAGGCGGCGATAATGTCCAGGGTGATGGGGAAGCGCGGCGTCAGGCAGGTAATGCCGATGACTTGAGGGTCGTTGGCCAATATGAGGCCAGCAATTTCTTCGAGGGTACCGCCTTCAATGTCCAGGTCGACGATCTTCGGTTCATGGCCGTGCTGCCGGATATAGGAGGCAAGCAGAGCCAAGTTGGTAGGGGTACGGCAAACCTTTTGGCTCTTCCATTTTTGGGTGCGCTGCAGGTTCGGCGGTTGTATTAAGGTTACCCTCATGATGATCCTCCTTCTAACTTGCCCTTGAGTAAATCAATGATCCCGCCGAATAAATTCTTCTAAAAACATATAGAGGCAGGCGAATCCGGAACGGAAATGGTAGATACGCGACGGAGGCAGCATCCGGTTCCCCCGAGAGTCCTCGTCCCCCACCCGCAGCGGTTCGTCTCCGGGGATCTCGCTGATCTTTAGCCGGCGCTTGGCACAGCGCACTGAAAGCTGCGGTTCCCAGCTAATATAGCGGCCGATGAACCTTTCATACAGTGCTGAACGTCTTTTAAGAATTCCAAGTTTTTCAGGCACCTCCCGCTTGTAAGCTCGAAACATCACCAGTGCATCGGTATAATGAAAGCCAAACAGGAAGTTGATGATTTTGGTAAACGACCAATTTCCCAGGCGACTGATGAAGGTATCATCAAAGCTCCTCGCCTCCCCCAGATACCGGGAAACGATGACCATATCGTAACCTTTTTTCATTTTTTTGATCAGGGCAGGGATTTCCTCCGGTACCGAGTTGCCGTCCGGACTAAAGGTAATGATGATATCCCCTTTAATGTTAGGATAATTCTCGATGAGGGCGAGGCGGATGCCACGTTCTTTCTGCAGGTACACCTCGTACCCCATTTCCCGGGCATACTCAATCGTGCCGTCAGTAGAACCGGCGTCGACGATAATGATCTGGTGGAGCAGCTCCCGGTTTACCCGCGGCATGATCACCTGCATGCCACGATGCTCATTTAGAGTCGGCACGACCAAGGTTACTTTTAATTCCAAATGGTTTTCCCTTTTTACGAAATTTATCCGGCCAGCGAGCCTCTTGGAGACCCCCTCGCTTGTTCAAATACATCTATTTAAAATATCATATAGATAGGCAATTTTCCAGCAATTCTTGCGGAATAATCCAGGTTAAGATTTTAGGAGGATAGCCCAGGGACTAAACCGGGATTGCCTCCCGGGCCCAAGGGCTGCGGCGAAACCAGCGGTAGGTTTGCTCCAAGCCCTCTTCCAGGGGAATCCGGGCCTGCCAGCCCCTGGCCGCCAGGCGGCTGATATCCAGCAGTTTCCGGGGACTGCCGTCCGGTTGGCTGGGATCGAAGCGGAGGCGCCCTGGGAACCCGGTCACCCGAGCCATCATTTCGGCCAGTTCCCGGATGGTGAGATCCCAGCCCACCCCCACGTTGATGGTCTCATTTTCCGCATAATGCTCCATCAAAAAGAGGCAGGCGTCGGCCAGATCGTCCACGTGGAGAAATTCCCGGCGGGGGTTGCCGCTGCCCCAGACAGTCACCTCCGGGGCGCCTTGCAGCCGGGACTGATGAAATCTCCGCATCAGGGCCGGGAGCACATGGGAATCCAGCAGGTCGAAGTTGTCGCCGGGGCCGTAAAGATTGGTGGGCATGGCGGAGATGAAGCAGGTCCCATACTGGCGATTGTACGCCTGGCACATCTTCAAGCCGGCGATCTTGGCCACCGCGTAAGGCTCGTTGGTGGGTTCCAGCTTCCCGGCCAGCAGACAGTCCTCCTGCATGGGCTGGGGAGCGAACTTGGGATAGATGCAGGAACTGCCCAGGAACAGGAGTTTCTTCACCCCGTGCAGATATGCCTGGTGAATGACGTTGACCTGGATCATCAGGTTGTCGTAGATAAATTGGGCCGGAAAGGTGGAGTTGGCCCGGATACCGCCCACCCGGGCCGCGGCCAGGAAGACGTATTCCGGCTGCTCCCGGCGAAAGAAGCCCGCCACCGCCCCCTGGCGCCGCAGGTCCAATTGCCGCTGACTGCGGCAAAGAAGATTGGTGAACCCCCCCTGCTTGAGGCGCCGGAGGATAGCGCCGCCCACCAGCCCCCGGTGCCCGGCGACGAAAATCCTGGCGTCAGCTTGCATAATCCTTATCCCACCTCGTCTTGGCATCCCTGGCGCCCGGCGCCTCTGAGGACGCCAGACACCGGGGGCGGCTCACTTCGGGGAGGCTTTTTCCTGGTCTTTGATCTCAGTTCTCCGGCCCAATTGCCGGAGCACGTCCTGGCACTGGCGCACCTCCAAAAGGTCCTGGAGGTCGGCGTCCACCATGAGGCGCACCAGTTCCCCGAAGCTCACCTTGGGTTGCCAGCCCAGGCGCCCCCGGGCCTTGGAGGCGTCGCCCAGGAGCACGTCAACTTCGGTGGGCCGGTAGTAACGAGGATCGATCTCCACGTATTGCCGCCAATCCAGGTCCTGGTAGGCGAAGGCCGCCTCCAGAAACTCCCGCACCGAATGGGTCTCGCCGGTGGCCAGGACGTAATCGTCGGGGGCGTCCTGCTGCAGCATGAGCCACATGGCCTCCACGTAGTCCGGGGCGTAGCCCCAGTCCCGGCGGGCCTCCATATTGCCCAGGAAGAGTTTCTGCTGCAGCCCCAGCTTAATCCGGGCCACGGCCCGGGTGATCTTCCGGGTGACAAAGGTCTCGCCCCGCCGGGGCGATTCGTGGTTGAAGAGAATGCCGTTCACCGCATACAGGCCGTAGGCTTCCCGGTAGTTGCGCACCATCCAGTAGCCATAGAGCTTGGCCACCGCATAAGGGCTCCGGGGCCGCATGGGAGTCTCTTCGTTCTGGGGCGGCGGGGCATCCCCATAAAGTTCACTGGAAGAGGCCTGGTAAAAGCGGCTCTTAATGCCGCTGCGGCGGACGGCTTCCAGCAGCCGGATCACCCCCAGGCCGGTGACCTCTCCGGTGTACTCCGGCATGTCGAAACTCACCCGCACGTGGCTCTGGGCCGCCAGGTGATAGATCTCCCCGGGTTGGATATCGTAAATCAAGTGGCTGAGCTGCCCGGCGTCGCTCAAATCGCCGTAGTGCAGGAATAACCTGGTCCCGGCTTCGTGCGGGTCCATGTAGAGATGGTCGATGCGCCGGGTATTGAAGGTGCTGGAGCGGCGCACCAGGCCATGGACCTCGTAGCCCTTCCCCAGAAGAAACTCCGCCAGATAGCTGCCGTCCTGCCCGGTGATCCCGGTAATCAGGGCCTTCTTCGCCAGCCCCATATATCCATCCTTATTCGTTAAAAATTATTTTGCCGGAAACCGGACACCCCATTAATAAGCCTGACTATCCTTCAGACCGAAGATGGTACGCATAATGATCCTCAAATCGAACCACAGGGACCAGCGGCGGAGATAATCAAGGTCGTATTCCACCCGCTTTTCCATCTTGTCCAGGGTTTCAGTCTCGCCCCGCCAGCCGTTGACCTGGGCCCAGCCGGTGAGGCCCGGACGCACCTTATGGCGCAACATATAGCCGGGGATCAGGCGCCGATAATATTCATTGTGGGCCACCGCATGAGGCCGGGGCCCGACGATGGACATGCTCCCCTGGAGCACATTGATGAACTGGGGCAGCTCATCCAGGCTGGTGCGCCGGAGAAGGCGGCCAAACCCGGTCACCCGGGAGTCATCGCAGGTGGCCTGCTGGATTTCCGCCCCATCCTCACAAACCTTCATGGTCCGGAATTTATAGATGATGATTTCATGGCCATCCAGGCCGTAACGCCGCTGTTTAAAGATTATCGGTCCCGGCGAAGACAACTTCACTCCCAGGGCGATTAACAGCATCAGGGGAGCGAGCGGCAGCAGGAGCAGACTGGCCAGGGACAGGTCCTCCAGCCGTTTCACCCAGCCGTTGATCCCGAAAAACGGGGTTTCCCACAGGGAGATGAGGGGTATGCCCCTTAGATCGGTGAATCCGGCCGACAACAGGGAGAGGGTGAAGACATCCGGCACGAAATAGACCGAGGCGGTGGTATCCTGCAGGGCCTCCACCACCTGCCGCACGCGGTCTTCCGCCCGCAGCGGCAGGGCCAGATAGACCATGTGCACTTGATTGGCCTGGACATAGGGGATCATCTGGTCCAGGCTGCCCAGGATAGGGTAATTCTCCTGAGCTTTGCCCCGCCCCGGGAGTTTCACCTCCCCCGCCAGGGCATCATCGAAGAAGCCGAAGAGGCGCATCCCCAGCCAGGGGCTGTCCACCATATTCCAGGCCAGGCGCTGGCCCAGTTCCCCGGCCCCGGCAATCACCACGCTGCGGGTGTTGCGGCCTTGCTGCCGCAGCCAGCGCAAACCCAGGTAAACTTCCAAGCGCAAGGCCACCAGGGCCAGCGGCGCCAGCGCCATCCAGATCAGGACCACCTTCCGGGAAAAGAACACCGAGGTCTTGGTCACAAAACCCAGCACCGCCAGGATGGCAATCACCAGTATCCAGTTGAGAATGACCCGGCGCACCAGGCGCATCAGGTCGGCGCCCCGCCAGGGCTGGTAGAGCAGGGCGGCCTGGAAGACCACGACGGTCAACAGGAAGGTGGCCAGACCCAGCAGTTGGTAACGGATGCGGAAAGGCTCGCCGCATAGGCGGCATATGAGAAACAGCAGCAGCGCCACCACCACCCCGTCCAGGATCCATTGGATACGGGAGATGAGCCAGCGGTTCTGATCAAAGATTCCTTTTCCCCGGTTACTGAACACGCTTTTCTCTCTGGCCCCTTATGCCGGCGGACGCCTGGCCTTTACCAGCGGATTTGGAGCAAAGGTTAAACGAGGCCCCTGAGCAACTCTTCCCACTGCCGCAGGATGCGTTCCCGGTCCCAAAAAGCCTCGGCGTAGCGGCGGGCCCGGACGGCCATCTCCTTCCTGGCGCCGGGGTCCCCGGCCAATCTCAGGACCGCCTGGGCCAGGGCCCTGCCGTCTTCCGGCGGCACCACCAGCCCCGCCCCGGACTCGGTGGTGACCCGGGCCAGTTCCGTGGCCTCGCCGGCGGTGGCGATAAAAGGCCGGCCGGCCGCCATAATATTGGTCAGCTTGGACGGCATCACCAAGTCCGCGGCCTGCTGCCGCTGCACCACCAGGTGCAGGTCGGCCGCGGCCAGCAGTAACGGCAAACGGCTAGCTGATTGTAACGGCAAAAAGGTCAAATTATCAAGTCCCAGGTCTTGGGCCCGCAACTTTATGCGGTCCCGGGCGGCGCCCTCCCCGGCTATGAGATAGCGAATCGACGGCTTTCCCCGGGTGAGGGCCGCGGCCTCCAGGATCACCTCCAGGCCCTGTTTCTCCCCAGGTTGCCGGCATAGAGCACCACGGTCTCCGAGGTCAAACCCAGCTCCCGGCGAAGGGCGTTGAGCCGCGGGCCGGGCCGTACCTTATCCAGGTCCGCCCAGTTGGGCAGCACCCGCAGACGGGCCGGCGGCACCCCCTTGGCCAGCAGGCGGTCCGCCATGGACCGGGAAATGGTGGTCACCGCCCGGGCCTGACGGAAGAGGTGGAGCTCCAGCCGGGCCAGCCCGGCCAGCAACAGTGGTTGGCGCAGGATACCCAGCTCCCGGGCCGCGTCCAACTGCAGGTCCTGGACGTGGATCACCAGCGGCACGGCCAGGCGCCGAGCCAGCAGCCCCGGGACCAGCCCGGAGGTCAGGGGGGGGCAGACCGCCACCATGGCGTCCCAGGGGCGCGGCACAGGCAGGTTGACCACCAGTAGAGACAACTGGCGCCAAAGGAGCACTCCTGGAGCAGCCGGCCCAGGCCGCTGACCCGGGCGGGCACGTACTGGGGGGCCCGCAGCACTTCCACCCCATCTCGCCATTCCCGCCGCCAGCGCTGGGGCCGGTAGTCCTCCCGCACCCGCCACTGGGGATAGTAGGGCGCCGCGGTGAGCACCGTCACCTGATGCCCCCGGGAGGCCAGATAGGCCCCCAACTCCCCGGTATAGCGCCCGATGCCCAGCAATTCCGGGGCATAGTTCATGCCATGAATCAGCAGCCGCACGGCCTAATGCTCCACCCGGGCGTTGGCCACCAGGCAATCACCCCGGAGTCGCCGGTCGGCCCCGGAAAAGAAAGGCAGCAGCAACCGGGCCGCCAGCATCACTGCGGCCAGCAGCGGCACCGAACGCATGGCCCGGTTGCGGCCCCCGGTCCTTTCGCTTAGGCGGAGGCAGAAAGACTGGGCCAGCCAGAGGGCCGGCGTGAAGCTCTTTACCTCCGTCAGCCGCAACCCGGCCCGAGCCAGGACCTCCTTTAGGGTCCGGGGGGAGAAGTGCCAGAGGTGATAGGGCACGTGCCAGTTGATCCAGGCCCGGCCGAAGACCCGGCGCCAGAGGCTCCCGGCGTTGGGGCAGGAAATCCAGACCTCGCCCCCGGGACCCAAAAGGCGGCGCACCTGGGCCAACATGGCTACCGGGTCCGGGGCGTGCTCCAGGACGTTGGCCAGCACCACCACCGCGTAAGGCTCCGCGGGGCTAAACTCCTCCAGAGTCCCGGTATATACCGGGAAGCCCCGCCGCCGGGCCAGGGCCGCGGCCTTCTCGTTGATCTCCAGCCCCTCCGCGGTAAAACCGTTGGCGGCATAAAGGCTCAGGCTCCGGCCTTCGTTGCAGCCCAGGTCCAGGAGGCGGCCGGCGCCCCGGCGCAGGTGAAAGGCAGGGTCGCCATCCCATCTCAGCCAGAGGCGGTACCAGCCGGAGGCCAGGAACCGCTCCCGCGCCGACTGATAAGCGCTGCCCGGGTCCACCCCGGCATTATAAAAGCGCTCGTACAAGCTCTTTCAATTCCGGCCCCGGTGGGCCGGGGCCAGGTCTGCTCCAAGCCGCAACCGGGGCAAGCCAGGATCTCATAAGTCCCGGGCGCGCCGAACCGCTGGTCCCACAGGCCTTCCTCCCGGACCTGACAAACCTGCCCGCATAGCCAACATTTCCGGGGATCGGCAAGCGCGGTTCCCATCAAAGCAGGTCCCGGTATTTCTCGGAGATGGGGGAGTCGGGGTCCTGGAGTTCCTCCAGCTTGAGACTCACCTGATACTCGTAGAAGGCATGGAGCAGGCAGTAACGAAAACCCAGGCGCCCATCCAGGAATCCCAGCCTGAGGAGGTACATCCAGAGGAATTTGATCAGGGCCCGGGCCGGCAGATAACGATAAGCCAGGTTTTTCAGAAAGCGGCGGCGCTCCGGCCCCCGGGTCCACAGGAGGGCCGGCAGACTCCGGGCCGGTTTCCCAGCCGCCCGGATGATGTGAGCCGCCTCCACCGCCTCCAGGCTGGAATAGACGTTGTGCCGGTCAAAATAGCGCTCCAGACCCTTATAATCGTGATGGACCAGGGGGTTCTCCAGATAGCCCGCCGGCACGTCCAGCAGCACGTGCTCGTGGACCAGGCGGGATTCATAACGGCCCCGGCCCAGCTTGAGCAGGCGCAAGTTATAATCGGGAAACCAGCCGCCGTGGCGGATCCATTTGCCGCAAAAGAAGTTTTGCCGGGCCAGGTAATAACCGCAGAGCTCCCCGGGCCGGGCCACTGCCACGGCGATCTCCTGGGCCAGGGCCGGGCTGACCCGCTCGTCCGCATCGACGATCAGGACCCAGTCGTAGGCGAAATCGAGGTGATCCAGGGCCCAATTCTTATGGGCCGAGAAATTGTCAAACTGCCGCTGCACCACCCGGGCCCCCAGCCGCCGGGCGATATTTACCGTATCGTCGTCGCTGAAAGAATCCAGGACCACGAGGTCCCCGGCCCAGGCCACGCTCTTTAGGCAGGCCTCGAGGTTGCGCGCCTCGTTCCTGGTGCAGATCAGCACTGACACGGGCGCCTTATTTAAATCCGGCATGAGATTCCCTGTGCCGGCCCCCCAAGGCCAGGGCGGCGCGTTATCCCCTGCAAAAGCTGCATGACCTTAAATTTACCTGGTTTTCGGGCAGTTGGCAATGATCCGGAGAGTACACCTCCTGCAAGGCCAGGGCGATGCTGTCCCATTGAAAGCGTCGGGCCACCAGCTCTTTGCCCCGCCTGCCCATGTCCGCCGCGGTGTCCGCCTCGGCCACCAGGCGCTCCAGGGCGGCGGCCAGGGGGGCCGCGGCGCACGGCGTTACCAGGCCGGCGCCGGCCGCCTCCACCTCCCGCCAGATGTTTACCTGGTCGGAAATGACCACCGGCAGGCCGCAGGCCATGGCCTCGATAACCGCCATGCCAAAATTCTCGGAGTAGGAGGGCAGCACGAATATCCGGGCGTCCCGCAAGGCCGCCAGCTTTTCCTCCCCCAACAACATGCCGGTGAAGGTGGCGCAGTCGGCGATGCCTTCCTGTTGGAGCCATCCCTTGACCCGGACGCCCCAGCCGTCATCATCGGGACCGGCCACCACCAGGTGCAGGTCCCGCCGCTTCCGGACCACCCGGGCCAGGGCCTGAACCAGCAAATCCAAACCTTTCTTAAAATTTATCCGGCCCAGGAAGAGAATGATCTCCTGGTGGCCGATTTCCGGAAACCGTTCCCGGAACCGTCCCGGGGCGGGCAGGTCCTGAAACTCCCGCAGGTCCACCCCCAGGGGCACCACCACCCCCGGGACGTCGCCGATGTGCGGGCGGGCCAGCCGCTCCTCTTCCTCGCTGGTGAAATGGAGGGCCGCGGCCCGCCGAATATTGCGGTTCTCGAAGGCGGCCTCCATGACGTACTTGCGCCAGCGGTGGCGCCGATAAAGGTAAGGGTCCAGGGTGCCGTGCGGCCGCACCAGGTAAGGGACGCCGTAGCTGCGGCAGTAATGCCCGGCTATCAGGTCGTGAAACAGGTACAGGGAATGGATATGGACCAGATCAGCTTCCCGGATGCCCCCTGCCAGGGCCCGGGCCATAGGCCAGGAGGTGCCCCAAAAACGGGGCGGCTGAATGGGATAATAGCGAATTTCCACCCCATCCTGGATGAGCGGCCGGCCCAGCGGCGCCGCCAACTCCCCCGGCCCATCCTGGTTGGTGGTGTAGATCTTCACCTCATGCCCCAGGCGGGCCACGGCCCGGGCCATTTCCACACAGGCCTTGGCCGGCCCCCCGTAGCGCGGCGCCAGGTTGGCGATGACATGGAGGATTCTCATCTCAAATCCAATATTCTTGTATCACTGCGGTTTTCGGTCTTCCGTTTTCGCTAAGGACCTTTGGCCTTAATTGCTACTTCAACTTTGAACTTTGGACCATGAACTTTTGACTCTAACGCAAAGGAATCGGTGGGCAGTACCCACGTTACATCTTATCCGCTATTTTAGGGCTGGAGACTCCCCTGCGTGAGCCTGCTGCCCAGGCTTTCCGCCGGCTAAAGCCGCCGGCCGCCAAAAAATGGCATCCTTCCCTCCCAAGGCAGGCCCAGACCCACCAGACACCGCGTCCACCACCAAATGAGGCCGGTGATCACCAGCGGCGCGCTCCAGGGCAGGGTCAAGAAAACTATCAGGCTAAGGATAAGCGGCGCCATCTCCTTGATGAAAAACCACCCGGAAAACCGCGGCTGATACCGATTGAGCAGGTACGGCACGAACCAACAGGGCAGGAGCAGGTCTCCGGCGATCATCCCCAGGATCACGCCGGGCAGCCCCAGATGCCGGCCTCCCAGGTAGGCCAGCCCGAGGTTCAGCAGCGAAGAAACCAACAGCATCTTCGCCAGGGTCCGGTGCCGGTTGGTGGCCATCAGGGGATGGCAGCAGGTGAGCCAGACCAGGTATTCCCCCATGTAAATCAGGAAGAGGTCCATGACCCGTTGCTGGTACGGCACGGTTTTCCTTAACCAGACATGATAGATGTCCTCCCCCCAGAAATGAAAGATCGCCATGAAGATGACCGCGGCGATCAGGGTGGAGCGAAAGATGGCCCGGAATAACCAAAAGAATTTTTCCTCGTCTAGCTGGGCGTCCAGGCGGGTCATCTCCGGCCAGGCTGCGTGGGAGACCTGCTCAAAGAAGGACCGGATCACGTTGACGATGGTGCGCATGGTGGAAAAGACCACCACCTGCACCGAGCCCAGGAGCATCCCCACCACCAGGACGGTTCCCTGGATGGAGAAGGCCTGGGACATCTGGATGCCGAAAAAATCGAGGCTTGGTCTGATGAAGGTCAGATCCAAGAGAGAGGTCGGCCTCCCCCAGGGAAAGCAACCGGAATTGGGGGAAACGCCGGTTCAGGTCCCAACCGGCCACCAGGGCCACCCCCAGGTAGGGCAGCAGTTGCAGGCAGGCGATGGCCACCAGCCCCCCGCGCAGCCAGAGACCCAGGGCCACCAGGATAATGGCCAGCAACTGCATGATGTTGGTGAGCATCACCCCCCGGGGCAACAACCCCACGGAACGGTAAACCCCAACAGGATACCCTGGGGCAGCGAGAAAACGAATTGGAAGGCCAGGATGGCCAGCACCAGAAAAACCACCTGCCGGCTGGTAATGGTGATCTGCAGCAGCGAGCCGGGGGGGAAAACCAGCATCAACCCCAAAAACCCCAGAAAAACCGCCAGGGGGAGGATCAAAAACAAGGCGAGGCCGGTGTGCAAGATCTTGCGGAACTGCGGCAGAGTCCCCCAGGGCATAGGCCTGGGTCAGGCGATTGACGATGTAAAGCTGGCCACCCAGGTCGGTCAGGGAGAGATAGGCGACCATGGAGGAGAGGAGGAGCCATTCCCCGTAAACCTTGACCCCCCAGGCGGTTAAAAACAGGGGCACCAGCAAGACCCGGGAGGCCAGGTTGATGATCTGGCCCAGGAAGTTGGCGCCTATCCCCTGAATCAAACGTTTCCGCATGGTTATTGAGCTTCTGCCGGTTTCTGGAGGACCACCAGGTGCGCCTTGATCAACAAATCATCCGGAGCGCAGCGGCCGGCCTGGCTTGCCCAGATTTCCCGGAATTCCCCGGGAAACCGCTTTTTAAAGGCCAGGGCCTGGCGGCTGAGCTCCAGGATCAGGTCCTGGACCACGAAACCGGCCTCCCGGTAGCAGGCCAGATATTCCCTGGTGGTCAGCCGGGAGAACAGGTCCAGCTCCAGGTAGCGCACCCCATCCTGAAAATCCTCCACCGCCGCCCGGTGCGCCTCCAGATAGGCCCGGTAGGCGGCCGGATCCAGCCGCAGGTGGTTGTAGGAGTGCTCCAGGCCCCCCCGGCCGGAGAAATGGTCCCCCCCGGCGCAGAAATAGAGGGGGCCGTAAGAGGCGTACAGAAAGCCCCCGGGCCGCAGGAGGCGATGCGACTCCCGCATCACCCGGGGGAGATCCCGGCAGTGTTCGTAAACCGCGTCCGAGGCGATGAAGTGAATACTGCCGGAGTCCAGAAAGCCGTGGTCCTCCAGGGGGGCGGTGTGAAACTCCACCGGCACCCGGTAACGCTGCCCACAGTATCCGGCGATCTGCCGCCATGATTCCTCAAAGGAGAACAGATCGGTGGCGATGATGCGGCGGGGCCTGAGCCGCGCCCAACTGAGGACGTCCCAGCCGGTGCCGGTGCCCTGCACCAGCAGCGTGGCCTGCCGGAGATTACGGAGATGCCTGGCCCCCCAACGACGCCGGGTCTCCAGGGGCATGCCCCGGGGGCCCAGCACCCACCGGGGCCGGTATTCCGCAAGGGTCTCCGGGGCCAGGAAACCGGAATAGCGCCGGGAATAAAGGGGGCGCAAAAAGAAGTAAGCGGCCCGCTTCAACCGCCCTTTGCTCTGGCGGCGGTGCTGCGCCAGCCAGTCCTGCCGGGCAAATTCCATCAGCCTCTCGTGTTCCCCCAATTTACCGGATGATTGCCAGCCTTACCAATCCAGTCTAGCCCGACCCTGTGGCGCCCGCCAGGATTCTCCGGAAGTGCGCGATCATTTTATCGCCGTGGTCCGCCCAGGTGAACCCGGTCGCCACCCGCCTCCGGCCGGCTTCCCCCATGCGGCGGGCCTCCTCCGGGTTCTCGTAGCAATAGAGAATCTTCTCCTTAAGCGCCGCCACATCCCGAATGGGCAGGATGAAACCCTCCCGGCCCTCCCGGACCAGGTCGGCCCCGCCCGTATTGGTGGTGATAATTAACGGCAAACCGCAAGCCATGGCCATGGGCTGGACCATGGCGAGACCTTCTTCAATGGAGGCCAGACAGAAGACCGACCCCTGGGAAAAATACTTATGCAATTCCGGTTCCGGAAAGGTGCCCCAGTGCACGAATTACGCCGGAGAGGCAACTGCTTCAGAAAGGGACGCATTTCGTCGGTCACCTTGCCAATGAGCCATAACTCGGCGCCGGGCAACTTCAGTTCCGAGAAGGCCTGCAAGAGATAATGGACTCCCTTGCGCAGGCTGAGGTTGCCGCAATGGATGACCCGGAAGGTCTTATCCACTTTGGGAATCGGATAAAAATTGCTGAGGTCCACACCGTAGGGCACGTGCAGTAGTTTAGCCGCCGGCACCCCCCGTTGCAGAAAGGTCTCTTTGACATAGAGCGACGGAATCGAGATGAAATCGGCCTCCTGGTACTCCCGCAGTTCCTTGTCAATGATCTGCGGATGGGCGAACTCATGGCCCCGCAAGCCGAGCCGGCCGTATTCCTCCCGCAGGATTTGATCCTGGTAAACGATGTGGCTGGAGCCGTGTTGCAACACCGTCTTGGCCCCCAATTCCTTGGCCCGGCGCAGGGTGTGGAGGGAATAGGAGCTCCAGCCCACCAGGAGTTCCGGCTGGGGAGGGAGATGCCGGGCGGCATGGCGGTCGAAAAGCTCGTGCACCAGATACTGGGCGTTATAATGCCTTTTCAGCATGGCCGGCGCCTTGAGCCAGCCGCGGTTCAGGATTTCGTTGATGACCAGGGAGCAGATGCGCTCCCGGTCAATCCCGTATTTCACCGTCTCGAATACCGGGTAGCTGGTGATGAGCCGCTCCAGGAAGCCGTGACTCTGCAGTTCCTTGGCCAGATAAAAGGCCCAAAAGCGCCCCATGAGAGAGAGAGTCACCTTCATCTCAATTCGGACCTTGCCGCTCCTTTTTCATGATGGCGAAGGTGGCCTGCCATTCTCCCAGCAGGGCGGCCAGTTGCTCCACCGCATAGGCGTAGAAAAATGGCCCCAGGTCCTTGAGGCCCCGGTCGGAATAGCGCACCGCCGGCAAGCAGGTCCAAAGGGCCGGGGCCACCGTGATCAGCCAGACCAGGGTCTTCGCGGTCTTCAGGCCGTTCCACAGCAGAATCTTCCACCAGGGCCAGCGGTCCAGAAAGCGGTGCACCTGGGCCGAACCCGCGCCCCGGCCCTGGCGGTTGCGCCAGTATTCCCGAAAAGAGGCCGGGACCACGTGGGCCACCTCCAGGCTCAGATCGATAACTTTTTTAGCCCCGATCCGGTGCAGACCGCGGCCGAAAAAGCCGTCTTCCCCGGCGCAAATGGGCACCGGGAAGCCGGTGGGAAACAGACCGGCCTTCAGGGCCGTCTCCCGGCGACAGGAAAACCCCTCGGTCCAGTCCATGTTGGCAAAGTTGCGATCGACGGCCCGGCTGTAAAAGACCTCGCTGACGCAGTGGACATAACGGGGAAACAGGAATTGCCGGTTGGCCACCTGGGCATCCACCAGGACGTAATCCGCCCCATTTTGATAATGATAGGCCAGCCTCCGGAGGAAATCGGCGGGCAGGCGCACATCGGCATTGAGCAGGACGACCACCTCGCCGCTGGCCTCCCGGATCCCCAGATTCCTGGCCTCGCAACGGCCGCCGCCCCCCGGGTGAATGAGGCGCACCCCCTGCCGGGCGTAACCCTCGACGATCTCCGGGGTGCGGTCGCTGGAATCATCCACCACGAGGATCTCCCGGTCGGGATAATCGAGACCCAGGAGGGCCTCCAGGGTGGCGGCGATATCCCTTTCCTCATTGTAGGTCGGGATGATGATGCTGAATCTCATGGGTTAGGGATCACCGCCTGGAGGGCCTGGCGCAAGCCCGCCAGATCCTCGGAAAAGTCCCAATGGGAGATGATGGCCCGGCTCCTGGCCCCCATGCGGCGGCAGGTTTCGGGATCGGCCAGCACCTTTCTTAGAGCCGCAGCCAGGGCGGGAATATCTCCGCAGGGAAAAGTATAGCCGTTCTCGCCGTTTCTCACCAGGTCCGGGCCGCATCCCACCTGGTCGCTGACGATGACGGCTTTGCCCGCGTTCATCGCTTCGTTGACCACCAGCCCCCAGGGCTCATACACCGAGGGCAGGACCAGGACGTCGCAGAGGTCATAATAAGCGGGCAGTTCGGTCTGGTTCTTAAATCCCAGGAATCTGACGCCCTCGAGCCGCATCTCCCGGGCCAACTCCTCCAGGGGCTGGCGCTGTTCGCCGTCGCCCACGAACAGCAGATAGGGAGGTGCGGCCAGCGCGGCCTGGCGAGTCAAGTGGATATAGGCGGCCAGGAGGTCGGCGGGGCGTTTTCTGGGCTCTATTTTGCTGAGGAACAGGATGACCGGCCTGCCGGGCGCCAGTCCCAGTTCCCGGCGCCATTCCTCCCGCCGGGCCCCGGCCTTCCGGGCCGCGGCCTGGAAAAAGCTGTTGTCCACCGCATACGGCATCCAAAAGATCTTTTCCTCGGGGATGCCGTAATGGCGATAGTATTCCCGGTTTAAACTGCCGATGGCCAGGAAACCGTCGGCCAGGCGGTTAAGCCCCCATAAAAAAGCCGGCCTTTAACAGCCGCTTGCCGATATTCCGCCGGGCGCTGCTGAGGGTGGCTTCATCCCGGATCAAGACCTTGAGGCCCAGCCTCTTGGCGGACCACATGGCCAGCCAGTGGAACCAGCGGTTATAGCCATGGATCCAGAGGACCTCAAAGCGGCCCTCTTTCAGGCGGCGGCCCAGGCCGTAGTTGAAGGGCCGCCAAAACGACACCCGCTCCCGCCCGCCCAGGGCCCGCAGGAATTCATGGCGATAGCCCTCCAGCAGGGGCACGTCCCAATCGATCACCCGGCCAAAGGAAGGGTCCAGAAATTTCTTGGTGGTGAAATCGCTGCAAAAGAAAACGGTCAGGTCGAGACCCGGCTCCCGGGCCAGGCGGCGGAGCAGCGGGGCCTGGTACTGGATGGGGTGGGTCACCAGGTAGGCCAGGCGGAGGTCAGCCATGGTTCTTAAGCCGCTTAAGCTCATCCTGGCACATCCGCCGGACCACCTCCGGCATCTGGGAACGCGCCCGCCACCCGAAGGTGCTGGCGGCCTTCTGCGGGTTGCCCCGGCTGACGGCAATCTCCGTAGGCCGGAAAAACTCCGGATCGATGACCACGTGGTCCCGCCACTGGAGCCCCACCTCGGCAAAGGCCGCGGCCACGAACTCCTCCAGGCTGTGGCTCTCCCCGGTGGCGATGACGTAATCGTCGGGTTTCTCCTGCTGGAGCATCAACCACATGGCTTCCACGTATTCCGGAGCCCAGCCCCAATCCCGCTGGATGGCGATGTTGCCCAGACGCAGCTTCTCCGGGCTGCCCGCGGCGATGCGGCAGGCCGTGGCGACGATCTTCTTGGTGACGAACCGCTCCGGCCGCAGGGGCGATTCGTGGTTAAACAGGAGGCCGGAGCAGGCAAAGAGCCGGTAGGCCTCCCGATAATTGGCCACTTCCCAAAAGGCCGCGGCCTTGGCCACCGCATAGGGGCTCCGGGGCCGAAACGGGGTGGTTTCATCGGCGGCGTCGGGAATATCCCCGAAACATTCGCCGGAGCAGGCATTATACAGTTTAATCGGCCTTCCCAGGAAGCGGATGGCCTCCAGCAGGTTCAAGGTGCCGATGCCGATGCTTTCCATGGTCTCCACCGGCTGCTGGAAAGACAGGCCCACCGAACTCTGGCCCGCCAGGTTATAGACCTCGTCCGCCTCCACCTTGATAAGGGCCTGGAGGACGCTGCGGAAATCCGTCAGGGCCACCGATTCCACCTCTACCCGGTGTCGCAGGTTTAGCCGTTCCAGATTGGCAAAGGGGGAGACCTGGGCATCCCGGGAGCTCCCCGCCACCCGATAGCCCCGGCTCAACAGGAACTCCGCCAGGTAGGCGCCGTCCTGGCCGGAAATCCCGCAGATAAACGCTTTTTTCATAGGCTCGTCATCCTTTTTCCATGAGGCGCCGGACAATCTCATGGCACCGCCGGGTGAAGTTTTCCAGGGAGAAATGGCTCAAGCCCGGGGGAATGATCCCCCGGGGCCGGTTAAGCGCTTCCAGGATGCCCCAACGTAACTCATCCGGGTCATGAGGGTCAACCAGAATCCCCAGGGCGCCGTCCCGCAGGGCCTCCCGGCTGCCGTCCAGCTTGCTCCCCAAAACCGGGATGCCGCAGGCCATGGCCTCCAGATAGACGAAGCCGAAGCCCTCACCCCAACCGGGCATGACGTAAGCATCCGCCAGGCGGTAATGGTCCGGCTTCTCCTTTTCGGAAATGAAGCTGGCAAAAACCACCCGGTCGGCCACCCCCAAGGACCTGGCCCTGGCTTCCAGGCGCTCCCGGTCGTCGCCGTCCCCCACGATGAGGTAGGCAATCTCCGGAACCTCCGCGGCCAGCGCCGGCATCAGCCCCAGGACTTCATCGATCCCCTTGTAGTTGTCCGTGGCGCACAGGCGGCTCAAGGTGAGCAATACGGTCTTGCCGGCCAGGCCGTAACGCTGCAGCAAATCCGGGTTCTTGTCGCCCACCCCGTAATGCTGCCGCACCACCGCATTGGGCAGTAGAAATACCCTGTCCCGGGGGAGCCTGGCCCAGGCCAGGAACCGCGCCGCGGTCACCTCGCTGATGGAAATCACCGCGTCCACCTTGGACGCGAACCTGGCGGCCAGGGCGCTCCGGGGCGGCTGCCAGGCGTCCAGGCCGAAGATAACCAGCGCCAGGGGGGCCCCGGTTTTCCATTTGGCCAGATAAGCCAGGGGCAGCAGGAAAAGATGGCCGCAACAGATTAACTCATATTTCCCCGGGGCCGCCAGGCAGCGGAGCACCGCCAGGAGATACCGGAGTTTGCCGTTGATGCCGCTCGTGACATAAGTGAGCTTTGGAGGCAAGGGCTCCAGAGGCAGCGGAGCGCGCCGGGTCACGGCCACCACTTCCGTCACCCCGGGGTAGGAGCACAAGGCGCCCAGCAGGTCCCGATTGTACTGGGCGATGCCCCCCAGGCCGCCAAAGGCGTCACTGACCAGCGCCAGGATCCTCACGCCGGGCCTCCGGCGGTATGGTGGCGATAAACCAGTTGGGCCCAGCCCCGGAGGCCCCGTTGCCGGGATAATTCCCTATGGTCTTCGGCCTCCGCCAGCCACTGCGGCACCGGGATGGAAAACCCGGTCTTGCCCCGGTTGAGCACCTCCTCCGGCAGGGGCTGCTCCGGAGTCCTGGCCAGGTCCAGCTTGGTGGGAGGCTCCCTCCTGGCCAACAGCGGCGCCACCTGGCGCAGCAACTCCAGATCCACCAGGGGCACGCGAATCTCCAGGGAATGGGCCATGCCGGCCCAATCCGCATCCCGCAGGAGCTGCTGCCGCATGTACCAGACCATTTCCAAGGCGGAGACCCGCAAATGCGCCCCCTTAAGCCCCCGCACCGTCTCCCCCAGGCGGGCCAGGGGCTGTAGTTCCCGCCAGCCCTCCCGGACCAGGTCCGGGTCCAGGACCTCGGGCAGTTCCCAGGGCATGAAGAGGCTCCGGCGCAGCAGGTAGGCCCCGGGATAGGTGCCGCCGTACTCCAGCAGGCCGGCATATTTGGGGGAAGTGAAGCGCTTCAACAGCGGCGCCGAGATGATCCGGAAGGCTCGCCCCAGTCCGGGAACTCTGCCCATCCAGGCCAGGGCATTGGTAAGCCGGGGTATCCCCCGGAAGCTGGGGTAGCCCCCCAGCAGTTCGTCTCCCCCCAGGCCCGACAGCGCCGCCTTCAGCCCGGCCGCGGCCGCGGCCTTGGCCACGAAATAGGTGTTCACCCCATCCAGGGACGGCTGGTCCATGCTGTGCAAAATTTTGCTAAGATCCTGTTGGAAATCCTCCCGGGTGATCCATTGGCAATGATGGCGGGCCCCGTAGCGCCGGGCGATCTCACCGGCCCACCGGGTCTCGTCGGCGGCGCCGCCCTGGAGTTCCTGAAATCCCAGGGTGACGGCATTCAGCCGCCCCCCTTGCTGGCAGGCCAGGGCCAGGACCGTGCTGGAATCCAGGCCCGAGGAGAGGAAGACGCCCACCGGCACGTCGGCGATGAGGTGATGGCTGACGCTGTCCGTGACAGCCTGCCGCAGGCGGTCCCCAACTTCCTCCGGATCGCAGTGCAGCCCTTCCCCCGCGGCCTCGGCCTGCCGCAGTTCCTCAGTGATGCTGCAAAACTCGCGGATCCGCGGGCGGCCCTGGGCCTCCAGCACCAGGTGGGCGCCGGGCGCCAGGGAGCGAATCCCCCGGTACAGGGTGTAAGGCTCCGGCAGATAGCCCCAGAGGAAAAACCCGGCATGACCGGCCGGCTCCGGCCGGGTGTCGAGGCCGCCGCCTGCCAGCAGGGCCTTGACCTGCGAGGCAAAGCGCAGGGTGCCGCCGTCGTCGGCGTAGTATAGGGGCTTGATGCCGAAGGGGTCCCGGGCCAGCACCACCCTCCTGGCCGCCTCATCCCAGAGGGCGAAGGCGTACATGCCCCGGAGCCGCCGGACCATGGCCGGGCCGTGCTGCCGGTAGCAGTGGAGCAGGACCTCGGTGTCGCTGCCGGAGAAAAATTGATGCCCTTGCCCCTCCAGTTCCCGGCGCAATTCCCGGTAATTATAGATTTCCCCATTGAACACCACCCGCAGGGAACCGTCCGGGGTGGCCATGGGTTGGGCCCCGGCCTCGCTCAAATCGATGATGGACAGGCGCCGATGCGCCAGGGCCGTCCTGCCGTCGGCCGAGACCCACAGGCCGGCGCCATCGGGCCCCCGCGGTTTCATGGCATCGCGTATCTTCAGGATTTCTTCCGGAACCACCGGCGGGGCTGAGTCACTGTAGGAAAAAATGCCAACAATACCACACATTTACTTAACCGCAACGCAAAGCAGATTCTGGCTCAGGATCTCTTCCCGGGCCAGGCCGCCGGTCTCCACCGCCAGGTAAAACTTTAAGAAACTCCGCAACACCCGCCACAACAGCCAGCGCAGGCCGCTGACCATCCCATGCACCACGGGTTGGTCCTCGTAGCACTCGATCCGGGAAAAGCCGCAGGCGGCCAATAATTGCCCCAGGGAATCCCGGGTATAGATGGTCTCATGGGTAAAATCCCCGTGCCCGACCCGGCCGCCGAACGGCGAGGAGCCGTTGGGGGTATGGATTATGACCTTGCCACCCGGCGCCAGCACCCGGTTTATCTGGTCCATTAATCTCAGGGCCTCATCCTTGCGAAAATGCTCCAAAACATCGAAGGCGATCACCAGACCCTGGGATTCGCCTGCCAGTGATTGCAAAACCGCCAGCAACTCCCCTTCCCGGACCCCGGTGAGACCCATGCTTCTGGCCGCCGCCACCTGTTGCGGAGAGCGGTCGATGCCAACCATCCTGGCAAATCCCCGCCGGCGGGCAAAATACTCCAGCGCCCCGGCCCCACAGCCCAGGTCCAGGATGGCGGTCTCCCGGTCTTCCGGGAAGTGATCCCGGATCAGCCTCTCCAGATAGGGAGCCCGGCGCCGGAACTCCTCCGCCTTGTCCCCAGCCGGAGCGGCGGCTCCGGCCTCCAGGTACTGCTGATAGATCCTGTGGCGATAATCGGGCAATGGATTTAACCCTTGATCACCCTGGCATCAACTTGCCTCCCGGGTAAGACGTGGCGGGTATCCACCCCAACCGGGCATGGGCGGCGAGGAAGCGCTAGTCGATGCAGGTATGGCCGGCGGCAATGGGCACTGCCTGCAAATGTTTAATTTTAACCGAAATTTTTGGGCAAATCAAAGAAAACCCTCAGCCGCGACCTCCAATTTCCCAGCGAACGCCAGGGTATCTTCCTACCCCGGTTCCCTTACCTTTGATGGTTTTCCCAGGTATTTTCCCAGGCAAATGTTATATTGGCTTTTTGGGTTATCCTGGGAACCGTTAGCCCACTCGGAGAACTGCCATGCTCCACCATTGGTGGCCTTATTTTGCAGTGCTGCCGCTCCTGGCCCTGGTGACCGGCTGCCGGGAACCGGCCTCGTCCTCCCAAGGGGGAGCGCCTGATCCCCATGGAAGACTTCTTCCGGAATCCGGAGAAGACCGACTTCAAGATCTCCCCGGACGGCCAATACCTGGCCTTCCTGATGCCCTGGCAGCACCGCCTCAATGTCCATGTCCAAAAGATCGGCGAGGATCGGGTCACCCGGGTCACCCAGGCCACCCAGCGCGATATTGCCGGCTACCTGTGGGCCAAGAATGGCCGCCTGGTCTATCTGCAGGACCAGGCCGGCGACGAAAATTTCCGGGCCTATGCGGTGAATGCCGACGGCAGCAACCCCAAGGACCTGACCCCTTTCCCCCAGGTTCAAGTCCAGATCCTGGACGACCTGGATGAGAGCCCGGACGAGATCCTCATCGCCATGAACCGCCGGAACCCGAGATTCTTTCGATGCCTACCGGGTCAATGTCTATACCGGCGCCTTAACCCTGGTGGGAGAAAACCCGGGGAACATCACCGACTGGCTGGCGGACAATCACGGCCGGGTGCGAGTGGCGGTGGCCACTGACGGCCTCACCGACACCCTGCTATATCGACCCACCGAGGCCGAGGCCTTCCGCCCCGTGGCCGCCACCAATTTCAAAGACACCCTGGACCCCCTGTACTTCACCTTCGATGACCGCGATCTCTACGTCGCCACCAACCTGGGCCGGGACAAACAGGCCATCTACCGCTACGACCCGGAAAAGGGGAAAATGCTGGATCTGATCTACGAGAATCCGGAAGTGGACGTCTCGACGCCTGCTGCGCTCCAAAAAACGCCGGATCATCACCGGGGTCACCTTCTTCACCGACAAGCGCCACTACCACTTCTTTGACCCAGACCGGCAACAGCTCCAGGAAGACCTGGAGCGGCGCCTGCCCGGCTATGAAGTGGTGGCCGCCGACGGCCGCAATATGCAAAGCAAAGACGAAACCCGGGTGCTGGTGCGCACCTACAGCGACAAGTCCCTGGGCGCCTATTACTATTACGACCGGGTTAGCGGCGAATTCCGGCAATTGGCGGAGGTCAGCCCCTGGCTCCAGGAAGCGGAACTGGCGGATATGCAGGCCCATTAACTACCAGTCCCGGGACGGCTTGACCATTCACGGCTATCTGACCCTGCCCAAAGGAGCCGGCGCCCAAAAACCTGCCGGTGGTGATCAATCCCCACGGCGGCCCCTGGGCCCGGGATCACTGGGGTTTCGACCCCGAAGTCCAGTTCCTGGCCAACCGGGGTCTGGCGGTGCTGCAGATGAATTTTCGGGGCTCCACCGGCTATGGCAAGGCCTTCTGGGAGGCCGGCTTCAAGGAGTGGGGCCTCAAGATGCAGGACGACATCAGCGACGGGGTGGCCTGGCTGGTGAAACAGGGCCTGGCCGATCCCCGAGCGCCTCGGCATCTATGGCGGCTCCTACGGCGGCTACGCCACCCTGGCCGGGGTCACCTTCACCCCGGACCTCTATGCCTGCGGGGTCGATTACGTGGGGCCTTCCAACCTCTTCACCCTGCTGGCCTCCTTCCCGCCCTACTGGGACCTGGAGCGCCAGAAGATCTACGAGATGATCGGCGATCCCGGTCAAAGACGCAGAACTTGCTCCGGGAGGTCTCGCCTCTACTTCCACGCCGACCGCATCAAGGCGCCCCTGCTGGTGGCCCAGGGGGCCAACGACCCCCGGGTCAAGAAGGCCGAGAGTCGGACCAGATCGTCCAGGCCCTGAAAAGCGGGGCATCAAGGTGGAGTACATGGTCAAGGACAATGAAGGCCACGGCTTCCAGCAACGAGGAAAACCGCTTCGACTTCTACCGGGCCATGGAGCGTTTCTTCGGCGCCTACCTGGGCAGCAAGGTGGAGAGCCGGCAGAAATCCGGCAACTAGTGTTGTACTTCGCAAATAGTATGGCATTAAATCACATCGAAAATTTAAGTTCCGGTTTAAAGCCCGTTAGGGGGATTTAGGCGACTAGGGTCAAATCCCCCCTGGCCCCCTTTTCAAAGGGGGGTTAAAAACCGTCGTTGAAATGTCATCCAATTATTAGGCACGCATTGGGGCCGCGGATCGCGTCCGGGGTCGCGCCCATCCTTGGCGCAAGTGAGACGGTGGCCAAGGGGGCTTATTGCACCTGGGCGCCGGAATGCCTAATCTGATTAAATCCAAAGGGCGGCCGTAACCCGGGCAATCGTGAAATTAGCGGTGCTCACGCTCCGGCCGGCCGGAGGAGGGGAGTCAGCTCATGTGGGAATATACGGATAAGGTCAAAGACCATTTTCTCCATCCCCGCAACGTGGGGGAGGTGGAAAACCCCGACGGCGTCGCCCAGGTGGGCAACATTGCCTGCGGCGACGCCCTCAAACTCACCTTCAAGCTGGACGAGAACGGCAGAATCAAGGACGCCAAGTTCAAGACCTTCGGCTGCGCCAGCGCCATCGCCTCGGCCTCGGCCCTGACCGAGATGGTCAAAGGCATGACCATCGAGGAGGCCGCCAAGGTCACCAACCAGGATATCGCCGACTACCTGGGCGGCCTGCCCGAGGAGAAGATGCACTGCTCCGTCATGGGGCGGGAGGCCCTGGAGAAGGCCATTGCCCACTACAAGGGCGAGGCCGGTCGCCGCGGCGTCGAAGGAAGGTGATCTGCGAATGCTTCGGCGTCACCGAGCCGGAAATCGAGCGGGCGGTGCGGGAAAACGGCCTGAAGACCGTCGAGGAGGTGACCAACTACACCAAGGCCGGCGGCGGCTGCGGCGGCTGCCACGACGCCATCCAGGAGATCATCGACCGGGTGCGGGCCGAGACCAAGCCGGGCGCGCCCGGCCAGGCCCAAGCTCACCAACATCCAGAAGATCAAGCTGATCGAAGAGACCATCGCAGCGGGAAATCCGGCCGGCCCTGAAGCAGGACGGCGGCGACATCGAACTCATCGACGTGGTCGGCAACCGGGTCCTGGTGGCCACCCGGGGCGCCTGCGCCTCCTGCGCCGCGGCCCACTCACCCTGAAGGACTTCGTGGAGGCCAAGCTCGGGAGCTGGTCTCGCCCGAACTGCTGGTGGAGGAGGTGGCCCCATGAAGACGATCTATCTGGACAACAACGCCACCACCCAGGTGGCCCCGGAAGTCCTGGAGGCCATGCTGCCCTATCTATCGTGAGCTCTACGGCAACCCCTCCAGCATGCACTCCTTCGGGGGCCAGGTGGGCCGGAAGGTCCGGGAGGCGCGCGAGCAGGTGGCGGCCCTCCTCGGCGCTCAGCCCCGAGGAGATCATCTTCACCAGCTGCGGCACCGAAAGCGACAACACCGCCATCCGCTCGGCCCTGGCCACCTATCCCGGCAAGCGCCACATCGTCACCACCCGGGTGGAGCACCCGGCCATCCAGGCCCTGGTGGCCCACCTGGCCAAGGAGGGCTACCGGGTGACCGAGCTGCCCGTGGACGGCGAGGGCCGCCTGGACCTGGAGCAGTACGACCAGGAGCCTCACCCCGGACACGGCGATCGTCTGCCTCATGTGGGCCAACAACGAAACCGGGGTCATCTTCCCGGTGGAGAAGGCCGCGGCCATGGCGCGCAACAAGGGCATCCTGTTCCACACCGACGCGGTGCAGGCGGTGGGCAAGATTCCCATCGACATGCGGCAGAACGCCATCGACATGCTCTCCCTGTCGGGCCACAAGCTGCATGCCCCCAAGGGGATCGGGGTGCTCTACGTGCGCAAGGGCACCAAGTTCTCGCCCTTTCCTGATCGGCGGCCACCAGGAAAAGGGCCGCCGGGGCGGCACCGAAAACGTGCCCAGCATCATCGGCCTGGGAGAGGCCTGCCGGACTGGCGGCGCAGCAACATGGAGCAGGAAAACACCACGGTCAAAGCGCCTGCGGGACAAGCTGGAAAACGCCCTGCTGGCCCGCATCCCCAACAGCCGGGTGAACGGCGACCGGGAGCAGCGCCTCCCCAACACCAGCAATATCAGCTTCGAATTCGTCGAGGGCGAGGCCATCCTGCTGCTGTCAACGAATTCGGCATCTGCGCCTCCTCCGGCTCCGCCTGCACCTCCGGGTCGCTCCAGCCCTCCCATGTGCTCCGGGCCATGGGGGTGCCCTTCACCATGGCCCACGGCTCCATCCGCTTCAGCCTCAGCATTTACAACACCGAGGAGGAAATCGACTTCGTCATCGAAAAACTTCCGCCCATCATCGAAAGGCTGCGGGCCATGTCCCCGTACTGGGAGGTGGGCGAGCGCCGTCTGCGCCACCGTGGAAGGCGGAGAGGGTGACTATGGATGATCAGACAAGGCCGACCCGGAACTTGACCGCTGCAAAGTCGAGGCCAAGACCGCCCAGGAATTCGCGGGAAGCCATCCCGCAGATCGTCGAGAAGCTGGTGGCCTCCTGCCGCCGGGAGGATTGCTTCGACCACGTGGGCCCGGAGCCCATCCCCTCCCGGGAGGCAAGCCATCGACATCATCCACCGGGCCTGCCGCCTCCTTTACCCCGGCTACTTCATCCGCAAACGGGTGGACCAGGTCAACCTGGGCTACTATTTCGGCCAGGAAGCCGTGGCCTTTTTCGAAGTCCTGTCCGAGCAGATCACCCTGGCCATCCGGCATGAATGCCTGCGTCACGACCTGCCCTGCACCCATTGCGAAGAGCGGGGCCAGGAGGACGCCATCGGCTTTATGCGGGAGCTGCCCAACCTGCGGCGCGCCCTGGCCAAAGACGTGCGGGCCGCCTATGAAGGCGACCCCGCGGCCAAGAGCTTATGATGAAATCATCTTCAGCTATCCGGGCCTGTTTGCGGTCACCGTCTACCGCATCGCCCACCAGCTGCTGGCACCAGGACGTGCCCCTGATGCCCCGCATCATGACGGAATACGCCCACAGCCAGACGGGGATCGACATCCACCCCGGGGCCCACATCGGCGAGAGCTTCTTCATCGATCACGGCACCGGCGTGGTGATCGGGGAGACCACCGAGATCGGCGACCGCGTGCGGCTCTACCAGGGGGTGACCCTGGGAGCCCTGTCCCTGCCCCGGGAGCAGGTGGAGTCCCTGCGCACGAGCAAGCGCCACCCCACCATCGAGGACGACGTCATCATCTATGCCGAGGCCACCATCCTGGGGGGTGAAACCGTCATCGGCGCCCGCTCCGTCATCGGCGGCAACGTCTGGATCACCGACTCGGTGCCCCCGGACACCAAGGTCTTTTTGAAAAAACCGGAGCTGATTTACCAGAAGGACAAGAGCTGAGTGAGCGGCCAGTACGACCATCGGAGACGGTTGATAGCCTGCGACTTTGTCATCCTGAGCGAAGCGAAGGATCTGTATTCCTCAGATAGAGACGGTCCTTCGCTCCCTCAGAATGACAAAATGGGGACTTGCAGGGGTCTCAACTTTGAACCTTGAACTTTGAACTTTGAACTTTGAACTTACCCTTTCCGGAGGGCTGAAAATGAGCGGCATCTTTTCCGACCTCATGCAGGCCGTGGGCGCCACTCCCCTGGTGCGGCTCAACGCCATGGGCCGGGGCCTGCCCGGCGCCCTGGTCGGCCAAAGCTGGAATCCATGAACCCCCTGGGCAGCGTCAAGGACCGCATCGGCGCGGCCATGATCCAGGCGGCCGAGGCCCAGGGCCTGATTACCCCGGACACCCTGATCGTGGAACCCACCAGCGGCAATACCGGCATTGCCCTGGCCTTCGTCTGCGCCGCCCGGAAATACCGCCTCATCCTCACCATGCCCGAGACCATGAGCCTGGAGCGCCGCAAGCTCTTGAAGCACCTGGGCGCGGAACTGGTGCTCACCCCGGGCAGCCAGGGGCATGACCGGGGCCATCAACCGGGCCAAGGAGATCAGTGGCCGAGACCCCGGGGGCCTTCATGCCCGACCAGTTCAGCAACCCGGCCAACCCCGAGATCCACCGCCGCACCACCGCCGAAGAAATCTGGCGGGACACCGGGGGCGCCGTGGATATCCTGGTGGCCGGGGTGGGCACCGGGGGCACCATCACCGGGGTGGCCGAAGTGCATCAAGGCCCGCAAGCCCTCTTTTAAGGCGGTGGCCGTGGAGCCCGCGGCCTCCCCGGTGCTCTCCGGCGGCTCCGCCCGGCCCCCATAAGATCCAGGGCATCGGCGCCGGGTTCATCCCCGAGATCCTCAATACCCGGATCATTGACGAAATCATCACGGTGAGCAACGAGGAGGCCTTTGAAACCGCCCGGGAGGTGGCCAAGCAGGAGGGCATCCTCTGCGGCATCTCCTCCGGGGCCGCGGTCTTTGCCGCGCTCACGGTGGCCGCCCGGCCCGAAAACCAGGGCAAGCACATCGTGGTGATCCTCCCCAGCACCGGCGAGCGCTACCTGAGCACCGAACTGTTTGCCCAGAGCTGAGCCAAAGAAAATCCCCGGGTAAATGGTTTTCTGCTCTTTCTAATTTTTAACGAGCCCCAGGCTATGCCACCAGCGGTTAAGGGTTCTGGCTGGACCGCTCTTCCATGATTGGGCGCGGTTAATGAAGATCAAAGTTAAGGCAGCGATCCTATCGTCTTTACTGGTTTTCCTTATCATCGCCGGCTACCTGTGGCGGGCGGGCTTCCTGGCCCCAAAGGCCGAATTAGTCGCCGGGCCGCCGGAGAAAATCACCATTAGCATCCTGCCGATCTTCCCAGCCGCCTTATTATTGGTTGCCCAAGAGAAAGGTTATTTTCGGGCTAATGGCTTGGAGGTGGTTATCCAACCGTTTGAGACCGGTCGGATCTGCCTCGATTATTTGCAAACAGGCCGGGTTGATCTCGCTTTTATGGCGGATTTTGTTATCCTTGATGAGATTTTTAAGGGGGCGAAATCTCTGCGTATCCTCGGTTCGCCTGCCGCGGTCGAATTTATTCATCTCCTGGCCCTTAAAGACCATGGGGTTCTGCAACCGGGCGATTTAAAAGGGAAGCGAGTCGGTGTGGCCCGCAGCACTGTCGCGGAATTTTTCCTGGGAAGGTTTTTGACCTTTAACAATCTTTCCTTCGGGGAAGTTAAAGTTACCTACCTCAACCCTTCAGAAATGGCGGCGGCCCTGGCAAATAACCGGGTGGATGCAGTCATGGTCTGGAACCCGGTGACTTATGAGATAAAAAGGCAACTGGGAGAGAAAATCATCAGCTGGCCGGGGCAAACCGGCCAAAAATTTTATGAAGTTTTGGTGAGCACCGACAAATTTATCCAAAGCAATTCCAGGGCCCTGGAAAAGTTATTCCGAGCCCTGGCCCAGGCTGAAAACTTTATCAAGAATAACCAGGCGGAGAGCCAGGATATCGTCGCTAAACAGATTAACCTTGATAAATCTGTCTTTACAGACGATTGGCTCAAAAGCGATTTGGAGCTTTCCTTTGACCAATCACTATTAATCGCCATGGAGGACGAGGCCCGCTGGCTGATCCAGAACCGGCTCACCGACCGAACGGAGGTGCCGAATTATCTTAACTATTTCGATCCCGGGCCCCTCTCGCAAGTCGACCCCAAGGCGGTGCGCCTGTATCATGCCCGGGGGCGCCCGCGCCGGTTTACCCGGCCAAGCTGAGCCGGGCCAGGAGCGCCGATGAGAATCAGGACCAGGGTCAAGATCGGCGGGGCGCTGACCATCTGTGTCCTCCTGGCTTATGGGGCGGTGGTCCTGTACCTGGATCGCACCATGAGCAATCTGGCCCAGGAAGTTAAAGAAGCCAATGACATTGTCGAATAAAATCACCGTTCTCCGCAGCCTGACCCAGGATTTTCTGTTATACCGCACGCGAACGGGCCCAAGAGCAATGGTCGGCGGCCTATGCTGAGGTTCTGCGACTGCTCCGCAATCCGGAGTACCTGGGGCTTCAAAGCGGCAGTACGGCACTGGGCGACGTCCCACCAAAAGCTGAAGGTCGTGGGCGATACCTTCTCAAGGCTGATGACCATCCAGCCACCCGCCGGCCCCGATAACCCGGAATCAGGACCGGGGAGTTGCAAAACCGGCTGACCACCCAATTGCTCCTGGCCACCCAGGACCTGCTGACCCGGTTTATCAACCTGACCGAAACAGTCAATCGAAAATTGATTGCCACCCAGCGACTCACCTCTTCCCTGGATATCCTGGCCCTGCTGATTTTAGGGATCCTGGTGATCAGCAATATCGTCTTCCTCCAGCGTTCGGTGGTCAAACCGGTGCTGCAACTCCATGAGGCGGCCGAGATCATCGGCGCCGGCAACCTGGATCATAAGGTGGGGATCGCCACCCCGGACGAGATCGGCCAATTGTCCCAGGCCTTCGACCGCATGACTGACAATCTCCAGCAGCGCACTGGGGAATTGCAGGAAACGGTAGCTCAATTAAAAGAAGAAATGAGCGAGCGGCAACAGGCCGAGCAGCAAGCGGCCAGCCGAGGAAGGCTTTACCGCCTTTTAAGCCGGGTTAATGAAGCCATCGTGCGTGCCCAAGACCAGGAAGGGCTCTTTCGGCAAGCCTGCCGGATCATGATGGAGGAAGGGGACTTCCTGTTGTGTTGGATCGGCCGGGTGGACCGGGAAGCCGGGCTGGTCCGGGCGGCGGCGCAATATGACCTGGTTGACGATTATACTCAAAACATTACCGTTTCCTGGCAGATGTCCCGGAGGGCCGGGGTCCCACGGGCGTGGCGGTGCGGGAGGGGCGCTGGGATGTGTGTCTGGATGTTGCCGCCGACCCCCGCATGGCCCCCTGGAGGGAACTGGCGCTGGCCCGGGGTTTCCGGTCCTCCGCCGCTTTTCCCCTGTTCGTGGGCGGCCGGGTCGAAGGAGTCCTGACCCTCTATTCCGGGCAAAAGGATTTCTTCAACGAGGAAGAGATCTCGGTGCTGAACTTCCTGGCCCAGGACCTCTCTTTCGCCATGGAATCCATGGACCGGGAAGCCAGACGCCGGCAAGCGGAAGAAGAGATCCGCCGGCTCAATGAAGAACTGGAGCAGCGGGTAAAAGAGCGCACCGCCGAGTTGGAGTTCGCCAACCGGGAAATGGAGGCCTTCACTTATTCCGTGTCCCATGACCTCAAGGCCCCCCTCCGGGCCATCCAGGGCTTCTCCCGGATACTGCTGGACGAGCATGCCGCCCAACTCGATGACGAAGGTCTCAGGCTGCTCCAGGTCGTCTGCCACAATACCAAGCGTATGCATCAGCTCATCGACGACCTGCTTGCCCTTTCCCGCCTGGGACGGCAGCAGATAAGAAAGTCCGTCATCGATCTGGCCGCCATGGCCAGGCAGATTTTTGACCAACTCCGGACCCAGACGCCGGAAAGGGACCTGCAGTTGACCGTTGGCGACCTGCCCCCGGCCTGGGGGGATCAATCCTTGCTTAACCAGGTGATGATGAATCTGCTGGCCAACGCCGTAAAGTTCACCAATCCAGGAAAACCGCGGTCATCGAGGTGGGCGGGCGGACCGAGGGCCAAGAGGACATTTATTACGTCAAGGATAATGGGGTCGGGTTTGATGAGCGCTATGCCGACAAGCTGTTCGGCGTCTTCCAACGTCTGCACGGCAGCGAGGAATTTGAAGGCACCGGCGTCGGCCTTTCCATTGTCAAGCGCATCATCCAGCGCCACGGCGGCCGGGTCTGGGCCGAGGGCAAGGTGGGCGAAGGTGCGACCTTTTATTTCTCCCTGCAAAAAAACGGGGCTGGAGTTGCGGCCGGGACCACCCCTGCCTCTCCCTTATGAATGAAAAAGGCAGGCCCACTGGCCTGCCCACCGAAAACCCAAAACCGAAAACCGAAAACTGTCTCTTAAGCCGTGGCCTCTTCCCAGAGCGGCGTTTGCCACCAGGGGGGCTGTCTCTCCTGGCGGCCGGAAGGAATCCAGAGGCGCCAGTTGCTCTCCCGGCTCATGAGCAGTTGCAGGAAACTGAGGTGCAGTTCGTGGCTGCCCTTGCCCACTTCCAGGTGGCCCAAGAGGGGCAGGCCCAGGAGGGCCAGGTCCCCCATGGCGTCCAGGATCTTATGGCGCACGCACTCTTCCGGAAACCTTAAGCCCCCGGGGTTCAAGACTCCCCCCTCATCCAGGACTACGGCGTTATCCAGGGAGCCGCCCCGGGCCAGGCCCCGATTCTGCAGGAACTGCACCTCCTTGAGAAATCCGAAGGTGCGGGCCGGGGCGATTTCGTTCATAAAACTCTCGGAGCGCAGCGGCACGGTGTAGCGCTGCCGCCGGATGAGGGGATGCTCAAAGTCGATGGTGTAGGTGATGCGGGGCACCCCGGGCCTCACTCGCATCCACTGCTCCCCCTGGCGCAATTCCACAGTTTCCCGCACCATCAAATAAGAGCGGGGCCAGGCGAGGGAGCGGAGGCCGGCCTCGGCGATCAGCCGGGAAAAGGGGGCGGCGCTGCCGTCCATGATCGGCACCTCCGGGCCGTGCACCTCGACGTGGGCATTGTCCACGCCCAGGCCTCCCAGGGCCGCCAGCAGGTGCTCCACCGTGGCCAGGGTGGTGCCGTTCTCCCCCAGGGAGGTGGCCCGGGTGGTGTCCACCACCCGGGAATAGTGGGCCCGGATCTGCGGCCGGCCCGGCAGGTCGGCGCGCACAAAGGTGACGCCCTGGTTGGCGGAGGCCGGGTAGAGGGTCACCTCCACCCGCCTGCCGGAGTGCAGGCCGATGCCGCTGAAACTTAGAGGCTGCGCCAGGGTCTTTTGCCAGATCATAACTCTCCCCTCGCTTCTCCTGGTGCAATCCCCATGCCGGAGCGGCCGCGGCCAGGGGGTCAGGGCCGCGGTACCCGGCCAAGTTGCCGGGATTAAGGAAGGTTATCTCCTAAAGGACCGAACCGCGGACGAGAGCCCTCTCCCGCGCCTTGCCAAAAAAGTTGCAAAAAAACCACAAAACCGGCCTCTTTGTAGCAAAAGCCCCACAAAGGATAAACGCGGGCTGGGCCGGGGAAGGCCAGCCGACTTGCAGGTCAGGCGGGCTGCCCGACCGGAGAGTCTGCGGGCAGGATTTGATAGGTGAGCCGGACCCTTCTGGAAAAACTGAGATATGCATACCAAACACTGAAATAGCAGAGAAAGGGGATCAGCCTGGGGATGGTATCTCCAAAACTGGCCGGATTGGCGCCCAGAGAAAAAACCATAAACGGCCGCAGGGCAATGAGAAACATCATCAGTAACAAATAGGTTATCAGGAAAAGCTTAACAGTCTTGACGGCTTTGGGTTTTAGCTGCCAGAGGCTCAGCCCGGCATAGAAACTGAATATGGCTAAAATTGTGGTCGCCGCAATGACTCCCAGATGGTAGGAAAGCGATTGTCTGAATAAGAATACCTGTATGGAGCCGGCGCCGGGAAAAAACATTCCCAAGGCGGAACTGGCTTCGTAAATACAGGAAAATGGGATAATTAAGGTCAGATTGATACATAAAAACAACAGCCAGCCTCTGACTTCCCGCTCCCTATCCCGCTGCGAAGATATTGCCCCATCATTCAGCTTCAGGGTCGCCAGGGTTTCCAGGGAAGGCGCGGCAGGCTCCCGGAAGACCACCGCCGGGGCAGCCGGCCCCCGGCACTCGCCGGGCGGGGCCCCGCAACAGCTACAGTTATTGGCCTCCGGCGGTTTTTCCAGGACCACGGAGCCCCGGGGGACGAAACGATTGGTTATCTTTAAAAATACCCGTTTAACCCTGAAAAAGTAGAGTGCGATGAACGGCAAGCCCAGGGAAATAAAAAAATCTCCGACGCCGCCGCATTGGCCTCCACAGAAGATACACATCCTCATACCCCTTGGTTGCTGGGGATATTATATCCCCTTTCCGGCCATCCCCTCAAAAAAAACGGGGGCGGTCGGCAAACCGCCCCCAGGGAAAAGAGAATGGTTAACTTCTCTTAATCCTCTCGCCTCATTCGATCTCGACCGGTGGGTACTGCAACCGGGCCCACCACCCGGGGTCCAGGTCCGGGAAGATGTCGTCCCGCTCCCGGCAGAGGGAGAAATAATTCCAGTCCTCCGGGGGCAGGTCCCCCTCCGCGGCGTAGCGCCGGACCATGGCGGCCAGGCGCTTGAAATCGTCGTGGTGCGTCACCAGCCGCAGCTCGGCATAATCCCGGGCGCTGAAGGTGCTGATGAGGAACTGCCAGTCTGAGGACTCCAGGAGGAGGAGGGAGCGGCCACACTGCTTCAAGAGGTCAATAAGGCGCGGGTCGGAGGCCCCGGCATAAAGCTGGGCCAGTTCTTCCATCTCCTGTTCGGCTGGGTAGATATGGCGCCAGGTCCAGTCGTTCATCTCATTGAGCCAGATCCAGTGGTAGCCCCCTTCTCCCCAGGAGCCCTCCGGCAGGGAGATGACGTGCTGGGGGGCCGCCTTTTTCAGGAGCTGACTGCAGGGGCTGAGGCCCACCTGGCTGTGGGCCTGGAAGCGGCTCAGCACCTGGTAGACCCACTCCGGCCCCTCGAACCACCAATGGCCGATGAGCTCGGTGTCATAGGGGGCCACCACCATCCCCGGCCGGCCATGCTGCTGGCGAAACTCCGTCAGGAGGTCCACCACCATGGAGACGAAGTGATCCGCCTGTTCGTGAATCCGGGGGGTGGTCCACTCCGGGTGGTAGGGCTGTTTGTCCGCCAGATCGGCCTTGGCGCTGGTTACCTGCCAGTAACGCAGCCCCCCCGGATAGCGTTTCTTGTGGAAGTCCAGATAATTGCCGTCACCGGGATAGCCCCATTCGCCGCTCCACACCTGGAGGCCGGTCTTGGGGTCCCGGGTGAAGGCCGCCACCGGGCGCTTGCTCTCCGGGGCGGAACTCACCAGATAGACCTGGTAGGGGGATTTATCCTCTTCCTCCGGCCGTTCCTGGTACTGGGAGGCGAACCGCTCCCAGAGGCGCTCCAGGGCCTCGAAGCGATCCTTGTAGACCCCGATGGCCCGGCCTCCCTTGAGGAGGTGGGAATCGATGAAGAAGTAATCGAGGCCATTCTCCGACAGGAACTCCTCCACCCCTTTGCGCAGCACCGGCTCCGTAGCCAGATCGGACAGGGGCGGGACCCAGCGGTAGCGGGGCCGGTAGGCGCATTCCGGCAGCCAGAAGCCCTTGGGGTCCCGGCCAAAGTGGCGGCGGTAAGCGGCCACCCCCTGTTTCACCTGGGCCTGCACCGCGGTGTCCCGCCCCAGCAGGGGAAGATAGCCGTGGGTGGCGGCGGAGGTGATAATTTCCAGGATCCCCTGGTCCATGAGGCCCCTGAAGGCCTTCAGGAGGTCCTCACCAAAATCCTCCCGGTAAGCCCGCAGCAATTCCCGATGGTGGTCTTCCCACATCCGGGCCAGGGAGGCGAAATGGGCTTCACCCAGCTTCTCAAAGGTGCCCAGGTCTTCCCGGGCCGCCTGGATCTTGCCGTCCAGATATTCGCCGAACTCCCGGCGGAAGGTCGCCGCGGCCAGCATCTCCGCCAAAATGGGGGTGATTCCCAGGGTCACCCCGGAAGTCAGGCCCTGGGCCGCCAGGCGGTTGAAGACCTGCAGCAGCGGGATGTAGGACTCCGCGGTGGCTTCGTTGAGCCAATCCATGCCGTGGGGCCAGCGGCCGTGGCCAATGACATAGGGGAGGTGGGAGTGGAGCACAAAGGTGAAATATCCTAACGGTTCAGACATGCTGTCCTCCTGTCAGCCCTGGGGCGGCCCCGTGAATTTGGGGAGTTCCTCTTATCCGGCCGGATATCAGCCGGATTCTTAGAGGAAATATAGGGCAGATGGGGCCTAGAAGCCAGAAAAAAAACCCGCCGCGGGCCAGGGGTGAGCAAAATAGCCAGGGGCCTCTCGTGCTCCCAGCCCGCCCTGGCCGCCACCGCTAATCAGGGAACCCCGGGCCGCGGTAATCAGGTTGGTGAGCGCCTCGGGCCTGGTATATTGGTCATACCTTCTCTGCCTCTGGGCCATGGGTAAAATTCCCCCATGGATTAGGCCAATTTACCCTTCTCCGCCCTGGCAAAATATTAAGACCGAATTTTTGCATCTCAAGGGGTTGACAAATTGTTATTTGAAATTAACTGATTAGCAATGCAGTTAATTATATGGGCAGTAAGGTACAATTATTGCATGAATCAATGTTAACCTGTAAAGGGGGGAGAAACTATGCCGATTTACGATTACCAGTGTGTCGATTGTGGGGGCCGGGACCAACGTGTGGCCGGACTTGATGATCACACGGCCCTGTGCGCCCAGTGCGGCGGCTTGATGCTCCGCCTGGACGAGGATGTTTTCCAACCGTACTTCGAGGAGAGAGCGGAACCGGCCTGGTCAGAGACCAAGTCCAAAGCTTCTCTGTAAGGTAATCCGGGGGAAAAGTACGGCATCAAAAGCCCCTCTACGGAGGGGCTTTTTGCTTTTTTTACAACTTTTTTCTTTTTTACAACCCTTTGCGCCCTTTCTCCGCAATTTCCCAGGCAACTACCAGGATCGCCATTTTTGCCGGTAATGCTTATTCCGACCCCTCCAAAATCTCTTGTCCACACAATTTCACAAGTTGTACGCCGTCATCTTCCCATATTCTCTCAGTCTTTACCAGGCTTACTGCTGTCATCCCGGGCCTCTTAACTTTAGAGAGGGTCGCCGGCGCCAACAATTTACTGCCAGCCCATCTCCCAGGTTTCCCAGGCCGCTTTCCTTCGGAGAAAACAATTGGCAAAATGGTAAATCCACTGCGTCTTGGGCCGCTAAAATTATCAGAATGAAAATCCTCCCTTTCCCAAGCGCCGGATGAGGTTTGAGCCAGGCGCAGCTTCCCCACCTTAAAGGTTTGTAGTTGGTTCCTTTTGCTCTCCCAAAAATTAAGGAAAAAATGATGTGTTGATAGATAGCAGCTAAGGTTTGTTTGTAATCACTTTGGAAAACTGTCCAGTTTTCCGGATATCCGGCAGGAAAACCGTCAACATCCCGAGCAGCGGCAGGAACGAACAAAAGCGGTAAACGAATTCAATGCCATATGCATCTGCCAATCTCCCCATCACGGCGGCGCCGATTCCGCCCATACCGAAAGCGAACCCAAAGAACAATCCGAGCTACCATCCCCACCTTTCCTGGCACGAGTTCCTGAGCAAACACAAGAATTGCCGGGAAAGCCGAGGCTAGAATAACTCCAATTATGAAAGTTAAAACACCAGTCCAGGCAAGATTCGCATAAGGCAGCATTAACGTAAAGGGGGCAACGCCGAGTATGGATGCCCAAATAACTCTCTTGCGGCCGATCCGATCTCCGATAGGTCCGCCTAGAATGGTACCCAGTGCTACCGCGAACAGAAAAATAAAAAGGTGGACTTGGGCCGATTTAACAGGCAAATGAAATTTGGTCATGAGATAAAATATAAAATAACTATTTATGCTGGATAGATAGAAAAATTTTGAGAAAATCAAGATTAACAGAACCACCGTCGCTCTAATTATAGTCGGCTTGGGAAGCGTTTCGCCAGCAACCGCACGAGACCCGGTCGTCTTTGCTTTTTTCGCCTGCCTCGCCTTGGACCAGCCACCTACTTGCCACAGTAGTACAATGGCAGTCAATGCTGCCAGAGAGAACCAGGCAATGCTGTCTTTTCCCCTTGGAAGGATAAACCATGCAGCCAGCAGCGGTCCAACTGCCGTACCGGCATTTCCGCCGACCTGGAAAATTGACTGAGCCAATCCGAAGCGCCCTCCGGAAGCCTTTAGCGCTACTCTCGAAGATTCGGGATGAAAAATTGAAGAACCGCTGCCTACCAGGGCGGCGCCGATAAGCAGAATGCTATAGCTCGGAGCAACAGCGAGAACCAAAAGACCCATCAGACTGGAACTCATCCCGATAACCAATGAATAAGGCTTAGGGTATCGATCCGTATAAAATCCAACCAGTGGCTGCAACATTGATGCAGTGATCTGGTACGTTAAAGTGATGAAGCCGATCTGAGCGAAGCTGAGGAAAAAGGTGCTCTTGAGCAGAGGATAAATTGCCAGGATCAGCGACTGGAGCATGTCATTAAGAAAATGCGATAAGCTGAGTGCACCCAGTACCTTAAAGGCTGTACCTTCGGCCCAGACCCCTGAGAAGGCCTGATCATCCAAAAGCAGTCCGCGTGCTCCTGTTTTCGAAATGTTCGTTTTCATGTTCTCTTATTATATATCCACAAAAAGAATTCCGGCCATTTTCGGACATGGAAAAAATAATCCTGGCCTCGGCCAAAGCCACCCACGAACGTTTTTCGGACGGCCACAGGAAGATTGCTTCTTCTTAGCAATGAACTAATCCAGTTATCCGGCTCCTAACGATGCCGAGAAATTGGCGGCCAGGAGGGTTTAAAACCACATAGAGACGGCGGCAGAAATGCTAAGTAGCTTGCCACTCTCAAAACTTTAGGGTTCCACGATTTCTAATGATTCATTAAGGTCCCCCACTTCACAAGGAGCCTAGGGGGTATTCTTCCCCCTGCCAGTTCAAAAAGCCCCCTTCGGGAATAAAGGGGAATTTCAAGCCCCTGAAACTTACGTTTTCACTCGATTTAATGCCATACTATTTACCAAGCCCAACACTAACCCCGATTTCCCCGGGGTCTGGTCTCGGGCGGCAGCAGGTTGGTGGTATCGGCCTCGGATTTATGGTAGGGTAAAAAACTCATGGAAACTATCGCCGACCTGCACCTCCACTCCCACTATTCCATTGCCACCGGCCGGCAGGCCGACCTGGAGCATCTGGACCTCTGGGCCCGGTATAAAGGGCTGCACCTGGTGGGCACCGGGGATTGCACTCATCCGCAGTGGCTGAAGGAGATGGACGCCCGGCTTTAGCCGGTGGCGGAGGGGACCTATGTCCTGAAAGAGGAACTGGCCCTGCCCCTGGAGCCAGACCTCCGGGGCCCCGCCTGGCAGGAGGCCACCCGGGTCCGCTTCGTGGTCACCGGCGAGGTCAGCGCCATCTATAAAAAGGCAGGGCGGGTGCGCAAGGTCCATCTGCTGCTGCTGCTCCCCGGCCTGGAAGCGGCCCGGCAGCTATCGGAGCGCCTGGCCCGCCTGGGCAACGTGGCCTCGGATGGCCGCCCCATTCTGGGGCTGGATGCCAAATACCTCCTGGAATTGGTCTTGGCCATCGATCCCCGCTCCCTGGTGATCCCGGCCCACATCTGGACCCCCTGGTTCTCCGTTCTGGGGAGCAAAAGCGGCTTCGATTCCCTGGAAGAGTGTTTTGAAGACGGACTGGCCCATATTCATGCCCTGGAAACCGGGCTGTCCTCCGACCCGGCGATGAACTGGCGGGTGGGGGCCCTGGACCGCTTCACCCTGGTTTCCAATTCCGACGCCCATTCGCCCCAGAAGTTGGGACGGGAGGCCAACCTCTTGACGGTGCCCCCCACCTATGCGGGATCTGAGTCGGGCCCTGCGCACCGGGGAGGGTTTTGCCGGCACCCTGGAATTCTTTCCCGAGGAGGGCAAATATCATCTGGACGGGCACCGTCATTGCGGTCTGCGCCTCAACCCGGAGGAGGCCGCGGCCCTTCAGGGCCGCTGCCCCGGGTGCGGCAAGCCCTTGACTCTCGGGGTGCTGCACCGGGTCGAGGACCTGGCGGACCGGCCCCCGGGAGCCTCTCACCCCGGGGCCAGGCCATACGAGTCCCTGATCTCTCTGCCGGAGATCCTGGCCGAGGTGCTGCAGGTGGGCGCTGCCAGCCGGAGGCTGCGTCAGCGCTATTTCCGGCTGCTGGAGGCCCTGGGCCCGGAACTGCGGATCCTGCGCCGGCTGCCCCTGGAGGATCTGGCCCGGGAAGGGGGAGAGAATGGCCCTCTGCTGGCCCGGGCGGTGGACAAGATGCGCCGGGGCCAGGTGCACATTGCCGGGGGCTATGACGGAGAGTTTGGGGAGATTCGCCTGTTCACCCCGGAGGAACGCCGGCAGTTGCAGGGCCAGGGGGCCTTTTTCAGCCTTGCCGCCGCAGTCACGGCCACCCCCGCGGCTTTCCGGGAACCCGCGGCGGTTTATGATCGAGATCCAGCCGCCGCCGAACCCACCGAAAACCTAAAGCCGCAAACCGAAAACCCTCTCCTAGATGATGCCCTGCTGGGCTCCCTGAACCGGGCCCAGCGCCACGCGGTCACCTATGTGGGGCCGGCCCTGGTGGTGGCCGCCGGACCCGGCAGCGGCAAGACCCGGGCCCTCACCCACCGCCTGGCCTACCTGTTATCCCGCCGGGGAGTGCCGCCCCAGGAGATCCTGGCGGTCACCTTCACCCGCCAGGCGGCCGGGGAAATGGCGGACCGCCTTACGCGGCTGCTGCCGGATTTTCCAGGGTTGGAGCGACTCACCCTCAAGACCTTCCATGCCCTGGGGCATCAACTCTTGCTGGATGAGGGGGGCGGCGGGCGCCAGGTCGCGGTGGAGGAGCAACGCCGCCACCTCTTGCGGCAGGTGGCCCGGGACCACCATCTCCCCTGGGCCGCCCTGGAAAAGCAGATCACCTCTTGGAAACAGGCCCTGAAGTATCCCCGGGACCTGGGGGAGGAGGAGGCAAGGGAACCCGGGTATCTGGCGGCCTACCGCTCCTACGAAGCCGCCCTGGAAACTGCGGAATTATGGGACTATGAAGACCTGATCGCCCGCCCCACCCTGCTCCTGGAGCGGCAGCCGGAAGTCCGGGAATCCCTAGCGACGCCGCTTCCGCCACCTGCTGGTGGATGAATATCAGGATCTCAACGAAGCCCAGTACCGCATGTTTCGGTGGCTGGCCGGCCCCGGCGCCGAAATCATGGTGATCGGCGATCCGGACCAGGCGATTTACGGATTTCGGGGCGCTTCTCCCCGGTATTTTTCCAGGTTCCTGGAGGATTGGCCCCAGGCGGAGATATGCCGGTTTGAGGAAACCTACCGCCTGCCGGAGCCTATCCTGCAGGCGGCGCAACGGCTTAAGGCCAGCGGCCCCGAGCCCCCGCAGCCCATGACCACCCATCAGCCCGGGACCAATCCCTTGATCTTGATAGAGGCGGCCAATCCCCAGGCCGAGGCCCGGGCCATCGCCCGGGAAATCGAAAACCTGGTGGGCGGCATGAGCCATCTGGCCCTGGAGGACCGGGGTCTGCGGCATCAGGACCCGGGGGCCAAGGCGGGCTTCAAGGACATCGCGGTCTTATATCGCCTCCATGCCTTGGGGCCGGAGTTGGAGCGCACCCTGCAGGAGGCCGGCATCCCCTGCCAGCAGCCCCGGGAGGGGGTGGGCCCGGAGTGGGACGGCCTGGATTTGGCCGCGGAACGGGTGAAGCTCCTCAGCCTGCACGCCGCCAAGGGGCTGGAGTTCCCTTACGTCTTCATCGCCGGCTGCGAAGCGGGCCTCATCCCTTGGGAACCGCCAGGGGAGCTGGCCGCCGACCCGGACGAGGAACGCCGCCTATTTTACGTGGGTCTCACCCGGGCCTCCCGCCAGATCTTCCTGACCTGGGCCCGCCAGCGGACCCTGTGGGGCCGGCGGCGCCCCCAGCGAGCTTTCTCCCTGGGTGCGGCTGCTGCCGGCGAACTTGCTGACGCGGCCGGCAGCCGCGGCGGAACTGCGCCGGCCGCCGCGGCCGCGGCCGCTTTTTCCGGAAATGGCCCCACCCCGGGGAACCAAGTCGGGATGAGGGGCCGGCGATCCCACCTGCTCCCCACCGGCAATTCCAGGGGCCACCACCGCCGCTATCTGGATTTAACCCCGGAGACGGAACGGTGCAGCGAGGCATGGTAAATAACCAGGGGCAGGCGCCGGCCCAGCCTTCGGGGCCCGAAACCCGGTGGCCGCGGCTGGGAAGGCCTCTGCTGGTGGTGATTTGTCTGGTCCTGCTCCTGGCCCCCCAGAAGGGCGCCGGGGCAGCCGAGGCCCCGCCTGCCGCCGAACCCCAGGGACCAGTGCTGCGCTCCCTGAAGATCATCGGGGCCGAGATTGTCCCCAAGAAAAATCTCCTGGCCGAAATGACCATGCCCCGCCCTCCTCTGATCCGCCTGCCATGGGTGAAGCGTCCTGCCTTTAAAGAGGAGGAACTGGAAGGAGACCTGGTGCGCTTAAAGGCCTACTACCAGGGCCAGGGTTTTTACCATACCGTGATCGTCCCCAAAATCGAAAGCCAAGACCACCAGGTGACGGTTACGCTGCATATTACCGAAGGCCCCTATGTCCGGGTAATCGCGGAGGAAATCCAGGTGGCCCCCGCCGCCCCTCCGGTGGACCTCTCCTCCTTAAAAAAGCAGTGGCCCCTGAAGCCCGGGGACCGCTTCTCGGCGGACGGTTACGAGGCCCTGAAGCGCCTGTACCTGAACTATCTGCTGGACCACGGCTATCCCCACACCGCGGTGGAGGGCAAGGTCCTGCTGGACCCAGAGAAAAATACCGCCAGGATCGAAGTCACGGTTAATGCCGGCACCCTGGGTTATTTCGGCGACATCAGGATCAGCGGCAACCGCGAGACCCCCGACTACCTGATCCTGCGGCAACTCACCTTCAAGCCCGGAGATGTCTTTTCCTTCAAAGAGATTTACGAAAGCCAGCGGAAGCTTTACGGTCTGGACCTGTTTCAAACCGTCAGCATCAACCCGGAGACCGGCAAGGAAAAGGACCGCCGGATTCCCCTGGAGGTGGTGGTCCAGGAAAAGAAGCGCCACTCCTTCAAAGCGGGTCTGGGGTATGGCGATGAAGACCAGTTCCGGGCCAGGTTGGGCCTGCGCTTCCGTAATCTCGACGGAGGCGGCCGCACTCTGGACCTGGAAGGCAAGTACTCCAGGATCGAAGATCGGGTGGTGGGCACCTTTACCAATCCCCAGCTCTGGGCCAGCCACTACGACCTGGTCTTGCAGAGCGGCTATATCCTCCGTTATCTCCCGGGGTTTAACGACAAGTCCGTTTTTACCCAGGAGCGCCTGGAACGAGACCTGCCCTGGAATCTCCGGGCCTATGTGGGCCACAGCCTGGAATTCGCCCGGCCCTTCGATATCCCCGATGAGACCCTGGCCATCCTCACCACGACCAGCACCGAACATCTCTACCGGTCCTCCATGCTTCTCCTGGGCCTGCGCCGGGAGACCGAGGATAATCTGGCGGACCCGCACCACGGGGGAGTGCTGTCCTGGAACGGGGAGGTCGCCCCGAATTTCCTGGGATCCAACCTGGAGTTTATCCGCAATGTGGTGGAGGCTCGCCACTACTATGCCCCGTGGGAGGGCAGCAACTTCGTCCTGGCGGGGCGCCTCAAATTCGGTTTCATCCAGCCCATCCAGAGTACCCAGCAGATTCCCATCTTCTACCGCTTCTTTGCCGGCGGCTACGACAGCGTCCGGGGGTATCGCCTGGATTACCTGGGACCCCGGAACCTCACCGGGCAACCCCTGGGGGGCGAGGCCCTGATGGATGGGAGCCTGGAGGCCCGCATTCCCCTTTACAAGGAAATCCGGGGGGTGGCCTTCATGGATTTCGGCAACGTCTTCTTTAATATCCCCGACTTCAACCTGGGGCAGCTAAAATATGCCGCCGGAGTGGGATTGCGTTACATGACTCCCATCGGCCCGGTGGGCTTCGATATTGGGGTTCCCCTGAACCCCATCTCGGGTCACAAGGATAACTACCATTTCAATTTCTCCATCGGCCAGGCTTTTTAAGGCCGGTTTTCTGTTTCCGGAAGAGGCCGGCGGCAGACTGCCGCAGGCAGACACCCAAGACCGAATAACTATGGTATAATTATCCCATGCGCCGGGTCTTGCTTATCGGCCTGTCGGTCCTCCTGCTCCTGGGGGTGGCCGGCTGGGGGGTCCTCAAGTCCCAGGCCTTCTGGCGTTGGGGCGGCTGGGAATTGGTAAACCTGGCCCAGGACCGCCTCAACGGCGAACTCCAGGTGGCGGCGGTGCAGGGCCACGCCCTCACCGGCTTCACCTTCACCGGGGTGACCCTTACCGGCCCCCAAGGTGAAATCCTCCACACCCCCAAGGTGGAGATCCGCTTCTCCCTCTGGTCCTTACTCCGCTTACAACCGGTTATCGGCAGCCTGATTATTCACCAGCCCCGGCTCACCGTGCGGCAGGACCGGGAGGGCGGTTGGGAGCTGGCCTCCATCTTGAAGAAGCGTCCGCCACCGCCTTTCCAGTCCCTGGAATTCCCGGCGATTCTGCTGGAGCACGGCCAGGTGGTGCTGATCCGCTCCGGCGTCAGCCAGCGCTTTGAGGACCTGGACCTGAGCCTGGGCCTTACCGTGCTCCACCCCAAGAGGCCCGAGCAGGAGGTCCGGGTGCGCCGGCCTGGACCTGGCCGCCGCCACCCCCCTGGGCCGCTTCGCCCTCCGGGGGGGCTTCACTTACTCCCATGAGCAGTTGGTCATCGACTCCATGGAGGTCCGGCGCGGGGGCCAGTCCCTGGCCAGCCTGAGGGAAGGCGTCCTGGGCCCCGGGCACGAAGGCCGGGTCTCCTTTGATCTCGGTCCCGCTGCCGGCGCGTTGCTGCACCAGCTCCAGCCCGGATGGCCCCAGGACTGGGAGATCAAGGGAAACTTCCGCCTCGCCCTCCTGGGCCCGGCCAGCTATCAATTAACCGGCGCCGGCCAGGTGCAGCAGGCTTCCTTTGATCTGAAAGCCAACCTTAGCCAGGAGGCCGGGGAGTGGTCTTATGGCCTGGATGCCAAACTGGGGGGGGTGGGGGCCGGGATGCTTTCACCCTTCAGCCGGGAGTGGGCTGAAAAGCTCAAAGACCTCTCCCCCCTGGCCGCGGGGCTGGCCTTCAAAGGCCGCGGTCCTTCCTGGCCCCCGGCGCGGCTGGAAGGGAACCTGGACCTCTCCGCCTTCCGGGGTCAGGGGATCAGCGTAGAGCAGTTGCAGATCAGCCTGGCCGGCGACGCCCGGGAGCAGAACCTGACAGGGCTGGTCCGGGGGAATTTCGGCAAGCTGACCCTGGCCGCCGACGGCCCGTTGCTCTCTGCTCAGAAAGGCAACCTGCAAATCCAGGCGGAGAATTTGCAGCCGGCCCGCCTGGGTCTGGAAAGGGCCGGGGAGACTGCCCTTAACGGCAAGTTCAGCGGCGCCTTCCAATGGACCGCGGGGCGAGCCCTGGCCGGCCTCAAGCTGGCCGGCGACCTGGAGGCCCGCGGGCGTTTGGGCTCCGAGCCCCTGGAGGATTTGCGGGCCAGGCTCAACTGGCAGCAACCGCGGCTGGAGATTGCCCAGGCCTCTCTTCGCCTGGGGCCGCTGGCCGCCCAGCTCTCCGGCTCCCAGGAGGGGGACCGGCTCGCCTACCAGTTCAAGGGGAGCCTGGCCCCCGGGGCTGCCCGGCCTTACCTGCCGGTGGCAGTGGGTCGGCCCCTGGAAGTGGCCGGCGCCCTCAGCGGCACCCTGCAGGACCCCCATTTCTCCCTGCAAGGCTCCGGCGGCGGCCTGGCCCTGGGAGAGTTTTCCCTGAAAACCTTCAGCTTCAAGGCCAGCGGCGCTGGCTGGCCCATCGCTGCGGGAGACCTGGAACTCCGGGGCACTGATCTGAGCACCCCGGCGGCGGTCTTCTCCCAGGCCAACCTTTCCGCCCGGGGGGAGGCCAACCTCTGGCGGTTCAGCTTCACCGCCGGCGGCCCCGGAGCGGCCAAGGCGGAAGTTTTGGGCGCCGCCGACCTGCGCACCCGCCCCGTTTCCCTGGCGCTGCAGAAACTTCGGTTCAACTCCCCCGGGTACACCGTCGCCAACACCGGGCCGGTGCAGTTGCGGCTCTTCCCGGGGCTGCAACTGGCTGAGGCCGCCTTCAAAATCAACGACGGGGAGCTGACCGCCAGGCTGGAGGCCCAGGGGACGCGGCTGACCGGCCTGCTGCACCTGCGGCATTTCCCCGCCAGGCTCCTCAGTATGAAGGGGCCTCCCTTGCAAGGGAACATCGACGGCCAGGTCTCCATCGCCGGGGAGCCCGGAGCCCCCCTGCTCCAGGGGAAGGTCGACTGGAGCCCGGGGCAGGTGGGGGAATTCGCCTTTCGATCTTTGCAGACCACCTTCGATTACCGGCCCGGCCTGCTAAATCTGAGTGGCAGCCTGGAGGAAAAGACCCAGGGAGCCCGGCTGGTTTGGAACGGGCAGATTCCTGTGCGCCTCTCCCTCAGCCCCCGGCACTGGTCTTGGGGGGAGCAAAACCTGTCCCTCACGGTGAAGGGGGAAAAGACCAACCTGGCGATGCTCACCGCCATCAGCCGCCAGGTGCAGGCCGCCGAGGGTTCACTTGGACATCATGGCCCAGGTGCAGGGCAACCCCCGCCACCCCCAGGTTTCCGGCCAGGTGCGCTGGGGGGAAGGGTCGATCAAACTGCGCTTTGCCGGCCTGCCTTACCGGCTGCTGCCTGGCGCGGCCCAGCTCCAGGGGAGCAAAATCACCATCCCGGAGGTCCTCCTGCAAAGCGGCGGCACCTTGCGCCTCAGCGGGGATCTCACCCTGCAGGGATTCACCCCGGGTCACCTGGAAATGCGAGCCCAGTTGCTCAATTTTCTGGCCCTGCGCCGGGAGGGTTCCCAGGCGGAGGCGAACGGCGCCCTGACCCTCAGCGGTCCCTTTAACCACGCCCGCCTTACCGGTGAGATCCTGGTCCCCCAGGCCACCTTTGCCACCAGCTTTTTCCAGACCGGTCCCAATCCCGATATCAAACTGGTGCAACCGTCCCCGCCGGAGCCCGCGGCCCCGGCTACCGGCACCCTGGCGTTTTGGAGAAATATGCAGGTTGACTTCACCCTGCAATCCGCGGGAGAGGTCTGGGTGAAAAACAAGGATATCCAGGTGGACCTGGCAGGCAGCCTTAGAGTCAGCAAGGCGCCGGGACAGGAGCGGCTGGCGGTGGCGGGGGTGATGCGGGCTGAAAAAGGCACCATTGACATCCAGGGGCATGCCTTTAAGGTGGCCGAGGGGACGGTGACCCTTTCCGGCAAACCCGGGGTGCCCGGGACCCTGGCGGGCCGCGCCACCAGCGAGATAGAAGAGGTCACCTTGATGCTGGATATCTCCGGCCCCGCCAACAAACCGGCGCTGCAGTTTTCCAGCAACCCGGGGCTGCCTCCCGCGGATGTGCTCTCTTACCTGGTTTACGGCCGCCCGGCCGCGGCCCTCAGCCGGGAGGAGTACAACACCGTGGGCCAGCAGGCCCTGGGGGTCCTGGGCGGGGTCACCACCCAGAAGATCAAGGAGATTTTTGGGGAAAATGCCCCCCTGGTGTGCGACCTCAGCATGCGCTGCGGGGAACAGACGGTGGGGGTGAGCAAGCCCCTGACCAAGCAGCTCAGCGTCACCTTTGAACACAAAACCAATCCCCTCTACCGGGACAACACCGAACAGATGCGGCTGGAATACAAGGTAAACAAATACCTGGGCGCGGATTCCACCATGGGCACGCGCAACACCGGCGGCGATGTGCTGTTTAACTACGATTTTTGATGAACCCACCTTTAAAGACAGGAATGGCCCTCATCAAGCCGAATCAGCTTAAATTTGACCTAAAAGATAAAATTTAAAATCCGGCAAGGTCCAGGATACAACTGCGATTCCTGTACCGAATATCGATTGATTTTGACGGCGGATATATAGCAGTGATCTTTCATTATAAACCTTGAAGCTATGCCAACGTTTCGAGCTCAATGGCTATGGCCTCAGTTCTGCGACTGCTCTATAGCGTTTCGGACCAGCGCCGCGTACCGGTACACCGCGTGGACAAATTTGCCGTAAGGCATCGTGATGAGAAAGCCCGCTACCAAACCGAGGTGTAGAGCGAGCAGCAGGCCCATGGCGGGAGTCTCGCGGAGGGCCAGAAGCAGCAGGCCGGTGAGGCAAGTCAGGAAAAGCAGGACGGTAAAGCAGGTGTCCATGCCGAGGGATTGTGGGACCGCCGGCCTTCGGTCCATCAGCCTTTTGAGATAGAGCAACCCCCCGGTCCCTGTCAACACTGCGATACCGCCCATGGCGCCGATTACGACGGGCCAACTCCAGAACGGGTAAGGCGCCGGCAGGCGCAGGAAGTGGTCATAAAAGGCCGCCAGGGCTGTGGAGGCCATACAGAGCAGGAAACCGTAAAATACCGCATGGTGCAGGTACCGCCTGAACATGGTGAAACGCTCGCCGGGGTAGTTGCATCCGTACCCCCCGCCATCCAGGAATCTCAGCCGCAAAACATCCCAAAGCGCCTGCCCGTTCGCTCGCAGACCCAGCAACTCGTTGGGTTTCCCACCCATTTCACGCCATAGGCTGGCGATCCCCATCCCAAGGGCGGCAAGAATAAAGAGAGACAGTGCTGAAAAGGGCAGGACCATGGCGGGGTATGGGATCACCTGGTAGAAGGCATTCTCTCCGGTGTGGACCCCGAAGAAAACGGCTGAGCCCCTCAACAGAAGCGTAAAGAGCACAACAATGGCGACGCTTAGCGAGGCAACCAGTGAGACGGCCAAGGCGTTGCGTCGGAATAGGTCCCTTAGAGCGGGGGGCCTCATGAGGTCCCGATATGTTTCCAGCCTGAGCCCGGCCAAAGTTTTCGGAACGTTCAGATCGAATTCGTGAGGCGGCGCATATTGGCAGGCGTAGTAGCATCCACGGCAGTCGTGGCACAGATTGGCCAGGTAGTTCAAGTCCCGGTCCGTGAAAGTCCTGCGCAGCTCCATGGCCGGAAAAACTGCGCAGTACCCTTCGCAATAGCGGCAGGCGTTGCAGATCACCATGATCCGTTCAGCTTCCTTCAGTAAAGCTGCCGATGGCATGGCGCGCCGCCTCCCTTCCGGCAATCCGGCCGAATACCGTACCGATGGTCATTCCGAATCCGGCCAGGTAGCCTTTGCCCAGGATATTGCCGGCCATCATCTCGCCCGCGGCGAAAATATTCCGGGCCGGCCGATCACTCTGCATGATCACCTGCGCTCGCTCGTTGACGGTAACGCCCAGGTAAGTGAAAGTGATGCCCGGCCTCAAGCGGATATCCGTAAAAAGGGGGGGTATCCAACGGACGCGCCCAGTGACTCTTGGCCGGTTCCAACCCCTCCGTCACACAGTCGTCCAGAGCGGTGGGATCGAAGGTGCCGGGCCGGATGGAGCTGATTGAAAGTGCCCACGGTTTCTTCCAAGTGCGGCGGATCGAGCCCCAATTTGACCGCCATCTCACCGATGGAATCGCCTCACATGGGCGGAAAAACCGACGGCATGAAAAGATCTATGGATTTGGAGTCGATGATCGAATAGGCGATCTGATCCGGCTGCTGAGCCACGAGGCGGCCCCAGATGGCGTACCGCTTGGGCCAGAAGTCTTCCCCTTCGTCGTAGAAGCGCCTGGCGTGCTTGTTGACCACGATGCCGAACGGCACGCAGTCCAAACGGGTGACAATCCCTCCGTCGTATTTGGGCGCCCGGGCGTCTATGGCCACCGCATGACACTGGCGCGGGTCGCCCACGGGTTTGGCCCCCCGATCCAGCAGCACCCTCAACATGCGTCCTTTGTTGTACGGCGTTCCCCGGATGATGAAGTTGTCGGCCACATCTCCCCAATACTCCTTCAACCATTCGAGGTTCGCCTGGAATCCACCAGAGGCCACCACCACGGACTTGGCCCTAACCTTCTGCAAGGCCCCTTGCAGTACAAACGATCCCCCGCATGAATGTATCGTCGCAGATTTCGAGATCCTGGACTTCCGCGTCATACAGTATCTCGATCCCCAGTTTGCTGTGCAGTGGCATAGTAGGCGTTCATCAGGGCCTTGCCGCCCCCCAGGAAGAAGGCGTTGGTGCTGGACAGATGAAGCGTGCCGCGCATGGACGGCTGGAAGGTGCATCCGTGCCGCTTCATCCATTCCGCCACGTTGGCCGATTGGCGGATGATCAGGCGGGCCAGAGGCTCGTTGGTCTGCCCGCCCGTTACACGCATCAGATCGTCCCAGAATTCGTCCTCGAGGTAGGGGCCGGTCAGATGGTCGTTCCCGGTTTCGTGCAGGTAACGAATGTTGCGCGTGTGACGACTGTTTCCGCCGCGAAACTCTTTAGGGGCCCCTTCCAGCAGCACTACGCTTCGCTCCGGCTTCCCGCGCCGTCATCGCGGCGCACAGCGCCGCATTACCTCCGCCGATGACCAGTACGTCGAATGTGTGCGAAAAATCGGCTTTGCATTCAGTGCGACAGTCCATAGAGTGCTCTCTGAATTCTGAAGCTTAACTTTATGTCAGGCCAGGCTTTCTGAGGATGGGGGTAGCTTTCCGCACGGCGAACCTCTCGACCCCGGCTCTTTTGTCGTCGAAAAACGCCGGGGTGACGCATGTAATTGCTGTCATTCCAGGGCTTGAATTATGTTGCGCACTTCTAATTCGGGACAGGGGCAGACCGCCGGGCTCGCCTTTACTTGCCCGCAAACACCTCTGAGGTGCCTAAAGTGATAGAGTCGTGCAGCCGGGTCTTTTCTGCTAGACCCCGGGTCAGTAGGGCGGCCGTAAGACTGATGGCGGCCGCCGTGGACAGCCAAATGGCGGGAGAACACCGATTGCCCGTCATCTGGATTAACCAGGTGCAAACGGCTGGAGTAAATCCTCCGAAGATTGCCGTCGCCAGGCTGAAGGCAAGCGAGAACGCGGCCGTGCGCACTTGCGGCGGCATCATCTCCGCCAGGAAGGGAATCATCGCCCCGTTGTAGGCGCCGAAGAAAAATGAGAACCAGAGCAGGACTATGAGCAGCTTGCCGAAGGAAGGCGCCGCAACGAGCCACAGCAGGGCCGGATAGGAGGTCAGAATGGCTAGCGACGGAATGAGCAATAAGAGCGGCCGGCGGCCTATACGGTCTGATATCACGCCGCCGATGGGCAGCCAGATAAAATTCGACAGCCCCACACAAAGCGTCACAATCAGATTATCCCGCACGGCCAGATGAAGCGCCTCGCGCCCATACGTTGGCGTATAGGCGGTGATTAGATAGAAGGTCGTCGTGGTCATAATCGAGAGCATTGTGCCCAGGAGCACCAGACGCCAATTGGCGGCCAGGATTGAAAGGGCCTCACGTCCCCTGGGATGCTCTTTCTGGCTGCGGAAAACCGCGGTTTCCTCGAGGGAGCGGCGGAACCAAAAGATCACGGGTATGATCAAACAGCCGATTAAAAGCGGGATTCGCCAGCCCCAGTCGGCCAATTGCTGGAGCGTAATCACGAAAGTAAGCCCTACGCCGATTATGGCGGTAAATATGACTGCAACCTGTTGGCTGCCGGATTGCCAACAACAGTAGAAGCCACGGTTGCCGGGTGTCGCGATTTCGGCCAGATAAACCGAGACGCCGCCCAGTTCGACACCGGCCGAGAGCCCCTGCAAAAGGCGGCCGCATACAACTATAATTGGCGCAATAATGCCGATTTGCGCATAGCCTGGCGTGGCTGCGATCGTGAATGTGCCGATGGCCATCAGTCCCAGGGTGAGGATCAGGCCCTTGCGTCTGCCGTGCCGGTCGATATAAGCCCCGAGAACGAGTGCGCCGATCGGACGCATGAGATATCCCACGCCGAAGGTTAGGAGCGAAGCCATTAGCGAGACATACTTGCTCGTCGATGGAAAGAAGGCTTGGCCGATATATCTGGCGTAGTAGCCATATACAATGAAATCATACATTTCCAGAAAGTTGCCGCTTGCCACACGTATCACCGCCCCGATGCGCTTTCTCATCTCCGATTGCTCAGCCATGTCCTCCTCCTGTGGGGGCTTATAAGCCGCGCCGCGCCTCGGGTAACTCCAGGTTACGGGCCTGGATCTCCTTCTGCGCCGCCACGGCGCCTTGCACCGCATCCACCACGCTGGCGAATTCGGCCAGGATGTTCTCCCCGGGAGCATCCACCACTCGGCCTGGATGCTGCTGGATCAGATCGGAGGCGGCCCTTTTATAGGTCTCCAGGGTCCTCACTGTCGCAGTTTCATCCTCACCCATGAGGCGGCTGTAACCTGCCACGTCGGCGCTGAGGATGGCAGCGAGTTTGCGTTTGAAACCTTCTATGGCCATGAAATCGCCTCCGAAGGTCTTTGGGAAGGGATAGAGATTCAAACCACAATAGCACGAGTTACCATCAAAATCTATTATTCGCAGATTTTGAACATACCAGCCCCTTGGTTCGGAGATTCTTGGTGGGGAGTAGGCCTATGAACCCCAGGCCAATACCGCCAGATAATGGTGCCCCAGAGGAAAAGTCAAGGGTGGATGCATATACGGCTTGGGTCAATAGCCTGGATATTAAAAAACCGGGTGACGACTATCTTGCCATTATTCCATTTTTTGAAGAAGGCAAAAAGCAAGAAAATAATATGTCTTGAGACCTCTGCGAAAGTCCCTTCACCTGTCATTCTGAGGGAGCGACGCGACCGCAGAATCTCATAATTGCTGGGCGCACACCTGGGTGCGCCCCTACAAAAAATAAGAAAATACGAGATCCTTCGCTTCGCTCAGGATGACAAAATGACTCTTGGCAGAGGTTTCAACTTGCCATGCTTTTTTTGGCAGATGATGTTATACCGGGTTGCCGTCAACGGTTCTTTTGGGGTAGGGGCGGACCCGCGGGTCCGCCCTAGGGCGGGCGCACACCTGGGTGCGCCCCGTACAGACAAGAGATGTTTCTGCTTTTGCAGGGAACTTGGCGTCAAATCTTCATGGACATTTCGGCCAATGGGGCGATGGCCTGCTCCAACAGGGGAAATGCACCGGGGCGTGCCGCCAATCGCCGGCGCAGTCCGGCCAAGGCCAGGGGAATGTAGCGGGAGAAACCGGCCTTCCGCTTCACCCGGGTGAGGTAGCCGAAGGCCCCCAGGATCTGCAGGTTGCGGCACAGGGCCAGGTGCCAATACTGCTCCCGGAAGGCCTGGCGGTCCAGGTCCGGGAGCCGCTCCTGGAGCAGGTCCAGATAAGTGGCCAGCAGTTCTTCCTGCCAGAGCGGCTTCAGGTTCACATAGGGGTCAATGAGGAGGGCCGCCAAGTCATAGCCCAGGGGTCCGAGACGCCCGCCCTGGAAATCGATGACCCGGATACGGCCGTTCTTGATCATCAGGTTGCGGGACTGGAAGTCCCGGTGCAGGAAGAAGTTGTGGGTCGGAGTGAGGGCCCGGGTGAGGAGGTGCTCAAAGTCCGGAGCCAGATCGTTCATTTCCAGCTTCAGGCCCGCGTAGCCTTGCAAAAAAGCCCGGACGAAATAGCCGCATTCCCGTTCCCACAAGAAAGGCCGGTGCATCACCGCGGTATCGAAGCACCAGGCCGGATCGAAGCCCTCCTTGCCGCGCACCTGCAAGTTCACCAGGATCTCCAGGGCCTGCCGGTACCGGTACCCCAACTGCTCTCCCCCGCTTTCCCGGGGAACGGCCGCGGCCAGATGGATGTCTCCCAGGTCCTCCAGCAGCATCCAGCCCTCTTCCCGGCAGTATTCATAAATCTCCGGCACCGGCACCCCTTGCCTTCCGAGGTGCCGGCCCAGGTGAAAGTAGGAGTCGTTTTCATTTAACTTCAGGCCCGTTGGCAGGGGATGGTGCAAGAGGATCACCGTGGGGGAGCCCAGCAGCCGGAAAAAGCGGCGGTCGGAGCCATCCCCGGCCAGGGGTTGGGCCCCCCGCAGGGAGGCGCCTAAGCCGGCCGCCGCGGCTTGCAGCCTGGGGGTCCAAAGAATATCCGCCATGGGCTCCCTTTTCCCGGGGTCAGGGGGTTTCATAATCCACGGTAACGGTGGACCGGCGGTTTCCTTCCAAATATTTGACCACCTCTACATGGAGCGGATGGTTCAGGTAGCTCTGCAAATCTTCCAGGGAGTCGAACTTGGCCACCAGGGCCAAATCGTAGGAGCGGTAAGAATGGACGATATCGACCCCTATCTCGAGCTGGCGCAATTGGGGAATCTGCCCCTCCAGCCTGGCCAGGGCCGTCCTGGCCTCTTCAATAGTTTCCCGGTTGGAATGCACCAGTTTAAACAGGACAATGTGGGTGATCATCAGGAAACCTCTCCTTTACGGTAATTCTCCCTCAAGAAATGGAAAACCGGGGACTTTCAAACCAGCACCTCCCCCCGGGCGCCGCGCTGCACCCGCACCCCGGAGGCCACGATGCAATCCTCCAGCGCCACCCCCGGGTCTATGGCGGCCCCATCCCACACCACTGTGTTCCGCAGGGCGGCGCCGGCTCCTATTCTAACCCTGGCTCCCAAACAGACGCCAGGCGCCAAATTGGGCGCCCGCCTCGATAACCCCGCCGGGCCCGAGGAAGGGATCGGCCAGGGGCCCGAAATAACGGCCCAATTTGGGGGCTTCCCCCTGGAGGAGCCGGCGGTGAACCGCGAGATAGGCAGCCGGGGTGCCCAGGTCCTGCCAAAAGTGGCCGGCCAGCACCAGCGCCGCCAGCCTCTCCCCCGCGGCCAACGCCGCCCGCCAGGCGTCCACCAGGTTGCCCGGTCCGCCGGCGGGGAGATAGCGCCGCATCCCCGGGCCGACCACCTGGACCCCGGTGTAGGCCAGGGGGGGCCCGGCGGCGCCGCCGGTGGGCGGCTCCCCCACGCTCACCACCGACCCCTCAGCCACCCAAACATTATTATAAGGGGGGCAGTCATGCAATACCAGGGTGGCCACCGCCTCCGGCCGGTGGCTGTGGTAAACGGCTTTCAGGTCCAGGTCGGTGAGGATGTCGCCGTTGACCGCCAGAAACGGCCCGCCCCGCAAAATTTCCGCCAATCTTTGCAGGCCGCCGCCGGTTCCCAACAGCTCCGGCTCCCGGCTGACGCTGAGGTGAAACCCCCAGGGCCGGGCCAGAAACTGCAGCACCTGCTCCGCCAGATGATGAACATTCACCGCCACCTGCAAGAAGCCGTCATCTTCCAGCCGGGCCAGCAACAGCCCCAACAGGGGCCGGTTCAGGACGGGGACCAGGGTCTTGGGCACCGAGTCGGTGAGCGGCCTGAGCCTGGTCCCCCATCCCGCGGCTAAAATGGCTGCTTTCACTGGCTCATTCCGGGATGCACTTTTCATCTTGTTCTTCAGGGGCCCAGGCTGCCCTGCCGGGGGTCCGGGGCTGCCCCGGTTAAAAACGCTTACTTCTTATACCCGAATTCCCTCAGGATCTTATGGCGCCAGGCACGGCCGTCGTCGTCCTCCAAGCCCCTTGGGGGAGAGGCCGTCCACCACCCCCAGGATGCCCCGGCCCTGGGTGGTTTCCACCAGGATGACTTCCAGCGGGTTGGCGGTGGCGCAAAAGATGCGGCAGACTTCCGGGCACATCTTGACGGCGTTGAGAACGTTGATGGGAAAGGCCTCCTTAAGGAGGATGTTGAAGGTGTGGCCCGCGGCCAGCAGGCCGGCGTTTCTGGCGGCCGCCGCGGTCAGGGTGGGTTCGTTGCCCTCGCTCCGGATGAGGCATTCTCCGGAAGATTCGCAAAAGGCCAGGCCGAACTTGGCCCCCGGCACGGCGCCCACCAGGATCTCATAGAGGTCCTCCACGGTTTTGATGAAGTGGCTCTGACCCAGGATAATATTGGCCCCTTCGGGGATAATCAGCTTGACCAGCTTCAATTCCATGGCCCACCTCGCGGTCCCCCACCGGAAATCCTTTCCGGTCAGGGAATTTTTATGGTATTATACGTCTGTTAAAGATTGGGGACAATATTATCGGGGGAAAATGGCCGAAGGGGGTAAGGCCGATGCTTGCCGCTCCCTTTTCGGGTTGTTTCTGGTTTTCCTCTGGCCTAGCCCTTCCCCCCAGCGTCTCAGTTAGCAGGAGTCCCGGCCATCAAGAGGCTTTTCTTCATATTGCCGCTAGTGCTGCTGCTGGCGCGGCCCGCCGGGGCGGCGGTGAAAATCGGCCTCTATTTACCCATGACCGGGGCGGCGGCGGCCATGGGCCAGATGGTCTGGGAGGGGGTGCAGACGGCGCACCAGATGCAGCCCCAACTGCTGGGCCAGCCGGTGGAGCTGGTGCTGCTGGACACCCGCAGCGACCGCATCGAATCGGCCAACGCCGTGAGCCGCCTCATCGAAAGAGACCAGGTGGCGGCCATCCTCGGTGAGGTGATCAGCAGCGACACCCTGGCCGGGGTCCCCATCGCCGAGCGGGCTGGCATCCCCGACCTCAGCCCCACGGCCACCAGCCCCCTGGTGACCCAGGGCAAACGCTTCGCCTTCCGGGCCGCTTACGTGGACGACCTCCAGGGCAAGGTGGCGGCCCGCTTCGCCTGGGAGAATTTGCACGCCCGGCGGGTGGCGGTGCTCATCGACCAGGCCCAGGATTATTGCGTGGGCCTGGCCAATTTTTTCATCCAGGAGTTTAAGCGCCGGGGGGGCGAAATCGTCTCCACCAGTTACATACAAACCGGCGACCAGGATTTCAGCGCCCAGATTTCCGCCCTGAAGGGCCAGAATCCGGATCTGATCTACGCCCCCAACTACTATGCCGAAGACGCCTTGTTGGCCAAGCAGCTCAAGGACCTGGGGGTGCAGACCCCGGTGCTCACCGGCGACGGGGCCCAGGTTCCGGAACTCATCAGCATCGGCGGCGACGCGGTCAACGGCATGTATTTCACCGCCCTGTTCCACCGCCACGGGGTCAACACCGAGCTGGGGCGGAGTTTCATGGCGGCCTATGAACAGACCTATCAAAAGCAACTGGACGCCTTTGCCGCCTTGGGCGGCGAGAGCTACTTCCTGCTGGCCGCGGCCATCAATAAGGCGGGGACCTGAACGGCGCCAAGATCGCCCAGGCCCTGGCGGAAACCAAGGAATTTCCCGGGGGTCACCGGCTCCATCACCATGGGCCCGGACCACAACCCCATCAAGGGGGTGACGGTGATCAAGGTGGAAAACGGGAAGTTTGTTTATCAGACGACGATTAATCCATAATTTCTGCAATCTGATGAACGGCGATGAAGATCAATGTAAAGTCCAAAGCCGACAGAAGGTCGGATTTTGGGCGGAAGATCAAGGCATTCCCGGTTCGTCGACCCGGGAGGATTCCGTCCTGCAGTGATATAGATGTGCTGGAGCTTATACGCCAGGTGGTGGAAGATAGCATCGGCTGGTTGATGCTGGAGAAATGTCGGATGGAAAGTGACTTGGAAATCGCAATCTTGGAGTCACAATCTACGACAAAGAGGTCATTTATGCCGCTTAACAGCAGGGATGGCATATCTTCAGGTTAGCTGGAAGCTACGAAGGTGCCATAATTTCCTGGAGAATAAGCCTGCTGAAGTTTGTACGGATTAATGTGCGGACGCGGTGGAACGTACTGAGACTTTGGAAAGCGGCGCGCCGATCCTGAAGAACTGACATGATTGAAATCCCTGGCGAATATCGAGCGCAATGTTTTGATTCATGAATATGATGATATCGATTATAAGAAACCTGGATTTGCGTATGCTTGCTGGTCAACTATCGGCAAGTCCAAGCCGTTGAAACCACCCTGCCCCTGAGGTGGATTAATCGAATGAAGCATTTCTAATCTGCGTCCATCGGCGTTCATCGGCGGTGGAATTATTAACTTTGGATAATAAACAACCACCCCTATTCACTACTATGGAAACCCGCGCCGTACCCATCAACATCGAGGATGAGATACGCAAATCGTATCTCGAATACGCCCTGAGCGTCATCATCGGCCGGGCCCTGCCGGACGTGCGCGACGGTCTCAAGCCGGTGCACCGCCGCATCCTCTTCGCCATGTCCGAGGGCGGCAACGATTGGAACCGGCCCTACCGCAAGAGCGCCCGCATCGTCGGCGACGTCATCGGTAAATACCACCCCCACGGCGACACCGCGGTCTATGACGCCATCGTCCGCATGGCCCAGGACTTCTCCCTGCGCTACCCCCTGGTGGACGGCCAGGGCAACTTCGGCTCCATCGACGGCGACTCCCCCGCGGCCATGCGTTACACCGAGGTGCGGCTCACCCGTCTGGCCCACGAACTCCTCCAGGACCTGGACAAAGATACGGTGGATTTCGTCGGCAACTACGACGGCTCCATGAAAGAGCCCCTGGTGCTGCCCAGCCGCCTCCCCAACCTGTTGATCAACGGCTCCGCCGGCATCGCGGTGGGCATGGCCACCAACATCCCGCCCCACAGCCTGGAGGAAGTCTGCGATGCCCTGCTGGCCTTCCTGCATAACCCGGACATCACCCTGACGGAGCTCATGGCCATCGTGCCGGGCCCGGACTTCCCCACCGGCGGCTTCATTTACGGGGCCGAAGGCATCGCCGAAGCCTACCGCACCGGCCGCGGCCTCATCCGCCTGCGGGCCAAGGTGACGGTGGAGCACAAGGCCGGCCGGGAGACCCTGGTGATCCGGGAGTTGCCTTACCAGGTGAACAAGGCCCGACTGGTCGAGCGCATCGCCGAGTTGGTAAAGGACAAAAAGATCGAGGGCATCTCCGAACTCAGGGACGAATCGGACCGGGAGGGCCTGCGGGTGACCATCCAGCTCAAGAAGGACGAGCAGGCCGAGGTCATCCTGAACCAGCTCTATCTCAACACCCAGATGCAAGTCACCTTCGGCATCAACCTGGTGGCCATCGTCCACAACCGGCCGGAACTCCTGGGCCTCAAGGACCTGCTGCACCATTTCCTGGAACACCGCCGGGAAGTGATCCTGCGGCGCACTCGCTATGAGCTGAAGCAGGCCGAGGCCCGAAAACACATCCTGGACGGCCTGCTCACCGCCCTGGATTTCCTGGATCAGGTCATCGCCCTGATCCGGTCCGCGGCCACCCCGGCCGAGGCCAAGGAACAGCTCATGGCCGGGATGTTCGTCACCGAGGCCCCCAAGATTGCCAGCCATGAGGAGATGCGCAGCCGCTACGCCCTCTCCGAGATCCAGGCCCAGGCCATCCTGGACATGCGGTTGCAGCGCCTCACCGGCCTGGAGCGCCAGAAGATCATAGATGAGGCCCGGGAGGTGGAGGCCGCCATCGCCCGCTTCCGCCAGATCCTGGCCGAGGAGGCCCAGGTGAAGGCCCTTATCGCCCAGGAACTGACAGGAGATTAAGGAACGTTACGGCGACGGCCGGCGCACCGAGATCGTCCCCGAGGCCCAGGAGTTCACCGCGGAAGACCTGATCGCCGACGAAGAGATGGTGGTGACCTTCAGCCACCGGAGCTACATCAAGCGCACCCCCCTGACCATCTACCGCAGCCAGCGCCGGGGCGGCAAGGGGCGCACCGGCATGGGTACCCGGGAAAATGATTTCGTCTCCCAACTCTACATCGCCTCCACCCACACCTACTTTTTGGTGTTTACCAATAAAGGCCGGATCTTCTGGCTCCGGGTGCATGAGATTCCGGTGGGTTCGCCTTCGGCCCAGGGCAAGGCCATCGTCAATCTGGTACAGTTGGGGCCGGACGAAAAAGTGGCCACCATCCTGCCGGTCAAGGAATTCCTGCCCGGGATCTCTCTGGTGATGGCCACCCGGCGGGGAGTGGTGAAGAAGACGGATCTGGTGAACTTTCAGCGGCCTCGAAGCGGCGGCATCATCGCCCTTTCCCTGGATGCCGGGGACGAAATGGTGGGCGCCGCCCTGAGCGAACCGGGGCAAAGCATCCTTCTGGGAAGCCGCCAGGGCAAGATCATCCGCTTCCCCGCGGCGGAGGTTCGGGATATGGGCCGTTCTGCCCGGGGGGTGAAGGGCATGAGGTTGGCCCCGGAGGACGAGGTGGTGGGGATGGAGGTGCTGCGCCCCCAGGGAACCATCCTGACGGTGACGGAGCGGGGCTCCGGCAAGCGCACCGATCCGGACAAATACCCCCAACACCACCGGGGCGGCCAGGGGGTGCGGGGGTTCAACGTCACCAAGCGCACCGGCCTGGTGATGGGCATCCTGCAAGTGAACGAAGACGACGAAATCATGCTGGTCACCGACGGGGGCAAGATCCTGCGTCTGAAGGCCCGGGGAATTTCTCTCATCGGCCGGGTCACCCAGGGCGTGAAACTGATGGACGCCGAAGCGGAAGAGCGGGTGGTCTCCCTGGCCAAGGTGGCGGAACAGAGCGATGACGGCGAAGCCGAACCCGAGCCCGACCTTGGACTCTCCTGAGCCCAGGACCGTGGCGGTGGTGGGGGCCGGCAGTTGGGGCACCACCCTGGCCAACCTCCTGGCGGACAAGGGGCTGGGCGTCCACCTCTGGGTTCGGGAAGAAGAGGTCTATGAAGACCTGCAGCGGAACCGGCGCAACCAGGCCTTTCTGCCCGGGGTCCGCCTCGCCGCGAACCTTGCCTTCAGCCGGTCGCTGCCGGAGGTCTTGCAAGACGCCACCCTGGTGTTGATGGCGGTTCCCTCCCATGCCTTTCGGGAGGTGCTGCGAGCCTTGAAACCCTGGTTCCCCTCCGGCGGGATGCTCCTGAGCGCCACCAAGGGCATGGAGACGGATTCCCTGCTCACCATGGAGGGCGTGACCCGGGAGGAACTGGGTCCGGAGATCCATTACGCGGTGCTCTCCGGCCCCAGCTTCGCCAGGGAGGTGGCCCAGCGGCAGCCCACCGCGGCGGCCATCGCCTCCCGGCAGCGGGAGGTGGCCCAGTTCTTACAGAAGCTCTGCTCCACCCCCTACTTCCGGATTTATACCGGCCGGGACGTTACCGGGGTGGAACTGGCAGGCGCCCTGAAGAATATCTTCGCCATCGGCGCCGGCATCCTGGGGGGCATGGGCCTGGGAGACAATCCCCGGGCCGCCCTGATCACCCGGGGGCTGGCGGAGATGACCCGCCTGGGAGTCCGCCTGGGGGCCAATCCCCTGACCTTAACCGGATTGGCCGGAGTGGGGGACCTGATCCTCACCTGCACCGGGAGCCAGAGCCGCAATTTTCAGGTGGGTTTCAAGCTGGGTCAGGGCCAGTCCCTGGAGCAAATCCTGGGAGCCATGACCATGGTGGCGGAAGGAGTCAAGGCCTCCCGGGCGGCGCACCTGCTGGCGGAGAGGCTGGGAGTGGAAGTGCCCCTGGTGACCGCGATCTACAAGATTCTCTATGAAGGCCTGGCCCCCAAGGAAGCCATTAAGAAACTGATGACCCGGGAACTCAAAGACGAACTGGAAGCCATGAGCGAAACCTGGTAATCCCCATGACCGACGATCCCATCGCTGCCCAAATTCCCATAATCGGGGAGGCCAGGGTAAATTCCCCCATATCCCGCGCCCCCATGTGCACCCGGGATGGGCGATGCGTGCCGAAGACCTTTATCCAGGATGCCGATAGGATCCTGATCCACGACTCCCTCGATTACTTGAGGAGCCTGGGGCCGGGGGAAGAACCCCAGGCCTTTGAAATGGCCGGCCCCCGGGAAAGGATCTATTTCGACCCCTCCAAGGTGCACTGCGCCATCGTCACCTGCGGTGGCCTGTGCCCCGGCACCAACGACGTCATCCGGGCCATCGTCCTGGAACTCCATTTCCTTTACGGGGTGCGCCATATCTACGGGGTACGCTATGGCCTCCGGGGATTCATCCCCCATTACGGCCATGGGCTGCTGGAACTCAACCCGGAGGCGGTGGCCAACATCCACACCTTCGGGGGCACCATCCTGGGCACCTCCCGGGGCCCCCAGGACACCTGCGAGATCGTCGACGCCCTGGACCGCATCGACCTGCGCATCCTCTTTCTCATCGGCGGCGACGGCACCCTGCGGGCCGCCTACGACATCTACCAGGAGATTACCCGGCGGGAACTGCGCATCAGCGTCATCGTCATTCCCAAAACCATTGACAACGACATCCCCCTGGTGAGCCGTTCCTTCGGGTTCGACACCGCGGTGGAAGAGGCCACCCGCTCCATCCTGGCGGCCCATACCGAAGCGGTGGGATCCCCCAACGGCATCGGCCTGGTGAAGCTCATGGGCCGCTACTCGGGGTTCATCGCGGCCAACGCCACCCTGGCCCTGCGGGAGGTCAACTTCGTCCTGATTCCCGAAGCGGATTTTGATATCGACGGGGAGTGCGGCCTGTTGGCAGAACTGGAACGGCGGCTCCGGGAGCGGCAACATGCCCTGATCCTGGTAGGGGAAGGCGCCGGCCAGAAATTTTTCCGGCAGCAAGACCTGCCCCGGGACCCTTCGGGGAACATCAAACCGGGAGATATCGGACTTTTCCTCCAGGAGAGGATCAAGGAATACTTCCTGCAGAAAAAAATGGAAGTGAACCTCAAATACATCGACCCCAGCTACTTGATCCGCAGCATGCCGGCCAACTATAATGACCGCATCTACTGCGGCTTTCTGGGCCAAAACGCGGTGCACGCCGGCATGGCCGGCAAGACCGGGATGCTGGTGAGCCGCTGGCACGGCCACTACGTGCACATTCCCATCCAGGCCGCGGCGGGCGAGCGCCAGGAGATGGACCTCAATTCTCCCCTGTGGCGCAGCGTCGTGGAATCCACCGGCCAGCCGCCCTTGAAAAATCCGTAAAGGCGGGGGGACCCGGGGCCAGGGGAGGCAGGGTGCGGCCGGCGTGCCGGGTTGGCGCACCGGGCCACCGCGTGCATTTGAAAGAAGATGTCTTAAGCACCGCGAATGGACCATACCGATAAATCTCCCGTGTTCCACTGCCGCCAATGCGGCGATTGCTGCGCCGGCCGGGGAGGCATCCATGTGCGCCCCCAGGAAGTGGAGGCCATGGCGGCGCACCTGTCCATGTCCAGGGAGGAATTTTCCCGGAACTTTGTGGAAGCCTCCGCCATGGGACCCCGCCTGACGGTGGCGGCCAACGGCTTTTGCATCTTCCTGCAGGAGGGCAACAACTGCCGGGTGCACCCGGTGAAGCCCTTCATCTGCCGCCAGTGGCCTTTTCTCCCGGCGCTGCTGGTGGAGGCCGACGAACTGGAATACGCCAAAGGCGCCTGCCCGGGTATCGACCCGTCTTGCAGCCACGAGGAATTTGTGGCCGCGGCCTTGAGCCGGGGGCAGGAGCCCGTCTGAAACCTAATCCGTTAGCACCGCTGGTCCTCGGGGCATTAATATATGGTGGCCAGGGCCACCCTACAGGAGAGTCATGAGAAAGATTCTAATTTGCCTTTCGATCGTTCTTTCTTTTACGGGCCTGCTGCTGGGAACCGCCCTGGCCGCCGAGCAGCCGGAGGCCGTCCCCGGCGCCTTTGCGGAGGGGGTGGCGGCCCTGAACCAGGACGATCCCGCCGCCGCCATCGATAAATTCACTGAGGCCCTGAAGCTTGACCCGAACCTGGCGGAGGCCTACCTCAATCGGGGCGTGGCCCACCTGAGGCTGGACCAGCCGGCGGAAGCGGTGGCCGATTTCGATAAGGCCCTGGAATTGGCCCCAACTTCTTCCGAAGCCTTATATAACCGGGCCCTGGCCTACAGCCGCAGCGGCGTCTATGACAAGGCCCTGGCAGACTATACCCAGGCCTTGAAATACGCCCCACAGGGACTGGCAGATCCTCTACAACCGCGGCAACACTTACCTGGATCTGGGCCAGGGGAAAGAGGCCCTGGCGGACTATGACCGGGCCTTGCAGCTCCACCCCAAGACTCCGGAGATCCTCCTTAACCGGGGGCTGGCCCATCTGCAGCTGGGCCAGGCTGAGAAGGCCCTGCAAGACGCGGACGCGGCCCAGGAACTCAATGCCGGTATCCCCCTGGTCCAATTCGTCCGGGCCCAAGCCCTGGAAAAGCTGGATCATAAATACGAGGCCATGGCCGCCTACCGGCAATTTCTGAATACCGGCGACCCCGACAAAGACCGGACCCTGATGCAGCAGGCCCTGGAGCGCCTCAAACATCTGGAAGGAAAATGACCTCAGCAAGCAGTAAGCGGTGACCAGTAAGCAGTAAAATCCCCGGCAATCTGCTCACTGCTCACTGCTCACTGCTCACTGCTCACTTCTATGGCCTACTACCTCACCACTCCCATCTATTACGTCAACGCCGAGCCCCACCTGGGCCATGCCTATACCACGGTGGTGGCCGATGCCCTGGCCCGGTTTCATCGCCTCCTGGGGGTGGAGACCCGCTTCCAGACCGGCACCGACGAGCACGGCGACAAGGTGGTAGAGGCGGCCCGCCGGGCCGGCCTGCCGGTTAAGGAGTTTGTGGATCGCATCAGCGCCCAGTTCCGCCAGACTTGGGACGAATTGGACATCAGCTACGATCGTTTCATCCGCACCACCGACCCCGACCACGTGCGGGTGGTCCAGGAGGTCCTCAGCCGGGTCCACGAGCGCGGCGACATCTACTTTGGGGAGTACGGCGGCCTTTATTGCTACGATTGTGAAGCCTTCTATCTGGAGCGGGACCTGGTGGACGGCCTCTGCCCGGACCACCGGGTCAAACCCACCTACCTCAAGGAAGAGAACTACTTCTTCCGCATGAGCCAATACCAGGGCTGGCTTCTGGACTATCTTCACGATAACCCCGACTGGATCCGGCCGGAGCGCTACCGCAATGAGGTGCTGGCCTTCCTGCGGGAGCCCCTGGAGGATTTGTGCATCTCCCGGCCCAAGAGCCGCCTGGAGTGGGGCATCACCCTCCCCTTCGATGACGCGTTACGTCACCTACGTCTGGTTCGACGCCCTCCTCAACTACCTTACGGGCTTGGGCTACCACCAGGCAGAACCTGGCCCGTTCGAGCCAGACAAAAATTTCTGGCCGGGCCAGCACCTCATCGCCAAGGATATTCTCAAGCCCCACGCCATCTACTGGCCCACCATGCTGGCCGCCCTTGCGCTCCCGCCTTTCCAGCATCTCAACGTCCACGGCTACTGGCAGCTTAACGCCGGCAAGATGTCCAAGAGCCTGGGCAACGTGGTGGAGCCCCGGGCCCTGGCGGCCCAATACGGCGTGGACCAGGTGCGTTATTTCTTTCTCCGGGAGATGGTCTTCGGCCTGGACGCCCACTTCAGCCAGGAGGCCCTGGTCAGCCGCATCAACGCCGACCTGGCCAACGACCTGGGCAACCTCCTGGCCCGCAGCCTGGGGATGGCCTTCAAATACCGGAACGGGGTGGTTCCGGCCCCCGGTGTGCCCGACGACCGGGACCAGGAATTAATCCTCCTGGCCCGCCAGACCGCCGACGACTTTCTCCAGCAGTTTCCCGCCCTGGAATTCACCCGGGCCCTGGCCGGCGTCTGGGAGTTCATCGGCCACTTGAACCGCTACATCGTCGCCAATGCCCCCTGGGAGCTGGCCAAGCAGCCGGAAGCTGCGGTCCGCCTGGATACGGTGCTCTACCACCTGCTGGAATCCCTGCGCTGGATCGCCGCCTTACTGCGGCCGGTGATGCCCGGGAGCGCCCTCAAGATGAGCGAACAACTGGGTCTGGGCCTGGCCCTGTGGGACCAGCCCCTGCCCCAGGTATTGCAGTGGGGCCGCCTGCTCCCCGGCGGCTCCCTGAAAACCGGCCCGCCCCTCTTCCCCCGGATAGAGATGGACCCGAAGTGATTTTTCCGGGAGGACCCCACTGCCCAGGTCCGAGCCGTGTGCCTCCGCTTAGCCCAATCTGGTGAAAAATTCCCCTTGCTATCCGGGCAAGTGTGTTATAATCCAGCCAAAATAAACATCCCAAGGACCAAATAACACCATCTTAGACCCGTGCTGAAGTTTTTTTAAGGGGGAGACCCGGATGGCCGGGAAAACTTGGGGCGCGGTGGCCATCGTTCTGGGATTGGCGGCTGTTCCTGGCGGGCTGCGCCGAGGCCCCCCTGCCGCCGGCGGCGACGCCCCCGGCGCCCCTGCCCCAGGTGCGCCGCAATCCCCAGGAGGTCGCCCTGGAGCGGGCCCTGGGCGATTTCTACGGCGCCCCTTACCACGCCGGGGGCACCACCCCCCAGGGGGTGGATTGCTCCGGGTTGGTCCAGGCCCTGCTCCAGAGGGCTGGGGTGAAGCTGCCTCGCACCGTGGCCCAGCAGTATGATACCGGGCGGCCGGTGGGGCCCGGAGAATTGCGCTTCGGTGACGTGGTCTTTTTCGACCGCTACTGCCAGACCCCGGGCCGGGACTTTTACCTGGCCAACCTCCTGCCGTCCTTCGCCGCCGAGCAAGTTTGCCACAATGGCCTCTACCTGGGGGACGGCCGCTTCCTGCACGCCTCCCCCCGGGGGGTTTTCGTCAGCCGCCTGGACGCCGAAGTTTGGCGCGACTCTTATAAAGGGGCCCGGCGGTATTTGCCTGGGCCGTAGCCGCCAGCTCTGACCAGCGCCATCCCGGCGCGGCGCGGTAGCGCCATCCAGACTTTTCCAAACCGCAAAAACCCGCTTCGCTTTTCTCTACGGATGCCTTAAAATATATCTTAGGCTTCTGGAGTTAAGCGGCCGCCATACCTCACCTAAGATCGGGAGCGCTTTATGCAAACAACTCGCCGTCCCTCCCCTGCCTGGCTGGGCTTGATCGTGTTGCTGGGGATTACCCTGGGGCTGTCGCAGACCTGGGCCCAGTCTTTCCTGGGCGAATATCGCTGGGGGACCGTCGGTGAGTCCCGGGAAACCAACCGCCTGGACCGGGAGCAGCTGATCTCCCGGGGAACTCCTGTCCCAGCGGCGGCTGCGTGTTGCGCCTGGACCAGGTGGAAGTGCGGCCGGCCAAGATCGGCCGCGGCCAGACCGTGGTGCTGGCCACCACTTATACCATCCTCACCCCGGAGCAGGTCGCCATCCCGGTGACCGTCTCCCGGGAGATCAGTTTCCAGGGCAAGCTACTGGGAGAAACCAAGAACATCGTCCCCGCCCGCCTCAACGGCACCTGGAATCAGGAGGTGGACTTCACCGTGCCGGACAATGCCCTGCCCGGGATCTACACCCTGAAGACCAAGGTCAGCACCGGCTACGCCTCGGACCAGAAAGAGGTGCAATTTCAGGTGGAGTAAGAATTTTGCCTTGCGATATCAATTACCTGCGGGTTTCCATCACCGACCGTTGCAATCTCCGCTGTTTTTACTGCACTCCCTGGGGGGGGTGGGAGAAGCTGCCGGCCCCGGAAATCCTGCGTTACGAGGAACTGCTCCACCTGGCCGGAGTGGCCGCCGGAGTGGGCATTCGCAAGGTTCGGGTCACCGGGGGCGAACCCCTGGTGCGCCGGGGAGTGGTGGAGTTCATCCGGAACCTGGGCCAGGTCCCGGGGCTCGAAGAGGTCTGCCTGACCACCAATGGGGTGCTGCTGGCGGAGCTGGCCCCGGAGTTGTATGCCGCCGGGCTGCGCCACCTCAACCTGAGCCTGGACACCCTGCGCCGGGAGCGCTATCGGCGCCTCACCGGGGGCGATCACCTGCCGCAGGTGTTGGCGGGCATCCAGGCCGCGGCGGCCCTGGGATTCAGCCCCTTGAAGATCAACTGCGTGGTGCTCAAGGGCGCCAACGACGATGAATTGGTGGAGTTCGCCTTGCTGACCCGGGACCATCCCTTTCAGGTAAGGTTCATCGAATTCATGCCCACGGTGAGCAGAGAGCGCTGGCAAAGGCATTTCTTGCCCATGGCCCAGGTGCGCCGCCGCCTGCGGGGGCTGGGCCCCATGGCGCCGGTGGACCGGCCCGCCACCGCCGGCCCGGCCAGGACCTTCCGCATCGCCGGATTCCAGGGGGAGTTGGGCTTCATCAGCTCCGTGAGCGAGCACCACTGCCCCAGCTGCAACCGCCTGCGCCTCACCGCCGCCGGCCATCTCCGGCCTTGCCTGTTCGCGGCCCCGGAGGTCGATGTCAAGGGCCCCTTGCGCCGGGGGGCCGATGATCAGGCCTTGGGCCGCCTGTTCCGGGAAGCCATGGCGATGAAAAAGTTTAAGACCCAAACCGGAGTGTGCGGCGACCTCTTCCGCGGCGGGGCCATGGTCAGCATCGGCGGCTAAAGAAAAAAATCCTCCGGCGCCGACCTTGATAGAATAGGCAAAAAAGACCAGAGCTTTCTGTATCGGCAGCCAATTATCAGCTGGTCTTGCTCCGCTTCTTGAGCCATGGTCACGCAGTAAATGCCCCTACCATCCAATGCCGGGGCGAAACAGGCATTGTCTGAAACACATTCCGCTTTGCGGCGGTCACCCTCCCGCCAGCGCTTGACGAGCCCCGGCTCGCAAATCAGTGGCCGGCTCATGGAAATGTAGTCGGCCGTTCCATCCCGGACTAACTCCTCGGCCACCCCGTAGGAGCGGATGCCGCCCACCAGAATCAGCGGAATGGTGACTTTCTGCTTATAGAGCCTCGCAGCTTTCCGGTAATAGACCTCTTGCTCTGGGGTCTTCAGCCTGCCTGGGCGCACTGGTAGGAACTTTTCAGGGGAATTCATCGTCCCGCCGGAGAACTCAATGGCATCGATGGATGCCTTCTCGAGCATACCCGAGACCTCCACGGCCTCTGGGCACGTCATACCCTCATCCAAGAAATCCTCGGAGTTGATTTTGACGAGAACCGGATATTCCGGTCCCACCGCCTCTCGGACGCTCCGTACTACCTTGAGAAGAAGCCGCGCCCGGTTCTTGAGTTCGCCTCCATATTCGTCTGTCCTCTTATTGAACGCGGGCGAGAGGAACTGGCTGAGCAGAAAGCCATGGGCAGCATGGATCTGTACCGCGTCGAAGCCTGCCTGTTTCGCCCGGTCTGCGGCCTGAGCGAAGGCGGAGACGACGTGCGCCAATATCCTCCCTACCCGCCGGACGGCAGGTTGGCCGGCCGTTTTTCTCGACTGCGGACGGCCCGATGGGCTCCAAGCCGCTCAGCTCGGAATTCGCCCTACATCCTCCGTGAGCCAGCTGCAGAGCGATCTTTCCTCCGGCCGCATGCACCGCCCTGACCATATCCCGAAGCCCGGGCAGGAAACGATCCTCGTAGGCAGCCAGCTGTCCAGGACTGGCTTGGCCCTCGGGACTGACGAAGGTGTGACCGCTGATGATCAAGCCAACTTCTCCCCTGGCCAGCTCCACCATCATCTCGATGAGTCTGGGGGTAACGGCGCCATCCTGGTCCGCCAAACCCTCCCAGGTCGCAGATCGTACGAATCGGTTGGCCAGCCTCATGCCGTTGATAGAAGTGGATTCAAATAATTCAGCCATGGTGATCGTCCTTTGTGTGTTCTGGCCTTGCCCTGCCATCTAGCTGGTATAAATTAAAATCGATTTTCCCGTTCCCGGTATAATTTTTTTGACCCAAACACCGGATTAACAGGAAAGAAGATGCTTTTTTACCAGAATATTCAACATGATAGAAGAGACGCAGGATTTGGCAGGGTTAATGCATATAATTTATGCAAGAACTGAATTAAGGTACCCTACATTCCCCCCTTAATCCTGAGTTCGATTAAAAGTTTCTCCTTACCATGGCTGGCTGAGACTCCCCCTCTCGGCCAGTTTTATTTTTGCCCAAATTCGAGATTTCTTGCCATTGCGTCTGCCTTAGGGCTTCGGCTCCCATTTTTGAGAGGCCCCATTATAAACCATAACCTGACCATTGATGTCGCACATCCATTGGTTGCCGACCTTTCTCACATTCCTCGCTTCCGGGGGAGCCATGGGTGATAATTCGTTTGGAGTTCCCACGGCGCTCTGCATTTGGCTCGTGGGTGCGGGTTGCTCCAGGGTGGACGATGAGGCGCATCCCCCTGCTAAGAGCATCAACAGGGCAGCCGCGACAGCCATTCCGGAAAGATGAATCTTCCTCTGCATCTCTTGGACCTCCTGACCTTGGTTATGATCCATAAACTTCTTGACAAAGATTATCCATGGGCAAATCAATGACAGACTTACCTCGATTGACCCGATATGTCAAAAGAATAAGGTGACCTTCCCATGGCCGCAGCCAACCTAAAAAGCTCCCCGCAGAAATCAGCGAATCTCCTGCAGGTGTCTGAACCGGATTTGATTGGGGGATTTGCTGGCAATCGATATAATATGTTGATATCCTTGAAATTACCATGGTATAGAGTTTAGCTGCGAGATAGTGTAAGCTTCTTTAAGCAATTTTGTTGCCGGACCCTACTGATATTGATTATTTTTACAGGATGCGCCGCATGAATCTGAGCATCATTATTCCGGTTTACAACGAAAAAGACACCCTGGAGGAGATCTTCCGGCTGGTGCAACTGACCCCCTACGACTAAAGAGATCATCGCGGTGGACGACGCCTCGGTGGACGGCTCCCGGGAGATCCTCGCCCGTCTGGCGGCGGAGTACGAAAACGTCAAGGTTTTCTACCACCCGCAAAACCAGGGGAAGGGCGCGGCCCTGCGCACCGGCTTTGCCCAGGTGAGCGGGGACGTGGTCATCATCCAGGACGCCGACCTGGAATACCGCCCGGCGGATTATCCGGCCCTGTTGGAGCCCATCCAGCGCGACCTGGCGGACGTGGTTTACGGTACCCGCATGGTGGGCGGCCAGGCCCACCGGGTGCTGTTTTTCTGGCATTACCTGGGCAACCGCATGGTCACCACCCTGTCCAACATCTTCACCAATCTGAATCTCTCCGACATGGAGGTGGGCTACAAGGTCTTCAAGGCGGAGGTCCTCAAAGGCCTGCGCATTAAGAGCAACCGTTTCGGGGTGGAGCCGGAACTCACCGCCAAGATCGCCAAGGGGGGCTGGCGCATCTACGAAGTTCCCATCCAGTACCACGGCCGCGATTACGCCCATGGCAAGAAGATCACCTGGAGGGACGGCATCGCGGCGGTCTATCACATTATTCGCTTCCACTTCTGGGATTAAAAGACCGGGGGGTAAACGGGGAAAGGGGAAAAGGTTATAATCAATATCCTTTCCTTGTTTTGTTGTCATGATCGCTTAATAAAGATCATCTGTAACAAAACCCATTCCCTTATGAGCTATCTTTCCCCTCTTCCCCTTTTAACCTTTTCCCCTGTTACCCCTGTACCATATGCTAAGTAATTGGAAGGTGCACTTAACCCGAATTCTCTTAGCACTCTGGGGCCTGCAACTCATCTGGCTGGCCTGGCATTTCGCCCCGGAGGCCCGGGACCTGGCCCGGAGAATCGGCTCAGGGGAGGTGGGCGCCGCCGTCCGCCAGGAAGACCCCTGGTACCTGTGGTCCACATCCTTGTCCGCCGTTATTCCTCCCGACGCCGCTTACGTCTTTGTGGATAATTATGAGGCCGGCAAAGATATCAAGATCGGGTACTATCTGGCTCCCCGGCGCCACCTCCTGGTGTCCCCGCAATCGCCGGCGGCCTTTCTTTTTCACACCTTGCATGAGGAGCAGGCTGCTTATTTAATCGTGCGGGACCGAGCCAAGCCCCCCGGACCGGGGGTCCAGGCGGCCCTCCGCTCTCAGGCGGTGCTGCCCCTTGAGATCCCAGGGCCCGGCCAGGCCTATCGGGTGGACTACCCCCGCTTTCACTGGGGTTTCTATGATTGAGGCGCCTTGAGTCTGCTGCGGCTGCTGGGAGGCCTGGCGGCCCTCTGCTGCTTGGGATCCGGGCTGCTGGCCGCCGTACTCCCCCAGCCCCGGGAGTTCCGGCCCCTGGAGCGGCTGGCCCTGAGTTTCGGGAGTCGGCGCGGTCCTCCTGACCTTGTGGATGCTGGCCCTCACCTGGCGGGGCCTGCCCTTCGGTTTGGGGTTGATCCTGGGCCCGTCCCTGGGAGTGGCCGCGGCCCTGTTCCTCACTCCCCGGGGCCGCCGGGCCCTCTCCGGAGACCTGAGGGCGCTGGCCTGGCCCCGGCGTCCCGGACTCCAGGGCGTGGGACTGGCTCTTCGCCGGGCTGCTGGCGACCCTGTTCCTGTATGCCTTCCTCAGGGCCACCCTTTACCCCATGTGGGCCTGGGACGCCATCGCCACCTGGGGCTGCAAGGCCAAGGTCTTTTATCTCAGCCGCGGCCTGGACCTCACTTGTATCGACGCCCACAATTACTATCCCAACCTGGTCCCTTTACTGTTGAGCTATCTTTATTACTGTCTGGGCCAGGTCAACGACCACCTGGCCCAGGGGCTTTTCCCCCTCTGGGGGGCGCTGCTGCTGGGACTGCTCTATTCCCTGGCCCGGCGCCTGGGTCTGAGCCGGCGCCTGGCCCTGGGGCTCACCGCCTTCCTGGCCCTGAACGGCACGGTGTTCGTGGTTCATCTTTACATCGCTTACGCCGACCTGCCCCTGGCCTATTTCACCCTGGGGGCCGTCGGCCTGATTTACCTGTGGCTGGCGGGTCAGGCGCCCCGGGGGAGCCTCTCCCTGGCCGCCCTTTTTCTGGCCGGTATGGCCTGGTGCAAATACGAAGGCCCGCCCCTGGCCGCCACGGTGATCCTGGCCGCGGTCCTGACCCTGGCCTGGCTGCGTCCCCCCGGGACCTGGCGCCGCCTTTGCAGCCTGAGCCTCCCCCTGGCAGGGCTGGCCCTGGGCTATCTGCCCTGGCGCCTCTTTATCAGCCAGCAACATCTTGCACTCGGCGCCGACCATATCCAGAATTTTTATCCGCAACAGTTGGCCCAGGCCTCCGCTTACCTGATGGCGGCCCTGATCCGGCCTTACTTCTTCGGCTTCCTCTGGCCGGCGGTGCTCCTGGCGGTCATCGCCGTGGGCCGGCGCCTCTGGACCACCCCTGCCCTCTTCCTGGTCCTCTTCCTGGGGGGCAACCTCCTGGCCATCCTCCTGGCCTACGCCGTGGCCCCTACTTCCGCGGCGGAGTTCCCCAGCTACGTCCGCGCCTCCCTGGACCGGCTGCTGCTGCACCTCACCCCCAGCGCCGCCTTGCTGCTGGGCCTGGGACTGAAATATTTGAGGGGAGCGCCGGAGATCAACGATCCCCCGCCCTCCCCTCAAACTCCCCTCCCAACCCCCGGTAAATAATAGGGGCGACCCGTGGGGCCGCCCGGTTTTGCCTGGGGTGGGCTAGAAAATGTGTGGCGGGCTGTGCCCGCCCGGCCCGGATTTGCTCAAGGCGCAACGGCGCCCCCAGCCTGGCCGACAAGGATAGGGAGGTGCGCAGCATCTGGCCGCCCCCCTCCCCGTAAGAACCATCCAGCCGCAGCATCAATCGAGGATAAAAATCACCTCAAATCTCACCCGATAGGTGTCAATTTTATTATCCTTGACCGAAATCCGCTTTTCCAACACCCGCAGACCGGTTATTCCCCTTAAGGTCTCGGTGGCCCGCTTAAAGCCCACCTGGAGAGCATCTTCGAAGCTGACCGGAGACTCGGCGATGGCTTCGGTGACTCTGGCGACATGGGTCATAAATTCTCCTCCTTCATGGGTTGGGCGCCAGCCTCTACGGTGGGCCGGGATACCCTATTCCAGGATGAAGATCACCTCCATCTTCACCCGATAGGTATTGATCTTGTTGTCTTTGACGGAGACCCGCTGCTCCACGATCCGCAGGCCGGTAATGCCCCGCAAAGTCTTGGCGGCCCGGTCGAAGCCGACTTGCACCGCGTCAGCAAAACTTTTGGGAGATTCCGCGATGATGTGGGTTACCCTGGCGACCTTGGTAGTTGGTGGACATAGCTATGCCTCCCGTTAGATTTGGTCCGGCCTGTGCCGCCGGCCCGAACCTCCCGCGGCTGCCGTGAGGTTCGGCTGTTTAAAAGCTAATTGCATTTATCCGCGATGCAAGGGAGTCAGGCGGTTTTCTTTTTTGGTTTTCAATGGACCGGGTAACCGAATTTCAGTCCTGGTCCTATTCCCGGATGGAGAAAACTCCAGGTTTAGACCTATGCGAAAGTCCTCACTGTCCGAGGGAGCAAGCAACCGAAGATCTCATGAAATAGATACGCGAGCTGCTCGCCAGGATGCACGCCTTAGAGGTCTCAATTTCAGGCACGGGAAAAAATCCGGAAACCGGTGACTTTTACCGAAAACCGAAACTATCTTTGATAGGGGATGGGGTCGGCCAGGCCCGCGGCGGCAAATCCCTGGAGGCGCAGCCGGCAGGAGGAGCATTGGCCGCAGGCCGCCTCCCCGGCCTGGTAACAGGACCAGGTGAGCGCCAGCGGCGCCCCCAGCTTAAAACCCAGGCGGATGATGCCGGCCTTGTCCAGCCGGATCAGGGGAGTGTGAATGCGGATGTGGGTTTCCGGGCGGGTGCCCAATTCGACCAGGCGGTTGAAGGCCTCATAATACTCCGGCCGGCAGTCGGGGTAGCCGGGATTATCCAGGATGTTGGCGCCGATGAAGACCGCCTCGGCCCCCAGGACCTCGGCCCAGGCCACCGCCGCCGCCAGCAGATTGGTGTTGCGGAAGGGGACATAAGTAGAGGGAATCCCCGGAGGCTCCTCGCCCAGGGGGATTGGCCGGCCGGCGTCCGTCAGGCTGGAGCCGCCCATAACTCCCAGGTAAAGAAGGTCGGCCTCCAATACCCGGGAGGCCCGGAAGAAGGCGGCCTGGGCCCGGAAGGCCGCCAGTTCCCGGGCCACGCTGCGCTGGCCGTAGTTGGCGTGGAACAGGGCCAGCTCGAAATTCTGCCGGGCCATGGCCGCGGCCACGCAACTGTCCAGCCCGCCGCTCAGCAGGACCACGGCCAGGGGGGCGGTTTTCGGGTTCCGGTTTCCGGTTGTTTTGCGGAAATCGTCGTGTCCCAATGATCCCTGTCTATGGGCGCTCTTACCTGCAGGTCGGATTGGCTCGAGCACTGGGGCGAGAGGCGGACCCTGTCCCCTTCATTTTCCCCGCGCCTCCGGCCCCCAGAGGTATTTGTGCAGTTGCAGATTGAGCCGCAGGGGCAGCCGGCTCTCCAGGATCCAGGCCGCGGCCTCCGGGGCCGGAACCTGGCCGCACACCGGGGAAATCAGCAGAGGCAAGGGCCGCCCGCACAAGCCGTGCTCCCGAATCACCTCCAGCGCCCAAAGAAAATCGCGGCGATCGCTCACCACAAATTTGACTTCGTCCCGGGGGGTCAGGAATTCCAGATTCGGCCAGTAATTCTCCCCGGCCATGCCGCTGCCCGGACATTTCAGGTCCAGGATGCGATGCACCCGGACATCCACCGGGGCGATGGGGCGGGAACCGTTGGTCTCCAGACAGACTTCCCAGCCGGCATCCGCCAGGGCCGCCAACAGCGGCAAGGTCTCCTCCTGCAGCAAGGGCTCGCCGCCGGTCACCAGCACCAGCCGGGTGGGGCTGGCCGCGGCGGCCTTAACGAGGTCCGCCACCTCCATCTCCCGCCCCCCTTCATAGGCATAGGTGGTGTCGCAGTAGCGGCAACGCAGATTGCAGCCGCTGAGGCGGATGAAGAAGGCCGGCAGGCCGGCCCGGGTGGACTCACCCATGAGACTGAAAAAGGTTTCGCAGACCTGAAGCGCCATAAGCTAAGCCGAATCCAACGGCCTAACAGATGGTGCCGCCGGATTTTTCTTAAATTATCCGCCCTGGCCCCCGTTTAAGCAATAGAGACCTCTGCAAAAAAGCAATCCCCCCGGATCGCCCAGGGGCCGGTTTTAAATTCGCCCCTACGGCTGGCAAGCATACGGAGCGCCCTGGCGCGCCTGCTCTTGAGGTTCCCCGGGGTTGATCTTAAATTTTCTCTCTTCTACCCCCTGGCAGGACAGTAATTGTGCGAAAGTTCACATAATTTTCCCTTGCCTTCCGCCAATCCCTGGCTTAAAATTAACACCGTTTCCGAGGAGGGGGAATGAGCCGGCCGGGTCCGCCGCTGCCGGTGAAACCGGTGGTCAGCATAATTCTGGCCCGGCAAGATTTGGGTCCGGCCGTGGTGGAGCGCCTGAGCCACTATTGGGGACCGCCGGACCTGGTGGGCCCCTGGTGGCCCTTCACCGCCACCGACTATTATACCCCGGAGATGGGCCCCGGCCTGGGGCGGCTCCTGGTCGCTTTCCTCCATCTGGCCGATCCGGCCCAACTGGCGCAGTGGAAGGTCTTTACCAACGGTATCGAAGAGAGGCTCAGCCTGGATGGCCGCCGGCTGGCCAACCTGGACCCGGGGTACCTGACCAGGGAACGGCTGGTCCTGGCCACCGGAAAAAACTTCTCCCACCGGCTCTATCTCGGTTGCGGCATCTACGGCGACCTCACTCTGCTCTACGCTCAGGGGACCTTTCAACCCCTGGCCTGGACCTTTCCCGATTACACCCGGGGTCCGCTGCCGGAATTGTTGCTCCTGGTGCGGAAAAAATATCTGTGGCAACTTAAATTGATGGGCGGCTGATGATCAGGAGCATGACCGCATATGGCCGGGGGGAGGCCGAGGGTCCCAGCCAGAAGTGGGTGGTGGAATTTAGAAGCCTCAACCACCGCTTCCTGGAGCTCTCCTTGAATCTCCCCAAGCGCCTCTGGGGCCTGGAGGACCGGCTCCGGAAGCTGATCAAGGGCCGCATTCCCCGGGGCCGGGTGGAGATGCAGCTCACCTGGGAGAGCACCGGAGAAAAGGCGCTGACCCTGAAGGTGGACCAGGCCCTGGCCCGGCAGACCGCGGCCATGCTGGAGGAGGTCCGGGCGGCGGGCGGCCTGAAGGAGCCTCTGCATCTGGAGGATCTCCTGCACTTCTCGGACCTGTTCCTGATCAAGGAGACCCAGGAGCTGGCCCTGGAGGAGACCTGGGAGACGGTGGCCAGGGCGGTGAGCGGGGCCCTGGAGGACCTGGACCAGATGCGCCTCACCGAAGGGCAGGCCCTGGCCGCCGACCTGGCCAAGAGCCTGGGGGCCATCGGCACAGAGCTGGAACGCATCCGGGGGCAGGCCCCACTACTGCCCCAACTTTGGCGGGAGAAGCTTTCGGCCCGGCTGGCGGAGCTGCAGGGCGAAACCGGGGTGGACGAAGCCCGGCTGGCCCAGGAGGTGGTTCTCCTGGCCGAGCGCCGGGACCTGTCCGAGGAGTTGGCCCGACTGGAGAGCCATCTGGCCCAATTTGAGGAAACCCTGGCGGCCCAGGGGCCGGTGGGCCGGAAACAGGAATTCCTGGTTCAGGAGATGCTGCGGGAGGCCAACACCATCGGCTCCAAAGCCGGCGATCTCCTGGTTACGCAAGCGGTGCTGGAGATCAAAGGCTACCTGGAGCGCCTCCGGGAGCAGGTGCAGAATATCGAATGAGTTCGCCGCAGGGGGAGAAATTATGGAAGGCAGGTTGATCAACATCGGTTTTGGCAACACCGTGGTCTCCCACCGGGTAGTGGCGGTGGTGATGCCGGGCTCGGCGCCCATGAAACGCCTGCGGGAGAAGGCCACCCGGGCCGAGCGGCTCATCGACGCCACCCAGGGCCGCAAGACCCGCTCCATTATCATCACCGACAGCAATCATGTCATTCTTTCGGCGGTCCATGCTGATACCCTTTCCCTGCGGCTGAACGGCAATCACACCCTCCCGGCCCGCCCAGACCTGGAAAAGGCCGACTGAGTGCCCGGAGAAGTCTTCATCATCACCGCCCCCTCCGGAACGGGAAAAACCACCCTGCTGAAGGAGCTGCTGGCCCGCGATCCCCGGTTGCGCTTCTCCATTTCCTTCACCACCCGGCCCCCCCGCCCCGGAGAGGTGGAAGGAAAGGACTATTTCTTCGTCACCCCGGAGGAGTTTGCCCGCCTGCGGGACCGGGGCGACCTGGCGGAATGGGTGGAACAGTACGGCTACGGCTACGGCACCTCCCGCCAGCGGGTGCAGGAGACCCTGGACTCCGGAGCGGATGTGGTCTTCGACATCGAGCCCCGGGGGGCCCGGGCCCTGAAGCGGGAATTTCCCCAGGGGACCTTCATCTTTATCCTGCCTCCCAGTTGGGAACAGTTGGAGCTGCGGCTGCAGTTGCGGGGCCAGATGGAGCCGGCGGAAATAGCCCGGCGGTTGGAACGGGGCCGCGCTGAGGTTAAGGAAGTCTCCTGGTACGATTACCTGGTAATCAACGATAATCTGGAAACCGCGCTTGCGCAGCTCAGGGCCATCGTCACCGCCAGCCGCTGCCGCACCGCCCGCTTGTGGCCCAGCCTGGCCCCGCAGTTTTTCCCCGCCTGAAAAAAAGCGACCCGCCGATAAACGCAGCATTTCCTCCAAACCTGCCCTACAATCTCCAAAACAGGAATTTCCGCAGGGTGCCGGCGGATTATAGGCTATTAAGGAAAGTCAGGCTGAAAGCCCGCGCCACCAAAGGCTGAGGTTGCCGCGAGTTCTGCTCCCCTTTATTTGTCCGCCATGATTCTGGTATATTGAGCCTGTCGGCAAATTATATTCGGCAGGGGATTAGCCATGCCAGAGCAAGCGGCCGTGGAGGCGGCGGCCCAGGACCGGCAGAAGTCCTGGGAGGATGAGCACCGGCGGGAATTCAATCTTATCAACAAGATAGCCACCATCAGCGCCCACAGCCTGGACTTGCAGGAAATCATGGACAAGGTCCTGGCCGCGGTCCTCGATTTCTTTCAGATCGACGCCGGGCTCCTGCTCCTGTGGAGCCGCAAGCGGCAACTCCTCAGCTATGCGGCCTCCCGGGGTTTCCCCGGCGAATACCTGGTGAACATCGCCCGGAGCGGCCTGGAGGCGGTGGTGGGCTCCAATATCTCCCGGGCCAGCCAGCCCCTGATCATCGAGGACGTGCGCCAAGACCCGCGGCTGCACACCTCCTCCTTTACCGAGTTGATCCGGCAGGATCCCCGTTTCCGGTCCCTGGTGAGCATCCCCCTGAAGTATCGCGAGGAGGTCACCGGCTTCCTCAACCTGGCGGCGGAGTCCGCCAGGCCCTTCCGCAGTTCCCGGCGCAAACGCTACTTCCTCAGCACCCTGGGCAACCAGATCGGCCTGGCCATCGAAAACGCCCGCCTGTATCATGAGCTGCGGCGCTCCGAGCACCGTTACCGGCGCATCTTCGAAGGCTCCAAGGACATGATCTTCGTCACCGACCGGGAAGGCCGCCTGTTGGACCTCAATCCCGCCGGGGTGGAACTCCTGAAATTCCCCTCCAAGGGCGAGGCCCTGGAGCTCTCCCACGTCCGGGAGATCTTTCACGACCCCCCGGGATTGGGAACGCTTTCAGCTCCAGGTGGAGGTGCAGGGCTATATCCGGGATATGGAGTTGACCCTCAGCACCCAGGGCGGCAGGGCGGTGCACACCCTGCTTACCGGCATCGTGCGCCGGGATCAGGATGGGCGGATCACCGGCTATGAGGGAATTTTTAAAGATATCACCGAACGCAAACGGGGGGAATGGGAAATCCTGCGGGAGAAGAAGACCACCGAAGGCATCCTGGAGGGCATGCCGGTGCCCACCTTCGTCATTGATCGGAGCCACCGCATCATTTACTGGAACCGGGCCTGCGAAGAGCTGACCGGCTTTTCCCGCCAGGAGATGGTGGGCAGCTACCGCTACTGGCTGCCCTTTTACACCCATGAACGCCCCAGCATGGCCTCTCTGGTGGTGGAGCAAAACATCAAGGCCCTGGAGAAGTTCTTCGGGGACAGGAACCTGAAACCCTCCCCCAACCTGCCGGGGGCCTATGAGGCTTATGAGTATTTCCCCAATTTCCGGGGCCGGGAGCGTTACCTGTACCTCACCGCCTCGCCCATCTATGACGAGGAAGGCCGCATCCAGGGGGCGGTGCAGGCCATCCTGGACATGACCGAACGGGAGCAATTGTCCCGGGAGTTGAAGGATTCGGAGGAAAAATTCCGGCGCCTGGTGGAGACTTCCCTGGACGGTATCGCCCTGCACCGGGACATGAAGCTGCTCTATGTCAACCTGGCCTGCCTGGAGATGTTCGACTACCAGGAGCCCTCCCAGATGCTGGGGCGCTCCCTGCTGGAGTTTGTGGATCCCGGCTACCGCCGGGCGGTGTCCCGCTGGCTGGGGCAGTTGGAGCGGGGGACGCCCCGGCCCCGCATCTTTGAGATGAAGGGCTTGAAGGGCGACGGCCGCAATTTCGACCTGGAGGGGGTTTCTTTTCCCACCACTTATGAAGGCTTGCCCGCCATCCAGACCCATATCCGGGATATCACCCACAAAAAGCACCTGGAGGAGCAGCTGAGCCGCACGGAGAAGCTGGCGGCCCTGGGCCAACTGGCCGCCGGGGTGGCCCACGAAATCAATAATCCCCTGGGGGGCATCCTGGTTTACGCCTACCTCTTGCTGGAGGACCTGGCGCCGGGGAAGCCGGAGCGGGAGCAGGTGGAGAAGATCGTCCGGGAGGCCACCCGCTGCAAGGAGATCATCCAGGGGCTGCTGGAGTTCTCCCGGCACATGCCCTCCAAGATGACCCCGCTGAACCTCAACACCGTCCTGGAGGAAGTCTTTTCCCTGGTAGCCGATCATCTGCTGTTCCAAAACATCGACCTGGTGCAGAGATTCGACCCGCAACTGCCTCTGGTCCTGGGAGACAAGAACAAGCTGGAACAGGTTTTTATCAATCTCCTGATGAACAGCGGCGAGTCCATGAAGGGAGAAGGACGGCTGCTGGTGACCACGGCGCTGACGGGAAGAGGGGACGGTGCGCCTCAGCTTTGAGGACAACGGCCCCGGCATCCCGGACAACTATCTCAGCCGGCTCTTCGATCCCTTCTTCACCACCAAGGAGGTAGGCCAGGGAGTGGGCCTGGGGCTGTCCATCAGCTACGGCATCATTCAGAAACACCTGGGCCGGATTTACGTGGAACGCACCGGCCCGGCCGGCACCACCTTCGTCATCGAACTGCCGGCCTACCAGGGTGAGCAGGAAATCAGGGGCGCCCAGACTTAAGGAAAATATGCACAAGTTTCCGGCCCGGCCCCGGTCCGGGAAGCCCCTCCTGGAATCCCCTCTCAGGATAACTATCAAATATTTCTATTCTTTTAGCTAGTGATTTTTCTTCCAGCCGGGCCCCAAAAATCAATTGACTAACTTTCAGTGGTATGATAGGTAGGCACATGTGAAAAGAATCATTTTCTCCCGCCTCGGTTGCGGGGTTTTTGGTAAGGACGCCTTTGAAGGAAGACACCAAAAAGTTTTTAAAGGACCTGTTTCAAGGGGGTTACCAGGCCAGCACCATCGGCCTGGTCCTGGTCATCTCCATCCTTATCGGCGGTGGCGTCGGTTACTGGTTGTCCAAGGTCTTTAACAGCAGTATATTTTTCATCCTCGGGCTCATCGTGGGGATTATCGCCGGCTTCCGGCAAGTCTACCTCCTGGGGCAAAAATATAAATAAGTTCCCATGGAGATCCTGACCCCGCCACGGTTGAAGATAGCCAACTGGCTGGTCTTGGCCGTGCTGGTAGCGGCCGGCTTCATCTGGCGGGGGCAAGAGTTCGCCCTGGGGATCCTGGTGGGCGGCCTGGTGGTGGTGATCAACTTCCACCTGCTGCATCAGGGGCTGAAAGGCATGCTGGAAAGGGCGGCGGCCGGCAGCCCCGAGGAGGCCAAAGGGCGGGCCCGGGCCTTTTTTGCGGGCCGGCAGTTGTTGCGCTACTTCGCCCTGCTGCTGGTTATCTATCTGTTGGTCAGTTATGGCTGGGTGAACATCTTCGGTCTGCTGCTGGGGCTGTCCACCGTGGTCTTGACCCTGATGCTGGCCGCCGTCATCGAGGTGTTTAAGCTGAAGAAGGAGGCAAACAGGTCCCATGGAACATCCGATTCTCTTTCTTGATCTATTCTTTGAGAAGTTCGGCTTACCTATTCCCCCGCATGTCGGTTACGCCGTGTTGGTGGCGCTTATCCTGCTGGGATTGGGCTGGCTGGCCGGCCGCCGCATCAGCCTGGTGCCCACGGGCGCCCAGAACGTCTTTGAGCTGGTGGTGAGCGGCCTGGAAGAATTCATGGTGGACGTCACCGGTGAAGAGGGCCGGGCCTTCTTCCCGTTCATCGCCTCCGTCTTCCTGTTCATCCTGCTCTGCAACCTCCTCGGCCTGATCCCGGGGTTCTTATCTCCAACTTCTAATATCAATACCACCCTGGCCCTGGCCCTGTGCACCTTCGTCTATACCCATTACCTGGGGGTCAAGTATCACGGGGCTAAATACATCAAGCACTTTTTGGGCCCGATCCCGGCCCTGGCGCCGTTATTCTTCATCATCGAGCTCGTCGGCCATTTTGCCCGGGTGCTGTCCCTGACTTTGCGTCTCTTCGGCAATATCATGGGAGAAGACATAGTGCTGACCATCCTGCTGTTGCTGGCCGGCATGTTCCTGGCCCCTTTGCCCATGATGTTCCTGGCGGTCTTCACCAGCGTGGTGCAAGCCTTTGTCTTCACCCTGCTGTCCATGATGTACTTCGCCGGAGCCATGGAGCACGCCCATTAAAGGCGGTTTTCGGTTTTCGGTTAAACGACTGAGGCGGCATAAAACTTAGGAAGAAGGCCAATCTTCATATATCCAACATCTTTGAGGAGGTTTTAGTCTCATGAGAAAATCCCTGGTATTTGGCTTGAGCATGCTGGTCACCTTGCTGTGGGCCTCTCTGGCCATGGCGGCCGAAGCCGGCGGCGCCTCGGCCCCCGGTTTGGGCACCTTTTTCAGCTATGCGGTGATCGCCGCGGGCTTTGGCATCGGCATCGCCGCCTTCGGTACCGGCATCGGCCAGGGCCTGGCAGTGAAGAGCTCGGTGGAAGGCATTGCCCGCAACCCCGAGGCTTCCGGGAAAATCACCGTGACCATGCTTATCGGTCTGGCCATGATTGAATCCCTTTGTATTTATGCCCTGGTGGTGGCCCTGATCATTCTGTTCGCCTACCCCATGGCCAAACCCATCGCCGCGGCCTTGGGAATGCATTAATCTTTTTTGCCATCAGGGGGGGCCTGCGGCCCCCCTTTATTTACCTCGACTAGGGTCCCTTTAGACCCAAGTGCGGCAGGACCGAACCACCAAGGATAAGCTTTGCAGCCATGAAATTTTCCAAGATTCCCACGGCGACCATCACCCGCCTCTCCATCTATTCCAGATATCTCGAGGCCTTGTCTCAAGAGGGGGTGAAGATTATCGCCTCGGACAAGCTGGCCCAAAAATGCGGCATCAACCCGGCGCAGATCCGCAAAGACCTGGCTTACTTCGGCGAGTTTGGCATCCGCGGCGTGGGTTATTTTGTCAGGGAGTTGCTCTTCGAAATTAAACGCATCCTGGGCCTGAATAAGACCTGGAAGATGGCCCTGTTGGGCATCGGCAACCTGGGCTCCGCCCTGTTGGCCCATCAAAACTTCATCCGCCAGGGTTACGAATTCGTGGCGGTCTTTGACGTGGACCCGGCCAAGGTGGGCCGCCGGGTGCCCAGCGGCCAGATCATCTATCACATGGACGACCTGGAGAAGGTGGTGGGGGAAAAAGGCGTGGAGATCGGGGTGCTGGCCACCCCCGCGGCCAAGGCGCAACTGGCGGCCCTGCGGCTCATCGCCGCGGGCGTCAAGGCCATCCTCAATTTCGCCCCCATCCAGTTGCAGCTGCCGGAAGGCACGGCGGTGGAAAACGTCGACTTCACCGTCAAGCTGGATAATCTCGCCTATAATCTGACGATGTCGGAAGGGTAGTGGTCGGGGCGACAGTGGCGCAGGCTTCCAGCCTGTGATGGGGTCGCCCAGTTTTGAGTTTGGAGTTTTGAGTTCCAACACGAATTTCGAGTGATAAGATTATGAAGAACAGCCGCCCTCGGCTGTTTTTTTTTGGGGTTTTAGGGGATCAACAGGACAGCCCCGAGACAGACATGTTATGATTATACAATACTCCAAAATAGGCGCGATGAAGGGAAGACTATGTCAAGAGTCATGATCCAGCCTGCTACCTATGAGAATGTCCGTCAAGCCGTGGACCGCGCTTTTGAACTTTTCCCCCTGGAAATCCGCGGGAAAAGGGTATTGATCAAGCCCAATGTGCTGCGCATCTCGGAAGCCGCGGAGGGCATCGTCACCCATCCTGCGGTGCTGCGCGCCGTGGTGGAAAAGGTGGAAACCATGGGGCCCGCCGCCATAGTCGTCGGCGACAATCCCGGTCTGTTTAATTATGGAGCCAACGAGGAGAGCTTTCAAAAGACCGGCCTGATGGAAGCAGCCAAGGGCTATTACCAGAACATCGGCAACCATTCCCTCCAGGTTGACTTCAATCCTGACTTCATGCCCACGGTGAGCCTGTCCCGGATTGTCCGGGACGCCGAGATCATCATCAGTCTGCCGAAATTCAAAACCCATGGCCTGACGGTCATGACCGGGGCCATCAAAAACAGTTACGGTTTTTTGCCCGGCGCCCAAAAGGCCCAGCTTCACAAGGCGGCGGGCAACCCCGAACGCTTCCATGAGGTGATCGTCGAGGTGTTCCGGCTGCGGGTCCCCGACTTTTTTCTGGTGGACGCGGTAGTCGGCATGGAGGGAAATGGTCCGGCTTCCCCCGACTTGCGGGACATCGGCCTGATCCTGGCCTCTGACAATGCGGTGGCCCTGGATGCCGTCATGGCCACCATGATGGGTTGTGAACCGGGGCGGTTGCCATTCCTGCGCAAGGCCAGGGAAGCGGGCTTGGGGGACTACGACCTGAGTCACCATCGAGATCATCGGGGAGTTGAAACCGCTGCCCGATTTCAAGCTGCCGCCGTTAAGCGGTGAAGCAGTGTTTCACAACGAGGCCATCCAGGCGCTCATCCACGGGCGGACGCTCCTGCGCCCCCAGGCTAATCCGGATTGGTGCACCGGCTGCGGCACCTGCATCGAGCAATGCCCGGTATCGGCTTTGTCCATGTGTGACAACCTGCCCCAGGTGGACCCCGATACCTGCATCACCTGCTTTTGCTGCCAGGAAATCTGTCCTGAGAAAGCCATTACCCTTAAATAATAAAACCATGAGACCCGGAGTGCATCGAACTCCAGGAAATTTCTGCCTCAAAGATTTTCTTGACAGTGGGAGGCTATTTCCTCTATGAATCAAAGGAAGCCACGGCGTTACCGGTTATGAAACCAAAACCCACCCCACCCAAGGCGGCGCCGCAGGCCCTCAGCGTCCTGCCAGCCGCCGCCGGTCTTTCCCCCACCCTGGGCTGCCGCGGCGCCGAGCCAAAATCAGGCGCCCGGGTTTAAGCGCATGCCAGGGAATCAGCAACCATTAAGCGGCATCAAGGTTTTGGATCTCTCCCGCGTCCTGGCGGGGCCCTATTGTTCCATGATGCTGGGTGATCTGGGGGCGGAGGTCATCAAGGTGGAGCTGCCGCACGCGGGTGACGACACGCGCCACTGGGGGCCCCCGGAAGCAGGCGGAGAGGCCGCTTATTACCTTTGCCTCAACCGCAACAAACGCAGCCTGACCGTGAATATGAAGACGGCCCCGGGTCGGGAGATCATCAGAAAGCTGGCTTTGAGGAGCGATATCCTCATCGAAAACTACAAGGTCGGCACCTTGCAGAAAATGGGCCTGGGGTATGACGACTTGCGCCGGGAAAATCCGCGTCTCATCTACTGTTCCATTACCGGTTTCGGCCAGAACGGACCCTACAAGGACAAGCCGGGCTATGACTTCATGATTCAGGGGATGGGGGGAATCATGAGTATTACGGGAGAGCCGGACGGCCCCCCCATGAAGGTGGGGGTGGCCATTGTCGACATTACTGCGGGCCTCTTTGCCACCAGCGCGATTCTGGCGGCGCTGCGCCACCGCGACCTGACCGGCGAGGGGCAGTACGTCGACATCGCCCTCCTGGATGCGGTTCTCGCCTGGCTGGCCAACGTGGGCAGCAATTACCTGGTTTCCGGGGAGCTGCCCCGGCGTTACGGCAACGGCCACCCCAATATCGTTCCCTACGAACCCTTCCAGGCCGGAGACGGGGTGTACTTCGCCCTGGCAGTGGGAAACGACCGCCAGTGGCGGGACTTCTGCTGCCTGGCCGGACTCGAGCCCCTGGCCCGGGACCCCCGGTTTGCCACCAACCCCCAGCGGGTGCTGCACCGGGAGGAGTTGATCCCCATCATCGCCGAGAAGATGTTGGAGAAGACCAGCGACGAATGGTTGCAGCAGCTGGACGCCTTGAAAATTCCCTGTGGGCCGATCAACACCCTGGACAAGGTCTTTGCGGACCCCCAGGTTAAAGAGCGGGAAATGGTGGTGGCAGTGCCGCACCCCACCGCGGGTACGGTGAAGCTGGTGGCCAGCCCGATGAAATTTTCCCGAACTCCCTGCCAAATCCACCGGCACCCGCCGCTGCTGGGGGAGCATACGGAAGAGGTGCTCAGCGCCGTCCTCGGCTACACCCGGGAAGAAATCGAGGCGTTGCGCCGGGAAGGCGCAGTTTGAGCCGGTGGGCCGAGGGAGGGCGGGGCGCGGCAGTGGCCCTGCGGCCAGCGGCTATCTTGCCGGAGGGGCGCAGCCTGCGGTGCCTTGAGGAATTATTGAGGCTCACCGTCAATATCCGGGATATCCTCAAAATATGGGGAGGAACTAAAGAATGGATTTTAACCTGACCGAAGAGCAACGCCTGGTACAGGAGCAGGCCCGCCGCTTTGCGGAAAATGAAATCCGGCCGACGCTGTTAGCTGATGAACAGGAGCATCGCTTTCGTCCGGAAATAGTGCGCCGGATGGGGGAGCTGGGCTTTTTCGGCTGCGCCCTGCCGGAAGCCTACGGCGGCAACGGCATGGGATTTCTGGAATCGGTCCTCATGGCCGAGCAGATTGCCAAGGTGTCTCCCTCCTGGCGATTGCCCTTCAACATGCAGAATCTCGGCCCGGCCCTGACCGTCAACCAGTTCGGCGCTGAAGAGCAGAAGCGAACCTATCATCCCAGGATGGATCTCCGGGGAAAACCTGGGATTTTTCGCCATCACCGAACCCAATACCGGCTCAGATGTGGTGGCCATGGGGACTACCGCCAAAGACCGGGGGGACCACTGGGAAATAAACGGGCAGAAGATGTGGATCAGCAATGCCTCCGTGGGCGATGCCGGGCTGGTCTACGCGGTCACGGACCGAGAGAAGAAATATAAGGGGCTGACCTGTTTCATCGTGGATCTGAAGAAGACCCCGGGGATCACCACCAGGGCGATTGAAACCAAGCTGGGCCTGCACTGTGCGCCCACCGGGGAAATCTCTTTCGAGGGGGCCAAAGTCGCCAAGGACGCGGTGTTGGGTAAGCCGGGCGAGGGCTTTCCAATCTGCATGTGGATGCTCAACAATACCCGGCTGGGTTGCGCCGCCGGGGGGCTGGGGGTGTCCGGCGCTTGCGTGGATTTGGCGATTAAGTACGCCAATGAGAGAACCCAGTTCGGCCAGCCCATTGCCAAGTTCCAAATGATCCAGGCCCAGATCGCCGACATGGTGGCCGAACATCAAGCCGCCCAATTGTTGGTGTACCGGGCGGCCTTCCTCAAGGATCAGGACCAGTCCAACCAGATGCAGACCTCCATGGCCAAGCTGTATGCCTCGGAAGCCGCGGTGCACGCGGCCAATGAAGCCATGAAAATTTTCGGTTCCTACGGCTTTTCCACGGAATACCCCATCGAGCGTTTCTATCGGGACTGCAAGTCCCTGCAGGTGGTGGAAGGCACCTCCAACATTCAGAAACTCATCATTGCCGGCATTGCCTGCGGGCATCAGCCGAATCGCTGAGCCGCCAGCCGGCTGAGCCATGGCGGCGGGCGGCGTCTGCGGCTCACGGCACACTTCGAGAAAAGGGAAAGAACAGCATGGAATATAAAGAGATCATCTTCGAACAAAAGGGAAAGATCGCCATTGTCACCTTAAACCGGCCGGATGTGCGCAACACCGTCACCGAAAAGGAGATCATTGAGGAGATCGTGGACGCCTGCCAGCGGGTGCAGGAGGACCGATCCATCAGCGTCATGATTCTTACCGCGGCGGGCACCGCCTTCTCCGCCGGCGGCAATGTCAAGGATATGTATAACCGGGTGGGGACCTTCGCCGGGGACCCGGACCAGATCCGCAACAATTACCGCCAGGGGATCCAGAGGATTCCCCTGGCTTTTCAGCGCCTGGATGTGCCGACCATCGCCGCGGTGAACGGCCCGGCCATCGGCGCCGGCTGCGATTTGACCTGCATGTGCGACCTGCGCATCGCCAGCGATAAGGCCCGTTTCGGGGAGACCTTCGTTTCGGTGGGCCTCATCCCCGGCGATGGCGGTGCTTTTCTCTTGCCTCGCATCATCGGCTACGCCAAGGCCTTGGAGTTGGCCTTCACCTGCCGGGTGATCGACGCCGCCGAAGCCCTGCGCATCGGCCTGGTGAGCGAAGTGGTGCCCCCGGAGCGGCTGCTGCCGCGGTCCCTGGAAATCGCCGCAGAGATCGCCAAACAGCCCGGCCGGATTCTGCGCCTGGCCAAGCGCCTCTTCAGCCTGACCCAGGGGAAAAGCCTGGAAGAAACCCTGGAAATCTCCGCCTCCTTCCAGGCCCTCTGCCACCATGCGCCGGAGCACCTGCAAGCCCTGGAAGCCTTCTTTGCCCGGCAGAAGGAGCGGACCTCCAAGTAGCTTTCGGCCGCTCCTTTTAGTTCAAGGTTCAAAGTTCAAGGTTCAAGGCTAAGGAAGACGCAATACGGTCAAATAGAGACCTCTGCGAAAGTCCCCATTTTTGTCATTCTGAGGGAGCGAAGCGACCGAAGAATCTCAAATAAATACTAAGGAAATACGAGACCCTTCGCTTCGCTCAGGGTGACAAAGTTGTCTTCCCAGAAATCTCAAAATCGAGGTTCAAGGCTCAAGGCTAAATAGTGTCAACTTTGAACTTTGAACTTTGAACTTAACCTTGAACCTTGAACTAATCAGCCGATGGTGGACACCGGGCAACCGGCCTTCAAGATCACATCCTGGGCGGTGGAGCCGAACAGGATCTTGCCCACTTTCGATTTCTTCCAAATACCGACAATGATCTCGTCGGCGCCGATCTCCCGGGCAAACTGGACCACGTCTTCCCCGGAGCTCTGGCCGCGGATCAGCAGGTGGGTCTCCGCGGCAATGCCGTTTTTTGCCAGCAATGCGGCGGCCTGATCCAGGTCAGTCCTGGCTTGCTCGATGACTTCCTCCGGGGTGTCGCCGCCGCCGACCAGGGAGGTTACCAGATAGATCTGCGCCCCGGACTGCCGGGCTCGCTGGATGGCGTGGGCCAGAACCTTTTCACCGAGTTCGGAGGCACGATAAGCGACCACCAGTTTCATAGGAACTCCATTCTTCGGGCAGCTTTAAACCAGAGATTTTTCGCCCACCTCTTTAATAAAAGCGTCGGCAGTACCGCCCCAGGTGATACTGCCATGCTCCAGCAGATAGATTCTCTCTGAATGTTTGAGGGCAAAATGGAGATTCTGCTCACCCAGCAGGATGGTCACGCCCATTTTCTCATGGAGCGCGGCCAGCGTCTCGGAAATCGTGTCGAGCACCACGGGCGCCAGCCCCAGGGTCGGCTCATCGAGGATCAGCAGGGAGGGTTTTTGCATCATCGCCCTGGCGATGGTTAACATCTGCTGCTCGCCACCGGAGAGGGTGTAGGCCGTCTGCTGCAGGCGTTCTTTTAATATCGGAAAAAGCTCATAAATATAAGCCAACCTCTCTTTCAGCGCCGCGGGCTGCAAGCGGTCGCCGCCCAACTCCAGATTTTCCTTAACCGTGAGGTAGCGGAACAATTCTCTGGTCTCCGGCGCAAAGGCAATCCCCAGCCTGACAATCTGGGCGGTGGTTAAATTTTTGGTGGAGCCGCCCTGCCATTTCACCTCGCCCTCATAGTCGACGATACCCAGGATAGCCTTCAGCAGGCTGGATTTGCCGGCGCCGTTGAGCCCGACCAGAGAAACAAACTCACCTTCGTGGATGCGGAGCTGCACATTCCGGAGAATCTCGGCCTGCCCATAACGGATCGATTCCAAGGTTAAGGTCCAAGAGCGGCTCTTTACTTAAGGAACGGTTTTTTTCGGTGGCAAGGCAATGCTCGCCCGCATCCATACTCTTGCCGATAAAGACCCGGCGGACCTCCTTATCCGCAATAACCTCAGCGGGCTTGCCTTCCGCGATCTTGTTGCCCACATACAAGGCGATAATCTTATCCACAAAATTATAGACGGCCTTAACGTTGTGATCCACCAGCACAATGGCTTGATTCCGCTTCCGGATAGAGAGGATCAAGCTGGCCAGTTCGGTGATCTCGGAGTGCGTCAAACCGGCAAAAGGTTCATCCAGGAGCAATAACCTGGGATTGAGGGCCAGGGCCTTGGCAAGCTCCATTCTCCGGAGATGCCCAAACGGCAACGAGGAGGGGTAGGAGTCGGCGACCTCTTGTAAACCGACCAACTCCGCGATCTCCCTGGCTTTGGCCTCCAAATCACCCGGGTAATAGAAATTGAACAGCCGGTCGGGCAAGATGGATAGTTTAATGTTATCCAAAACGGTTTGCCGCTTTAACGGTCTGGAATGTTGGAAGACTATGGCAATGCCGTTTTTTATTCTCTTATTGATGGGCCAGTTCTGAATCTCTTCCCCGGCAAAGCGGATGGTGCCACTGTTGGGTTTATGGACGCCGATCAGCAGGCCGAGTAAGGTGGACTTTCCCGAGCCATTGGGCCCGATCAAACCGATGATCTCCCCCATTTCCACATTAAAATTGACATTATTGACCGCGTGAATGCCGCCAAATCTCTTCTGCAAACCCAGGGCTTCAAGTAGTGGCATAGTTTCCCTTAAGAAAAAAGGAACGGATTCCGGGTAAGATATTATCCCTTCTTTAAGACCATTCCGGCAATGCCGTTGGGAAAAAAGAGAAGTATAATCAAAGCCAGGAGTGAAACCACCGCATAATCCAGTTGGCCCAGGTATTGGAGCCATTGGCCGGTTAAAATGATAAATAAAGAACCCAGGATAGGTCCGATAATGGTGCGTCTGCCGCCGATAATCACCGCAATGATAATCTGCAGGACCACGGAGATGGAGACCACCACGCTCACGGAGGCGGTGCCCAGATAAAAAACCAGCATCGCCCCGCCAAACCTGAAAAAAAGGCGCTGACCCCGAAGGCCAAGACTTTGTACTTGGTCAGGTTGAACCCTAAACTTTCCGCGGCTATGGGATCCTGAGCCCCTGCCTGTAGAATAAGACCGATGGGCGAGGCGGCGATGGTGAGGAAAATAACGGCGCTGACGGCCATAAACAATAAGGCCAAATAATAATTAACGAGATTGCTGGCCGCCAGCATGCCGGGAAGGGAGATGCCGATCTCCCCTCCGGTATACTGGGCAAAGATCGTGATCACCTGGTTCAGCACCAGCACCGAGACCAGGGTGATTAAACCGAAATAAGGGCCGCGGAGCCGCAACGCCGGGGCCACCAGCAACAGACCGGCGATGACCGCCACACTGGTTCCCAAAATGATGCAAACCACCACCGGCAAAGCGGTATTGACATTGAGCAGCGCCGCGGTGTAGGCGCCCACGCCGATGAGAAAGGTGGGACCGAAATTGACCTCCCCGGAGTAGCCGAAGAGCAGGTCCCAGGACATGGCGAAAACCGAGAAGTACAGGGCGATAGTTAAAGTGCCCAGCAGATACAGGGATAAGAACCGGGGCAGCAAGGCGAAACCGATGAGGGGGATCAGGCCAAATTTTAGGACCTTGGTCCTGGAGAGCTGTAATTGCATAGGTTCTGGTCCTAAAACCTCCCGAAGAGACCGCGTGGTTTAATAAAAAGTATCAGGACCAGCACGAAAAAAGCCGGCAGGGTGGTGTAAGAGGGCGATATGAGGTAGGCCGTGATGGTCCCCAGATACCCTATTATATAAGAGGCAAAAAAAGAACCGGTAATACTGCCCAGACCACCCAGCACCACTATCGAAAAGGCTAAGCCCGTCAAATCCGGCACGGACGAGGCCGAGGCGCCCAGGAAAGAAGCCAGCAACACCCCCGAAACTCCGGTAAGCAAACCGTAAATTCCCCAGAGAAGAATATAGACCTTCTTCAGCTCGACCCCCATGAGGGCCAGTCCCGTATGACTCATGGAGGCTGCCAAGAGCAATTTCCCCGTCTTGGTTCGATTAATGAGCAGGTAGAGCAAGCCTATGACCACTAAAGAAACCACCGCCAGGATAACCTCGTTATAAGTGATGCTTATGTTAACGATATGCACCGCCCCGGGAGTGAAGGGCGCAATGACGATGGGGGTCGAACCGAAGGTGTAGTCCAGCAGGCCTTGCATTATCATGGACCACAGAAGGGTCGCGGTCAGGATGAAGACCTCCTTTTCTTCTCTGGGAATCTTCTTGGATCGGTCCAGGGGATGCACCACCAGGAAGAAGAGAAGATAGGAAACGACTACGGAGCTGAGAACGCCCACGGCTATTCCGACTCCTAAAGGCAACTTAAAAAAGCTGATGAAAAACCAGGCGACCATGGCCGACAGCACCAGAAAGGCGCCATGGGCAAGGTTCAAGATGCCTGCGGTGCCAAATATGAGAGAAAAGCCCACGGCGCCCAGCGCATAAATAGAGCTGATGATAAAACCACTAATTAATATCTGGAAGACAACCTGCATAGGCATCTCTTCTTTTTCTGGAGAAAAGGTGGAGGCAATAACATTAATAGTATCGATAGGGGCTGAGGTGAAGATGGCAGAAACTGACCGGAGAGTTCAACAGATCCATAACCTTTCGGGTCGTTGCGTTGGGCCAGAAATGATACCGAGCCTAGGCGGACCGGCACAGGCTTACGGTTCCTGGGGTTATGAGTCCGCAAACCGTAAGCCTGTGGCCGAATCGAGACCAATCGGTCCTATTGGGATGAACCTTTTTTCTGCACAAAACTTGGGACGATTAAGGAACCCGTGGCCGCCTCTTTAGGCCAGACCGTTACCAGTTGGCCCTTTTGCCATTGCAGCAGCACGCCCATCCCCAGGCCTTTGCCGAATTTGATGCCATGAACAAAGGGACTGCTGCGGTCATAGAACTCAATGTTCCCGATGACGCCGGTATAACGGGTCTCCTCCAGAGCCTTGATCAAGGCATCGGTTTGGGTGGATTTGGCCCTCTCCATGGCTTCTTTCAAGACATAGATGGCATCATAAGTGGTGTAACCGGCGTAGGCGGGGCTGATGTGAAACTCCTTCTCATAGGCTTGCACGAAGGGGATGGTTTTAGGGGTGATGGGGCTGGGCGAACCTTCGGCTTGGGTAATAATCCCCTCGGTGGCGCCGTTGGTTTTTTCCCAGAAATCCGTGGTGCTGGCCTGGGCGTCCACCCCGGCAATCAGCAGGGGGATCTGCTGTTCATGCCACTGCACCGTCGGCTTCAGTCCCACATGGGCCCAGCCGGTGATAAGGACATCGGGATGTTCTTTCTCGATGGCCGCGAAAATGGGGGTAAAATCGTTGGTGTCGGGGGCAAAGCGCATATGGCCGACAACCTTTAAGCCCGCCTCCGGCAAATATTTTAAATACCCCTCGTCCAGAGGCTCGGTCCAGGCAGCATTTTCACTGGCCACATAGGCGGTCTTATACCCCAACTTCCCGACCAGGTCATCATGGGCGAAGCTGCACACCATTTCCGCCATCTCGGTGGCGTTGTATTTCAGTTGAAAAACATACTTGTTGGCATCGTAGTCGTCATGCACCAATTGGGTGATTTTGGGGGAGGCGGCGCCGGTGGTAATATAGATAGTATGCAAGCGGGCGGACCAGGGCGCCAGGGATAAGGCGATCTCGCTGATCCAACTGCCTACCACTGCTACGGCATGGTCGTTATAAACCGCCCTTTGGAAATCTTGAACCGCTTCCGCAGACTTCTCCTGGTTATCGTAGACGATCAGTTTTATCGGCTGCCCATTGACGCCGCCTTTGGCATTAATCTCCTCGGCCGCCAGCTGCGCCCCATTCACTATGGCCTTGCCGACGAGGGTGGCCGATTCCGCGATGATGACCAGGTTAATGGGCTCTGCCGCCGGCGCCGGAGAAACGAAACACATAAAAGAGAAAATGATGCCCAAGACCATAAAAACCCGCGACAATTTGGCCAAATTCCTCATGCAAACCTCCTTTACCGGGACTGGTTGATTGTAAATCTTAAAAAGCTGCTCTTCTATTCCTCTCGACGGACCCAAAGCTTAATCCGGTTTCCGCCCGTAGCCCCTTCAGCCGGCTTAGAGTTCATAATAGGCAACGCCGTTCTTTATTTGATTAATAGACAGACGAGTTTGCCCTTGTCAAGGAAATCTTTGGCCTGGCCTGCCATTCCGGGGAAGGAACCCGGGGGGGCGCGTTACCCTGGCGCGGACTGAATAATTTTTTTCAAGTCGGGTTTGGAAACCTTGCCCATGGCATTCCTGGGCAATTCCTGAAGTATGATAACCTCCTGGGGAACCTTATACGTGGCGAGCCGCTCCTTCCCCCAGGCCCGGAGAGCCTTGGTATCCAGGCTGGCGCCAGCCCGCAACACCAGGGCCGCGACCACCCGCTCGCCCCAAACCGGGTCCAGCACTCCCACCACCGCGACTTCGTTGATATCCGGGTGGGTCAGGAGGGTCGCCTCGATTTCCAGGGCGGAGACCTTGTAGCCGCCGGTCTTGATAATATCCACGCTGCTGCGCCCGAGAATGCGATAGATGCCGTTTTCCTCCACGGCCACGTCGCCGGTGAGGAACCAGCCATCCCGGAAAGATTTCTGCGTTTCCTCCGGCTTGCCCCAATACTCCAGGAAGACCGCCGGGCCCCGGATTTCAATCTCTCCCGGAGTTCCGGCAGGCGCCGGCGCACCCAGCTCCATCAGCCGCGCCTCCACACCCGGCAAGGGACTTCCGACGCATCCGGGAAATCGCTTCCCCTGCAGCGGGTTGGAAAGGCCCATGCCGATCTCGGTCATCCCGTACCTCTCCAGGAGGACGTGTCCGGAGATCTCCTGCCACCGCTCCAGGGTCGGCACCGGCAGGGCCGCGGAACCCGATACCATGAGCCGCATCCGGCGGCACCCTTCGGACATCCGTTTCTGCTCATTGGGGTCGGCCTTCTCCCAGGCTTCGATGAGCTTGACGTAAATGGTGGGTACGGCCATGAACAGGGTCAGACCGCCCTGGGCGATGCGGTCCCAGACCTTCTGGGCATTGAAGGCGGGAAAGATCTCGCATACCGCCCCTACCCAGAGAGCGCAGGAGATCACGTTGACAATCCCGTGGATATGATGCAAGGGCAAGAATTCCAGGATCCGGTCGTCCGGGGTCCATCCCCAGGCCTCGACCAAACTGGTAATCTGGGCGGCAATGTTCTCATGGGTGGTCACCACCCCCTTGGGCTTGCCCGTGGTGCCGCTGGTGTAAAGGATCATCGCCCGCCGCGAGGGAGCCACCCCTGGCAGGGGACCCGGGGGATGCTCCAGCGCTTCCAGGCTCAGGCCGAATCTCAGCCGGCGTTCCCTGGCAAGGGGCGCCACCCGCTCGGCCAGATCCGGATGCGCCACCACCGCCCCGGGCATGGTGTCCTCCAGCACGTATTCCAATTCCGGCCGGGGATGGAAAAGAGACAGGGGCACCGCAATCCCGCCGGCGCGCCAGATCCCCCATTGCAGCGCCACGTACTGAAAGCCCGGCGGCGCCAGAAACGCCACCGGCTTCTCCTTTAAATCCGCGGCGCCATTTAAGAGCCAGGACGCCACCCTGGCGGACGCCTCCAGGAGTTGCCGGTAGGAAAAACTACCTTCCGGGGCGACCATGGCCAGCCGCTCCCCATGCTGTTCAGCTTTGTCAATGAGAAGTATCGACATGACACCTCCATCATTTTCCAGCGGTTTCATCTTCCGGGGGCGCGGCCGCGGGGCCGCCAATCCCCCAGCGGGGCCGCCCCCCGCAGTGGCGGCGACTTGCCCCCCGGAGAACCTCAATAACCCAAATCCTCACCCACCAGTTTAACGTGAATCCGCTTTTCCAACATATGGCCTTCGATAATTAACCACATGTTGCAGAGGCGCTGGGGGCTGTGACAATCCTGGCACACCCCGGTTTCCCCGCAGGGCGTCGCCATATGCAAACGCATGGCATTGAGGGGGGCGGCGTAATGTTTCACCCGGGCCATGGCGGTATCCAGGTCAGGGGCCACCTTATTCATCCCCACCACCAGGATGACCTTCTTGGGCCCGAAGCACATGGCCGCCACCCGGTTGCCGGTGGCATCCAGGTTGACCAGTTGGCCGTCCAGGGTCAAGGCGTTGGAGCTGGCGATCATATAGTCGGCGGTCAGTCCCTTAAGCCGCCGGGCCATGACCTCTTCCGGCGCCAGCCCCGGAATAAACGGATCAATCACCGTCACTCCGGGTTTATGGGCCAGGGCCTCCCACAACCCCATTTCCACCAGGGACATGGAGCCGCAGCGGCTGACCGCGGCCCCCGCCGGAATCATCTTGACGATCTCTTCCCGGGCCGCAGCCGCGGTGGGGGCATAGCTGGCCTCCAGCCGCCGCTTGGTCAGGCGCTTGATCAAATGTTCCGCCAGCTTTTCCCGGTACTTAACCTGAGCAGCGTCCATGATCTCCCTTTCCCGCCGCATCCAGGGGGGCTGCGGCGAGCCGGTAATCCGGCCGAACCCGCCATCAGTCCGGCTGGTCGACGGGCTTAGTTTCCGGAATCATATAGATGTTGGCGTGGGTCAGGGCCAGACAGCCCAAGGCGGCGATGAAGGCCACCGCGGCCATGACAAAAAAGCCGCTGATAAACGTTCCGGTGAGATCCACCAGGCGTCCGATAATGGGCGGGAATACCATGACCCCAATGGCTCCCCAGGTATTGACAAACCCCATGGCCACCCCGGGACAGTGCGGACAGTTGTCCCGGGCGGCGTTAAAGATCCCGGCAAAGGGCAATCCCGCCATGATGCCGGTAAAGATAATGGCCAGCACGGCCATGCCCATGGTGGACGACAACCCCATCCAAATGAATCCCAGCGCCAGCCCGGCACAGGCGGCCGCCAGCAGGTTTTTAGTCGTCACAAATTTGTGGCCCAGGATGAAACCGCCCAGCGGACGGGAGAAGATCCCCAGGAGCAAGACGATGGAGCCAATGATACCGGCAACCTTGGGAGGTAGGTGGATGCTCTTGATCAACAGGGTATTCACCCAGACGCCGCAGGCGATGATCGCGCCAAAGGTGGCCAGTTGCGCCAGGGAGAGCAGCCAGATATTGCGGTTGCCGAAAACGCTGGGCCAGTCGATTTTGGGGATGGTCACCGCCCGGGGAGTATCCGGGGCAAAGAAGTACCACAGGATTAACAGCACCCCGGCCATGCCGCCGGTGATCATGAAGATATTGTGCCAGCCCACCAGCGGCAGGAGTTGCGGGATGCCGTAAATCACAAACCCGGACCCCAGGAGGATCGACCCGCCGTAAACTCCCTGGGCCCGCTGGATTTCCTTGCCGAGAAAAAAGGTGGTGACGTAACGCGCCCCGGCGATAAAACAGATGCCGGTACCGATGCCGATGATGAATTTCAATATCAGAATGGCATAATAGGAATTGGCTAGCCCGATGATGACATTGCCCACGGTGATGATCAGGAGCGCGATATTGACCAGTTTCTTGGCGCCGAATTTATCCGCCAGCGCCCCTCCCGGGATCTGCAAGGCCCCATGGGTCAGAAAAATGGCGGTAGTCAGAAACCCCGCCAGCGCGAAGGTAATTTCCAACTGCTTGACCAGGGTGGGGATCAAGGGACCGTGGTTGGTATAGTTGGCGGAAAAGATAAAGCCCAGGAGGCCGGCGAACCACAGCGCTTTCCATCTTTGCGCCCATAATTCTTCCATTTTTTTCCTCTCCTCTTAGCAAAGAAGGGATTAACCGTTGAAGAAAATTTGTGGGGCCCCCGACGGCCAGGCCCTGAGGTCCTGCTGCGGTTCAACTGGCTGAAAATATGGCGAATTTTATTAGACCGACGTCCTCACCTCCTCCTGGGGATATTGTGCCTGAAATACCCGGACCACGGCGGCCGGGACTTCGACCCCAGGCCCGGGCCCTTCCCTGACCACGGGGTCTAAACCATCTGTGCCGCGCCCGGCCCCGGAGGCACCCCGGGGTCGCGGGGCGCGGCGGCCAGGATCACCGCGCTGGAAAGAATTGGAAAAATTTGGTTATTTTGACTTCCTGATAGAGGACCAAGGGGACGATGCGGGTGTTCATTTCAGGAATGAGCCTCTGGATGCATAATCTACAATTATGAAATATCTGTCAATGATATTTATTATCGGGAAATGGCGGAGATGTTTAAGGATAGGCCTCGGTCTTATCAGTAGGGAAAACAATTCCGTTGGCTCGGAATCTGTGCTATCGTCCCGCCGAGGAAAGGATGCGGCTCTAAATAGAAACCAGCGGGAATTTTCCCGGGGCACAGAGGTTTCAAAAACCATTTTTCGACTGCGGGGCTAATAAAGTGTCGGCGAGGCCAATCTAATTAGCAAAATTCTTAGGAGAGGAGAAATGCTATGTTAACACCGGCATTGAAGAAGGGCGGTAAATTTACCTTGGTGGTCATCTTTCTGGCTGGCCTGACCCTGGGGGCGGCCATTCCTTGGGCCTTGGGGTACGAGCCGCATATGGTCAACGCCCTGAGACTGCTGCGCGACGCCCGGGTGGAACTGGTCCAGGCGATCCCCAACAAAGCCGGCCATCGCGAGCGGGCCATCGACCTGGTGGACGGGGCCATCGTACAAGTGGAGAAGGGCATCGAGGTTTCCAGATAGACGGCGGCGGATGACCACCACGCCGGGATCGGCGTGGAGCACCATGCGGTACAACACCGTGAGCCAGGATGAACTGCGGGCTTTGGTGGGGGAGCAACGGTAAAGATATTCACCTAGGTATTCACCAGGACAAAAAAGGGGGTTAGCCAAAAACGGCCAACCCCTTGTATTTTCTGGCTCCCCGGGACGGACTCGAACCGCCGACCAAGTGGTTAACAGCCACCCGCTCTACCAGCTGAGCTACCGGGGATGTGATGTTTGCTGCTGGCTGGGGGACCAGGATTCGAACCTTGATAGGCAATCCAGAGTCTGCAGTCCTGCCGTTAGACGATCCCCCAGTGGATAAGCACCATTTTTTATATGAAGTGGCGGGGGTTTGTCAAGAAGCCCATCCGCACACTTACCGAGGGTGGCTATTAGCGCACGATCAGGACGCTGCAGGGGGCGTGGCGGCTCACCTTTTCCGCGGTGGTGCCCAAAAGCGCCGCCCAGACCCCGGAAAGGCCGCTGTGGCCCACCAGCATCAGGTCAAACCGCCTTCCCTGGCCACCTCGAGGATGGTCTGGGCGGGTGGCCCGGGCGCATGATGGTCTTCAGCTCTATCCCGGCCTCTTGCGCCCGCTGCCTGGCGATTTCAAGCAGCTTGCCATATTGTCCATTGGCAAACTCCTTCTCTTCCTGCACTTCATCGATGGTGCCGGCGAATCGGGGTAAGCTTTCCTGCACCGCCAAGGCCGAGAGCTCCGCCTGGTGAATTTTGGCGAGATTAATCGCCGCTTCCAGGGCCCTATTGGCGCCCTCGGAGCCATCGTAGGCCAACAAGATTTTCTTGAAACATCTTCTACCTCCGTGCCATCTCTGCGAGCACCGGTTTTAAGTTAAACTGACGATACTCATGCCACCAAAGCATCTTCATGTCCTCCGGAGTGTCAAAAAGTCGTTCGGGCCGGAATGTCTTCGTAGGCACTGCAGACTGGCAGAATCTTCTCCGGGCGAGCCCACCTTGCCGGGGCTAAAAACAGATTTGGCCGATCACGGTGGGAATCACCGCCGAGCCGATGACCGCGGTCACCAGATAGGGAATACTGCGCCTGGGTTATGTATCCATAGTTTAAGCCATAAAGAGCGGAGATGCTGCCGAAGGTCAGGCCGGTGGCACATCATGCAGGTGGTGTAATTGACCTCCCGCGGCGGCATCCGGAATAATCGGCAGGTGGGCCAGACCCCGAGAATCTTGGTGATCATCTTTGACCAAAAACAGGGCGAGCAAGACACCGAACCCGGCTATCAAAGCCGGCAAAGACACCAGGGTCCCGGCCTTGAGAAAGAAGAACGGCGTCAGCAAGGCAAAAACGATGGAGCGCATGCGCAGCATGATCGCTTTATTGTGGACAAATAAGCCCGCCACCACTATGCCGAAGATATAAGCCGGCAGCACGGCTTCGCTGCGGGCCGTGACCGACAGGGCGCCCAAGGCGCAGAGAACCAGAAAAATGAATTTTATTTCCGGTTCGCTCACCCGGCCGCCCCACCAGGCGAAGACCCGGCGGCTGATGGCCGGCATGAAAACCAGGACCACCGTGGTCACCACCACAAAAATCACCAGCCAGTAATCGTAGTTGGCGAAGATCAGGCCCAGGGCCAGCACCGTGCCCAGGTCGTTGACGAAGCAGGCGGCCAGGATGAGCTTACCCAACTCCGTCTCGTTCAGCCCGGTCTCCACCATGACCGCATAGACCACCGCCATGGAGGTGGTGGACAGGGCGATGCCGGCAATCTGGGCGGCCTGGAGACTCCATCCGGCAACGTAATAGGCATAGGCCATGCACCCCAAGAAAGGACCAAGAAAGCGATGGTGCCGATGGTGAGGGTGGGTATCAACTGCTTGCGGAAGGTTTCGGGCTCGATCTCGGCCCCGGCCAGGAAGGTCAGGACTACCGAACCGAAGCCGGCCAGGAAATTGATCCAGGCATTGGGCTGAAAGATGGCGGAACCGAAGTGGGCCCCGCAGTTGCCGGCGACAAAGCCCAGGAAGATCTCCACCAGGGCCACGGAAATGCCGATGCGGATGGAGATCAGGCTGGCCAGGAACGCCAACCCGATCCAGGCCGTCGCGGTGTACCAGACTTGCTCCACGTTAATCCTCCTGACGACCGGAGGCAGGCGGCAATAAAAAAGCCCCTGACCCGCACCCGGTGAGATCAGGAGCCATCAGTGTCATCACGGTTCGGGCAGATTCTCCTCCACCCCGGCGGACTCCATCGCCTAATCTTGGGATAACCTTAACTCCGGTCCCCGGATTGGTCAAGGAAAATTTGCCGAAGAAAATCTCTCAAGGGCCTCTCTTTTAAATTGACATCAAGGCCCTTTTGAAGAAATAATTTAATTTACGAACAGGCGATGAAGTCCGCCTTAATTGCCCACGGTGGCCCGGTGGGCTGATGACTTCTGTCCATTTTAGGGGCAGAAGTTTTTTTTTGCTCCAACGCCAAGGAGAAGCAATGGGAGTTTACCGGGAACTGAAAGAAGACCTGGAAGGGGAGCTGAGCCGGTTGGCCGGGCTGCCGGAAGTGCAGGGGCCGCAGCTGACGCAGCTGCTGGACAAGCTGCGGGAAAACCGCTTTAATCTGGTGATCCTGGGGGCCTTTAAACGGGGGAAAAGCACCCTGATCAACGCCTTGCTGGGAGAGCCGTGCTGCCCACCGCCATCGTCCCCCTCACTTCGGTGGTTACCATCCTGGGTTACGGCGAGCAGCCTGGATATCCAGGTCCATTTTCAAAACGGCCAGAGCCCGCAAATCACCCAGGCGGAATTGGCGGATTATATCACCGAGAAGGGCAATCCCAGCAATCAGAAAGGGGTGCGGGAGGTGGAGATCGCCTATCCCTCGGATTATTTGCGGGATGGGGTGCGCATCATCGACACCCCCGGGGTGGGCTCGGTCTATAGCCACAATACCGAAGTGGCCTATAATTATCTCCCCCAGGTGGACGCCGCCATCTTCGTGGTCACCGTGGACCCGCCCCTGTCCGCGGCGGAAGCAGGAATTTCTTGAAGGATATCCGGGAATATGTCCACAAGCTCTTCTTCGTTCTGAATAAGATCGACTATGTGGACGAGGCTGAGCGGCAAGAGGCCCTGGACTTTACCGCCGAGGTGCTGCAAGGCAACCTGGCCGCCCAGCAGGTGATGATCTTTCCCCTATCCGCCAAGCTGGCGCCTGGAAGGCAAGGCCAACGGCGGCTCGGCAGTATTGAACGCCAGCCTCCTGCCCGAATTTGAGGATCACCTGCGTCAGTTTCTCTATCGAGGAAAAGGGCCGGGTATTGCTGATTTCCTGTATCAACGGGGCCCTGAAAGCCCTGACCGACTCCACCCTGGCCCTCAAGGTGGAACGCCAGGCCAGCGCCATCCCCCTGAAAGAGCTGGAGGAAAAGATCGCCCGCTTCCACCAGGAATTGCAGGGCCTGGAGAAAGAACGGGAGATGTCCCTGCTGCCTCCTGGATGGGCGGATCAAAGGGCGTGATGGCGGAGTTGAACCGCGACCTGGAGGCCTTTAAGCGGGAGACCGACGCCGGGCTGCGCCGGGAAGTGGAGGCCGAGTTTCACCGGAAAAGCCGCCTGGCCCTGGATCTGCGCAAGGAGATGGAAGCAATACCTGTTCGCGGCGTTGCGGGATGTCTTCACTGGATTGGCGGCGCCAGGAAATCGAGAAACTGGCGCAGTCACTGGCCGACACCCACCAGGAGTTCGCCGGCCGGATTAACGGCATCCTGGAGCGCCTGACCCAATTGACCGCCCGGATCTTTGACTTTTCCCTGCGGGGTTTTGCGGCGGAGGAAGCCTTCACCGAAAAGAGCCGCTTCGGGTTCAAATTTAAAGAAGAACCGGTGGGCCTGGAAATCCTGCAAATGACCGTGACCTCCCTGCTCCCCCGGGCCCTTACCAAGGGCCTGCTGCTCAAAAAGCTTCTGGAAAATGTGGCTGAATTGGTGGATAAGCATTGCGGCCGCCTGCGTTACGATTTTCAGCAGCGGCTCCAGGAATTGCCCGGGATTTCCGGCAAGACTGGCTCTCCAGGATCGATGACACCACCCAAAGCATCCGCCAGGCCCTGGAGCGGGCCAGGGCCCAGAAACAGAGCAGCGCCCAGGCGGCGGCGCGGCGGGCCGGAGAATGGAGCAGAGATTGACCGAAATCTCCCAGGCCGAAGGCACGTTATTGGGATTGAAGGCCCGGATTGAAAAGTCCCTGCCCTGAGTTAGAAAACATTTAACCAGGGCGAAAAGAAGGAAATTAGCCTTGATATTTGGTAAGCCCAATCTTATTTTTTGGGCAGGCCCCCTAACCATTCTTCCCCAGGAGGTGACCTATGAAAGAGTATGAGAAATCATGCGGCAGAAGAAGCTCCCCAAAGTAGGGCAGACGGTGCGCAGCAAGAAATATGGCACCGTTTGGCGCGTCATGGAGAAGAAAGAGGTTTGGCAGAACATCGACCCCGACCCCAAACCGGGGAGACCCGCATGGTCCCGGCCATCTATCTGAATTTCTGGAGGGTCCAGGAAGGGGTCATGCCGGGGGTGGGCAGGATGATGGGGTTTTTGTACACCCTTTACGACAATACCTTTGAACTCAATTGGGACCTCGCCTGAGAGGGCGTTCACCTTCCAGGGCGAATCCATTACGGGGCCAATTTCCCAAATTTGGCCCCGTTTTTCATAATTTCTCATATTGTTCGTATTCCATAAGGGGAGGGAACATGACCCGGATCATCCTGGTGCGCCACGGCCAGACCCCCTGGAACAAGGACAAGATCTTTCGCGGCTCCCGGGACATCCCCCTGAACGACACCGGCCGGGAAGAAGCCCGGCTGGCGGGGGAATGGCTCAAGGGAGAGACCATCCAGGCCGCCTACTGCTCCCCCCTGTCCCGGGCCCGGGACACCGGCGAGGCCATCGCCCGGCACCACGGCCTGCAGGTGGAAGATTTGCCGGGACTGAGCGACCTCTGCTACGGAGATTGGGAGGGCCTGCCCCTGACGGAGGTCAAGGTGAAATACGCCGACCTCTACCGCCGCTGGGAGACCGCCCCCCACACCGTGCGCTTTCCCCAGGGGGAAACCCTGGAAGAAGTGAAGCAACGGGGCGCTGGCCGCGGTGGACGAGGTGGTGGCCGCGCCACCCGGACCAGACCGTCCTGCTGGCGGCCCACCGGGCGGTGAACAAGGTCCTCATCGCCGCCTTCATCGGCCTGGATAACTCGCACTTCTGGCGCATCGGCCAGGACACCACCGCCATCAACCGCTTCCATTGGACGGGCGGCGCCTGGCAGATCGTGTGACTCAACGACACCTGCCACCTGCGAGGCCTGAGTCGCGGCGAGTACGTGGATTTTTAGAGAGAAGGGGAGGATTCCGGGGGGAGGCCCGGGGGACACCGGCAAGCCGCCGGCCCTCCTGTCCCAGCCCCTCCTCCGGTCTTCCCTTCCCCGGCGCCAAACCTGCCGATTCCTCCAACTGCCGGAATAATTCAACCGGACCAGTAGAAAATGAAAAATTAGGCATTAACTTTTAAGCAAGCTTTGCAGCGGCATTACCAATCGATGGTTCATCCTCGCCCCGGGACCAGGGGCGCCACCGAGAGAGGCGAGCTCTGATGGAAAGATACAAAGAACAGAAATGGAGTGGAGAAAAAGGCAAGAAGTTCGGTCATGCCGGCCGGGTCAACGACCCCTACGAGCTGGCGGCCGGCCAGGAGGCGGCGGTGTGCCAGGACTGCCACGCCGTCTACCAGGGCAAGCGCTGGTTCTTTGATGGGAACCTTTACGACAAACTGGCGGGCGCCGGCAAGGTGCGGCAGGTGGTCTGCCCCACCTGCCGCAAGATCAAGGACCATTACGTGGAAGGCTACCTCACCCTGAGTGGTGATTTTTGGGTCCAGCACCGGGAGGAGATCGTCAAGCTGCTGGAAAAGGAAGCCGGCAAGGTGGGGAAGCGCAACTGCGCTGACCGCATTGTCCAGATGATTCCGGAGGCGGACAGTAAGCTGGTGGTGGAGACCACCACCGAGAAACTGGCCCAACACCTGGGCCGCACCATCTCCAAGGCCTATAAAGGCGACCTGAGCTTCCACTGGAGCGAACCCAACCGGTTCGTGCGGGTTTACTGGACCCGGTAAGGGAAGAAGGTTTTCTGTTTTCTGTATCGAGGAAGAAAAAGCAGGGTTGTCTGATAGCTTGCCGGCAGTTGAGGCGGGCTGGCACCGCGCCGCTGAGCGCCGCCTGCTAATTGCCGCTAGGAGCCCCCCTGGCCGTTTTTGATGCGCTGGATGAGGTTCGAGACCGAGACGGGTTCGGTGACCGGGAGGAGCCGGACCTCCCCGCCGTAGGACTGGACGATCTCCCGCCCGGCCACCTGGGCCTCCGGGTAATTGCTCCCCTTGGTAAGGATGTCCGGTTTGAGGCCGGCCAGGATTTCCGGCAGCCGGGAGCTTTCAAACAGGGTGACGTAGTCCACCGCTTCCAGGGCCGCCAGGATGCGCAAGCGTTGAGCTTCGCCGATGACCGGGCGGCCCTCCCCTTTCACCAGACGCACCGAGGCGTCGCTGTCCAGGGCCACCACCAGGGAGTCTCCCAGGCGCCGGGAATCCTCCAGGAACTTGATGTGGCCGGCGTGGAGCAGGTCGAAGCAGCCGTTGGTGAAGACCACCTTCCGACCCTGGGCCTGGAGGTGGGACACCTTGAGGCCCAATTCGGCCAACCCGAGGATCTTATCCTCCAGGCCGGCGGACCGGCGTCCCAGCTCCCGCTCCAGCTCCGCCCGGAAGATGGGGGCGGTGCCCACCTTGCCCACCACCACGCCGGCGGCGATGTTGGCCAGCGTGGCGGCCAGCACCGGGTTGCCCCAGCAGGCCAGCCCCAGGGCTACCACCGCGGCCACCGTGTCCCCGGCCCCGGAGACGTCGAAGACCTCCTGGGCCCGGGTGGGGATGTGCAGCTCCGGGCCTTGCCGAGGGAAGAGGAGCATGCCCTCGGCCCCCAGGGTAATCAGCAGATGGTCCAGACCCAGGTCCTCCCGGAGTCCGGCCCCGGTCCGGACCAGTTCCTCCCAGCGGGACAGGGAGTGGCCGGCGGCCAGTTCCGCTTCCTGGCGGTTGGGGGTGATGACCGTGGCCCCGGCGTAACTGGAGAAATCCGGCCCCTTGGGGTCCACCACCACCGGCGCCCCCTGACTGCGCCCCCGTCTGATGACCTCCTGCAGCAATGGGGCGGTGAGGGCCCCCTTGGCGTAATCGGACAGGACGATGGCGGAGAGCCGGGGCAGGCGGTCCTGGAGAAAGCTGGCGGCCGCCGCCAGGAAATCCGGGCCGGCCGGGCTGCGGGATTCCCGGTCGATGCGCACCACCTGCTGGGTGTTGCCCATGACCCGGGTCTTGCGCGAGGTACGCCGCTTAGGGTCGGCGAAGAGGCCCGGCGTCGTCCACTCCCAGCCGGCTAAGCTCCCGGCGCAACAGGCTGCCGGGATGGTCGTCGCCCACCAATCCCAGGACTTCCACCTGGGCCCCCAGGGCCACCAGGTTGTTGACCACGTTGCCGGCGCCACCCAGGGTGCGGGTTTCCCGCTCCACGTCCACCACCGCCACCGGCGCCTCCGGGGAGATGCGCGACACCCGCCCCCAGAGGTACTCGTCCAGCATGAAATCCCCGACCACCAGGATCCGCAGGGCGGAGAAGCCGGAGAGGTCCAGGCGCCGCAACTCCTCCCCGATACCCCAATCTTCGCTGCCGCCGCCTGACTTGCTCTGGAACACTGCCGGCTCCGCTCCTTGCTTCGTAATCTGGCCCAAGCAGGGCGTAGGCTCAAGGCGTTCCCCAGCGGGGTTGGGGAACGAAAACCGAATGCCAAACCTGGCCGGACCCTCTGCGGGTATCCCCCGGGAACGCCTGGCTTATTGGCCGTTCACCGGCTGGCCGATGTAAAAGTACCTGAACCCCAGCTTGGCCATCTTATCGGCCTGGTAAAGGTTACGGCCGTCAAAAATCACCGGGGCCTTCAGCAGGGATTTAATCCGGTCGAAGTCCGGCTCCCGGAATCTGGCCCATTCGGTACAGATGATGAGGGCATCGGCCCCCTCCAGGGCCTCGTAGCTGGAGGCGGCAAAACTGACGGCCTGCTGGTTCCCCAGGTATTGGCGGGTAGCCGCGATGGCCTCGGGGTCGTGGGCCTGAAGGCGCGCCCCGGCTGCCGCCAGGCTGGCAATGAGGGCGAGGGCCGGGGCCTCCCGAATGTCGTCGGTCTGAGGTTTGAAGGAGAGGCCCCACAGAGCAAAGACCCGCCCCTTCAGATCGCCGTGGTAATAATCCGCGATGCGTTCCACAAAGATCCGCCGCTGATCCTGGTTGATGGCCTCCGCGGCTTCCAGGAGGCGGGGGGCGTAGCCCCGGGACCTGGCGGTGTGGATCAGGGCCTGCATGTCCTTGGGAAAACAGGAACCGCCATAGCCCAGGCCCGGGAACAGGAAGAGGGGGCCGATGCGGCGGTCGGAGCCGATGCCCTGGCGGATCATTTTGATATCGGCCCCGGTGCGGCTGCAGATGTTGGCCATTTCGTTGATGAAGGAGATCTTGGTGGATAAAAAGGCATTGGCGGCATACTTGGTGAGTTCGGCGGAAACCACGTTCATGATGATGATGGGGGCGTTGGTGCGCACGAAGGGTTCATAAAGCTCCTTCATCAACTCCCCCACCCGGACGTCGTCGCAGCCCACCACCACCCGGTCCGGCTTCATGAAGTCGTCCAGGGCGGTGCCTTCCTTGAGGAATTCCGGGTTGGAGACCACGTCAAATTCCAGGACCTCGCTCCGGGCGGCCAGCTCCTCCTGGATGACCTGGCGCACCTGGACCGCGGTGCCCACCGGCACCGTGGATTTCTCCACGATCACCTTGTAGCCGTTCATGTGGCGGCCGATCTCCCGGGCCACCTGCAGGACCATGGACAGGTCGGCCGAGCCGTCCCGGTCCTGGGGGGTGCCCACCGCGATGAAGCAGACCAGGCTATGCTGCACCGCAGTGGCCAGGTCGGTGGTGAACCTCAGGCGGTTGTCCCGGACATTGCGCTTGACATAGTCCTCCAGTCCCGGCTCGTAAATGGGGATGTGTCCCTGCTCCAGGGCCTCCACCTTGGCGACATCCGCGTCCACCAGAATAACGTCGTTACCCATTTCGGCAAAGCAGGCCCCGGTCACCAGACCGACATAGCCTGCTCCGATGATGGCCAATTTCATTAAGGTCTACCTCCTTGGAAATTCCCAGGTGGTCGGTGGCGGAACCGCTTTAATCCGGGATGAGCGGATGCCGCTTAAAAGTTTTAAATTTATCCAGTTTGGCTAATAAAAGCTATCGGCCGCTCCCGGGGCCGCAGGCCGCTCATTAAAAGTAATCGGGGGCTTGCTCTTTGGCTTTGGTTCCCGAGAAGTGCACCGGGGAGTGATTCATCTTCTCTCCCAAGCCGGGAATGAAGATGACGGCCGACACCCGCTTATCGTCCGGGCGGTCGGTAAAGGAGAGGGCCACCCCCCAACACTGGCGCTGAAAAATCACCCCGTAATTGTTTTCCAATTGTTTATTGGTCTGAAAGGTATGCCCGTAGGTGAGCCAGGTCTTTACGGATTGCATCAGATTCACATAGGTTTGGACGTTTATCTGTTTGGCGAAGTCTTCGAGGAAAACATAATTCACACTAAAGAAGTTCTGCCGGTTGGCGTCCAGGAGGGTCAGTTTAGCATTGGCTTGCTCGAAACCCTCCCTGGTAGGGGGTGACTGCCAGGTCCAGACCCAGGGTGACCTGCCGGCTGGGATAAACCTCGGTCTCCCCCAGAAAGTCGGAAAAGGGATGATGGGGCTGGGGGGTGCCGTCCAGGCCCATGGAATCCCTGTTAAAAAAGCTGCTCTGGCTCAGGCGAAACCAGACCAGGTCTTTGACGTTGGCCTGTCCCTCCTTGTTTTGGCTCCGCCAGAGGATGCTGTTGGAGAGGCCGTAGGTCAAGGCATTGACGCCGCCGAGGGGTTCGTCCCCATCCCGTACCGGCAGGTTGCGGTTGGTGCGGACCGTCCAGCCCACGTCGTTGGGGTAAAGTCGGGGTAGCGCTGCGGATTATAGTTGCCGATATTCCAGTAGGTCAATTCCGGCCGGATAATGTGCCGGAAGTAAGTGCTGGACCCATCATCCCGGCCGTAATCCCGGTCCCAGGCGCTGGACACGCCCACCCGGGAATCGAATACCTGCCGGTTCAGCCACCCTTCCGGTGGTATATCCGTGACACTTTGGTCGACGCGGAAAATGGTTTCCCGGAATCCTGCCTGGGAATTGAAGGCCACTGCCGGCAATGGCTGCCCCTGGAGCGAGAACTGCGGATGGAGATCCAGGCGGTCGCCGTCCAGGCCGTGGTGCTGGAAGAAAATAGTCATAGCTGCCATTCATCCCGAAATATACGGGCAAATTGGCCACCGGCAAGGGCAGGGAAGTCAGGGACATCCCGGGGAGCCGGTGCCAGGGGTTGGGGTCGGCCTGGTTAAGCCTTTCGTAATAGCTGCTATAGGCGGTGAAGTTGGCCCAGGAGAAATTGCGGGCTCAATTGGAAGGTGGAGACCCGGGTGCTAACCTCCTGCTGCTCCAGATTCCGGCCGAAAGTGTCCAGCAGGTCCCGGGAATAGCGGTTCAGGCCCATGTAGCCGAAGTTGAAGTCACTGAGGTAGTTGACGTCGCTCACCCGGTCCACCGTGGTGCGCAGCCTCCAGTCATCCGGCAGCGGTTGGTTTACCATCCCCGCTACCCAATAGCGGTGGTCGGTGGGCTCATTGGGTTTGCCGTCATCCAGATAGAAAAAGCGGAAATTGGCGGCCGCGTCGTCGTGCCCCTGGCGGCGGAACTCGACCCCCTGCATGTAGCCCCGGTTGGAAAGAAACGTCTGATACAGAGTGGCGTCAGCGTTGTTGCTGATGGCCCAATAAAAGGGGAGTTCGATCACGGTGCCGCCGGCCTTGTGCTGCCCGAAGGACGGCAGCAGAAAGCCGCTCTGCCGCTCATTCATCACCGGCAGCACCGCAAAAGGCAGATAGAGGACCGGCACCCCCCCCAGGTTAAATTTGGCTTCCCGGCCGATGCCATAACCTTCCAGCTTCACCGACAACTGCCGAACCGAAAAGCTCCATACCGGATGGTCGGCATCGCAGGTGGTCACCGTGGCCTCTTCGGCAACATAGGTGTTGTCCCCGGTGCGGCGGATGAGTTTGCCGGCCACCCGGAAATGGTTCCTCTTCAAGAAGAGGCGGGCCGTCCTGCAACTCGCCGCTGCGGGTGGCCAGGTTGAAGCGGCCCTTCGTGCCGGTGAAGACGTCTTCCTCCATGACCAGGACCACGTTGCCGGTGAGGGTCGCCACCTTGGTGACCTCGTCCACCTGCGCCTGGTCCGCGGTGATGCGCCGGTCGGCCTGCACGATCTCCACCCGCCCCCGGGCGACATAGAGGTGGTTGGCGGCATCATAGGTGAGACTCTCGGCCCGGATACGCCAGGGGCCCCCCTGGAAGCGCTCGGCCTTGAACAGATCCATTTCTGCGGCGCTGGCCAGCCCGGCCCAGAGCAAGAGGGGTAGAACCCCGCAGATTTTGACCCAGCGCCTGGCCATACCCATCCCTTGTCTCACCCGCTCCCCGGAATCGGTGCATCATACCATGCCCCCCTGCATCTTTCAACAACCGCAGGCCGGAGGGCTGCGCCTGGGATGGGCGGCTTTTTCCGATTAATATTTGATCGTTACGGCTGGGAGGGGCGGGCTTTCACGGTTAATTTTTGATCTTTTTGGGGTACCGCCCCAGGATTATTTTTTTCCCGTAGGGTGCGTCTCACGCACCACATTCCCGCGTGGGCTGAGTGTCCCGCCCGCCATTTTTTTCTGGGGTCTTACAGCCGGCGGACGGGACGCCCACCCCACGCGCCTGGCGCGTAACACCGCGCCCTACGCCTTGCTGAGGATTAAGGGTCTTTTCTCCCTCCCCCTGAGAGGGGGGAGGGTTGGGGTGGGGGTGATTAGAGACGAGTTTTCGGTTTTCGGTGAAAGGCAAAATCAAAGTCAAAGGCCCCTTGGCAGAGGCAGAAAACCAGAAGCCGGAAACAGGAAACTGCCTCCGCTCTCCCTCTTGCGCCCCGGGCGAACCTGGCATATTATCTCACCAGTGGGACTTTACCCTGGAAGCGGGCGGGTTGCAGGCGCCGCCCGCCGCAAGCGGGGCGCGTCTCCGGCGCCTCCTGCAAACGCCCCTTATGCTAAAGGCAACCTCGTGGCCCTGCGCCCCCGTAGCTCAGAAATGGACAGAGCAAAGGATTCCTAATCCTTGTGTCCCGAGTTCGAGTCTCGGCGGGGGCGCCAATAATAACAGGCGGTCCCAGGCCCGTCAATTCCTGCTGGATGCTGGATAAGGCGCAGCCCCTGTGAGGGCCGGCAACCATACCATGAGGAGACTGGATATTCCGGTAGTGCTGCATGACGAACAGGCTGTCTAACAAAGTCGATGCAGCCGAGTGCGTCCGTCTGTTAACGATGTTATTCCGGGAGGACGTCGTGAAAGCACGAGTTTGGTTGATCTTGACCATTCTTATTCTCACGGCAGGCTGCGCTCCAGGATATTATGAAACACCGGTGGCTCCGGAGACCCCGACCATGACCTGGACTCGTAATCCAGAGACCCAGGAGGAATACGAGAGGAGAATAAACCAGGAAGAATGGGAATCGAGATTTCATCGAGGCTGGTTCTAATAATCAGGTTGACGAAAAAATCCGCGGTAAACATTAGATTTTGGCGGGGTCTTGGGCGTTAATTTTCACAATAATCTGCGCCATTATGGGCCATTTCCACCGGCCCGATTATTGATGATTAAGTTCAAGTCACTTAAATTGCCTGCGCTGGGTTTGCCTTCTGTATTACAATTCATGGCAATTAGGCAAGAGCCTCGGAAAACGGCGATGCAAGTGCGATCGTTCCGGACTGCTTTTAGATCTTAAACGACGTGCTGATATCGGCTCAACCGCCCTGGCTTCTTTCTCTCAGTCTAGCACGGGTCAGTTAAGCGGTTCGGTCTCTCGGGACTCGGTCGGCAGGCCGACCTGCGTCTTCTGGTCATCTACCTTAAGTCCGTACGGTTCTACTTTAGCGGTTCTTTTACTAGAGGAATCGGTGGGCTCAGCTCTACGCTTTGGTCAGCATTGCGCCGTGAAGCATCCTGGTCCCGGAATCTAGGAGCGGCCGGGGTGCTGAGGCGCACCCGGTGAGGGGCCCGCCGCTCAGGACCTCCCGGAGGCGCCTCAATCTCCCAGGGCCTTTTTTACCGACTTTTTCAATTCCTCGATCTTCACCGGCTTGGGAAAAAAGTCGAAGATGCGCTCCCGGATGGCCTCGATGGTGGCGTCCAGGGTGGCGTAGGCGGTCAACATGATCACCTTGGTGTTGGGATAGAGGCGGTTCACTTCCCGCAGGATATCCATGCCGCTGACCTGCTCCATCATTAAATCGGTGACCACGAGATCATAGGGCGTATGCTGGAGGGCTTCCAGGGCCAGTTGGCTGTCGGTGAAGGCCTCCACCTCATAGCCTTCGTTTTTCAAAATGACTTTGGCCATGTCGCATACGATCTTCTCATCGTCCACCACGAGAATCTTTTTTGCCATCTTTCGCCCCCTTTCCGGTTAGTGAGGGTAACTTGATGATGAATCTGGTCCCTTTGCCCTCTTCGCTTTCCACGAAAATATCGCCATGATGCTCCCGGATGATGCCGTAGCTCACGGAAAGGCCCAAACCAGTGCCCTTGGTCCCCTTGGTGGAAAAAAACGGATCGAAAATGTTGGGCAAAATCTCCTGGGGAATGCCGGTCCCGGTGTCCCTGACCTCCAGGATGAGATCGCGGGTCTTGCGTCGTAACCGGCGCTGATGAACAGGTCTCCACCCTTGGGCATGGCTTGAATGGCGTTGATAAACAGATTGACCAGAACCTGCTCGATTTGGGAGACGTCCACGTAAACGGGGGGCAGGTCCTCGGGCCAGGACCACGTGCTCTCTTACCCCGCCCAGTTTCAATTGGTTGCCCACCAGCAGCAGGCTGACGTGGATGATCTCCTTTAAGTGCGCCTCCTTAAGCTCTTGTTTCTTTTGGCGGGAGAAATCCAACAGCTTTTCCACGATCTTATGAATCCGGTCCGTCTGGTTATAAATATCCCCCATGTAGGTCTTTTTCTCTTCATCCCCCAACATATCATAGATGCTGAGGTAGGTCTGAGCCATCAAAGAGATATTGTTCAGGGGATTGCCCAGCTCATGGGCGACGCCGGAGATCATGACCCCCAGGGAGGCCAGCTTCCCGGCTTGCAGCATCTCTTCTTCACGCTTGGCCAGTTGCCCGGCCATGTCTGAGATGGCCTTGATGGCTATTTCGATTTCATTATGGGGGGAGATGGTTTTCACCGCCACCTCCTGGAACCGCCCTTCCGACACCACTTTAATCATGCGCGCCATGGTTTTCAGTTCTTCGATAATCAGCTTGAAAAAGTATTGCCAGAGGATTAACTGAATAATAAAAATAATTCCCAGAGCGGCGATCAGCATTATGACATTGTTATTTATGGTGCGGCTGACATTTGCCCTCTCCAGTTTGAGAAGTCCCTCGGATACCAGGGTTAACTCCTGCCCCCGGCTCCTCAGCTCCTCCCCGAAATCCCGGGGCGCCGCCTTGCCGTCCACCAGGTTATTCACCAGGGAGCGGTATTCCTTGAGGATAACCAGTAAGCGGTCATAGTTCTTCCGGCCCGGACCGCGCAAAATCGGCCCCATCAAGGATTTTGATGACAAAATATTATGATATTCTTCCTCACCCAGCTTGGCCGATTCTTTTAAGGCATTGACGTCGTTATATAAGAAGTAATTCTTCTCCGCCTTGCGCATCTCCAGAAGGGCAATATTCATATCATCTATTCGTTCTATGGAGCGTAATTTTGATAAAACATCTTCAAACGAAAAATAGACGAACAAGCCGATAACACAAATCATGATCGCCTGGATCACCACCGATACGATGATTCTTTGTCTGATGGTCATCTGGGGTAAATGAGGAAGTCTCATAAGACAGCATCAATAATAGAGATCCTATGGTCCACCGCCCTGAAGGGCGAGGCGGCTGCATCGTGAATACTCCGACCGAAATCAGGCCGGCTAAAAGCCACTAAAACGGTGGGACTAATGGCCTCTTCCAACCGCTTCTCCACCGCCTCCGGGGCCAGCTCCTTTTCCAGTTGGCGCAACAGCTTTCGTTCCACTCGGTAGGATTTGATGAACAGTTTGATTGCCATGGCGATGCTGGAAATACCCGTCAGGGTGATGATCGCATCGATGATGGACCAGTAGCCCAAGCCGAACATGCGGGTGAAGATGGTGCCAATGGCGATCAAGGTCAGGCCGGTTCGTAAATAAGAAAGTTCCGTGCGCTGCTTGGCCAGGATGGTGCGATATTGGGAGAGATTGGTGCGGGACTGGGCCAGGCCGGTGCGGGCCCCGCTCATGCGGGTGCGGATTTCCGCGAGCTTATTGCGCATCTCCGCCCATTCGGTGCGGCTCTGGGCCCAATTGGTGCGGCTCTGGGCCAGGACGTTGCGCCCCTCCGCCAGGTTGGTCCGCTTCTCGGCCAGTTCGGTCCGTTTGCCGGCCAACTCGGTGCGGCCGTCGGCCAGCTCGGTGCGTTTCTCGGCTAACCGGGTCCGGTGCGCTCCCTGGCCCACGCCAGGTGCGTTTTCGGCTAATTCGGTCCGGTCGGCCAGCTCGGTGCGGCCCTCGGCCAGTTCGGTGCGCTTTTCCGCCAGGTTGGTCCGTTTCCCGGCCAGTTCGGTGCGTTGCCCGGCAAACTTGGTGCGGCCTTCGGCCAACTCGGTGCGCTTTTGAGCTAACTGGGTCCGGTCCCCGGCCAACCCGGTGCGTTTATCGGCCAGTTCGGTGCGCTTGTCGGCCAACTCCGTGCGACCGCTGGCCAGTTCGGTGCGCCGTTCCGCCAATTGGGTGCGGCGGTGGGCCAGGGCGGTCCGTTCCTCCGCCAGTTTGGTGCGGAACTGGGCCAGTTTGGTGCGGTCTTCGGCCAGATGCTCCCGCCGGTCGGCCCATTCCTCCATGGCCTTGATGAGCTCTTCGCCTTGAAGGGATAGAGATCAGTCTTTGATCGCTTTTCGGTCAGGTCATGGTTCATTCCTTTAGTCGGATGACATAAAATCCGTCTCCCGGCGATCGCCAGCCGGTTAATACAGCACCAGCATCAAGGGTTACTTCACCTGGGCCAGCCATTGCAGCCTGGGGCTGTCTTTCTTGACGGCCCGCTCCAGGGCCACCACCACCAGGCCGTAGTCCTTCATGGCCTCGGGGCCGGCCCGCCGCCGGACCAGGCGGCCATCCTCCCGCAGGAGCGTCTGGCAGCCGGCCGCCTGCAGGGTCTCCGCCCCTGCAAACCTCCTGCCGCACCGCATCCCCAGCCCCGGGCGGCAGGGCCAAAGTGCAGGGGGGTGGAACAGCCCGCCCAGATTTTCTGCATGGCCGGACAGCAGCCCGGGCGCCGGCCGGGTCGGGGCAGGGCACCAGCACCTGGTTGATCTTCCTCAACGACCCGCAGCCAGATGAGGGGCGTCAGGCGAGCTTCTGGTAAAACCTGGCATTGCAGGCGCCGCTGGATGTTGGCCGGGGTGAAGGGGTAGGGCGCCCCTTCCACGTACAAGTCGAAGGGCTCGTGTCCCATGATCTTGACCAGTTCATATTCCCGATCGCCATAGATCACCCGGGGTTCCTGCAGCTGGGGGCAGGACTCCTTCTCGGAGGCCAGCATTTCCTGGATCTCTTCCTTGCCCATCTCCACGATCTCCCGCTCCCAGGTATGCCGCACCCAACCGGTGCCCGTGGCCGGCACCTCCGGCGGCGGCGCCTTCACATAGACCGGGTACAGCTCCATTGGATTAAGTTGCCCAGATCGACAGGCATAGCGGATGGCAAGGCTGGAGGCCAGATCCACTTCGATGGCTACCAGGGTCTTATCATGTCATGGGTATCCTTTCAAATTAGTAGGTGCTTATGTGGGGCAGGCGCCCTCCCCTGCCCGGGGACAGCCGGGACGGCTGTCCGTTCTCCACCTTCTAGGCTCGCGCGCCCCCGAATCTTGGCGGCCGCCCGGTTCACCACGTCCTGAATCTCGCTCAATTTAAAGGGCTTGGCGATGAAATCGAAGACGCCCTTTTGGAAGGACTGTTTGGCGGTTTCCATGGTGGCGAAACCCGTGATGACGATCACTTCGGTTTGCGGGTGCTGTTTCTTGGCCTCCTCCAGAAACCGCATGCCGTCGACCTCTTTCATCTTGAGATCGGTGATGACGATGTCGTAGTTGACCTGCTGAATCTGATGCATGGCCTCGAGGCTTTGGGTGAAGGCGTCCACTTCGAACCCCAAGCTTCTCCAAAGCCGGCTTTAAGCGTTTGCAGACGATGGGCTCATCGTCCAGCACCATTATCCTCAGCTTATCCGGACTCATATTTTCCTCCTACTCGGGGGCTTCTCCGACCTGAGTTTTGGTGAAAAAAGGCCTCCGCAAATTCCGGGATATCTTCATCGCTGCGCAACTGAATGTCCAGTTGGCGGGTGAAACCGATAAGCCTGCCCAAGACCTTGAGGCGCTCCTCAATGTCCTCCCGGGGCAGGTGCAGCACCTTGGCCACTACCAGATCGCCCTTGGTGTCCACCTTAAAATGGTATTGGGAGAGAATCTTAGCCAGCAGCTGGGAGCGCCGGGACCGCCGGGTCAAGTCCGTAACCCCTCCCACAAAGCGGAAATAGATGTGGTTGCGAGGGGATTCGGTGTCCATCCGGGCGTCCATGAGGTTGAAGTGGTAGCCCAAGCGCAGGTGCAGGTTCAAGTAGGTCTCGTTGATCACCGCCAGGTTGAATCCCGCGGCCGGGGCGGCGCCGGGGGTCACCGTCCGGTCTTGCTGAGACTGGACATCATCCCCTGAAAGTCCACCGGCACCGGCTCGGTGCTCCAGACCCCGGGTTCGGAGAGGCCCTCCCACAGGGCCTGCAGGGGAGCGACCTGATCTGTTCCGGAAATAGCTTGGCGCCGCCAGGCCTCTGCCTCGACCCCGCCACCCAGATCAATAACTTTGAGGCCCAGGGGGATATCCGAAACCAGGGTCCAGATCTGCACCCCTTTGAAGCGCTTGACGAAGCGGGGCAGGTCCATCAATTCCTCCACCGCCTTTTCATGAATGAACCTGATGACGTCGTGGACGGTTTACAGCCCTCCGGGGTGAAATCCGGGTCCTGGGGATCGACCAAATAGAGGGGGGCGATGCGGGTCAGCAGACGCCTCAAAAGCCGGAACTCCGGGGCGTCTTCGAAGGCCATCGCCTGGATCAGTTCATACTGCAGCAGTTCCTTCACCCGGCCGGCATAAATGATCCGTTGCTTGGTGTCCACCGTCACCTTCATGCCTTCCGTCAGGATTTCGCTGGCGCCCTCCACCCCCACCAGGGCGGGGACCCGGAATTCCCGGGCGATGGTGGCCAAATGCCCCGCGGCCGAGCCCCGCTCCGCCACGATGGCCGCGGCCTTGGGCACGATGCGGGCCAGCCAGGGCGCGGTATATTTGGTCACCAGGACCGCCCCCTCGGGGAACCGGTTCATGCCGTCATCCGACTGCACCAGGCAGACCGGCCCGGAGCCCACCCCGGCATGGGCCACCACGCCGGTTTTTTGAATGAGTATGGGATAAAGAGCGCAGGTTTCGCAAATATCCTGCCCCAGCGGGGAGCGTGGCCTTGGAAATCTGCAAGCCCCGGGACTGCAGGAGCCAGCATTGGCCCGCCTCGTCCAGGGCCCACTCGATCTCCTGGGGCCGTTTGAAGTAGCGCTCCAGGCTCAAGGCCCAGCGCACCAGGGTTTGGAGGGTTTCCTCGGAGAGGCTGGCCTGCTCTTGCGCCTCCCGGCCACCGGCGCCACCTCCTCTCCCCCGCCGGCCACGGGCCGGGCCAGGGTCTCCTTCCGGGCGATCTCCTGGCGCCGCAGGCGGTGGGGAGAGTCCCGCTCCACCACGTAGCGGTCCACCGGACTCCTGCCCTCCACCACGGTGCGCCCCAGACCCCAGGAGGCGTAAATCACCAGGCAGTCCGGCTCCGAGCCGCTCACGTCCAGGGTGTGCACCACCCCGCTCACCTGGCTGGCGACCAGTCTCCTGAACCAGCACCGCCATGGCCGCCTCCTCCCCCAGCATCCGCATCGCCTGCCGGTACACCAGGGCTTCCGGCGAATAAAGGCTGGCCAGCACCTGCTTAAAGGCCTCGAGGAGGCCCTTGGCCGGAACGTTGAGGAGGCTCTCGTGCAGGCCGGCAAAGGTGATTTCGCCGTCCTCCCCGTAGGCGCTGCTGCGCACCGCCCAGGAACCGCCTCCCTTTTCCGCCTGGCGCCGGATCTCCCCGGCCACTTCCTGGGGCACCACCCCCGCCAGGATGCCGTACTGGAGCTGCCGGGCGGTCTCGGTTTCGTCGCGCTCCCCCGCGGCCCAGGCTTCCAACCAGCCGTGAATCCGCTCTTCCAGATGGTTGTCCTCCAGGAAGCGGCGCCAGGCGCGGGTGGTGATGACAAAGCCCGGAGGCACCGGCAGGGAGAGGTTTTGCATGATGATGCTCAAGGCATTGGCCTTGCCCCCGATGAGTTCAGGGCGATCCGGGGTCGCTTCTTTGAGGGAAACCACGTAAGGCATATCCCGGGACAGGTTCAAACGGCCCCGCAGCTCGGTCTCCAGGGGGATAAAGATCCGGTCGATGGTGGAATACAGCTCCAGGTAGCGGTTGGAGCTGATGAGGTTGACCCCCTTGACCATGTGCAGGATCAGGTTTTGCATCTCGTTGGTGGTGTCGATCAGGTACTTGCGGTCGAAGATGAATTCCCCCCCGGATTTCTCCCCCAGGTCGGCAATCAGCTCCATGACCTGCTGGTGGTCCTCAAGCAGATATTGGAATTGCTCGAAGAGCTCCGGAAAGCCCACCAGGTCCGAGCCTCGGGCTTCACCACCCCATGAAAAAATTCCGGAGGTCCTTGAGAAATCGCCACATCAACTTAATTCCCCGGTGGCACAGGCGAACCGCTAATGCCCGCCGCCGCCCTTGAAGATAAAGCCTATGGCAAAGCCGGTGACGATGGCGATAACCACCGCCAAAATACCATAGATGGCGCCGTGCTGATACGCCAAAGTGGCAATCGTGGCCGGGAAGCCCACCATCACCACCTTGAGCTCCCCGCATTCCTTGGCGGTTACCTGCCCTTCCTGAATCACCGAGAGGCAGACTTCGTAGCTGCCCGGCCTGACGTTGGTGGGCAGCTGAAACTCGCCCTGCACGGGAACCAGGCCGCCGGCGGCCGGGGATTTCTTGATAGGCTCTGGAAAGATGGTGTAAAGCCCCTCACTCTCCTTCATCTTCAGGAACTGCTCGAAGAATTCATCCCGCTCCCGGTCTTGGACCTGGCCCGACAGGGTCACCCGCGTCTTCAGGGCCGGGTAGCCCCAAGGTGCTGCCGCCCCGGCGGCTTCCAGGAGTTTGGGATTGGTACTCATGGCCATATACAGGGAGGGGGCGCCGTGGAAATCGATCTCGCCCACGTTCAGCCACAACCCGCCCCTGCGCCCCTTGCGCATCAGGTGCTCGTCCCCGGCCTGGCCCACCACTTCCAGGACCGCCTCGGCCCCCTGGGGGATCATGGCGGTCACCGTCACCCCCTGGCCCCGGAAGAAGGCGCCGATTTCCACCTGGGAGGGAGAGACCTGAAGGTCCAGGGAGGCCCCCCGGACCAGGGAAGGCAAGCTCAAAATCAACAGCAACCCCGAAACCGCCACCAACCTTTGCCCGAAATAATCCCAGGCCCGCATCTCAGTGCCCGCCCTTGTGCGCCAGCATCAGATGGGGTGGAATGATGAGGCTGGCCAGCATTTGCACCATGACGATGAGGACGATGGAGGCCAGCAGAATTTTTAATTGGTCGGCCTTCAGCCGGCGGCTCAGGCGCACCCCGAACTGGGCCCCCAGGGTGGAACCCAGCAGCAGAATAATGGCCAGCACCAGGTCCACGGTAAAATTGGTAATGGACTGCATGATGGTGACGTTGATACAGGTGAAGAGGATCTGGAACAGGCTGGTGCCCACTACCACGTGCATGGGCATGCGCAGCATATAGACCATCACCGGCACCATGATAAAACCGCCGCCCACCCCCATGATGGCCGCCAGGATGCCCACGAAGACCCCCAGAATGAGGGGCAGCAGGGGCGACAGGGTCACCCCGGACTTGTCGAATCTCATCTGGTACGGCAGGGATTGGATGAAGCGGTTGTACCGGGAAACCTTGGCGGGCTCAACAGGCCGCCTGGCTTCCAGCGCCGGCTTCTTGCGGAGGGCCTGGAGGCTTTCCATGAACATGTAGCCGCCGATCACCCCCAGCATCACCACGTAGGTGATTTTGATGACGAAGTCGGCGTTCCCCATGGAGCGCAGCACCTTGATGAGCTGGACCCCCAGGGTGCCGCCGATGACCCCGCCGATGAGCAGGAAGAGCCCCATCTTGAAGTCCACGTTTCCCAGGCGGTAATGGGCGTAAGCGCCGGAGGTGGAGGCCGCCACGATCTGGTTGGAATCCGAGGCCGCGGCCACCGTGGAGGGAATGCCGGCCATGATCAACAGCGGGGTCATGAGAAAGCCGCCACCCACCCCGAAGACGCCCGAGAGGAAGCCCACCGCCCCCCCCAGTCCGAAAAGCAGCAGGATGTTGATGCTGTTGCCGGCCAGTGGTAGATAAAGACTCCAGGACATGCCTAGTTCCCCCTTCTTTGTCGTTGCCCGAAATTATCCGTGAGACGCACCACTTTTCCCTGCCCCCGGACCAGCAAAATCTCTCCGGCAAATTGCCGGCGCCAGTTCCGCAAGTCGGGGGGTCGCACTCCAGACCGTTGACCCGGGCGCCGCGCCTGGCGCCCGGCTCACTCCCGGCACACCGGCAGCAGCACGCTGAAGGTCGATCCCTTGCCCGCCTCGCTCTCCACCTCAATATGGCCCCCATGTTTTTCCACGATGCCGTAAGTCACGGAAAGGCCCAGGCCCGTGCCCCGGCCCACCGCCTTGGTGGTGTAGAAGGGGTCAAAGATCCGGGGCAGGTCCTCGGCCGCGATTCCCATGCCGGTATCCCTCACCTGCACTTTCAGCCATTGGCCGTCCGGAGTGGGATGGGCCCGGACGGTGAGGCTGCCTCCGTCCAGCATGGCCTGGACGGCGTTGATGAAGAGGTTTAGAAAGACTTGCTGCAGGCTCTTGCGGTTCCCCTGCACCCGGGGCAGGTCCTGGGGCAGGTCCAGGTCCGCCTGGATGCCGGAGAGCGACAACTGGTTGCGCACCAGCTTCAGGGTATCCTGGATGACCCCGCCGATGTCCAGGGGCTCAAACTCGGGGTGCTCCGACCGGGAAAAGTCCAGGAGGCCCTTGACGATATCCGAGGCGCGCTCCGCCTGCCCCAGGATATCCTGGATCAACCCCAGGGCCTCTTCTTGATTCAGCTCCCGGAAGTCCTCTTTAAGGACTTCGGCGGTGAGCACGATATTGTTGATGGGATTATTGAGTTCGTGGGCGATGCCCGAGGTGAGGGTGCCCACCGCGGCGATCTTCCGAGATTGCACCAGTTGTTCCTGATGCACCTGCAGTTCGTGGGTCATGCGATTGAAGGCCCGGAACAGGGCCGAGAATTCTTCCGAGGAGGACTCCGGTTCCGTAATCGGGGTGAAATCACCATGGGCTATCTTGTTCATGGCTTGCTGCATCTGGAAGAGGGGCCGCACCAGCATGCGGGTGAGATAGAAGGCCACCAGGAGGCCCAGGGCCAGAAAGACTGCAACCGAGCCGACAAACAGCCCCATGGCCCGCTGGAACAAGCGGTCGATCTCCAGCCTTTCCTCCTTCTGCCAACTTTCGGTAATGTTCAGCAGCTTCTGCCCCAGGTTTCGCATCTCTTCTTCTTCTGCGGCAAAATTGCGCGAGCCGGCCGCCGGCCCTTGGAGATCCGTTTCGATCTTGGCCAAAACTTCTTGATACCGGGTGAGGGTTTTATGAAACTCCGGCGCCTGGGGGTCTTTCTTCAACCGCAGGATCTCCGCTTCATGGCTCAAGTAAAGCTCCACCACATGCCCGGTATAATGCCCGGCCTCCTGGATGCTGGCAGGCTGATGGTAAAGGAAGAAATTCTTTTCAAAGCGGCGGGTCTCCAGCAGGCTCTGAAACAGGTCGCCGGTGAGTTCCAGCAGCCGCAAGCGATGGCCGATTTCCCGGTGCACCTGGAAGCTGAATCCCGCGAAGACCAGCACCGCCAGGACGCTGAACAGAAAGGCCAGGATGATGAGGCGCCGGATCTTGTAGGTGGCTTTTTTCATAAAGGATTTTTCTCTTCCTGGATTTGCTCAAATCTATCAGGGACCGAGGACTAAGACAATTAAAAGGTTCATTTTAAAACTGATAATCTGGTTGCCTGGCCAACCCCAAGAAAAGGGCCAGGGAGCGACAATGGCGCAGGCTTCCAGCCCGGGCTCGAGTGAGCCCCTTTTCTCCCATTCCCCCGCAGGAGCTGGGGAACCAGAAATAGAGCGGGAATTCCAGGGGAACGCTGGTTAAGGCGGCGGGCGCCGCCCGCCCCAGGAGCGGGCAGGGAGGGGAATTTTTTCTCTCATTCCCCAGCAGGAGTTGGGGAACCAGAAAATAACGCAGGCCGGGAGATTCCCCGGCCTGCGTGGTGAGCCGTCGTTAAACGGTGGCTATCCTTGTACGTTACAAGATGGGCAGGTAGCGATCGATCTCGTAGGCGCTCACGTGCATCCGGTAGGCGTCCCACTCCATCTTCTTGTTTTCCAGGAACTTGCTATGGATGTGGGCTCCCAGGGCTTCCTTCACCAGGGCGCTCTTTTCCACCTCGGCCACCGCCTCGGCCAGGCTGCCGGGCAGTTCCTTGATCCCATGGCGGTTCCGTTCGGCCTCGGTGAGGTGGTAGATGTCCAATTCCACCGGCTCCGGCAAGGGGTACTTGCCTTCGATGCCCTTGAGGCCGGCGGCCAGCATCACCGCAAAGGCCAGGTAGGGGTTGCAGGCCGGGTCCGGGGCGCGGTATTCGCAGCGGGTGGCCGCCTCTTTGCCGGGTTTATACATGGGCACCCGCACCAGGGCGGAGCGGTTGCGCCGGGCCCAGGAGATGTACACCGGGGCCTCGTAGCCCGGCACCAGGCGCTTGTAGGAGTTCACCCACTGGCTGCAGATGCCGGTGATTTCCCGGGCGTGCTTCAGCAACCCGGCGATGTAACTCTTGCCCTCGGCCGACAGGTGATACTTGTCATTGGCATCATATAAGGCGTTTTTCTTGCCCTTGAAGAGGGACTGGTGGGTGTGCATGCCGCTGCCGTTGATCCCGAAAATGGGCTTGGGCATGAAGGTGGCATAGAAGCCATTGACCATGGCGATGGACTTCACCGTGGCCCGCAAGGTCATGGTCTTGTCGGCCATGGCCATGCCTTCGTCGTAGCGCATGTCAATTTCATGCTGGGAGGCGGCCACTTCGTGGTGGCTGTACTCGATGCGCACGCCCAGGCGTTCCAGGGCGAAGATGGTGTGGCGCCGCAGATCGTTGGCCAGGTCCAGGGGCGGGGCGTCGAAATAACCGCCGGAGTCCAGGGTCTCGGTGCAGGTGCTGTCCCGGAAGTAAAAGTATTCCAATTCCGGCCCGACGTAATAGGTGTAGCCTTTCTCCGCCGCCTTGGCCAGCATGCGTTTCAGGGCATAACGGGGGTCGCCGGGATAGGGGGAGCCGTCGGGTTGCAGGATGTCGCAGAACATCCGGGCCACCGGCCTCTCATCCGGCCGCCAGGGCAGGATCTGGAAGGTGGTGGGGTCGGGTTTGGCGATCATGTCGCTCTCTTCAATGCGGGCAAAGCCCTCGATGGAGGAACCGTCGAACCCCATGCCTTCGGTCATCGCCTCTTCCAGCTCTGAAGGGCGGATTGAAAAACTCTTCAACACTCCCAAAATGTCCGAGAACCATATCTGGATAAAGCTAATTTCCTTATCCCGGACGACCTTGAAAACATCTTCCACTGTCTGGCAGGCTTGGCAGTGCACGTTAGTCCTCCCCTGAAATTAGGTTATTTGGAAAATTGACAGCAATTTTTATACCAGATTTATTTTAAAGTAAAATCAAAAAGTTACCGAGAGGGCAACTTACATTATTGTTAATTTTCCCAAATTTATGGTCACAAGTTTGTACGATCACGGGCCGGCAAAGTGACCAGAGGCAGCAGGGTTGGTAAAGGGAAGTCCAGCCTGTGAAAATCGAGAATCACCGTCGCGGCCTTCTCCCTACTTTATGCATTAATTTTCTCATTGACAATCGCCGGCCGGGATTTTTTTCAAAAAAAATTCGCCCCCCACCGCTTCTCCTGGGGACCTGGAGGCGATCCGGGGCCGCGGCGGCTGGTTGCTCCGAGGGAAACTCGGAGGCGACCCGGCGCCGCGACTGGCTGGTTGAGCCAAAGTATATCTCTATCTTTGCGGTTAACCGGCGGTATTAGAGGCTGAGGGCCGGATAGCCCAACAGGCGGTTGACTTCCTCTGCCAGCTCGGCGGAGGGGCTGAGGCTCAGGTCAGGGGGCAAGGCCAGGACCGCCTCCTCCCTCGGGTCCAGGAAGTGCAGGAAGGCCGGCACCGGCCCGGAGTGGCGGCCCAGGACCTCCTTGAGTTTGAGCAGCTGCTCCGGGGTGACGCCGGCGGCCTGGACCCGGAGGTCCAGCCTTTCCGGCCAGTGGCCCAGGGCGGTCTCCAGGGGGGCGATCTCCAGGGCCCGCAGTTTGGTACCCTGTTCTTCCTGGATCACCGCACCCTTCAGCCAGAGGGGGAGGCTGGGTTGTTGCAGCCAGGTGGCCGCCCGGTCATAAACCTCGCCGAAGACCAGGACTTCCACGCTGCCGGCCAGGTCCTCCACCGTCAGGATGGCCAGGCGGCCGCCTTTCTTGCCCACCTTTTCCTTCAGAGAGGTGACCACCACCCCCAGGATTACTTCCTGGGAATCGGGCATTTCGGCCAGGTCGGCGGTGGTGACCCTGGCCCGGACCTTGAGCAGGCTGCGATAGGCGTCCAGGGGATGGCCGGAGAGGTAGACCCCCAGGGCCTCCTTTTCCCTGGCCAGCTTCACGGATTTCTCCCAGGGCTCCGCCTCCGGCAGCCAGTCGTCGTCGTTATGGGACACGGCCAGCCCGGCGAACATGGACATCTGCTTGGCGTCCTGGAGGCGCTTCAGGTTTTGGGTCTTTTCCAGGGCCTGGTCCAGGCCGGCCATGAGGCGGGACCGCCGGGGCTGCAAGGGGTCGAAGGCCCCGGCCTGGATCAAAGATTCCAGCACCTTGCGATTCACCTTGCTCAAGCTGATCCTTTCCAGGAAGTCCCGGAAACTCTCGAACCGGCCCGGTCCCCGGGCTTCCAGGATCTCCTGGATGGCCCCCAGGCCCACGTTTTTCACCCCGGCCAGGCCGTAGCGCACCTTGTCCCCTTCCACCGTGAAATCCCGGACACTCTTGTTGATGTCCGGCGGCAGCAGCTCGATCCCCTGATCCCGGGCCTCCATGATATGCCGGCCCAGGGCCACGGTATTGTTGATTTCGCTGTTGAGGACCGCCGATAAAAACTCCAGGGGGTAGTGGGCCTTGAGATAGGCGGTCTGATAGGCCACCAGGGCGTAGGCGGCGCTGTGGGACTTGTTGAAACCGTAACCGGCAAACTTTTCGATCAGATTGAAGAGTTCCTTCGCCCTGGCCTTGGGGATGCCATGCGCCTCGGCCCCGGAAAGGAAGCGGTGCCGCTGGGCCTCCATCACCTTCGGGTCCTTTTTGCCCATGGCCCGGCGCAGGAGATCCGCCTCCGCCAGAGAGAAACCGGAGACCGCCGCGGCGATTTGCATCACCTGTTCCTGGTAGAGGATGACCCCATAGGTTTCTTTGAGGATGGGTTCCAGTTGGGGTAACGAATACTCCACCCTGGCCTCCCCGTGTTTGCGGCGCACATAGTCGTCGTGCATGCCGCTTTCCATGGGGCCCGGCCGGTAAAGGGCCACCAGGGCGATGATGTCCTCAAAGACCGAGGGCCGCAGGCGCACCATCAGGGCCCGCATCCCGGCGCTCTCCAACTGGAAGACCCCCGCGGTGTTGGCCGCCTGGAGCAGCTGGAAGGTGGCGGCATCGTCCAGGGGGATGGTGTGGATGTCAAAATCCGCCTGATGATGGCGTTGGATGAGGCCGACCGCCTGGTCGATGACCGTCAGGGTGCGCAGTCCCAGGAAGTCGAATTTCACCAGCCCTACCTTCTCCACCCCCTTCATGTCGAACTGGGTGACCAGTTCCCCTTTGTTGCCCTTGTAAAGAGGAAGGTATTCGATCAGGGGGCGGTCGGCGATGACCACCGCCGAGGCATGGGTGGAGGCGTGCCGGGGCAGGCCCTCCAGGACCGCGGCGATGGCCAGGACTTCCCGGACCGTGGGGTTGGTGTCCCGCAGCTCCCGGAGACGCGGCTCCATTTGCAGGGACGCCTCCAGGGTGATGTTCAATCTCTCCGGCACCAGCTTGGCGATCCGGTCCACTTCCGGGTAAGGCACCTCCAGGGCCCGGCCCACGTCCCGGATCACCTGGCGGGTCTTCATGCTGCCGAAGGTGGTGATCTGGGCCACGTTTTGCCAGCCGTAAGTCCGGGAGACGTAGTCGATGATCTCCCCCCGGCGCTCGTAACAGAAGTCCACGTCGATATCAGGCGGGCTCATGCGCTCCGGGTTGAGGAAGCGCTCGAAGAATAACCCGTAGGCCAGTGGGTCCAGGTCGGTGATTCCCAGGGAGTAGGCCGCCAGACTGCCGGCTGCGGAGCCCCGGCCCGGGCCCACGGGGATCTGCTGATGCCGGGCATAGGCGATGATGTCGGCCACCACCAGGAAATAGCCGGCAAAGCCCATCTTCACCAGGATGTCGGTCTCGTATTGCAGGCGCTGCCAATAGGCCTCCTCCGGCTGCCGCCGCAGGTCCGCGGGCGCCTCCGCCAGGCGGGCCTGGAGACCCTCCCGGGCCCGCTGGCTCAGGAGAGACTCCATGCTCTCGCCGTGGGCCGCGGGATACACCGGGAAGCGATAGTGGCCCAGGTCCAGGGTGAGGTCGCAGCGGGCCGCGATCTCCCCCGCGGCGGCCAGGGCCCCGGGGTGGGGGATGGCCCGGGCCATCTCCGCGGCGCTCTTGAAATAGAGCTGGTCGGTCTGAAATTTCATGCGGCCGGCGCTGTTCACCGTCTTCCCCGTCTGGATGCACAGCAGGACGTCCTGGGCCCGGGCGTCTTCGGGGCGCAGATAATGGACGTCATTGGTGGCCACCAGAGGAATCCCCCAGCGAGGCGCCAGCTCCAGGAGCGCCTGGTTCACCTTGAGCTGCTCCGGCAATTCGTTGGCCTGGACCTCCAGGTAAAAGCGCCCCGGGAAGAGCTCGGCGTATTCCCGGGCGGCGGCTTCGGCGCCCCGGGGGTCATCGCCCAGCAAACGCTGGGCCACCTTGCCGTGGAGGCAGGCGGACAGGGCAATCAGGCCGCCGCCCAACTCCTGCAGGAGTTCCTGGTCCACCCGGGGGCGATAGTAGAAGCCTTCCAGGTGCGCCTGGGTCACCAGACGGATGAGGTTCTGATAACCCTGCAGGTTCTCAGCCAGCACCACCAGGTGGTGGTATTCTCCCTTGCCCTTGCGGTCCTGCCGGGAGCCCGGGGCCACGTAGAGCTCGCACCCCAGGATCGGCTTGATGCCTGCGGCCATGGCCTTCTGGTAGAAGTCCAGGACCCCGAACAGGGTGCCGTGGTCGGTGATGGCCACTGCCGGCATCTCATAGGCCTGGGCCTGGGCCAGCAGGTCCGGGATGCGGATGGCGCCGTCCAGCAGGCTGAAGGCGGTGTGCACGTGGAGATGGACGAACTGGGATTGGGGCATGGTCTCCGGGTCTTCTAGCTTAACTGGATAAAATTATAGCAAATTTTATGGAGGGAGGGAAGGTTCTCCGCCCTGGCCCCTATCATACCGCGAAGCCTCGGGCCGGGGCAAGGGGAGAATGCGAGGTGGGCCTGGGGGTAAAGTGGAAATAGCTTCGGGGGCCGCCCTGGCCCGATTAATCATCAGGCAGCTCCATTTCATAGCCGCAATTTTCCCCACCTGATTGCCAAGGGGATAGGGTGGCAAGCGAGCGAGGCTCGGGGTTTAGGCTCTGGTGGCGTTCTGGCAGGGCGTGGGGCGCTAGTGGCCGGGCAAAGGGATCGTTACTTATTTAATTTCAATGGTCTTCAGCATATTAATATAACTAGTTGGTTTGGCACATAATTCACCCATAAATGGATAGTCTAATTCTATTATTAAATAAAAAGCGGTCGCTAGTATTATGGCAAGCATAGATATTAGTAATGCATGTAACCAAAATCTTTCAGCGCCGAGTAAAATTGAAAACAAAATTGACACAAAGGCGCCCACGATTAATGCCGCCCAGACGATATCCGGTAAACTAGATTCCATCTCGGACAACCGCTCATACCTTAAGGTAGATAGATTTTCAAGATCATTCAAAATCTTAGTATAAAGAATCTGTTCCTGAGGCTTTTGCGGATTAATATTATGTATATCATTCCTAAGATTGTTCATGGCGCGTTCGGTTGTGGGGCTCAGCCTCATTTTTGCCAGGGCGGGATACTCGTTTTCGGTTACTGATTTGGCAAAATAAACCAGAGATTTGAGAGCACTGTCGGCTTGTTTTTGGTTGGGATACAGACTAAGATCGCGATATAACTCGAGCGCCTCGGTTCCTTCCTTCAGGGCGCTATCCATCGCCTTGTGATAGTCCTGCCACAAAACAACCACTACGAAGGCAATGATAATTCCAATAATCGTCCCCGCTTTATTAAAAATAGATGCAATAACATCGTTATGGCTTTTCCTGGTTTTATAGTGGGCGATCCGTCTGATTATATATAATATCAGTAGCGAGGTTCCTATAAAAACCGCATTGATTAGAATAAATAGTAACCATGGAGACAGCATCACGAGTTTGGCGGTGAAAGGCATTGGGTTCCCCGTAGGCTAAATTAATTAATATTCCCTAAATGATATCGGAAAATGTCTAAATTGGCTTAAGACCTCTTATCCTGAGTTAATGACTAGAATACCCTCTTTCTGAAGTCAACCTTTCACGGATGGATAATTATAGCATAAAAATTTTTAAGAAAGTGATTCCGCCCAATTCCAGGTGGCAACGAGTATCTCGGGGGATCATCTTTGGGCTGATACTCCTGCTCAAAAATAAATCCCCTTTGGGCTATTCTCCTTCATCTTGGAACCCAAGTCTGCCGATATGGTCGTTGTGACCATATAAAAATGATCATTAGGTTTATATACTTTCTTTCCATATCCTTTTAAAATCCTCTTAAATTTGAACCATCGCAGGTGCTGGGGCGACTAGATCGGGGGCTTGCCGAAAAAGGATAAAACCAATGATAAAGATTATCGATTTCGGATGCGACGAACATAACTGGCGTCAAGTCACTCTCATCGACCCTGATGCGGACTTGGTCAAAGACTGTATTTACAATCTTCCCAAAGATGGGAAGTATCACACCTACATATGCTCTCACGGTTATACGCATCGCATCCGTGAATTTAAGATGCCTTATGTTGTACCGGCGCCTGCATATGAGAATAGGTCAAATTCTTCTATGCCCTAAGGAAAGCTGGTCGCGGTGCTCTCCGGGGGTAATTTAGGAGTTAAGTGAGGACATCCGAATTGCCTCATTCTCCTGCCTGATAGTGCGCCTCCAGGCAAGACTATCTGAAAAGCTCGTACCCGGGCGGGATGGAAGAAGGTTATTGCTCCACTGACCATGGGCAGGAACGGGGCAAACCTTATTAAGGGGGGAATGAGAGATGATCTTCATGGTTGGCTTTTTAACAGGAGGATTCGCCGTTTTGATTACCATGTCGCTGCTTTTTATAGCGAAGGATACTATGAATTAGACTTCTTGCAGAAAATCCGAGGGGATCACCTCTTTTGGGCTACCCCCTAGCGAGCCTCTTGGCGACCCCCGGTATGGGGGAAAGGCATAGCCCACCGACTTAAGACCAAAAATTAGCGGGTTCCGATTATTGACTCTTATTCCTCCCCTTTCTTCCCTTCAGGATGTTTTATCCGGAGCAGCTCATGCATAGCGGCGCGGCCGGCGGGGCTGGCGCCAGGTGCCGCCCCGGCTTGGCTGCGGGCGATGGTGCAGCTGGTGCAGACCTCGGCGAGTTGGGCTCCGGGGTGGCTGCCTCTACGATTGAAATCAATATCTTAAAGTTCCCTGGATATCCCCGGGGGTGAGGTCTGAGGTAATATATTTGCAGGAGATCAAATGAAAAAAATGGTCATTTTGGTTGTGGGGGCAACTTTGTTGCTGGGGGGCTGTTCGGGAATGTCCTACACTGAGCAACGGGTCCTAAGCGGCACCGCCATCGGCGCGGGCAGTGGGACCCTTATCGGCTTGGCCGCAGGCGGTCCCCTGGTGGGGGCCGCGGTGGGCGCAGGCACAGGAGCTTTGGGAGGGGTCCTTTATGACCAGTACCAGAAATCCCGAGGGAATCCGTAGGTTAATTTTCAAATTCCAAGAGGCCGGGGGAATTCTTCAGGTGAAGAGCACAACCGCCAAGGGGCGCCCTGGCGCCTGGACCGGCGCTTTAGGGCTGCTCATCTGCCTAATGGGCTGTCAGACCCCGGTTGCTAAAGCGCCGCAGTTGCCGCCGCCGCGGCCGCCGGCGGCCACGCTGCCCCGGCCGGTGCGCCCCACTTTTTATGTGGCCACTAACCAGCTTAGTTTGCGGGCCTGTCCCGGCCTGGATTGCCACAAAATCTCCACCCTGGATTTAAATGCAGAAGTGGAAAAGATGGGGCAGATGGAAAATTGGACGCAGATCAAGGTAAAAAAGGAGGGGACTATAGGTTATGTAAGGTCACGGTATCTCTCCCCGCACCCCGTGGTAGTTGCCCAACTCACCAAGAAAAAACCCAAAAAGGCAAAACCTCGCAAAGCCACCCAGCCTCCTGAAGCGGCGGGGGTAGAGGGGGAAGCCGGGCCCCCGAAGCCGGAGCCTTCACTTCCAGTCCCCCGGGCCATGTAGGAGGAGGGAGGCAGTAGTCAAGATCCTACGAACTTACATGAATTCTGGCGCCAATTCTGGTTCTTCTCTTTGCTTAAAAGGTTTAAGTTCATCCCTGGCGGGCACTCCCCGAGGTGAAATCAAAGGCATGCTTTCCAAGTCACGGCCGACAACCCAACCCAAAGCGCCACTGGAAGGTTGGCGAACGATAAACCAGCCATCGGTTTCTCCCAGTTTTTGCACCTGGTCGTTAAACTGCAGAGACTCTGATAACTTCGCCGCGGCGCGATGGTCCGGCCAGCAAGTTTAGCTTCCACACCGCCACATAGTAATAAGCTTTCTGAACCGGTCTGGGCTGGGCCTCCTCGATTCGTTCCGTCAGGGACGCGGCCGGCACCCAGCCAAGGCTGCGGGTTTTAATCACCAGGATGCGCCACCAGCCCTGGTCCCCTTCCTGGACTTTTTGCACCTGATCGCCCCGGTAGAGCAACTCTAAGGGAAGGCAATCGCGGCGCGGGCACCCACGTAGAAACAGGGTATCCTCTTTAACAAAATAAAAAACGGAAGCCACCGGATTAGAGCTGAGTAACTCCTTCCGGATCCATCCCGTCTGCCCACTTCGCTGGACTTTAATTCGCCACCAGGATGATTCGCCGACCTCCAATTTTTCTACCTCATCGCCCCGGTAAAGAGGGCCCAACACCTTGCCGCCAAAGCCGGGGGTCTCCAGCAAATAAGTGACTTCCGGGATAACGTAGAACGAAACTTCCGGGGGTTTAACCGGGGCTTGGGCACAGGAGCAGGTCAAACTTATAAATAAAATTAGTATTAATAATCTGGTCATCCACTAATTGCCCGTGAATATTAAAAAGATCTCTAGTTAACATTTTCCAAGGCCTTGATCCGCCATTGCCCCGATTCTTTGCCAAATCTTATTAAATAGGTCTTCGAAACATTATTAGATTTTTGGGTGCTGATATTTTTAGCCTCGGCATCCCATTTTACTCGCGCTAGCACGGTATTATCCGGTAAGAGCTTGATATCTTCGAGATCGAATTCAATTTTGGGGTAATCATAGATTTTCCACACCTTGGAGATGCTTTGGGTTCTTTGCGTCAAGCCCGGAAAGTTGGGCGAATAATAGCTCAAAAGCTTGGATAAATCTTTTTTCTGGTTGGCTTCCCGGATCTCGGAAATTACCTGTTGCAATTGCCCTTTCAGCAAAGCGGTTGATTCCTCCGGGGCAGTGGGAGCCGCCCGGTAATCAGGAGGCGCCTTTGGACTGGGCTGGGTCTGAGCTGGGGGGGCCTCCTCCCCTTTGGGGGAGATTGGCGGGTAGGGCGTTCCCTTGAGGAAATACCAGAACAGAAAAGCAATCAGCACAAATCCGAGCACTAGCACGATGCCGCGAACCCAGAGAGGTTTCCGCCTGAGCAGCTCATGAGAGGATTTCTGGTCGTCAGTCATCATCGGTGATTATCCCATAGTGACACGCAAGAGCAAGCTAGGGTAGGGGAAACTATGCCATAATGATAGGTAACTAATTGAAATTAGTAACTGTTTTCTCTGTTGGAATTATATCTTTTTTCATTTTCTAAAACCTCCCTGCCATATATTGGGAGACTGATAACTAAAACACCACCGGGGAATCCCTGGTTTTTAATAGGGAAATCCGGATTTTTTTCCGGGGGCATAAATGAAAGGGCAGGCCAGTAATGCTTGCCATTAGATGATCCTCCCGTTCATCCCTCTATCATATATTTATGGGAGAGAGCGGAGGGCAAAATGCCCTTGATAAGGAGCATGTTAAAGTGCGTGTGTGCCGTGGGGATCATCACTTCATCATCTCGGTTCATATCCGGCAACAATATATATTTATATCACGACTTTCCTCTCGACGAAAGAGGAACCTCAGTGCGGCAAGCTGGTTGCTTGGAATTCGAGTTAGGATGCCGATAATCCAAGCGGAGGCGCGACATCCACGAATCAACTCAGGACTGGCCACCTGCATACTACTTAAGTCCCAATTTCTTTAGAGACTGGTGGCCATCGTTATTGGTGTCCCCGGGCAGATTGTAAATCAGGCCAAGTTGTGTTATTGTTTAGGCTACCGTGTCTCTCAGACCAGAAGATACCATGGGCTGCTGCCCTGCTAATGCTAAATTATTTGGCAGGTAAAACAAATGTCGGCTAAAGATGATCCTCGGAAATTTCCCTGGTATCTTATTATTGTATTCTTGATATTATCCATTGGTATTTTAAGTATAGGATATCTGTATTATAAAAATCAAGAGAACTACTTGAAGAAAGATAAACAGCAAGAACTTGCCGGCATTATTGCCCTGAAAATTGACCAAATTATCTCTTGGCGCCAGGAACGTCTCGATTTTGCCAGTGCGATTATGGACGATCCTTTTTTTACTATGCGGGTTAGGGATTTTCTTAAGGGCAGGCCAAAACCCCTACTCACCAAACAAATTCTCGAACGTTTAACCGCTCTGGCTTCATATCAATTTCAAAGTATAGCTTTAATCGATCCTCAAGGAAATGTCAGACTCTCATTTCCCACGTCGCCGCAAGAACTTACTCCTTATCTGAAATCCTTGGCCCTCCAAGCAGTCCTGACCAAAAAAGTCCTGTTTTCCGACCTCTATCTGGAAGATAACTCAAAGGTTATGCTCAGCGTTCTAACCCCCCTTTTGGTCATTCAGAGGAATGAGAAGGTGGTAGTCGGCGTTATTCTGATGAGGATTGAACCTTATCAGTATCTGTATCCTCTGATCAAGTCATGGCCTACTCCCAGTCTGACGGGGGAGACCGAATTAGTCCGCCGGGAAGGGAATGAAGTGGTGTTTCTCAATGAACTCCGGCATCGGCAGAATATTCCCCTGGAGTTTCGGCTTCCCTTAAACACCCCTGATTTGCCGGAAGCCATGTTCGCTCGGGGAAAGAAAGGGATTGTCGAAGGGATTGATTATCGAGGGTTCCAGTCCTGGCCGCCGTCGGGCTTATTCCTGATTCACCCTGGTTTCTGGTGGCCAAGATCGACGCTGATGAGATCTATGCCCCGTTGAAGAAGCGCAGCAAGGAAGTAGTCTTTCTCTTGATTACCCTCATTGCCCTTACTGGTATCTGTGTTGCCTATTTCTGGAGAAATCAGCAAATTAGATTTTACCGCAGGGAATATCAGGCCGAGCGTGAACGTCGCGCCATAGCCCAACGTTATGAATATCTGACCAGGTTTGCCAACGATATCATCCTGGTAACCGATCAAAGCTTGAAAATTGTGGAAGCCAACGACCAGGCCGTGGCCTCTTATGGCTATGAACGAGACGAACTCCTTAAATTACATTTAATAGACTTATACCGGCCCGGGTCGGAACATGTTCTCAATACCCGTATGCGACACGTAGAAGAAAAAGGCGGGTTGATTTTTGAGACCGTCCAACGCCGCAAGGATCGAACCACTTTCCCGGCCGAGGTCAGTTTGCGCCTTTTAGAAGTGGAAGGCCAAAAATTGTTCCAAGAAATCATCCGGGATATTACTGAGCGCAAGCGAGCCGAAGAAAAGCTCACGGAATCGGAAAAGAACCTGCGCCGGCTGACCTCCCAGCTCCTGAGCGCCCAAGAGGACGAGCGGAAACGCATTTCCATGGAACTTCACGATGAATTGGGACATGCCCTGCTAGCTTTGAAGCTCCAATTGGAATCCGCGGAAGAGCAACTATTGCCTCAGCAAGTTTCTCTGAAAGATGAGGTCGGGAAGATGCTCGGGGGCATCTACGCCACCATTGAAAAGGTGCGGCGTCTTTATCTCGATCTCAGTCCAGGCGATTTGGAGGATCTGGGGCTGACCACCTCGTTACATTCTCTGATCGATGATTTTGCTGAGCTGCAAAAAAACATAATCTGGACGATAAAATTAAACCACCTCGATGGCCTTTTCCCTCTGCCCACTCAGACAGCCATCTATCGGATAGTACAGGAAGCTTTGACCAATATCGGCAAACATGCCAAACCTAAACATGTGTTGATAGAAATCGAAAGAGAAAAACAGGGGGTCAAATTTATTATCGAGGATGATGGCATTGGCTTTGAATGGGATAAAGTCGTCATCGAGAAAAAAACCCTGGGCCTCCTGGCCATGGAAGAGCGGGTCAAGATCCTGGGTGGCTCCTTTGAACTCTGGAGCCGGGAAAACCAGGGAACGAAAATTTCTTTTGCCATTCCAATTCCCGAAGGAGATTAAACCTGGATTAGATGATCCGGGCGGATTTTTATATTGAGGGAATTTCCCTTGAAGAATCAGGGAATCCCTAATTTACTTTGCTGGAGCAATCCAGCAAGCTTGGGGCAAGATCAACGAAAGGACCAATTAATCCCGAATTAAAAGGATTAAAATGAATCCATACGCCATCATCCTGGCCGATGATCACGCCATGTTCCGGGAAGGGATCAGAAGAATCATCGAACGGATTGAGGATCTATCCATCATCTGTGAAGTCAACGATGGGCTCGAACTGCTGGACGTCCTCAAAGGGTCCCGCCCCGATCTAGTCATTCTCGACATTTCGATGCCGAATCTGCGGGGTTTGGAAGCCATCAGGGAAATTAAGAAGAGTTATCCAAAAGTAAAAGTTTTAGTATTGACCATGCATAAGAAAAGAGAATTTATCCAACAGGCATTGAGAGATGGCGCCGATGGCTTTCTGCTCAAAGAAGATGCGGGCGGCGAGCTTATCCGGGCAGTGCAAACCATCAGAAATGGAGGAAAGTACCTCTCTTCTCTGCTTTCCAGTGTCCTGACCAGCCTAGCCTTAGAGAAAGAAGAACCCGAGATTTTAACGAGGCGGGAAAAAGAGGTCTTAAAACTTGTCGCGGAAGGGAAAAAAACCAAAGAAATCGCCGAAGCTCTATACATCAGTCCTAACACCGTGCGCCGGCACCGCTCCAATGTCATGGAAAAGCTGAAGATCAAGAGACTGGCCGATTTGGTAAAGTATGCCATCTCGCAGAATTATATCCTCGACCAGGGCTGATCTCCTCTGCCAGGTCCACCCCCCATTTTGCCCCAAAGATGTCATTCTCAGCGAACCATGCTGATCTGACGGCCAAAATGAACAATGCAAAGGTAGAACCGCCGCCCTCGGCGGTGGCGCGCCGGCGAGGGCGCCGGCGCCACATTTTCATATAAAGAGAAGAATCTCGTATTTTATGGACTTGAGGTCCTTCACTTCGTTGAGGATGACCGTGAAATCAGGTGGGGCAATCGCTCTAGGCTTCGATTTCGCTGAAAATTTTCCGGGCCAGGCGGAAGCTGTCCACCGCGGCCGGCACCCCGCAGTAGATGGCGGTCTGCAACAAAACTTCCATGATTTCTTCTTTGGTGCAGCCGTTGTGCAAGGCGCCGCGCAGGTGCAGTTCCACTTCATGGGGCCGGTTCAGGGCCGTGAGCATGGCCAGGTTGATCAGGCTGCGGGTCTTGCGGCTGAGGCCCGGCCTGGTCCAGACCGCCCCCCAGCAATATTCGGTCACCAATTCCTGCAAGGGCCGGCTGAAGTCATCGGCCTGGGAGATGGCTGCATCCACATACTCCGCGCCCAGCACCTCGCGGCGCACCTTAAGGCCGGCCTCAAACAGTTCCTTGGTCATGGTTCTCCTCCTTCACTGCTCTAGGTTCAGTATCCCAGATTCTCGCCAACCAGCTTCACATGAATGCGGCCTTTGATTCTTTGGCCTTCGATGATGCTCCAGAGATTGCAGACCCGCTCCGGCGACCGGCAATCGCGGCACAAGCCGTCGGCGGCGCAGGGGGTGTCCCGGCCGGCGCGGATGGCGTTAACCGGGGCGGCGTAGTGTTTGACCCGGCTCATGGCCGAGTCCAGGTCGGGGGCGACCTTATTCATCCCCGTTATCAGAATGACCTTGGCGGGGCCGAACATCATGGCGGCCACCCGGTTGCCCGCGCCATCGAGGTTAACCAGCCTGCCGTCCAGAGTAATGGCGTTGCAACTGGCGATCATCAGGTCCGCCAACAAACCCTGGCGCCGGACCGCCATACTCTCCTCCGGAGAAAGTCCGGGCTGGAATGGATCAAGGAGTTTTATTTCCGGCCGGGCGGCTATCCTCCCCCAGAGTCCCATGGCCGTGGCCGTAACGGAACCGCAGCGGAAAATCGTCGCCCCCGGCGGGATCATGGTTAATACTTCTTCCAGGGCTTGGGCGGCGGTGGCCGCATAGCTTCCTGCCATCCGGCGCTTCTCCAGGTTATGCACGATAACCTGGGCGGTTTTTTCATTCCAGACCCTCTGACACTCGTCCACGTCTAGTCTCCTTATAGTCCTGCCGGTTGGAAGAGCCAAACCTCCTCTCCCTTAGGAGTGACCCGGACCTGGAGGTGCCCCAGCCATTCCTGGTCATCCGGCTTCGGGAAATCTTCTCGAAAATGGGCGCCCCGGCTCTCACGTCTCCGCAAAGCTCCCTCCAGGATAAGGGTAGCCGCCCTGGTGGCGCCGCGCAGGGCCATGGCCCCTTTCAGGTCCGGACTCCCCGGCCCGGAAGTTGATCCCTGGGTCTCTGCTGATATGCTTTTGACAGCCTCCAGGGCTCGAGTAAGCCCTGCATGATTTCTCAAGATGCCCCCATCTTCCCACATGATATTTGCGAGTCTCTCACCAAGATCGGCCCGGCTGGATCCAACTCTTCCCCAGGCGTGGGCCAGCTCCTGTAGTTGTGGCAAAACTGATTTGGGGTCGCCCGCGGATACCCCTGCAGCCCAGCGGGCGGCGGCGCTCCCGGCCCGGGCGCCAAAAACCAGGGTTTCGCTCAGGGCGTTCCCAGCCAGGCGGTTGGCCCCATGCAGCCCTCCCGCAATCTCTCCGGCGGCGAATAGTCCCGGGACTGAGGTGGCCCCCAGAGGATCAATCTTTACTCCCCCCATGACATGGTGCGCGGCGGGGGCAATCTGCAAAGGCCGGCTCAGGGCCCCATAACGCCTGGCGAAGATAGGCCTGATGGCCGTGCTGAATGGGTCAATGCGCCATTGGTCCTCCCGGAGATGGCGCAGATCGAGGCAAACCTTGCGGCCGCTTCGATAGATCTCCTGATAGAGAGCCTGGGCGAGATAATCCCGGGCCCGCTCCGCCGCCGGACGGTCCTTAATGCTGTACTTCTCGAGGATATCTTCTCCCAGGTCGTTCACCAGGCGGCCGCAGTCGGCAAGTTTCGGGGGAATCACCACCGGCGGCAATCCCGGCTCAGCCAGACACAGGGGATAGAACTGCACGAATTCCAGGTCCTGGAGTATAGCCCCGGCCTGCAGCGCCAGGCGATAGCCATCCCCCAGCATCCCCTTGGGATTATCATGGCGCCGGTAGAGAGCGGCCGCCCCGCCCGTGGCCAGGATCACGGCCTTGCCGGTAATGGCCAGCCAGGCGCCCGGGTTGGGCTGCCAGGCATTCACCCCGGCGACCCCCTGCCCCGCTACCAAATCAGTTACCAGCAAGTCCCCCATAAACCTGGTGCCCAGGTCTCTATTTTTCTGGAGGAGGCAGTGGACGATGGCCTCTCCCAAAACCGGAGGGCGGCCCTGGGCATAGAGATAGCCATTCTGGAATTTGGCCTGAATACCCCAATTCATCAGCTCCTGTAATCGTTGCGGAGCCTCCTGCACGAGAACCTCCACGAGTTCCCGCTGGTTGAGGCCGCGGCCGGCTTCCAGGGTGCGCTCCAGATGGGTCTTTAGGGCGGCGGCATTTTGCGAGCCGGCCAGGACGCCGGCGCTAAACCCGGTGCAGGTGGACTTGCCGGGCTTTCCTTTCGAGATCACCATGACCTCAAGCCCGGCCTCCCGGGCCGCGATGGCGGCCCTGAGGCCCGCCGCGCCGCTGCCTATCACCAGTACATCGCAGGAAAGGTGTTCCATGCCGGCCTTCTCTCGTCCGGGACTCTCTATCAGGCTCAAGGGAAACGCAGCAAACTACCGGTCGCCTCAGGCGCGCTGGAATAGTTCGGCTACATCTTCCAGCTTCTCCAGGCTCAGGACCCCGGCCAAGAGGGCCTCCACTTCAGGCTCGGGCCACGCCTGCGAGGCCAGCCGGCGAAACTTGGCCATCAACATTTTATCATCGGCGGGATTCTCAGGATCACCGAGGGGGAAGTCCGTCCGGCCCTGGTGAACCTCACCCGACGTCAGCGTCAGCGTCACCGTTGCCGGCCATTTGGCAGGATGGAGAGCATCGAGGTGCGCATCGACGGCGAGCCGCACTCGCCCCAGGAGATCCCGGATTTCCGGATTGCCAAGGTTCGCTTCGCTAAAATCTTCCAGTCCGCAGGACCCCTGCGCCAGGGCCAGCGCCACGCAGAAAGGCAGGCTGAACTTCGCCGCGTAGATCGTTGGCGGTTCGGGGTTGCTGGTAATATCCAAGGCCGTCCCGTAGGTGCGCACCTCAATGGCGGCAACCTGGGCCGGGCTGAGACGATGGCGGGCACAGAGATCGAGGACGATATCGATGGCAGGGTGGGTGTGGCGACAGGAAGAGTGAATCTTGAAGGAGTTGCCCTCAATTCTGTAAGGGGGTTTACCCAGGGAGTCGGTAATCGGCGCCAGGTTGAACTCGGGAGCCATGGCCCGGAAAAAGCCTTTCTGGCCTTCCAGGATCGCGGTGGCGCCGGTGAACCCCTCTTTGGCGAGCAAAGCTGCCAGAAGTCCATTTTGGGCCGCCTTGCCAGGATGCAAGTGCTTGGACATGGCGCCGTCCCGCAGGAATTCCCAAAGCCCGGCGGCCTGGGTACCCGCATTCCCCAGGGCCCAAACCATCTGCTCCGGGTCGAGGCCGAGAAGTTTGCCCGCGGCGGCGCAAGCCCCGAAGGTGCCGCAGGTTCCGGTATTATGCCAGTAGTAATAGTGCGAGGGAGACACGGCTTCACCGATGCGGATCGCCACTTCGTAGCCCGCCACGATGGCTTCGATGAGCTTCCGGCCGTTGGCGTGGAGCATTTCGGCGGCGGCCAGAGCCGCAGGCATGACCACGGCGCCGGCATGAACAATGGAGCCGCGGTGTACGTCATCCAGCTCCAGGATGTGGGAGGCGATGCCGTTTCCCAGGGCAGCGTTAAGAGCCGAGGTCTTTTCTCCGGCAGGCAAGAGCGTTGCCTGGGGTGAGCCTCCCTGGGCGCCCAATACCCGCAGCGCCAGCACCGCGGGTTTCTCTCTGCCGCCGCGTATCGCCGAGCCGAGCCAGTCCAGTAAGGCCAGCCGGGCCAACCGGATGGTTTCCGGCGGAAGCTCCTCGTAGCGCACCCCTTCGATAAACTCGGCTAACTTCCAACTCAGCATACAATCTCTCCTGACCAGGTTGGCGCCATCTTAAAGGTCTTAGCGTCTGCCATAAGGGCAGACGTACATACACAATCCGCACGCGGCGGTTTCGGCATCTCTCTCTCGCATTTTGGCAAAGTACCGATCACATTTAGCCGCATTAAAACGAACTGCCCGCGGTTCTCCGGCTCGAAAGGGTTGCCCGGTAAAAGCCTTGACCGGACAGAGGTCGACACACTCCCGGCAGTCCCCACAACCATCGCCCCGCGCTTGCCCCGTCGCTTCCAGGGGCGCATCGGTCAGGACGGTCCCCCACCGCACTCGCGGTCCCATGTCCGGGGTAATCAAAAGACAGTTCTTGCCGATCCACCCCAATCCGGCCAGGTTCGCACTCAATTTGTGAGAAAAAATCGCCGCGATCCGTTCACGATCCACTCGCTTGGAGGCCGGCACCGGGAAAGCTCTGTACCCCTTATTCTGTAAGACACTTCCTAAACGGGAAATTATGTGGTCCAGGCGGGAATTGACTATGTCGTAAATGTGGAATCGATAACTGATGGCCGCGGCGCGTTCGGGTGGTGGCGATAACTGGTCCACTACCGGATGAAGCAGGCCGATCCCAATGGAAATGGAGCGCGGATAGGCGGCGATTTCTGTCCCGCCTTGCTCGAGGATGGCGTCGCGGCCAGGGGACAGGTCGGCAATGCCGAAATAATCCGCACCCCAAAGCATGGCGGCATCGGCTAGCTGCTTTTCCAGGTCCATTTCTTCCTCCGGCGCCGGGATCAAACTCCCAGGTACGCTTCCTTTATGTGGTCATTGTCGATCAATTCCTCACTGGTCCCCTTGAGGACGACGCTCCCCGTCTCCATGATGTAAGCGCGGCTCGAATGCTTCAGGGCGTGCACCACATTTTGCTCGACCAACAGGATGGTTATGCCCTCCCGGTTGATTTGATCGATAATCTCGAATAGCTTGGATACCAGCAAGGGAGAAAGCCCTAAAGAGGGCTCATCCATCAGCATCAGCCTCGGGCGCGTCATTATCCCCCTGGCGATGGCGAGCATCTGCGCTTCGCCGCCGCTGAGGGTTCCGGCTTTCTGGGAGATGCGCTCCTTGAGCCTGGGGAACATGCTGAAGGCCATTTCCAGGGAATCCTGCCGCTTCGCCCTGGCCTCCGGGACAAACGAACCCATTTCGAGGTTTTCCAAAACGGTCATGTCAGGAAAAAGCCTTCTGCCTTCGGGCACATGCGCGATTCCCAAGCTGGCCATGGCGTAATCAGGCGTTCGGGAAATATCCCGGCCTTCGAAATAAATCTTTCCCCGGTGTGGCCTGAGCAGCCCGGAGATGGCATTCAAGGTGGTCGTCTTGCCGGCGCCGTTGGGCCCGAGCAGGGCGACGACCTCTCCCTGGTGCAGCGAGAAGGAAACCCCGCGGAGCGCCTTCACGTCTCCATAGTAAACGTCAATGGAGTCGACCTGTAGCATACTCAGCTCCAAGATAGGCGGCGATCACCTCCGGGTGGCTCATGACCTCCTGAGGCCTTCCGGTGACGATCTCCTGGCCGAAGTTTATGCACATGACCCGGTCGGAAACCCCCATGAGAAATTTCAACACATGCTCGACCACCAGGCAGGTTATCCCGGACTGCCTGATCTTCATGACGATCTCCAGCATCCTTTCGATCTCTTTGAGGTTGAGCCCGGCCGCGGTTTCATCGAGCAGGAGCAGTTCCGGATCGCTGGCCAGCGCCCTGGCCACTTCCATGCGTTTCTTATCGGCGATGGGCAGGTCCTTACCGAGCATATCCTTGCGGTGGCTGAGCTCACAGAATTCGAGGACCGCCAGGGACTTTTCCCTGGCCTGTTTCTCATCGTTCGTGTGCAGGAAGGCCCCTGCCATGACATTATCCAGAACCGTGAGCCGCTTTAAGGGCTTGACAATCTGAAAGGTCCTGGCAATCCCCATCTTGCAGATCTGGTGGGTGGGCAATCCGTCGATGCGTTGGCCCTTGAACAGGATCTGGCCCCGGTCCGGCGTGCAGAAGTTGTTGATGCAGTTGAAGAGGGTGGTCTTGCCGGAGCCATTCGGACCGATCAGTCCCACGATTTCCCCCTGCTCGATGGACAGGTTGATCTCATAAAGCGCCATGAGGCCCCCAAAGGTCTTTACCAGCCCCTTGATCTCAAAGTAACTCATAATTCCGCCTCAGGCTTTCTCACTTCCTCTTCCGCTTCCGGGCCCGGTTCAAACTGGCCGGCCGCGGCGGTCTCTGCCGCCTGGCGGTCTTACAAAGCACCGGCTCACCTTGTCCCAACTGCCGATAATCCCATCCGGCAAGAACATGATGATGCCGATGATGATGATGGCAAAGACCAGAAGGTGGACTTCCTTGATAACGGGAACCGTTCGGAAGCACTCGGCCAGGAGGACATAGACGGCAGCTCCCAGGGCAGGCCCCCATTCCGTCCCGGCGCCTCCCAGCATCACGCAGAGAATCATCATGATGGAAATGTCGGTGAGGTTGAAGACCACATCCGGCTGAATAAAGGCCATGTAGTTCATATAGAAGGCGCCGGCCAGAGCCGTGAAAAAGACGCTGGGGATGAGGGCGTACATCTTGTACCTGGTCGAAGGGATGCCCAGGGCTTCGGCGGCATCCTGATCCTCTCTAATGGAAAGGAAATAGTAACCGAACTTGGAGCGCACCAGACGCCGGGTAACGTAAAGCGTAAGACCGGCGATCGCCAGGATGATGGCGTAATAGGGCAGCTTATTTCCTCCCCAGGTGCGGGAGATCATGATACCGACGGCGCCGTTGGAAAATGTGGTCCAGCTGTTGAAGATGATTCTGGCGACTTCGGCCATCGCCAACATGGCCAGGGCAAAATAAGGTCCCCGCAGCCGGAAGGTGATCAAGCCGATGGGGATGGCCACGATCACGGCCCAGATGGGGCCTACCAGCATACCCCACCAGGTGGAGATGCCGAAGTAGTAGAAGAGCAGTCCGCCGCCGTAAGCCCCCAGGCCAAAAAAGAGCGTGTGGCCGAAGGATACCTGGCCCGGCATAACCTCCGAGCAGGTTCCACGCCGTAGCCAGGGTAATCCACAACAGCACCAGGATCAGCATGTGCACGTAATATCCAGGGAGTACGAAGGGCAGGGCCAAAAGCCATGATACCCGGAATGAGGTACTTTATAGCTCCCTTCCCATCACTTCCTCTTGAGTAAGGTTTGCAGACCGCCGGGCAGGAACACCAGCACCAGGAGAAATATAATTAAACCCATGAGGTCCTTGATATCCCATGCTCCAGTAAGTGGCGGCCAGGGACTCGACGATCCCGAGCAAGACCCCCCCGGTAATCGCCCCCACCGTGCTGCCCATGCCCCCAAGGATGGTGATGATGAACGCCTTGAGGGTAAAAGCGTTGCCAACCCCGGGATAAAGATAATAAGCGGGCAGCAGCAAGATGCCTCCGGCCGCGGCCAGAGCCGAACCGATGCCGAAGGTGATGCAAGTGACCTTTCTGGTATTTACCCCCATGTACCTGGCGGCTTCCGAGTCCTGGGCCGTAGCCCGGATTGACCTCCCCAGATCGGTGCTGGTGAGGAAAAAATGCAGGCCGGCTATCAGAATCAGGGCGCCGACAAAGCCGATCACCATGGCGTAGCTCATGGAGATGCCGGCGAAGTAGAAGGCATTGTCGGAAATGCCGGGGATTTCCACGGTCTGGTAGTTGGAGGTGAAGATAATCCGCAAGAGTTCGATGATGGCCATGCCTAAAGCCAGGGTCAGCAGCACCTGAGTCTCAGGCAAAACTGTGACGATCTCGGTAACGCGCCTGATAATGAACTTTTGCAGGATATAACCAACGAAAAAAGGGCGGGAACCGCCACGAACATTCCCAGATAGACGTTTAACCCGAAGTGTACGAAAAGAGCGTAGGAAATATACATGCCCATCACCATCAGCGCTCCATGGGCGAGATTGATGATTCGCATCACGCCCATGATCAGAGTCATGCCGATGGCGATGAGCGCATATATGCCGCCCAGAAGTAAACCGCCGACCAACGCCTGCAGTAGCAAACTCATGAGTGCGCCAGGACCTCCTGTGAATGGCAATGGGAAAATGACCCTCGCAACAGCAGAAAACAGCCCCCCGCTGAACCAGCCAGGGTGGAACTTGATAAATTCTCTTGCTCCACCCTGCCTTTTTCACTCAAACCTGTGCCCGGTCACTGACCTGCTCATGACCCCACTGGGAAGTACATCATCGACCTCTGTGCTGCCTTTATTTCCTCTCCTCAAAGGGAGGCACCGGGAAGATAAAATCGGCCGTTTTTGCCTCCAGAGGCCAGACGACTTGCTGTTTCAGGTCTTGCCATTGAATGACATAGGTTAGAGGAAGCCCCTGATTATAGTAGTGATGGCCGAGGTCGTCCTGCCATTCGTGGTGCTGGATTTTTCCCATAACGGTCATCAGGTCCGTCTTGGTGAGGGCCTCTCTGATACTGTCTCTGGTGATGGGCTTTGGGGCTCTCTTCAGGGCGTCCATGGCGATCTGCATGGCGGCATATCCCTGAGCGCCATGATAGTCCGGCGGCTTGGTAATTTCTGCTTATAGGCCTCAAAGTATTCCTTGACGCCAGGCCAGGGGGCCTGCGGGCTCCAGTTAGTGGTAGAGGCTATATAGTTAACGTCCTTGCCGCAGTGATCGACGAACTCCGGCATCGTATAGCCGCCCGCATACCCCATATACAATGGCACATCGAGGTGGATCTGCGCCATCTGTTTGGCGAGCATGATGGCATCGGTTAAGTATGACACCGCCATGACCATGTCCGGTTTTTCAGACTTTATCCGGGTGAGCATCGGTATAAAAGTCATGGCGCCGGACTCATACGGCTGGTTGAATACTAGATTAATGCCCCTCTTTTTAAATCCGGCGATCAACGCTTTGGATGAACTGGTGCCCCAGTCGGTGTTTTCGATAGAAAAGCGCCACTTTTTTGGGCTTGATCACCTGATCAATCAAGGCCCCAGAGGGCGTCACCATAGTGGGAGGCAGGTACCCTGGGCCCCGAGAATACCCACTTATTCGGTTTGGTCGTGACCTCGTCGGCAGACCCGCAGTCGATGACCAGGGGACAGCCCAGATCTTCCGCGGTGCCTGCCATGGCCGCAGTACACGAACTCGTGTACCCCCCCACCACCATGTCGACCTTATCCATGCTTATCAGCTTCTCCATGGCGGATTTGGCTGTCTGGGGATTGCTGCCATCGTCTTCCAGCACGAATTGGATCGGCCTTCCGTCTATGTCCTTGATGCCGAGATCATGAAAGGCCATCAGTGTTGGAGTTGTAGATCATGTGACCGAAGTTGGCCTCCGGGCCGGTCAGCGACACAATTATGCCAATCTTGATGGGTTCGCATCCTCCCCGAAAGCATAGGGAATCGCCATCAACATGGCAACGAAAACCAAGCCGACCACCACAAATACCCTCAGCATCTTCATAGTGTTCTCCCTCTCTCTTTCTTGGTGAACCGCTCTCGGTTCCCTGGACACCAGGCAGCCTTGCCGGTCAAGGCGGCCCGGTACTCTACGGGGCTTATGAAGCCCAGAGTTCCCGGATTTAGGTTTCGTGGCGGCAAAGCCCGATGAAGCGGCCGCGGCCCGCCTTGCTCCTGGGTTGGTAAGATGTCTGGCATATTCGACTTGCTTGGTGGTGGCGTTCATCTTGGGGCCGGGATGGTCGATCCCGGTCCGCAAAAGCTCATCGGCCCTGCCGTGGGCCTTGCTCCAGGCCCGTCCGGGCCTGGTCTCGGTATGTCGCGTCTAGCTACTTCTTCCAGTCGGCAAACTTCCGGCTGAAGTAGTGACCGGCGTAAATGGCTCCGAGGGGATTGTGCGCCAGGGCCCGATCCTTGACGGCAAAGATGGTTGCCGGCGCCTCGGAATATTTCAGAAACAGGGTGTCGTGTCCCACACACAGCCCGAGAAGGATATTGAGTTGAGTTCCGGCGCGATTGAGCAATTTCGCCTGGCAAATGGGGTTACACATGGGTTCGAACTGGCCGGGACGAACCTTCTCGTCCTCCTTAACTCCCAAGGTCTCTTTGGGAACAGATCCCGTCTTGCACATAACGGATTCAACCTGAATCCGGCGCCTTTCAGGATCTTGACGACTTCTGCCGCCTCCTTGCGCAGGCCGACGCAGAAAGCCAGTCCCAGAGTGGTGAAGCCTGCCAGGCGGCTGAAATTGATGATCTCTTCCAACCGGGTCCACTTGGCAGTAACCGGCAGACTCCGTAAGAGCTGATTTAAGGGCAATTTCGCGGACCTCGGGTTTCAGGTACTCATTCTTGGCATCCTCGTAAACCGCCTCTTCGGAGAGCATGGGACAGTGCTCGGGAGCATTGTCAATCTTGCCACTCCGGCAAGCGTACACACCACATTCGGCGCAACGACTCATATTTCATCCTCTCTTCGCCCGTCGGGCAATTGACTAGGCCGCCTCGGTTATCTTGATCCCTTTCGGGACACTTCTCCGGCAGGCTTCCGGATGAACAGCTTCAACACCTCGGCAGGCACCTGCATCAGCCGGATCCGGTGCATGCCCAGAGCATCGCGCGGGTCCTGGGACAGCCGCAAGGCCTTCACCAGGCGTGGCAGGTTTGATTTCCTCATTCCCCTCCAGGGCCCGCCTGGCATAACCCGCAGAGTATGCAGGTGGCCGGGCTCCTCAAGCTGGCGGGCGACTTCCGGAGACATCCAGCCCTTGTAGTCCTCCCGCAGGATAAGCCAGGGAATCGTGGCTCTCAAGGATTCAAAGAACGGCTCCAGATCCACTACCAGGTCCTTCAATTGCCGGAAATGGGGCAGCGGTTCGATGGTGATGGTGTCTCCATTTTCGCTGGCGGTTTGCTAATCAGGGTTTGACAGGCCAGCGCGGGCTGTCCATTGATGCGCACCGCGCAAGAGCCACAGATGGCGCTGCGGCAGGAGCGGCGAAAAGAAAGCGTGGGGTCCTGCTGCCAGGCCAGGAGCAAAGCATCCAGCACCGTCTGGCTTCCTTCCAGACTCACCGCGAATTCCTGAAAAAAAGGTACAATATCCTTCTCAGGATCGAAACGGCATATTTTCAGGACCACTTCCATTTTCAGTAACCTCTCTCTTGCGGTTTGTAGCGGGTTATGGTGACTGGACCGGCACTAAATTCGGGTCCGTTTTCTCCCCGTTTGGCAAAGGTGTGGTGCAGCCAATTCTGGTCATCACGCCGGGGGAAGTCCATCCGGTAGTGCGCGCCGCGGCTTTCGGACCGCGCCAGGGCGCCCTGGGCGATGATTTCGGAAAGGTCCAGGAGGTACCCCACCTCCAGATAATCCATCAGGGCATAATTGAAAGGTTGGGTCCCGGTTGGAGCCGGCAGCCTGTGGTAGCGCTCTCTTAGCTGCTTCAGGCGGTCCACGGCATCCTGAAGTTCGCTGCCGGTCCTGAAAACCCCCACCTGATTAGTCATAAGAGTCGTCATGTCGCGACGAATGGCGAAAGTGCTGTCATCCTGGGCTAAGCCTTCCAGGCTCGGCGGCGAGGAGAGCATTCCACGGATCGAGATAGCGTTTCACGGTCTTTTCGGAAAGACTCGGCCAGGTCTCCTTGTCGGGTGAGTTCCGCGGCCTTGCGGCCGGCCCGCCTGCCAAAGACCACGGTCTCCAGAAGCGAATTGCCGCCCAGCCGGTTGGCTCCGTGCACGCTCAGGTTTGCGACCTCTCCTGCCGCCAGCAGCCCCGGCAGAGGGGTCATTCCCCAAATGTCGGTCCTCACCCCGCCCATGCTGTAATGCTGGGCGGGCTCGATGTTTATCGGCAGGCGCGCCGGATCGACCCCGCTGTAGCGGATGGCCAGGTCTCTTACCTGAGGCAGCCGTTCGGCGATCAGAGCCTCTCCCAGATGGGTAAGGTCCAGGTGGACATAATGCCCCTCAAATCCCCGGCCTTCCTTGATTTCATTGAAGATCGCCCGGGAGACCACATCCCGGGGAGCCAGCTCCATCTTCTCCGGCGCATAATTGGCCATGAAGCGCTCGCCCCTGGCGTTGCGCAGGTATCCGCCTTCGCCCCGGGCGGCTTCGGAGATGAGGATATTGGTTCCATACAGGGTGGTCGGATGGAACTGCACGAACTCCATATCCGAAAGCACGGCCCCCGCCCGGTAGGCGATGGCCATGCCATCTCCGGTATTGGCATGGGCGTTGGTAGTCTTGGCAAAGGCGCGGCCATAGCCGCCGGTTGCCAGGATAATCAGCTTGGTCCGGATGACTTCGAGCCTGGCCCGGGCGAGGTCGTAGACCAGGGCCCCCGCCACGCGCCCGTCTTCCACCAGCAGCTCGAGGAGGTGCCACTCCGGGTACACCTTAACTCCATGCTTCAAGATCTGCTCATAAAGGGTATGCAACACCACATGCCCGGAAAAGTCGGCGGCAAAGCAGGCGCGGGGGAAGCCGGCCCCGCCCAGGGAACGTTGGGCGATGGCGCCGTCGGTACTGCGGGTCCAGGGCACCCCCATCCGGTCAAGTTCCCGGATCACCTCAGGCCCGTCAGAGCAGAGCACCTCGATGGCATCCTGGTCCCCCAAATAGTCGCTGCCTTTCACCGTATCGAAGATATGGGCTTCAACGCTGTCATCTGCGCCCATAGCCGCATTGAATCCCCCTTGGGCCGCCCCGCTGTGGGAGCGGGTCGGGTAGATTTTGCTGAGGACGGCGGTATCGGCCCGGCCCGAAACATTGAGCGCCGCCATCAGCCCCGCCAATCCTCCTCCCACCACCAACACCTCATGCATCAACATAGCAACCGCTCCTGGTGGACATTACCTGGCCTTGACCCCGCCACTGCACTCTGCGGGTCCAGCACCTGCTGCAAGGTGGGAATCAGGTCATCAAAATTCTCGAGCACATAGGCGCCGGCCTTCTTGAGATAGGCCGCCTTGAGTGATGGCCTGCCATAGTTTCCCGAAATTATCGAGGCCGCATGCCCGAAGACGGTGCCTTCCGGCATATCTTCGGTAAACCGCCCCGCAATGTAGGCAATCAGAGGCTTGGTGAATCCCCCCTGGCGAGATGAAATCGGCGGCCTCCTCCTCTTGGGAGGTGCCCGGCTCGGAAAAGATCACCACCGCCCGGGTCTCGGGGTCGGCTTCGAATAAGGGCAGGAGGTCCTTGATGGTGCTGCCGATGAGCGCGTCGCCGCCGATGCTGACACTGGTGCTCACGCCGTAGCCGGCCCGTTTCACCATCCACGAGACTTCGGCCGTCATGCCGCCGCTCCGCGAAATGACTCCCACCGGACCGGGGACAAAGCAGCGCTCGACGTTATCGCCGCCGATGGCTCCGAGCTTCACGCGGTCAGTCGGATTGATCATGCCCACGGAGTTGGGACCGATCACCCGCACTCCGGCCCGGCGGGCCAGGGCCAGGCACCTTGACCGCATCCTGCTGGGGGACGTTTTCGGTGGGAATCAGGATCAATTTGATGCCGTTGGCCACGGCCTCGGCCACGGCATCGGCCACGAAAGCGGGGGGCACGTAGATCACCGAGGTATCGAGCTGATGCGCGGCACAGGCTGCTTTGAGCGTATCGTATACCGGAACGCCGTGAACCTCTTGACCGCCCTTACCCGGGGTCACTCCGGCCACGATCCTGGCGCCGTACGCCAGGGTGTGCTTGGTGACCATGGAGGCCTCCCGGCCGGTGATGCCCTGGACCACGATGCGGGACTGACGATCTATGAGAATAGCCATCAGCTGGGCCTCCCGTCGGCCGTAGAGCTTTTTCATCCGGGCCATCATGCGGCTGCAGGCTTCGGTCATGGTTACCTCATCGCCGTAGTACTCGACGCCCGCGGCGGTGAAAATCTCCCGGGCCGCGGCATCATTGACGCCGGCCTCACGCACCACCACCGGAAAGGTCGAGGGATCCACCTGCCAGTCCTGCAAGGCCCTGACAATTCCCTTGGCCAGGATATCCACCTGCGTGTTGTTGGTAATATTGTGGCAAACGAACAAGCTCTTTACCCCCGGCTTGGACAGGATACCCTTGGTCAGCCCGAAGACCTTCTCTTCGGCCGGATTGCCTCCCACTTCGGAGTAATTTGCCGGGTGGCCGCCCAGAGCGGTCAGCGTGTCGAAACACAAGAGGCTGCCGCCGCCGCCGCCGCACATAAAGCCGATATCGCCTTCAGGCATCTCGGTGTAGCGGGCGGTTCCCCGGTACGGGTCGGATTCGTTAACCTCGACCATCCTCTTTTCGAGGTCCGTAAGCGGCCGCCAGGCCCGCTCGCTGCCGAGCTGGACCATATCCGTCAGGCCGGCTTGGCGGTACATGGCGCTATCGTCGACGCTCATGACCGCGGCCGCGGCCATGACCTTGCCATCCCGGGTAATCACCAGCGGATTTACCTCGAGGAGGTAGGCGTCATAGCGTTGAAAGGCGCGGTAGAGCTTGGCGAGCACCCCCGCCGCGGCAACGAGCAGCTTCCCCTTCACCCCGAGCTCGGCCCAGATCTCCCTCGTCTCATAATCGGCGAGATCCGACAAGGGATCCACCTCCCGCACCAGAATCTCGCCGGGGTAGGAGCGGCTCAGTTCCTCGACGTCCACGCCCCCTCTAAGACTGGCGATGATCACCGGGACCTTCCGGTTCTTGTCGAAGGTTATGGACACGTACCATTCCTGGTCGATATCGAGCTTCTCTTCGATGAGCACCTTCTCCACCGGGAAGTTGCGAACCGTGGCGCCCAGCAGTGCGCGGGCCAGATGGAGGCGGCGTCTTCCGGGATTTTCGGCAAAGCGGATGGCTCCCGCCTTGCCGCGCTTGCCCACCGGAACCAGGGCCTTTACCACCACGGGCTTGCCCAATCCGTTGCGCGATCTCCAAGGCTTCGGTCTCACTCGCGGCAATCCTCGCCAGGCGGCACGGCCAGGCCCACGGCCTTCAGCAGTTGCTTGGCGTGATGTTCCAGGAGTCGTCCCACGCTATGATCCCCCTAACTTTCACTAGTCGTGTTTTGAGCTGCCGGGGAGCGCGGCCTCTGCCACCAGCCCAAGGTTTGGCCTATCCTGAGAATTCGGCGGGCCCAGGCCGCCACCGGATAATCGATGAACTTGCCGTCCAGTTGCACCGCGGCAACGCCGGCGGCTTCCGCTTTATCAAAAGCCCGCACCACCTTGGCGGCATACTCGATCTCGGTGGGGCGTGGGAGAAAAGGCTTCATTGACCGGGGCGATCTGGGCCGGGTGAATTACCAGCTTGCCCGAGAACCCCAGTTGGCGGGCCAGCCGGCAATCATCCCTGAGCCCGGCCTCATCCTTTAAGTTGATATTGACCGTATCGATGGGCCCCTCGAGGCCCGCCGCCCGGCTGGCGACGGCGAGCTGAGACCTGGCGTAAAACAGCTCGTGGCCTTCGTCCGTAAGCCTGATGCCCATATCGAGAGTGTAGTCCACGGCCCCGAATGCCAGCCGCTTTACCCTGGAGCCGGAGGAGGCGACCGCGCCGGCGTTGGCCACTCCCCGGGCGGTTTCCACCAGGGGAATAAGCTCTATCTTGCCGGGAGGCAGGGCGTATTCCATTTCCAAGCTGGCCGATCAGCCAATCCACCCGCCTTACTTCTTCCTGGCCCTCGGCTTTGGGGAGCATGATGCCGGCGGGGCGATTGCCCAGCACGGCCATGATATCCCCCAGGATCCAGGGAGTATTTGCCCCGTTCACCCGTACGTAGATGCCATCCCGCCGCACCCGGCTCAGCACGTCCACCACCAGACTGCGGGCTCGCACCTTTTCGGATACCGCCACCGCATCCTCAAGATCGATGATCACCGCATCGGCATCCAGGGACAACGCCTTATCGACCTTGCGAAGCTCGGTTGCCGGAGCAAAGAGAAAACTTCGTCGCAGCCCGGTCATTTCTTCCTGCCTGCCTTTAAGAGGATTGACTGCTTTTGGATAAAATTCGCTGGAGTCCCTTTTGAAAGAAAAGCAATGATTATGCCATAGCCTTAAGGGGGCGGCTAAGGACCCTGGAGAAGCGCGCCAGGTGTAATTGTGAGCCCGCTGGCGCGGAGATTGGGGAGAGAGGAGATTGAAATGAACCTATTTCACATTTGCAATTAAATCTTGCTTTGATTTCAAATGTGAAAGGTTAGCTAACACGAGGCGGGGGACTTGAGCCGGCGGGCAAGCCCCAAGCTAGGTTCTCAGGTGATCTCCTGATAACTGGAGATCTCGATAAGGTTTAAATCGGGGTCTCTGATATAAAAAGAAAGCATGGGGCCATGGGCGCCCGTCCGGCGCACCGGCCCGTCCAGGATGTCCACGCCCCTGCTCTGCACGTGGGCCATCGCCACCCTGAGCTCGGTATCCGTGACCAGGCACAGGTCCGCCGACCCCGGCAGCGGATGGGCCGCTTTAGGTTCGAACTCTTTTCCCGCTTCATGAAGATTGATCTTTTGGCGCCCAAACTTCAGGGCCACCCTGCCCTCTCCGAAAATTTCCCTTTCCATTCCGAGCACCGACACATAGAAATTGACGGTTTCCCGGATATTCTTAACGGTCAACACCAGGTGGTCGAGTTGTTTGATCTGCATATTACTCATGAACCCAAGTTTCGCCGCCCTGTATTCAGTCTATTGCTTCCTGGACCACCCCCCAGCCCAGATCCTCTTTCCATGGTTTAGTGGCTTATCGATTCCCGCCAGATCCTGTTCTCGTATTCTTCCGTAGTCTCCGGATTTGCATAAAATGTGGGGGCTGACTGGGGCCGATAGGCCGGCGCCGTCTCATAGTAACCCGGCGCACAGCCGGCCCAAAGCGGCAGGATAATCAAGGCCAACCCAACCCAGGTTTTCATGCTAGGTCCTTTGGCCCCCGGATTTGACCTGATGAACAGACTTTGGCTAACTGCCAGGAGAGATTCTCAGCCGCTTCATCTTGCGCCACAGAGTGGTGGTGCTGATTCCCAACATGCCGGCAGTCAGGCGGCGGTTATAGGCTGACTTTTCCAGGGCCTGCAGGATAAGGGTGCGCTCCATCGCCTGGGTCGGCCCCCTGAGGAAAGTGCCTGGAGGCGCCGCATAGGAGGCATCAGCCGCGAAGCGCTCTTGGGGCGCTTCCCCCGGATAGGTGCCGGGAGGCTAAGATTCGCAGCGGCGGCCTCCAGGGGCATCGCCTCCGTTGTCGTCCTGGCCGACAGCCTCGGCCTGAGGGCCGCCCCCTTTACGAATGACCACGGGAATATCCTCTAGCTGGATCACTTCGTGGGTGGTGAGATTCATGATGCGCTCCATGCAGTTTCTCAACTCTCTGACATTGCCCGGCCACGGATAGGAGATCAGACAATTCAGGGCCATCGTCCGCAATATCCTGGACGAAGCTGCCGAAGTTCGCCCTAAACTGGTCGATGAAGTGCCGCACCAGCAGGGGAATATCTTCAACCCGCTCCCTCAGCGGCGGAATCCACAACTCCACCACATTCAACCGGTAATAGAGGTCCTGGCGGAATTTGCCGCTGGCCACCGTGTGCCAGAGATCCACGTTGGTGGAAGCAATGACCCGGACGTTGAGCGGAATTATCTTTTTGCCCCCGATCCTTACCAGTTCCCGCTCCTGGAGCACCCGCAGCAGCCTTGACTGGAGTTCCAGGCCCATTTCGCTGATTTCATCCAGGAAGAGGGTGCCGCCGCTGGCCTGCTCGAAGAACCCCTGCTGGCCTTGCTTTTGCGCCCCGGTGAAGGCCCCGGCCTCATAGCCAAAAAGTTGGCTTTCCACCAGGCTGGAGGGAATCGCCCCGCAGTTCACCGCCACGAAAGGCCCCCTGGACTGCTGACTGGCGTTATGGATGGATTGGACGAAAAGTTCCTTTCCGGTTCCCGTCTCTCCACATACCAGGACGGTGGAGCTGGTGCCGGCCACCTGGTGGGCCTGCTGGATGCAACCCAGGATGGCCTCGCTTTTCCCCACAATATCCGAGAAGGTATAACGCGTCCGATCGCCGCGGATAGAAGCCGCCAGCAGTTTTTTCTGCTTTACCGAAACGACGTTATTAAAACCTAAACCAAATTCATCGGTAATGGGGATGCGCACCGCCAGCGCCCCATCCTCCAGCAGGGAAGGCCCGATTACCGGGTGTCCGAGTTCCATGGCGCGTTTTCCCAAATAAGTGAACTGACCCAGCCCCTTATCGAGGCCCGGCCATCCGGTTTAACGCTGAAAAATCGAATGCCCTCCCGGTCAAAGAGCACGGCCTCTCCGCCGGTAACCCGGGCGATGAAAGGCACCGCTTCTTCAAAAGTGGCTTTTAGCTTATCGGCAAGTCCGACGTGGCCGGCATTGTTTAGGATCAGCAGGCAGTCCCCCAGGGGGATGAACAGGTTGAAAATATTGCTGATCTTTGACGGGATTAACCGCGGTTGGGTGCATTTGACGGCTTCGTCGAAGCCTTCCTGGTTCTCCAAAGGATAATCATTCAGTTCATTGCCTTCCCCATCCACCGTTTTTCTGCATAAATCACGGAGACGGACCACCGTGGCAAAACCACAAGAGAACCGCGCCATTAGAGGGAGGGCCTGGCAAAGCGTCTCGAAAAGACCACTCATCTTCGGATATCCTGGTAAAGCATTGGCTGATACCTTTGGGGAGCGTAAGTCAAAAGTATTATTTAATTATAACCTGAGACTGTTGCAAAATATATGGAAATTTTCCCGAAGGGGCCGCGGACCGGCGTCCCGGGCTCCCGCTTTGCCGCACTCAGCAAAGAGGCGTCGGGGTTCTGAGAGAGTGGTTCATCCAAAATTAACCGAAAAATATTATTCTTACTGCGGAATTTATGGTACTATGCCATTAATAAGAGTCGGCTTAAGGAATGGCGCCTGGGAGAAAGGCTCACTGAAGCCAAGAGGTCCCCAAACCGTTTTTTAAGTGGCTGGCCAGGGTGCGCCGCATAATCTCTGGTTGAAAGGTTGGGAGCGTTTTGAACCAGAAGGGTTTTAAAGGGTTGGGACTGGGAGCTTTGCTGTTAGCTTTATTAATTGTCCTCTTGCTGATCCTCTATCATTTTTTGGGCGGCAGGCCCGCTCCAGTGCCCGCGGGTAAATTGGAAGTGAAGCCGCAGACCTTACCCGGGGCTTCCCAAGCGCCGGGCGCCCCTCCGCCCCTGGCGGCCCCCCTTGCGCCTCCTCCGGGACCACCCCCCGCCCCGCCTGGGGAAGGGGCTGGTATTTCCGGGATAACTCCCCCCCAGCCAGCCATCGGTCCCCCTGCGGCAAAAGAACAACCTATGGCTCCCCTGGAAGAAGAAACCAAATATGGTCTCTTGGTGGGCGCCTTTCCTAATTTCCGGAGTGCCGAAAAAATGCTGGAAAAGCTTAAGAAGCAAGGCACGGAAGGGTTCATTCGCCGGACTCCGGGAAAGAAGCAGGGATACCAGGTGATCGTGGGACCGTTTTCCTCCAAACCAGAGGCGGAAGTTGCCGCCAAGTCATTGAAGACCAAACTACATGTTTCACCTAAGTTGGAAACCATAATCATCCCGGTTTCCAAATAACTCCACCTGATAACTCAAGTTTCGCACCCCTGCCTTGACTACCCAGGCCAGAGGCTCAGGTACCTACCTCTTGGAAAAGTTGGAACCATCCGGTCAACGGGCCTCGGAAACCTGAAAGGTCTTAGGTTTGGACCTGACTGTTTTGGCAGTATTGCTGCCGGCTGGGGAACTATTTCTCTTGAGAGTTTTGGCCTTGCCGTTTTGAGGCTCTCTCTTCAGGGCCAATACGGCATGGCTCTGTTTCTTACTTTTACGGTCCGCGACTTTCCGGTCATTGGTTTTCTTTTTCTTGGTGATGGTCTGCACCTTGGATTTATTTTCCCGGGCAATCTCTTTTTTAGGAGAACCAATATTGCCAAATATGGAAGCCGCATAGGGGGTCGAATTAGCGTTGGCTAGATTACGGGAATTAGCCTTGCCACTCCTGGCAGAGATGGCTGGGGGCGTTGGTTTTTTTGCCAGCTTGATCTGGTTGTCCGAGTTTTGGTTAGGCTTGCGGCCAACGGATGCGGCCGCATAATATGGGGGGCTCTTGCCGGGAGCATAGGCCGCGGCCCGTATCGGTGGAGAGGGGACGGGGCTGGGGGCCAAACCTGGATCGCCTTTCCCGCCTGCTAGAGGCTCATCAGGAAGCGCGGCCACTGCCAAATTAGTATCGGGGGGTTGATAGGGAACGTCTTTGAATCCGAATTTCTCCGGATTCTTGGCGATGATAGTGGCCGCAATCATCTGGGGCACATAGTTTTTAGTTTCGCTGGGCAGGCACTTATCTGCAGAGAGTTCCCAGAAATTCTCGTCGATTGCCCTTGTTCAACTCCTTCTGAACCCGCCTCTCCCCGCAATTGTAGCTGGCCGCGGCCAGATACCAGGAGCCAAACTGCTTGTACAGGTCCAGAAGGTAGCGGGCTGCGGCGTGGGTGGATTTCACCGGGTCCCGGCGCTCATCGGTGTAGCCGTCAATTACCAATCCATAACGCAGCCCGGTGCCCTTGATAAACTGCCACATGCCCCGGGCGCCCGCGGGAGATTGGGCCTCGGGATTAAAGCCGCTTTCTATCATGGCCAGGTAGGCCAGGTCTTCCGGCAGGCCGTACTCCTGAAAAACTTCCTTAATCATCGGGAGATAACGGGTGGAGCGGGCCAGTTGGCGCTGGACGACCTCTTTGCGTTTAGTGGAAAAATAGACCAGATAAGCCTTGACCTGCTTATTAACCTGGATGGGCACATCGAATTTGCTTTGCTGCCCCCATGATTCTTCAGTCACGGTGGTATCGTTATCCGACAAGGAGGGGGCCAGGCGGGAATTATTCTGGACCAGGCGGCCGCCGCCGCAGCCCACCAGCAATACCAAAGAAGCGATGGCGGCATAGAACCAGGTTTTCATCATGGGGCCTGCCTGCTTGTGGGCCAGCTTCTCCCGGTTGCAAATCCGAATTTGGTTCCCGTTAAGCGTAGTTAGCATTTTTCAATCAGAGGCATTTTACTGTTAATCTTTTTATAAGTCGGTTATCTGTCGACCACCATCGGTATAAACCTGATTTTTGCCTCAGGGAATCCCTGATTTATTTTAATAGCTTCTTATGAATATGAAAAAATGGTATCTTGAGGTAAATGTAGGAGGAGGGGCCTGAAGCACTGAAGTGGACTGAGCTAAGGCTGCCTTTTATTTAGCCAAGCAATAGCAGCGCTACGTCTGGGAAAAATCATGGAAATATTTCCAGCGATGGTCTGTCCCGCCAGATGGGAGTAATTTGCTGGTTTGTACCGACGGCTCCGGCGAGGGGCAGGCCGCGGTAGCCGTAACCCTTGAATTGGCGCGGGCTTGCGGCAGCAAGGTCTACGTTGTGCGGGTGCTGCAATTGCCGGCTCCGGAAGTCCAGGTATGGGACTCTAATTTCACAGCTTCTCAGGTGAAACATATCCAAAACAATATGGAGGCCGTCAAGGACGCGGCCGCCAAGCTGGGGGTCCCCGTCCAGCCCGTAGTACCTCAGAGCGAAGTGCCGCATACAGCCATAGTGGAAGAAGTTGAGAAGATCCGTCCTGACCTGGTTATCATGGGACGGGGGGAAAGACCACCCTGGGCCGCCTCTTGTTGGGCAGTGTCACCGCTCAGGTCATCGGCCACAGCCCGGTGAACGTCATGGTATTGCCTCGGGACGCGGCAGTGAGTTTCCAGCGCCTTCTGGTCGCCTCGGACGGCTCTGCTTACAGCGAAGCGGCCTGGAGACTCGCTCTGGCCATGGCCAAACAGGCTGGGAGCCAATTAATCGGCGTTGCGGTGGCCCCAAAGAAAGGAGATCTCGCGGAGGCCAAAGCCACCCTTCAAAAGATGTTGATTGCCGCCAAGAAGGCTGGTATGCCCTTAAAAAAGGTAAAGGGGCTTTCTCCCCGGGAGTCGCCCCTGATGCCGGGATTGTTCAGGAGGCTATTCAAAATGAAGTTGAATTGATTATTATGGGTAGTCATGGCCGTACCAGTTTGAAGGAGTTCCTCATCGGTAGTACTACAGAGCGGGTCATTGGTCATGCTCCTTGCCCGGTTTTGGTGGCAAAAAGCTGAACCCTGAACTCATCGAATCAGTCCCACCGGGTTATAATATCCAAACCATACCTGCAATTTTCCTTAATCCATTGATAAGTCCTGCTACCCGCCCCAGGCTAAAGACTGCCGCCGGTGAGGCTATAGAGAAGCACCCCCAGCACGATAAGGTGACGATGACGTAGACCCGGTCCCGCTGCATGCGCAAAGGCCAGGACCGCAAAGCCACCCGGACGATGGGCGTGGCGATCAGCAGCAGGAGACCCAGTTGAATGATGCCGCGGGAATTGAGCGCCAGGGCATCATTGATGATCCCCGCAAGGAGCGCAGGTCGCCGGTTCCCCGAGGAAAACCCGGTAATCGGGGTGGCTGTACCATAATGCACGCAGATATAAGACACGCCCGCCACCACGACCGCACGGCCGAAGCAGATGACCCCCGCCCGCAGGATCACGCCGATGATCGACGTCCATCTGCTGGTCGGTCCAGGCCTTGGGCCTGGCGCATCATCACAGTCTCCCGGTCAAGCCGTTGTAGATCATCTCCGCAGCCCAGGGCCAGGATGACCACGGCGAAGATCAGGCGCAGCCAGCGGGTTTTGGCCCCGGTCAGCAGCGTGGCCCCCAGCAGCGAACCCGGCCAGCACGCCCAGCATCACCGGCATGGCCAGCCCGGGATCGATGTAGCCGCGGTTGAGATAGACCCCGGCGCTGGCCGCCGCCGTCACGCCGATCATGAAATTGCTGGTGGTCGTGGAGACCTTGAAGGGAATCCGCATGGCCTGGTCCATGGCCAGCACCTTCACCGCGCCCGAGCCGATGCCCAGCAGCCCCGACAGGGCGCCGGCCACAAACATCAGGCCGAATCCGGCGGGAACGGCATGCACGTGGTAGGCCACCGGGCCCTCGGGCGCCGGGATAGGTGCCGTCCATGCGCAGCCGCGCGGCCAGAGGGTCGGACGGGCTGCCGTTCGGAGCGGCTGCGGGGTGGCCGGCTCGACAGATAGGCCGAGTAGATGCAGCACGACGCCGAAGATCACGGCGATGAGCGCCGTCGAGACATCGCGGTCGCCAGGATGGCGCTCCGACCAGGGCCCCGAGGGTGGTGGCGATCTCCAGGAACATGCCGATGCGGATGTTGGAGAAGCCTTCCTTGACATAGGCGGCCGCGGCCCCGGAGGAGGTGGCGATCACCGAGACCAGCGAGGCGCCGATGGCATAGCGGATATCGACGCCCAAAAACAGGGTCAGGAGCGGCACGATGACCACGCCGCCGCCCAGGCCGGTCAAGGAGCCCAGGAATCCCGCGGTCAGCGAGCCAAAAAAGATGACGCCGGTGAATTCGAGAACGTTCACGCCCAGTGCCTATCCGGTTTACGTATTTACCTACGCTATCTGAGATTATGCGGCAACCTTGGCCGAGGCAATCGCTCCATAACCATACTGTATATCCTACCCTGAGACAGGCCAGAGGCTGGCGCAGATTTTCATTAGAACAATGGATGGGATTTGAAGAACTCCCTGAAGGAAGGGGCAATCCACCCCCATACGGAAGCACACAGCCTGACGTGGCGCAGGAGCGGCGCGCCCCGCTTTAGGGCGCTGTTTTACGCCTGGCGGGGGCTCTTTGGGGGCACCGTTGCCGCTGCCGCCGCCGTTTCTCCCTCCAGGCTTGCCTCTGTTCCGGGGACAGGTTCTGGAACCGCGACCGTAATGCCTGCCTCTGCTCCGGCGACAGTTGCTGACGCCCCTCCCGCATTTCCTGGTAATGTCCCGGCAAACTCTCCGGGCCCCGCCCTACCATATCCTGCCGGGGCTCCGGCGGCCGGTTCTGGGGTTGTTCCCGGACTGCCGGACGATTCGCGGGCTCCTTGATTTGGTGCTGTTCCTGATTTTCCCGGCGGGTTTCCAGCGGCCGCTTCTGGGGTTGTTTTCGGACTGCCGGACGATTTCCGGGCTCCTTGGTTGGGTGCTGCCCCTGAATTTCCGGGTGGGTTTCCAGCGGCCGGTTCTGCAGTTGTTCTCGGGCTGCCGGGTGAAGTTCGGGTTCCTTGATTTGGCGCTGCTCCTGAATTTCCCGGCGGGTTTCCGGCGTCACGTTGCGAAACTGCCGCCACCGATCCTGCACCTGCTGCCGGCGATCCTCGGGAAGGCTCCGGTATTGGTCATAACTTTCCCGGATGCGCTCCTGCTGCTCCTGGGGCGTCTGCTGCCACTGCTTGAACTGTTCCCGTACCGCAGATCGCTCTTCCGGAGACAGGCCCAGCCATTCATGGGAATTGTGGGACAGGCGCTGGCGGAGGCCGGCGGGAAGGGAGTTCCACTTATCCTTGTAGGGTGTTAAAAGTTGTTGTTGATCCGGGGATAGTTCGCTCCAGGCAGGCACGGAGTTCTGCCCGCTGGGCTGCCGCGGCGGCGCCCAGCGTCAGCAGCAGGCAGGCTAAGATGGCTGCTATGGCTTTGGAAATTGGGTGCATGGTCGGTCCCCGGTCCTGTGATCTATTTCTTCTGTTATTGCTTCCACTTACACCTGGCCGTCGCCAGCCTAGCCTCCCTTCATGACATCCCGGTTCTTTTCCAGCCAGGCGTAAAACTCCAGGTTCTTAAAAAATTTCGGATTTTTGTCTGAGGAGATAATGGCCAGCACTTCCCGTTGTTCTGCCGTGAGCGGAGGCGAGGCCGAACGGAAAGTGCTCGATGAGGGCCAGGAACGCGACCGCCGCGGCAGCCAGGCCGATTGCCGGCCAGCGCCAGGGGAGGCGCTTCCGCGTGCCTTCCTGAAGCGCGGTGGCTCTCGCCGCGGCAATCTTGGCCGTCGCCAGCGCGTCCAGGTCCTCGACGCTCTCATCCAGGTGGCGTTTGATGTGATCGATCAGGTCCGATTCTCGGTTCATGGCCAGTCATCCTTAAGGCCTTCCTGTAACGTGTTCATGGCCCGGGAGTAGTGAGTTTTTACGCTGCCCTGGGAGCAACCCATGGCGGTTGCCGTCTCATTGACGGAGAGCCCCTCCCAGACACGGAGCAGAAAGACCTGCTGCTGTCTGGGAGGAAGATCCCTTAATACGGCTTCCAGCCGCCTGAGGGCCTCGCCGGTCTTGACTTCGTGATAAGGGTCCGGCGCCTCCGGGTCCCTTATGGTCTGTAATGGATCGGCATCCTCTTGGTCCTGGCCGGGGCGCCGGCTGGGAAGGAAGGTCATGAAGATCCTCCTGACTTTGGAGCGCCGGCCCCAATCCCTGATTTTATTCTGAACGATGCGGTAGAACAGGGGCTTCCACTGCTCCTCGGGTTTATGGGCGTAGGCCCGGACAAATTCAAGCATAGCGTCTTGGAGCACATCGAGGGCATCGTCTCTGCTTCCCGTGGCAATCTCGGCCATGCGAAAGGCACGCCGCTCAACGGATTTGAGGAATTGCTCCATGGATCAAGTTCTGCCGGCTGGGATCGGGTTTCTGTTGATTATAGATCATACCAGACCTTATCTGCCCGAACCCCTTTTTCCTGGTGCTGGAGCCGGCCCGGATTAATAAAGAATACCGGTCGCCTGCAAGGTAAGGCCGTCTAGGCCCGGGACTTCCCGGCAATCAGAATTTTGACGGGGGTCGGGACTTGCCTCAACCCCCCGTCTCGCATGGCGCCGGCTGCCCGCTTTCTCGGTTTGCCTATCTCCTGGCCCATCTTCTCCCATGGTTGCGCAGGTCGCGGTGCAGGTCAGCCCGGTCCCCACGCCGGTCCCACCGGTCGTGGCGCAGATCCCGGCGATCCCGGTGCAGGTCTCGGCGGTCGCCGCGGAAGTCCCGCCGGTCGTGCCTGAGGTCCCGGCGATCATTGTGGAGGTCGCGGCGCTCGGCGGCCGCAGCGTTCCAATTGCCTGACCGGAGGTCCTGACGGAGCTGCTGGCGGTCCCCCCAAATACCTTGGCGGTCATGCCGGATATCCCGTCCGTCTTTCCAGGTGTCTTGCCGGTCCTGCCGGAAGTCCCGCCTGTCTCTCCAAGTGTCTTGCCGGTCCTGCCGGAGGTCATTGACATCCTGCGGAATATCTCCGGCATACACCTGGGCTCCCCACAAGATGGCAGTCAAGGCCACAATTCCCGCGACGATTCTCTTCATCTGTTGCCTCCCTTTGAGTAGTTTGCCGCTTGATGCTGGCTGCTATCTCCTTCAACGCAGGGCGGATCGTTTGGTTGACAGGAGAATGATTTTTTTTTGCTAAGCGGATTTTTGGGTTCTGGCAAATACATCGACCCATATCCTTAAGCGAAGCCTCACTTCCGGCTTTTAAGAATGGGAATAGTCAACCGCGTCAAGCCTGGATATCCGATAAGACACGGCCTGGCGAAGCCGCTTTTCCCGGCTCCGAAGAATGGCCCTGCTCAAAAGAGGTAAACCCATCCAGCAGATGACAATGCCCGTGACCAAGCCGCCAAAGAAGCCGATCATCTCATGCTCCTCTAAGATTTAATTGTTCCTGCCACATTTGATGCCGCTCCGTGCTGCTGACTATCTTCTTACAACGCAGGGGGAGGCGATTGGTTGACAGGATAATGAATTTTTTTGGCTGCCTGCTTTGGGCCAGGACAATTTTTTGTTAACCATGCTCTGGAAATTGTGCTTTAGTAATGCATCTCAATTCAAGTCCAAGGAGACCGGTCATGCGTGAATTCAAGATCGCCGCCATCCCGGCTGACGGCATCGGCAAGGAAGTGGTGGCTGCCGGCCTCGAAGTTCTCGAGGCCCTCGCCAGGCGCGACGGCGGCTTCCGCCTCAACGTCGAGTCCTTCGACTGGGGCTCGGACTACTACAGGAAGCACGGCGTCATGATGCCGGAGAATGGCCGGGAGACGCTGAAGAAATTCGACGCCATCTACTTCGGCGCGGTGGGCGACCACGACGTGCCCGACCACATCACGCTGTGGGGGCTGCGTCTCAACATCTGCCAGCCATTCGACCAGTACGCTAATGTCCGCCCCACCCGCATCCTCCCCGGCATCAAGAGCCCGCTGGGAGGGGTCCAACCCCAGGATCTGGACTGGGTTATCGTCCGGGAGAATTCCGAGGGCGAGTATGCCGGCCAGGGCGGGCGTTCCCATCAAGGCTTTCCCGAGGAGGTCGCCACCGAGGTGAGCATTTTCACCCGGGCCGGGGTCACCCGCATCATGCGCTTCGCCTTCGCACTGGCCCGTTCGCGGCCGCGCCGGCTGCTGACCGTGGTCACCAAGTCCAATGCCCAGCGCCACGGCATGGTGTTGTGGGACGAGATCGCCGCCGCGGTCGCCGCCGAGTTTCCCGAGGTGACCTGGGACAAGATGCTGGTGGACGCCATGACCGTGCGGATGACCCTGAAGCCGGAAACGCTGGACACCATCGTGGCGACCAACCTCCACGCCGACATCCTGTCCGATCTGGCTGCGGCGCTGGCCGGTTCGCTGGGCATCGCGCCCACCGCGAACCTCAACCCCGAGCGCCGGTTCCCGTCCATGTTCGAGCCGATCCACGGCTCGGCCTTGGACATCGCGGGCCAGGGCATAGCCAACCCCATCGGAACCTTCTGGACTGCCTGCCTGATGCTGGAGCATCTGGGGGAGAAGGCGGCTGCCGCCCGGCTGATGCGGGCGATTGAGCGGGTAACCGCCGATGCGTCCCGGCACACGCCCGACCTCGGCGGCACCGCGACCACGCGCCAGGTCACGGCGGCGGTGATCGCCGCGATCCAGGCGGACCAGGAGTAAGCGTGGTGACCAGGGGGCAGGTCAAGCTGATTAGAGCGCTAGACCCGCACCGACTTGCTGAGGTGGTATATTTCCTAAAAAATTTCTGCTAGGATGTGTAAAACTGGGGAAGGAAAAAGATCTTCCCCACCCCAGGAGATGTTCATGCACGTAATGGCCATCAATGGCTCACCCCGCAAGGAAAAGAGCAGCACCTATCATATCCTGGGCCCGCTGTTGGAGGGCATGCGCGCCGCAGGCGCCACCACTGAATTGGTGCATCTGGGCCATTTGCAGATCAAACCTTGTCTGGGCTGCTTCCTGTGCTGGGTTAAGACCCCCGGAAAATGTGTGCAGCAAGATGACATGGCCGCGGTCTTGGAAAGGTTTGTGCAGGCCGACCTGCTGGTCTTCGGAACCCCGCTTTACCACTATAACATGTCCGGTCTGATGAAGAACTTCATTGACCGCACCCTGCCCTCCTACGAACCATGGCTGGTGGAAGATCCCGACCATCCGGGGAAGAGCGGCCACCCGGACCGCTACCCCCGGGACCGGGCCATGCTGCTGGTCTCCCCCTGCGGCTTTCCGGAATTCGACCATTTTGCGCCGCTGGTGCAATATTTCCAGTTTTTCGCCCAAAAGCTGGGCTGGCGTTACCTGGGGGAAATCCTGCGGCCCGGGGGTGAGAGCTTGAGCGATGAACAATATCAGGAGAGGTTCGTCTGGTATTATAACCTGGTGCGCCAGGCTGGGGAGCAGCTTATCCGCCAGGGACGGATTGCGCCGGAGGTGCAGGCGGGATTGCGACAAGACCTTTTTCCAGGCGGGCCGGAGGCCTACAGGAACGAAGCCAACCGCTACTGGAGCGAAACCATGGCCAAGTTCGGTCTGACCGGCAAGCCGCCGGGACAGGCCGGATGACCGGCAGCTTTGGGATGGGGAGTCGATGCGCTCTCCGCCACTCTCCTCAAATGACTTAAACCATAAGCTCATTTTATGCTCATTAAAATGAAACAGATATTCAGCATCCTGCTGGGCTTCTTGCCCTGGATCGTTTTTGGCGTTATTGCCGGGCCGTCCCTGTGGCGGTTGAACGCCGCCATCATCGTCGCCCTGGCCCTGGTGCTGGTCATGGGCTACAAACAGCTGGCCAAGGGGTTCATTCTGACCTGGGGCTCGCTGCTCTTTTTCGGCGTCAATCTGGTCATGGTGGTGCTTTTGAGAAACCTGTGGGTGATCAAAAACCTGGATATCCTGTCCCAAGGGACCCTGGCGGCCATTGCCTGGTTGTCCATCTTCATGGGCAAACCCTTTGTCCTGCAATATGCCCGGGAGACAGTGCCCCCGGAGCGGCAGGCATCCCCGGCCTTTTACCGGACCTGCCGGACCCTCGCGGTGATCTGGGGGGTGGTATTTCTAATCGCCACAGGGATGAGCGTGGCGAAAACCTATGGCTGGTGGGCAGGAGGGCTGGGCTATCAGGCGGTGTCCCTGGGCTTGATCGGGTTGGGCCTGTGGCTCAACCATTGGTATCCTCAATATGTGCGCAGCAGGGCAAAGCTAGGTGTTAACCCGGATCAGCCGGGATGATTTCGGATTAACTAAATCGACCCCGGGGGTGCAATTCAACATAGCACTATGCTAATTACGGGAACTTTCGACATCAGCAGGCTTCCCAACCAACCATAGACTGCTAACACCATCAACAACGTTAAGTGCTTGGTCCATTTTGGTGATCTTCATTTGATTACCTATCTGGTTGTTGGTTAGCTTTATGAATGATGTGGGGTTTTCGGTTAATGAGTTTGGAACTGACCCCTGCCAAAGGCAATAAAAAAACCGGACTGCCTACTCCCAGGCAACCCGGCTATCTCTTAAAGACCCGTGGCTTTCCGCCCCCGCCTCGCGACGGGTTTGGCTTTTTACTGAGATTTAAGGATAAGCACCTCTGATCACAATGTCAACTAAAATTCGGTAGGGTCCTCAGACGAATACGAGAACCGCCTTTACTCCCCCGGGCCGGGGGCGTCCAGCTCCAGGGGCCGCAGGCCCAGCTCCCGGCGGATGATCTCCCCGGCCAGGTCCACCACCAGGGGCTGGGCCTCGATCAGGGCGGTGTCGCTGCTGGCTATGGGGCCGGGAAAAGCTTGCAATTCCCGCTCCGGCACCGGCACCGCGGCGGCCGTCAGCTTTAGCCCCCGGGCCGCCGCCAGTGCCGCGGTGCGCCGGGCCAGTTCACCGCTCAAGCTCAGAGGAGCGTCGTAAAAGACGGCCACCGGCTCCCGCCAGGGCTGCGCCGCCAGGTAATCCAGCACCAGGGCCAGGACCCGGTCGGTCTCCCGGGAGGGCTGGAAGCTCCGGGAAACCTGGCCCACGTCCCGGATGAAGCCGTCGTCCGCCGCCACCAGGGGCAGCTTGCGCAAGGCGCATTCCAGGGTGATGAGGACATTGTGGCCATCCAGCCCCAGGGGGCGGCCGGCCACCTCCTGCAGCAGCCTGAGCTTGGCCCGGCGGGCCGCGGCCTCGGCCGGGGCGAAGACCCCCCGGTGCAGGAGTTGCCGGACGGTGCGGGAAAGACCATAGCGGTTGCCCACCAGGACCAGGGCCGCGGGCCGCGGGTAGCCCCGGGCCAACAGGTAGCGGAAGTCGGCGGCGGCATCTCTTACCAAAAAGGCAGATCTCGCCAATGGCCTGCTCAACCTTCTGTTCCGAAAAGTTCAGGCAGCAGCCTGGGAGAGAAAGGTGACCTCATAGGCCAATAGGGTTCACTCAGGTTCCTTTCTAAGGAATGGGTGGGCAGTGCCCACCCTACATATTTTCTGTTAAGCGGCCTTTGTTTTTGACTTTTTACTTTTGACTTTTGCCTTAGCCCGTAGCCCGTAGGGCGGGAAAGCGAAGCGCCTCCCGCCATTAGCATTATTACGACCTCCCTGCATTGCTACTGCTCAACCCTCCCTGTCTGCCATAAATTCTATGTAATCCGGATCCCCGATAACCGGACCTTCTTCCACTTCCACCGCCCTGGCCTCCGGAGATTCCACCAATTTCACCCGTTTCGGCCGCCCGGGTTTCCTGGCGGGAGCAAACTCGGCCCCCTCGCTTTCCGAGACCCCCACCTCACCTGCCAGGGAGGATAAGGCGCGTATGAACTTCTTTAATTTCCTTTAGCAATTCCGTGGTGGTGAGTTCGGTCATGGACGCATGCGAAGCAACGATCTCCGCGGTTAACTTCAAAATTTCTCTGGCCATGGGGATGACTCCTTCTCTTAGTATGCCCTCACTCATTGCAGATTCTCCCGGGCCAGGCGCGCTCCCAGGGCCCGGATCGCCGCCAGTTCCTCAGGGGCGGGGATATATTTGCAAGAGAAGCCTTCATGGGCCAGCCTTGATCTTCATGGCCTCGAGGAGCTGGTTCATCTCGCCCACCGCCTGGCCGCTCCAGCCGTAGGAGCCGAAGCAGGCCGCCGCCTTGTTCTGGGGGCGCAGCCCCTTAAGATAGGTGAGGAACTCGCCCATGGAAGGAAAGATGGGGTTGTTGAGGGTGGGGGAGCCCAACAGGAGCAGGCCGGCGTCCAGAACCTCGGGGACGATGTCGCTGTAATGGGTGCGGCGCAGGTGGCAGCTGACGGTCTCCGCCCCGGCGTCCCGCAGGCCCTCGGCCAATGCCTGGGCCAGCATCTCGGTGCTGTGCCACATGGTGTCGTAAATCACCAGGGCCTGGGGGGCTCCGCTTCCCCGCGGCCCATTTCCGGTAAGCCGCCAGGACTCGGCTCCGGGTACCGGAGGAGCAGGCCATGGTCCGGGGCGATCAGCCGGAACTCCAGGTCCATTTGCTGGAGGTCTCTGGAACAGCTGGGGACCAGGCTGCCGAAGGGCATCAGGATATTGGCGTAGTATTTCTTCACCTGGTGGAGATAGGCCGGGAAATCCGGGGTCTCCAGGTCGAAGCGTTCCTCGGAGGCGAAGTGGGCCCCGAAGGCGTCGCTGGAGAAGAGGATCTGCTCCTCTTTCAGGTAGGTCATCATGGAGTCCGGCCAGTGGAGCATGGGGGTCTCCAGAAAGGAGGTGCGTTGCCCCAGGGAGATTTCCTGGCCGGTCTTCACTTCGACAAAAGGCCAGTCTCCCGGTAATGGCGGCTCAAGCCCGCCTGGCCCATGGGGGAGCAGAAGACCTTTTCCGGCTTGACCCTGGCCATGACCTCGGGCAGGCCCCCGGAATGGTCCATCTCCACGTGGTTGGAGACGATATAGGAGATCTTTTCCGGGTCCACCATCTCCGCCACCCGGGCCAGCATCTCGGGGACGAATTCCTTTTTTACCGTGTCAATCAGGGTGATCTGGTCGTCCAGAATCAGGTAGGCGTTGTAAGTGGAGCCTTTTTCGGTGAGATAGCCGTGAAACTCCCGGATGATCCAAGTCAATGGCGCCCACCCAGTAAACCTTGGGGGCCAGTTCTATCGCCATGTGAGCCTCCCGTTGTAGGTAGCTAGTCAGCCATGTAGCAGTCGGTGATCAGCAAGAAAGCCCAGTAACTATCCGCCGGGCGTGGGAAGCGCCTCCAGCTTATCGAAATGTGGCGCAGCAGCAGGAACCACCGGGTGGCGGTTCCAGTCATCTCTATGACGGTCATGATGGCTTGAAGCTGCTTTAGCCGCAAATCCCGGAGGAACGTCGAACCAGCTGCCTGCGAGCTACAACCCTTCCTTGGCCATCTCCTCCAGCAGGGCCTTCTGTTTTTTGCTCAGATTGGCGGGGGTCTCCACGATGATGCGGACGTACTGGTCTCCCCGGGTCTTGCCGTTGGCCGGGGGGAGGCCATAGTTCTTGAGGCGCATCTTGGTGTGGCTCTGGGTGCCCGGCGGCACCTTGAGGCTCATGGTCTTGCCGTCCAGGGTGGGCACCGTCACCTTGGTGCCCAGGGTGGCTTCGCTGAACTTGATGCGGCGGTCCACGTACAGGTCGTTGCCCTCCCGTTTGAAGACCGGATGTTCCACCTCCTGCAGCTTGACATAGAGGTCGCCGGGGGGCCCGCCCATGGGGCCGGGGCTGCCTTTGCCGCTGAGGCGCAGCTTTTTGCCCGGCAGGGCGCCGGGGGGAATTTTCACCGAGATCTTTTCCACCTGGCCGTCGTGGGCTGAAGCTCACCACCTTCTCGGTGCCGAAGGCCATCTCGTGCAGGGTAATGGGCATCTCCACCTGCAGGTCCTGGCCCTTGGGCGGCGGGGCCTGGGCCCGAAAGCCTTCCGGGCCGCCATAATGGAAGACCCGGGTGCGGGCTGGCGGCCGAGACGTCCGGCCGCCCCCTCCCTGCCCCCGAAGAGGCGGCTGAAGATACCCTCGGAGAGGCCGACATCGAACATATCGCTGAAATCGAAGCCCTTGAAGATATCTTCCTGGGAGAATCTTTGCCGGAAGGCCTGGGAGCCGAATTCGTCGTATTCCTTCCGCTTTTCGGGATTGCTCAGGACCGCATAGGCTTCGCTGATCTGCTTAAATTTCTCTTCGGCCTGTTTCTTGTCCCCCTTGGCTTTGTCGGGATGGTACTTCATGGCCAGTTTGCGGTAAGCCTTCTTGATTTCCTCGGCAGTGGCTTCCCGGCCCACACCCAAGATCTGATAATAATCCTTCTCCGCCATGAGGGATCTCTCACATTTCCCAGTGGGGGTAATTTGGCCATATTATAATGCTCCGGGGGATTTTTGTCAACCGCTCCATTAATATAACCTTTCTATTTTATTGGAAATTTTCTTCAATGACCGTCCGCTTGTCCCCATTTCTTCCTTGATAAATTTTTCCCTTTCTGATAACAATTCCAAATAGCTTTAAGGCAGCTTTAATCCGGCGGCGAGCCGGAAATCCATTAATGGCAAGGAGGTTGGGCATGACGGCTTTGGTAGGCGGACTGGTCGCAGTGGCGCTGGGATTGATCGGCCTTGGGTGTGTGGCACCATTTCTTTGACCTGCTGGCAGGAGGCATTCCCTTCTTGCTCCTTTTGGGCGGCGCCCTGGCCGTCTATTTGGGCTTCGAGGAGACCAAAGATAAGTTTTTTAAGAAGCCCGAGACCCCGGCTTACGAGCCTCCCAAGATGGCGAGGCCGAAGTGGAGCAATATAAGGCGGAAGTGGAACGCCTGAAGTCCGAGATCGAAGAACTCAAGGAGAAGAAGAAGAAATAGAGGCCGTCCAGTTAACGGCGGCTTTCAGAGGCGGGGGCAGGTCTGAGAGCCGCCCCCTTTGGCATTATTTCCGCGCCGCCCGTGGCAGCCTGGGGGAGGGCTGGGGGCCCAGGCTAGCCGCTTAGCCGGCGATCTCCCCGGAAGTCACCCGGACCACTTCCCCTGAATCCGTCTCCAGCAGCAAGGCCCCGTCCGGGGCCACGTCCAGGGCCAGGCCGTGGATTGCCCGCGGTCCCTGGCGCACCGTGACCCGCTGCCCCAAGGTCACCGCCAGGCTGCTCCATTCCTCCAGAATCCCGGAAACCCCCGGGCCAAAAACCGTTCGTAAAGCTCTTCGAATTCCTCCAGCCAGGCCTTCAGGATGGCCACCCGGGAAAAGCGGCCGCCCCAGGCCCAGGGCCAGAGAAGTGGCCAGTGGCGGCCAGCTCTTCCGGAAAATCCCGGGTTGTCGACATTCAAGCCCCAGGCCCACCACCAGATGGCGGATCCGGTCGCTTTCCGTCTCCATCTCGGTGAGGATGCCCCCCAGCTTTTTGCCGTCCAGCAGCAGGTCATTGGGCCATTTGATGCCCGGGGCCACCCCCGTGACCCGGTTCAGGGCCCGGGCCACCGCCACCGCGGTGGTCAGGGTGATCTGGGGCATCTCCGTGGGCGGCAGCGGCGGGCGCAGCAGCAGGGAGACGTAGAGCCCGGTCCCCGGAGGGGAATTCCACTCGCGGCCCAGGCGGCCCCGGCCCCGGTCTGGGCTTCCGCCACCACCAGGGTGCCTTCCGGGGCGCCTCGGGCCGCCAATTCCTTGGCCAGATCGTTGGTGGAGGCCAGGTCTCGAAGTGGTGCACCGGCCCGCAAAGACGCCTGGTCTTAAGCCCCAGGAGAATCTCTTCCGGCAGCAGCTTGTCGGGGGCCGCCAGCAGGCGGTAGCCCCGGCGGGGGGAGCCCTCGATGGCATAGCCCCGGGCCTTGAGGCGGTTGATGCGCTTCCACACCGCGGCCCGGCTTAAACCCAGCCGGGCCGCCAGGACCTCCCCGGAGAGGGGCTCCGCGGCGAGACGCAGGGCCTGCAACACCACGGCCAGGGGACCCTCCGGGCCTCCGCCTGGTTCTTTATGGATATTTGGTTTCATTGGGAATCAGGTACACAGGGTGGGCACTGCCACAATTCCTTAAAATCTGCTGGAAATGTTCCCGAGTGGCTACCCACCCCGGGAGCGGCGGCGCTACATTTTCATGATTTGCAGGTGAGCCAAGGGAGAGCGACTGCCCGGTAAGGGCTACTGCTCAGCCGCTATTGTTACGCCCCGGGGTTCCCGACCCGGTTCCCGGCGGTGGCCCCGGCTCACCTCGTGGCCGGTCCTGAATCTGGCGCTTGAGAGAATTGTTATAGACCGCGGCGCCCAGGAGGCCGCCCACCACCAGACCCACCACCGCGGCGGTGAGGGTCGGCGACATCAGGAGGGCGACGCACATGCCGGTGAAGGCGTAGGCCAGGGGGATGTAAACCTGGGCCGGACTGCAGGCAGGAATCAGGGCCAGGATGAGGCAAATGGCCAACAGCCTGCGCCCCCCATGAGAGCCCCTGGTTCTCCGCGGATAATCATCCTTCATCTTCAGGCGCCTCTAGGGCAATTTCCCGGCGCGCGTCCGAATCCGGATTACAGCCGCTGCCACAACATCAGATTAAAGACCACACCCATCCCCAGGAGCAAGCCCAGGCTGAGGCGGCACAACCACCGCAGCCGGCGCTCTTCCCGGTAAGCCCGCCGTTTGAGCAGCTCCTGGTTGACCGCCGCCAGGAGCAGTAAGGGCCAAACGCCGGCCCGCCAGGGCAGGGGCGAGGCCGGGAAGAAGTAAATGGCCAGCAGCCCCAGGATGACCAGCAGGTTGCCGCCGGTATAGAGCAAGGCCGCCGGCGCCGGCCCCAGGCGGGCCGCCAGGCCGGGGGCCGCCGCGGCCTCCCCTGCAGAGCTTTTGGTTATTTGGGTCTTTTTGGTCTTTTAGGTCAGGGAAGCCGTAACCGAGAAAAAGATTAAATCCGGCCCAGGTGAGGGGCAGGCCATACAGCAGCACCTCGGTCACCAGATGGCCGCATTGCAGATAAAACCCGGTGGCCACCGGCAGCAGCCCGAAGCACAGGGCGCCGACGGCTTCCCCCAGACCCCGCCGGTACCAGCAGAGGGGCCGGGCAAAGGAAAAATAGCCTCCCAAAATCCCCAAGGCTCCCAGGGGGATGGTCAGGTCGCCGGTACGGTAGCCGAACTGCAGGAGCAGCCCCAACAAGGCCGCCGTCCCCAGGCAGGCATAGGCCAGGCCCTGGGGCCCCCGGAAAAGGTCCGGCCGCCAGGGAGGATAGCGCCCGGCGCCGGGGGCAAAGCTCTCCCGGGCGGCGAAGGCGGCCAGGACCAGAGCCGCCACTCCCAGGGTGCCGGCCAGCAGCACCCCGGGGCGCAGGGGATATCCCGAAACCCCGGAGAGCAGGCTGCCGGCCCAGAAAGGCAGGCAGCCGGCCACCAGCATTGGCAGGGGCGCCAGCCCCTGTCCAGCGACGGGTCCACTCCTGGCAGCCATTTTAGATAAGGTATCCAGCCTCCTCTATTTATGTCATAACTTCCGGAAAGGTCAAGGTAATTACGGGAAGGGCCTCCGGCTCGCATTGGTGGTTGGGGAAAAAATATCAGCAGGCGGAAATTAAGAATTAAGCGCATCCTGATCAAAGACCAGGATTCCCTCAAGATCAGTATAGAAAACCGTGATTCTTAGCAGGAAAATTGAAGAAAGAGGTTTTCCCACAATCAGGCAGGGTAAAGGCGGTTGCCGGTATCGGTCAGTCCTGCGGCTTACAACCCTTTTAGAGAAAAGGCAGTTATGTAAGGAATATCAAAATATGATTTAAAGGCTCAGAATGAACTGATTGATAGCAGTGATCAGCTCATCGGGTTTACTGAAAGCGCAACTCAAACCCAGCCATACCACCAAAAGGCCCACAGCAACAGAACCCCTAATATGGTGGTCACGATGGTTATTGGTATTCCAGCCAGCAGGAAATCGCGAAAATCTCAAGTTGATGGTTTGTTGAGCCCCTTGGGCCACTATGACGTTGGCCACGCTGCCAAATAAGAGTAAGATTCCCCGCGAAGGTGCTGGTGAGGGCCAAAAGCAGCCAGACAAACGGGGGATCGCTCATCTGCCTGACCCAGTGACTGACGATAATCACAAAAGGGACATTGGAAAAAACATTGCTGCCCAGCAGGGAGGTGATGCTGAAAAGGGAGATGGTCCTAATGTTTATCTGAGTGCCTAAATATTCGATCCCTCTTTCCAGGAGATAAGTTTCCTGCCTTGGCAAACCCTTGCACCACCACAAACAGACCGGCAAAGAAGAGCAACAGAGACCAATCCACCTTTTCCAAGGCGTATCTGGGCGGGCGGTTGGCCCAAACCAGCAGCACCGTAGCTGCGCTGATGCAGGATACGTCCAGGGGTGCGCCTAGGAAAAAGGCGATTATAAGCCCGGCGAGCACGCAAAGGCTTTTGACCGCCAGAGCGCGTTGCACCGAGATGGTTAACTCGGGGAGAGCCATCGCATGCTGGCAGGTGTCAGGGAACGACGATAAATCAGCATCAATATAAGCCAGTCAGCCGTGAGGGCCAATAAGCCAATAGGCACCATGAACAAGGCGAAACCGGACCAAGTCCAATTAGAGGCCTGCCCGATAATAATATTTTGCGGATTGCCGGTGAGGGTCATGACGCTGCCGATGTTGGCGCTGGTGGCCAGAGCCAGCAAAAAGGGGATGGGCCGGAGCCTGGACTGGGCCGTGACCTGGAGCAGTAACGGAGTGCCCAATAAGCACACGGTATCGTTCAGCATCACGGCAGAAGTGATCCCCGCGCCAAAAACCACCAGGGCCAATAATTGCCGGGGACTGCGGCAGCGGGTGCAAGGCCTTGAAGGCTATCCAGGCGGGGAACCCGCTTTGCATGAATATCGTCAGCAGCACCATCAGTCCGAATAGGACTGCCAAGGTGCTGAAGTCAATGGCGGGTGTGAACTTCGGCCCGATTAAGCGAGCCGCTTGATAACCATTAGCACCGCGCCGATTAAGGTGGCGGTAGGGCGATCCAATTTCCGGGGGCTATTTTCTCCCAGGGACACCAGAATATAAGTCAAAATAAAGATGAAAGTTGCGGGATTCATAAGGCTTCTTTTGTTTGCCAGGTCTGCTCAAGCTTTTTGCTCTCAGGCACCAGCAACCAGTAGAGCAGGAGGGTGGCTAAATGTCACCTTCTGGAAGGGCTGGACAGGAGCGGCATAGTTACCGCCTCGGCCTTCCCGGACCGGACAACGGGACTTCTTGGCCATCGATGCTGAGGGACATGGCATCGACTACTGTCCCGAAATCATTCTGAGTCCCGTAACCGGAGGCCTCCACCATCTTTTTCTCCTGCCCCAGCTTCATTGCCACCAAGGCGCCGTTATGCGGGGGAAACTTCACCTGCTCGCCGCCGCTAATAATGAGCCCATCTACATGTCCTTTATCATTAACCAGTAAGTGTGCAGCCGTGCCTCGTACGGTGAGCGCTGTGCGAGTCAGGCCATGCCTAGGGGTGGCAACGGAGGCGTGCCGGGTGGCTGGTCTACTACGGACTGGCCGGTTTTTTTATTGGTGATGGTGAGCGCCTTGATGGCGCGGCCATAGGGGGTGGCAGGTCCAAGGAAGCCGACCACCGCCACTTCATCGCCAGGTTTCAAGATGCCAACTAAGGTGGCGCCCAGATGAGGTGGAAGCCTGACCACGGTGCCGTCCTTGAGCAGTATCCCCTCGACTTCCCCGTGGGGCGCGAGAAGGTATTGTTGGATGGTTCCAGCCGCTGAGGGTGCCCGCCGCTGCCCCCATGATCGCGGCGAGAGCCGCGAGCAAGATCAATATCACTGCAATTACTACCAAAAGAGTCATTATTCATCCCTTGGCTGTCCTAACCATAGGTAATCATTGCAACCACCGGCGGCAAGTCTTCCGAGAAATCGATGCCTTGGGCTTGGTTGCCACTTCCGCAAACCTCGGGCCCGGAGTCAGTAGTCGATCACTTGCCAAAAGCCGCACTTATCGGTGGGGTGGGAAAACTTGTAAATATATCCCAGATATCAATTAGGCGGCGGCCAGTGGACTCCGGGGGCAGAGTTATTATCTTACTGGGAAGAAAATCTGAGGAGGCTGACGATGCTTCTTTATCTGGTGCAGCATGCCGAAGCCAAGAGCGAGGCAGAAGACGCGGCGAGGGATCTCACGGAAAAAGGCCGCAGGGACATCGAAAGTGTGGCTCACCACTTGAAAAGGCTTAAGGTACAGGTCAGGCAGATATTTCATAGCGGCAAGACCAGGGCCCAAAGCACCGCCCGGGTCCTGGCCAAGCATTTACAGCCGCCGGCCGGCATCTCGGAAGCCCGGGGGCTGGCGCCTCTGGATGATCCGGAGATCTGGGCGGGCCGCATCGCCCAAATGGAGGAGGATACCCTGTTGGTGGGACATCTCCCCCATCTGGCCCGTTTGGCCGCCCTCCTCATCACCGGGAATAAAGAGAACGGGGTATTAAATTTCCAGATGGGCGGCGCGGTCCGCTTGCGGCGCATGGAATCGGGGCATTGGGCGGTGGATTGGATGGTCGTCCCGGAAACCATCCTTTAGCCCCTGAGGTCAGGAGAAGGGCATCAGGCCGGTTGGGTTAACTCTGATGGAGTTCTAAAAACCGCCGGATAGTGTCCAGGACATACTCCATATCCGCCAACTCCAGGCCATGGTGGACTCCGATATGAATCCCCTGGCGCCCCAGGAACTCGGCCTGGGGGAACTGCCCCAGCCGGTAACCCAGGTAGGCAAACCCCGGACACTGAGTAGGCATGGAGGCGAACAGGGTCCGGGTCTCGATGCCGTGCTCTTCCAGAAAATTGGTGAATCGGGCCCGGGTAAACGAAGCCTCTTCCTGCACGATGATGGGGATGGCGTGGGGACCGATCAGTTCCCAGGGGTCTTCCTGAATGGTGGCCAGGAAGGGGGCGAACTGGCCGAAGCGCTCCAGCACGAACCTGAGATTCCGGCGGCGTTTGCTGAGAATATCTTCATAGTTGCGCAGGTTGCCCAGGCCCACCGCGGCTTCCAGTTCGTTCATCTTGCAGGAGTAGCCGAGGCGTTCAAACTGAAACCGGATATCTTCGCCGTCGGGAGTGTCAAACCGTTTGGGACAGTAGTTCTGATCGACATTGAGCAGGCACTGGACGCACTTGCAGGCTCGCCCGTGGGAGCGCAGGGAGATGAGGATCTCGGCAAAGTCCTCGTTGTCGGTCACCACCACGCCGCCCTCTATGGTGGTGATGATATGGGCTACGTAAAGGCTAAAAGCCCCCAGGTGGCCGATGGAGCCCGCCGGTTTGCCCTTGTACCGAGCCCCGTGGGCCTCCGCCGCATCTTCCACCACCACCAGATTATATTTTTGGGCCAAAGCCATGATCGGGTCCATGTCCGCGGGCTTCCCCATGAGATGCACCGGCAGGATGGCCCGGGTCTTGTCGGTAATGGCCGCCTCGATCCGGCCCACGTCGATGTTGAGGGACTTCCGGTCCACATCCACAAAAACCGGGGTGAAACCGGCGTGCACCACGGCATTGCCGGTGGCCACAAAAGAGAGCGCCGGCACGATGACCTCGTCACCCCGGCGGGCCCCAAAATCGTGCAGCACGGCCAGGGCCAGGATGTCGGCATCGGTGCCGCTGCTGACGGCCACCGCCTCCCGGCAGCCCAGAATCGCGGCAAACTTCTTTTCAAATTTCCGGACCAGCCTGCCGCAGGAAACCCGGGTGGACTCCAGCGCCTGCAGGATTAACTCCTTGGACTCCGGGGGGATCTCGATGGTGCCGAAGGGGACTTTGATCTTCTTCTTGGCCAAATGATACCTTTCCGAGGCTTGCGTGGATTTTCAAGGACACCTGGGGCCGACGCCAATTTCCCTGGCCGTTACCCCCCGCTATTGATCGAATAACTGCCGGAAAAAAGCAAGCACATTTTGGGCCGCCGCGGTCCTCCCCAGCAGCCTCTGGCCCTCAGGGGGCGATTTTCCGGATGGCCTGTTTGATCTCCTCTTTGCCGAGGTAATAAGCTTCTTCCAGGGTAAATCCCGCCGGGGTGGGAAGATCCGGCGCGGCCACCCGCTGGATGGGCGCCTTCAGGGAAGCAAAACCCTTTTCAGCCACCAGGGCGCTGATTTCCGCGGTCACCCCGCCGGTCTTCCAGCCGGTGTCCGCCACCACCAGACGGCCGGTCCGGGCCACCGAGTCCAGGATGAGCTTTTCATCCAGGGGGCGGAGGGTGCGCGGATCGATGATTTCGGCGTCAATGCCTTCGGCGCTCAATTCCTCAGCCGCCTGGTAAGCCTCCAGGACCAGATGGGAGATGGCCACCACCGTGACCTGCTTCCCGGGCCGCCGGATGACCCCCTGCCCCAGGGGGATTTGGTACAGGCCTTCCGGAACCCGGCCCTTTTGCTTAAAATTGTACCGATGGTCGATGACCAGCACCGGGTTCGGGTCCGCAATGGCCGCCAGCAACAAGCCCTTGGCATCGTAGCAGGTGCTGGGCATGACCAGTTTCAGCCCGGGGATATGCATGAACAACCCCTGGAGGGCCTGGGAATGCTGAGCGCCGGAACCCCAGCCCCGGCCGATGCAGGTCCAAATCACCAGGGGGACGTGGACCGCGCCGCCGAACATGAAGCTCCATTTGGCCGCATGGTTGACCAACTGATCCATGCAGAGCAAGAGAAAGTCAGGCCGATTATGGAGGTAAACGGGCCGCAGACCGGCGATGGCGGCGCCGATGGCTATGCCGGTCAGGGCCCCTTCGGACAACGGGGTATCGAAGACCCGCGGCCGGCCAAATTCCTGATGCAGCCCCCGGGTAGTCCCGAACATCCCTCCCGGGGCATCCACATCCTGGCCCATGAGAAAGACCCGGGCATCGTGCTTCAGGGCCTCATGGAACGCATCCCGCACCGCGTCGGGATAACTAAGGACCCGCCCGCCGCTTTCGGCCTCCTGGGAATATTCCGGCTCCTGAACTTCGGCTTTGATCTTGGACCAGGGCACTATTCTTGCTCACAGAAAAGATATAAGGGAAGTTCCTGACCCTGGGGGAGGAGCGGGTCTCCCTGGGCGCCGGCGAAGGCCTCATCCAGTTCGGCGTCGATCCGTTGTTCCAAGGCCTCCACGTCTTCTAGGGTTACGATCCCGGCCGCCAGCAGCTCCTGCTGCAACCTGGCCAGGGGGCACCGCTGTTTCCACCCGGCCACCTCCTCGGGGCTCCGGTAACCGGGAGAATCCTGGGCCTCGCACCCCGCGTGTCCCAGGATCCGATAGGTTTGGCACTCCAGAAAGGCAGGGCCCAACCCGGCCCGGGCCCGGGACACCGCTTCTCCGGCCGCCTCATAAACCGCCAGCACGTCATTGCCGTCCACCTTGCGGGTGAGCAGCAGGTCCGGCGGCATGGCATGAAACACGATCTCCCCGACCTGCCGGGCGGACACGTGGGAACAGACGGAATACTGATTGTTCTCCAGCACGAACAACACGGGCAGCTTTTTCAGGACGGCAAAATTGATGCTCTCATACAACACCCCTTCATCTGCGGCCCCGTCCCCCAAAAAAACCGCGCTCACCCGGGCTTCCCCCCGCATCTTGATGGCCAGTGCCATGCCGGTGCCGATGGGGATGCCGCCCCCGACTATGGAAGAACTCCCATAGTGCCCCACGGCCACATCCACCAGATGCATGGAGCCGCCCCGGCCTTTGGAACAGCCGCTCTTCCTGCCGTATAACTCCGCGACCAGGGCCTTGAGGTCACCGCCTTTGGCCAGGTAATGGCCATGGCCCCGGTGGTTGCTGGCGAGGTAATCTTCGGGGGTCAGATGGGCGCACACCCCCACCGGAACCGCCTCCTGGCCGATACAGAGATGCACCGGCGTCTTCATGTTATTGTCCAGGTAGAGGGAATCGATGCGCAACTGGAAGCGGCGAATGCGCAGCATGTCGTAATAGAGGCGCCACAAGGTTTCTTTTGCGTATTGCACCATACCGTTATCCTGGAAAAATTACTGCACGCCTGTTCAAGATATTTCTGCCATTCGTTGCTGGGGCCTGGGGTGCGCGGGGCACGGCTGGATACGAGCAGAGGATGCGGCACACCAACAAAAATCCGAGGGAGTTTAAGGCGAAAGGAGCTCCCGAAAAGGCTTGATTGAGTTCATGGTCCTTTCCCGATCCAGCAACGAGAAATCCTCCTTGCTCGGTCCGTAAAAAATAATCTGGGTCCCGGAGGATTCAAACTGCGCCGGCACATTGAGCAGGTCCTTGAGGGCGTGGCGGACCTGCCCCTGGGCATCAGGCGGCACGAAGAGCATCAAGAACCCGCCTCCCCCGGCCCCCATGATCTTGCCGCCGATGGCGCCCTGGGCCCGGGCCCTGGCATAGTAATCGTCCAGCTCATGGCTGGAAACCTGGGAACTCAGGTCCCGTTTGAGCATCCAGGCCTCGTGCAGCAATTCCCCGAACTTGCAGAGACAGCCGTTGCCGCAGAGGACGCGCAGCGCCTCGTCCACCATGCCGTTCATTTCCTTGAGGAGGTCGGCTTTATCTTCAATATCTTCCACATAGGATTTGGCCACGTCCGAAGCAGTGCGTTTGATCCCGGTATAGAAGAGCATCACATGCTCATTGAGTTTCGCCAGGCGGTCGTAGGAGATGGTCACCGGCTTCACGGTAATTTCCCCGCTGGGATTAAAAACGATCTGGTTCAAGCCCCCGTAGGCGGCGATGGCCTGGTCCTGGGACCCCACCGTCTCCTGGATCATATTCTGTTCGATGTGAATGCTCTCCATGGCCAACTGCTGCTTGCTGGCCATGACGTTGATCAGGGCATAGAGGGCGTTCAGCAGGCCCACCGTAAAGGACGAACTGGAACCCATGCCGCTCCGGGCGGGCAGGTCGCCATCGTGGTGGATTTCCAGACCCCTTTCCAGTTGCAGGAAGCGGAGGGTCTCCCGCACCGCCGGATGTTGGATCTCTTCATAACTCTGGCAATCTTCGATTTTGGAGTAGACCACCCGGATCCGATGCTCAAAAAACGGGGGTAAATAACGGCAGGTGATATAGCAGTATTTATTAATGGAGGAAGTCAGCACCTGGCCGCCATGTTTAAGGTACCAGGAGGGGTAATCGGTGCCGCCGCCAAAGAAAGAGATTCTATAGGGGGTCCTGCTGATGACCATGCCACACCCTTAATGCCCTGCCAGAGATAGCCGCCAGGGAATCTCCGGTGGCCATCTTTAATTTTATAACAAAATTCGCCGGGTTAAAAGTGAATTTTCGCCTCTGCCCGCAGGAGCCGGAGAAACTCCGCGGCCACGGCATAAGACTCCGGCGTGCCGATATCAATGAACTTCCCCGCCACCCCATGACCGTAAAGCCCCTGGCCCACCAGCGTGGGCAGGAGGTCCTCCTCCAGGGAGAAGAATCGCTGGGGCGTAATCAGCTCCAGAACTGCTTTTTTCAAGAGATAGACGCCGGCATTGATCCATCCGGGCCCGGGAACACCCTTCTCCTGGAAGTTCGTGATGCGGCCATCCCCGGCCACCTCCACCCGCCCAAATCTGGCGGTATCTTCCACCCTGGCCAACAGCAGCGCCGCCGCCGCGGGGCGCCCCAGGAACCAGGCCAGATAGTCTGGCAGGTCCGCGTCGATCAAAGAGTCGCCATTCATGACCAGGACCGGGTCCGAGTCCAGCAGCGGCAGCGCCAGGCGCAAGGCGCCCCCCGTCCCCAAGGGCTGATCTTCGTGGGAATACCTCAGAGGCACGGGGCCATAGGCATCGCCCAGCCGGGTGCGGATTTCCTCCCCGCGGTATCCCGTGCACAAGACCACTTTGGGGACTCCCGCGGCCACCAATTGATCCAGCAGATAGGCCAGGAAAGGGCGGCCATGGAATTCCGCCAGGACCTTGGGTTGGTGGGGCAGAACCGGCTGCAGGCGGCTGCCCCGCCCGCCTGCCAGGATCACCGCGGTAGTTTCAGCCAGACTGACCATACGGCCTCAGACATTGGCGTACATATTGAGCCGGAGCATCGGGAATCCCTTGATCAGCTCTCGGATGCCGTCATCCAGGCTATGTTGCGGCCGCCACCCCAGGGCCTCGATCTTGTCATTGCTCACCAGATAGTCGCGTTTATCCGGATCCTCCCCGATGGGGGCGGCGTGAATGTAAAAATTAGGAATATGCTCTTTAATTTTTTCACAGAGTTGCCGTTTGCTCAGATTGGCGGAGCTTAACCCTACGTTATAAGGCTCCCCTTTCATCCGGTCATAATGCTCGATGCCGAAAAGGAAGGCCTGGGCCACGTCCCGCACATGGATGAAATTACGGCGAAAATGTTCTTCAAAGAGAACGATGGCCCCGTCTCTGTAGGCCCGGTAGGTAAAGTCATTAACCAGCAAATCCATGCGCATCCTGGGGCTCATGCCAAATACCGTAGCCAGCCGGAAGGTAACGGCGTTGCCCCTTTCCAGGAGAGCCTTTTCCACCGCCACCTTCATGCGGCCGTAATCGGACAGCGGCCGCAAGGGGGACGCCTCGGTGCAGAAGCCGTCTTGTTCGCCGATGCCGTAACCGCTGTTGGTGGTGGGGAAGAAGACCCTTTGCTCTGGGGAGATCATCCCAACCATCCCCAGCTGGGCCTCCAGGTTCACCAGCCTGGTGATGGTAGGATTGGCCTTGCACGCCGGCGCCCCGACGATGGCGGCCAAGGGGATGACGATATCCGCCTCCGCCAGCAATTGCCTCACCAGGGCCTCATTACAGATGTCGCCCTTGACGAATCGGAATCCGGGGTTGCTGCAGCAATCCAGGAGCGGCGCCTGCTGGAAGATTAGGGCATCTAGGACCGTTACTGCATACCCTTTGGCCAGCAAAGCCGGAACCAGAATGGAGCCCAGATAACCGGCGCCGCCGGTGACCAAGATTTTCTCTTGCATCTAAGAAACGACCTCCGCCCTCAATAATTTCAGCCTTAATGAATTATCCCCATAAGGCCGCCCCAAACCCTCTGTCATAAAATCGGTGCTAACCTCTGAATGCCAACCCCTTGAAATTACTGGCGCGCCTGGCAGGATTCGAACCTGCGACCCACGGATTAGAAGCTCTTAAGCGGGGATATACAGGGATAGGCCGGGACTGTCAAGGATAAAGGAAAATCAAGGAGTTATGGAAATCCTCCCCCAAAAGGACATGTCGGGAAACTCTCGAAGCGGATGAACTCCATGGAGCAACGGAAATTTTGCTCCTTTACTGCAGAATCCGATCCATTATTTCCAGGGGCTTTAAAATATAGACCTGCTTTTTGGATACCCGGATGAGGCCTTCCTCCTGGAGTAATTTCAAGGTCTCACTGACCGTCTGCTGGCAGGAACCCGTGCACGCCGCGAGTTGCTCCTGGGTAAGGCTGACGGGAACGACGATGGGCCCCCCTCCGGAGTCCGTCTCCAGCAGTAGCGGGTAGCTCAGATAAAGGAACAGCTTCAACAGCCTGGTGGCCACGTCACAGACCATGAGGTTTTCGATCTGTTCCGCCAGATACCTGCCGCGCCTTCCCAGGACCTGGATAACCCTGCGGGCCAGGGGGTAATGCCGGGCCAGCAGGTCTTCAAAATCGCGCCTGCGGATCTCATACAAGATGCTGGCGCTGATCGCCTCAGCATTGCAGATTCTCTGGTTGCCGTCGATGATCTCGGCCAGGCCGAACAGCTCCCCGGCCCGGCGCAGGAAGATAATGGGTTCCTTGCCCTGTAAAGCCAGGCGGGAGATCTTGACCACCCCCACCTCCAGATAGAAGCAGGAGTTGGCGGGATCATTTTCGGCGAAGATGGGGGCGCTCTTTTTCAGGGAACGCCTGACGGAGCGGGCTAAAAACTCGCTCTTCTCGGTGGGCAGATTTCCAAAGAAGTCCTCCGCCCCCAGATGCCATTGCAGGCGCATGGGCTACCCCCAGGTGACCAGCGATCCATAATAATTATAGCAGGTCATCAGCGCCGCGCCAAGGATCGGCCAGATCCGGGGCGATTAAGGAGGACACCGGAAGGGATGGCAGGCGGTGCAGCCAGCCTATCAGGGGCGGGAGCCGGGGGCGTTACCACAATCCTTTCTGGTCCAGCAGGGGTCTGGGGTCCACGAGGTGCCCTTTCAGCCAGTCCCTTGCCTGGGGGTGGCCCAGAGCCAGGCCAATGAGTTCGGTAAAATAAAACACCGGCAGGTAATAGTCCCGCCCGAACTTCCTGGAGATGCGCTCCTGGGACAGGTCCAGATTAGCCTGGCACATCTGGCAGGAAACCACCAGGCATGCCGCGCCCGCGGCCAGGGCCTGATCATAAAGGCGCTGCACCAGCGTATCGATGATGTCCGGGCGAGCCAGCGCCAGGCCGGCGCCGCAGCAGTCTGTCTTGAAGGACCAGTCCCGAGGGCTGGCGCCCAGGGCCGTGAGCAGACGCTCCAGGTTTTGGGGATTCTCGTAATCTTTCTTGTCCGTCACCGCCGGAGGCCGGGCCGCCAGACAGCCATAATAGCCCACGGCCACCAGGTCCTTCAGGGGCTTCACTACCTTCCCGGCCAGGGTCTCCAAGAACTCGTCCTGGGTGAGGTAATCCAGAAGGTCCCAGACCTTGATGGCTCCCTGAAAGGAGACCCCCAGCCGCGCCCCCGCGTCGCCCTTGAGGGCCTTTTCCGCCACCTTCAGGCGGTTGAAGCACAGGGCGCAAGGGACCACCAGATCTTGCCCGGCCTTCTCTGCCAGGACCAGGTTCCGGGCCGGCAGGGCCAGGGCCAGATATTGGTTAACGCTGTGGGCCGAGGAGGCCCCGCAACAGTTCCAATCCTCCAGCTCAGCCAGCTCCAGGTCCAGGAGCGGGGTAACCCCGGCGATGGAGGCCGCGTAATCCAGGGCCGTGCCTTCCAAGGAGCAGCCGGGATAATAGGTTACTTTCCTGGCCATTTCAACTCAGCCTGCTTAAAGATTTCGTCAATTTCCGCCCGGTTTTTGAGCGGCTCGGGTCCGGCGAGACGCAGCCGTCCCTTCTTAAAGAGCTTCAGGCCCACCTTCAGGTTGCCGGCCAGCTCCCCCAGATCAGGTTGGCGCCACAGCTTGAACAGTCCGTAGCGCCGCAGCATCCGGGCCTCAGGGAGGCGCCCTCCGGCTTCGCGGATACTTTCCAGAAAATAGCGGTGAAAGGCCGCCACCAGCGGCTGGGACGCCGTTTTTCCCTGCTTGCCGGCCTCTTCCTTCAGCCAATCTATCACCCCGGCAATATCGATGCCGTTGGGGCAGCGGGTGGTGCAGGTCTCGCAGCTGGAGCAGACCCAAATGGCACGGCAGCCCAGAACCTGCTCCTCCTGGCCCAGGAAGGCCAGGCGGATAACCTGGTCCGGCAGCAGGTCCATGGCAAAGGTCATGGGACAGCCGCCGGAGCACTTGCGGCACTGAAAACACCGGGACACGGCCAGGCTGGCCGCCGTCAGCCGTGCCGACAGAGATGGCTCGGGTTGGAAATTTTGCGTCATATTAATTCCCTGGAGAACTATTTGCCGGGGTCTAGATTTTAAAAGGATTGGGCCCCATGGTCTTGAGATCCCCAAGATATGAGTGGAGTAAGCTGACGTATTTATCCGAGTCCCGTATTTCCAAGTTGGCAAAGCGGACCCTTTCCGGTTCGATCATCATCTTTTGCAGTTTGTCCCGCAAATCGCCGCTGCGTTTCTGGACCAACTGGCTCCCCCGCACATAATGGCACTGATCCTCCGGGCACCCGGCAATCAGGACCCCATCAATGCCAAAAGAAAGGGCATCGGCCACCAGGGCGTTATTCACTGCCCCGGCACACGGAACCTCGAGGAAGATGAAGTTGGGCGGAACGTCAAGGCCTGCGGCCACCGCCCCCCGGGCCAGGTGGTAAGCGTCGTTTTTGCAGAGAAAGGCCAGGACCACCGGCTCCTTATCTCCCATAAAGGAGACGTCGAAGGCTTCCACCTGGGCGGCCATCTGCTTGATGGTGTGATGCTGCAAGGAGATGATGCCCAGGGGGCACAGCCCCATGCAGTTGCCGCACTGCCGGCAGCGGGCCAGATCCGGGGTGGGAAAGCTTTTCTCATCGAAAGTCGAAGGCAGAGAAGGGACACTCCTCCACGCAACGCTTGCACTGGTCGCACCTGGTCTTGTCCACCACCGGATAGGTGGGTTCGATGAGAACCCGGCCCTCTAAATATTTTAAAGCCTTCATGGCGGCCAGATGGGCCGATTCGATGGCATGGCTGACCTTCATGGGCTCCCTGGCGCATCCGGCTACATAAATGCCGGTTCTCTGGCTCTCCTCAGGATGGCATTGATAGTGGGACTCAAAAAAACCGTAGGAATTTTGGGGCAAGTTAAGGGCCTGGGCCACGTCCGGGGTCCCTTGGGCCGGAATCATCCCCCCGGCCAACACCAGAAGATCGAGATGCATCTCCAGCGGGGTATTCAGAGAGGGGTCGATCACCCGCAGTCCCAGCTTTCCGGTGCCCGGGTCCAGATCCACTGCGGAGGGAATCTCCCGGTTAAACACGACGCCCAAGTCCCTGGCCCGCCGGTAAAGATCTTCGTCGAACCCCGGGGAGCGAATATCGATATAAAAAACGTAACAGTTGGCTTAGAGGGTTCCTTTCTTTTATCAGCACGGCCTGTTTCAGAGTGGCGGAGCAGCAAACCGAGGAACAGTAAGGGAGGTGCCGCTCATCCCGGCTGCCCACGCACTGTATGAAGCCTATTTCTTTCATGTCTTCCAAAGAGAATTCCGGGAGAGCCCCGGGACTACCTAACCGATCAGCGCCCAGAAGCTGCTCCATCTCCAGGTTGCTGATTATCCGGGCATACCTCTGATAACCGAATTCCGCCACCCGGGAGAGGGGGTAAGGATCCCACCCCGTGGTGACCAGCACCGCCCCCACGTTAAGGACCGTTTCCGTGGGAGGCTGGTCCAGATCCACGGCCCCGGAGGGACAGGCCATGGCGCATTGCCGGCATTCGGGAGGGCAGTGCTGGCGCTCCACCACAAAGGCGGCGGGAAAGGGCAGGGGATAAGCGGGGTGGATGGCCTTCCGGGCTGGCTTCAGGAAGGGGGCAATCTTTTCAAGGCCAGGCTCTTGGCTGGCGGGCAGGTCCACCGGGCAGGCGGCCAGACAGACGCCGCAGCCGTTGCACTTTTCCTCCCGAACATAGCGAGGGTTTTTAAGAATCCGGGCCTGGAAATTCCCCGGGCTGCCCTCCAGGGCCGCCAGGGTGGACAGGGTATGGAACTCCGCCAGAGGAGAAGCGCTCAGCTTATCCAGACAAAATTGCAGGCCGCAGTGGGGGTCGCAGAGGCGGGGGAAGAATCGGGACAGGAGAGCGACTTTCCCACCGGCGCCGCTCTCCTTTTCCACCAGATAGACGCGTTTGCCCAGCTCTGTCAGAGAGGCTCCGGCATGAAGCCCCGCCACCCCGGCCCCCAGGATGAGGACGGCATCGGTGGCCGGCAGCTCCAGGGGTTCCAGGGGATCAAGCAGCCGGGTGCGGGCCAGGGCCATCTCCAGGAGGACGCCGGCCTTCCGGTTTCTCAGCCCCGGCTCCAGGCCCGCCAGCAAGAGGCCCTGCTCTTCCAGATCGCACCAGTGGTGGAGATACGGGTTCAAGCCGAAGGCGCTAAGCTCCGCCGGCAAGCCTTTTCTCTGCTCGTCGCTGAACCGCCCCACCCAGAGAATCCGGTCGATCACCCCGGCTTCCAGGTCTGGGTGCAGCGCCTCGAGGAAGGCCGGTGAGCCCGGATCAATGATGATCTCGGCGCGGGCCACCCCTTTGGCCCTGGCCAACTTTTGCACCAGGGCCTCCAGGTCCAGGGCCGCGGCCAGGCGGCCCCCCGGATCCCATAGCAACAGGGCGATTTTGGGGGCGGTTTTCGCCATTCCCCTTAAGTCGTCCGGTTTTTATACCGGAACCGCTCCACCTTGCCATTGAGATCGATGCAGGTCCAGGTGATGGTGTTGGTCCCCATCATGGGGATGAGTCGGGCCACATGGTAACCCAATTGATAAGGGGTCCGGGTTTCGATGGCCCCCACCGGGCAGGCCTTGGTGCAGGACATGCAGTCCCAGCAGTCCCGGGGCTGCCGGCAGTGGGCCTTCCGGTTCTCCCCCAGGACCATCAGATCTCCGGGGCAAATCTGGGCACAGAGCGGTTCTTCCTCGGCCTTGCAGCCGTCGCATTTCTCACGGTCAACCCTTGGCGGCATCTTTCTTCCTCCTTGCCTGAATAATATCTATGGCTGGCAGCGGTCCCCGGGGACGAGTTGTTCATAGGGACGGGTAAACATCTCGATCTCGCCCGTCTCTTTATGGCGCCGGGACTCCACAAAGCAATCGAATTTCGGGTCCATCTCCGGGTAATCGGAGCGGGTCTGCCAGCCCTGCCAGCGGGTCTCTTTGCGGAATTTGAGATGGTGCACCAGGACCTCGGCCACCTCCAGGCGGTCGATGACCTCGTGAGCGCCCATCAGGTCGTGCAGGTCCTTGGCATAAAGGTACCTGGTCTGGTCTTCCAGCATCTTGAGATGTTTGAGGGCATAGTCCAGGCGCTCCTCGTTGCACCGGTAGAACTGGGTAGTGCCGCCGGCATATTCATCCATGAGGCGCTGCATGCGCTCTTCCATCTCCGTCGGGGAGACCCCGTCGAACTCCGGGCCCCGCAGCAGCGGCGCAAAGACCCGCTCCTTTTCCCGTTCCACCTGCTGCCGGTCCAGCTCCGGCTGGGTCACCCCGGCCAGGTATTTCAGGGCCCCGCGGGCGGCCAGCTTGCCCTCGGCGGCGCAGCCTCCCACGAACTTGTTGGGATTGCCCCCGGCGCTCTCCCCGGCGGCGAACAGGCCGGGCACCGTGGTCATGCGCTCCATATCCACCCAGTAGCCGCTCTGGGTATGGCCACCCACCACGTACGGGTCGCTGCCATAGATCTCGATAGGCTCCTTGGTGATGTCCTGCCCCCGGGCGGCCAGAAAGAGCACGAAGGCCGGCCGCTCGTTCAGGTAATCGATCTTCATCTCCTTGACTTCTTCCGGGCCCAAATGGGTGGTGTCCGCATAGCAGGGGCCCCGGCCCGCCAGCCACTCCTCCATGGGGGCGTTGGCCCGGATATAGCGCGGCGCCTTATCGCCTCCCAGGTGGGCGTAATGCTTCTGCAAAATCCGCTCGCCCTTGGCGTTGGTGATCATGGATTTGTAGCCCACCGAGATGGTGTCCACCGGCCCGCAGAAGTCTTTGGTGCGGGTGGCCACCCATCTCTGCTCAAAAGAGGTCATCTCCGCCCCCTGGCGGATGCCCAGGGCGTAGGCGCTGCCCACGTTGAAAGGGCTCCCCCAGACTTGATGGTGGGAGCTGGTGGCGTCGGAGGTGTGCGATTTATAGAGGCCGATGGCGCCGCCAGCCGAGACGATGACCGCCCGGGCCCGGAAGACGTAAAACTTGCCGTTCCTGACCCCGAACCCCATGGCCCCCACGCAGCGGTCGCCGTCCATCAGGAGCCCCGTGGCGGGAATGCGGTTGTAGACCTCCGCCCCCATCTCCATGGCCTTCTCGGCCATGATGGGCTTGAGCTGCTCCCCGTGAATGGAGACGTCCCAGCCGCCCCGGTACTGGGGCTTCCCTTCGTCGTCCCGGAGGATGGGCAGACCCCAGCGTTCCAGGTCCTCCACCGCCTCGTTGAGGTTCTGGGCGTTGCTCAGGGCCAGGTCTTCGCGGATGGGCCCGCCCCCCACCTGGGAGCGGCTCCAGCGCACCAGGTCCTCCGGGGTCTTCCCCTCGGGGATGTAAGTGTTGATGGCGTCCATGCCGGCGGCGGTGGCGCCGCTGCGGCTGATATGGGCCTTTTCCATGATGGTGACCTTGAGCTCGGGCGCCAGCTTTTTGGCCTCAATGGCCGCAAAGCAACCGGCGTTGCCCCCGCCCACGATGAGGAGGTCCGTGTCGATCACCTCCGTGGGGATTTCCTGTAAATCTTTGGGGAGTTCCTTGGCCATGTCGTTCTCCTTACCGTAACCGGATTATTTAGTTAAATTATCCCGGAATTGAAAAACGTTTTCTATCGGCTGTACGATATATGATCCTGGGGAGGCTATTTATGAATAGTTTTCTGTTTTTTTATCTTAAAGGATAGCCTATTAAGCTCAGCCAGGCTGGCTGCACCAAGATGACATAGATGTTGGCTATAATCGAAAGGGGTGCTCCGAATTTAATGGCCTCCCAACTTGACGTTCCTGAGGCGCTCCAGGCAATAAGAAACGCCGTTATGGAAATGGGTAGAAAAAAGGCGTAACTCAAACAATTCATGATGACCAAAGAGAAGGGCAAAACATTATAACCCAAGGCATTGGCCAATCCTGCCACTAATGGAACGAAGACGGCGCCGGCCGCCACGGCGCTGACGATACCGGCTCTGGCCATGTGGAGTCCAAAGGCCAGAATTAAAAGGAGTATTACAACCGGTAGATGCAGACTTTTTATTGGCTCAACAATAATACCTGAGAGCCAACTAACCGCACCGGAGTTGTATAAGGCGGTGCCTAAAGATATGGCCCCTCCAAGAAGTATCAATACATCCCATAAGATATGCGGGCTGATCTTTTTGAATCCGATGCCACCCCACGGCACAAACAATAAAAATGCGACTACCAGGGCGGCCATGCCGGGAGGTATCCAACCCGTGATCCACAGGACCATGCCCATGAGTATGCAAATCAGCGCCCAGATTTCCGGCCAGGTTATTTTGCCAAGCTCCTCTCTCATGTCGGCAATCCCCTTTTCTGCTCCGGGGATGACCAGCCCCTTAAGACGGAAGTACCAGGCCACGTAAAAATAGGCGATGAGCAGCAAGCCCCAGAGAGGAACATTCAGCCAGAGCCACTGACCCCAGGATATGTTTAGATGCTGGGTTTCCTTCAGATAGGCGACCAAGATTAAATTGGGGAAATGACTGGTCAGAAACAGCGGGCCTATAAAAAGCGGGAGTATGCCGGCGATAAAATACAGCACCGCGGTATTTATTCTTTTTCACTTCCGGCCCGGATCCCTTCTCCTCCATCAAGGCTTCCATGCCCTTGCAGATGGGAAGGAACAAGGCGGTTTCATTAACCACCGGGATAACGGGGTGGGTCGCCAGCTCGGCCAAGGATAGCCCCAACATGACTCGCATTACCCGGTTTGACTTCATTATCGAGGCGATGGAAAGGGTTATCCTCTTACCCAAGGGCGTGCCCATCATGATGGCCGCAATGATAAACGCTCCCGCCGCCAG
>CAWEFJ010000003.1:0-444210 GCA_963808395.1 uncultured delta proteobacterium | reverse complement strand
AGGTTTATCTGGAAACCATCCGCCGCGCCGGCTTTGCGGAAGTGGCCGTAGTTTCTGAGTCTTCCTATGAGGGTCCGGGGATGGACCAGCGTTTGTCTGGGAAAATCATCAGCGTGAAGGTACGCGCCCTTAAGGGCTGAGGACGGCCCGCGGAGTTACTTGATCTTAAAATTATCGGCTAACCGGGATAAGGGTCGCTCACCCATGCTGAAGGTCTTGTTTCTGTGCACCGAGAACGCCTGCCGCAGCCAGATGGCCGAAGGTCTGGTTAACCACGATCTGGCCGGACAGGTGCAGGCCTGGTCCGCCGGGGTGCGGCCCAGCCGGGTCAACCCCCGGGCCATCCAGGCCATGGCTGAGCTGGGTATCGACATCAGTCAGCACCGTTCCAAGTCCGTGGACGAACTGGCCGGAGAACACCCTCGACCTGGTGATCACCCTCTGCGACCAGGCCCAACAGCAATGTCCTTTTCTTCCCCGGGGAAACCGAGGTCAGGCATGTGGGCTTCCCGGACCCGGCCAAGACCACCGGCACGGAAGCGGAGATCATGGCTGCGTTCCGGCTCGTGCGGGACGCCTTGCGGACTGAATTGATCCCGTTATTGCGAGAGAAGGCGAAAGCGCGCCGCGGCTCACTAAATCCGGGACGCCCCGCGGCCGGATTTAATAGAGTTCGAGGATTACATGGCTGATCGGGAAGAAGCGGCGCATACGTGCGCCGACCCAACTTGTCTGAGTCACGAGGTCCCGGAACAGCTACCAGGGCCGCCCCGCACCCGGAAGATTTCTCAATATCCGGTAATCCGCGGTTTATGGCGGTTTTTCTCCTGGTGGCTGGTTTTTTTCGGCATCTACGCCAGCTCTTCCGTCTGTCCCTTTTGCGGGCAACCCGGCTGTCCGGTGGGGGTGGCGGCCGCCGGGATAATGGGCGGCTTCTTCGCAACCATCTGGATTTACGGCAGGGCCTGGCTATCTCGCCTTAAAGAGCTTTTCGGGCGTCTCCGCGGCAGGAGCGATCACCAGGTTACCGGACCGGATGGAAGACCTTGAAATCTTCCGTCCCCAGTGCGACTCCTGCCAGGAAGTTCCGCAGGCCATCGCCGCGTTTCAGGCGGACAGGTTCCCCAGCCGATGGCGCTCTGGATTTTATCACCCCTTGGTGGAGCGTTACCCCCCCCCCCTGGTTTAAGCAAATAAAATCTCCTTGACATCCCCCCAAATGATTCATCTAGGATGTAACAAACCTGCTAAGATTTCAAATTTAAATCGTGGTCATTAAGGAATTTTGCCTCTCTTGCTTTAATAATTTCGGCAAGACACAAAATAAGGCTCTCCTCTGTCGCCGTTTAAGGCGTTGAAAGGGTACCCTTGCGCCCAACTTTAATGCATGGTTTCCTCCTGGTGAGAGAAATAGGAGTTTCCTTATTAAAAAATCAGGGATTCCCCGATGGTGTTTTAATTATCAGCCTCACAATATATAAAAAGGAGGGTTTAGTTAAGGTAGGGTGGGCACGGCCCACCGATTCCTTCTCAGGAACTTGTTTCTTTCTGGTTCCCATGCTCCTGCATGGGAACCCAATTTGATGCAAATCTCCTGCTTTGCTCAGAAGCCGGCTCGTCCTGAGGGCAAGCTGGCTCTCGCCAGGCGGAGCTTGGCACCAAGGGCGTGTTCCCCAGCGGGGGCTTGGGAACCAGAGAAGAACAGATAACAGATAACGCATTTAATAATTTTGGGGGAGAGACCATGCAGCCGCGGACGGGCAGGAGCGGGTGGGGGGGGGTGGTTATCGGGGCTGGTTCTAATGCTCGCGGTGGCCCTATCGCCCGGTCTATCCCTGGGACAGTTGGTCGTGGACGGGGGCGCAACGGTTAATATCCCTCCCCCGGACAGCTATACCACCGAAGACGTCGGCTCCAGCAGCGCCGGGACCATAGACCAGAGTTCCAGCACCAACACGGTGACCGGCACGCTCACCTTAGGTACGACCTCCACCGGCAGCGGCACTTATATCCTGAGCGGCGGCGCCCTGTCGGCAGGTTATGAGCCGATTGGCCTCAACGGCGGCGGCATCTTTACCCAAAGCGGCGGGACCAATAGCACTACTGGAGATGTGGCTCTGGGCCGCGACTCTGGGGCCAATGGCACCTATGATTTAACCGGGGGCAGCCTCTCGGTGGGCGGCAATGAATACAGCGGCAGTCATGGTAGCGGTAGCTTCACCTACAGCGGGGGGACGAATACGGTGGCGCAGTTCTCTCTCCCTGGGCGATATCGCCGGCGGCAGCGGCACTTACAACCTGAGCGGCGCCGGCAGCCTCGCGGTCGGCGGCGAAGAGATCTATCGGCAACTTGGGCAGCGGCGCCTTCACCCAGAGCGGCGGCACCAATGCGGTCACCGGCACCTCTACCCTGGGCTATAATTCCGGGGCCAGCGGCACCTTATAACCTGAGCGGCGGCAGCCTCCGGTGGCCGCCGATGAATTTATCGGCTACGCCGGCACCGGCGCCTTCACCCAGAGCGGCGGCACCAATACGGTGCCGGCAGACCTCAACCTGGGCTTCATCTCCGGCGGCAGCGGCACCTATAACCTGAGCGACGCGGCAGCGGCAGCCCTTCTCGGTGGGCGGCTCGGAGTATATCGGCACGCGGCAGCGGCGCCTTCACCCAGAGCGGCGGCACCAATACGGTGAGCACCGTCCTCATCTGGGCGACAATGCCGGCGGCAGCGGCACCTATAACCTGAGCGGCGGCAGCCTGCGGTGCCGGCTGGCGAGTTTATCGGCAACTCCGGCAGCGGCACCTTCACCCAGAGCGGCGGCACCAATACGGTGACCACTGATCTCTTCCTGGGCTTCACCACTGCCGGGCGGCAGCGGCACCTATAACCTGAGCGGCGGCAGCCTGTCGGTGTCCGGTAATGAATACGATCGGCACTTCGGCAGCGGCAGCCTTCACCCAGAGCGGCGGCACCAATACGGTGACCGGGCCCTGACCTGGCGCCAACACCGGCGGCAGCGGCACCTACACCTGAGCGGCGGCAGCCTCTCGGCCGGCACCGGTCAACCTCAACAGCGGCGGCAGCTTCACCATGACCGGCGGCACCCTGACCGCCACCACCTTCAATGGCAATCTCGTGAACGGCGGCTCCGTCAAACCCGGCGACGCCCCCGGGACCATGACCGTCAACGGCAACTACACCCAGACCGCCGCCGGCACCCTGGTGGAGCAGATCGCCTCGGCCAGCAGCTATAGCAAGCTCGTGGTGACCGGCAGCGCCAGCCTGAACGGCGCCCTGGTATCGGCTCCTGGGGGGCTACACCCCCGCTCACCGGCCAGAAGTTCACCGGCATCCTCACCGCCACAGGCGGCGTCTCCGGCGGCTTTACCAGCATTATCAACAAGTACATCACCCCTACCCTGTATTGGCAGGTCTTGTAACGGAGCCAATAGCGTGACTTGCAAACCGGGACCGGGGCGGCGGTCGCCAGAAACTATACCAGTCCCTCCCTGAACCTCACCCACAACCAGTGGGCGGTGGGAACATGTCAACGGCGTGGCCAACGTGACCAGCGGGGACCTGAATACGGTGTTGAATGCCATCGACAGCCTGACCAACAACAACGCGGTGGCCAACGCCTTGCAGCAGATCTCCCCGGAGAAGGCGGCGGCCCTGTCCACCCTGTCCTTTGCCGGGGCCAATCTGCAAAAGAGCGTCCTGTCCCGGCGGATCACCGACATCCGCTTCGGCCCCGAAGACGCCGGCCTGGCCGCCGGGGGGCTTGGCGCCTTCAATCTCAACTACGCCCAGGGTGAAGGCGTGATGGTGGCCTCCACCGCCACCAGTCTCACCGGCTTGCTCAGCGGCCAGAAAGACACCGGCGCCATGGAGAGGCCCTGGGGCGTCTATTTCGACCCGGGCCTGATCCTGGAGGCCAGGGGTCCACGGCGGACCAGACCGGCTTCGGGTTTACCATGGCGGGCTTCACCGCCGGGGCGGACTACCGGCTGCAGCAGGATCTGCTGCTGGGGTTGAATACCGGCTACTCTTACCAGCGCCGGTTTTCACGGCTCCGGGGGCTGTGTGCAGGGCAATACCTGGCCCTCAACGCCTATGCGGCTTACCTGCCCAAGCCTTTTTACGCCTACGGCTCCCTGGGCTACGCCTTGAATCTTTTCAACCTGCAGCGGGACTTCAACTTTGGCGGGCTGGACCGCGAGGCTAAAGCTCCAGCACCGGCAACCAGTTAAACGCCTACGGGGAGACGGGCTACGACCTGAGGCTGCACCCGGTGGTGATGACCCCGGCGGTGAACCTGTCCTTCTCGAAACTCTGGCTGAACGGCTTCACGGAAACCGGCGCCGGGGCGCTGGACCTCACGGTGAGCCCCCAGAACGCCCAATCGCTGCAAACCGGCGTGGGCGGCAAGTCGCCCTGCCCCTGCGGCGAGACTCAGTGACCGTGACCCCCCAGGCCTACGCCTTCTACCAGCATGAATTTTCCGACAGCAGCCGGATCATTGACGCCCGCCTCAGTCAGGGGGGCGGCGCCTTCAACTATTTGACCAATGACTTCAGCGGCGCGCCGCACCGGAATTTTGCGGTGGTGGGCGCCGACGTCACCATCGCCAGCAAGAAGAACCTGAAGGTGCAGCTCGATTACAACGCCGAGGTGGGCCGGGGCAACTACACGGCCCACTACGTCAGCGCCGGCATACGCTGGGAATTCTGATAAAAGCGTTAGCTGGTTAAGCGAACCAGGCAGGGCCTCCAAAGGATGAATTCGATGGGGGCCCGATTTTTATCAACTATTTGAAAAAAATTAACAAGTGCAAGAATCCTTCCGAAAAGTTCCCTTTCTTGACAAACCCCCTTCCTGGTGGCAATGTGAATTTTGGCAATGGCTCAATGAGTTTAGAGTGAGACTTTATCAACCATTTAATACCTGCGGATTAATGGTAATTAGCAGTAAACTCGAGTATCCAAGTCATAATGGAGGAATAAATGAAATCAATAAAATTGGTGATGTTAAATATAGCAATTATGATCTTGTTGGTGCTTTTTATATTCCCTATAACCCAGGTAAATGGAGAGAAAAGGGCCGAAGACTATTATCTGGAAGGGAAGGATTACTATATAAATGGCCATTATGACCAGGCCATTGAATCATTTACTAAGGCAATAAAGTTAAATAATCATCTAGCTGATGCTTATATAAGTCGGGGCCATGCGTATGCTATAAAACCCAATCCGGATTTAAATCAGGCAATTGCCGATTTCGATCAGGCAATACGAATTAATCCTTTGGAAGATAATGCGTTTACTGGCAGGGGAATTGCTTATGCCCGGCAACAAAAGCTGGATAAAGCGATTGCCGATTTTAATCAGGCAATCAAACTTAACCCGCAAAATGCTCTGGCTTATTCGTTTAGAGGAATGGCCTATTGCAATAAAAAGGATTTCTCCAAAGCCTGGCAAGATGTGAATAAGGCGCGAAGTTTGGGTTATGAGCCCCCTCCGGAATTTATTGAAATCCTTAAAAAATTTTCTGGCCGGGAAAAATAGGTGCGGAGCTTGGAGATTTAAACCAGGTGAAGTTTGAAGTAAGTTCTGGGCGCAAAACTGGTGATATTTCAGGGGTTATCCTTCTATGCACCCTCAAAGAAAAAGGAGGCCCAAAAATTTTGGCCTCCAGCCTGGCAAAGCATTGGCGGAAGTGCATGGGAATCGAACCCACCTACCCCCTTATTCAGAAGGTACACCGGATTTGAAGTCCGGGGGCCCCACCAGTGAGCCTCGCACTTCCGCAGGATTCCGCCGCCGCGCCCTAAATGCCTTCCTGGTCTTCCTGAGAGGGTTACCCTGGGAGCCCCCAGTCCGGCGAGCCGACGGCCTGGCCATCTGAATATATCATAGCCACTGGCCAAAGCAAAACACCCGAGGGTTCTCGCCGAAGAGTTCCGGCACCAGTTTTTAGAAATATTAGGTATTTTTTTTGAGGGAATCGATTCGGATAGTCACCTTTTTCTCCAAGGCCCCTACCCCCTCTCCTTCCCCTGTAATAAGGCCATCACTTCCTCATCGGAGACCTGAGTGAAGTTATCGTAATAGTAGCCGATGGCCCCCCAAAAGGTCTTGGGAATGGAGGCGGCCACGAACTCATCAACCTCTGCGGCAAACCTGCGGGCCGTATCCTTGGGGGAGACCGCCACCGCCACCACAATCTTCGCGGGTTTTTCCCGCCGCACTTTTTTAACGGCCACCAGCATGGTGGAGCCGGTGGCGATGCCGTCGTCCACCAGGATGGCGATTTTGCCGGCGGCGCTGAGCGGCTGCCTGCCCCCGAGATAGAGTTGCCGTCTTCTCCCGGCCTCCTCAAGCTGTCTTTGCTTTTCCGCGGCGAACCAGTCCCGATCCAGCCGGGCCAATTCTTCCTCCTTGACCACCAGGAGGCCGTCTTCGGCGATGGCCCCCAGGGCATATTCGGGATTCCAGGGATGGCCGATTTTCCGGATAATGATCAGGTCCAGAGGGCAGTTGAGGGCGTCGGCGATCTCCTTGGCCACTGGCACGCCGCCCCGGGGCAGGGCATAAACCACGGCATTTTGGTTCTTATACCTGCTCAGCAACGCGGCCAAGCGCCTCCCGGCGTCGACGCGGTCGCGGAAACGCACACCTTCCGGGTCCATGGCGGGTCTTCCGAATGTTGTGGTCCTGGGGCCCAGGCAAAATACCAGGGCCTTTCAATTCTTCTAAGGCTCCCCCTTTTGCCTGTCAAGCCGCTTCGCCTGGTTCTTCCGGGGGGAGAACTCCGTTGGGGCGGCTTTTTTTAAGCGCTGGCCGCCCTGCCAGCAAGAAGCGCCGAGGCCGGCCCCGCTCAGCGCTAAACTTCCTGCCCCGGACGACCAGGAATATTTATTACAATTCTCAGCGTAGCGAAGGGAGACCGGTCCACAGAAACTTAAGGGGGGACCTTTGAGAAACTAACTTGGCTGGATGCAAGGGTCATTTCCTGTCATTCTGAGGGAGCCGGAGGCGACCAAAACTCTAAATACGAGATGCTTCGCTGCGCTCAGCATGACAAGAAGACGAAAAATTAGCGTGGGCACTGCCCACCCGATTCGTCATAACCTCTTTAATGAACCGTAGCGGATCTTAACCGAAAACCAGAAACCGCAGGAATGGCTGGGGGAGGAGGATTCGAACCTCCATCGGCGACTCCAAAGGCCGCTGTCCTGCCGTTGGACGATCCCCCAGGATGGGTGAGGTGAGTGCGCGCCTTTAGAAATTATAATTTTAATGCTTAAAGCCGTGCAAGTCTTTTGTCCGGTTGACCTCCGGGAGGGGTATCCGCCCCCGGTCCGTTAAGGCGGCTCCTGGCCAGGGGTACCGCATAATCCGCCACCTGGGGGAAGGTTATCCTTGCCCCACAAAATTAGCGGCGCCTCCGCGGCTCAGTTGCGTTTAATCCTGGTTGGCATATAATTGTGAATAGTTTCACGCGAACCGAGGAGGAACCCGTGAGTTTTCTCATCGCCATGGCAGGCAAGGGCGGCACCGGCAAGACCACGGTGGCCGGCATGTTGCTACGGTACCTGGTGCAGGCCGGCAAGACCCCGGTGCTGGCGGTGGACGCCGACGCCAACGGCAATTTGAACGAGGTCCTGGGGGTCGAGCTGGACACTGACCGTGGGCCAGGCCCGGGAAGAAATGAAAAAGGGCGGCGGCATGGTGGACATGACCAAGGACCAGCTCATCGAGATGCGCATCAACCAGTGCCTGGTGGAGGCCGACGGCTTCGACCTCATCAGCATGGGCCAGCCCGAGGGGCCGGGCTGCTACTGCGCCGCCAATCACCTGGTGGCCCGCTACATGGATGTCTTGGCAAGAACTACCCCTATATCCTCATGGACAACGAGGCGGGCATGGAGCACATGAGCCGCCTGACCACCCAGGACGTGGACCTGCTGGTGCTGGTCTCGGACCCCTCCTGGCGGGGCATCCAGGCGGCCCGGCGCTTGCAGGACCTGGCCAGCCTTGAAAATCGTGGTGGGCCGGGCGGTGCTCATCGTCAACCGGGCCGATAATGGCCTAAGCGAGCAGGCCGCGGCGGAAATCGCCGCTCAAGGCCTGGAACTGGCCGGCCTCATCCCCCAGGACCCCCTGATCGCGGAATACGACAGCCAGGGACGGCCCACCTACCAGCTCCCTGCTGATTCCCCAGCTTTAAGAGCAGCTTATGACATCTTTGCCAAATTAATAGCCTTGAAAAGTTGCGGCGCCGTGAGCTCGTAACGGTGATTTTTTACTTGACAGGCTGGCCAATAAATTATTATTTTCACAATGTCTACACCTCTCCTGGTTTAAATAAAGTAACCTGCCGGCAATTCCGGAAAAATTAAGGAGGGAACCACTTTGGCCTTTGAGATTCCCAAGCAAATTTACTCGGGCGTCCATTAAAACCGTAACCATTGGCAAAGGCGACAAAGCCATAACCCTGGGGGGCGAAACCTCCTACCCCTTTTATGTCTTTGAAGGGGTAATGCCCCACAAGCCCCGGATCGCCATGGAGGTCTGGGACAAAGACCCCGGGGAAGAATGGGCCGCTCCCGCCAATGCGCCATCAAAGACGTGGCCAAAGACCCGGTGGCCTGGGCCCAGAAATCCATCAAGGAATTTGGCGCCGACGCCATCGCCCTGATCCTGGTGAGCACCGACCCCAACGGGAAAAACGCCACCCCGGAATCCGCGGCAGCAACCGCCAAGAAGGTGGCGGCGGCCATCGACGTGCCGCTCATCGTGTACGGCACCAGCAGCATCGAAAAGGATGCCGAGGTGCTGCCGGCGGTGGCGGAGGCCTGCGATGACAAAAGCATCGTCATCGGCCCGGTCCAGGACAAGAACTACAAGAAGATCGGCGCCGCGGCCCTGGGCTTATAACCATACGGTTACGGCCAACTCCCCATCGACGTCAACCTGGCCAAGCAGTTCAACATCCTCCTGGGCCAGCTGGGGGTCCAAGACACCCAGATCCTGGTGGATCCCACCACCGGCGGCCTGGGCTACGGCATGGAGTACTGCTACTCGGTCATTGAGCGGGACCGCATGGCGGCCCTGACCCAGGAAGACGACAAGCTGCAGTTCCCCATCATCAATTACGTCGGGAACGAAGTCTGGAAGGTTAAGGAGTGCAAGCAGACCAACGCGGAAGCGCCGCAACTGGGCGACCAGAAAACCCGGGGCATTCTCATGGAAACCGTCACCGCCATGAGCCTGCTGCTGGCCGGAAGCGACCTCCTGATCCTGCGCCATCCCGAAGCGGTGAAACTGGTCAAATCCTTATCAAGGAACTGGCGCCTAAGGTGCCGGCGGCCTTTCTGGAAGAGAACCATTACCTGTCCCGGAGCCCGGCCTCTTTCACCCCGCTGGATACGGACGCCACCCTGAGGGCGGGCTCATTTGCCAAGAGGCGCCATGAAGGCCGCCTCTGAATGCAAGAAATCTGGAGGAATATTTAATGGCTGAATTAGATTGGACAAACTACCATGGACGTAGCGGCGCCAGGAGATGATCAAGAAGGCCCAGGCGGAGGGCGTGAGACGATTTTTGACCGGGCCGAGAAGATGAAGCCCTGTCCCATCGGGGTCGGAAGGGGCCTGTTGCCGGATCTGCGCCCAGGGTCCCTGCCGGGTGCCGCCGCCCAAGAAGAAAGAGGGCGAAGAGCGGCGAGGAGAAGAAGCAGCGCATGGGTCTGTGCGGCGCCACCGCCGAGACCATCGTGGCCCGGAACTTCGCCCGCATGGTGGCGGCCGGCACCGCGGCCCACAGCGACCATTCCCGGGGCGTGGCCAAGCTGTTCAACGAGGTGGCCAACGGCAAGGCCCAGGGCTATGAGCTCAAAGACGTGACCAAGCTCAAGACGGGTGGCCAAGGACTGGGGCGTGGCCATCACGGTGGGTGAAGGCGAGGACGCCAAGCCCCGGGCCAAGTGGAGGTCATCGCCCAGGAGCTGGCCGACAAGGTTCTGGCGGAATTCGGCCAGCAGGACGGCGAGATCATCTACGTCAAGCGGGCCCCCAAGAAGCGCCAGGAGATCTGGCGGAAAGACGGGCGTGGTGCCCCGGGGCATCGACATCGAGGTGGTGGAACTGATGCACCGCACCCACATGGGCGTGGACCAGGACTACCAGAACCTCATCAAGCAGTCCACCCGCTGCGCCCTGGCCGACGGCTGGGGCGGCTCCATGATCTCCACCGACCTGCAGGACATCATGTTCGGCTGCCCGGTGCCCGTCGCCGGCGAGATCAACCTGGGCGTCCTCAAGGAAGACCACGTCAACGTCGTCATCCACGGCCATGAGCCGCTGCTGCCGGAGATGCTCTACGTGGCGCGTCCCAGGACCCGGAGATGATCCAGTACGCCCAGAACAAGGGCGCCAAGGGCATCAAGCTGGCGGGCATGTGCTGCACGGCCAACGAGGTGCTGATGCGCCACGGCGTCCCGGTGGCCGGCAACTTCCTGCAGCAGGAGCTGGCCATCGTCACCGGCGCGGTGGACGCCATGGTGGTCGACGTGCAGTGCGAGATGCAGGCCCTGGCCAACGTGGCCAAGTGCTACCACACCAAGCTCATCACCACCGACGACCGGGCCAAGATCGAAGGCGCAGGCCGATGCACATCGAGTTCGACGAGCACCACGCCCTGGACGTGGCCAGGAAGATCCTGCGGGATGGCCATCGACAACTTCCCCAACCGGCAAGGCCCCGGTGATGATCCCGTCAGTCAGCTCCCCGACGCGTGGTGGGCTTCTGCTACGAGACCATCCACTACCTGCTGGGCGGCTCCATCCGGGGATCTACTACACCCTGAACGACAACATCATCAACGGCCGGATCCGGGGCGTGGCCGGCGTGGTGGGCTGCAACAACTGCCGCACCACCCACGACAACGCCCACCTGACCATGATCAAGGAGCTGATGAAGAACGACGTCATCGTCCTGACCACCGGCTGCGCCGCCATGGCCTGCGGCAAGTGCGGGCTGCTGACCCCGGAGGCGGCGCAGCAAGTACTGCGGGCCCGGGTCTGGCGGAGGTCTGCGAGACGGTGGGCATCCCGCCGGTGCTGCACATGGGGGCCTGCGTGGACAACTCCCGCATCCTGATGGCGGCCACGGCCTGGTCAAGGACGGCGGCCTGGGCGACGACATCAGCGATCTGCCCGCCGCCGGCGCGGCGCCCGAGTGGATGAGCGAGAAGGCCATCGCCATCGGCCAGTACTTCGTGGCCTCCGGCGTCTACACCGTCTTCGGGGTCACCTGGCCCACCATCGGCAGCGAGATCCTGACCGACTACCTCTTCGAGGGCATCGAAGAGATCTACGGCGGCAAGTGGGCCTTCGAGACCGACCCGGAGCAGGCGGCCAAGCTGATGATCGCCCACATCGACAAGAAGCGGAAGGCCCTGGGCATCGACAAGGCCAGGGAACGGGTGCTCTTCGACATGGACATGAGCCGCAAACTGGAAGCAGCCGCCGGCGACGAGCATTGAGGCAGGCAGGGGCCGTTCCCGACAAAGACTAAAAAGCGGAACGGTCCCTTTCAGCATAAGTTCCTTTACGAAAAAGGAAGGAGGAAGTAACAGTGTCTAAAATCATTGTTTCCGCCGCCATCCGAGGGGCCCAGAAGATCGTTGACAAATGCGCGGCCAAGTTGAAAGAGGCCCTTGAGAAATACGGCGAGAACCAGGAGATCGGCTTCCCCAATACCGCTTATTATCTGCCCATCATCTACTCCATGATGGGCACCAAGATCGAGAAGCTCGAAAGACGCGGTGCCGGTCATGGAGCGCTGCAAGGCCCTGCTGCCGCCGGTGCCGGCGGAGACAACTCACCTGCCCTATCTGGGCCCGGCCTGGACGCCGGTCATGGCCACCCTCTTGGCGGAAGAAATCTTCGAGGCCATCCGCTATCTGGAAGACCCCGAATTTCTACGTGCGGCGGCGAAGAAGTCTACAGCAAAGGCGACACCAAGATCTGGCTGGGCGCCGCCGACGACATCATCTTCCGGAAACGGGGCGTCGAGTTCGTGGACGGCACCGCCCCGGGGTTCGCCGCCATCGTCGGCGCCGCCCCCGCGCCAGGAAGCCGTGGACCTGGTCGACTGGAATACCAGAAGAAGAACCTCTACATCTTCATGTGCCGCCAGAACGATCGACGGCAAGACCTCGGTGCCGGAGCAGCTCGTGGAGGCCGGCGTCCAGATCGGCTGGCCCACCCGGCTCGTGCCCTTCGGCCCGGATATCTCCGGGGCGGTCTTCGCCCTGGGCTTCGCCAACCGCGCCGCCATGGCCTTCGGCGGCGTCAAGCCCGGGGCGGCCTCGAAGATGCTGATCTACAACAAGGACCGCATCTTCGCCTTCGTCAACGCGCTGGCCACGTCACCGACGAGTGGTACGCCAACGCCGCCGGGCGCCATCAACTGGGGCTTCCCGACCATCGCCGACAAGGACATCCCCCAGGTGCTGCCCACCGGTATCTGCACCTACGAGCACGTGGTCTCCAACGTGCCCCATGACGAGATCGGCCAGAAGGCCATCGAAGTCCGGGGCCTCAAGGTCGCGGTCACCAAGATCGCCATCCCGGTGTCTTCGGCGCCGCCTTCGAGGGCGAGCGGGTCCGCAAGGACGACATCTACCTGGAGTGCGGCGGCGGCAAGACCCAGGCGGTCGAGCTGGTCACCAGCAAGCGCATGGAAGAAGTGGAAGACGGCAAGGTGGAGGTCATCGGCCCGGACATCGCCGACGTGCCCAGGACAAGATCCCGGCACGCGGCTGCCCCTGGCCATGCTGGTGGAAGTGGCCGGCCGCAACTTCCAGGCCGACTTCGAGCCCATCCTGGAGCGGCAGATCCACCACCTGATCAACCACGCCCAGGGCATCATGCACATCGGCCAGCGGGACATCGCCTGGTACCGCATCGGCAAGCAGGCGGTGGAGAAGGGCTTCACGCCTGAAGCACATCGGCAGATCATCCTGATGCCAAGTTCCACCAGGACTTCGGCGCCATCTTCGACAAGTCCAGGTCAAGATCTACACCGACAAGGACGAAGGTGGACGAGATTACCGCCAAGGCCCGCGAAATCTTACCACGAGCGGGACGCCCGGGTGGAGAACATGACGGACGAGACCACCGAGACCTACTACTCCTGCACCCTGTGCCAGTCCTTCGCGCCGAACCACGTCTGCGTGGTCAGCCCGGAGCGCACCGGCCTCTGCGGCGCCTACAACTGGCTGGACTGCAAGGCCTCCTTCGAGATCAACCCCACCGGCCCCAACCAGCCCATCCAGAAGGGCGAGACCCTCGACGAGAAGCTGGGCAAGTGGAAGGGAGTCAACGACTTCGTCTTCAAGGCCTCCCGGCAGAAGGTCGAGAACGTACAACTTCTACAGCCTGGTCTACGATCCCATGACCACCTGCGGCTGCTGCGAGTGCATCGCCGCGATCCTGCCCATGTGCAACGGCATCATGACCGTCAACCGGGACTACACCGGAGATGACCCCCTGCGGCATGAAGTTCACCACCCTGGCCGGCGTCATCGGCGGCGGCCAGTCACCCCGGGCTTTGTGGGCCACAGCAAGTACAACGTCACCCAGCGGAAGTTCATCATGGGCGACGGCGGCCTGAAGCGGCTGGTCTGGATGCCCAAGATCCTGAAAGAAGAGCTGCGGGAACGGCTCCTGAAGCGGGGCGAGGAAGAGGGGATCCCCGATCTCCTGGATCGCATCGCCGATGAGACCGTGGGCGTCACCGAAGACGAAATCCTGCCCTTCCTGACGGAGAAGAACCATCCGGCCTTGACCATGGATCCCATTATCGGCTAACCCCGAAGGGGGCCTGAGGGTGCGCCCTCCTGGCCCCCTTCTCACCTGAAGGGCGGGTGGGGGAAAGCGTCTGGCCGACTACCCGCGCTGGCTACCAGCCATGGATAAGGAGAGAGACGATGGCTTTAACAGGAATCGAAATCTTCAAACTGCTCGCCAAGACCAACTGCAAGGAATGCGGCTTCCCCACCTGCCTGGCCTTTGCCATGGCCCTGGCCAGCGGTAAGGCGGAGCTGGACAAATGTCCCTATGTCTCGGAGGAGGTGCGGGAGAAGCTGGCCGAGGCCTCGGCTCCCCCCATCCGGCCGGTGAAGATCGCCATGAAGGACGGGGTCAAGACCATCGGCGGCGAAACCGTGATGTTCCGCCACGAAAAGACCTTCTTCAACCCCACCCTGATCGCCGGGCTGGTAACCACCGCCATGGCCGACGCCGAGGTCGACAAGAAGCTGGGCCAGTTCATGAAGTTGCAATATGAGCGGGTTGGCCTCATGCTGCGGCCGGAACTGATGGCCATTCACGACGAGAACGGCGACGCGGCGAAATTCGCCGCCCTGGTCAAAAAGGTGATGGATAAGACCGACGCCGGTTTGATTCTGGGCAGTCACGATAACCCCGCGGTGGTCAAGGCCGGGGCCGAAGTGGCCAAGGAACGCAAACCCTTGATCGGGATCGCCACCCCGGCCAACGCCGACGCCATGGGCGCCCTGGCCAAGGAGCTGGGCCTGCCCCTGATTGCCAGCGCCAAGGGCTATGACGACCTGGCCGCCCTGACCACCAAGCTCACCGGCATGGGCCTCAAGGACCTGGTGATCGACGCCGGCAGCCGCGGCCTCAAGGAAGCCTTCCAGGACCAGGTGGTGATCCGGCGGGCCGCCCTGGGGCCCAAGTTCCGGCCCTTCGGCTTCCCCACCATCGCCATGCCCTACGCCATGACCGGCGACCCCATGATGGAAAAGCTCTACGCCGCGGTCTTCATCGCCAAATACGGCGGCATCGTGGTGGTCAACGACCTGTCCGCCGACGGCATCTTTCCCCTGCTGTTGCAGCGGCTCAACATCTACACCGACCCGCAGAAGCCCATGATCATCACCCCGGGCATCTACGAGATCGGCACCCCCGGACCCGATTCCCCGGTGGCGGTGACCACCAATTTCGCCCTCACCTACTTCATCGTCTCCGGCGAAATCGAAGGCAGCAAGATCCCTTCCTGGCTGTTGATCCAGGATACCGAGGGTCTGTCGGTGATGACCGCCTGGGCCGCCGGCAAATTCTCCGGCGACTCCGTGGCCCACTTCGTCAAAAAGATGCGGCATTGCGGATAAGGTCAAGACCCGCACCCTCATCATCCCGGGTTATGCCGCGGGGATCAGCGGCGACCTGGAGGAGGAACTGCCCGATTGGAAGGTCTCCATCGGCCCCCGGGAAGCCTCCCACATCCCGGCCTTTTTGAAGAACCTGTAGTAATTTTGGGAAGCTCCTCAAGATACCCGGGGAGAACAGCCGCAGGCTGTCTCCCCCTTTATGCCACTGCAAAGAAGGGGGTCACCTGATGAATAAATTTTACCGCATCGGCGAAAACCTGAACGTGGTGACCAAGGTCTATGGTCAGGCGATGAAGGAACGCAACGCCAAGCCCCTCCAGGAGCTGGCCCGGAAAGAGGCCGAGGCCGGGGTGGATTTCATCGACGTCAACATCGGCCCGGCCCGCAAGGGCGGAGAAGAGCTGATGGGGTGGATCGTCAAGACCATCCAGGAAGTGGTGCCCAACATCCCCCTGGCCCTGGACACCTCCAACATCGCCGCCATGGAGGCTGGCCTCAAGGTCCACAAGGGCAAGGCCATCATCAACTCCATCATGGCCCGGCCCGAGCGCATGGACGGCATGATGCCCCTGGTGCGCAAATACGACGCCGTACATGATCGGTCTGTTGTGGGGGCCCGAAGGCATGCCCCGGGATGAACACGAACGCGGCATGCTCACCGCCGAAATCCTGGCCAAGGCCGCGGAATACGATATCCAGAACGAGGATATCTGGTTCGACCCCATCATCGCGCCGCTGAACATCCAGCAAAATCAGCTCATGGCGGACCTGGAGTACATGAAGATGCTCCAGGATATGGCCCCGGGGGCCATGTCCACCTGCGGCCTCTCCAATGCCTCCAACGGCGTGCCGGACGAAATCCGGCCCATCATCAACCGGACCTTGGTCATCATGCTGCAACGCTACGGCATGGCGTCCGCCATCGTGGACGCCTTTGACGATGAGCTGGCCGCGGTGGTAGCCGGCAAGAAGCCCGAAGCCGTGAAAATCGTCCACGATATCATGGACGGCAAGTCCGTGGACATCCCCGCCATGTCCAAGGAGCTGCAGAACTACGCCAAGACCGCCCGGGTCATCATGGGCCAGGTGCTGTTCTCCGACTCCTGGCTGGAAATTGGTTAATGTAGGGCGCACCGCGCACCATGATGAAAAAACAGCAGGGGCGGGTTTTAAACCCGCCCCTTTTTTTGTCCAAGACCGGTGATATTCTTCAGGGCTCAAATTCAAGTCCCTCAGGATCTTGCGTAACAGCGGCCTGACAATAACCTCTGACCCGTGATCGGAAATCACCACGATTCGCCCCGACTCATGGCGGAAAACGTTGTGACTACCTTCACACCTGACCCATTGAAAGCCCTTGGCTAACAGCACTCTCTTTAGGTCCCGGTACGGCACCAACCTTAGCCTGGTCACGCCTGGACCTCAAGCTGCCAGGTCCCAACAAAAGAGGGCAAAGGCTCCTCGGTTATTCCGGCGTTGAGATAAGCCTTGATGGCTTCCCGCATGTTGGCCTCCAACGAGGCGATATCCGGGGCCTGAGAGTAGCAGCCCGGCAGTTCCACCACTTCGCCGACCAGCCAGCCGCTTTCCGGGTCTTTTTCAATGACCACGGTGAAGGTCTTTTTCACGATAATATCTCCCGATGGACAGTACTATATTTCCCTTAAAGTAATATAATACCCTCGGCTTTCTGAAATAGCCACGGGAAAGTCAAGTGGATATGGCGGGCAAGGCGCATACATATACTCTTGCATAGCATCATTCCTCGATGGCCCTCTCCAGCAGCTCCAGGTAAAGCTCCGCGTCGTAGTCGTCCAGGGTCTCCAGGAACGGGGCGGCCCGGACCCGGGTCTCCCGGGGACCGCCCTTCTTTTCGGCATGGACGTAGCGCACCTTTTCGCCGGGCTGGAGGTGAATTCCCGCGTTTTCCAACTGCCGGGCCGCCAGGGAGGTGGGGGTGTCCACCTTATAGTCCGCCACCGGTTGTGACAGCACCCGGGTGATCACCAGGTCCCGGGGCTTAATGCTCCCCTCCCGCAGGCGCTGGCGGAAGCCCTCGGCCATCTCCTCCAACTCAGGCCTCAGGGCCGCGAGCTCCTGGGCCGTCCCGGCCCCGGCCATCTTGGCCAATAACGCCTCTTGGGCCCGGCGCACCAAAGGCGGCGTGTCCCGGCGCCGGCAGGCCAGGCCCCGCACCTTGAGGGAGCCGTCCGCAAAGACCCCGAAATAGCGGGTGGCCACCGGCCGCTTCGGGTCCTGCTGGGAAGACATGAAGCAAAGCCAACGGTACACCCCTTCCAGCGCCAGCTTGACCCCGGTGGCCGCGGAGATTTTTAGGCATAGCTCTTCCAGCTCCGCCTCATGCAACCCCGGCTTCTCCAGCCACAGGCAGTCGGTGAGGCCGTGGAGCACCCTGAAGCCCGCGGCCTCGCTGATCTCTTTGGCGGTGAGCAGCTTGTCCCGGCCATGGGCGGTCACCGCCTCGTGGGCCTCGATCTTGCCGAAGCGGGCGTTCTTGTAGCCCAGATAGCCGAAACAGGTGACCAGCATCCACTTCAAGGCAGTCTGGCGCTCCCGGTAGGGGACCGCGGCCTCGCCCCCAACCTCCCTGGCCCGGGCCTTCAGTTGCTCCCGGAGGGCCAGGATGGGCCGCAAGGTCCTGGGCACCAGCCCCTCGCGTCGGCGGCAGAGATGATAGCCCGCCTCCGGGACCGGGGGTTTGGGGGAGGGCCGGGGGCAACCCCCGCCCCCTACAAGCGGGCTCTGCCGAGCCGCCCTTTGGAGCCGCCGGGGAAGGCGGAGCCTCTGCATCAACCTTCCTGCCTAATCTTGACCACTCAAGGGATTGGGGGAGGCGGGTCTGGGAGAGGCGGCAAGGGCCCCTGGCCCCTGGCCCCCTCCCCCGATCCCTGCCGTTCCTGCGCAGCAGGGGCAGTTCACCGTCTCCGGGGAAATGTTATGCAGCGCCATGATGGTGGGGTACATGGAGGCGAAATCGACTTCGGCCACGTTGAAGTAGAGGCCCGGCGGGGGCATGAAGCTGAGGCCGCCCTTGTCGATGGTGAGCAGTTGCGCCCGCGGTCTTGAAACCTTCCGGTTCGCCCTTGCGCCAGGGGATGAGGATGCCGTCGGCGGTGGCCCGGGACAGTTGCATGGAGGTGATCAGGGTCCCGGGGGAGGCCCGGGCCGCCCGCTGCAGGGGCATCTGGCCGATGCGGCTGATCTGCATGAGTCCCGCCAGGCCGGACTCCCGGTAGTAGAAGGAATTGCGCCGGTCCAGGTGCCAGCGGCCGTAAAAAGGGACGGCGGCGCCCTGGTAAACGATGCGGCCATAGGAGAAATAGCTGCGGGCTGCCCCGAACTTGCGGTCCACGGGGCCGCGCTCCCGGTCCAGGGGCAGGGGCGCCCCGGTTTCCCGGCTCCAGCGGCTGAGGGTGGGAATGATCTCCTCGTCGCCCCCATCGCTCAACACCAGGTCCGGATCGAGCCGCTTAAGCAGGCGGGCCAGATCGCCCAGCAGCCCGGGGCGGTCCGGGGCTGCCAGCTCCAGGGTCCGGCCCTCCCAGCCCAGGGCCAGGCCGTTGCCCGCGGCCAGGGGGATGAGGGGGTCCCGGGTAAGACTCAGGGTCAGGGTAGTGAGGGGCGGCGGCGGGGAGAACTCCAGGGCAAAGGCCTCCTCCAGGGGGTCGAGCCGCCGGAGCCTGCTCCCCCCCTCCCCGGCCTCCAGATGATACCAGGCGCAGGGATAAAGGCGGCGGGCGTACAGGTAGTAGCTGGCCACGTCCAGGTCGCAATTATAGCACTCCACCTCCGCCGGCAACGTCCCCAGCCAGTGCCGGAGCCGAAAGAGCAGGCCGTAAGCCCGGACCTCCAGGGCCAATACCGGGATCTCCTCGCCGGTCCACAGGTCCCGGCCCTGGGCCGGATAAGAACGGGAGAGCCAACCCCGACCTTGCAGGGTGCGAGCTATGGCGCTGAGGCGCGCTCGGCGGCCCCCCGAGATAGACGCAGTAGGGAAACTCATCCTCCAGGCGCAGCCGCGCCCCCGCCTCCGTGATGAACCACAACACCAGACGGTTGCCCAGGGGATAGAGATCGAACAGCCAGCCGTTGGTTTCCATGAGTCAGTAGCAGTAGCCAGTAGCCAGTTCCTCTATTTACCACTATTCCCCTAGTCCTTAAGGCATTAAGCCGGGTAAGGCGAGCCTGCGGCTCCTCCTTCCCCGGCCTTAGAAAAAGTGGCACGGACCTGAGCCTGTGGACTAGGCGTACCTTATTCTGAAATAGCCCTCGCTTCCAAAATCCTCAAGCGCTCTTCCAGGGCGCAAATCACCTTCTGATGCTCCAAGAGCATGGAGAGCAGCATGGACTCCAGGGGCCAGGGATTGGCGGCGTAGACCCCGGCCTGGAGGTGCAGCCGGGCCAGCTCAAAGAGGCGGTCGAACTGCTCCTGGTCCTGCCGGCGCAGGGCGCGGCGGAACTTCTGCCAGCGGCCGCGCTCCTCCTCCCAGACGTGGCTGTATGGTAAAACCGTGCGTCCCATGGGGATTTCCTCGACTGACGGAACGGGCCTTCAGGGGGACAACATGAGCAACTATCTGTAATTAATGAAAAACCTTGCCACCCCCACCCGGTGTCGCCCCCTCTAAGGGGGAGGGGATTTAAGGCTTCGAGTTAAGGAAAGTAATCCTGGGCATTACAATAGCCTGTGCCACCAAATCTTTCCGAACGAAGGGCCGTCTGCTTGTCCACTGCTCACTGCTCACTCCGCTTACTACCCCAACAGCAGCAGGAGCACGCCGGTGGCCAGGATCAGCGCCCCGCTGGCCAGAAATTTCAAGATTTCCAGGAGATAGATCCCGGCGTCCTCCGGGAGGTCCAGGACTTGCCACCATTGTCCGTGGCGAGCGGTAAATTTCAGCCTGGGCTGCAGGTACCGGCATTCAGGTAGCAATACGTCCATTTACAAGTCTCCTCTTTGGAGTCGGCAGGGGGATAACAGAGGGGAGCCGGCGGCTCTCCCCCCGGCCCGCCGCCGAACTTCCCATTTCCACGAAGTAGTCGAGCAGCGGCGCCAGCAGCTTCCCGAAGTGGCGGTTGTTGGCCTCCTGGGGCAGCAGGGGTTGCAGCAGCAGGAGGGCGGCCTGGGGTTTGATCCGGCCCAGGAGCTGCGTCAGTTCTTGAAAGAGGCGGCGCCGTTCCGGCAGCGGCACCTGTTCGTCGTAGAACAGGCTCACCGGTCCCAGGAGCAGGACCAGGCAGCCGGGCGCCAGGCAGGGCGGCAGGATCTCCCGCAGCAGGCGTACCAGTTGGTGGCAGGTAAAGGCGCGGGTTACCCTTACCTTCGCCAGGGCCTCCCGGGGCGCCAGGCCCAGGGTCCGGGCCTCCCGCACCAGAGCGTAGGGGTCGGCAAGGTTGGCCGCGTCCACCAGCAGTACCGGGGCGCCCCGGGCCGCGCCCCAGGCGGCCGCAGCCGCGGCCAGGGGGCGCAGTTGCCCGCCCCAGAGCAGAATTCCCCGTCCCGGCCTCAGGGGCGCCAGGTAACGGCTCAGGGCGGTCTGCCGGCCAGGCGGTCCCGAGGGCGCCGGGCGCGGCTCAAAATTTCCTGTTTGCCTTTCCATAATTCCTGAGCCTGTATTTCACCCGCAACGAAAATTTCCGGCTAGGAGGCGGGTTTTAAACCCGCCCCACCGCGGGAGACGCCCGCCGCTACCTTAGCCTCGCCCGTCCCTCCAGGTTGCGATATACCCCCACCACCCTGCCCAGAATCCTGACTTCGGCGGTCTCCGCCGGGGTGAGGCGCAGGGGGGTGAACTCGGGGTTGTCGCCCCTCAGGACCAGGCCACCGGCCTCCTCGTAGACCCGCTTCAGGGTGGCTTCGTCGTCGATGAGCACCACCGCGATCTCGCCCCGGGCCACCCGGGACTGGACCCGCACCATCACCAGATCGCCGGGCAGGAGCAGAGGAGCCATGGATTCGCCGGCCACCCTCAGGAGAAAGACCTCCTCGTCCCGGACCCAGGAGCGCGGCAAAGGCAGGGTGTCCTCCACGTTTTCGGCGGCCAACAGGGGTTGGCCGGCGGCGATCCGCCCCAGCAGCGGCGCCTCCACCACCCGCGAGCTGGGGGCGGGCCGCCAGGACCAGCCCCCGGGAGCGCCCCGGCTCCCGGTGGAGCTGGCCCTTGCGCCTCAGGGCCGCCAGGTGGTCCACCGCCGCCCGCGGCTGGATACCGAAGGCAGCCGCCACCTCCCGCACCGTGGGAGGATAGCCCTGGCGGGCGCAAAACTCCTCGACAAACTCCAATACCGCCTGCTGTTTTTCGGTCAAGGGCTTCATGAGCCTAAGATACTATACAAATGTATACTTGTCAAGAGAATAGTATTTGAAATCTATAAAAAAGAGTCAGGGGAGTTGGGCGCCAGGGAAGGTAGGGTTCCTCAGGCCGAAGAACCTTAAGGCCGGGAAGGGCTTACGCCTTTCCTGGCCTCATTTTTAGAGAGATTGGAGGGGAGGGTGCGGGATCCCGGGCGAGACGCCGGTGGCGCTGGCCTCTCCCCTCTCCCCGCCCGGTCACAACTTCTTCAGCCGCTGCTGCCGGCGGCGCTGGTCCTTGGGCAGGCGCCGGGCCGGGCCTTTTTTGAGGCGGTGGTCCCGGGATTCCTCCGGCTCCTCTCCGGCCTCGGGCTCCCGGTCCAGCAGGTAGCGCCTCTCGAACTGGGTGGCGCTGATCCAGGCGGCCCCCACCTCTCGGGCCCAGGTCTGGATCTCCCGGTCGGAGGTGACCACCACGGCCCGGGCCCCCTCCAGGGCCAGCAGGCGCTTGATGACCTGGTCGGCCTTCTCCCCCCGGCGGGAGAAGATGATCGAGCATCCCCCGCTGTCGGTCCCTGGTCTCTTTGAGGTCGCCCCTCAGCCAGCCGTCGAAGACCACGGTGATCTTCTGGGGACCGCGCTCCCGGTAGGCCGCCAGCCGCGCCAGCAGCGCCGCCCTCCCGGCCTCCAGTTCCCGGGCGTCCAGCTCTTGCAACTCCGGGGACTGGCGGATCAAGTTGTAGCCATCGATAATGAGATGCAAGGCCATATAAGATAAGATTATGGAGCCATATTAAAAAGCTATGGTCTCATTAAAACTTTGCTTGCCAAAACGCCTTATCCTTGCTATAGTAGCAACCGATTATGCAATATTACCTAAGCGGGGAGGGCGACCACCAAATGCGTAACTGGCGATATGGTTTGCTCATTTTGCCGCTGCTGGCGGCGCTGGCGGGCTGCGCCGGGGCTCCGGAGAAGCCCGCCACCGCCGTGGCCCTGGCGCCGGCGCCGCCGGAGTATGCGCCGCCGCCGTCCAACCTGACCGCGGAGCAAAGTTATATTAAAAACCTGTTGGCTAAAAACGGTTATAACGGCGAGGGCCCCAAACCCACGGTGATCGTGGTCCACAAGCTTAGCCGCAAGCTCACTTTTTACCAGGGGATTACCCCTCTTAAAAGCTATCCCATTGTCTTAGGTAACGATCCCTACAACGATAAGTTGTGCCAGGGTGATGCTTGCACTCCTGAAGGAGTGTATCGGGTGCGGGCCAAGTATCCCCACAGTAGATGGGACGACTTCATCTGGCTGGACTATCCCAACACCCAAAACTGGCTGAAGTTCGCCCGGGCCAAGGAAGCCGGGCGTCTGCCGCCGGATGCCCAGATCGGCGGCGACGTTGGCATCCATGGCACTGAGGACCCGCTGCGAAACCTGAGCGGCGAAAACTGGACCAAGGGCTGCATCTCCCTGCAGAACCACGACCTGGAAGAAATCTACCCAATGGTGACCGAGCAGACCCTGGTGGTCATCAAGAAGCAATAGCTCCCGGGGCGCCGGGAGCCTGGTTTTGGCTCAGAGCCCAGAGCCCAGGGGCCGCAGGCATCGTACACCGCCTGCGGCCCCTGGTGCTTTCTCCGAAAATCGTATTATTTCGGCACTTCCAGCGTCACGTACAGGGTACGCCCCTGACGCTTGATCAGGAGGCGGGCGAAGCTCTCCTTCTTCAGCCGGCCCACCGCGGTCTGAAACTCCTTGACCGTGTTGATGGCCTGGTTGTCGATCTCCATCACGATGTCTCCCGGCTGGATGCCGGCGTCGGCCGCGGCGCTGCCCTGTTCCACCCCGTCCACCAGGACACCCTTGGTGTCCCGGAGGTGGAAGTGCCTGGCCAGCTCCGGGGTGATATTCTTCACCATTAGGCCCAGAGGGTTATTCTCGCCGCCCCCTTCTTCTTTAGCCTCGCTGGCCTGGCGTTCTTCCGTGAGTTCGGAGACGGTCACGTTGAAGGTCTTCTCCTTGCCGTCCCTGAGCACCTTGACGCTGGCCTTGGTGCCTGGGGCGGTGTCGGCCACCAGACGGGGCAGATCATTCATTTCACCGATGGGGTGGCCGTTGAATTCTATGATGATGTCCCCCCGCTTAATGCCGGCCTTGTCCGCGGGAGATCCGGCATTGACCTCCGCCACCAGGGCCCCTTTGGGTTCGGCCATCCCGAAGGACTTGGCCAGATCCGGGGTCACAGTCTGCACCTCGACCCCGAGCATGCCACGGGTCACCTTGCCCTTGGCCTTCAGTTGCGGGATTACCCACTTGGCCATATTGCTGGGGGTGGCAAAGCCGATGCCCTGGCCGCTGGCCAGAATGGCGGTATTGATGCCCACCACTTCACCCTGGAGGTTGAGGAGGGGACCGCCGCTGTTGCCGGGGTTGATGGAGGCGTCGGTTTGCAGGAAGTTGTCATAGGGGCCGGCGCCGATAACCCGGCCCTTGGCGCTGATAATCCCCTGGGTGACGGTATGGCTCAGGCCGAAGGGGTTGCCCACCGCCATTACCCAGTCTCCCACCCGCACCGCGTCGGAATCACCCAGCTTCAGGAAGGGCAGGTCCGCAGGCGGGTTGGTGATTTGCAGCAAGGCCAGATCGGTCTTGGAATCCCGGCCCTTGATGGTGGCCTTGAATTCCTTGCCGCCGAAGAGCTTGACGGTAATCTTGTCGGCGCCCTCCACCACGTGGTTGTTGGTGAGGACGACTCCCGAGGGATCGATGATGAAACCGGAGCCCAGGCTGCGGGTCTTGAAGGTTTTGGGCATTTCCCCGAAGAATTTTTTAAAAAATTCCTGGAAGGGGTCCCCCTGCCCGAAGGGGGCTTGCTCGCCCGGCCCGGAGGGCATCTGCTGGTTGAAATATTCCGTGGACTGGTTTTTCACCTTTCTTTCGGTGCTGATGTTGACCACTGCCGCGCCGGTATTCTTGGCCAGTTCGGCAAAGGTGTCAGCGGTTATGGCTTGCTGGGCCTGGGCCGGACCTGGGGGAGAACCCCAAGGCCACCAGGAATAGCAAGACTGGGATAAACATCAACCAACTAAGAGATAGACTTCTTTTCCTCATTCTGCTTCTCCTCTGTTTTTAATTCGGTATTCTCGGTCAAAGACGGCATAGCTGATTTTTTGCCCACCACCACCAACAGATATTTATCGGGTTGCAGGTATTTTTCCGCCACCCTCTGGATATCCGCGGGGGTCAGGTCCTGGATCATCTTCGGATACTTCCAGGGATAATCCAACCCCAGCCCGTAGATTTCCACATAGCCCATGAGCTGGGCCCGCTTGCTCATGGAATCCATTTTCCGGGGGAAACTGCCGATTAAATCAGATTTGGCATCCTCAAGCTCCTTGGGCTTAACCGGCTGGCTCATGATGAGTTTGAGCTGCCCCCGCACCTGGGAGATGGCCTCGGCGGCGCTGGGGTTTTTGGTCTCCAGGGAGACGCTGAAGGGACCCGGCCCCAGCCCCGGGGAAAAGGAGCTGCTGACGCTGTAGGCCAGGCCGCGGTTCTCCCGGATCTCGTCCATCAGGCGGGAGGAAAAGCCGCCGCCCCCCAGGATGTAATTCATTACCTGGCAGGCGTAAAAGTCCGGATTCTGCCGGTTAATGCCCAGGTTCCCCAGAATGATGTTGGCCTGGCTGATGTCCCTATCAATGAGCACCACCTTGCGTTCCGTCAGAGGCGGAATGGCTGCCGGTTTCGGGGAAGGCAGAGGGGCTGCGGCCCAGGCTCCGAAGATCTTGGTCACCCACTGGCGGGCCTCATCCTGGGTCAAATCCCCCACCACGGACAAGACGGCGTTGTTGGGGCGATAGTAGGTGCGGTGAAACTGGGCCAGGTCCTGGGGGGTGATCGCGGCCAGACCCTGGGGGGTGCCCATCACCGGATGGCCATAAGGAAAGTCCCCGTAGAGCTCCTTGGCGAAGGTGCGGCGGGCCACCACCATGGGGTCGTCTTCGTCGCTTTTCAGGGCGGCCTCGAATTGCGCCACTTTGCGCTGCACTTCGACGGGGGCGAAGGCGGGGTTCAACAGGACGTCCTGGAGGAGCCCCAGGCCGGGGCCCAGGTCCTTTTTCAAAATGACCAGGCTGAGGGTGGCAAAATCATCGCCCCCCCCGGCCCTGAGGCGGGCCCCGATGAAATCGACTTCCTGGGCGATCTGGGAGGCGCTGCGCCCCTTGGCGCCACTCAAGAGCAGGGAAGCCGTAAGGTTGGCCAGCCCCTCCTTCCCTTTGGGTTCTTGCAGGGTGCCGGCCTTGATGAACAGCTGCAGGGAGACCATGGGCAACCCGGACTGTTGGGAAAAGAGCCAAACCAGCCCGTTGGGTAGTTGCTCCCGCACCCCCAAAACCTGCTCAGAGGCCAGTGGCCGGCGGGCTGGTCCGTGCCCCAGCAGTCCGCTCAGCAAGCAGGCCAGGACCAGCATGACTAACCGGCCCTTGGCCAGGAACCGCCAATTCTTCGACTTAAGACCCATAAAGTGATCCTCAAGTAATAAACACTTAAGGCGAGCTACTCCGTCAACAGAAAATCGACCTTTCCTCTATCTGATTACCCCGCCCGGATGGAAAGGCTCCCCCCTGGGCTTGCCGGTCTTGACCGGCGCCAGGAGGCCCACGGTGCAGTTCATGGGCACCAGGTATTTTTGGGCCACCCGCCGGAGGTCGGCGGCGGTCACCTGCTGGAGCTTGGGAATGTACTCCTTTAACAGGGTCCAGCGGGCCACGCTCTCGGTTTCGCCCAGCAACATGCCCCGGAAGAAGATGGAGTCCAGGTCCAGGTAAAATCTCGCGGTGGCCTGATTCTTGGCCTTCAGAAGCTCCCGGTCGCTCACCAGTTCCGTCTGCAGCCGCTTGATCTCGGCGTCCAGGCCCGCCTCCAATTGAGCCACGGTTTTGCCCGGCATGGGCTGGCCATAGAGCATAAAGAGAAAGGGATCGCGGGTATCCAGGTCGTAGTCCGCCCCCACCTCCAGGGCCAGCTTCTGCTCATAAACCAGGTGGTGATAAAGACGGGAGCTTTGTCCCTGGGAGAGGATGCGGGAGAGCAGCGCCAGGGGATAGGCGTCCTCCGGGGTCTGCCAGTTAGGGACGTGATAGCTCATCAAGATATAGGGGAATTGCGCCTCCCGGTACACCCAGACGCGGCGCTCCCCGTATTGCTGCGGCTCTTGGGCGGTGACTTTTGGGGGTTCCGGCCCGGCCGGCAAATCCCCTAAGGTGTCCTCGACCTCTTTCAAGGCCGCCTGGGGCTCGATATCCCCCACCACCACCAGGGTGCAGTTGTTGGGTTGATAGTAGCGGTGATAATACTGTTGAAAGTCCTCCAGGCTGATGCTCTCGATGTCGTGCTGCCAGCCGATCACCGGCCACTGGTAGGGGTGGGCCTGGAAGGTGGCGGCCAGAGCGGCTTCCTCCATGAAGCTTTGCGGCTCGTCTTCGGTGCGCAGGCGCCGCTCTTCCAAGACCACCTTTTTCTCCGTCTGGAAGCCCTCCTCATTGACATTGATGCCCTTCATGCGGTCGGCTTCCATCTCCAGCCAGTGTTTGAGCTGATCCTTGGGGCCGGTTTCAAAAAAGGCGGTATAGTCCCGGGAGGTAAAGGCGTTATCCGAGCCCCCCACCCGCCCCACTTCCCGGGAGAAGTATTTGGGGCCATAAGTGGCAGTCCCTTTGAACATCATGTGTTCGTTGAGATGGGAGATGCCGGTCTTGCCCAGGCATTCGTTCCGGGACCCCACCCGATACCAGAGCTGCACGCTGATGATGGGCGCCCGGCTCTCTTTGAGGAGGAGCACCTTCAGCCCATTATCCAACTTGTGCTCCACCACCTGGTCAAAGAGGTTGGGGGCCTCCTGGGCCCGGAGGTCCGCCGGCGCTCCCAGGCCGAGGCCGATGGCCACCAGGACGGCCGCCAGCAGGACTCGTCCGGAGGCCGCGGCGGCTCCGGGGCGGCCGCCGCCGCCATTAAAGAAGGGGGAGAATAAGGTCATGAGTTCTAGGTCTGCGTCCCTTTGGGGTTTGGCCGCACCCAGGCGGCCGGAAAGCAACCGCCCTGGCTCCGGGGACTGGGGAAAAGGCGAAAACTCCGTTCCTTTAATAGGTTAACATATATATTTCCCGGAAATAATTCAAGGGAAGGGCCGCAATATTCTGCCTCCGCTCACGGATGCGGCTGCTGACCCGGGGCGTCCGGAAAATCGTCAGGATCAGGGCGGCGCCGCAGGACCCCGCCAGATCCAGGCCCACATCCCCGAGGCAGCCGGTGCGGGAGGCCAGCACGGCTTTGGTGGCCTTCATCCAGGAGGGCCACGGCCAGGCAGAGCCCCAGGGACCAAAGAAAGGCGCGGCCGCCCCGGTAACCCAGGCCGGCCCGGAAGGCCCGGAACCATAGAAAATAGAGGAAGCCGTAGTCACCGATATGCCCCACGCCCTTGCGCAGATAGAAATGGATCAGATCGAAGTGGGCCGGGCTCAGGGTCGGCAACCATTGCAAGAATTTTTGGGTATTATGGGAGGACCCCAGGTCTCCGGAGAGGGCTAACATCACCCCGCACCAAACCAGGGGCGGCAGCCAGTACCCTGAGAAATTTCCTGCCTTTGGGAAGCGAGATCTTCAGGCCCAATACCCTTCCTGTTAGTTGGACTTTTGCGGGAGGTTCTTCAACTATCAGCAGAACCAGAACTGCTATGTTTAACGATTCTGGATATCAAAGGATAATGGCAAATTGGATTTATAGAGGTTTGAGAGGCTGTCAGTCATGAGTAGAAAGCTCGGCGCCATACTTGGAGCGTTCTCTTATTGGAAATTGATCCCGGGAACCAGGTTCTCGGGGTTAAACGCTAAGTTAGGTGATGGATTTGACCACCCCGCCGTCCACCCGTACGGCTGCGCCGTTGGTGGCCGCGGCCAGGGGGCTGGCCAGATAAGTCACCAGGTTGGCGACCTCTTCGGTGCTGGCGAAGCGCTGCAGGATGGAGGTGGGGCGGACGGACCGAAAGAATTCCTTCTCCACCTCCGCCGGCGTAATTCCCTGGGCCTGGGCCAGTTCAGCGATGAAACGGCCGACGCCTTCCGAGCGGGTGGGACCGGGGAGCACCGCGTTCACCGTCACCCCCGTGCCCCTGGTCAACTCTGCCAGCCCCCGGCTCAAGGCCAGGTACATGGCCTTGGTGACGCCGTAATGGATCATCTCCACCGGGATGTTGATCCCGGACTCGCTGGACAGGAAGATGATGCGGCCCCAGTCCGCGGCCTTCATGCCCGGCAAGTAGAGGCGAGACAGGCGCACGCCGCTCATGAAGTTGATCTCGATGATCGCCTGCCAGTCGGCATCGCGGATCGCTTCGAAGGGCCGATGCTCATACATCCCCAGGTTGTTGACCAGGATGTCCACCGCCGGAAAGCGGCGGCCGGTCTCCGCGGCCCCCTCTGGTTTGGCCAGGTCGGCCACCAGGGGTTCAAGTTTCGACTGAGGATGAGTCTGGCGAATTTGATCGATGGCCCCGGCCACCCGGGCCTCGGTGCGGCCGTTGACGATCACCCGGCACCCTTCGGCCGCCAGTGAATGGGCAATGGCCAGGCCGATCCCGGCGCTGGAGCCGGTCACCAGGGCTAGTTTGTTCTCAATCTTTAGGTTCGTAAGCCCTCCAACTGGTCTTTTATCTTTAATATATCCACTGGATTGAGGCCGTCAAGGAAGGTGGGTTGCCGGAAAACCGTGGCGCGCCCGGCTCCTGGGGTTGGCGCCGGGAAAAGGTGGGACCCGGGTGCGCGCCTCAGCCCAGGATGGCCTCCACAAAGGCCTGGGCCTCGAAGGGCCGCAGGTCCGCCATGGCCTCGCCCACCCCCAGGTAACGCAAGGGGATGCCGGTTTCATGGACCACTCCCAGGGCCACCCCGCCCTTGGCGGTGCCGTCCATTTTGGTGAGCACCAGCCCGGTAAGCCCCACCGCCTCGTGGAACAGCCGGGCCTGGCTCAGGGCATTCTGGCCGGTGGTGGCGTCCAGGACCAGAAAGACCTCGTGGGGCGCGCCGGGAAGCTTCTTGGCCGCGGTGCGCTGCATCTTTTTCAGCTCCTCCATCAGGTTCACCTTGGTATGGAGGCGGCCGGCGGTATCGATATAGACCGTGTCCACTCCCCGGGCCTGGGCCGCGGCCAGTCCGTCAAAGACCACCGCCGCGGGGTCGGCCCCGGTTTTTTGCTTCACCACGGAAGCCCCCAGGCGCTGGCCCCAGGTTTCCAGTTGCTCCACCGCCGCGGCCCGGAAGGTGTCGGCGGCTACCAGCAGCGGGGTGAGGCCCTGGGACAGGTCCAGGTGGGCCAGCTTGGCGATGGTGGTGGTCTTGCCCACGCCGTTGACCCCCACCAGCAGCACCACCCGGGGCCGGGCGCTGATCTGCGGCGGGGGCGCCGTTGCCAGCAGGGCCACCATCTCCGCCTTCAGGGCGGCCTTCAGGCGGGCCGCCTCCAAAAGCTCCCGGCGCCGCAACTTCTCTTGCAGGGAGCGGATGAGAAATAGAGAGGTCTCCACCCCGAGATCGGCGGAGATCAGTAATTCCTCCAGATCCTCCAGGAGCTGGGCATCCACCTGCCGCCGCCCCTTGAGGAGGCGGTCCAGCCCTCCCGCCAGGGCCTCGCGGGTGCGGCCCAGGCGCTCCCGCAGGCGGCGGAACCTGCCCTGGCGGGACTCGGCGGCCTCGCCTTCATATTCCTCGGCGGTTTCGATTGGCGTTGTAGCGGCGGGTTTAAAACCCGCCACTACTTCTTCTGTGGCTTCCGGCAGAAGTTCGGACTCCGGCGGGGGGGACCCCGCGCCTGCGGGCTCGGAGGGCCGGGACCTCCGGCGGCGGCGGGGCCTCGCTTTCCTCCCGGCCCTTTTTCCGGCTCCTGGCCTTGACGACGAAACCAGCGGCCCATGGTTATTGGGTGGTGATCCGGGAGAAGTCGGCCATGCGCAAAAAGGTGGCGCTGATGCGGGCCAGCAGGCTCAAGCGGTTGCGGCGCAGACGCTCGTCTTCGGCCATCACCAGGACTTTATCGAAGTAGGCGTCCACCGGCCCCTTGAGATTAGCCAGGGCCTTGCAGACCGCGGGGTAATCCCGTTTCTCCAGGGCCTCGGCTATTTCGCCCTCCATTACCAGGGTGGCTTCCAGGAGCAGCCTTTCTTCCGGGTATTCCAGCAACAATTCCTCGACTTCGCCGGCCTCGAACCCCCGGGAGATGTTGATCACCCGTTTGAAGGCCAACGCCAGGGCGGGGAAATCGGGGCTCCCGCGAAATTCTTGCAGCGCCTTGGCCTTGGCCACCGCTTCTTCCACATCATGTAATTCCGTGGCCAGCACCGCGGCCACAGTTTCGTATTCGAGACCCTCCCCTACCAGCCGATTGTGTAAGCGAGTCTTGAAGAAATCGAGAACCTCGGCAAGGATTTCCTGGGGTTCACGATTTAATTTATCTTTAAGTAGTTCCAGGCTGTTGCCAATGGCGTCCCGCAGGTCGATGCGGAAGCCTTTCGCATCGATGATATTAATGATGGCTAAGGCATGCCGCCGCAAACCATACTGATCCGCGGTGCCGGTAGGCTTGAGGCCCACCCCGAAGAAGCCGCAGATAGTATCGAGGCGGTCAGCTATGCCGATTAATGAGCCAATCAGGTCGGGAGGCAGGATATCATCGGCGTAGCGGGGCAGGTAATGGCTAAACACCGCGGCGGCCACCCCGGGGTCCTCGCCGTCCAGCAAGGAGTATTTTTCGCCCATCACCCCCTGGAGGCTGGGGAATTCCCCCACCATCTCCGTGGTGATGTCCGCCTTGGCCAGGGTGGCGGCCCGGTACACAGCACTCTCTAAATCCGGCGCCACTTTCCGGGCCAGCCGGACCGCCAGCTCCCGGAAGCGCTCCATCTTCTCATAAGAGGTGCCCAGCAGGGAGTGGAACACCACCCCTTTCAGGGCCTCCACCCGCTTCTCCAGGGGAATCTTGCAGTCCTCCTGGAAGAAGAACATGGCGTCGCTGAGACGGGCCCGCAGCACCCGCTCGTGGCCCCGGCGCACCAGGTTGGGGTCCCGGGCCAGGGTGTTGTTCACCGCGATGAAGTGGGGCAGCAGCTTGCCGTCTTGGCCCCGCAGGGAGAAATAGCGCTGGTGCTCCCGCATGGAAGTGATGAGGACCTCGTCGGGGAGCTGCAGAAATTTTTCCTCAAAGTTGCCCACCACCACCGAGGGGAATTCCACCAGGAAGGTGTTCTCCTCCAGCAACCCCGGGTTGGGCGCCACCTCGCCGCCCACCCCGGCCGCGGCCTGGGCCAACTCCTTCTCCAGGTGCGCCCGGCGGGCCGCCGGGTCCACCAGGACGTGGGCTTTTTCTAAGCCGGCCACATAGGTTGCCGCGTCCCGGACCTCAAAGGCCTGGGGCGCCAGGAAGCGGTGGCCATAAGTTACCGGGCCGCTGGCCACCTCCGCCAGGGAGAAGGGCACCACCTGTCCCTGGAAAAGGGCCAAAATCCAGTGGATGGGCCGGGCAAAGGTGACGTTCAGCTCCCCCCAACGCATGGACTTGGGGAAGCTCAAGGCCATGATGAAGTCCGGCAGGATCTCTTGCAGGCAATCCAGGGTGGGCCGGCCGGTGACGCTCTTGCTCACTGCCAGATAGATCCCCCGGGGGGTGTCCAGTTCCACCAGCTCGGTCACCGCCACCCCCTGGCCCTTGGCGAAGCCCAGGGCCGCGGCGGTGGGCTTGCCGGAGGCGTCCAGGGCCACCGCCTTGGGAGGCCCGATGATCTCCTGCACCGCCACCGCCTGGCTGGCTGCCAGCTCCCGGGCCACCAGGGCCAGGCGCCGGGGGGTGCCCCAGGCGGAAATCTCGCCGACCCCGAGGCGGGCCTGCTCCAACCTTTTGCGCAGGCCCTGCGCCATTTCGTTGAGCACCGGCGGCAGAAAACGGGCCGGGATCTCCTCCGTGCCGATCTCCAATAATAATTCGCTTCCCATGGTTTCCCTCGTTAGAAGCTATCAGCTATCCGTGGTCAGCTTCTGCAGCTCATAAATCCGAATTTTGCGCGATCTGGAGTATTTCCTTTAGCAAATCCAGGCCAGGTTTCATCGAGGTTAAAACTAATTCTCCAAAGGATGTTAGTTGCATGTTTCGCAATTGATTATCTGTTGAAAATGACTGATTTTTAACCCCCCTTTGGAAAAGGGGGGTTAGGGGGGATTTAATCTAACTTCTTGAAATCCCCCTAAATCCCCCTTTTTCAAAGGGGGACTTAACCATGCCAGTCCAATGCCCCAGGGCTGATATTATGTCCAGCTAATTATGAAACACTCCACTAGTGTGCCATCCCAGGATTATGTTACCTAAGTATTGAGGTCTTTCCTCCCTCCCCCTTGAGGGGGGAGGGTTGGGGTGGGGGTGAATATCTATTTCTGCAAGAGTGGGAAGCCCATCTCTTCCCGCTGTTTCAGGTAGCCTTCGGCGCACAGTCGGGCCAGGTTCCGCACCCGGCCGATGAGGCTGTTGCGTTCCGCCACGCTGATGGCCCCCCGGGCGTCCAGGAGGTTGAAGGTATGGGAGCACTTCAGGCAGTAGTCGTAGGCGGGCAGGACCAGCCCCAGGGCGGCGATGCGGCTCGACTCCGCCTCGTACATGGCAAAGAGGCTGGAAGAGCATGTCCACGTCGGCCTGCTCGAAATTATAGTGGACCATTCCACCTCGCCCTGGTGGTGCACGTCGCCGTAAGTGACCCCTTGGGTCCATTGAGGTCGTAGACGTTGTCCACGCCCTGCAGGTACATGGCGATGCGCTCGAGGCCGTAGGTGATCTCCGACGCTGACCGGGTGGAGGTCGATGCCCCCGACCTGCTGGAAGTAGGTGAACTGGGTGATCTCCATCCCGTCGAGCCATACTTCCCAACCCAGGCCCCAGGCGCCCAGGGTGGGCGATTCCCAGTCGTCCTCCACGAAGCGGATATCGTGGTCCAGGGGGTCGATGCCCAGGGCCTTGAGGCTAATTCAGGTAGAGTTCCTGGATATTTTTGGGGGAGGGCTTCATGATCACCTGGTACTGGTAATAATGCTGCAGGCGGTTGGGGTTCTCGCCGTAGCGCCCGTCGGTGGGCCGCCGGCTGGGCTCCACGTAGGCCACGTTCCAGGGCTCGGGACCCAGGGCCCGGAGCAAGGTGGCCGGGTTGAAGGTGCCGGCGCCCACTTCGATGTCGTAGGGCTGCCCGATGAGGCAACCCTGGTCGGCCCAGAAACGCTGCAGAGTGATGAGCAGCTCCTGAAAAGTCATGGTCATGCGGGCCCCTCCCGGAGTGCAAATATCAAGCTAATCTACCAACTGAGCCCCAGGTTGTCAAGGAAGGCCCCGGGCCGCGGCTTTTTGCCCGTTACCCCCGTTTGGTCTTTTTTGTCTCTTGTTTCAAGGATCTTTTCGCCGTCCGCCGCAAAGGTTAGGCGCCCGGCCGGGGCCCGCGGCCAATAATCCCCTTGACGGCGCCCCGGCCAGGGGTTATATGAAAATCATAGGCACGTAGCTCAGGGGGAGAGCACTACCTTGACGCGGTAGGGGTCCGGGGTTCAAATCCCCGCGTGCCTACCATTGATTTTCCAGGGGTTACGGTTAAAGACCGTAACCCCTTTTTCGGTTGGGTGAACCGGCCGCGGTCGTGGGGCCCAAATGGGCTAGTCCTAAAGCGGGACGCGAGAAATCGGGGGCAGAAACGCGAGAAATGGCTGAAAAAAGTGGGAAGAAAAAAGCTCTACATAACAAAAAACGCTGGCGGGATAAAGAGGGAGATGCCCCTTCTTTTTAACTTCTTATAATTAATCGTAATTAATCGGTCCGGGATGGCTAATGGCGAGGGGCGGCCAGGAAATCGGTTGATTCCTGGTAAAATTATGGTTGACAAATTACACATTACATGCAATTCTGCATTAAATCTCTCCAGGAAATAAATTGAGCCCGGTTTGGGTGGCTCCCCTTGCCGCAGCAGTTAATGCCGTAGCGACTCCGAGGGGTGAGAACCTTGAAAAGAACGGAGTTGTTTGAGGGAAGATCATGGGCCGTGCGGTCCAAAATATGGCTCGAGCTGGATGGCAAGATGGTGATTGGAGCAGGCCGGCTGGCCATTCTGGAGGCCGTCGATCGTTACGGCTCGGTAATCAGGGCCGCGGCTGAAGTCGGCGTCTCATATCGCCGGGTTCGGGGGGCCATCCGGGAGATGGAGGCCGCCATCGGTCACAGCCTGGTACGCACCTATCGAGGTGGTGGCGAACATGGCGGGGCCGCGTTGACCGATGTCGCCTATGAGCTGATGGCGCAGTTCAAAAAACACACCAAAGGAATTCAGGAAATCGTGAACCAGCGTTTTAAGGATGCTTTCGACTAATTTTTTTTGGCTGCCGATGGGCATTTTTTGCCAGTCGGGAATGAGGATGGCGGCGCATGGAGTCATTCGAGGAATTATTGGCGGAATCGGTGGCGACCCACGGGCATTTATGCGCCGGCCAGGTAATCGGCGTCAGGATGTCCATGCTCGGGTGCCGGCTCCTGGGCATTGAGGATCCGAAAGCGCCGGAATGGCGCAAGAAGCTCATGGTGTTCGTCGAGATCGACCGGTGTGCCACGGACGCCATCCAAAGCGTGACGGGCTGCCGCCTGGGCAAACGGAGTCTTAAATTTTACGATTATGGCATCAATGCGGCCACCTTTTTGAACCTGGCAACCCAGGAATCCTATCGCATCATCTCCACCGAGGAATCCCGCCAGAGAGCAGCTTGTTTCGCGCCGGAGCAACCGGATCCTGCACTCCAACAACTTCAGGGTTACCAAAGGATGCCTGATGCGGAGCTCTTCGCGGTGCAGCGGGTGAGGGTCGATCTGCAACCCTGGCAGATGCCGGGGCCGCCGCGGCGGCATGCCACGTGCAGCCGATGTGGCCAGGTAGTGCGGGATGGCCGGGAAGTGGTGCGGGGTGGGGAAGCCTTATGTACCCCCTGCGCCGGTGAGGGGTATTTTCGCTTGGTGGGCGCGGAAAAGACTGACTGGAGCATGATGACGATTGAGGAGAACAAATCATGATGCAGATTGTTAGCCTGGAGGAGGCGGTGGGGCAACCCCTGGCACACGATATCACGGAAATCCGCCCCGGCGAATTCAAGGGAGCGGCTTTCCGGCGCGGTCATATCGTCTGCAGGCATGATCTGGAACCCTTGCGCCGGTTGGGGAAGGAGCACCTTTATGTGCTCCGGCCCGCATTCGACGAGTTACACGAAGATGAAGCGGCCGTAATGATGGCCAATGCTTTGTGCGGTGAAGGGGTCGGCTGGGATGAGTCTCCCCGGGAGGGCAAAATAAACTTGAAGGCGGTTCAGGACGGCTTATTTAAGGTGGAAGTGGAGGCCCTGGCCCGGTTCAATGCCCTCGGGGAAGTCATGTGCGCCACTCGACATTCCAATATGCTGGTAGAGAGCGGAGAACGAGTGGCTGGGACTCGCGCCATCCCCTTAATGATCAAGCGGGAGCAAGTGGAGCAGGCGGTCCGCATTGCCCGTGAAGGTGAGGCGGTCTTGCGGGTGATGCCCCTAAGGCGGGTCAAGGCTGGGGTCCTGATTACCGGTAATGAAGTTTACTATGGCCGGATCCAGGATTGCTTCGAGCCGGTTATCCGAAAAAAAGTCGAGTCCCTGGGCGGGGATGTTCTGGAGGTGGTCTTCCTCCCCGATGAGGACGAACTCATTGCCAAGGCGGCCCTTGATCTGCTAGGGCGCGGCGCCGATATCCTCATTACCACGGGCGGTATGTCCGTGGATCCGGATGACCGGACTCGGTTTGGCCTGGAAAAAGCAGGGGCCCGGGACATCCTCTATGGAGCGGCAGTGCTGCCAGGGGCCATGTTTATGTTGGCCGATTTGCACGGGGTCCCGGTGCTGGGCATCCCGGCTTGCGGCATGCATGCCAAGGTGACCCTCTTCGATCTGGTCTACCCGCGGGTTTTGGCCGGGGAGCGGCTTACCCGCCAGGATCTGGCGCGCCTGGGACATGGAGGCTTATGCCTCAAGTGCGACCCCTGTCGCTATCCTTTATGCCCCTTTGGCAAGGGAAGCTGATGGCCACCGGTAGCCGGCGTCGCGTGCCACCGCATGGTCCGATTTTGCTCCCCAAAGAAAGCTGGACACCTCGGAGACTGGCAGATGCAGCTAATTGACTCCCATGGCCGACGGCTCGACTACCTGCGCATCTCGGTTACCGATCGGTGCAACCTCCGCTGCCTTTATTGCATGCCGGATGGCAATCCCGCCAACTTTGGGCCTGACGCGGTGCTGACCTATGAAGAGCTTTTCCGCCTGGTGCGGATCGCAGTGCAACTGGGAGTCACCAAGGTCCGCCTGACCGGCGGTGAACCTCTGGTCAGGAGAAGCATAACCGAATTCATCGCGCGCCTCACCGCCCTGGATGGCTTGCGAGACGTCTCCCTGACCACCAATGGCGTTTTTCTGCGGGATAATCTGGAGAAATTAAGGAAAAGCGGCCTCAGACGGATCAATATAAGTCTGGACACCTTGCACCGGGAACGCTTCCGACAGCTTACGGGCTCGGACTTTTTTGCTCAAGTCTGGGAAGGGATTAAACTCGCCGGAGAGCTGGGCTTCCATCCGGTAAAAATCAACATGGTGGTTATCAAAGGTATTAACGATGACGAAGTATCCGAGATGGCCAAACTGTCCCTTCGCCACCCTTTTCATATACGATTTATTGAATACATGCCCGTGGGCCTCGGAGGCCGCCGGGCGCTCCTGCACTCCTTGCCCCCCTCCCTGATAAAAGCACGACTGAGACATCTGGGAGAACTTGTGCCGATTCCGAAGGGTGCATTTGATGGACCGGCGAAACGTTACCGTCTGGCAGGGGCGCCGGGTGAGATAGGCTTCATAAGTCCCATGAGCCAGCATTTCTGCGAATCGTGCAATCGCCTGCGGCTCACTGCCGGCGGCTATCTGATGCCTTGTCTGTTGTCCGAGGTGCGGGAAGATATCAAAGGGCCCCTGCGCCGCGGCACCACGGACCAGGAATTGGCCGGGATTTTTCTAAAAGCGGCCCTCAGGAAGAATCGGGAACACTGCCTGACCCTAGAAAATCAGGGGCTTCCATCTGCAAAGATGCACGCTATTGGCGGCTAGGAGGTTTCGGTCACCTCTGAAGCCTGCCGCCGCCGCGCCATCCGCCGCCGCCTGGTCTTCCCGCAAACCCAGTCCCTGCCCCCCGGGGGCCGCCGCCGGGGTCAGGGATGGTTGCCGCGGGGCTCTTATCCTCCCGGCCAGCGACCTTCTTTCCGACCGGGAGCCGCGCCTTAACCCCTTTCAACCACGGCGGCAATCCCGTGGCCGCCCCCGCCGCAAATGGTCTCGAGTCCATAGCGGACCTTGGATCTCTTCATTTCGTGGAGCAAAGTCACCATTCTCATGGTACCGGTGGCCGCGATGGGATGACCCAGGGAAATCCCGGACCCGTTCACGTTCAGCTTGCGCTCGCAATCCTCTTCTGAAAGTCCCAGCAGCTTGGCGTCTGCCAGCATCTGGACGGCAAAGGCTTCCTGGATTTCAATAAGATCCATCTGCTCTATGGAGAGCCCGGCCTTTTTCAGGGCCTGGTTCACCGCCGCGGGGACCGCCGGATAGGTGAGGGTCGGGTCCGCGGCAGCCACGGCAAAAGACTTTAGTGAAGCCAGGGGCTCAAGGCCCAACTCGCGGGCTTTGGACCGGCTCATGAGAACCAGCGCGGCCGCGCCGTCATTTTCGGTGGAGGAATTCCCGGCGGTGCACACGCCATCCGGGTAGACCGTGCTCAACCGGGACAGCTGCTCCAGGTTCGTGTCCCGGCGCGGCGGTTCATCCGTGTCAATCACCAAAGGATTTCCCTTCCGCTGGGGAATCACCAGCGCCACGATCTCCTCTTTGAATTTCCCTGAGTCGATGGCTGCACAGGCTCGGCGGTGGCTGCGAACCGACCACCGGTCCGCCTGTTCCCGGGTTATGCCTTCCTCCCGGGCGGCGGCTTCCGCCCAGGACATCATGGAATTGAGCTCACCGAACCGTTCAATGGGCTGCGACATGACCCGGGCGCGGGCAATCCTATCGAAGAAAGGCATGCCCCACATGGACAAGGAGCCATGACCTTTGGGCATAAAGCCCCATTTGGGATCATTCTTGCCCCCCACCCCCCATTTAATGAACTCGCCGGGGATGTAAAATTCGGCGCGGCTCATGCTCTCAACCCCCCCGGCAACGATGATCTCCGCGTTGCCGGACTGGATCTTCATGGCTCCGAAGCAGATGGAATCGAGGCCTGAGCAACAGCGGCGATCGAAGGTGATCCCTGGAACTTCCATGGGCCACCCCGCAGCCAGCAGGGCCATGCGCGCGATATTGACCGACTCGCCATTTTGGTAGGATTGTCCCATAATCACGTCATCGACCCAGGCGGGTTCCACCCTGGCCCTTTTAACCGCTTCGTTCAGCACCAGGGCGCCAAGTTCGTAGGCCGTCACCTCGCGCAGGGCGCCGAGATACCGTCCAATGGGCGTCCGCACGGCGCCCACGATCACGACTTCTTCCATGATTTCCTCCTAAATGCTAATTATGGCTCCGTCAGGCCCGGTCTGCCATAAATCCAGAGTGAGGGGTTGGCGCCCTTCGTTTTTTGAGAGATCCAGGCGCCAGGCATCCACCAATTTCATTTCTCTTTTTCGCGATAATCGTAGACGCCCTTGCCAACCTTGCGGCCGATCCTGCCGGCCTTGACGTATTTGACCATCAGCGGCGCGGGACGATATTTCTCGCCCAGCGTCTTATGAAGGTACTCCATTATTTTCAACCGGGTATCCAGGCCCACCAAATCTATCATTTCAAAGGGGCCCATGGGATGATTCAAACCCAGCTTTATGGCCTTATCAATGTCCTCCGGCGTTCCTAAACCTTCCTGGAGCATGTTGAAAGCTTCGTTCCCGATGAGGGCATTGATCCGGGTGGTGACAAAGCCGGGAAACTCATTGATTTTTACCGGTTCCTTGCCCATGCGCCGACATGCGGCCGCACTGGCCTGGTAAGTTTCCTCCGAGGTTTCGAGTCCGGAAACGATCTCCACGAGTTTCATGAGATGCACCGGATTGAAGAAATGGAGGCCGATAGTCTTATCCTGCCGCTGGGTGGCGGCACCGATCTCAGTAACACTCATGGATGAGGTATTGGTTGCCAGGATGGCGTGCACCGGGGAGTATTCCTCCAGCTTCCGGAAAATGTCGCGCTTCAAATCCAGGTCCTCAGGCACCGCCTCGATGACCAAATCCGCATCCCGCGCCGCCTCGCGAAGATCCGTAACGCAGGCAATTCTTGAGAGCGCCGCCTCCTTTTCTTCCGGCTTGATCTTGCCCAGATCAACACCCTTCTGTAAGTTTTTTTCAATGATTCCGAGTGATTTCTCCAAGACCTCGGCACTCACATCCTGCATTTTCACCCGGAATCCTCCCATGGCGCTGACCTGGGCAATGCCGCGTCCCATGATCCCTGCACCGATCACCGCAATCCTTTCCACCGTCATATTATGGCTCCTTGAGGTCCCTGAGGCTCGAAGCCGCCTCAGTTATCAGATATGGCCATCTCCCAAAAGGTAATTCTCACGGCATCCCCACCGGGTGGCGCTCAGCCTGGATCACGGGAGAGCCGGGTTTTCCTCAGGCTCCCAGTCTCCCGCGGCATTCTCGCCCCCGGCTAGCTCTTGAATAGATCGCGGGCAATAACGACGCGCTGAATCTCGCTCGTTCCCTCAAAGATGCGATAGAGGCGCAGATCACGGTAAAACATTTCCACCGGCAGTTCCGTCATGTAACCCATGCCACCGTGGATTTGGACGGCCATATCCGCGACCCGGCAACCCATTTCCGTACAAAAAAGCTTGCACATCGCGGCTTCCCGGGAAATCCGCTTGCCTTGATCCCGCAAATGGGCGGCATGGTAAAGCATCTGGCGGGCTGCATAAATCTCGGTGGCCATGTCCGCCAGCATCGCCTGAATCATTTGAAACTCGCCGATGGGCTTGCCAAATTGAACTCTTTGCTTGGCGTAACTAACCGACATCTCCAGCAGCTTTTGCGCGGCTCCCACCGCGGCAGGCGCCAATGGTCAAGCGGCCTTTATCCAGCACCCGCATGGCGGTTTTAAATCCCTGGCCCACCATCCCTTCGCCACCAATAACGCTCTCTTTGGGGACCAGGCAGTTGTCGAACAAGAGTTCCGACACATGTGAGCCATGCAGGCCCATCTTTTTTTCGCTTTTCCCCACCGTAAATCCCGGCATGCCCCTTTCCACAATGAAAGCCGTGATTCCTCCCCGGCTGCCTTTGCTCTTGTCGGTCACGGTCAGGGTGGTGAAAATCTGGGCGCAATCACCATTGGTGATAAAATGTTTGCGGCCGTTGAGCACATAATGATCCCCTTGCAGTTCGGCCGTGGTTTTGATATTGGCGGCGTCCGAACCGGCTTCCGGCTCGGTGAGGGCAAACGCCGCAGTCCATTCGCCGCTGGCAATTCTGGGCAGATATTTCTGCTTCTGGGCCTCGGTGCCGTCGAAGAGGATACCCAGCGACCCTATCCCGTTGCTGGTCCCGATGCGTGACCTGAAACAGGCATTGGTCTTGGTAATTTCTTCGTAGACAATGATTTCTCCCAGGGTACTCAAACCTAAGCCTCCATAGGCCTCCGGGATGGCCAGGCCAAAGAGCCCCAGCTCCCGCATCTTTTCGACGATTTCCTCAGGAATATGTTCTTCTTCCTCCACCTTCCGGGCGATGGGTTCCAGGTCTCTTTGCACAAATTTCTTAATGGTATCTTGCATCATCCGGACATCTTCCGGGAGACTAAAATCCATGTTCAGCTCCTTCCTAAATAAAGTGGCCAAAATCGCCGGGAAAGCACCCAGGAGTAAAAAAACTTTGCAAATGATCAAAGCCCACTTCGGCTGTCGGGATAAACCTTGCAGAGCAGACTGCGGACGGTGGCTGCCCCCATGGCTGGATCACAGTTCTCAAAGGAGTTGTCCGTAAGGATGTTCACGTTGGATTCGTCCCAGTGGCGGCCGGACTGCGGCCTCTCCGGGGAGGTCCAGGCAAGCTGGGCGGATATGACCTTGGGGTGAATGCCTATGGTGAGTTTGGCACGCTGCCGAATCTTTCCCCGGGGCGATTCGATGATCACCCACTCGCCCTCCCGGATGCCCTCTTTAGCCGCCGTGTCAGGATGGATCTCCACCATCGGGTCCCGCGGGAGGTCTCCTTTTCCCCGCAAGGGGCGGTCCTGGCCGTGCAGGAACCCGGGTTTACGCTCCCCGGTTATCAAGATATAGGGAAACCGGGCGTAGAGTTCCGGGTTGCTAACCGGACTATCCGGCGGCTCACGGTATTGGGGCATGGGGTCGTAGCCCCACTTTTCCAGAATGGTTGAATAGAGCTCGAATTTCCCGGTGGGCGTTGAGAACCCGGTCTCCCGGTACTTCCGGTACCGAACTTCCCCCCGGAAGCCGTCCCCGGTCTTGAACTCCTGCCAGGTGATACCCATGGGCTCCAGGATGTAATCCAGGCCGCGCTCGAAGGTGTCCCACCAGTGCTCGCCTTGGCCGACTCGATGCGCCAGGTCGTTGAACATCTCGGGGTCGGGACGGCACTCGCCCACTTGGATGACTTTGCGGCGGGGCATGAGACACCCATGCCGGTTCCAAAAGTCCCCCAGGTCGTCCATCTCGAGCCAAGTCGCCGCGGGAAGCACTATATCGGCGAGATCCGCGGTAGGGGTGATGAAGAAGTCGGAGACCACCATGAACTCCACCTTCTCCAGGGCCTGGTACACTTCCCTGGCGTTGGCCCCGGTCATGACCGGATTGGAACTGACGAAGAAGAGCATTTTCACGGGGTAAGGCTGTTCGTACAGGATGGCCTCCCAAACATGCCTGGGGTTGACGATGGCGAGGTTGCCGGCCAAGCGGAATTGGCTTCCTCCCAGGCGCTTGGCGGCCTGCTCCTGGGGCAAGGCCTCGGGGGCGCCGAACTCGGCGCCGTCGCGGATCTGCGGCGGCGGGAACAAAATCTGGCCGCCAGGCACGTCGATATTTCCGGTAATCCCCATGAGGGCCATCAGGGCCCGGTTGTTGTCGGCACAGGTAACCTGCTGCTCAATGGCAACACCCCACTGGATGGCCGCAGGCTTCATGGTGGCGAATAATCTGGCCGCCTGAACGATCTTTTCCTGGGGTACCCACGTGATCTCCTCCACCCTTGCCGGTGGAAACTGGCTGACCCGCTCGACGAAAGGCTCCCACCCGGAGACGTACTCCCTGACAAACTCTTGGTCGTAAATCTCCTCCCGGACGATGACGTTGGCCATACCCAGGGCGAGGGCGGTATCGGTGCCGGGCCTGAGTTGCAGCCAGACGTCTGCCCGGGCGGCGGCGGGCGTGAACCGCGGGTCCACCACGATCAGCTTAGCTCCGGCGTGCAGCGCCTGTGAGAAGGGGTCGCGGGTGGCGCTGCCCGGTTTGCTGATGGTCACTTTGTGGCCCCAGACCATGATGCACTTCGGTTTATTCTCATAGTCGGCGATGGGGTTTGATCCGCAGGTAAGGATGCTCATGGCGATCCTGGGGCCAAAGCAGAAGTGGCCTGCGGTGAGGACGTTTGGAGTGCCGAAGTAATTGGCGAACCGGTAGATGACCGCCTCGTTGCCGCCGGTCCCATAGCCCAAGACGACGGATTCGGGCCCGAACTCGGACTTATAGCGCAACAGGCGCTGGGCGATCGTCTCCAGCGCTTCCTCCCAAGTGAGACGCTCCCACTTGCCACTCCCTTTAGGACCGATTCTACGTACCGGGTAGGTGAGACGCTTAGGGTGGTAAATCAGCTGGGTCGAAGCCACTCCCTTGTTGCACAGGGTTCCACGATTGATGGGGCAGTCGGGGTCTCCGGCAATCTTGGCGACCAAACCGTCCTTGACATGGACCATGACCCCGCAACCCTCGTGGCACATCCGGCAGTGGCTCTTCACCACCGCGTCGTAGCCGGAGGCCCCGGGCTCGCTGGCCACGTCGGAGCATTGAGCCCCGGTCATCTTTTCTTTCTTCGGCATGTCCCGATTACCTTATCTTCCATTGGCTGCCCGGCCGGGGTTCTCTTGGGAAGGCGCAGACCCTGTCAAACCCGCGGGCGCTCCAGGGTTCGATGGGCAACGATTAGACGGGGAGAACCGACAGATAAATCTTCGACCTGCTAGCTTGCCCCTTCTTTCAATCCAGCGGCCTGAAGCGATAGCCAACGATTTCTCGATCGTCAGCGTCTCGCTTGAGCTTCTCGATCTTCAAGCCCATCCTGGCCCCAACCTTGAGCCGGGAGCCATCCCCATAGTCCGTAAGCAGCGAAAAGATGCGAGGGCCACCTCCATCCAGGCGGATATATCCCTGGGCGTGGGGCACTTCGTACCCCGGGGGCGCCACGGTGGCCACGGCAAAGGTCTCCAGCACCCCTTGCTGGCTCAGGGGCAGCGGTTTCACCTGGTCATGCAGACAGCGGGGACAATTCCTTCTTACCGGGAAATAGACCTCGCCGCATTCTTCACATTTAGTCCCCAACAGCTTCAGTTCACCAATGCTTAGGCCCGTTAAACTGCCGGACACTTCCGCGACCCACATCGGCCCCTCCACAATCGACTGGATAAGTTGCACGATCTCCGCCACCCTGGCCCCGGGAGGAAAAATCTTCGCCACCCCCATGGCCATGAGGGGATCGCAGTCCTCCTCTGGAATAATCCCTCCCAGGACAATGGGGATATCCGCCGCACCCTGCGCCGCCAGCTCTTTAGCCAGCTTCCGCACCACCGACAGGTGCGCTCCCACCATGGAGGAGATGCCGATGACATCCACATCCTCCTGGACCGCGGCCCTGGCCACCGCGGCGGAGGTCTGCCGCAGGCCGGTATAAATTACCTCCATGCCGGCCTGGCTTAATCCATAGGCCACCACATATGCACCCCGGCTATGACCATCCAGCCCAATCTTGGCGATCAATATGCGAGGTCTGCGTCTCGTCTCGTTTAAATCCATGCTGCGCCATCCTTGTAATAACCCCAAACCTTCCCCAGAACCGTGCACATCTCACCAATCGTGGCATAAGCCTTGGCGCAATCGATGAGGGCCGGCACCGTGTTCTTGCCGCGCCTCACGTCTGCTTCGAGCCGGCGCAGGGCCTCTTCCACCCGCGCCTGATCCCGCTCGGCCTTGACCTGGTGTAATTTTTGGATACAGTGCTCCTGAACGCCCTCATCTACTTTGAAGCACTCTATATGCAATTTTTCTCCCTCTTCCCGGAACTTGTTCAGGCCGACAATAACACGCTCCCCCTTCTCGATCTGCTGCTGATATTCACTGGCCGCCTTTTGGCTGAGCATCTGGTAGAAGCCTTCCTCAATAGCCTTCTGGGCTCCGCCTTTTCCCTCAATCTCCTCCATGAGCTTGAGGGCTCGCTTTTCGATCTCGTTGGTCAGGGACTCGATATAATAGGAACCGCCCAAAGGATCGGCCACATCTGCGATCCCGGTTTCGTTGGCCAGAATATGTTGGGTCATCAGGGCGACATGGGCGGCCTCCTTGGAGGGGATGCAGACCGCTTCATCCATGGCATTGCAGGAAAGGCTCTGAACCCCACCCAGGATGGCCGCCAAGGCCTCGATGGCGACCCGGACGATGTTGTTCAAAGGCTGTTGCGCCGTCATCGTATAGCCGGTGGTGTAAACCCGGATGAAGCACCTGAGGCTTTCGGGCTTGGTGGCCCCGTAGCGTTCTTTAAGCAGGCGCGCCCACATACGGCGAAAGGCCCTGAACTTGGCGATCTCTTCAAACAGATTCATGGGGACTGACAGCTGACATTCCATGGATGGAGCAAAATCATCCACTCGGAGACCCCTGCCCGCCGCTTCATCGATATAGGCCTTGGCATTGGATAAGGTGAAAGCAACTTCTTGCACCGCGGTGGCCCCGCCCTGTCTCATATGGGAACCACAGACCACGATGGGCCTGAAATTCGGATAGTGCTTCGTGCAATGCTCCACGGCATCGATGGCGAACTTCAGGGAGGGGTGGGGGGAAGATATAGGCCCCCCGAGCCACGTATTCCTTCAGAATGTCATTCTGCAAGACAATATGGTATTCGGAAGGGTGCACTCCTTGCCTCTCGGCCAAGGCCAGGAAGAGGGCGAGCATGATCGGGCCGATGGCATTGGCGGTGGTGAAGATCTGTTGTGCCTTGTTAAGGGGGATACCGGCAAAAATATCCTCCATGTCCTTCAATGAATTGATGGCGACCCCGGCCTTGCCTACTTCTCCGTCAGCCAGTTCGTGGTCCGATTCCAAGCCCAACTGGGTGGGCAGGTCCAGGGCCAGAGCCAAGGCCGTCTGGCCTTTTTCCAACAGGTACTTGAATCTCTCATTGGTGGCTTCAGGATTCCCAAAGCCCGCATATTGCCCCATGATCCAGAAACTGCCGCGGTACATGGACGGATAGATGCCCCGGGTGAAGGGAAACCCGCCCGGTTTTCCCAAAATCCGCTGGGGGTCGAAGCCTGTCCCGGAAAGCGCCTCCGGGTCATACAGATCGTCCAGGGGAATTCGGGACTCAGATTGAAACTCGGGCTTTCGCCGCCCCCGGGCTTCGAAGTCCGCCGCCAATAATTTTACCCATTCTTTATCTCGCATCTCGGCTACCTCAGAGATTACCGGCTCCCCACACGGCCGCGAACAGGTTGGCGGCGGGCCTTCCGGCGGACCGGTGAGGTCCAGGAGCCCCGCGACCCGTTCCATCTCGTCTTCCGCCAGGAAGGCGCCTGCCGCCTCTCGGAACTTCGCCCGCGTAAAGGCTGGCGGCAGCGGATTCTCCGGCTCACCCAAGGGATGCTCCACTAGGCCAGCCAGGCTGCGGCCGCCGATGGTATCTACCTCCACCCGCGCCCCTCGCTGCTTGGGGTAGCGTCTCTCGATCTCGGGATCGATGCGGACTTCGATCTTCTTCATGAGACCAAGGAGTCTTAGGTCGGCAAAATGCCGCTCCGCGAAGGAGTCATAGTTGTTGTTCCCCAGCACCGCCCGGGCCGCCAATGCATAGGGGAGGTTGAAATAGGCGTCCCCCCGGTTTTTGAGGTCGTGGATCTCGGTTTCGACGGCGATCCGATAAGTCCCGACGCGGATCGCCTTTATCTGGGCAAAGGAGATCTGGTGCGCCTGCTCAACCTGGGCAAAGGCGTCAATCGCCGGGTGCAAATGGCGGCAGCCGGGATAGGCCTTCAAATAACTGCCCAGGACGGCGTATTCATACTCCAACGGTTGATGCAAGGGGACCAGGGGGTCATGCCCAAGATAGGCGGGGAAAAATCCGTCTTCAATAATGCGGCCATATCCTTCATGGCCGCCTCCGGCCAAGAAGGCGGCCGTAAGGCCGTTGCGGACGCCCCAGGCAACCTGCAGCGGCTGGGTAGGGCCGCTTTTAAACGCGGCCATCAGCCCCGAGCTGCCCAACGCCGCGATGCTCAGAGCATTCTGGGTCGTTATGGGATCGTGTCCCAGGAGCACCGCGGCCGTTGCCGCCGCGCCGAAAAGGAGCGGCGATCGCGGTGGGATGGAAACCCCTTCTGCTGAACTGCGGGTTGCCGCACCGGGCCAGCCGCACCATGACATCGTAGCCGGCGGCGACCGCCTTATCGATGATGTCCCAGCCCCGATCCCGGCTCAGGGCAATAACCGCGGGGATGACCACCGCGGCCGGGTGGCAGGCCCCCTCCCGGGAGCCGTCCTCAAAAACCGAGGCGTTGATGGCGTAGGCCCAAAGCATCCCCCGCGTCTGCGGCGCCGACTCTCTCCTGGCCGCCTCCCGGCCAGGCATAACCGTTCTCCAGCCCGCCGCACAGTGCCGCCAGCCCCCGGAAAGCCGCCAGCCTGCATCCGATGCTGGCACAGGCCAGGGCATCCAAGAGATGCTGGCGAGCCGTGGCACGACACTCATCCGAGAGGGAAGACGAAGCGATTTGCCGCGTGAGGCGGGCCAGGTAAGGCGCTCCTCCCACTGACATGGTCAGCGTCCTTCTGCTTCGTCGAAGATGTAGCTAAAGATGTAATTCTTTCCCGCTTCTATATGGGATTCGAACAGCTTTTTGGTCAGTTCCACGTCTCTTTTCTGAACAGCCTCAAATATCTCTTTGTGCTCCTGGACAACCTGTTGAGCCCGGTAGGGCCGCAGGCTTTCGATGCGGTGGCGCAGGAAAATCCGCTGGTAAGCCTCCCGGAAATGGTCCGCCAAATAAGGATTACCTGACATTTCCAACAGGTAGGCGTGTAACTCCTGATCCAGGATGAATCTGCCCCGGCTCACCTGCTCGACCACCGCTTTTTCATACTCTAGTCTTCGCTTCTCAAATTCCCAGAGCTTCTCCAGAGTCAAGATCTCTGATTGCCTTGGGGACCGCCCCCAGCGCTAATATTTTGATCAGCTCGTAAAGGCCTTCGGCTTCCTCCCGGGTGATCTTATGCACGGTGTATCCCTGATTAGGGACAAAATCGAAGAAACCTTCTTTGGCCAAAATGGAAAGTGCGATGTTCACCGGGGTGCGGCTCACTCCCAACTGCTTGGCAAGATCAACGAACACGAGCCGCTGGCCCGGGACGATTTCATAATTAAGCATCATTTTTCTGATGCTTTTATAGACACTGATGGTCAGGTTTTCGTCGGGCTTCTGGTTGGTGATGGTTTTTGAGCTAGTCATGTTCCATCCGCTTTGGCTGCTTGGCAGTTCATTACTCCTCCCACCAGGTGGGCCAGTTTCATTGGGGGGGCGAAGTCAACAGGCCGCAGCCGCAGGGTTTGCACTCAATATTGCATGCAATCTTAAGCTTGTCAACTTTTTTATTCCCCCAGGTGGCAACCGTAGCTCCTCCGATCTGACCCCAGGCATTACTAGTCGATGGCGGTCGAGATCTGGTGCCAGCCCAAGAAAGCCGGGCATTGCAGCGGCAAAGTTATTGAGATATTATCCCAACAGCGCCAATAGCTTGGTACTGCGAAGCGCAAGGGAAAAATTACCTCACATTGTCCCAATCAGCAAGGAGAAAATCCATGGTGATCAAAACCGAAGAAGGAATCTATGTGACGGTAATCAAGGCCGGCAGGAAATTCACCGGGCCCTGTCCATTTCACCAGGAAACCAGTGACAAAACCAGTACCTTCTTTGTGGATTTAAATAAATTAAGCTATGAGTGCTTCGGTTGTGGAAAGAGAGGCAAGGTGGTGGAAGCAAAAGAGCAATAGAACGCTGACTTGCCTGTTTGCAAACCTTCCCGGTGCTGGATTAGATCCAGACCAATGAACCCCCGGCTTGAAAGGTAACTCTTAGGCCTTTTTCCGCTGCGGCTAGCAGGAGTTTTGAAGAGCAGCCGGGGCCCCTGTTTTTCTGGCCTCCCGGGCTTCTGATTTCATTACCGGGCAGACGATATAGCCTGACGGCGGGATAATCAGGGGGGCTCCGGGGCGCCTGAATTTTTCCGGATCGGGTGGGTTATTTTAGAAAATTTAATTGTCTAAAAACTTGACGGGTCCAAAAAATTGTGTGTAATATGATATGCAATATTCCATTTCTTCCCGGTTTCCTTGGACCCACAGGCTGAAAAGCCTTGCCGAAACACAGGCTGAGGAGGAGTATTCCCATGCCGGATGATGACCGTGTGCAGATTTTCTCGACCACCACCTGGTCCGCCGGGGCCGGGTGTCATGGAAGCTGTGGCGTTAAGCTCTATGTGGAGGATGGCAAGCTCATCAAAGTGGAGGGTGACGAAAGCCATCCCTGGAACCGGGGAGGGCCTGTCCCCGGGTTTTGGCGCTGACGCAATATGCCTACCACCCGGATCGGATCATCCATCCCCTGAAACGGGTGGGCGAGCGCGGTGAGGGGAAGTTTGCCCGCATTTCCTGGGATGAGGCCTTCGACCTCTGCGAGGCCAAGCTCAAGGAGATTCGCGACCAGCACGGGGCGGAGTCCGTGATCTTCTGCCAGGGCACCGGGCGGGATATCGGCGGTCCCATCTCATTCCTCGCCTATAACTACGGCAGCCCCAATTGGTGTCAACTGGGCCTCTCGGGACAGTCCTGCTACACCCCGCGCCTGGCCGCCATGAAAGCCACCCTCGGAGATTTCTGTGTCCTGGATGCCTCCCAGTTTCTTGGAGAAACGCTACGAGATCCCGGAATGGGAATTCGCCCAAAGTTATCATGGTGTGGGCGCAGAACCCCCCTCCCACCTGTCCGGATGCCTTTTTCGGACACTGGATCGTGGATTGCATGAAGCGCGGCGGCTCCCAGCTCATTTCGCGTCGATCCCCGCCACACCTGGATGACCACCCGGCGCGAAGTATCATCTGCAGCTTCGCCCCGGAACCGACGGCGCCCTGGCGCTGGGCATGCTCAACGTCATCATCAACGAAGGACTCTACGACAAGGAATTTGTGGAGAAGTGGACCTTCGGATTCGAGGAGCTGAAAGAGCGGGTTCAGCAATATCCGCCCGGCAAGGTGGCCGAGATCACCTGGGTGCCGGAGGACCAGATCGTGGCGGCGGCGCGCCTTTACGCCACCAGCAAGCCGGCGGCCATCCACTGGGGAGTGCCCATCGATATGAACCCCCAGGGCACGACCGTCGCCCAGGCCATCACCCACCTGTGGTGCGTTACCGGCAACGTGGACATGCCCGGGGGCGATGGTCATCGCCCGGCCCGTCCCACGGCGTCACCACCTATCCTTACACCACGGAAGAGTTGCTGGATCTCTATGGCGAGGATTTGGTCAAGACGCTCAACGAAAAACGCATCGGCGCTAACAAATACCCGATGGTGAAAGGGCTTCAGGGGTTGGGCGCAACCGGACGTGGCCATCGAGCAGATCGACACCGGAAAACCTTATCCCATCAAGGCGGCCTGGATTCAAACCGCCAATATCCTGGGCGGCCAGGCGGCCAGATGCCAAATACCATTACGATGCCCTGAAGAAGCTCGATTTCGTGGTGGTCGTGGACCTGTTTCATAACCCCACCACCATGGCTCTGGCCGATATCGTCCTGCCGGCGGCCACCTTTGCGGAAAAAAACAGTTTCCGCTCATGGTGGGCGCCTTTGGCGGTCATGCAGAAGGTCATCCAGGTGGGCGAGTGCAAATCGGACTGGGAGATCAACTTCGAGATGGCCGAAGGCTGAACCCCAAGGCCTCCGCAGGAAGAATGTCGATGAGCTCATCAACGATCGCCTCTCCGTGGCCAACCTGACCTTTGAGAGCTGGTGCAAAGAGGCTCCTGGACGATGCCGCCGGCAGGGCCCATCAAGCCGTATCGCCGGCACGAGAGAGGGCTGCTGCGGAAGGACGGAAAGCCGGGGTTTAATACCCCAACCGGTAAAATCGAACTTTCGTCCAAGGCCTTCGAGAGCTGGGGGCTGGACCCCCTGCCTTACTACGATGAACCTGCCCAGAGTCCGGTCAGGACCCCCGAGCTATACCGGAAATATCCTCTGATCATGATCACCGGGACGCGACCCTCCGTGTTCTTTCACTCGGAGCACCGGATGATTCCCTGGCTCCGGGAGAAGAATCCGGAACCGCGAGTGGATATTCATCCGCGACACGGCCAAAGAATATGGGATCTATGATGGTGAATGGATCTACCTCGAAAATGATATGGGCCGGGTCAAACGCAAAGCCAGGCTGAGCCTGACGGTCCACCCTAAGATGATCCACACCGAGCATGGCTGGTGGATGCCGGAATGCCGGGGCCAGAACCGGACCTGTTCGGGGTCTGGGATTATCAAATCAACCAGATCATTCCTGGTCCGCAACACAGTGTCTCCGGATTTGGCGGCGGCCAGTATAAAACGACTCTGGCCAGGTTGGTGAAGATGGGTCAAGGGGAGAAGTAGCCATGGGGAAGAGCGGTCTGCTCATCGAATACGACTACTGCACCGGATGTCACACCTGCGAAGTCGCCTGCCAACAGGAACACCATTATCCGGCTGGGAATAATGGGATCGTCGTCACCGAGCATATCCTGGATACCGGTGACAAGATAGCCATCTATTACCTGCCGTTTCCCACGGACCTGTGCAATCTCTGCGCCCCGAGGGTAAAAAGGGAGAGCTGCCGGCGTGTGTCAAGCACTGCCAGGCCGATTGCATGAGATTCGGGCCGTTGGAGGTCCTGGCCCAGGAGATGGAGAAACAGAGCAAGATGGTGCTTTACTCGCCCAAATAACCGGGAGGCCCCGGCCAAATTCGCCCGGAACCCGCGGCTCCGCCGGGAAAAGATAAGATTAGCCCGCTGACCCGAAGATCAAGTTGATGTTCATCTACCAGACCATCCAATATGCCATCTCCGGAATCACCGCCGGTAGTATCTACGCCATCGTAGGCATTTGTTGGAGCACCGTGTTCCTCATCAGCGGCGTTTTGAATTTTACCACCGGCGAATTCGTGATGCTGGGAGGGATGCTCACCTGGCTGTTCATGGAGCGGGGCCTCTCTTTTCTACCAGCCATGCTGTTTGCCGTGGCGGGCACAGTTTTCGTGGCCATGGGCGTGGAGCGGCTGGTCATCCGGCCCGTGCGCTACCCCTCGGAAACCACCTTCATGTTGATCACCACCGCAGCCTCGGCCGTCATTAAGGGGATCGTGCTGATTGCCTGCGGTTCCGACACCCGCTGTATTCAACCACTTTGCGGCTCCACTTCCATCAGGATCGGAGAAGCCATGCTGGTTCCCCAGGTCATCGTGGTGGTCGGCGTGCTGGTCCTGATAGCCGCAGGGCTTGTACCTGTTTCTCGACCACACCCTTTTCGGCAAGGCGTTTAGGGCATCTTCCATCAACCAGGTGGGCGCCCGCCTGGTCGGGATCAAGATCAACCGGGTTCGGCTTTTCTGCTTCGGCCTGGCAGGAGGCCTGGGCGCCGTCGCGGGTATTGCCATCGCCCCCATCGAATTTACCGGTTACAGCGTCGGTCTCATGGATAGGCCTCAAGGGATTGGTGGTTGCCCTCCTGGGTGGCTGGACCATCGCCGGAACGGTCTTGGCCGGCCTGGCCTTGGGCTTATTGGAAGGTCTGTGCGCCGGCTTTATCTCAACCGGATGGAAGGATGCCCTGGCCCTGGTCGGTGATGATCTCTTTCCTGATCCTGCGAACCTTTGACTTTGTCCTCGATGCGGAGGTTCTTATATCGGCATGAATGACGGGCCTTATAAATCGGGGCTCTTGCTGGCCGGTCTGGCGGGGATCATCATCCTCCTGCCTTTTCTCTTCAAGGGCGACTACTTCGTCAGCGTCATGATTCTGGTGGCCATTTATGCCATACTTGCCATGGGCATGGGGCTGCTGATGGGGCAGGCCGGTCTCTTTTCTCTGGCCCATCCTGTCTGGTTCGGCCTGGGCGCCTATATTTCAGGAATTTTGGCGGTCCGCGGCCTCCTGCCTGCCTGGGCAACTCTATTCGCCGCGGCGCTGGGGGTGGGCTGCGTCTCTTATCTCGTCGGCACCCCGGTTTTGAGATTGCGCAGCTACTATCTGGCCTGCTGCACTTTGGCCATTCTGCTGATCTTCCAAATCATCGCCGGGCAACTACCGGATCTTACCGGCGGGCACGAGGGCCTCTTGGGCATCCCTTCGCTTTCGGTGTTTGGCTTTAAATTTAAGACGGATCTGCATTTTTATTTCCTGTCCTGGGCGCTCTGTCTGTCTTGTTACTGGTTTCTGCACAACCTCCTGAATTCCCAGTTTGGCCGCGCGATTCGATCGTTCAATGATAGTGAAACCGCCAGCGCCAGCATGGGCGTCAACATCGCCAGGTATAAGATGTATATCTTCGTGCTGACGGCGGTGATGGCAGGTCTGGCCGGAAGTGTTTTTTGTTTCTATCTCCGCCTGGCTATACCTTCATCCTTTGATTTTCCCCTGTTGGTGCAATTGATGATGATGATCGTGATCGGCGGTATCCAGGATCTCCACGGCCCGTTGATCGGCAGCTTTGCGGTAATCTGGCTGGGAGAATTCATCAAGGTCCATCTGGCCAGCGTTTTCCCGATTATGACGAGTGAAGTGGAGGCGGTGTTTTTCGGGGTAGTCATCGTGGTGATGCTGATCTTCATGCCTGACGGCTTAACCGGCTGGCTTAACCGGATACCCCCTTTGGGCAGAAAGCTCTATGAGCGCGCCCAGGCTTCTATCCGATGATATGACGAAATACAGCGCCGAACCCCCGATTCTCGAGGTCATCGAGCTGAACAAGCACTTCGGCGGCATCAAGGCGCTCAATGACATCAGTTTCCGTCTCCACAAGGAGGAAATCTCCACCCTCATCGGCCCCAACGGCGCCGGTAAGTCCACCTTCATCAACGTCGCCACCGGAACCTTTCCCCCCGATTCCGGGGAGATCTATTTCCAGGGCAAGGACATCGCGGGATTCCCCGCCCATGAGGTGGCGCATCTTGGTCTCAGCCGGACCTTCCAGTTGGAAGCGCTCTTTAGCAGCATGACCGTCCTGGAAAACGTCATGGTCGGCTGCCATGTCAGGAGCCGCGCCCGGGATGTTTACCTCCGGTTTCAGATTGCCATCCTCCCGGATTGAAGAGAAACGGATCAAGGAGGAAGCATTCGAATATTTAAAGATAATTGGCCTGGATAACCGGGCCCGGGAGCGCTCCACCAAGCTGCCCCTGGGAGAGAGGAAAATGCTGGGAGTAGCCCGGGCTCTGGCCATGCGGCCCAAGCTCATCATGATGGATGAACCTGCCAGCGGCCTGGCCTCCCACGAAATCTCCAAGCTCACCGACCTGATCCATCGGCTCAAAGAGGATGGCCTGGCCTTCATGATCGTGGAACACAATATGTCTTTCGTTATGGCTATTTCAAACCGGATCATTGTCTTCAATTACGGCACCAAGATTGCCGAAGGTCCGCCTGAGGCGGTAAAACAGGATCTGCAGGTGATCAAGGCGTACCTGGGAGGAAGCATCTGACGTATGACTGAGAGCTTGAAGCGGCAACCAGCGACCCCTCGGCCCGGAGACCGGCAGTTGCTGATAGAAGGCATTTCGGCCTTTTACGGGGAAGCGCAGGCCTTGAAAGACGTCTCTCTCAGCGCCAACAGCAGAGAAATCGTGGCCATCCTGGGAAGCAACGGCGCCGGTAAATCTACGCTTTTACGGGTATTGACCGGATTGTTGAAGCTCAGGGACGGCAGGATAATATTCAGAGGAGATGATATTTCCGGCAAGGAGCCGGACGTCATCATCAAGAAGGGAATCGCCAGTGTCCCGGAAGGCCGTGAGCTTTTCGGGCCCATGACGGTGCGGGACAATTTACTCCTCGGGGCTTACACCATCGGCAAGCAGAAAAGAAAAGAGCTTTACGAAGACAGGATGGAGATGATCTTCGATCTATTCCCTGTGCTCAGGCAACGGCTCTCCCAGAGGGCTGAAACCCTCTCCGGCGGGGAACAGCAAATGCTTGCCCTGGGTCGGGCTTTGATGGCCGATCCCGCCGTCCTGGCCCTGGACGAACCTTCCCTCGGGCTGGCGCCCCTACTGGTGGCCGCCTTGATGGAAACCCTGCAACGTCTCTGCCGGGAATTGGCCTTGTCCATCTTGCTGGTGGAGCAAAATGCCAAGGCGGCCATCGGCATTGCCGACTACGTTTACGTCCTGGAGCGGGGAGAGGTGACGGTGGAAGGCGCGTCCTGCGCCATCGCGGATGATACGTCCATTCAGTGCGCCTACTTGGGAGGCTGAAGCGGGCAGCGGCGACCGGGAGAAGGCCCGGGGGTGGCAGCGGAGGGCCCGACCGGGGAGTCCTTAAACCCCTGCTGAGCCTGATTCTCCAACGTCCGGAAAGGGTTATCCCAGACGCCCGCGCACCAATGGTTAACTAACCACCAGACTGGAGGTAAAAAGAGATGAGAAGACTGTCATTGGTAGTTCTCCTGGCCGGCTCGTTCGGTTGCCTGCTGCTCTCCGGAATCTGCGCCGCGGCGGAGCCGGCGCCCTACAAAATTGGGGTGTGCGTCGCCCTCACCGGCCCTGCCGCCAACATTGGGGCGCCCAACAAAAATGGCGCCCTCATCCGGATCGCTGAAATCAATGCAGCAGGCGGCATCAACGGGCGAAAACTGGAGGGGGTGGTCGATGACGAGCAGGCGCAGCCGGACAAAGCCGTCATTGACACCAAGAGACTCATCGACATCGATAAGGTGGTCGCCCTGGTGGGGTATGAGTATTCGGGGGCGGGCCTGGCGGCCATTGGGCCGGCTGAAGCCGGAGCCACCCCCATGATAGTGGGTTGCGTCAGCGAAAAGACCTGGACCCCCACAAAGAAATGGGTCTTCTCCGTGGTGCCCAGTCAAAAGTCCGCCTATAATATCCTCCTTGACAATCTCCAGCAACTGGGAGCCAAGAATGTCGCCTTGATCTATGTCGATGCGGCCATGGGAGAAATGGGTCGAGAGGCCCTTTTGTTTGACACCCAAAAGCGGGGAATCAAGGTCACCACCATCGAGAAGTATTCTCTCGGAACCACCGACATGAGCCCGCAAATTACTCATATCAAGGCGAGCGGAGCAGAAGCCTTATTCCTGGCCGGATACGTGGGCGACGCAGCTATGGTGGTCAAAAGCGCAAGATCCCTGGGCTTCACCGGTCCCATCGCCGGCGACCAGGCGGTTCTTGGTCCGGAATTTATCAAACTGGTGGGGAAAGATGGCGAAGGGTTCCTGACCACCGGCCAAAAGGCCTTCGTGGCACATGAGCTTCCCGACAACGACGTCCAAAAGAAAATCGCCGTGGAGCTGTTGGACAAATACACCAAGGAGTATGGCTCGTTCGCACTCGGCGGGGCCCATGGCTGGGATGAAGTCACCTTGATCGGCCTGGCTCTGCAAAAGGTTGATCCAAAGCTGGATCCCACCAAGCCGGAAGACCTCGTGAAGATCAGGGCGGCGATCCGGGACAACCTGGAGAACCTGGGGGATGTCGTGGCGCAGAACGGCATATATAAAATTACGCCCGATAACCACAACGGGCTTCCTCCCGACGCTCACATCGCCCTGGTGATCAAGGATGGGAAATGGAGTCCGGTCAAAAAGTAAACACCGGCCGGCAATGAAGATATCCCGCGTAGGATGCGTTTCAGGCGCCGACAAAGCGGCGTGAGACGCATCCTGCCAAAACTCACCCGGAAATAGAAAAGGGCTTAGGCGATCTCCCTAAACCCTCGCTTACTGCCAGGAATAGCCTGGTGCCGGAGACCGGAATCGAACCGGCACCAGGTTGCCCTGGGGGGATTTTGAGTCCCTTGCGGGACCCGGGGTTCGGCTGGCAGGGAACAGAGGGCGGGGCCGGAGCAGGGCCGGCCTTGTACTAAAAAGACGGGAAAGGACCTATTGGGCCCCGCTTTGCTTTATCGCCGGATTGTGGTAAATTTTCTTTAGACTAGGAGAACTTAGCCTCTGGGGGCCTTCCGCCTTCCCCGAGGAAGAATTAATATGTCGGAACAGGTTTTCACCAGCTGTACCAATGCCGGTCCCATTTCGGTTTACGTCAAGGACGGCAAGGTCATCCGGATCCGTCCGCTCGTGGCCGAGGAGAGCGACTTCACTCCCTGGACCATTATGGCCGGGGGCAAAAGGTATTCCCCTCCCAAGAAATTCGCCCTCTCTCCCTACGTCCACGCCGAGAGACAAAGGCTCTATTCCGAAGACCGTCATCAAGCATCCGATAAAGAGGGTGGATTTCGATCCACGGGGCGATCGCCATCCGGAAACCCGGGGAAAATCCCCCTATGAAAGGATAAGTTGGGACGAGGCCCTCGACCTCGTCGCCGGCGAAATCAAGAGAATTCAAAGACCTTTACGGCCCCGCGGCCATCACCGCCATGACCTCGTCGCACCACAACTGGGGCATCGTGGGCTACAAAATGGGGCCTTTTCAGCGTTCTTCAACATGCTCGGCTATACCCCGGTCCTCGACAACCCCGATAGCTGGGAAGGCTGGCACTGGGGCGCGACCCACACCTACGGCTTCTACTGGCGGCTCGGCATGCCCGAGCAATACGACCTGCTCGAGGACGCCCTGCAGAACGCCGAGATGATCGTCTTCTGGTCCAACGACCCTGACTCGACCCGCGGCATCTACACCGGACAGGATTCGGCCATCTGGCGCATTGGCTCAAGGAAAAGGGCGTCAAGATGGTCTTCATCGACCCCTTCCACAACTACACCGCCGCCGCCATGGAGGGCAAGTGGATCGCCCCGCGGCTCGGCACCGACGCGGCCCTGGCCATGGCCATCGCCTATGTCTGGCTCACCGAAGGCACCTACGACAAGGAGTACGTGGCCGACCGCACGGTCGGCTTCGAGGAGTTCAAGAACGTACGTCCTGGGCGAGAGCGACGGAGTGCCCAAGACGCCCGAGTGGGCGGCCGCAGGAATGTGGTCTGCCGGCGCGCACCATCCGGCCCTGGCCCGGGAGTGGGCCGCGAAGCGCACGGTCCTTTCGGCCGGCGCGCGGGGCGGCGAGGGCGGAGCCTGCCGGCAGGCCTACGGCACCGAATGGGCGCGGATGATGGTCCTCCTCCAGGCCATGCAGGGTCTGGGCAAGCCCGGCGTCAGCATCTGGGGCACCACCATGGGCGCCCCCAACAACACCAGCGTCTGGTTCCCCGGCTACGCCGACCCGACGGCCGGCTGGCCATCCACCCAGTGTGGCCAAAAACCGGATGGTCAACCCGGTAAAGCAGCGGCTCTACCGGCTCACCCTGCCCGATGCCATCCTCAATCCCCCGGTCAGCTGGAGAGGGCGAGGGCTTCTGCGGCAATCCCTGGAGCAGCAGTTCACCGAGTACGTCTACCCCATGCCGGGCTACTCTGAGGTCAAGATGTTCTACCGCTACGGCGGCTCCTTCATCGGCACCATGGCCGACACCAACAAATGGGTGCGGATGTACCAGAGCCCCAAGCTGGAGTTCGTGGTCAATCAGGACTGCTGGTGGAGCGGCGAGACCAACTTCGCCGACATCATCCTGCCGGCCTGCACCAACCTCGAGCGCGACGACATCGGCGAGTGGGGACGGCCGGGCGGCTACACCCAGCACGCCAGCAGCGGCTGCAACTACCGCGTCATCGTGCGCCAGCAGAAGTGCATCGAGCCGCTGTGCGAATCGAAGTCCGACTACGAGATCTTCTCGCAGCTTGCCGACAGGCTGGGCCTGGAAGAAGAGTTCACCGAGGGCAAGACCGAGATGGACTGGGTCAAGGCGCTGTTTCGAGATCTCCGATCTGCCCAAATACATCAGTTGGGAGGAGTTCAAGCGCAAAGGCTATTTTCTGGTGCACCATCCCGGAGGATTACAAATCGACCCCTGCCCTGCGCTGGTTCTACGAAGGCCGGGACTGCGACACGCCCGATCTCGGCAACCCCAAGAGGCTCACGCCCGAGGGCAAGGAGCTTGGCACCTATAGCGGCAAGATCGAGTTCGTGTCGCAGAGCCTGCTGACCCATCTTCCCGACGATGAGGAGCGGCCTCCTCTGCCCCACTACATCCAGAGCTGGGAGGGCCATCGCTCCGGGCTCGCCGAAAAATACCCGCTGCAGCTTCTGTCGCCGCACCCGAGATTTAGCTTTCACACCCATTACGACACGCACACTCCCTGGCTCAACGATATTCCGGAGCATCGCCTGAAAAAGGACGGCTACGCCTGGTGGCCGGTGCGCCTCAATCCGGCGGATGCGGCCGCCAGAGGCATAAAGGACGGAGACCTCGTCAAGATTTACAATGACCGGGGCGCGGTGCTGGGCATCGCCCGGATCACCGAGCGCCTCAGGCCGGGCATTGTCCACAGTTACTCGTCTTCGGCGAAATACGATCCCCTGGAGCCCGGTAAAGCAGAGGCAATGGATCGCGGCGGTTGTGTGAACCTGCTCACGTCTTCCCGGATGATTTCCCGGAATGCGCCGGGAATGGCCCCCAATTCCTGCCTCGTCGAAATTTCCAGGTGGGGGGAATAAGCCTTGCCCCGCCTTGGTATGGTAATCGACGTAAACAAGTGCACCGGCTGCTACAGCTGCTTCCTCGCTTGCCGGGATGAGTACTGTGGCAACGACTATTCTCCTTATTCGGCGCCGCAGCCTTTTTCCGGACACTTCTGGATGCGCCTGCGCCAGCAGGAACGAGGCCAATTCCCCAAGGTGAAGGTCGCCTATATCCCGGTGCCTTGCCAGCACTGCGAGGACGCACCCTGCCAGGCGGCAGCCCCGGATCAGGCGATCTATCGCCGGCCCGACGGGATAGTCATGATAGATCCGGCCAAGGCCGCCGGGCAGCAGGCGGTCGTCACTGCCTGCCCTTATGGCGCGATATTTTGGAACCCGGAGTTGCACCTTCCTCAGAAATGCACCTTCTGCGCCCATCTTCTGGATAGAGGCTGGAAGGCGCCGCGCTGTGTGGAGGCGTGCCCCACCGGCGCCCTCGTCTTTGGGGACCTGGACGATCCCCAAAGTGAACCGGCCATGCTGCAGACCTCCAGCCGGTTGGAGGCCTTGCATCCCGAATACCCAACGCAGCCGAAGGTCCTCTATGTCGGCCTGCCCAAGCGGTTCATAGCCGGCGAGGTGGTTCTGGCGGATCAGGAGGATGAGTGCGCCGTTGGCGTGAAAGTCACCCTTGTGGGTGAGGCCGGCGAGCAGCTGACAACCACGGATAATTACGGTGATTTTGAATTCGAGGGTCTGTCTGACGATGGAGAATATGCCGTGAAAGTCGCACCTGGAGGCTATGCTCCGGTGGAACTCAGGGTTCGGACGGAGACGGACGTAAACCTTGGAACCATCAGGTTGCACCGTACCCCTTAAAATTTGGAGGTCCCATGAAAGAGCTGAAATTTTATGATCTCTCGCAACCGCTGGAGATGGGCATCCCCATCTGGCCCTGGGTCGGCCAGATGCAAGATCTGGTCATTGAGCGGATGCTCTACCACGAGCGGGACGGCAAACAATCCGCGGTCTTCCATTGCAAGATGCACACCTCGACTCATATGGATGCGCCGTTCCACGTCATCGGCACCGGCATCGGTATTGATCGGGTGCCGCTGAGCAACTGCTTCGGCACCGGGGTCATCGTGGATATGAGGCACAAAAAGAAGTGGGACATCATCGGGCCGGAGGATTTGGAGAAAGCCACCCCGAAGATCGAAAAGGGCGACTGGGTTATGGTGAACACCGGCTGGCACCACAAATGGGATGACCATTACACCTACATCAATCATTTCCCCGGGCTTTATAAGGAAGGAGGGGAGTGGCTGGTGGCCAAAGGGATCAAGGGGTTCGGCATCACCGGCGGCGCCCTGGATAGCCCGCTGGCCCATGCCCCCCTGTCCAAAATCATGCCCTGGCTGGACCAGGAATACCGGGCCGCCACCGGCAAGGATCCTCAGAAGGAATTCCCGATCTATGAACCGACCCACTATGCGCTGCTCGGCGCCGGAATCTGCGGCATTGAAAATGTCGGCGGCGAGATCGACCAGGTCACCGGCAAGCGGGTCACCATTGCCGCCTTCCCCTTGCGTTGGATCAAGGGGGATGGCTCCATGATTCGCGTGGTGGCCATCGAAGGACTCGACCTGTAGGCAGGCCGGCGGCAAGGCCACCAAGAGCGAGGGGGTAGAGATGATCAGCGTCAAGGCCAGGGAAGGGACGCCTTATGATGCGGCCAAGCACTTCCACATGTGGGGCGTAAAGAAGATTGCCCCGGAATTCTCCCGCCGGACGACGGTGTCGCTTTCTCAATTTCTGCCCAACGGCGGCGCCGAGATGTCCGCGTCCGATATGGAAAGAGTTTATTATGTTCTGGCCGGGTCGATCACGGTGCGCGGCAAGGGAGAGGAGCACCTGCTGGCCGCCGGCGACCTGGTCTACATCGCTCCGGGTGAGGAACGGGCCATCTCGGTCAATAACCAGGAACCCGCCACGGTCCTGGTCGTGGTGGTCACCCCCTAGAGAAGGGATGAAGCTATGGAATTGCAGGACATCAAAAAGATTGCCGTAATCGGCGGCGGCACCATGGGGCCGGGGATTGCCCAGACTTTCGCCCAATATCAGTATCCGGTTCGCCTCTGCGATCAAAGGGAGCCGGCGCTGCAAATGGCCCGGGTGGTCATCAGGACCAATCTTAAGACCCTGGCGGCGCACCAACTGGTGGAGCCCGCCGCCATCGAAACCATAGAAAGCCGCATCACCTTCACCACCAGTTTGGAAGAGGCCGCCGCCCAGGCGGACCTGGTGGTGGAATGCATCAGCGAGGACCGGGACGCCAAAAGAACGCTATTTCAGCGATTGGGCGAGATCTGTGCCCCGGCCACCATCTTTGCCAGCAATACCTCTTACTTGAATATCTTCGAACTGGTGCCGGAGGAGCGCCTGCCCCGGGCGCTCATTGCCCACTGGTTTGCGCCGCCGCATATCCTGCCTCTGGTGGAAGTCATCCGGGAGGCGACCACCTCGGACCAATCGGTGCGGGTAGTGGTGGAGCTGCTCAAACAGATCGGCAAGGTTCCCGTGGTCATGGCCGGGTACGTGCCGGGGTTTGCCATTAACCGCATTCTGCGGATCATCGGTCGGGAGGTCTTTTTCCTTTTGGACAACGGGTACATCACTGCGGAGCAGCTTGATTTGGCCGTGAAGGCAAGCATCGCCCCGCGCATGATGCTGCTCGGGGTGGTGCAGCGCTACGATTTTACCGGACTCGATCTGAGCGCCAAAAACCTGCAAAATGAGCAATTCCTGGAACCTCCCATCGATAATCGGCCCAAAAGCCTGTTCGATCTGGTGGAGCAAGGCCATTTGGGGGTAAAAACCGGCAGGGGGTTCTTTGATTACCAGGGCCGCAGCCTCGAAGAAATCCTGCGGGAGCGTGATGACCATCTGTTAAAGATCCTGAAGTGCGCCGACTTTTGCCTAAAGTCCGGTCCCTGCCAGTCAACCGAGCCACCGGAAGGGTGAGAAGTCTCCAACTGGAGGAAGCGCCATGCCCATACCATTACCCGAAGACAAAGTCATTATTACCGTGGCCCAGACCGGAGCCCTGGTCACCAAGCAGATGAATCCCCATCTGCCGGAACAGCCTGAGGAGATCGCCTCATCGGCTTACGCCTGCTATAACGAGGGGGCTGCCATCGTTCACATCCATGCCCGCGACCCGAGCGGCCAGAACACCTCCAGGGTGGAAATCTTCCAGGAGATCCACGACCAGATCCGAGGGCGCTGCAACCTTATCATCCAGGACAGCACCGGCGGCGGGCCTAACCTCAGCCAGGAGGAGCGGATCAACTGCCTGAAGGCGGGTCCGGAGATGGCCTCCCTCAACATGGGCACGATGATGCGCCTTTCCGGGCCTTATGCCGGCATCCCGTGGTCCAACATGCCGCAGGAGATCGAAACCTACGTTAAGCGGATGAGAGAACTGGGCATCAAACCGGAGATGGAGGTTTACAGCCACGCCATGCTCCGGGACGTCAATAACCTGGTAAACCAAGGGATGGTGGACAAACCCTATTACATCAATATCGTGCTGGGCATGAAATATCAGGGGGCCTGCGACGCCACTCCCCGGATACTTTGGTCAATCCTGGAGATGTTGCCGGCCGAAGCGATCTTCAATTGCACCGCAGTGGGATCGGCCCAGTTGCCGCTCACCACTATGAGCATGATATTGGGCGGCTGCGTGCGGGTGGGCATGGAAGATAACCTTTTCTATAGCAAGGGGCAGATGGTGGAAGGTAATGCCCAACTGGTGGCGAGAACGGTCCGCCTCGCCAGGGAGCTGGGCAAAGAGCCGGCAACCCCCGATGAGGCCAGGCGGATTTTGGGACTTAGGCCCACATCGGCCTGACGGCCGGTGGGGTTGAAAAGATCAGCGGGCCGGTTTAACGGACCCCAGGGCATATGAAGGGATCGAGCCATGGAGGACATATTCAGAGTTGACGGGAAGGTGGCGCTGGTTACGGGAGGCGCCGGCGGCATCGGTCGGGCCTTGGCGTTGGGACTGAGTAAATATGGCGCCAAAGTGGTGGTTTCCAGCCGCAACCGCAAGTCCATCGCTGAGGCCGCGGCCGAGATTCAGGCCGCCACGAAGAAGGAAACTCTTGCCGTCCCGGCAGATGTGACTGACGAGCACAAGCATGATCAATTTGGTCGAGACGGTGCTGGGCCAATTCGGGACCATTGACATCCTGGTAAACGCCATGGGCCTGAATATCAAGAGTCCTGCCCTGGAGTACCCCCTCGCGGACTGGCGTCGCCTCTTCGAGGTCAACGTCCAGGGGACCATGATCGCCTGCAAGCAGGTGGGCCGGATATTTAAGGAGAACCGGCAGGGCAAGATAATCAATCTGTCCTCAGTCAGGGGGATCCGCGGCTACACCGGCGGCAATGTCGGCTACTGCGCCACCAAGGGCGCGGTGGAACTGATCACCAAATCGCTGGCCCTGGAATGGGCGCCGTATAACATCCACGTGAATGCCCTGGGCCCTTCACTCATCATTACGCCCGGCACGATCCATATTCAGAATAACCCGGAGCTGGCGGAAAAATACAAGGCCGCCGTGCCGTTGGGAAGGCTGGGGGTTCCTGGTGATCTGATTGGGGCCTGTGTTTTTCTGGCCTCCCGGGCTTCTGATTTCATTACCGGGCAGACGATATACGTTGACGGCGGCCTGACGGCGGGTTGAGAAGGCCGGACTGGATTTTCCGGCATCCTGGGACCGCCTTGGGCCAGTTTGGGGGGGCAGACCAGCGGGGGGTCGAACCGCATTAGGCAATTTAGGCGCCGATAATATGCTCCGGATCCCAGAGATTAATCCTCTCGGCCAATAGCCGTTTCTTGGCTTCAATCTCCCTCTTATGAGAGCTCCAGTCAACTGGGCACTCGGTCTTGAGTCGATCAATTCTATGGGTCAAATCATCAACCATGGCCTGAAGCTCATCCGTGTGCTCCTTGAACTTGACCTTAACAGCGTCGGGCTGATTGCTCAAACCTTTAAGGATATCAGAGAGTTTGGCCTTCAGTTCGGTTAATTCCATATACAAGTTGTCACAATAAGATTTGACATCCATGTTTCTCCCTCCTTATTTAGGGTCAGGCCTGCCCTGGCTTATCACCCTTGCCAAAGAGGGGGATGGGCGACTCAATCCCCCCAGGCCCCCAGGCAGCCGCGGCGATGGTAGTTCCGGAGCACTCCTGGCAAGCGAGTGTGGTCGCGGGACCGGGAGCCGCACCCTGGCGGCCGACCGCTAGGGCAACCGCATCGGTATGTCGCCGAGATTCACATCGGTTGCAGTGTTGATGCCCTCCAGGGATTTGGTCTTACCATCCTTGTCGATGACCAGCGAATAGATCCGGTCATCTGGCAAACCGTGGAACCAAAAGTCACCGAAAGCATCGGTCTTAACCGCAAAAGTCTTACCGCTCTTCTGGTCTTTGAGGGTGCAGGTGGCGCCGATAACGACCTCTTTTTCCACCGGATCGTAAACCGTGCCGGCGACGAACTTCTTGGGGATATTCAAGTAATGCACCCGTGGCCGGGTGCCGCAGGTCGGTTTGATTACCTCCGCCTGGCTGATCAGATCTTGCAACTCGGACTCCTCGCCGAACTTCAGGGCGCCCGTAGGGCAGGCGTCCACGCAGCGGGGCACGTCCCAGCCGTCGTCCAGCAGATGGGCGCAACCGGTGCATTTCTGAGCGATGTTCAGGTCTTCGTTGAAATAGATCCCGTCGTAGGGACAGGCGTCCGGACACAGCTTGCAGCCGGTGCACTTGGCCGGATCGATGATCACCAGGCCGTCCTGCGCGTCGGTAGATGGCGTCCACCGGGCTTGCAGGCCGCCATGCATTGGGCGTCGTCGCAATGCAGGCACATATGCGGGAAATAGGATACCTTGACCTTGGGCACCGTGCCCCGCTCCGTCTCGTGGAGCTTGATCCAGAACTGGCCGTTATCCGGCTGCGGCTTGGCGTAAGGAGTCCAATCGTTGGCCACATGCTCGTCCTTGCAAGCGATCTGGCAGCAGTAACAGCCGTTGCAGATGGAAAGATCCATGACGAAAGCTTTCATTGCTCATCCCCCTCTTTCACGACCCAGGCTTCAAAGCGCAGTCCGGCGCCGTGATCATACGATCTTTCAAAAGCCGCGGGATTTGCCTTTCGCCATTGATCCCACTCTTCCCCCGTAACTTTTGCGACCTCCACCAGGTAGCCGCTGGTGGCCTGGCCGACGCAGTTCTTGGACGTGGTCCCGGCTGGGGCGATGGTGTTGATGGCGCCGCCGCGATCGACTTTGCCCAGGATGATGGGATCGACGCGGGCGCCGTGGTCGATATAGACCACGCCCGGCGAACCGCTCGGTCACGTAAGCGCCGCCGAGGACGATGCCCCGCTCGTTGAAAATCTTGACGATGTCGCCGTGCTCGATCCCGCGCTTTTCCGCTTCCGAGGGATGGAGCCAGATCGGCTCATACTTGTAGCCATCCGGGCCCGGTGATCTTGCAGGTGGGAGCTTCTCGGGTCCAGGTGATATCGTCGCACTGGGCGTGGACTCGCCACCGGCCGTGGTTGGACATCAGGAGCAGCGGGTAGTCCTTGGCCCTGGGGCTGGAGAGCCGCTCGTCATGCATCTCGCTTTTCTCGATCCACTTCGGGCAGCGGCGGCCGCTCCTTATCATCGGGGAAGTGCTTGGCCAGCCTCTCCGAGTAGAACTCCAGCTTTTCGGAAGGCGTGCCGAGCGGGATACTTTTCCGGATCGTCGTAGAATCTTCTGAAGCCGGGCAGGTCATCTTCCCAATCCTTCGGCGACCTGGTAGAGATAATACTTCTTCTCCTTGAACTCCTCCCAGGTCAGCCACCGCTCGAGCCCCATGTAGCCGAAGACCTTCTTCTGCATGTCCGCGGTGGTCAGGCCTTCGGAGACCTCCTCTTCATATCCCAGCTTCTTGGCGATTTCGAGCACGATCTCGTAGTCGCTCTTGGATTCGCCGATGGGCTCGACGGCCTTTTCGCAGAGCATCACGTTCGGAATCTGCGTTCCCTGCCGGATGTTGGTGACGATGTCGTCCACTTCCATGTGGGTGTTGGCCGGCAGGATGATGTCGGAAAACAGGCAATCGTTCTCCAGCCAGGGATGCTGGGCGACGATGCATTCCACCTGCGGAGCTGCGCAGCGCGTCCTCGGTTTCGTTGCCGCCGTTCCAGCAGGTGGTGCGGCAGGGGCTGTCCGTCCAGATCATGTGGATTCTGGCGCCGTCCTCTTCCTTGGGTAGGGGAAAGGTATATTCTCTGAACTGGTTGGTCGACGGGCGCTTCGATGGCGCCGCACGCCCATGAATTTCAACGGCTCCTCGGATTTGAGATGTGTGTGGATCAGCGTCTTGGGGATCACCGATTCCTGCCAGTTGCGACGATCGGAGGTCAGCACCGGAAGCGCCAGCCTCTCGGTGATCTCCGGGTTCCAGAAGAAGGTGCCTGCGAGCCCCTCCATCCGGGGCATGCCCGAATAGGTGATCTGATGCTGATGCACGCCCGGCCCGCCCAGTCCCTGCATGCCCAAGCAGGCAGACCTCCAGCCGCGCCGGGCTCGTGGGAGTAGGGACCGCGGATCATAGCCGCCGCCGAAATAATGGGCGATGGAAGTCCTCTTCTTGGCGAACTCCCGGGCCAGAGCCTTGATCGTCCATTCCGGCACGCCGCACTTGGCAGAAGCCCACTCGGGCGTCTTGGGAACGCCGTCTTCCTTGCCCAGCACGTAGTCCGAGAACTTGTCGAAGCCCACCACGTGGGTGGCCACATATTCCTTGTCGTATGTCCCTTCCGTGATCCAGACATAGGCGATGGCCAACTGCAACGCGGCATCGGTGTTGGGCAGAACCGGAATCCATTTGTCGGCGTGGATCGGCGGCGCCGTAGTTCAAATCCGGGCAGATATAGACCTGCTTGATGCCGATCTCCTTCCAGAAATACACAGCCGGCTGGCGAACTGGCCGGTAAAGCCCCAGGGAGTGGTCTCCGGGTCGCAGCCCCAGAACAGGACCATCTCGGAGTTTTCGGTCGAATCTTTCACGATGTTGTCGGCCGGCCAATACATGCCCTGAATGCCCTGCCCCCACACATGCTTGGCTCCCCAGTACCAGCCTTCCCAGCTATCCGGGTTTCGACCTGCAGGGTGAAGCCGCCCATCTGATCCAGCAGGATGCCAGGCTGGCCGTGAGGGGTATTGATGGTCTTGCACTCGCCGTGTCCGTCGCCCTGCAGCAGAATGGCATTAGGTGCCGTACTTCGCGTGAATGCGCTTGATCTCGCTGGCGATGATGTCGGTCGCCTCATCCCACGAGGTCCGGCGGAACTTGCTCTTGCCCCGGTTCTGCGGGTTCCTCTCGCCGTTGGGGTCCCAGTCCACCCGGATCAGCGGATATTTGATCCGGTTGGGCGAATAGACGCGCTTCTTGTAGGCCAGGGAAAATGGCGACGGCAGCGACTTCCACGCGGTTCCAGCGTCTTGCCGTTCTTGGCAAATTTCCAGGTCCTGACCTGCTTCTTTCATACTTCCAGTCGTAGCGGAACGGCCGGACCCGGAGGATCTTGCCATCCTTCACATCCACCATGCCCTCGGCGCCGCCGCCGTAAAAGCCGCCCAGACCGAGGGATCTTAGAACCGTTTTGTCGCCTCTTGTGTCTGCCATGAAGAGAACCTCCTCTATCCCAGTTTTACGGTGCTTGGTAAGTAACCTCGATTCCCGGTTAATCTTCCATCTCGCGGTTCAGCCGAGATGGCCTGCGCCGATCTTGCGGATCTCGGGTGCCATGCCCTGAAGCAGCCGTGCGCCCCGGGCCATGCAGTCAGCGACCGCCGTTTCCATGTTCTACGGCGCTCAGGTAGTATCCCATCTCCCGGGAGATCTCGGAGGCCGTGAGCAACAGCTCGTGGGCGAGCTTGTCCAGGCGGTCGCCCAATACGGTTTTGGGGGAGCCCGAAATGCTGATGGCACCGGCCAGTTCTTTCTTTCTGCCGAAGATGGGCGCCCCCAGGGCGGCGTTGCCCGGAATCATCTCCTCGCGTCCGATGGAATAGCCGCGCTCCCGGGTTTTCTCCAGATCTTCCAGCAGATTTGCGGAGTCCACGATGGTATTCCGGGTATGCGCGGACCATGGCACCGGCCAGGTAATTCTGGAGCTCAGCGGGTTCGAGATAAGCCAGGAGAGCTTTGCCCACCGCCGAACAGTAAGCGGGAACTCGAGGCCCTATTTGTTGGGACATGGAGTCTTCCGCCTTGGGTAAGGCCAGGAAGGTAATCAGCACCGTGCCGCCTTCCCAAATGCCCACGCGGGCGTTAAGGCGGGTGCGGGATGCCAGGCGATGCACCGGGCGGGACGCCCTGGAGTTGATCTCCAGCCCGCCGATATAGGCCATGCCTAACTCATAGAGCCGCGGTCCGATGCGGTATTTGCGATTTTCCCGGTCCTTTTGCAGGAAGCCCCGTTTTTCCAGGGTGTCGACCAGACTCCAGACGGTTCCCTTACTCAGGGTCAAAGAGGCGGCAATTTCCGTGATGCCCAGGGAGGCGCGGGAGATGGAAAACAGGTAGATGATGTCGATGGCGCGATCAACGGATTGAATGGTCATCAGGAGGTCTTTGTCTGAGGTTATCAGAAACCTTCTGACATCATAGGAACTGCAATTGCGGTTGTCAAGTAAAAAAATGCAAAATTACATGCAATTTTTCGGGAGGCTTCTCCAGAACCGGGTAGACCAGGCCTGGGTTAGCGACCTTTCCGCAGCAAGCGGCTCCGGAATCGCCAGCCGCCCGCCCCCCAAGCCTACCGGCGCTCCTTTACAGGCAATCCTTTCGGCTTACAGGTCGCCTTCCCTTTGCCAAGATAAGCGCGTTGAACCCCATGATGATCCAGCAGTTCGCGCCCCTTCCCTTCAAGCACCACTTTACCCGTCTCGATGACATATCCACGATTGGCGATCTGGAGGGCGGCCCGGGCATTTTGCTCAATCAGCAGGATGGTACGTCCCTCGGACCTAAGCTCTTCGATTATCCGGAAAATCTCCTGGATAACCAGAGGAGCCAGCCCCAATGACGGTTCATCCAGGATGAGGAGTTTAGGACGGGACATCAGGGGCGCGGCTGATGGCCACCATCTGTTGCTGGCCGCCGCTGAGCGTGCCTGCCAACTGGCGGGCTCGCTCCTTCAGGATGGGAAACCGCTCAAACATCTGAGCCATATCGGCCCGGATCTGGGCGCTTTTCCTCCGGTGGATGAAGGCCCCCATTTCCAGATTGGCCTCGACACTGAGGGTAAAGAAGATCTGACGGCCCTCCGGCACCAGGGCGATGCCTTTGCGCACGATCTCCTCGGCAGGCAGGTTTTGGATGTATTCGCCCTCAAACTCGATCTCCCCCTTCTGCGGCCGCACCAGGGAGCAGATGGAGTTGACCAGGGTGCTTTTTCCCGCGCCATTGGCTCCGATCAGCGCCACGATCTCGCCGGCGTTGACCTGCAAGGAGACGCCTTTGAGGGCATGGAGGTTACCGTAATAAGTATGCAGGTTTTTGATGTTCAGCATCATAGGCCGCGGGGTATTCCCTGATCTCCCTATTCCTTCAGATGGCGCTAAACTTCCCCCAGATAAGCTTCGATTACGGCAGGATTCTCCCTGATTTCCTGGGGAGTGCCGGAAGCGATTTGGATCCCGAAGTTGAGCACCAAAATCCGGTCGGAGATATCCATGATGAGGCTCATGTCGTGCTCCACCAGCATCACCGTAATTCCCTGGCAGCGGATTTTATGGATCAGCTCACCCAACACCTCGGTCTCCTTCAGATTGAGCCCTCCTGCGGGTTCATCCAGGAGAAGCAACCGCGGGCTCGGTGGCCAAGGCCCGGGCAATCTCGAGGATTTTCTGTTTCCCGAAGGGGAGGGTTCCCGCGGGCTGGTGCGCCACCTGGGCCAATCCCACGAAATCGAGCAGGTTAAGGGCTTCCTCGGTAATCCGCTTTTCTTCCCGGCGCATCCTTTGTAACCGCAATCCGGTGGCAAAAAACCCGCTCCGGGTCCTGGGGTGGCGTCCCAGCATCACATTTTCCAGGACGCTCATGGATTCAAAGAGGGCAACCTGCTGGAAGGTGCGAGACACCCCGAAATTGGCGATGAGATGCGGCTCCAGTCCATTGATCAGCCGGGTTTCCAGGATAATCTTCCCGGCGGTGGGCTTGAGCACCCCGCTGATGCAGTTAAACAGGGTCGTCTTGCCGGCGCCGTTCGGCCCGATCACCGCCTGAATGAGGCCCGGCTGGACCTGGTAACTGATGCCGCTCAGGGCCGCCAGGCCGCCAAAATGCATGGTCACGTCATCCAGTTCCAAGATGGGAGCTGATCCTTCGTTAACCGTGTCGGGCCTCCATGGCTCCGCACCATGGGTTACCGGAACCTCGGCGTGCGGCGGGACAGGTGCCGCCGCCATGCCGTCCGGCCGCGACCCCCGGCCAAAGAGTGAAACAAGTCCTCCGGGCAGGAAGAGCATCACGACCAGCAAAATCCCACCGTAAACCAGGATGTCGAATTCGGCAAAGACTTGCAGCCACTCGTTGCCCATGAAGGTCAGCAGCACCGTCCCCAAAGGGGCCCCCCACAGGCTATGGATTCCCCCCAACATGACCATCAAGAGAAAACGGATGGACCACATGAGATTGAAGGAGCTCGGATTGAGGCAGCACACGTAATGGGTGTAGAAACTCCCGCCGATGGAGGCGAAGATGGCACTCAACACGAATACCTGGACCTTGTATTTGGCGGTGGGGACTCCCATGGACTCCGCGGCCCGCTCGTCTTCATGGATCGCTTTCAACGCCCGTCCCATGCGGGAGTGGATGACATTTAAGCAAAAGAGGATCATGAGGAAGACCACGGTCCAGACAAGGTAGTACCATGCCGTTTCGTTGATGATGTTGAAGCCGGCGATTTTCAGACCCGGGATATCCGACATGCCGGAGGGACCACCGGTCCACTTCACCTCTTCCTGCAGGATGATTTCCACGATGACGCCAAAGCCGAGGGTGGCCATGGCGAGATAGTGCCCCTTGAGGCGCAGCGTCGGCTTGCCCACCAGCCAGGCAACCACCCCGGCCAAGAGCGCGCCCAGGGGCATGGCGGCCCAAGGATTAAAGTCGAAATGAGTCGTCAGGATGCCGGAACTATAGGCCCCGATACCGAAGAAGGCCGCCTGGGCCAGCGAGATTTGCCCGGCATAGCCCATGAGCAGACTCAAACCCAGGCAAACCATAGTGAAGATCCCGGCAAAAACCATCACATCCACATAATCGGAGATGGCTTTGAAGGGATGGATGATGAGAGGAAAGAGAGCGATGAAGATTGCGGCTCCGAGGAATACCAGCCAGTCTTTTTTGCTCACTCTTGTTTCTCTTTGCCTTGGTAAGTCGACTTTTGACCCGCGGATCCCTTGAGGCAAAACCGCCCACTGAACTAAAATCGCTTCAGTTTTGCCGCCTCACTACTTCCAAAGAGCCCTTCAGGCTTCAAGAAAAGCACCAGCAAGAGCAACACCAGGGCCGCGGCGTCCTTGTAGCCCGAGGACAGGTAGCCGGCGCAGTAGGACTCGACCAGCCCCAGGACCACCCCGGCCGCCAGGGCCCCGTGGAAATTTCCCAATCCCCCGAGCACCGCGGCGCCGAAGCCTTTGAGACCGAGGAGAGCCCCGTGATTGTACTCCATGAGCGATATGGGAGTAATCAACACCCCCGCCGCCGCGCCGATCGCGGCGCTCAGGACGAAGGCGATGAGCACCATCAGACGTACCGGGATCCCCACCATGCGCGCGGCATTGGGGTTGTCCGCACAGGCGAGCATCGCCTTCCCGTACACGGACCGGCGAAAGAACAGGGTGAGGGCTAGCACCACCAGCGCACTCACCCCAAAGATCCATAAAGCCTGAAGCTGGATGGCGGCTCCGGCCAAGATGATGGGGCTGCCCGAGCTGAAGGCCGGCAAATTGTAAGGAGTCCTTCCCCCAGGCCAACATGGCTCCACCCTTGAGGATGAACGACACGGCGAGGGTGATGATGATGAGCGACATCACGGTGGTGTTGCGCGCCTGCCGTATAACCAGGCGGTCCAAGAGGTACCCGATTAAGGTGCCTACGGCAACAGACGCGCCGAAGGCCAACCAAATGGGCAAATGGAGGGAAACGGCGAAAAAGACGGCGAACAGGCCGCCCAGCACGACAAATTCACCTTGGGCAAAGTTGATGATCTCGGTCACGTTATAGATGATATCGTAGCCGATGGCCACCAAGGCGTAGATCGTCCCGATGGTAAGGCCGGTCACCGTATACTGCAGCAAGTCGGTCCCCATTGAAGAACCAGTCACCATGCCTGTACCGTCCCCTCCCTAGGCCTGCCGTTAATCGAGGCTCTCCCGCAATAATCAAGCTTGAAAGCGGGCTTGCTAAGGAGCCAAGGCCCAGTTGCCGTTCTTCACCACCACCATCAACAGATCTTTCTTATTCAACCCGTTGTGATCCGCGGCAGAAAAGTTAAAGATGCCGGTGTTTCCGACGAACCCCTGTTTACTCTCCAGATAATCTCTGATCTTGGCACGATCGGGACCCACCGCCTTCAGCGCGTCCATTGCCAGGTGCATGGCGTCCCAGGCATGACCGCCAAAGGTCGAGACCGGCTCTTTGAATTTTGCTTCATATTCCTTGGTATATCCCATGACCACCGCCTTTTGCGGGTCGTTGTCGGGAAGCAGTGGGCCGAGGATGGAGCGGCCCACGGGCAAGATGACCCCTTCCGCGGCTTTGCCCGCCAGCTGCACGTTTTTCAGGTTCGCAAACCCGTGACTTTGGTAAAGGGGAATGGCATCCATGCCGAGTTCGCGCCAGTTCTTCACCGAAATTACCTGGGTGGGGCCGATGGACCAGTTCACGATGGCTTGCGGACCGGCGCCGCGGATCTTGGTGAGTTGCGCCGAAAGGTCGGTGTCCTGGGGTCCGAAGCGCTCATCAGCCACTATGGTGATGCCTGCCTCGGGGGCGAGCTTCAGGAGCTCATTCCGGCCGCTGGCGCCAAAGCCCGTGTTGTCGGTCATGATACCGATCTTGGTGATGCCTTTAGATTTCATGTAATCAAACATCTTGGCCACTACGTCGCTGTCCGAGTTCCCGAAGTTTGAAGACCCACCTGCGCTTGTCGGGAGGCTGAATGATCGTCACGGCCGCGCCCAAGGAAAGATTAGGAACCTGGAATTGCTCGGCGACTCCCACGTCGGCCATACTTTCGCCGGTCCGCGACGGTCCGATGATGAGGGGTACTTCGTCTGTCTTGATGAGCTTCTTGAAAGCGAGGTTGGACTTCGTGGCGTCGCTTTCATCATCGAGCAGGATGACCTCCAACGGATGCCCGTCGATCCCGCCCGCTTTGTTCACGTCCTCGGTGATCATCTCGACGGTCTTCTTCTCGGGAGCGCCGAGAAACGATCCCACCCCGGTGGCCGCAAGCACCACCCCGATCTTGTAGGGCTGAGGCGCCGCGGCTCCTGCCGGCATACTGTAGGCGCCCAGAAGAAGACAACCAACCAAGACCGGACTCAAGACCGCCATCCCAATCCGATTAACCTGCGAGCGTCTCATGATCCCTCCTTATCTCATTGGAATTGGTCAACACCTGCATCTAAATTCCCTTATCACAGAATCACCAGTTTTGCATAAAAAGGTGCAGCGCTCTCCAGGGGATCGGAGCCGCGGCCTACCTCCTTCCAGGCAGATCCAAGAGCAGACGCAGTGGGCAGACCGCCCAGTGGCGAAACAGCAGCAGAACTCCGCCGCGGTAAGTCCCGATAAGCAGGCTGGTCATCATAATATCTTCGTCTCACCTTGTTTAGCTAAGAGCTCTGACTCCAGCCAGACCTCCAATATATCAAAGGCCGGGGGGCTCGGTAGTGGGTTTTGCCAAACGCGGCGACTAGGTCCGGCTGGGGCTCAAGCCGAGCTCGCCAAGCCACACGGTGGTATCCAGGACCTCGACTTCGTGAATTTGCCGCGGATAACCCGGCGCCTCGATGGCGATGGTGTGCTTCCCTTTGGCTTTGGTCTTAAATCTGAAAAAACCGAAGCAATCGGTCAGGCCTTCTTGCGCCCCGCCCCCGGGACCAGTCAACGTAACCTTGACGCCGCCGAGACAATCATCCGTCTCCTTGCTGATCAGCGTCCCGGTGACGAAAGGCTTGGGCAGGCCCACATAGAGCACATTCGGACCTTCCTCATCGGGGTATAAGGACCTCCACCTCATCCCGGTGCGCCGCCAGAAATTTGGAGATGGTGCTCTCCGGATTATCCAGGTCACCGAACATGATGCAATCCGTGGGACAGGCCTGGGAGCAGCGTGTGGTCTTCCAGCCGTCATCCAGCAGGTGCGCACAGAAGGTGCACTTCTGGGGAATGCCCTCTTCCTGGTTCCAGAAAACCGCCCCGGTAGGGCAGGCCGCAACCAGTTGCTGTTGGCCCCTGGACTTGGCGGGATCGATGATCACGATATGATCGGGGCGCTGATAAACTGCGCCATCCTTGGCGGCTTTAAGGATGGCTTGGCTCTGCGACAGGGTGGGGATATACGTCACCTTGACGTGGTCCGGCGACAGAACCTGCTCCACCTCCTTGATCCCGATCCAGAATTGTCCGAAGGCGGGCTGGGGCTTCATGTAGGGCGGAAACTCATTGCCCACATGTTCATCTTTGCAGGCGATCTGGCAGCAATAACAACCGATGCAATGATCCAGGTCGATGATCATCCCGTAGCGCGCCATGTTAGTCACCTCCTTGCCATTTCTCTACTTGCACCAGGCAGGCGTTGGGGGCCATTCCGGGACAGTTTTTGGAAATCCAGCGCGCCGAAGTGAGCAGATTCGAGGTCCCGCCCTTGTCGATGCATTTGGGGTCCCCGAGATTATTTCCCTGGGGATCGTATCCTCCCCCGGAACTGTAGGCATGAACCACGCCCTCGCGTCATGCGCGGGGTAACGGTGACTATCCCCAGAATGGTGCCGCGATCGTTATAGAGCTTCACCAGGTCGCCGTCCTTAAGACCGCGGGGGGTGGCATCCTTCTCGTTCATCCGGACCACAAAGTATCGATACCCGTCCTTTTCCCGCCGATGGTGCGGGATCTCATCAGGCCACTGTTGCTTGGCATCATGCTGAGTATGGAAACTGAAGCGCGGATGCGGGCTGATGAACTGGAGCGGATACTTGGCCAGCAGCTCCTTGGTCAGATGTCCCTCCCAAGATGGAATAAAGTGCGGGACGGGCGGCCTCTCCTCGTCATGGGGATCGAACCTCAACAGCGACCGTGCCTCAAACTCGATCTTGCCCGAGGGAGTGGCCAGTCCCTTGCGCTCATTGATTGGCTGATCCTTAATGCGCGGCCCCCAATCGGCCGTATCTCGTTCACGGCCCTCATAGAACCAGCGAAAAGCCGGCTTGGCCTGGTAATCTTTGGGCACCGGCACGATATAGTAGCCCTTCTTCATGAACTCTTCCCAGGTCATCACTTTGGGAAGATCGGAAACCTCAAACATCCGCTTGCACCATTCCAAGTCGGTCCTGCCCTCGGTATAGGTCTTCTTCAGGTGCAGGCGCTCCGAGAGGAGGGTGTAGATTTCATAATCGGGCTTGGACTGGCCCAGAGGTTCGATGCACTTCATCTGCAGGCAGATGACCCGGGCGTTGGTCGGCGCCAGATGGAGCGAGTAGCCGGAGATCCTGGCCCATTCCCCGATGTCCCAGCGTTCGAAGTTGGTGCACACGGGCAGAATGATATCGGAAAGGCGGGCTTCCGGCTCCGAGAATAAGGTCTGACTGACCGCAAACTCGAGGTTTGGATGGCGATACATGCGGACCCAGCGGTTTGAATCGGTCATGGTCCCGATGTATGAAGCCCCCTGCCGGAAGAGCATTTTGATCCTGGAGTAGCCCTCGAAGGGGAATTTACACTGGGTGAACTGCTGCTCGGTGCTCTGGCCATAGAACCCGTAAACCCCCCGCCAGGATACCGGCGGGTCCATGACTGCTTCGGGGAAGACCGAACGGGCAATCCGCTGGCGTACCTGGCACTGGACGGGCTGATCGGGAAAGCCGCGCGGCCCCAACTCCTTGACCCCCGAACTGCCGCCGCTGATCCCGCCGTCCGCATAGCCGGGGAAGTAAAAGCTCCAGTCGGCCGGGGCGCCAGCCGTGGTGGAGTAGAGGTTCACGCCCGGGCTTGCCCAGACCCTGCATGGCCTGCAGCAGCACCATCATGCGGGTCCACTCATGGCCATAGGCCGCCCTGCCGGCGTTGCTCATGCCGGCGCGGCCGCCGGGCGCCAGGGTGGTGCTCTTGGTACCCCACTCCCGGGCCAAGGCGATGATATCGCGGGCTTTCACGCCGGAGAGCTCTTCCGCCCATTTCGGCGTCTTGGGAACCCCGTCCTCTTCGCCCAAAACATAGGCTTTCCATTTCTCAAACCCATCCGTGCGGTTCGCCACGTAGTCCTTGTCATAGAGATCTTCGGTGATCCAGACGAAGGCGATGGCCAGGGCCAGGGCGGTGTCGGTCCCCGGTCTGGGCTTGAGGCATTTATCACCGTCAATCACACAGGTGTAGTTGACGAAGGGATCGATGAAGACAAACTTGATCCCCAGTTTCTTCATATGAAACCGCCACTTGTCGGTTTCGTTCCAGGCGTAGTCGCCGGAGGTGGTGGTGGGATCCGACGACCAGAACACGATCATCTCGGTGCTCTCAAAGGTATCCGTTAGCAGATCGTAGCCCGGCGATTGCCCCAGCCTCCAGTAGAAGCCCCAGGCATGAATGGCGCCCCAAAAAAACCCTTCCCAGCTCTCAGGCGTATGATCGATCCAGGTGCAGCCCAAAAGGCTCCAGAAGCGGTCCATGGCGCTCATGCGGTAGCCGATATTGCCCCAGGAGTCGTGGGAGGACCCGGTCACGGCAATGGCGGAAGGGCCATCTGCGGCTCTGATGCGGACGATTTCCTGGGTGACGATATCCAGCGCCTCATCCCAACTGATGGGCACGAATTCCGATATGCCGCGGTTCTGGGGATTGCGGTTGCCGTGAGGGTTGAAATCCTTGCGCTTGAGCGGGGTACGCAGCCGCTTGTCCGAATAGACGTATTGCTTGGATCCCAAAATGTAGGCCGCCAGCGCGGCTTTATTCGGTCGGGTGAAGATTTGGCCGCGTGCTTTAATGGTCCATGGTTCCGCGTCATCCGGACCATACCTCAGGGGCACTATGCGGACTATCCTGCCGTCCTTGACAAAGACTTCCACTGGCCCGCTGATGGTACAGTTGATGAACCTCTGTTCACCGTTGCCTCCGTTTCCCATTGCGACCTCCTTTGCAAAAATCGGACGCCGAAGGATGGCTTCGGCTAAATCTTGAGGGCCACCTGGTATGCCGCTTCGATGGCCTTCATCGCGTTCCGGACCTTGTCGGCATCTCCCACCACATAGAGCTCTTTGACCTTCCCCTCGAGAGCCTGGGCCAGAGACCTCTGGGACCTTGATCCAACACTGACGATCACCGTGTCGGCATTGAGCAGGAAGTCAATTCCGGCTTTCTCCAGCCGGAGCCCCTTGTCGGTGACCTCCTTCACTTTTACATCTGAACACACCCGGATGTTGGCCCGGTAGAAGCGCCGCATCAGATAGCCCCTGGAGGTGTACCCCATGCCGGAAACCACCCCGGGCCGACCGGTCACGATACTCACCAGTTTCCCCTGGGAGGCCAGGTATTCGGCGGCATCTACGGCCGCATACCCTGAACGGCAGGCATAGCTGGACTTGCTTTTCACTCCCGTCGGATCACCTTCAACCGCAACTTCTTTCAGTCCGCAGGTATAACGGCAATAGTCGCTGCAAGTCCAAATGGCTACCTGGTTGCCCACGGGCACCTCACCTGCCATGACCTGCTCCGCCGTAACCACCTGCGGCCGATCCAACCCTGGGATTTTCTCCGGTATGGCCGGCCTGGCGCCCACGGCTACGACGACGACATCCGGCCTGGCCCGCGCCACCTCCTCCGGGGTGATTTCCTGGTTCAGCACCACCTTTACCCCGGCTTTAGGGAGAGCCCGCTCAAAGTAGGACGGCAGCCTTTCCAGTTCCCTTTTGGCGGGAGACAGGGTTGCCGTCCGGAAGGCCCCGCCCAGTCTGCTTCCCTTCTCATAGAGGGTCACCTCATGACCTCTCTTGGCGGCCACCAGGGCTGCCTCACATCCTGCCGGCCCCCCTCCCACCACCATGACCTTCTTTTTTAGGGATGCCGGTTCCAGGTCAGATAGCGGTCTCTCATCGCTCCACCCCGCGGCCGGATTGCACAGGCACGTGGTAGGGGCCAGCATCCATAGCACGTCGAAACATCCTTGGGCGCACCAGATGCAAGGGAGGATGTCCTCTGCCTTTCCCGCCAGGAGCTTGTTGCCGTAATCCGGATCGGTAATGTGGGGCCGCCCCACACAGACGAAATCCGCCTGTCCCTTCGCCAGGATCTCCTCCACCATGTCCTCGGAGATTCTCTTGGCTATCATCACTGGAACCTTTACGGCCCCCTTAATCCCTTCCGCCATGTAGACCCAGGAGCCCCGGGGAGAGGCGCAGGTCTGGTCATGCAGATTATGGTCCGACTCCCTGAGTCCCGCCGAAATATTGATGCAGTCGACCCCTGCGCTTTCCAGCGCCACCGCGATCATCCTGGCGTCGATGTGGGTCAATCCTCCTGAGGGGTGATAATCATCCCCGTTGATGCGCGCCAGCAGCGCGAAGTCTTTCCCGCAGACCCGTTTGACCTCGTGGGCAATTTCCGAGCAGAACTTGATGCCGCCCTCCAGGCCCCCGTACTCATCGGTTCTGTTGTTGAGGGCGGGGGAGAGAAACGCGCTCAGCAGGTAACCGTGCGCCAGGTGGAGTTCCACGCCGTCGAAGCCCGCCTTCTGGGCCCGGAGGGCTCCTTCGCCAAATCGCGTGACGATCTGCTTGCACTCCTCCAGCGTGAGGACCCGCGGCTGATCGCCATAGAGCGCCTGGGCGCCGCCCATGGCTGAGCAGGAGAGGGGCTGACCCCCGGCAATCGACGCGTTCGTCTGCCGCCCGGAGTGCATAATCTGCAACACGGTCTTGGCCCCGTACCGGTGGATCTCATCGGTCAGTTTCCTTAAGGTCGGAATGTACCGATCGTCTGAGCACGCACAGTTCAAGACCGATCTGCCGATGGGGTAGTCGATGGCTGAGGCTTCGATAATAATCAGCCCCACTCCCCCTTTGGCCCGCAACCCGTAATAATGGACCGCCTGATCCGTGAAGTGGCCCTGATACGTATAGTTGGTGCACATGGCAGGCATCACGAGCCGGTTTTTCAGCTCCATCGCGCCAATTTTCCCTGGCCTGGCCAACAGTGTCGGTTTGCTGCTCATTATCCTGATCTCCTTGCCCTTCTTCTTATTCTATGAGAAGACCTGCTTCACCGGGGACCCCGTTAACCCTTGGCGTCATGCCTCGTTCTGGCGGAGATGCAGCCGCGGCCTGCCCATGATCTCGATTTTCCTTCGGCCCCGGATAACGGAGGACTCGGAGAGGAATCTGCAGACATCTCCAGGCGCTCTTTACTGCCGGTATTTCTGGGGGACCTCAATTTTAAGCATCTTGGCCAAATTAAGGCCAAACATGTTCGCCCGATCCTGCTCGGTTATGGGAGGATAGCCCCAACCATGCTGCAATTCCTCTGGAATCTCAAGATTGAGGACGGCCTGAACCGAAAGGTCCGACGGAGAAGCGGGCCAGTCGGTGCCAAAGATCAGCTTGTCGCTCCCCACCATGATGAACATAACCTCCCCCACCATGTGGGCCAGCCTCATGGGCGCATAGTACCACGGGCCCAGCATGCCGCTCATGCCGACATAAAGGTTGCGGTGCTTCCAGGCCAGGGCATTGAGGGTCTCATGCTCCGGCCAACCGAAGTGGTAGGCGACGATCTTGAGTTCAGGGAATTCCAGACAGACGTTGTCCAAAAGCATCGGATGGCAGTACTCCGAGTGCCCGCCCACGGCAAAGCCGGTGTGGACAAAGACCGCCGCATCCAGCTCCAGGCACTTCTCGTAAAACGGGAACATATCCGGATGATTTAACGGTCCCGCATCCTCCGGCGAATAGACCTTGGTGCACTTGAAACCATGGTCCTTATGCAGGATTTCCAATTCTTTAATCGAATTCTTCACCCCGCGGATCAGATGCGGGCCCACTTGCGAGCAGCCGATGATCCGCTTTGGGTACTTTTCCATTGCCTCGATGGTGTGATAGTTGGTTGAGCAGGGAACGCCGTTGTAGGAAAGCGCCAAAAATGACTCCCGTACCATGCAGGCTTTATCAATGCCCGCCACATCCATGGCTTCGATCATCTTCTCGAGCGACCAATCCGACGGCTTCTCTCGCCGCTCTTTGGTCAGGGGATTGGTGTTCCACCACTTGCCGGTGGGGGACTCTTGCGGTTTGCTGAAATAGGCGCTCCCGGGATAATAGCTCACATGCTTGCGAAACTCCCAGGGCATGATGTGGGACTCGCAGTCTATGATGAAATAATCTTCCGCTTTCCGCATGATCTTCTCCTTGATTGTGACCGGGGGGTGGGTGGAACGCACTTCCTCAGCCTGGGGAGGTTGCTGTTAACGTGACCCACTCGCTGAAGCTGGCCGGACTACGACGGAGTGCCGCTGCGAGTCGACTTTTATGCAAAATTACATGTAATTCCTTCCAGCTGTCAAGCTTTTTTAAGAGGACCCGCGAGCTGCCCGGTTTCTGCAGTACCCCCCGGCCCTGCGCGGTGAGCCAGGGGAGCCGCCCGCCGCTAGTGGTTTTCGAACAACTTTTTCAAATCCTTCCGCATGACCTTGCCGTACAGGTTCTTGGGAAGGTCATCCACCAGGTGGATCTTCTTGGGACGCTTGTACCCGGCCAGGCGCTCCTTGCAAAAGACCTTGAGTTGTTCCTCGGTGAAGGATTGTCCTTCTCGCATCACCACTGCAGCCGTAACCACATCGCCCCAGTACTCGTCTTTGAGGCCAAAGACCGCCACTTGGGCCACCGCCGGATGCATCGCCAGGACTTCTTCGATTTCCCGGGGGTAGACGTTCAAACCGCCGGTAATGATTTTATCGTTCTTCCGATCTACCAGGAACAGATAACCGTCTTCATCCAGGTAGCCGATGTCACCGGTGTACAGCCAGCCTCCCCGTAATGCTTCCCTGGTCTTCTCGGGCTGGTTCCAGTACCCTCGCATCAGGAGATCTGACTGGGTCACCACCTCGCCCACTTCGTTGGGGCCGAGGACCTGATCATGGTCGTCCACAATCCGCACCTGCACTCCAGGGAATTCCCGCCCGGTGGAGGCGAGCCGTCTTTCTAAGTCGGGATTGCCTTTCCAGGCGTGTTCTTCTTTGGGCAGATGGGTGATGGAGATGATGGATTCGGCCTGCCCATAGGCCTGGTGCAGCACCTGCCCGAAAACCTCCAGGGCCTCTTTGATGCGTTTGACGGCCATCGGTGAACCGGCGTAGGTTATGCGCTTCAGGGAACTGAAATCGAACCTGGATCTGGTCGGCTCATCCATCAAGGCGACCAACATCGTGGGGACCACGGCCAGGTCGGTTATTTTCGATTTCTCGATTTCGGCGTAGATCTTGGGAGGATCAAAATGGCTGTGCAGGTAGCAGGCGGCGCCCCGGATAATGAAGGGCAAGACCCTCACGGAGCCGGCATGGCTCAGGGCGCCGGCCGTCAGGAAGCTATCCTCCCGGGCAATCTGATAGACCTCTGACAGGAGAAACTGGGTGCAGGTCAGGATGTTCCGGTGGGTCAGAATGATGCCCTTTGGGGCTCCCGTCGTCCCTGAGGTGTACCAGAGATCGGAAATATCCTCCGGGAAGACATCCACGTCAGGTTCGGCATCCGATCCCTTTCCCAGAAACTCGTCATAACCCATCCCCAGGTTCTGCTTGCCTTTTTGAACTACCCATTTTACCCCGGCGCCGATGGTTTCTGCCTCTTCGCTGAACTCCGGCCCATGCACCAAAACCGCGGCTCCGGAATCGTCAAGCATTCCCTTGACTTCAGCCGGAGTGAGACGAGCGTTCAGACGAACCCAGACCAGACCGGCCTTATAGAGGGCCAGGTATGATTCCAGATAAGCCAGGCTGTTATGAAACAGCAGTCCGACCCGGTCCCCCTTCTTTAATCCGAGACCCAGAAAAGCATTGGCCAGCCGGTTAACCCTGCGGTTCAATTCCCCATAGGTTATCGGTTGTCCATCAATGACAAAAGCTGTGCGGTTCGGAAAGTAATGGGCACTCCGAGTGATCAAATAACCAGTGTTCACCGCGCCTTCCCCTTTGCCGAGTTAGTGCCCGATTCGCCTGGCGCCGGCAGTCTGGCTCAGTCCGCCTGCAAGATGGAAACCGCCACCACCGCGGTTTCTCCGGCCACGTTGCCCCCGCCGTTTTCTGCCAGGCCCACGGCAGGGGCAGGATGGATCTGGCGCTCCCCGGCCTCGCCCCGCATCTGCCAGACCAGTTCGGCAATCTGGGATGGCCCCGTGGCCCCGGCGGGGTGCCCTTTGGCGGTCAACCCCCCGGAAGTGTTCACCGGCAGGCTGCCGTCGTACCACGTCCGGCGCTCTTCGATCAGGCGGCCGCTTTCCCCGGGACCGCAGAACCCCAATTCCTCGTAAAGGTATAGTTCCACCGGGGCCACCGCATCATGGATCTCCGCCACCTGTACTTCCCGGGGGCTCACCCCCGCCTCCCGGTAAGCCTGGCGGGAGACCCGGGCCGCAATGGAGGGCTCGTCCTTCCGGGGATAGCCGAAACTTCCCAGCACGCTGGCCGCTATCCGGATGGGCCGCTTGCCCAGCCGCCGGGCCATCTCCTTGGTCCCCACCACCACCACCGCGGCCCCGTCTCCCAGGGGACAAGTCATGTAAAGGGTGATGGGGTCGGCGATCATCCTGGAGTTCAGCACTTCCTCCACCGTCATGCGGTTGCGGTACTGCGCATGCGGGTTCAAGGCGCCGTGGTCGTGATTCTTGACCGCCGTCAGGGCCAGCTGCTCCCGGCTGATGCCGTATTGCTCCGCATGGGCCCGCACCCGCATGGCATAGATCCCGGCAAAAAGCATGCCCATCTTCCCTTCCCGCTCCAAATCGCCGGAGGTGGTCAGGGCCTTCAGGCTGGCGGCCGTATCGCCGCAGTAAAGCTTTTCCACCCCCACCGCCAGCGCCAACCTGGCCTGGCCCGAGGCCACCGCCCGATGGGCCAGATAGACCGCCGTCGCCCCCGACGCACAGGCATTCTCCACATTGATGATGGGGATCCCCGAAAAACCGGCCTCCCGCATCACTACCTGCCCGCGGATCGATTCCTGCCCCGTGATCAGGCCCCCGTAAGCGTTGCCCACGAAAGCGATGTCAATATCGTGGGGATCGACGCCCGATTCCCCAATGGCGCTCCAAATGGGGTCATACGCCAGCTCCGGCAGGCCCTTGTCCAGATGCTTGCCAAACTGCGTCATGGCGACCCCCAGCACGTAACTCTCGCTCAAAAACTTGCCCCTCCTTTTTGCACACAATATTGTATGCAATTATCCTTGTCAATTCTTTTTTTATTTATTTTAAGGCGCTCCCCTGCCGGTTTCAAGCACCCTTGCCGCCCCTGGCTGGCGCATCTTTTTCGGTTGGGTGAGCCGGCCGCGGTCGTGGGGCCCCAACGGGCTAGTCCACAAACAGCAGGGGCAGGCGGTCGGCCACCACCAGCCCCCGGGGGGTGGCCGCCACCCGGCCGTTGGTTAAGCGCAGCAGCCCCTCGGCCTGCAACCGGGACAGAACCCTGTCCCAGCCGGACTGGCTCTGAATGACTTTTAGGTCAACCCCTTCCCGGGTGCGAAAGCCCAGATAGAGGGTTTCCAGGCGGACCTGTTCCGGGGTTAAATCCTCGCGGCCGGCCCGGGGCGCCCGCCCCGCCGCCAGGGCGGCGGCATAACCCGCCAGGCCGCGGTGATTCCACCAACGGCGGCCACCCTGAAAGGAGTGGGCCGCGGGCCCCAGCCCCAGGTAAGGCAGGCGCTGCCAGTACTTCAAGTTGTGCCGGCAGCAATACTCTTCCCCCCGGGCAAAATTGGCCACCTCATACTGGAGATAGCCGCGGTCCTCCAGAAACTCGCAGGTGAGCAGGAACAAGGTCCGTTGGGCTTCTTCATCCGGGAGGGCGACCCGGCCCCGGGCCGCCCGCCGGGACAACGGGGTCCCCGGGGCCAGGGTCAACTGGTAGCAGGAGAGATGCTCCGGGGCGCAGGCCAGGGCCTGCTCCAGGGTCCGCAGCCAGGCGTCCGGCGTCTGCCCCGGCAGGCCGTAGATCAGGTCCAACCCCAGGTTTTTAAAACCCGCGGCCCGGATCAGCGCCAGGGCCGCCCGGGTCTGGGCGGCCGTGTGCCGCCGCTTACAGGAAGGCCAGCTCCGCCTCATTAAAGGACTGGGCTCCCAGGCTCAGGCGGTTGGCGCCCAGGTCCCGCCAGAGGCGCAGCTTCTCCCGGTGATATCGTCCGGGTTGGCTTCCAGGGTGAACTCGGTGTCGGCGGCAAAAGAGAAATGGCGGCGCACTCTTTGGACCAGGCCGGCAATCTGCGCCCCGGTCAGTAAGGATGGGGTGCCGCCGCCCAGGTAGAGGGTATCAAAAGCGGAAAACTGGCCGCGGTAAAGCCGGGCCTCCTGTTCCAGGGCCGTAAGATAAGCGGAGATCAGATGGGGAGAAGTGACGGAGAAGAAATCGCAGTAGGGGCATTTCGTCTGGCAGAAGGGGACGTGCACGTAAAGGCCGGGGAGAGGGGCCAGGGGCCGGGGATCAGGGGTCAGGCAGTCAGGGCTTGGGCGCATAGAAGAAGACAACATCGCGGGCTATTTCAAGACCACATGGCAACCTTTATTGAATCCTTACCTCGACTTCAAAGCATTTTCCAAGTAGGCTCCATTTCGGTTCAATCTCAATGCCGGCCAGCCAGGTTGTTCTTATGCTGATAAACCACATATACATCGCCAGACTTCGTGTGCTCCCAAATAACCTTAATCTTCCAATCTCAAGCACATGATCCAAATTTAGGTTTTGGGCGCATTCCCCGTATCTGGGTCCAAAAAGACCACACATGTTTCTTCCTGAAACTTTCAAAGCAAATTTTTGACATACTTCAAGTAGCTGTTTCGGTCAGTAAAAAGCTCATCGAATAACAGCAACTTGAATTTCAGAATTAATATTTTCGATCTTTCGCAGATCACTGAAAATGTGAAAGGACCTCCTGCGGTATTTTATGCTCCTCGCCATCTATCGTTACTTTATGGAAATTCGCTAGGCCGATAGAATGTCGAGTTGCAAGATTCTACGGGCATTGTAATTCTCCGCAAGTCGATGCAAAACCGCCCATTTAACCAAATCGCGGTTATCGGATTAAAATTTCTTCCTGCATGCCGATATCTTCACTTCCCCTTTTAAGATGGCCATCTTTTACCGAAAACCGAAACCCTGTCTTTTATTCACTCTCGGTCTTCAGCACCGCCACGAAGGCGCTCTGGGGGATCTCCACCGCGCCCACCATCTTCATGCGCTTCTTGCCTTCCCTCTGCTTTTCCAGGAGTTTCCGCTTCCGGGTGATGTCGCCGCCGTAGCACTTGGCGGTGACGTCCTTGCGGAAGGCGGTGATGGTCGAGCGGGCGATGATCTTGCCGCCGATGGCCCCCTGGATGGCGATCTTGAACTGCTGCCGGGGGATTTCCTCCTTCAGCCGGTCGCAGACCCGCACGCCCCATCCCGGGCCTTGTCCCGGTGGACGATCAGGGACAGGGCGTCCACCTTCTCGCCGTTCACCAGGATGTCCAGCTTGACCAGGTCGCTGTCCCGGTAATCCGAGGAGCTCGTAGTCGAAGGAGCCGTAGCCCTGGGTGACGGTCTTCAGGCGGTCGTAGAAGTCGAAGACCACCTCGGCCAGCGGCATCTCGAAGGTGAGCTCCACCCGGCCGGGCGAGGGTAGGTGAAGCTGGAATTGACCCCGCGGCGCTCCAGGCAGAGCTTCATCACCGCGCCCACGTAGCGCTCCGGGATGAGGATATGGGCCCGGATGAAGGGCTCCTCGGACCTCTTGATGCTGCTGGGGTCGGGGTAGTGCATGGGGTTGTCCACCGTGATCTCGCGTGCCGTCCGCCAGGGTGAACTCGGTACGCACGCCGGGCACGGTCATGATGATGGACAGGTCGAACTCCCGCTCCAGCCGCTCCTGGACGATCTCCAGGTGCAGCAGCCCCAGGAAGCCGCAGCGGAAGCCCTGGCCCAGGGCCGCGGAGGAGTCCTTCTGGTAGACCAGGGAGGCGTCGTTCAGCTTGTATTTCTCCAGGGCCTCGGCCAGGGCCTGATAATCGTCGGCGCGACAGGGGATAGATGGAGGAGAAGACCACCGGCTTCACTTCCTTGAAGCCGGGCAGCGGGCTGGGCCACGGGATCGGCGTCCAGGGTGATGGTGTCGCCGATGCGGGTGTCGCTCACCGTCTTGATGCCCGCGATGAGGTAGCCCACCATGCCCGCGGTCAGCTCCTTGCGCGGCTCCCGTGGCCAGGCGGAAGATGCCCACCTCTTCCACCTTGTAGGTCGCGCCGTTGGACATGAGGCGGATGATGTCGCCGGGCTGGACCCGGCCGTCGAAGACCCGGCAGGTGACGACGGTGCCCCGGAAGGAGTCGTAGTGGGCGTCGAAGATCAGCGCGGACAGCGGCTCCTCGGCGCTCCCCCGGGGCGGCGGGATCCGGGCGACGATGGCCTCCAGCACCTCGTCGATGCCGATCCCCTCCTTGGCGGAGCACAGGATGGCCAGCTCCGGGTCCAGGCCCAGTTCCTGGTCGATCTGCTCCTTGACCCCTTCGATGTCGGCCGCGGGCAGATCGATCTTGTTGATCACCGGGATGATGGCGAGGTCGTGCTCCATGGCCAGGTACAGGTTGGCCAGGGTCTGGGCCTCCACCCCCTGGGAGGCGTCCACCAGGAGCAGCACCCCCTCGCAGGAGGCCAGGGCCCGGGAGACCTCGTAGGAGAAATCCACGTGGCCCGGGGTGTCGATGAGGTTCAGGTCGTATTCCCGGCCGTCCCGGGCGGTGTAGGGCAGGCTGATGGTGTGGCTCTTGATGGTGATGCCCCGCTCCCGTTCGATGTCCATGTTGTCCAGGATCTGGTCGCGGAACTGCCGGTCCTCCACCATGCCGGTCCACTGGATGAGGCGGTCCGCCAGGGTGGACTTGCCGTGGTCGATATGGGCGATGATGCTGAAGTTGCGAAGGGTTGACATTCTTAAGTTTTATAAAGGGGTCCGAAAGATAATTTAATCAATTAGCTATTTTACATGTTCTCAGGATAGCCGTCCACTGGTAGGCTTGAAATACTGCCAAGGCGCTTCGTTTCCCCAGAAGGACCTAGGGGGGACTTTTTCAGAGGTCTGATAAGGGATTGCCCAAAGAATTATGGCTAAGAAATCTTATAAACGATATAATTTATAAAGGCATCTCCAGGGCGCTGAAATTTTCGGCCCGGGGCCAGGGGGGAGCGGCGGGAGTTCGAGCCCGGCGCCTCCGGAGCGCCATAAAATTTAAGAGGATTTTTAATGGACGAATACGGTTTTGATTTTGACTGGACCCCGGAGCCCCGGAAGCTGGTCACCGCGGTGCTGCCCCACCCCGGCCACGGCCGCCTGGTGGAGAGAATCATGATGATGATCAACCACACCATCTGCTTTCAGGGGAGCCTCTACACCCTGAGCTGGCGGGATGGCGACGTCGCTTTTTATCAGCCGGCCTTTGCCCAGGCCTGCTGCCTCCGTTAAAGATAGTGATCAGTAATCAGTGATCAGCGCACCTTGGCCAACTGACTACTGACTACTGGCTACTGACTACTGGGCTACTGAAGGCCAGCCCCTAAGGCTGCTCCATCTCCACCTTGAGGGAGAGGAAGGCCAGCAAGTCTTTTAAGGTCAGGATGCCCACCAAGCGGCCGTTTTCCGCCACCAGCAGGCGGCTCAGGCCCGTCTGGTTCATGATGCCCAGGGCCTTGACCGCGTCGGTCTGCGGCTCGATGATGGCCTCCGGGGGACAGCGCTCGGCTATTTGGCCCACGGTCTCCCGGCCCCACTCCTCTTTGGGGATCCCCTTGATGTCCCGGGAGGTGACGCAGCCCACCAGCCGTCCGTCATCCAGCACCGGAAACATCTTGAAATGGTACTTGAGGACGTAATCTTCCACCAGTTTGGCCACGGTGATGGCCGGGGGCACGGTAATGGGGTCCCGGGTCATGAAGCGGCTGATGCGCTCCCCTTCCAGGGCCCGGCGCACCATAAGTTGCTGGTAGGACATCCGGGCCGCGTTCCGCAAAAACAGGCCGATGAGAAAGATCCACAGACCGCCGATGAGGTTGTTCTGCCAAACCACCTGAAGTATCCCCCAACAAATCAGGATAACCCCGAAACCGGAGCCGATCCCGGCGGAGACGCGGGTGGCCCAGGGCAGATTCTGCCTGGCGCCCCACAAAATTGAGCGCAGGATGCGGCCGCCGTCCAGGGGGAAGGCCGGCAGGAGATTAAACAGGGCCAGCAGGATGTTGATCCAGGCCAGGTACCCCAGCACGCCGTTGAGGGGCAGCGGCCAGCCGCCGCGGTGGCCGGTCAGATAAAGCCCGTAGCAGACCAGGCCGATAAGGATGCTGGACAGCGGTCCGGCAGCCGCCATGAGGAATTCCGCCCGGGCGGTGGGGGGCTCGTCTCCCATCTCCGCCACGCCGCCGAAGATGAACAGGGTGATGCCCTTCATTTGCATGCCGAACCGGCGAGCCACCAGGGAATGGCAGAACTCATGGAAGACGATGGAGGCGAAGAGCCCCAGGGCTCCGGCCACCCCCATCTCCCAATAGACTTTCGGCTGCAGCTGGGGGTAAACTTTGGGAAAGAGCCCTATGGCCAGGGACCAGGTCACCAGCACCGCGATAATGATCCAGCTCAGGTCGATGCGCACCTCGAACCCCAGGAGTTTGAACAGCCTGATCCTTCGCCCGAACATCTCTCACCTCCTAACTTGAATAAGCCGCCCAGGGGCCGGCGCCGGCGTCCACCAGGGCCTTTATCCCGGGCGGAATTGATGGCCCTTGGGCCAGGCCAGCCGCCCCAGGTAACCCCGCGCCCCCTAATCCTTGGGGCCCTTGGTCCACAGCCGGTAACGCACCCAGAGTAGAAAGATCACCACCCCCAGGGCCAGCAAGAGATAGGTGCGGAGTTGGGGGACCAGCCAGGAGCGCTGCTCCCCCAGGAAGTAACCCACGGCGATGAAGGAGGCCACCCAGCACAGGCCGCCGCTGTAAGCAAAGGGGGCAAAGCCCCAATAGTCGAGGCGGGAGGCGCCGGCGGTAAAGGCCGTCAGGTGGCGCACCCCGGGAATGAAATAACCTACAAACAGGGCAAATCTGCCGTAATTCTCAAACCAGTGGTGGACCCAGCCGATCTTTTCGTCACTGATACCCAGGAAATAGCCGTATCGATGCAGCAAAGGAAAGCCGATGAAGCGCCCCGCCAGATAGTTCACGGTAATGCCGCAGATGCTGCCCAGATAGGCGGCCAACAGTGCGGGCAGGAGATGCAGGTAATTCTTGGAGACGAGAAAGCCGGCGGCGGTGAGGATGGATTCATCGGGCATGCGGCAACCCGAACATGCCCAGCATCAGGGAGGCGAACACCCCCAGGTAGCCGTAGCTTTTGATTAAGTGATGAGATGAAATGATCCATGCGCCTCGTTTTTTTCTTTCTTTCGCTGTGCCGCAGGCCCAACCGAAACGGACGGGTTCCTTAATCCCGCTCACCACCGTGCCGGCCCCGGCGGCCCCGGGAATTTTTCGAAGCCCCGGGTTTAATGCCCTGGGTGGTTTTGCAAGAGCGCTTCCAGCTTCCGGGCCTCCTGCTCCTGGCCCCGGGCCCGGTAGATCTCCAGAAGGAGCTTGCCCTGGAGGGCCGCCTCCTGCCGGTCACCCTGGGCCAGGGCCAGCCGGGTCAGATCCTTGAGGGTGTCGGCGATGGCGTCGGTGTTCTCCAGGCGGCGGAGCTCCCGCAGGGCGTCGTGCAAGTAGGTCCCGGCCCGGGGATAATCCTTAAGGTCCACGAAGGTGGCCCCCAGGCGCTGCCAGCAAACCGCCCGGCCCAGCAGATCCTTCCGGGCTTCATCCACCGCCAGGGCCTGCCGGTAGTAGCTCAGGGCCTGGCCATAATCCCGCCTGGCCCGGGCCGCATCCCCTAAATGAGTCAGGGATAGAGCCAGCAGGGACCCCGGGGGCAGCGTTTGGGCGTATTCCAGACCTTCCTGAAAGGCTTTGCGGGCCTCCTCCACTTTCCCCTGGGAGAGATAAGCCGACCCCAGGTTGTTCAGGGTTTCGGAGAGGCCCGCCGGGTCTTCCAGGTCCCGGTTGAGGTCCAGGGCCTCCCGAAAGTAAGCCAGGGCCTGCTCCGGCGTCGCCCTGCTCCTGGGCCAGGACCCCCAGGTTATTGAGGTTGGCGGCGATGCCCTGGCGACGGTCAATGAGGCGGTTGAGCTTCAGGGCCTGGGAGAACTTGCCTTCGGCCGCAGTAAAATGGCCCTGGCGGTAATACTGGTAGCCTTCATCATTCAAGGACACCGCCCGGGTCTTCATTTCCTCCCCGGTTTTACCGGGTCCGGCGCAGCCCAACCCCAGCAGGCAGAGGAGCAACAGCCAACGGCCGTATCCAGCCATGCCTAGTCCTTCCCCGCCTGGGCGTCCAGGCGGATGGTATGTTCCTGGGGCTGCGGCACGTGACTCCGGAGCAGCCAGGATTTCTGGGCCGCCTTGGCGGTCCGGTCCACGTCGTTTGCCATGGTGTCGCCGGAGGTCACCAGCCCCGGCAGGCCCTTACCGGCCCGGTGCAGCTCGGTCAGGAACTCATCTAATTTTTTGGAAATTTCCGGCAGCCGGGCCAGACCCTCCTTAATGCTCCCCATGGACTGCTCCATCTGGGCCTTGAACTTCGGATCATAAATCAGGGCGCCCAGGGCCCCTTTGCCCTGCCCCACGTCGGCGAACACCTTCCGGGCGGAGGACATGGTGGCGATGGTCTCACGGTAGAGCTTCGGGTCATTGACGAATCAGCCCCAGGCTACCCTGGCCCTGGTTGACCTTGCTGACGATTTCCTTGAGTTGGTCGATGATATTCGTCATACCGCCACCTGCTTCCCCACAATCGCGTTGGTAATCTTGGCCAGGTTCTTCAGGATGGTTTGCAGGTCCTCCAGGCTGGGGCCCACCCTGGCCAATAATTGGGTCAAGTCTATGGGTTCAACGGAGGCCACCTGTCCATTGGGGGGAATGGCAGGGTTGCCGGGGGAGCCCGCCGAAAGGTCCAGGCTCTTATCCCCCAGCATGCCCACAAAGCCGATGGAGGCTTGGGAATCCTCCTTGATTTGGTCGCTGTATTTCTTCATGACCGTAAAGGTTACCTTGCTTAAGCCGCTGGGGTCGATGGTAATCGCTTGGACGGAGCCCACCGTCACCCCGGCCAGGAGGACCTCGGAGCCGGGTTTGAGCCCGCCGACGTTTTTGAAGGTCGCATGGTACGCCACATAACTCTGAAAGAGTCCTTCCTGGCGGGCGATGATCAGCACCGTGATGAACAGGGCCACCAGGGCAACCAGCACAAAGAAGCCCACGATGGTTTCAGATCTATATTTTCGGGAGATCATCTTGCCGTATCCTCCTGGGGCGCCTGCTTATGGAGAAACCGCCGGACCTCCGGATGGGGGGACCGGAGAAATTCCTCAAAGTTGCCCTGAAAGGCCCATGGCCCCCTCAAACAACAGGACCAGGCGGTCGGCCACCCGGTCCGGCAGGCGCAGGTCGTGGGTGACCACCACGGAGGTGACCTTGAGAGCCTGCTGCAGGTCCCGCATCAATTGGCTGATTTCGTCCCCGGTGATGGGATCCAGGCCCGAGGTGGGTTCATCGTAGATGATAATCTCCGGGTCCAGGGCCAGGCTGCGGGCCAGGGCGGCCCGGCGCTGCATGCCCCCGGAAAGTTCGCCGGGCTCCATGGGCTCGGTGCCGGCCAGACCCACCTGCTCCAGCTTTTCCGCCACCCGCCGGGCAATCTCGGCCTCGTGCCAATGGGTGTGCTGCACCATGGGAAAGGCCACGTTCTCCCCCACGGTCATGGAATCGTACAGGGCCGAGCCCTGAAAGAGATAGCCGGTCCTGAGGCGCAGTTCCCGCCAGTCGGCGTCGGATTTGAAGCTGCCGAGTTTCACCCCGGCCACCTCGATGGAACCCCGATCGGGAATGGTGAGGCCCACCAGCATGCTGGTCAGCACGGTCTTGCCGGAACCGCTGCGGCCCAGGACGACCATGGTCTCCCCGGGGAAGACCTGCAGGTCCACCCCCCGGAGCACCCGGTTATCCCCATAGGCCTTATGGACGCCGGCATAGGAGATCAACGGGGCGCCGGGCGCCGCCCTCAGGACGCCTGCCTCCACGCCCTCAGGAGGGGAAGAGGACGATGGTGAGTTTGGTGAGGAAGACATCAGAGATCAGGAGCAGGAGGATGGACACCACCACCGAGGTCTTGGTGGCCTGGCCAACCCCAAAGGTGCCGTGTTTGGTGGTATAGCCATGGAAACAGGCTACCGTGCCGATGACCATGCCGAAGACGGTGGTCATGAAGATCCCCGGCAGTACGTCCCGCACCATCAGCCACTTGATGGTCAGGGAGTAGTAGAAGGTGGCGCTCATGCCCACCTGGAAGACACCGATGCACATTCCTCCCAGGATGCCGATGAGATTGGCAAAGATGGTCAACAGGGGCATCACCAGCATACAGGCGATGATGCGGGTGACCACCAGGTACTTCATGGGGTTGATTGCCGAGACGGTGAGGGCGTCGATCTGGTGCGTGACCCGCATGGAGCCGATCTCGGCGCCGATGCCGGCGCCCCCCCTGGAAGCCAGCATCACTCCGGCCAGCATGGGGCCCATGCCGCGAAAAAGGTGTAGGCCACCGTGGTGGCGATGTAGTTGGCCGCCCCGAAATAGGTGAGGACGACGAGCCCTTGCATGGCCAGCACCAGCCCCACCGCGAAGGAAGCCACCGCTACCAGGGAGAAGGACCTTACTCCCAGTTGGAACATCTGGACGATGATCTCCCGGAAGAACCAGGGGCGGTGGGGCAGGGTGCGGCAGGCCTCCAGGAAAAACAGGGTCAGTTCCCCCAGGTAATCCACGAACTCCACAACCTTATGGCCGGTCTGGTAAAGAAACCGGTAGCGCATGGGAGGCCCGTTCACCCGAAATTAATTAAGATATTTAAATTAAACATATATCCGGGTAGTGTCAAGGAGGCAGGCCCGGCCTGCCGCCCCGGGGCCGGCGCAGCGCCGGGCGGCGCCCGGCAGGGATCGCGGCTTTCGCCGGGAGGGCCTCTTCCCGCCGCCCCAGGGTCATCCCTGATAAATACTTTCAGGGGATGGCCCGTTTATGATAACAATTTCGTAATAATTTTGTTTGCCTTTTCACTTAAAATCCACGAAAATGAATCAATAATTATTCTTTAAATCTCATTTTTCAGGCCAGCGCTATGGACGAAGTAACCCTGCTTTACGAAATTACCGATACCCTGAGCACCCCGGGGCCCCTACCCCGGAGCCTGCAGCGGATATTGCAGATTCTGGCCCAACGCATGGGCATGCGCCGCGGCACCATCTCCATCCTCAACCCCGAAACCTTGCAGCTGCAGATCGAGGTGGCCCACGGCCTCACCGCCGAGGCCCGCAAGCGCGGCCGCTACAAGCTGGGGGAAGGCATCACCGGCCGGGTGGTGGAGACCGGGGAACCCGCGGTGGTTCCGGTGGTGAGCCAGGAGCCCCTCTTCCTGAACCGGACCCGCTCCCGGGGCACCCGGGAGAAGGATGAGCTCTCCTTTCTGTGCGTGCCGGTGAAAATCAACCATCAGACCATCGGGGCCCTGTCGGTGGACCGCCTGCACCGGGACCTGGACCTGAACCACGACCTGCGGCTGCTCACCATCATCGCCTCCATCATCGCCCAGACGGTGAACAACCTGCTGCTCATCGACCGGGAAAAGGAGCGCCTCCAGAATGAAAACCTGAAGCTGAAGGGCCAGCTCCAGGAACGCTACCAGATGGGCAATATCATTGGCACCTCGGGACGCATGCGCCAGGTCTTCGAGATGATCGACCGGGTAGCCAAGAGCAGCGCCACTATCCTCATCCGGGGCGAGTCCGGGACCGGCAAGGAGCTGGTGGCTTCGGCCATCCATTACAACAGCCAGCGGGCCGACAAGCCCTTTGTCAAGGTGAACCTGGCCGCCCTCCCGGAAACCCTGGTGGAGAGCGAACTCTTCGGCCATGAACGGGGCGCCTTCACCGGGGCCATGCAGCGCAAGCAGGGGCGCTTCGAACTGGCCCAGGGCGGCACCATCTTCCTGGACGAAATCGGCGACCTGAGCCCCAACGTCCAGCTCAAACTGCTGCGGGTCATCCAGGAGCGGGAGTACACCCGCCTGGGGGGCACCTCCACCCTGAAGGCCGACATCAGGTTGCTGGCCGCCACCCACCGGGACCTGGAACAGGCGGTGGCCACGGGCGCCTTCCGGGAGGACTTCTATTACCGCCTCAACGTCTTCCCCATCTATCTGCCGCCCCTTAGGGAGCGCATGGCCGACATCCCTTTGCTGGCCGACCATTTCCTCAATAAGTACGCCAAGGAGCATCAGAAACCGGTGAAGCGCCTGTCGGCCCCGGCCCTGGACCTGCTGATGCAGTACCCCTGGCCCGGCAATGTCCGGGAGCTGGAAAACATCATCGAGCGGGCCGTGCTGGTCTGCGACGAGGACACCATCCTTAGCGTCCATTGGCCTCCCTCCCTGCAACGCCAGGAGCCCGGCGCCTCCGCTTCCAGCGGCCTGGCCTCCCGGGTGGAGAAACTGGAGAAGGAGCTGATCAGCGAGGCCCTGCGCCAGACCCGGGGCAATCAGAGCAAGGCCGCCCACCTGCTGGACACCAGCCTCAGAATCCTGGGCTACAAGATCAAGCAATACAACATCGAGACCCGGAACTTCCGGGCCGTCTGAGCCTGCCCCCGCAAAAGCCGTTCCCCACAGAGGCGGGGGAGCCAACCATGGGGGTCTCCCCCGGGCCAGGAGGACGCAAAAAACCAATTTCTAACTGCGACGGACAATGCCGTCGCATAATTGTGGGGTAAAGTAACAGAGTTATGGGGGGCTCACTGCGCAGCTGGCTCTGCAAAATCAGAAATCAGGGTAGGGGGAAACGGTGATGAGTCGAGGAAGACGACAATGGCTGGTTATCATCTGTTCGGTGTTTTTGGTTCTAGGCCTGAATTATGGAGCCGCCGCCGAGATTTTCGGGAACTATAAACTCCAGGACAAAGTGGGCCTCCACGAATTGATGGTCTCCAAGTGGCAGCAACCGGGAAGTATTAAATTTACCATTAGAGTAGAAATAGATGCGGAAAATCGCTGGGGGGGGGATGTCGGGCGTGGCCGACTTAAAGGGAAACACAGCTACCTATGCGGATAAAGACTGCCCCTTGACTATCACGTTTCAGGGAAATAAGGCCGTGGTACATGCTCCCCAATGCCGGGATCGCTTCGGTCCACTGCCATTTGATGGCGTCTATATCAAGAAATAGTTTACCTCTTATATCTTGCCTCAGAGTTAAAGGACCAAGCACAGGCCTCCCGCCGGTGATGCCAGTATTTCCTTATTTCTGATTCCCTATCTTCCACGGGGGAACCTTTTTGTAAATAAGCCGGGGTGATTAATGGATATTGAAGGATGGCCCATGAAAAAGATCATCCTCTCACTGGTTATGATTTTTGTTTCTTTAACTGCGGGCGCTACGGCTCAGGATGCTCCGGAATTTGGGCGAATATTGGACGCCTATAACGTCGCCGCCAACAAAGGTGACGTAAACACCATGCTGTCCCTGAGCACCACCGAAAGACAAAAAGAGATCGGTGGGCAAATCAAGGGGAAAAAGGATCGCGCTAACTTTTTGTTGATCTCCCGGGCCCAAGTACCGGAGTCCTATCAGATTCAACATGTCTCCCGGGGGCAGAGCGGCCAAAGTGCGACGCTCTATTTGGTCGGGCAGTTTTCCGCCCTGCCCGAAATGCAACGGCCACGACTGCGGATGGAAGAGCTGATTTCGTTTAAAAAAGAAAATGGCTTGTGGAAAATCGATAAGGCTTTGCCTCTGGGCGACCCAGACAAAATCCAGCGTCCCCAAGATCTAACCTATGACCCTCAAGACGCCAACTTGAACGCCACTGGTGAAATCGCTGGCCGCATTGTCAAAACCGAGTTTCAACCAGGATATACGCTGGTGCTGTTGCGGGTGATGGATGAGGAGCATGCAGTGTTTCTGCCCGCCAAGGAGGCGCTAGAAAAAGGCCGGCGTGCCCCTTAAGAGCCTCGACCCTTGGAATCTTTACCAATTCTCAGGGCATCCGCATAAAAGTGAGACGCTTAAGTTTTTTGCGACCAGCGGTAAGTCGATAGAAGAATAGACGAAGACCAGGAGTTGGTTTAAAGGAATGCCAAACCTTGGGACAAAAATTTTTCGGTTTAAACGGCGGTTATTCTTTTAATAGTGCCGTTGCCTTCTCTGCGTCCATTATTACCGGTTTCCCCCCACCTGGAGGATGCAAAACGACTGCGACGTCCTCACGACAATCTGGACCAGCCCAACCATAATAATTGACTTGGTTATATTCACGGGTCAGCGTAGATCGAAAATCATTGGAGAAGTTGCCGTATCACCGAAGCGATAGACGGAGAAGGGGTCGTAGGTCAGGATGCCTTCCGCAAAACTTTGGGACAGGCACTTTTTGCCAATGAGTTCGGGAACCGAATCATTATTAAGATCAGCAAGGTTATAGAAGTCGAAGTTCTTTAAGCTGAGGATCTCCTTTGGCACCCCGTCATCGCTTAAAGAGATGACATGGAGACTGCCGGGTTGGCTCGCGTAGGCCCGGCCGAACAAGAAAAGAAGAGGGAACCGAGACCTCCCTTTTATGGCCGGCGCCATCAGGAGGTGTTCTGAGTGGAGAAGATTTCCGCTGGCTATCTTTTTTATGTCTCTATTCTCAATGGCGTGGCTGTACTTCGTTATGCCGTCTTCATCAGTTACTGTGAAGACCACCTCTCCATGCCGGATTATCTCCAGCTGGGTAAAGTCGCCTTGCTCGTCATAGTCAGTTGGAACGCGCCGGATGAAATCGTATGGCACGGAATCTCCGCGCCAGTCATAGCTCACGGTTCCAAAGGTCCTCCACTCCGCGGCGAATCCGGTGGTTGCGGCACAGAGTATGAAAAGACTTACGAACAAGACAGATATTGTGAAATGACCTGGTTTCAGAGCTGCGCCTTCACCCGCCAATCTTCCGGAGGCGAATGGAAGCCGGGGTTACTTCCACCAATTCATCCTGGTTGATAAACTCCATGGCTTGTTCCAGGCCAAACTGTCTGGCGGGGACCAGCCGCAAGGCCTCATCGGAGCCGGCGGCCCGCATATTGGTGAGTTTTTTCTCCTTGGTGATATTCACCGCCATATCTTCGGCCCGGGTATTCTCCCCGATAATCATGCCCTTATACACCGGGTCTCCGGGCTTCACGAAAATAGTCCCCCGGGGCTGCAGGTGAAAGATGGCATAGGCCACCGCCTTCCCGGGCCGGTCGGCAACCAGGACCCCGTTAGGCCGGCCGTTGATCTCCCCCATAACCGGAATAAAGCCCTCCAGGATGGTGTTCAAAAGCCCGGTCCCCCGGGTATCGTTTAAAAACTGGCCCCGAAAACCGATGAGACCCCGGGAAGGGATTTCAAACTCCAGGCGCACCCGGCCGTACCCGTGATTGACCATCTTGACCATCCGCCCCTGGCGGGCGCTCATCTGTTCGGTGACAATCCCGATGAACTCCTCGGGGATGTCCACCACGGCAAGTTCCACCGGTTCTGACAGCACGCCCTCCCGCTCGCGGATAATAACCCGGGGTTTGGACAGAGACAGCTCAAACCCTTCCCGGCGCATCATCTCTATGAGCACTGCCAACTGGAGCTCCCCCCGGGCGCTCACCTTAAAGGCGTCCCGGCTTTCCGTCGGCTCCAGTTTGATGCTCACGTTGTAAAGGATTTCCTTTTCCAGGCGCTCCTTGAGGTGGCGGGAAGTCAGCAGCTTTCCTTCCCGGCCCGCCAAAGGAGAGGTATTCACGGAGAAGACCATGGAAATAGTGGGCTCTTCCACCTTGATGGGGGGCAGCGGCCGCGGGTCCTCGGGATCGCCCAGGGTGTCGCCGATAAAGGCCTGAGGCACCCCGGCCACCGCGGCGATATCCCCGGCCTCAATCGCCTCCGGCTCCAGGCGGTCCAGGCCCTCAAAGCTGTAAAGGAGGCTGAGACGGGCTTTCCCGGCGAGGACCCCCTGTTTCAAAAGCGCCACCTCCTGGCCGCGGCGCAGCGTGCCGCTCACCAGTTTGCCCACGGCGATCAGCCCCACATAATCACTGTAATCCAGGCTGGTGACCAGAAACTGCAAGGGCGACGACGGATCAAAGGAAGGGGCGGGGATGGCGGAGAGAATGGCGTCAAACAAGGGCGCCAGATCCCGGCCCGCACCTTCGGGGTCGGTCAGGGCAATGCCGGCCTTGGCGTTGGTATAGAGCACGGGGAAATCCAGTTGCTCTTCGGTGGCGTCCAGGTCAATGAACAGATCGTAGATCTCGTCCAGAACCTCTTTGACGCGCCGGTCAGGGCGATCGATCTTGTTGATGACCACGATTACCGGCAGGGCCTTCTCCAGGGCCTTCCCCAGGACAAACCTGGTTTGGGGCAGCGGGCCTTCGGTGGCGTCCACCAGGAGCATGACCCCTTCCACCATATTCAGGGTGCGTTCCACCTCACCTCCGAAATCGGCGTGGCCCGGGGTGTCCACGATATTGATCTTTACTCCTTTATAGGTGATGGCCATGTTCTTGGCCATGATAGTGATACCCTTTTCCCGCTCCAGGTCCAGGCTGTCCATGACCCGCTCGGCTACCTGCTCATTTTCTCGAAAGATGCCGCTTTGCCAGAGCATGGCATCGGCCAGGGTGGTTTTACCGTGGTCGACGTGGGCGATAATGGCCAGATTTCGCAAATCTTCACGAATACGCATAATTATCTCCGGGAAAGGCCTCACCGTAGCGGCCTCACTGGGTTTCTCTCATATGGTCCTGGCGGGTAGGATAAATCCGGAAACGGAACGGATTTTTGGTTATTTTTGGTTACAAGATCACCCGGGAGCCTAAAGAGGCCTGCCTCTCATCTCGTCAAGGAGGCTGGATAATTAATATTACCGGAAAATTGAGAAAAATGCTGCTAACGAGCTGTCCGGTAACCATGGCTTGACCCTGGGTAAATTGGCCTCGTTGACCTTCCCCCGCCAGATGCTCCCTTAAAATTCTCATCATTAAATATTTTTTCGCGACTTTTGGGTTGACAAAGGAAAACCGGGGGGCTATCCTCATTTCCGGAGTTCAAATTTAAGAGAGGAGATTCGTCGCTTTATATGGACGACCCTGGCGGTAGTAGCAACATAAGACTGATTAGCAGCGCAGGTCATGGCGATCTGGCGCTCCGGACAGTCCTCTTGGGGATGCCTATAAGGTAAGCAGGCGCCGCCGGCGCGTGATCTTCCCTCTATGCCCCCGTGCAGGCCCGCCCGGGGGTTTCTTTTTCCTGCCACAGGAAAACCCTGCCAGAACCGCTCTTCCCCATGGCGTGAGCTGCGTCATTTCCCTATCAGCTTAATAGCAATATAGGAAAACCTTTAACAGAGATAGGGGACTTACAGATAACGTTTTAAGTATTAACCATATATTAACTGATGAATAATAAGGCGCAAATAAATAACAGTTATAATGTCAGGGATGGAGTTGTGACTTGCTCCCGGATTGACTGAGCGGCTAATATCTCAATCCCTTCACCTGACCTAATTCCCGGAGATTAACCATGTTTTGGCTCAGCAAAGCTATCCACCTCTCGAATCGCCTGCGGCGGAGATTGCTCATTTTCCTGGCGGTGCTGGGACCCGGCATCATCGTGATGGTGGCGGATAACGACGCCGGCGGCATCGCCACCTATGCGGTGACCGGCTCCAAATACGGGTTCTCCCTGCTTTGGATTTTCATCCTGCTGCTCCCCATGGCTTACTTTGTCCAGGAAATGACGGTGCGTCTGGGAACCGTGACCAAACGGGGACATGCCGAGGCGATCTTTGACGGCTTCGGCTCCTTTTGGGGCTGGTTTTCCCTTACCGACCTGGCGTTTCTCAACTGGTTGACCCTCATTACCGAATATATCGGCATGACTGCGGCCATGAGCCTCTTCGGCATCCCCTCCTGGATCACCTATATCGTGGTGACCCTTGTCCTCTTTGGCGTGGTCATCTCGGGAAAATATTGGACCTTCGAGAAGCTCACCCTGTTTTTCTGTCTCTTTAACCTGGTCTATATACCCGCGGCCTTTTGGGGGATGAACATATCGTACTCGCCGGGGTGGGGTGCCGCGGGTAGAGGGTTTATCCCGCAGCTGCCCGGAGGCCTCACCGGCGATATGGTCTTTATCCTCTTGGCGAACATCGGCACCACCATCGCCCCCTGGCAGATCTTTTTTCAACAGAGTGCGGTGGTGGATAAGGGCATGGATGTTCACGATATCAAGTTCGGCAGAATCGACACCTTCCTCGGCTCCCTCTCCACTAATGTGGTGGCGGTTTTCATCGTTCTGACCACCGGGGCGGTGCTCTTTTATCATCATCCACCCATCACCGTGGAAGACGTCAAACAGGCCGCCGAAGCCCTGATGCCCCTGATGCCGCACGGGCAGGGAGACTGGGCTCGGAAACTCTACGCCATCGGCCTTTTTGATGCGGGCTTCCTCGGGGCCCTGTGCATCTCCCTGTCGTCCTCCTGGGCCGTGGGGGAGGTTTTTGGCTGGGCCCATACCTTGAATTCTCGGGTCAAGGACGCCATCTGGTTTTATCTAATTTATCTGGGGATGCTTGCCACTGCGGGTGCGGTGGTGTTGATTCCGGGAGCCCCCCTGATCACGATCACCATGTTCGTGCAGGTCATCGCGGTCACCTTGCTGCCTTCAGCCTTGATATTTTTGCTGTTGCTGTTGAATGATAAGGCCACCATGGGTGACCATGTGAATAAGCGTTGGGAAAATATCACGAACTGGTCTATCGTCATCTTGGTCAGTTTAATCTCTTCACTCTTGGGAGTACAAACCTTGTTCCCGAGCCTGTTTGGGGGGTCTCAATGACAAGCTCAACACAGCAGGTTTCCTGCCCGGAGCCGCACGCGGGAAATGGCCCCTTCCGAATGTTCTTTTTTTCGGAACTGTTCAAACGGCGCGTTTGCGCCAAGAACATTAAAAATCGGCTGGGGAAGCTAACCGATCTGGTTTTTGCCATGGCCGAGCCTTACCCCGAGGCCGTCGGGCTTTATTTGGAGCACGGCTGGAATCAGCCGACGGAATTTATCCCCTGGGAGAGAGTGATCAAGATCGATGACGACGCCATCTTCGTGGAGCCGCCGGAAGGCGACAAGTACCCGACTTTTGCCGACCAACCAGGCTGGATACTCATCGATAAGCATCTGATGGGACGTACCATCGTGGACCTGGATGGCCGGCGCATTGAAGTGGTTAACGATGTTTCTCTGGTAGAAGCCCGCGGCAAACTTCTCCTGGTGGATGTGGACGTCTCTTTTAACGGATTTTGGCGCCGCTGGGGATTGGGCCGGTTGCACCTGGCCAAGAGTCGCTTAATTCCCTGGAAGTATGTACAACCCCTATCTCTGGAGGATGCGGCAAGCACCGACAAGGTCGCTCTCTCGATAACCCGCCAGCATTTGGTCGAATTGCCCAGCGAGGACCTGGCAGATGTCTTAGAGGAACTTTCCCGCTATGAACGGGAAGCAGTCTTTTCGGCTCTCGATTCGGAGAAGGCCGCGGAAACCTTACTGGAGGTGGAACCCAGGGCTCAACGGCAAATCATCACCCCCTGCGCGAGGCGCATGCCAAATCCATCTTCTCGGAAATGACGGTGCCGCAGCTGGCGAATATTTTCTCCATCCTGCCTCACGACGATGTGCAGGACTTGGTAAAGGTGCTCGAACCGGAAACGGCGGAGCGGGTGCAAGCCATTCTCTCGGAACAGGAAACCAGAGCCAAGAGTCTTATGTCCGCTGAGTTTTGGGCCAAACCCCCGGACGCCAAGGTGGGAGAGGTGCTGGCGGAGGTTAGAGGCTCAGAAAGCGAGCCCCACCAGATATCTTATATCTTTGTGGTTGACCACGATAAGACCCTTTTGGGGGTGGTGGACTTGCGGGAATTGGTCGTCGCCGGGGATGACCTGCTTTTAAGGGAGATCATGGCCTCACCGGTGGTCACTGCCGAAGAGAGTGACTTGCGGGAAGACGTGGCTAAGATCTTTGCCAAATACCACTTTCGGATGCTCCCGGTAGTCGATGGTGCGGACCATATCCTGGGAGTCATCTATTATCAGGACATCATGAAAGATTTGGTAATCCGCGTAGCTTAAGGAGGGGAGAATGCCTCGGGTAGAAATGACTCGCATGACTAAGGTGGCCCTATATTTCTTAAGGTTCTACTTAATATTTTTGGTTATCCTGGTTTTGGTGAGATTTTTAAAGGGTTTTGGTTGAAGATTAAATTTTCCGGGGGAGAGCGGTGAGAATTTTATTAATCCGCCTTGGCGTGGGATTTTTCCTGGCCGTGGTCCTGGGGTTTCCTTGGATCCTGGCGGCAGGCCCGGCCGCGGCGGAGGCCCCAGGGGGCGCGTCCTTGTCGCAGCAACCGGCGGCGCCGCCCGCCGAAGAAAAGAAGGAGGAGGCGCCTACCACCTGCGGCCCCTTGCTCACCGACACCACCATTCCCATCGAGGAGGACCATGCCAGCTTGCAGGTCCTTTGGGCCATGTCGGTTTATACGGCCAACTTCTCCCAAAGCTGGCGTCCGGTGAGCACCAAAGGGGATCTGTTTTCCTTCAATATGCCGGTCAAGTTCACCTACGGCCCCGCCAAGAACCTGGAGACCTACATCATTGCGCCCTTCATCGTCAATTGGGTCAACAATGTGGATAGAAGCGTAGCCGGCCCCAACGGAGAACGTTCCGCCAGTTACGCGGGCATCGGGGATATTACCACGGTGGCCAAATATTTGCTCCTGGAGGAAGGGGATACGGCCGGCGGTCGCCCTGGTGGGCGGGGTTACCTGGCCCAGCGGCCACGCCTCCCGCCTCAACCCGAGATTCTTGCCCCTGGCGGCGCCGGCGGATGCCGTCGGCACCGGGGCCTTCACTTTCACCACCGGCGTCAACCTGTTCAAATGGGTGAAGCCCTTCCTGCTGTACAGCAACATCTGGTTGAACAGCCCCATAAACATCTATAAGCTGACCGCGGACAACGCCAAAGACCCCCCGGTGCGCGCCATGGAGAGCGTGACCTTCAACCTGGCGGCGGAATATCCCCTCACCGAGCGCTGGACCCTGCTGCTGGAGATGTACAGCACCTGGACCTGGGACACCATACTGACCCCCGTGGGTTTCCAAACCCCCAGCACCCTTTTGGGATTCCTGCCGGGGATCGAATGCCGGGTCACGGATAAATGGTCCTTCTCGGCCGGCTGCGCCTTCGACACCATCGGCAAATTCCCCACCAGTCGTACGATTGTTCCCCAACTTTCGGTATGTTACAATTTTTAACGGAGCCTGCCCGTGAATTTTGGCGGGGGGGAACGGGCGCGAATACTAATTCCCCTGGCACCGGGCCACCTTAAGAAATCGAGGGGCGGCCGTCAACGGCCGCCCCCCAAAGGGAAGGAGCATCCCGGGATGAGCGCCCGGAAGCTCTCCAATTACTAAAAAGTATAGGTTACCGCGGCCATGGGAAAGTATTCCGTATCGCCGTTTTTCCCGAAAAGCTCAAACCCCCCCGTAACCTGGCAGGACCATTTATCGTTGATGACGTATTCGATCCCCGGCGCCACCCCAATTTGCGTTTGGGTAGTTGCAAAGCTCTGATTTATGGGGTTGATATTAGTCCAGGTCCAATTGCTGAAAATTTCAGCCAGCAAGATCCATTGTTTGGTCAGGGGGTATTCCACCGCCAGGTTGGCGGTTACCGTGTCCCGGGAGCGGATATTGTTATCCCTCTGTTCGTAGAGATTGACCGGGGCTTGAAACCAGAACTGGCCGTATACCAGAAACGGTTTGATGTATTTGAACAGATTGAAGCCGGTGTAGAAAATCACGGCCCCGGCGCCCGTGGAATCCGCCCCCAGGAACCTCGGGTTGAGGTGCGAGGCGTGGCCGCTGGGCGCGGTCACCCCCCCCACCGCGGCTACTGCGGGCCGGCAATCGGTTTCCGGCAGCAGCAGGTATTTGCCCACCACGGCGATGTCGCCGATGCCGCCATAAGAGCCGTTGCGCTCGCCGTTGGGGCCGGCGATGCTCCGGTCCGCATCGCTGATCCATTTATAGACGAATGGAACGACGACGTAGGTCTCCAGGTTTTTGGCCAGACCATAGGTTAATTTGGCGTTGGCATAAAAATTGTAGAAATTCTCATGGGCGCTAATGAGCCGCCAACTATTGGAAAAGTTGCCAACCCCAAATTCATTGGCCAGCATTAGGTTCATCGCGAGCTTGCCCTGGTCGATGGGAACGGTGTAGTCGGTGATCATGGGACCGGCGGTGGTGGGAGCTTCCTCTTTTTTCTCTTCGGCTGGAGCGGCCGCCGCGGGGGTTGCCGGCGAGACCTGCGGGCCGGCGGGCGCCTGCGCCAGGGCCGGCGCCGCCGGAGCCAGAGTCAGCACTGCCAGAATGCAACCCAGAAAGAGCCAGGTCACAAACATTCTCTTGATACCCTTAGTGATAAAGTGATGCAGAATCATGGCAATTCTCCCTATTGTTCGGATTTAAACCTTATATACCAAGGTTAATTTGTTGATATTTCGCTCCGCTACCCCTCCAGTCTTCCTGCGCCGGGGCGCCCAACTCCGGCGCAGGAAGCTAAAGGCTGGTCAACTCCCAGGGGATTCGTTGGTAAGCAAATCCAGGTTAAGGCCAGGGCGCTTGACCCTGGGCTAACCCTCTCCTCGTCCCAGGTTCAGGACGATGGGGCTCCATATTGCTTATGCAGTTCGAGATTGACTTCAAGCACGTTTACGAACTTCTCGCCCGCAAGCCCAACCCATGGCGCCGAGGCATTTTTCTGCAAGATCTGCTCGATCTCTTTTCGAACTGCTGCCGGGTCGCGTTTCAGGTCGGCCGCCCATTTGGAGGCCACCCGGTCGAGCTGAAACTCGGCATTCTGCAAGCGTGATATGCGGATCGAGCCCGGAAGCCGAAGCGGTGACCAGATCGCCGGGGACGTCCTGGAGGTCGGCATCGGGATGGTCCTCCCGCCACATTCAGAAGAAGATCGACTGAATGTCCGAGCCCTCTTTGACCGGTTCGATCGTCGTTATCGATCCTTGCCGTCGGCCCCTTTGTGAGTCACGGCGGAGGGGAACTTGCCGGGGTTCTCCTTGGAGAAATTCTTGAAGAAGACCACGGCCAGGTCGGGGGCCTTGGGCTGCGGGGTGGCGGGATTGTCCTTGATCCACTGGGCCACCACGTCGGGATGCGCCTTTGCCCAATCGTCCACATAGGCGGCGTGCGTCGGGTCCGCCTTGACCCAGGCCTGGGCAAGGGAGTTGTGCAGGTCCGCCCATTGGGCCACGATGTGCGGTTTGCCCTGGAACATATCCTTCTGGAACCAGCTTTCGATGTCCGGCGCCACCGGTTGTCCGGCTTTGGGGCCGCTTTGATATTTCACAATCGGACCGAGCGTGCGGGCCACCCGGTCGCGCAGCGCGTAATTGGAGGCCGCCAGGCTCGACGAAGCCGAGGCGGACGCATCGTAGGACGCAGCCGAAGGGCGGGGCTGAAAGTATTCGTCCTTTGTAAACGGCTGGGCGATCAGCTTGCGATCCCACCGGCTTGCCGTCCGGGCCCTTGCAGCATGCTGCCGTTGGCCTGGAAGGGAAAGAAGACCTGTCCGACCACCCATAGCACCAGCGGATAAACGACGCAGCAGATGACCACCGCGAATAACAAAAGTAAGATGCTTTTGGAAAGATATCGCAACATGTCTATGCCTCCTTGGATACTGCAACGTCAGCTGACCAGATGCAAACCCACCATGATCAGGTCGATCAGTTTGATGCCGATGAAGGGCAAAATCACGCCTCCCAGTCCCCAGATCAGCATGTTCCTGCGCAGCAGGGCATCGGCGCCGAGCGGCCGGTAGCGGACCCCCTTGAGCGCGACCGGGATGAGCAGCGGGATGATGATCGCATTGAAGATCACCGCCGACAGGATGGCCGAGGTCGGCGAATGCAGGTGCATGATGTCGATCGCCTTCAGCCACGGCAAAGTGCCCGCAAAAAGCGCCGGAATGATGGCAAAGTATTTCGCCACGTCGTTGGCGATGGAGAAGGTCGTCAGTGACGCCTCGGGTCATCAGGAGCTGCTTTCCGATTTCCACCACTTCGATCAGCTTGGTGGGGTCGCTGTCCAGATCGACCATGTTGGCCGCTTCCTTGGCCGCCTGGGTGCCGGCGTTCATGGCCAGGGCCACGTCTGCCTGGGCCAGGGCCGGGGCGTCGTTCGTGCCGTCGCCCATCATGGCCACCAGCTTCCCGCCGGCCTGCTCCTTCCGGATGTAGGCGAGCTTGGTCTCCGGCGTGGCCTGGGCGAGGAAGTCATCGACCCCTGCCCGTTCGGCGATGGTTGCGGCCGTAAGCGGGTTGTCTCCGGTGATCATGACGGTCCGCAGCCCCATCTTCCTCAGCCGCTCGAAGCGCTCGCGCATGTGGGGCTTCAAAATGTCCTCAAGAACGACCACGCCGGCGATACGGGCGCCATCGGCGACGACCAGAGGGGTCGCGCCCTTGGATGCCACGCTATCGACCAGCGCGCTGAGCTCATCCGGCACGCTGCCCTGGTTATCCTGGACGAATTTGATGATGGCGTCCGGCGCTCCTTTTCGTATTCGCCTGCCGTCGGGAAGATCGACGCCGCTCATGCGCGTTTGCGCCGTAAATGGCACAGAACTGCGCCTCCGGCGGCACGCTGATCGGGGTCTTGGCTTTGCTTCTCGAACAATCTCACGATGCTCTTCCCCTCGGGGGTCTCATCGGCGGCGGAGGCCAGGGCAGCCAGCCGCCCAACGTCGGCGGCCGAATATTTTCCGATCGGCAGGAACGTGGTCGCGTTCCGGTTGCCTATGGTGATCGTGCCTGTCTTATCCAGCAGCACGACGTCGATGTCGCCGGCCAACTCCACCGCCTTGCCGCTCTTGGCGATGATGTTGGCCTGCAGAGCGCGATCCATGCCCGCGATGCCGATGGCGGCGAGCAAGGCGCCGATGGTGGTGGGAATGAGGCAGACCAGGAGCGCGATGAGGGTCGGAACATCGGTGCCGAGGCTTTTCAAGGGCTCTTGGAGGCCCAGGTAGCCCATCATGTATTGCTCGGCGTTCCAGGCCATGGGCCAGAGCGGAATCACCACGATCAGGAAGACCAGCGTAAAGGCCGAGAGCACCAGGGTGAGGGCGATCTCGTTCGGAGTCCGCTGGCGGATGGCGCCCTCGACCAGGGCGATCATCCGGTCGAGGAACGATTCGCCGGCGCCGCTGGTGATCTCGACTACGATCCGGTCGGAGAGCACGACTGTGCCCCCGGTCACGCCCGGACCGGTCGCCGCCCGCCTCGCGAATCACCGGCGCCGATTCGCCGGTAATCGCCGACTCGTCCACGGAAGCGATCCCTTCGATGATCTCCCCGTCGCCGGGAATCGTCTGTCCCGCCTCCACGACCACCCGGTCGCCCGGTTTCAAAGCCGTCGAGGAAACCTCCTCGATGGCTCCGGCCGCATTCAGGCGATAGGCCACCGTATCGTGACGGGCTCGCCTGAGCGATTCGGCCTGGGCCTTGCCGCGGGCCTCGGCAAGGGCAGTGGCGAAATTGGCGAACAACACGGTCAAGAAAAGCCATGCGTCAAGGGCGATAAAATAGCGTAATCGGCACCTGGCTGGCCTGCTTGCCCAATGCCGCCTCGATGATGAATAGAAGGGTCAGGAAGGCCCCGACCTCGACCACGAACATCACGGGATTCTTCCACTGGATGTCGGGCCGCAGCATGACGAACGCCTGCTTCAAGGCCGCCATCGCTGTTTCCTTCTCCAGCAGTCTTTCGGCTTCACACGGCGCTGCGACCGCGGCTGCTCCGAAGGCAATGGACCTCCTGCACGGTTTCTGTAGTATCGGTTGCCTTATTCATGTCGCACTCCTTTGAGCACTTTATTCATCTCGAAATCTCTTCAGATCGAGCTTTCATCAGCGATCAAGCTTCCCGGTCAGCCCCCGAAAGGGATCGGGCCCAAGTGCTCCGCCACCGGTCCCAGTGCGGCGACCGGCAAAAAGAGCAAGGCGCCGATGATAAGGACCGTCCCGAGCAAGAGGATGCCGAAGGTGACGGTGTCAGTCGCGCAGCGTCCCCAGACCAAAGGGGCTCGATTTCTTCGCCCCGAGAAATGCCGCCATGGCGATCGGCGCAATAATCGGAAGAAAGCGGCTGAAGAGCATCACCAGGCCGGCTGCGATATCCCATGGGATGGCGGTCGGCGCCGGACTCGGATTGCTTGCCAAACCGTAGGCCACCCCCAGTCCGTCGAAGGCCGAGCCGTTATTGGCCGAGGCCGAAGAGAACTGGTAGAGCATTTGTGAAAAACCGTGCGCGCCGGGATTGCTGACGGCCTGGAGTCCCCAGCTCGTCGCGGCAAAGAGCCCGGTGGGCAAAAGAATCATGAACGGATGGACCAGCAGGGCGATCGATCGCGAGCTTCACCTCGCGGGCCCCGATTTTCTTGCCCAGATACTCGGGCGTCCGCCCCACCATCATGCCGGCCACGAAGATCCCGATGATGATGTAGAGCAACATGTTGATCATCCCCACGCCCTTGCCGCCGAAGATGCAGTTGAGCCACATTCCGACCATGGGCGACAAGGCCGGCCATCGGGTTGAGGCTGTCCTCCTCGGCGTTTACCGCGCCGCAGGTCACGTCTGTCGTCAGCGCATCAAAGGTGGCGCCTGCCGAGGTCCCGAAGCGCATCTCCTTGCCTTCGAGATTGCCCAGGTGCTGGTCCACGGGCAAGCCCGGAACGGCGGGCAGAGTCACCACCCGTTTCCCGCCCGGCGCCGTCGCGCTGGGGATTTCGATATGTTCGGGCCACGGGATGGCCGGTCAATCCGGGGTTCGGTTTCAGCGTGTCATAGTAGACCGACCAGACGATGGTGCCGGCCATCAACAACAGCATGACCGAAAAAATGACGAAGGCATGCCGCATCCGGCCGAGCATCCGGCCGTACATCAGCACCAGGGCAAACGGGAAGATCATCATGGCCAGGGTAGTTGAAGAAGTTCGACAAGCCCGGTGGGATTCTCAAAGGGGTGCGCGGAGTTCATGCCGTAAAACCCGCCCCCGTTGGTCCCGAGCATCTTCATGGACTCGAAGGCCGCCACCGGCCCCACCACAATGGTCTGCTGCTTCGCCTCGCCCTTGTCCGTGGTTCCCATGGCCGCGGGTTCGAGTGTCGAGACCTGATAGGAGCTTTTGAAGGTCATCGGGCTGCCCTGGATCATGAAAGATGAGGGCGATGACAAAGGCGACGGGCACGAACATGTAAACCACCACCCGCCACATGTCGACGAAAAAGTTGCCGATCTTGGAATCGCCGCGCAAGAGCCCGGATGATCGCGGTCAGCGCGCACAAGCCGACGGCGGCCGACATGAAGAGATTGGAGATGGCGAAGAAAATCTGGCTGAAGTTCGACAAGATGCTGGTCCCCGGAATAGTGCTGGAGGTCCGTGTTCGTCATGAAGGAGGTCACGGCTTGAAAGATGGTGCTGGGGAAGATCATCCCCTTGCCATCCGGGTTCAGCGGCATCCACGGCTGGAGCGCCAGGACCAGATAGCCGAAGACGAACATCACGGTGTTGAAAATGAGCAGGGACGACGGTATACTGCTTCCAGTTCTGCGGGCCGCTGTCCAGGCGTTTTTCGAACCAGCCCAAGACCGGCAAGGGCCGGTATTTTCCGTCCATGATCCACGCCATGTAGCGGCTCAAGGGAAACGCGATGAGGGTCGCCGTGCAAGAAGCGCCAAAGGAAGAAACCATGTTTGGATAAACATTATTTTAGCTCCTTTCAGATATCTGCAGGATTGCCGCTGCCCTGGCTCAGAACCATTCCGGCCGTACCAGGGCCACGACCAGGTAAACGAACAAGAATACTGCTACAGCCGCTGTCAGATAGATCATCATTGAGCATCACCTCATCTTTTATATTTTCTCGCAAGCCTTCAGGAACAGGTAACATAGTCCCATCGCCACAATGCCCAAGAGAAACATCGCCGGCAGCCAGATAAAAAGGTTCATTTAGGGATTCCTCCTTTTCTTCCTCGAAGATAGAAATTGTTTAAACATCCCGTCCCAAAACGTTCAAGGGCAGACCCCATAAAACGCCCGGCAATTTGCAAGGAACCCGGCGCCCACCGGTCAAGGAGACTGGGACCCGGCAAACGCTCATCAAGCCGAGGACCAGCGGCCTTGCCGCTGGCGCCCAGGTTACCGGGATCAACTTGAGACGCCTTTTCTCATCCCCGGCTATGGAGCATAGTTCGTGCCACGCGGTGATCTTAGATATTATTATGTAAATTAAGGCAGTTATATATGTGAGCCGGGCAACCAGGTGATTGGAGGATTGCAAAATTCAAGGAAGGGCCATCCGGGGGATTTCAAACTGAAAGCGGTTAGACCTTTCCTTCCCGCCGAATGCGCCGAAAATGGCACTCGGCTTCGATTATGAGAAACGCGGGCTTAACGGCCGGGAATGATTTCAGGAGGAGATCAGGGGCAGGCGGATGGTGCAGGTGGTGCCGCGGTTAACTTCGCTCTCGATGGCGATCTCGCCGCGGTGCAGGTCAATGAGGCCCCGGCAGATGGTGAGACCCAGGCCGGTGCCCCCTTCCTTGGTGGAGAAAAACGGGGTGAACAGGGATCTCAGGTGTTCCGGGGCAATGCCCAGACCGGTGTCCGCGATGGTGAGCACCAGGTGGTCCTCCCGGACCGCGGCGCTGACCCCCAGCACCCCGCCTTGGGGCATGGCCTCCAGGCTATTTTTAAAGAGGTTGATGAGCACCTGGCGAATCTGGCCGGGGTCGAAGGCGAAGGCCGGGACCGCCTCCGGGGCCGAGAGCTCGAAGGTCACCCCCTGCTCCCGGAAGCCGGCCTCCATAAAGGCTATGACCTCCCGGATCAGGGCCAGGATGTCGCCGGAGACCTTTTGGGTGGGGGCGGTGCGGGTATAAGGTGCTCAAATCGGCCAGGAACTTCTCCAGCCGCTGCACTTCCTGGCGGATAAGTTTCAGCTTTTGCCGGGCCTTTTCGGGAAAGTCCTCCTGGCGAGCCAGTTGCTGGGCAAAGCCGCCGATGCTGGCCAGGGGATTCTTGATTTCGTGGCTGATATGGGCCACCATCTTGCCCAGGGTGGCCAGGCGCTCCTGGCGCAGCAGCTCCTCTTCCAGGCGTTTCCGTTCCCGCAGGTCCCGGAAATAGCCGACGATCCCCATCTCCCGGCCGTTTTCCCGGAGGAGGCGGGCCGACAGCCAGACGGGCACCGGGGGGCCGTCTTTAGGGCGCACCAGGGTTTCATAATTTTCCAGGATGCCGGGCCCGCCGTAGGCCGGGGAGTAGATGAGCTCCTTGATTTCGTGGGCCAGCCCTTCCGGATAAAGAACATCGACCTTTAATACGCCCGATGACCTCTTCCGGCCGGTAGCCCAGGATGCGAGAGGCGCCTTCGTTAAAGATGAGGACGTTGCCCAACAGGTCGTTGACCACGATGCCATCCATGGAGGCCTGCACCAGCATGCGCTCCAGCTCATCCATCTGGCGCACCTGGCACTCCAGGTTAAACATCTGGGTGACATCCCGGAAGGTGCACACCGTCCAGGCTTCTTCCTCACCTCCCACCAGGTGATAGAAGGTGGCTTCATAGATGAATTGCTTGCCGTCCACCTCACGGGTGAGGGCGTGGTGGGCCGGGAAGTAAGGCCCCAGCTCCCGGGGGCAAAAGCCCATCTCTTCGCCGGCGATGTTTTTGAAGGGGCTCCCCAGATCGAAACAGAACTGCCCGAAGATCGCCGGCCAGTCCAGGCCAAAGTGCTCCAGGAAGGAGGCGTTGGCGTAGACGATGCGCCGCGCCTCGTCCAGCACCAGGGTGAAGACGTTCGGGAGGCTATCCAGCAGCCGGGCAAAGAGTCCCGGGGGGGGCCGGCGCCCGGCAGCTCCAGGTTTGCGAGCCATAATTTAACTTAAGTCTTAAATCTTCCCAATGCAACCCTGGTCAGGGTGAGACGGGATTCCTGCGGCCCAACCTAAAAAAAATCGGTGAGATAGGGGTTGTGGAGCTTTTCCTGGCCCAGGGTGGAGGTGGGGGTCTCCCCGTAGTCATGGCCGGGCCAGACCCGGGTGTCGTCCGGCAGGGGCATGATTTTCTCCTCCAGGGAGGCGATGAGCTGGGAAAGGGAGCCGCCGGGGAGGTCGGTGCGGCCCGCGGCCCCCACGAACAGGGTGTCGCCGGTAAAGAGATGGCCCGGGAAATAGAGGCAGATGGAGCCGGGGGTGTGCCCCGGGGTGTGCAGGACCTGGGCCTCCTGCCTTCCCAGGGGCAGACGCTGGCCGTCGTCCATCAGGAGGTCGACCCGGGTCAGGGGCGAGAAGCCCTCGGCCAGGGCCTCGGCCTGCCTCTCCGGGCGCCGGAAGAACTCCCAGTCCAGTCGATGGATGGCGATGCGGGCTCCGGTGCCCCGCGGCCCACAGGTCGTTGCCGGTGGTGTGGTCGGCATGGCCGTGGGTGTTGACGATCCAGGAAAGCCGCCAGCCTTTCTGGTACAGGCGCTTGGCCAGAGCCCGGGCCGGGCCCCCCGGGTCGATGAGCAGGGCTTCCCGGCTTTCGGGACAGGCCACCAGGTAGGTGAACACCCTCTGAGGCCCGGAGGTTTCAGTGAAGATACTCAGGGGCAACGGCCGAACCGGATCATTTGGCCAAAAAGCTGAAGAGCATCTGGTCCGTGCGCAGGGCGTAAATCATGGCCTTGATGCTGCGGTTTTCGGCCTGCTGATTCTCTGCCTTGGCCTCCCGCATCAACCTGGTGTACATTTCCGGCTGGGCTAGTCCCCAGCAGGGAGGCCTTCTTAAACTTTTCCTCCGCGGATTTCACCAGGCGATCGGCCTGAGCCTGTTCATCCGCACTCAGCTTCTGGTTGATGGCTTCCTGCTGCGTCTCTTGGGGGGTCAAGAGCCGCTCTTTCTGGTCCTGGCCGCATTCCTTTTGCAAGATGGCGAACAGGGACTTGGCCTCTTTGGCCATGGACTTGGCCTCCGCGGTATACCGGGCGGTCAGTTTCTTCTCGGCGTTGTCCAGCAGGTTTACGGCCCGTTTATAAAGGATGGCGTGGTCGGGACCGCAGGCTCCGGGGCGGGTTGGCCGGGGTCGTTCCAGGCTGGGCCAGGGCCGCGCCTACCAGGGGGAAGACCAGCAAGAGGCTGAACACCATGGGCAGAAAACGGGGTTGGATCATGAGCGTATCCTTTGTCTTAATGAAGTTTGAAGGTTTCGGTGATGGCCCGCTGAAACCGGGGCCGATAGATGATGTCAAAGGCGGTCTCCTTGCCGGGAAACAAACTCAAGGCCTGGGACCGGACGTTTTCCAGCACCTGTTCCGCCTGCGCCAGGGTGAAGGTCCCGGCCCGGATCTCCGCCAGGGCCAGGTCCACCAAAAAGCGCAGGTATCTCAGGTTGCGGTTCTCCTCCCGGATGGCCTGCCGCCGTGCCGAATCATCCCGGTAGGACAAGGGGATTCTCCGAGATGGCCGAGGTAGGAGACCTGGATTTAACCCCGGCCCCCAGCTCTTTTCATTCTACCTTGGGCTTGGGGGGCTGTAAAGGAGAAAGCCGGACCTCCTGGGGGCTGGCGCCTTTGGCCGGGGGGGCCGCAAGGGCAGGGGCCGCGGCGCGCCCTTGGTGATCTCCTGGGCGATGCCTTCCTTGGCCTTGCAGGATGGCGGGGACCTTATCCCAATCGATGCGGTCGCCGAGTTGGTAGCGCTCCGCCATGTCCTGGACGTAATCCAGGGCCGGCACCTCCATTAAATGTAGATATTGGGGTGCGCCTCCAGAAAGACGCGGCCCTGGGGGGTGAGCGCCAGTTTGATGGGCCGGTAGATGATCTTCACCGGGGTGCCCACCTCTATCTGGGGAAAGAGCTGGGCGATCTCCTGGGGCAGCATGCGGATGCAGCCGTGGGACACATAGTAGCCCACGGTCCAGGGGCGGTTGGTGGCGTGGATGCCCACCCCGCAGGCGGAGGTCCCCATCCAGAAATTGCCCAGGGGGTTCTTGGGGCCGGGCGGCACCTTTTCCACCACCTCCAGGCCCTTTTCCTCCATCTCCTCCTGGATGGACGGCGGCACGTTCCAGGTGGGGTTGGTGCGCTTCTCGACGATCTTATAAGTCCCGGTGGGGGTCTGCCAGGTAGGCTTGCCCACGGCCAGGGAATAGCGCCGCTGGTAGGCCCCGTTCTTGAAATGGTACATCAGCAGCTCCGGCAGATTGATGACCAGGCCGTTGTGCAGCTCCGCCGGGACGATATGGGCCGTGTTGATCTTCAAAACCATGCCCGGGGTTAATGCTTATAAGGGCTTTCAGACCGTTGCTGCCGGGCCAGCACCGTAAATTTTACCCCTTTTTCCGGGGCCAGGAGGACCAGGCTGGTCTTTCCCGGACCTGGTAATCCTCTTCTCCGCCGACCACCTGGTGATAGAGGGGCGGAGGCTGGCCGGCCCCGGCCCAGGCGCTCTGGGCCAGCAGGATCATCAGCAGTAATCAGCAGCGGCGTGCCATAGCTAATAATCTACCTCCGCTTCATAAGGAAAATGATCGGAAGGATAGCGGTTATCCTGGTGATCCGTGACGATGGCCACCCGGCGGACCCGAAAGGCCGGGGTCGCCAGAATCCAGTCGATCCTGGCCCCCCGGGGCCGGCCATCAAAATCGTGCTGGGTGGTGGCTTCCTGCCCCTCAGGGTGCAAGGCCCGCCAGGTATCGAGAAAAGGCCGGCCCTCCCCGATCAATTCCCGATAAACCGCCGACCCCGGCGATTCGTTGAAATCGCCCGCCAGGATCAGGGGCCGGTTCGAGGGGGCAAAATTCCCGGATCATCCTGGCCCCCTGGAGCCGGGCCTCCGGGGAGATGTTGTCCAGGTGGGTATTGATGAAATAAAAGGACTCGGTCCGCCCGGCTTCCCGGAACAGGCCGTAGGTGACCATGCGGGGAAAGGCGCTGTCCCAACTGCGGCTGCGGTGCACCTCCGGGGTCTCGGACAGCCAGAACTCCCCGCTCTCCTCCACGGTAAAGCGCCCGGCCCGGTAAAAAATGGTGGGATACTGGCAGGTTTCATCCACCTGGCGGTGGGCCGTCAGGGGCAGGTATTCCGGCAAATGCGCCGCAAAGTTCCCGGAGCATGGGCACGGTGCCTTCCTGGGTGCCCAGGAGGTCCGGCCGCGGCCGGCGGATGAGGTCCACCACCAGGTCCCGGCGAAACTCCCATTCGTTGGGGCCGTCCAGGGGGGTGGCAAACCGGAGGTTAAAGGTCATGACCAGCATGGGAGCCTCAAATAAACCCGGCCCGCAAGGGCTGCGGGAAAAAGAGTTCCTGGGAGGTGCGCAGAAAATAGGCGTCGGTCATGGAGGCCAGAAAATCCCGGACGATCTCCGCCGGCTGGTGGGACTCCCGATAGGCAGGATCCATGGGGGCCAAGAACTCCCGTCCAGATGGGGGAATCGCGCCGGTCTTGGGCCAGGTCCTCCAAAAACCGCTGGAACAGGCGCTGGCACAGGGCCTCGATCTTGGAGGTTTCGTCCTTGATGCGGGGATTGTCATAGATCCGCTGGTAATTGAATTCCTTGAGCTGCTTCAACAAGGCCCCCACCTCGGGGCTGTAACCCACGTAGTTCTTGTCGAAGCTGTGGGTGATGAGGTCGGTCACCAGGCTGTAGACGATGGCGCCGTTGGTGCGGCCCAGGCGGCCGGCCACCTCCGGGGGCAGCTCCTCCCGGTGCACCAGCTTCAGGGTGATGGCGTCCTCCAGGTCCCGGCCGATGTAGCTGATGGTGTCCGCCAGCCGGACCACGCAGCCCTCCAGGGTCATGGGCTTCAGGGAAAGCTCCGGGTCGGCCATCTTGCTGCGGATCTCCTCCTCCAGGTGGGCGAAGGTCTTGTCCCGCTCGGGGGAGAGGCGCTCCAGGTGAGTCTCCCCGTCGTGGCACAGGATGCCGTCCAGCACCTGCAGGGAGAGATTGAGGCCCCGGCCGTTTTTCTCCAGCCGGTCGAGAAACCGCACTCCCTGGATGCTGTGGAGAAAGGGGCCGATGCCGTGGTCCTGGCAGAGGCCCGAGAGGATGCGCTCGCCGTCGTGGCCGAAAGGGGGATGGCCGATATCGTGGCCCAGGGCGATGGCCTCCAGCAGGTCCTCGTTCAGGCGCAGAAACTTGCCGATGGTGCGGGCGATCTTGGAGAGGAGCTGGACGTGCAGCACCCGGTGGCTGATGTGTTCGTGGTCGATGAGATAGAAGACCTGGGTCTTGTCGATATAGCGGGTGTAGGCCCGGGAGTGGAGGATGCGGTCGGCGTCCACCGCAAACTCCTGGCGGTGGCCCCGGGCCACGGACTCTTCAAAGCGGCGGCGGATGGCCTGGACCGAGCGGGTGGCGTACGGCGACAGCCAGGTTTCTTCCTGCCGCTCCAAGATTTGCCGCAGTTCTGACAACTTGACCATTTCAGGCGCCACTTCCCGAACCATCATCATAGCACAAGAGTCGGCGCCCCTCAAGGGCGGGACACCGGCTGTTTACTAAGCAGGTTATAATGGTTACCAGGGCAAGATAGTTCCCTGCCCGACTTGAGCCTGGTCATTCTGATACCAAGTGGCGGTGTCAAGGACATTCGATTGTACGGCGGCGGTCACCCCATGCGCCTCGTCCCCCGGGGGGAGAGCGGATGACAAGCTAGGATAGCTGGCCCCTGAGCTGCGCACCCTCGCAATATGGTGCTCGGTTCTTTGCTGGAGCGGCAAACTGGTCCCAGGCTCCATTAGTAGCCCGAACTATGCATCTACCGCGGGCATTCGGGGCACGTGGCCGGGCCGCCGAGAATTGTTTGGTATTATGGTAAATGTATGATATTTATTAAGTTTCATGGAATTTCAGGTCGCCGGGGTTTTGGGTATTTTGGCGCCGGCGCCGGGCCGAATCTGATGGACGACCGCGCTTATCTGGAAGATTTCCTGCAGTACCTGCGGGTGGAGCGCCAGATGTCGCCCCATACCCTGCGCAGCTATCGTCTGGATATCAGCCAGTTTCTGGAATTTTACCGCGACCGCCGGGAAGACCCTGCTTTGCAGCAGGTGACCTACCCGGACCTGCGGGCCTTTCTGGCCCAGGCCCTCCAGGGCCGGCGCAAGGCCACGGTGGCCCGCAAGCTCTCGGCCCTGCGCACCTTCTTCAAGTATTTGCAGCGCCAGGGGGTGTTGGCCGGCAACCCCGCCAAGCTGGCCCCCAGCCCCAAGCTGGAGAAGCCCCTGCCCCATTTTCTGACGGTGGACGAGGCCTTCCATCTGCTGGGCGCCTGCGGCGGCGACGACTTCGGGGCCTGCCGGGACCGGGCCATTTTGGAGGTCTTTTACGGCGGCGGCTTGCGGCTGTCGGAGTTGGCCGGTCTCGACCTGGGGGACCTGGACCTGGACCAGGGGGTGCTGCGGGTCTGGGGCAAGGGCGGCAAGGAGAGGCTGGCCTTTCTGGGGCGAGCCGGCCCAAGAGGCGCTGGCCGCCTATCTGGCCCAGCGCCGGCCCTGACCAAAAACACAAAAATGCTGGACTCGGACCGGGGCGCCGGCAGCTGCGCCCCTGTTCCTCAACCGGCGGGGCGGCCGCCTGAGTTCACCGTTCGGTGGCCCGCCTGGTGGGCAAGTGGGCGCGGCTGGCGGGCCTCTCCCAGGCCCTGACCCCCCACGGCCTGCGCCACAGCTTCGCCACCCACCTGCTGGAGGGCCGGGCCGACCTGAGGACCGTCCAGGAGCTGCTGGGGCACGCCTCCATCTCCACCACCCAGCGGTATATACATACGGACCTGGATTACTTGATGGAGGAATACGACAAGGCGCATCCCCGGAGTAAATGACCCAATATCGGTGGCACAGGCGTCTCAGCCTGTGCAAAGCAGGTGCATTGACAGGTTCTGAGCTCAAAAATAGCGTGTAGGGCACGGCTCGCCGTCCACTAAGTTGTCATTCTGAGCCAGCCGAGGAACTGAAGATGCAGGTCTAGAACCCTTCTTGCTCCAGTGAACCGCACGTAGACAGCGGTGTGCACATTTTGATCTTGGCGTTCTTGGCGTCTTTGACGTGAGGTCTTCTTGATGGACGATATGAAAAATTCCGCGGCACCACCATCCTCATGGTGCGCCGGGGGGATCAGGTGGCGGTGGCCGGCGACGGCCAGGTGAGCCTGGGCGAGACGATCATGAAGCACCAGGCCAAAAAGGTGCGCCGCCTCTACCACGGCAAGATCGTCGCGGGCTTCGCCGGTTCGGCGGCCGACGCCCTCACCCTGTTCGAGCGCCTGGAGTCCAAGCTGGAGGCCCACCAGGGCAACCTCACCCGGGCGGTGGTGGAGCTGGCCAAGGACTGGCGCACCGACCGGATCCTGAGGCGCCTGGAGGCGATGCTGCTCACCGTGGACTTGAGCGGCGCCTTTCTCATCTCCGGCACCGGCGACGTCATCGAGCCGGATGAAGGGGTGATGGCCATCGGCTCCGGCGGCGCCTACGCCCTGGCCGCGGCCCGGGCCCTGCTGGCGCCACACCGATCTCCCCCGCCAAGGCCATCTGCCGGGAGGCCATGGAGATCGCCGCCTCGCTGTGTGTTTATACCAATAACGAGATTGTGATTGAGGAATTGTAAGTAATGCGGGCAGTCTCGCCCTACATTGTGCCTAAAGATCGGCGTCTATAGGCATGTCATCGCGGTAATATTTGACCGCCGATGAAAGCTGATGATACGCTGATAAATTAAAAGGATTGTCAACTATGGAATGGCTGAAAGCGCTCGCGGCCCTCCGGGGACCATCTCACTCCCCGGGAGATCGTGGCGGAGCTGGATAAATATATCGTCGGGCAGGAGGACGCCAAGAGATCGGTGGCCATCGCCCTGCGCAACCGCTGGCGCCGCCAGCAGATCCCCGAGGGTCTGCGGGACGAAATCGCGCCCAAGAACATCATCATGATCGGCCCCACCGGGGTGGGCAAGACCGAGATCGCCCGGCGCCTGGCCAAACTGGCCCAGTCGCCCTTCCTGAAGATCGAGGCCACCAAGTTCACCGAAGTGGGCTACGTGGGCCGGGACGTGGAGTCCATGGTCCGGGACCTGATGGAGCTGGCGGTGAACATGGTGAAGGCCGAAGAGCGGGACCAGGTCCAGGCCAAGGCCGCCGCCGCGGTGGAAGAGCGCCTGCTGGAGCTGCTCCTCCCCGGCCAGCTCCCTGGCCAGGTCCCCGGCCTGGTTCCTGGCCAGGAAGCCGAAGGGGAGTCCGGCACCCGGGAAAAATTCCGGACCATGCTGCGGGACGGCCGCCTGGAAGACCGCTTCGTGGAGCTGGAGACCAGCCAGCGGGTCACCCCGGTGGTGGAGATCTTTTCCGGCGCCGGCATGGAGGAGATGGAATTCAACTTCAAGGAGATGCTGGGCAACCTCTTCCCCAAAGGCACCAAGACCCGGCGGGTCAAGGTCTCCGAGGCCCGGGAACTCCTGCTCCAGGAGGAGGCCAGCCGCCTCATCGACATGGACCGGGTGGTGGAAGAGGCCCGGCGCAAGGTGGAGCAGCACGGCATCATCTTCCTGGACGAAATCGACAAGATCGTGGGCCGGGACCACGGCCGGGGGCCGGACGTCTCCCGGGAAGGGGTGCAGCGGGACCTGCTGCCCATTGTGGAAGGCACTACCGTCACCAGCAAGTACGGCATGGTGCGCACCGACCACATCCTGTTCATCGCCTCCGGGGCCTTCCACCTCTCCAAGCCCGCCGACCTGATTCCGGAGATGCAGGGGCGCTTCCCCATCCGGGTGGAGCTCCAGTCCCTGGGGGCCGCGGAGTTTGAGCGCATCCTCACCGAGCCGGAGAACGCCCTGATCAAGCAGTACCAGGCGCTGCTGGAAACGGAGGGGGTTCACCTCACCTTTGCCCCGGAGGCGGTCAAAGAGATCGCCGCCCTGGCCGCCAAGGTGAACGAACGCACCGAAAACATCGGGGCCCGGCGGCTCCACACCATCATGGAGAAGCTGCTGGAGGAGATCTCCTTCACCGCCCCGGACCTGGGCGAACGGGCGCTCACCATCACCGCGGACTACGTCCGGGAACGCCTGGCCGATCTGATCGAAGACGAGGATTTGAGCAGGTATATTTTGTAAGCAGTGAGCAGTGAGCAGTAAGCAGTAAGCATAGCAGTAGGGGGCGCACTGCGCACTAAAAATGGGCGCTACCGCCTTCAAAAAAGAAATGTAGCGCCGCCGCCCCCGGCGGCGGAAGTAAGGTAGCCGCAGGCTTTAACAACTGCGCCGCACAGGCGGGACGCCTGTGCCACCCAAAGAAAACCTAGGGCGGCCTGTGGCCGCCGGAAAATCATATCTTGGAAAGAGAAACAACGCAGGCTAAAGTCTGCGGCAATATCTAATAATGCGGAGATCGCTATCATTTTTACTGACCGCTGAAAGCAGGGCGACCCAGCGGGTCGCTCCTACTGACCGCTGATAGCCGTGAGGGACTTAAGTGAGCCATAACTGGATGCAACGCGCCGATAAGGTGGTCATGAACACTTACGGCCGCCAGCCCCTGGTGTTGGTGAAGGGTGAAGGCTGCCGGGTGTGGGATGACCAGGGGAGGGAGTACCTCGATTTGGTGGCCGGCCTGGCGGTCTGCAACCTGGGCCACGCCCATCCGCAGGTGGCCCGGGCCGCGGCGGCGCAACTGGCGCAGTTGGTGCACGTCTCCAATCTCTACTACAGCACTCCCATGGTGGAGCTGGCGGAGCTGCTGGTGCGCCTCTCCTTTGCGGACCGGGTCTTTTTCGCCAACAGCGGCGCCGAAGTGAACGAAGGGGCCATCAAGCTGGTGCGCCGCTACTCCCGGGAGCGCTTCGGTCCCGGCCGGCACCGCATCATCTGCACGGAGAACTCCTTCCATGGCCGCACCCTGGGGGCCCTGTCCGCCACCGGCCAGTCCAAATTCTGGCAGGGCTTCGAGCCCTTGCTGGAAGGTTTTTTGTTTGTGCCGTTCAATGACCTGAAGGCCCTGGCCGCGGCGGTGGACGACAGCGTCTGCGCCGTGCTCCTGGAGCCCATCCAGGGGGAGGGCGGCGTCTGCCTGCCGGACGCCGATTATTTAATGGGGGTGCGCCGGCTGTGTGCGGAGAACCACCTGCTGCTGGTCCTGGATGAGATTCAGACCGGTCTGGGCCGCACCGGGCGGCTCTTCGCCCACGAGCACTTCGGCATCCAGCCCGACGTGATGACGCTGGCCAAGGCCCTGGCGGGCGGCCTGCCCATGGGAGCGCTGCTGGCCACCGCGGAGGTGGCCGGGGCCTTCGTCCCCGGCACCCACGCCAGCACCTTCGGGGGCGGACCGGTGATCGCCGCCGCCGCCACCACCGCCGTGACCCTCTTGAGCGACGAAAAGTTGCTGGCCGCGGTGCGCGCCAAGGGCGATTATTTGCAAAAGGCCCTCTTGAAGCTGCAGGCCGGCTTTCCCGTCATCCGCCAGGTACGGGGTCTGGGCCTCATGTGGGGCCTGGAGCTGGCCCGGGAAGGGACGCCCCTGGTGGCCGCCTGCCGGGAGCGGGGGGTGTTGGTCAATTGCACCCAGGGCAACGTCATCCGGCTGCTGCCGCCGTTGATCGTCAGTACCGAGGAACTAAACCGGGGATTGCAGGTCCTGGAGGAGGCGTTGGCTTCATTGTAGGGGCGGGTTTTAAACCCGCCCCTCCTCGCTAGTCCGCGAAGAAGGCGCCATGAAAGAAGAAAGCCCATGAAACGTGATCTGTTGACCATCTTGGATCTGAGCCGGGAAGAGATCGAAACCTTGCTGGTCCGGGCCCGGGAGTTAAAAGTCCTCCAGGCTCGCCGGGTGGAGCACGCTTCCCTGAAGGGCAAGTCCCTGGCCCTGATCTTCGACAAACCCTCCACCCGCACCCGGGTTTCCTTTGAGGTGGGCATGGCGCAGCTGGGGGGCGCCAGCCTCTACCTGGGTCCGGGGCAGACCCAGATGGCCCGCCAGGAGCCCATCCCCGACACCGCCCGGGTCCTGTCCCGCTACGTGGACGGGGTGGTGGTGCGCACCTTTGCCCAGGAAACCGTGGCCGAGCTGGCCCGGCACGCCACCATCCCCGTCATCAACGGCCTCACCGACGCCCACCATCCCTGCCAGGTGCTCAGCGACCTGATGACCATGGAGGAGCGCTTCGGCCGGGTCTCCGGTCTGAAGGTGGCCTGGGTGGGGGACGGCAACAACATGGCCAACTCCTGGATCACCGCGGCCCTGCACCTCGATTTTTCCCTGTACCTGGCCTGCCCCAAGGGCTATGAGCCTGACCCCGCCCTGCTGCGGGAGGCCCAAAGGAGCGGCCGCCATATCTATCTTTCCCAGGACCCCCGCCAGGCGGTGCAGGGGGTCCACGTGATCAACACCGATGTCTGGACCTCCATGGGCCAGGAAGACGAAGCCGCGGCCCGGCGGGAGATCTTCAAACCCTACCAGGTCAACGCCGACCTCCTGGAGCTGGCCCGGCCCGAGGCCATCGTGCTCCACTGCCTGCCGGCCCACCGGGGCGAGGAGATCACCGCCGAAGTCCTGGACGGTCCCCAATCCGCGGCCTGGGACCAGGCGGAAAACCGCCTCCACTTCCAAAAGGCCCTGCTGGAGTGGCTGCTGGGGTAGGGATCAGTGATCAGTGATCAGTAGTCAGTGGTCAGTAAAAAGAATTCCCGGTGGCCCAGACGTCCCGCCTGGGCTTGATTTAGGCTGGGCCTGCCCGCCTTATTGAAAATTTAAAAGATTGGAAGAAAGCATGGCAAACATCCGCAAAATCGTCCTGGCCTATTCCGGCGGCCTGGACACCTCGGTAATCCTCCGGTGGCTTAAGGAGACCTATCAGTGCCAGGTGGTGGCCTTTTGCGCCGACATCGGCCAGGGCGATGATCTGGCGGAGGTAGCCGCCAAGGCCCGGGCCACCGGCGCCGACCAGGTCTTCATCGAGGACCTGAAGGAAGAGTTTGTCCGGGATTTCGTCTGGCCCATGTTCCGGGGCAACGCCCTCTATGAAGGGGCCTATCTTCTGGGCACCTCCATCGCCCGGCCCCTGATCGCCAAGGCCCAGGTGGAGGTGGCCAAAAAGACCGGGGCCGACGCGGTGAGCCACGGCGCCACCGGCAAGGGCAACGACCAGGTGCGCTTCGAGCTCACCTACCAGGCCCTGGCCCCGGACCTGAAGATCATCGTTCCCTGGCGGGAGTGGGACCTCCAAGGCCGGGCCGATTGCCTGGCCTACGCCAAAGAGCACGGCATCCCGGTGCCGGTGACCAGGGAGAAGCCTTACTCCAGCGACGCCAACCTTTTGCATATCAGCTTCGAGGGCGGCATCCTGGAGGACCCCTGGGCCGAACCGCCGGCGGAGATGTTCGTGCTGACCAGATCGCCCCAGGAGGCCCCGGATAAGCCGCAATATGTGGAGATCGACTTCGAGGCCGGCGACCCGGCGGCAGTGGACGGAGAGCGGCTCAGCCCGGCGGCCCTCTTGGCCCGCCTCAACGACCTCGGCGGCGCCCACGGCGTCGGCCGGGTGGACCTGGTGGAAAACCGCTACGTCGGCCTGAAATCCCGGGGGGTGTACGAGACCCCCGGCGGCGCCATCCTGAGGGCTGCCCATCAAGCGGTGGAATCCATCACCCTGGACCGGGAAGTGATGCACCTCCGGGACAGCCTCAGCCCCCGCTACGCCGAACTGATCTACTACGGTTACTGGTTCGCCCCGGAGCGCTATGCCTTGCAGAAGCTGATCGATGAGGCCCAACAGCCGGTGAGCGGCACCGCCCGGCTGAAGCTCTATAAAGGCAACGTCACGGTGGTGGGACGGAAGAGCGGCAACTCCCTGTACCGCCCCGACCTGGTGACCTTCGAGGCCGGGGGCGACTACCGGCAGGCGGACGCCGCCGGCTTCATCCGCCTCAACGCCCTGCGCCTGAAGATCCGGGCCAAGCTGGAGGGGAAATAGTGTAGGGTGGGCACTGCCCACCAAAGAGAAAAACCTGAGGCTGCCGGCATCCTGCCGGAGCCTCTTCAGGACTTGGCAGGCGAGCAGTAAAATGTAGGGTGCGCACCGCGCACCGCTAAATTATAGGAAGCAACAAGATAGCGGTGCGCACTGCGCACCCTACAGGACTTGGCAGGCGAGCCGTCACAAGCCCCCGCTTGTGACCCAGGCAGAAGGACAAGACCCGCTTCCCAGCCCCCTCCCCTGGTGGGAGGGGCTGGGAGGAGGGGGAGCCGGAGGAGCCAATCCCTGCACTACCTGGTATCGGGACTCTGCTGGGCCGTGGGGCTGCTGATGATCTTCTGGCAGCCCGGCCGCAACCTTTGGGTCGGGGTGCGCCTGCCCTGGACCCTGGCCGATGCCGCCGTCTGGAAGAAATCCTGGCGCCTGGCCTCCCGGCTGTTGATGGTCATGGGGGTCACCGTCCTCATTTCCTGGAGGGCCTTTTTCATTTCCACGGCCCATCTCATCGGCCTGACCTGCCTCTACACCGCACTCCGCTATCGCTTAAAGTACGGCACCTGGCGTTATTGGAAGGACCTCGGCTGGATCGACTACCGCCCGGTGGTGCGCTGTGCCCACTGCGGCCATTTTCAAAAACTGCGGGACGAGGGCGAACTGCCGTGGTGCAACTGCGAGGCCTGCGGGCGCCTCTGCCGCAGCCGTCCACGGGAGCGGGAAGGCCAGGGGCTGGGTCTGCGGTTTTCCCAACTCCGGCGTCTTCTATCGACCCAGGGGAGAAAAACCCCCGCAGGCCAGCCGGAGCCGGGAGGCCCCGATTCCGGGAGATGACCCTCAGGATTTATTAACGAAGATCTGCAACGCCAAACCTAGGCTTCATCTTCCCAGTGCAGCTCGATGGACTCCACCCCGCGGCCGTCCTGGACCGGGGTCAGGGCGCCGCACCGGGGGCAATCCACCATGGGCAGGGCTTCATGGGGGTCGGCGGCCCCCAGGGGCAGGGGGCCCCGGAAACCGCACTGGGGGCAGGCCAGGGTCGCCGGCAGGATGACCAGGTGCAGGCGGGCCCCCTCCAGGACGGTGCCCTGGCTCAGGACCTCAAAGGCCTGGCGGAGGGCGGCTTCGGAATGCAGCTCCAGGGCCCCCACCTTCAGGGTCACCGTGAGCAGCCGGCCGGCCCTGGCTTCCTCCCCGCATTTCTTGAGCTCCGCCATGATGACCGCCATGACGTTTTCCATCAAGCCGTATTCGTGCAAGTCTCGGGGCGCCTCCAATCGCACTATTTCATGGAAGATAATTCATCAATTGTTCCTTTGAGAGACCGCATTGTTTCAGAATTGCCAAAAGGGTGCCTCTGGCCAGCTCATCATGAAGGGGAATTACAATTTTATATGGGCCTTTCTGCATACTTACATGGCTGCCTTTTTGCCGGACGGATTTAAAGCCCGCTTTTCTTAATGCTTTCATTAAATCCTCACCGGATATCTTTGGCAGTTTAACCACCCACCGCCACCTCGAAGGGGTAAAGCATCACTTCGCCGGTGCTGGCAGGCAGGTCTCCCTCGCCGAAACTTTCCAAATAGAGTTCTACGGCTTCCTTGAGGTTATTTTGAGACTCTTCGATGGTCTTTCCCTGGCTCACCACGCCTAATTCCACGCAATGGGCCACGTACCAATTTTCTTCCTTGGTGATTACCGCGGTGAATTTTTTGGTCATATTATACCTCGTCCCAGCATAACTCATAAAAGCGTCGGCTCAATCTCGGAAATTGCCTGTTCAAAGGGAATAGCTTTATCCTTGGCAGCCTTGGCAGCATCATAAGCGCGGATTGATTCCAGCTCTTCGATCTCTTCCAAGAGCTTGCGATATTCGGCAATATCCAAAATTACCCCAATTTGTTTGCCTTTATCATCAATCACAAAATTTTCTTTGAATTTGCTCATGATAATTTACCTTTAAAAGGGTTTGATATGGTGGACGGGTCGCACCCTACATTTATTGCTTCGCCTTTTGGGCCACCACCTCATAGGCCTGCTGCAAGGCCTTGGGGATACCCGCCAGGTCCGGGCCGCCGGCCTGGGCCATGTCGGGCCGGCCGCCGCCGCTCCCCCCCACCAGGGGGGCGATGGCCTTGATGATCTCCCCGGCGGGAAAGCGCGGGCTCAGGTCCTTGGTGACCAGGGCGATGAGCATGGCCTTGTCCGCGGCCACCGCGGCCAGGACGATGATGCCGCTCTTCAGGCGGTCCTGCAGCTTCACCGCGAACTCCCGCAGCCCTTTGGGGTCGGCGGTCTCCACCTTCAGGGCCAGGACCGGGACGCCCGCCACCGAGCGCACCTGGTCCAGGAGGTCCCCGGCCTGGGCCGCGGCCAGGCGGCCTTTCAGGGCCTCCAGCTCCTTTTCCAGGTCCTTTTGGCGATTCAGCCGCTTCTTGAGTTGGGCCAGCAAATTGGCCTGGTCTGCCTTTAAGATTTTCGCCAGCCGAAATCACCAATTTTTCTTGTTCTTGAATATATTCTACGGCCTCGCGGCCGCACACCGCCTCGATGCGCCTGATGCCCGCGGCCACGGAAGCCTCGGAAGTAATCTTGCAAAACCCCAGGTCGCCGCTGCGCTCCACGTGGGTGCCGCCGCACAGCTCCTGGCTCAGCCCGGGGATGGCCACCACCCGCACCTCTTCGCCGTATTTCTCCTCGAACAAGGCGGTGGCGCCCCGCTCCAGGGCCTCGGGCACGGACATGCGGTCGGTGTGCACCGGCAGGTTCTCGGCCACCGCGGCGTTCAGGTCCAGCTCGATGCCCTGAAGTTCTTCGGGGGAGATGGCCTGAAAGTGGGTAAAATCGAAGCGCAGGCGCTCCGGCGAAACCCAGGAGCCGGACTGCTTGACGTGGTCCCCCAGGCGCCGCTTGAGGGCCGCCTGGAGGATATGGGTGGCGGTGTGGTGCCGGGCGATGCGGCGGCGCCGGCCGGCATCCACCGTAAGCACGGCCTGGTCGTTGACCCTGACCACCCCTTGCTCCACCACCCCCTGGTGGATGACCAGGTCATTGGGCAGGCGCTGGCTGTTGGCCACCCGGATGCGCCAGCCGTCGCCGCTGATGACCCCGGCGTCCCCCACCTGGCCGCCGGCTTCCCCGTAAAAGGGGGTGGCGGCGGTGACCACATCCACCTCCTCGCCGGCCTCCGCCTGTTCATGGTGCCCTGCGTGGGTAATGAGGGCCAGGATGGTGCTGTCTCCCTGCAGGGATTCATAGCCCAGGAAATGGGTGGGGGGCCACTGGGCCAGCTCCTGGTAAACCGGCGGCGCCTCGCCGGCGGCGCCACCCCGCCAGGACTGGCGGGAGGCCTCCCGCTGGCGGCGCATGTGGTCTTCAAAGCCTTCCAGGTCCAGGAGCAGGCCCTCTTCCCGCAGGCTGTCCTGGACCAGATCCAGGGGGAAGCCATAGGTGTCATAAAGTTTGAAGGCCACTTCCCCCGGCAGGATTTTCAGGCTGTGGGTCTTGAGGTAAGCCAGTTCCTCGCTCAGCAGCTTCAGGCCGTGATCCAGGGTATCGGCGAAGCGCTCCTCCTCGCCGGCCAGCACCTGGGCCAGGATGCGGCGGGCCCCCGGAAGTTCGGGATAGACCTCGCCCATCAGCTCCAACACCCGCTCGCTCACCTTCCCCAGAAAGGGACTGGGGAGGTTTAAGAGCCGCCCGAAGCGGATGGCCCGGCGCATGATGCGGCGCAGCACGTAGCCCCGGCCTTCGTTGGAGGGCAGCACCCCGTCGGCGATCAGGAAGGTGGCGGCCCGGGCATGATCGGCGATCACCCGGAAGGCCACGTTTTGCTGGGCATTGGGGCCGCCGTAGCTTTTGGCCGCCAGCTCCTCCACCCGGCCGATCACCGGCCGCAAGAGGTCGCAGTCGAAGTTGCTTTTCACCCCCTGGATGACCGCGGCAGAGGCGCTCCAGACCCATGCCGGTGTCGATGCTGGGTTTGGGCAGGGGGTGGAGGACGCCGTCCGGGGCCCGGTTGAACTGCATGAACACCAGGTTCCAGATCTCCAGATAGCGGTCGCAGTCGCATTTGCCGATGCCGCATTCCGGGCCGCAGGCCATCTCTTCGCCCTGGTCGATGAGGATCTCGGAGCAGGGGCCGCAGGGCCCGGTGTCGCCCATGGCCCAGAAGTTGTCTTTCTCCCCGAGCCCCACGATGCGGCTGGGCGGCAGCCCGGCGATCTTCTCCCAGAGGCGGGCGGCTTCCTGGTCCTCATGGTAAACCGTGGCCCAGAGGCGCTCCCGGGGGAGGCGGTAATGCCCGGTCAGCAGCTCCCAGGCCATTTCGATGGCCTCTTCCTTGAAGTAATCGCCGAAGGAGAAGTTGCCCAGCATCTCGAAGAAGGTATGGTGGCGGGCGGTGAAGCCCACGTTTTCCAGGTCGTTGTGTTTGCCCCCGGCCCGGACGCACTTTTGGGAGCTGGCGGCCCGGGTGTAGGGCCGGGTTTCTTCCCCCAGGAAGACCTTTTTGAATTGCACCATGCCGGCGTTGGTGAAGAGCAGGGTGGGGTCCCCGGCGGGCACCAGGGAAGAGCTGGCCACCCGGGTGTGGCCCTGGGCGGCGAAGAAGCGCAGAAAGGTTTCCCGGATCTCGCGGCTGGTCATGTGAGCGGCTGCTCCCCGGCGGCGTCGGAGGGGGGAGTGGGCATGCCGTGCGCGGCCCGCATTTGTTTATCCAGTTCCATGGCCACCTGCGGGTGCTCCCGGAGATAGGCCTTGGCGTTCTCCCGGCCCTGGCCGATGCGCTCGCCCCCGTAGCTAAACCAGGCGCCGCTCTTCTGGATGAGGCCCTGATCGGCGGCCAGGTCCAGGAGGTCCCCTTCCCGGGAGATCCCCTGGCCGAAGATGATGTCGAATTCCGCCTCCTGGAAGGGCGGCGCCAGCTTGTTTTTCACCACCTTCACCCGGGAGTGGGAGCCGATGACCTCATCCCCCTGCTTGATGGCGCTGATGCGGCGGATGTCCAGGCGCATGCTGGCATAAAACTTCAGGGCATTGCCCCCGGTGGTGGTTTCGGGGTTGCCGAACATTACCCCGATCTTATGGCGGATCTGGTTGATGAAGATCACCGAGGTCAGGGATTTGCTGATGGCCGAAGTGAGCTTGCGCAGGGCCTGGGACATCAGGCGGGCCTGGGAACCCATCTGGGCGTCGCCCATGTCCCCTTCGATTTCCGAGCGGGGCACCAGGGCGGCCACCGAGTCCACCACCACCACGTCCACCGCGTTGGAGCGCACCAGGATCTCGGCGATCTCCAGGGCCTGTTCACCGGAATCGGGCTGGGAGATGAGCAGGTCCTCGGTCCGGACCCCCAGCTTGCGGGCATAGTTCACGTCCAGGGCGTGCTCGGCGTCCACGAAGGCCGCCACCCCGCCCTTGCGCTGGGCCTCGGCGATGACGTGCAGGGCCAGGGTGGTCTTGCCGGAGGCCTCCGGCCCGAAGATCTCGATGACCCGGCCCCGGGGGATGCCGCCGATCCCCAAGGCCAGGTCCAGGGAGAGGCAGCCGCTGGAGATCACCGGCACGTCCATCTTCTCGTCGGCCCCCAGGCGCATGATGGAGCCCTTGCCATATTGTTTTTCGATGTGACTCAGGGCCTGATCCAGGGCCTTGGCCTTATCCGCCGCAACTTGGTCGCTCATGTATTATCCCTTTATATATGTATTTTGATGTAGCCGCAGGCTTTAGCCTGCCTGGGTATTAACACTTTTCTACTATTTGTGCCACCTGCTCCTCCGTATGAGACTCCGGGAAGATGGGTACACAAGCGTTCGTGAGACATAGGTAACATATTTTATAGCGCACGCGGCACAGGCCGTTTTCTTTTTCGGCGGCCACAGACCGCCCTCTGATTTATCTGTCTGGCGCAGGCTAAAGCCTGCGGCTGCGATCTTGCCGCTGCCGGGGGCGGCGGCGCTGTTTTTTATCCGTAATCTACATCCTTATCGTTTTCTTGTCATGCTTCATTCGTGAAGCAAGTTGTCATCCTGAGCGTAAGCGAAGGATCTAGAGGTTCTCCGGTCGCCTGCGGCTCCCTCAGAATGACAAAAGCATAGCCATTCCATGACCTCAGGATGTTTAAGTGAGCCCCCTTGTCCCTAACCCTCGCGCCCCTCACCTGCTCACTGCTCACTGCTCACTGAATTTAATCACTTCCAACGGCGTATAGGTCGAACCCTGGGGCGACAGCACGCTTTGATACAAGATGATCTCCCGCACCGGAAAGGGCGGCCAATCGACCACCAGTTTTTCCAGCGCCCGGCTCAATTGCGCCCGGCCCTCGGGCGAGCGCACCCGGCCCAAGGTCAGGTGGGGGTTGAAGGCCCGGCCCTCCGGCGGATAACCCAGTGGGGCGAAGGCCTTTTCCAACCGGTAAAAAAACTGGCTCAGAGGCAGCAGGTCCCCGCCCAGGCCCAGCCACACCACCCGGGGGCTGCGGCTGCTGGGGAAGGCCCCGGCGCCTGTGACCGCGAGGGACAGGGGGGCCTGCTGGGAGGCCACCTGCCGGGCCGCGGCGATGATGGGCGGCACTTCGGCATCCGGCAGGTTGCCGAAAAATTTCAGGGTGATATGAATATTGCCCGGAGGCACCCAGCGCACGTCGGCCTGGCTCTTTTTCAATTCCCCCTGCGCCAGGGCCAGGCCGGGGCGCAGGCTCTCGGGCAGGTCAATGGCCAGAAAGGCGCGGATCATGTTTTGAGTTTTCAGCCTTCAGCAGTCAGCTTTTAGCTTTAAAAATTGAGTAAGTTGTTGCCTTTTGCTATGCTTTGCCGCTGCGGCGAAGCGACTCGTCTTTATCGGCAATCACGAGACCCTGCGCTTCCCCCTCACCCTATCCCTCTCGCCACGGGGGAGAGGGGATAAAGAAGGACGCCACTAACGATGCCACCTGATAAGTTTTAGGGGCAACTGAAGTAATCAAGCTGATGTAGCTGATAGCTGACACTCATAGCTATTTCTTTCAACTTCCGCCGCAGCCGGTCCAGGGCGGTCTGGGCCGACAAGATTTTGATGGCTTCCCGGGAGCCGTGGAAGAGGTAGTGCCAGACCTCCACCTCGTGGGGGGTGGCCAGGCCGATGTACACTGTGCCCACCGGCTTCTCGGGTGAGCCGCCGCCGGGGCCGGCAATGCCGGTGACCGCCAGACCCAGGTGGGCGCCGAAGGCCGTCTTCGCCCCCCGGGCCATCTCCCGGGCCGTCTCCGGGCTCACCGCCCCCCATTCCGCCAGGACCTCCGGGGCCACCCGCAGCAGGTCCAGCTTGGCCTGGTTGCCGTAGGAGACCACCCCGCCCAGGAAATAATCCGAGGAGCCGGCCACGTTGGTGAGGCGGTGGCCGATGAGGCCGCCGGTGCAGGACTCGGCCAGGGCCAGGGTGAGGCCGCCTTCTTGCAACTGACGCCCCACCAGCTCCTCCAGCGGCGTCCCTTCCGGCCCCAACAGCACGTCGCCCACCTCCCGGGCCAGGGCCGCGGTCAGGCGGTCCAGGGTCTCCTCCAGGATCCTCCGGTCCCGGCCGCGCACCGTCAGGGTGAGGTGGTTCTCGGGGAAATTGGGGTAATAACCCACGCTCACCCCTTGCTGGAATTCCGGAATCTTGGAAACTACCTCCTGCAACTGGGTTTCGGAGATGCCGAACAGCCGCAAGGTGCGCTGGACCACGGCGTCCACGTCTCCGGCCCACTCCATCAGGCTGGGGAGCACATAGGCGTCGAACAGGGCCTGCATCTCCGCGGGGACCCCGGGCAGGAAAAAGAGCCGGGCGTCGCCGTGCTCCAGGGCAAAGCCGCAGCAGGCCAGGCCGCCGGCGTCCAGGACCACGGCGCCCCGGGGAATCAGGGCCAGGCGGCCATAGCGTTCCAGCCAGGGGGTTTGGCGCTCCTCCAGACAGCGGTGGATGCGGGCCAGCAGACCCTCGTCCAGGAGGAGCGGCAACCCCAGGGCCTGGGCCGCGGCGGCCGCGGTGACGTCATCTTCGGTGGCCCCCAGGCCTCCGGTGATGATGATGAACCGGGAGCGGCCCAGCGCCCGCAGCAGGACCTCCTGGAACAGCGGCGGCTCATCTCCCAGGATGGTGAGGCGCTGCGCGGTCAGGCCCACTTCGTGGAGCCGCCGGGCCGCGTAGCGGGCGTTAAAATCGGCTACCCGCCCGGTGACCAACTCCGTGCCGGTGGCGATGATCTCACCTTGCATGTTCAGTTGCCAGTTCCTGGTTCCATATCCGGCCAAGAGCCCTGAACTTGCCGATAAGCCGCAAGCCGGCTTTTCGGTGAGTTCCGCAGCGGAAACCACTCCAGGGATAGGATTTCCCGGCCATCGGACTTTCGTCCAATGAGATGTCAATAAGACTTAGGCAAAATATTCATGCCTTTCCCAATAAATCCGGCCTCTTTTTCGAGATGGTAAGTTCGACAGCTTAAGAAATTGCCATGCTACCGGTAACCAAACTTGCATATATCGCCGGCTACTGGATATGGGTTTTCCATATCCTTCATTACTAAAAAAGAAAAATCTATATTCTGAATTCTCAGTATATCAGCCCGGCAGTATTCCGAACGCATAGACTATCTCCAAAACCAGCCGCGCCAGCACCCCCGCCACCACGTCGTCCACCACCACTTCCAGACCGCCGGATTCTCCGGCGCAGAACCAGCGAATGGGGGGCGGTTTCAGGATATCCAGGATTCGGAATAACATAAAGCCTGCGGCCGCGGCGGTCCAGGAGAGGGGAACCGCGGCCAGGGTGATTAACAGGCCCGCCACTTCATCGATGACGATGGCGCCGTGGTCGGCTCGCCCCAGGTAATCCTGGGCGGGGCCCGCGGCCCACCAGCCCGCCAGGAGAACCGCCGACGTCCCCAGGCCGTAGCCCCAGGGACCCAGGTGCGCCAGGGCCCACCACAGGGGCAGGGCCGCCAGGGTCCCCCAGGTGCCCGGGGCGACCGGCAGGAAGCCCACGCCCCCCCAGGTGGCCAGGGCCAGCACCAGCCTTTTACCCCCCAGGTGCGCCTCCTCGTTCCAGCTATACCTCTGACAGTTTAGAAATATATGGATTGGCGCCGCTTGTCAATAATTCCACCTTCCCCCTCCAATTTTCCCGGGTTGGGCCGGGAACCGCGTGCATTTATTAAATAAGGGGTTAAAAAATTGGGAGATTTCGCCTATAATAGCTCCATGCGGATTACCACCCCTGAACCGGCGGAACTCCTGCCCCGCATCATCCCCCGGCCGCAACATACCGTCTCCCGTAAAGATATCGATCTGGAGGCCCTTAAGGTTCTCTACCGGCTGCTGCACGCCGGTTATACCGCCTATCTGGTGGGAGGCGGGGTGCGGGACCTGCTCCTGGGGAAAAGGCCCAAGGATTTCGACGTGGTCACCAACGCCCGCCCCGGGGAGCTGCGCAAACTCTTCCGCAACAGCCGCATCATCGGCCGGCGCTTCCGGCTGGTGCAGGTCTTTTTCCATGGCGGCCGCATCGTCGAGGTCTCCACCTTCCGGCGCCGCTGGGAGTTTGAAGAGGAGCCGGTCCAGGCAGGCGCTCCCATCCGGGAGCAGACCTTCGGTACGCCGGCCGAGGACGCCGAGCGCCGGGATCTGACCATCAACGCCCTGTTTTACGACATCAGCGATTTCTCCCTGGTGGACTACGTGGGGGGCCTGACGGACCTTGAAGATCAGGTCATCCGGGTCATCGGCGACCCGGCGGTGCGCTTCCAGCGCGACCCGGTGCGCATGCTGCGGACCCTGCGCCACGCGGCCCGCACCGGCTTCACCATCGAGGCGGGCGCCTGGCAAGAGATCTTGGCTAAGGGCCCCCTGATCCGCAGCTGTCCCCCGTCCCGGGTGCGGGATGAATTGCTCAAGGACTTCCGCAGCGCCGCCGCCGCCCCCTTCTTCCACCTGATGCTGTCCTCCGCCCTCTTCTACGCCATCTTCCCAGCCTGGGAAGGGCGCCTGGGCCGGGGCGGCAAGGCGCGCTTCCTGGCCCTCTGCCGACGGCTGGACCTGCTGATGCTGGGAGAGCGCCACCCCTCCGACAGCCTGCTGTGGGCCGTCTTTTTAACCCCCTACCTGGAACAGAGCCCCGACTTTCCGGAAGATTTCAAGGAGCTGCGGGAATTCATCCATGAGGGGATCAAAAAAGCCCTGGGGGGCATCGAATTCCCCCGGCAACGCCATGACGACGTCTCCCAGATTCTGGCCCTGGAAGCCCGGATAGCCCCGCTGCTGCGGGACCGGCGGCCCCTGCCGGCCCGCCTGGCGCGCCTGGCCCTCTACCCCGAGGCCTGGATGCTGTTCCAGATCAAGGAAGCCCCGGAAGCCGAATTGCTGGAGCGCTGCGCCCCGGACCAGGTCCCGCCCCGGCCGCCCCAGGCCCGGGCCGCCAAGCCGGGACGCCGGCGTAGCCACCGCCGCCGGCGCCGCGGCGGAGAGAGAAGGGAAAAGGAATCCGGGGGAGAGAGCTAAGGGCGAGGGCCCCTGCTCCCTCCCCCAGACCACCTCACCGAACCCCATAAGATTGTAGGGGCGACCCGCTGGGTCGCCCCCTTTTGCCTGATCAAAGGTGGCACAGGCGTCTCGCCCGTGCTTTTGTTAGTCACCCAGCAAAGTTACCTTCACAAAACGCCGTTTGCCCACCTTCAGCAAATAAGACTTCCCGACAGCCAGCTCCAGGTTGGCATTAGTAACCTTTTCTCCATCAACCTGGACCCCGCCCTGGGCGATCAAGCGACGGGCCTCTGAGGTGCCGGCAGTTAGGCCCGCGTCCACCATGGCCTTGGGGAGCCACAGCTTCGGCCCTTCGGCCTTCAGGGCCACTTCCTTAATCTCCTCCGGCAGGCCCTTTTCCCGGAAGATGCGGGCGAACTCGCGGGCCGCCTCGAGCGCGGCCTCCTTGCCGTGATAGCGGGCTACCAGTTCCACCGCCAGCTCCTCCTTCACCTGGCGGGGGTGTTTGCCCCCCTGGGCCAGATCCTCTTGGAGGCGGGCCAGCTCCCCCGGGGTGATGTCGGTGAGGAGTTCAAAGTAGCGCAGCATCAGGGGGTCAGAGATGGACATGATCTTGCCGAACATGACCCCCGGGGCCTCGTCGATCCCCACGTAGTTCCCCAGGGATTTGCTCATCTTCTGCACCCCGTCCAGCCCTTCCAGCAGCGGCACGGTGATCACCACCTGGGGCTGCTGGCCGTATTCCCGCTGCAAGTCCCGGCCCACCAGGAGGTTAAAGGTCTGGTCGGTGCCCCCCAACTCCACGTCGGCCTTAAGGGCTACCGAGTCATAGCCCTGGATCAGGGGATAGAGAAACTCGTGGATGCTGATGGGGGTCTGGGAGGCATAGCGCTTATGAAAATCCTCCCGCTCCAGCATGCGGGCCACGGTGTGGCGGGCCGCCAGTTTGATCAGGTCCCGGGCGGACATTTGCTTCATCCAGCGGCTGTTGAAGTCGATGCCGGTCTTCTCCTTATCCAGGATCTTGAAGATCTGGCGCTGGTAGGTGGCGGCGTTGGCCTTGACCTCTGCTTCCGTCAGGGGCGGGCGGGTTTCGCTCTTGCCCGAGGGGTCGCCGATCAGACCGGTGAAATCGCCGATGAGGAAGATCACCTGGTGGCCCAGGTCCTGGAAGTGCTTGAGCTTCTGGATGAGCACCGTGTGCCCCAGGTGCAGGTCCGGGGCGGTGGGATCGAACCCGGCCTTGACCCGCAAGGGCTTGCCGGTGGCGATGGCCTTCTCCAGGCGGCGCCTTCAGCTCCTCTTCCCGGATGATCTCCTGGCAGCCCTGCTTGATCAGAGCCAGTTGTTCGTCCAGCGGTTTCACGCCAAGTTCACTCCGATCTGTTTTATTCTAGTCTTTATAGGGCGGGCTGTGCCCGCCGTTTTATGGCGGCCACAGGCCGCCCTATAATCTAAAGATTTCAGCAAATGAAGTCTCCGCATCTGTGCCTGGCCGATTTTCAGAAAAACGGCTGGCGCTCGCCTCTTGATTTTCCAGGGACTTACGGGGCCACCCGGATCCGCCCCGCTCCGGCGCCGCCGACCTCGCCGATGATGGCCGCCTCCGCCACCCCCCGCTCCTTAAGCCGGCTCAGCAGCTAACTCGCCGTGGTGCGGCGCCACCGCGATGAACAGGCCGCCGGAGGTCTGGGCGTCGCTCAGGAGGTCCGCGGATACCTGGTCCACCCCGGGGTCGAGGGTCAGGTGGTTTTCGCAGAAGCGGCGGTTGGCGTGGCTGCCCCCCGGCACCAGGCCCATGGCCGCGTACTCCCGGGCCCAGGAAAGGACCGGCACCCGGCCGGCAAAAATGGTGAACTCCGCCTGGGAGGCCCGGGCCATCTCCAGGCCGTGTCCCAGGAGGCCGAAGCCGGTGATGTCGGTGACCGCGTGCACCTCCAGGCCTTCCAGGGCCTCGGCCGCGGCCCGGTTGAGGGCGGCCATCACCCGGATGGCCGCGGCCTCGGCTTCCCGGGAGGCCAGGCGGGCCTTCAGGGCGGTGGCGATGATGCCGGTGCCCAGGGGCTTGGTGAGCAGCAGCAAGTCCCCGGGGCGGGCCCCGGCCTTGGTGTAGATGCGCTCCGGATGCACCAACCCGGTGACCGCCAGGCCGTATTTCATCTCCGGGTCTTCGACGCTGTGGCCCCCCACCAGCAGGGCCCCGGCTTCGTGCACCTTGTCCAGGCCCCCCCGGAGCACCGCCTTGAGGGTATCCGGCGACTCGCCCTTCAGGGGAAAGCAGACGATATTCATGGCCAGCAGAGGCCGGCCCCCCATGGCGTAGATGTCGGAGAAGGCGTTGGCCGCGGCGATGGCCCCGAACTCATAGGGATCGTTGACGATGGGGGTAAAGAAATCCACCGTCTGGATCAGGGCCAGCTCCGGGGTCAGACGATAGACCCCGGCGTCGTCCGCCGCCTCCAATCCCACCAGGAGATCGGCATGGCTCTTAAAGGGCAGGCTCTTTAAGACGTCCTCCAGGACCCCTGGAGGTATCTTGGAGGCTCAGCCCGCAGCCCGCACCTGCTCCACCAGGGGTTTTTGTCTCTCTTCTGCCATGGTCCTCTCGTTAACTGGCGGTATGTTTGCGAAAACGACTATCCAGTGAAAATGATTTTTAACCCCCTTTTAAAGTGGGGGGATTTTATCCAGCCAGCCCGTTCAATCTACTCACCGGTCCCCGCGGTGTAATAGCCGTGGTTCTCCTGCACCCGGATCGGCGCTCCGAACATGGCCGACAGGTGTTGGGAGGTCAGCACCTCCGGCTTCCGGCCGTCGTGGAGAATCCGTCCATGACTCAGCAGGATAACTCGTTCAATTTCCGGAAAGATCTCCTCCACCCGATGGCTGACCAGGATGATGGTCTGGCCATGCCGGGCGATATTGCGCAAGGTTCCCAGGAACCGCTGTCTGGCCAGCAGGTCCAAGCCGGCGGTCGGTTCATCCAGGATAAGGGCCCGAGGTTCGGTGACCAGGGCGCGGGCAATCAGGATGCGCCGGGCTTCGCCGGTGGACATGGTTTCGATGCAGGCGTCCGCCAGGTGAGAAGCCTCCATCAAGGACAAGGCTCGCCGGGCTTGCTCCCGCATGGCTTCGGTCACTTCCTGGTGCGGGAACAGACCGTAGGTGGCGAAAAAACCCGACAATACCGTGTCCAGGCCCCGGGTCCTGCCGGGGATGGTCCGATTCAAGAACTGAAATTGCAGGTCTGCGGTTATGATACCCAGCCGGGAGCGCAATGCAAAGACATTCCACAGGTCTTGCCCGAAGATTAACAGCGGCGGCCTGCCATTGTCGCGGGCCAGGGGATAATCCTCCCGGGTGATGAGGCGGATAAAGGAGGACTTGCCGGCGCCGTTGGGGCCCAGAATGGCGGTATGCTCCCCCTCCCGGATCTCCAAAGAAAGGTTGTCCAGGATGCGCCTGCCATTTCTAACGACGCTGGCGCCCGTCATTTTCAATAATACCGGGCCGCCGGGGCCGTTTCCCTTTAAGGGACGGAAAGGTTTCAGCATCTTTTCAATGATTCGATCCGCGGGGTGGTTAACCCGACCTGCCCTGATTTGTCGAAAGCTGACCGCAGCAAGCCGAAAGCAGGGGAGGGTAAAACCAGCCCCTACTAAAACCCCAGCCAGCGCACTTCCCGATCCTTGCGGGGCGGCGCCGGCGGTTCCTTGGCCGGGTAGCCGATGGGGGTGATGGCCAGCAGTTGTTGCTCGGTTTTCCCCAGGAATTTCAGGATTTCGTCTTCCAGGTAATTAGCCCCGGTCATCCAGCAGGTGCCCAGGCCTTCGGCTTCTGCCGCCAGCAGCAGGGTTTGCATGAGGGCGGCGCCGCTCTGGAGGTTGGCCATATTCATGCCGGGGTGGGGGTCCTTGAAGATGGTCACCGCGATGACCACCGGGGCGCCCCCCAGGTCTTTGAAGAACTTCATCACCCGTTCCGGGTCAAATCCAGGGATGTTGGCCTTCTTCAATTCGGGCAGCAGATACTTGACGGCCTGGCTCACCAGGGCCACGAATTCGTCCCGAACCCGGCCGGCCATCACGGCTAGGTCCCAGCCCTGGAGATTGATGCCGGAGGGGGCCCACAGGGCGGCCTCGACTACCCGTTCCAGGACTTGCCGGGGCGGCGGGTCCGGTTTGTACAGGCGATGGCTGCGACGATGGTGAATGGCGGCGTAGATGTCCATGGAACCTCCTCTGGCTGCCCGGTAGCTCCTCTTTATCGGGGCCTATACTTGCATAAAATTTCTTGGGATAGGGTTTGACTACCTGCCATTGGTAAAGCAGGTCTCGAAATTCGTTTCTTTGCTCAGGCATTTATCAACGGTTGGCGCCTCGCCTTTCACGCCTGTCTCCCCAAACCCCGGTAAACCCCGGCTTCCGTAAGCCTGCCCCGCTTTTCGCAGCCCTGGGCGTAGATGGCGCATTTGCGGGCCAGCGTCCGCCGGGCCGCCAGGGCCTCCGCGGCCGGCAGCTCCGGGTCATCCAGGAGTTTGAGGAGGGCCCGGATGCGAAAACGGTCCAGGCCCCATTGGGCGGAGAGCTGGTCGTCCCGGCCGCCCCGCTTGATGACCAGGGCCTCCGGCAGCAGGCCGATCTGGTAGCGCCAACTGAGGCGCAACCAGAGGTCGTAGTCTTCGGCGGCGGGGAGATTCTCATCGAAGCCGCCGTGTTTCTGAAAAACCGTCCGGTGCAGGACCACCGCCGAGGGGCTCACCAGGCAGCGCTCCAGGGATGGGAAAAAGATCCAGCCCCCGATTTTCCGGTGGCTCCGGGGTTGGTTGACCTTAAGCCCCCGCCGCTCCCAGGTCTCTTCGGTTTGGCAGAGGACGAGTTCCGGAAGCCCTGCCAGATAAGCCATCTGCCGGGCCAGTTTTTCCGGCCGCCACAAGTCGTCGGAGTCGAGGAAGGCCAGCCACTGCCCCCGGGCCGCGGAGATGCCAAGATTCCTGGCTGCCGCCACCCCGAGGCGGGCAGGGGAGCGCAGCAATCTGATCCGGGACCCAAAAGCGGCCAGGGCCTCCGCGGTGCCGTCCCTCGGAGGCGTCATCCACCACCAGGACTTCAAAATCCCGCCAGGTCTGGGCCAGCACCGAGGCCACCGCCTCTTGCACCAGGGGCGCCCGGTTGTAAGTGGGGATGATGACGCTGAGGCCAGGCTGGGCCGCCATGGTGAGAAGGTAATCAAAAATCCGGGAAAATACAAGGGTGAAATGGTTCCGGGGCCGGCTAGCGTCCTTTATCATTTGTCGCCCCGGCCGGTCTATGGTAATTTATCAAGATAAATTAGCGTGAGCAGGAGCGCCCATGTCGCCCCGTTATCAACCCCGCCGCCTGGAGGCCAAATGGCAGGAGATTTGGCAGGCGCGGCGGCTCTATGAGGCCCGGGAAGACCCCGGCCGCCCCAAGTATTACGTCCTGGAGATGTTTCCTTACCCATCCGGGCGCATCCACATGGGGCACGTGCGCAATTACACCATCGGCGACGTGGTGGCTCGCTACAAACGGATGCGGGGGTTCAACGTGCTGCACCCCATGGGCTGGGACGCCTTCGGCCTGCCGGCGGAAAACGCCGCCCTGGCCCGGGGGCTGCACCCGGCCAAATGGACCTCGGAGAATATCGCCTACATGCGCGGCCAGCTTCAAGCCCTGGGCTATAGCTATGATTGGCCCCGGGAGCTGGCCACCTGCGACCCGGAATATTATCGCTGGGAGCAGTTGGTCTTCATCGAGATGTACCAAAGGGGGCTGGCCTACAAACGGCTGGCCCCGGTCAACTGGTGCCCCAAGTGCGCCACGGTGCTGGCCAATGAGCAGGTGGAAAATGGCCGCTGCTGGCGGTGCGACTCCCCGGTGCACTTGAAGGAGTTGGACCAATGGTTCTTTAAGATCACCGCCTACGCCGAGGAGCTGCTGGCCGACCTGGATCAGCTCAACCACTGGCCCGAGCGGGTGGCCACCATGCAGCGCAACTGGATCGGCAAGTCCCAGGGCGCGGAGATCCAATTCCCCCTGGAGGACGGCGGCGAGCCCATCAAGGTCTTCACCACCCGGGCGGACACCCTGTTCGGCGCCACCTTCATGAGCCTGGCCCCGGAGCACCCCCTGGCCCTGGAACTGGCCCGGGGCGCCGCCCAGGAGGCGGAGGTGCGCGCCTTCGTCGATTTTTGGTCGGCCCAGAATCGCAGCCGCGGGGCCCTGGAAGAGATCACCAAGGAAGGGGTCGCCACCGGGCGCTACTGCCTGAACCCGGTCACCGGCTGGAAGATGCCCATTTACGTGGCCAACTTCGTCCTGATGGGCTACGGCACCGGCGCGGTGATGGCGGTGCCGGCCCACGACCAGCGGGATTTTGAGTTCGCCCAAAAGTACCGGCTCCCCATCCGGGTGGTGGTCGAGCCACGCCCGATACCAAAAATACCAAAAATGAAAAACAGCCGGTCGCAGGGCTGACCGCGGCCTATGAAGAGGACGGCGTCCTGGTGAACTCCGGGGATTTTAGCGGCCTGGCCAGCGCCCAGGCCCGGGAGGCCATCGCCGACTACCTGGAAGCCAAGGGCCTGGGGAAACCGGCGGTGCACTTCCGCCTGCGGGACTGGCTGATCTCCCGGCAGCGTTACTGGGGAGCGCCCATTCCCATTATTTATTGTGAAAAATGCGGGATGGTGCCGGTGCCGGCGGCCGAGCTGCCCGTGGTCCTGCCCCTGGACGTGCGGATCACCGGGGAGGGCGGCTCGCCCCTGGCGCAATTACCCGACTTCTATGAGGTCTCCTGCCCCGGCTGCGGCGGTCCGGCCCGCCGGGAAGTGGACACCATGGACACCTTTGTGGAGTCCTCCTGGTATTTCCTGCGCTACGCCTGCCCCGACTATCGGGAGGGCATCCTGGACAAGGCCCGGGTGGACTATTGGCTGCCGGTGGACCAGTACATCGGCGGCATCGAACACGCGGTGCTGCACCTGCTCTATGCCCGCTTCTTCACCAAGGTCCTGCGGGACCTGGGGCTGGTGCAAATCGACGAACCCTTCCAGCGCCTCCTCACCCAGGGAATGGTCCTCAAAGACGGGGCCAAGATGGCCAAATCCAAGGGCAACGTGGTGGACCCGGAGTACCTCATCGAGGAATACGGCACCGACACCACCCGCCTGTTTCTGCTGTTCGCCGCGCCTCCGGAAAGAGACCTGGAGTGGAGCGACCAGGGGGTGGCCGGCTGCCACCGCTTCCTGCACCGCCTCTGGAACCTGGTAAACTCGCTGCTGCCGGAATTGCAGCAGGTTGCCGCCTACGCCGGCGATGGCCGCGGCCTCTCCCCGGACTTGCAGGAATTTCGCCACAAGGTGCACCGCACCATCAAGAAGGTCACCGACGACATCGAAGACTCCTTCCACTTCAACACCGCCATCGCCGCGGTGATGGAGCTGGTCAACACCTTTTACCTGGCGGCCGAGAACCTGCCCCGGAATACCGCGGCCCCGGAAGTATTCCGGGAGGCGGTGGAGGCCATTATTTTGCTGCTCAATCCCATGGTGCCCCACCTGGCTGAGGAACTGTGGCAGGCCCTGGGGCGCCAGACTTCCCTGCAACTGTGCTGCTGGCCGGAGGCCCAGGCGGAGGCCCTGGAGGAGTGCGCCTTCACCCTGGTGGTCCAGGTAAACGGCAAGGTGCGCAGCCGGCTGGTGGCGCCGGTTACAGCCACCGCGGCAGAGATCCAAGAGATGGCCCTGGCTGACCCCGCCATCCAGAAATGGCTGCAGGGCCAGGCCCCCCGGCGGGTGGTGCCGGTCCAGGATAAACAGAACAGAACCGTCCTGATCAATATCGTCACTTAAGGATTCCCCAATGAAAACGGGTCGCGGTTGCTGGCCACTCCTGCTGCCGCTGCTGCTCCTCAGCGGCTGCGGTTATCACCCCCTGGGGGCCGAACCCATCGGCGGCGCCACCCGCACCCTGGCCGTGCCCCTGTTTACCAACCGCTCCACCGAGGTGGGACTGGAAGCCATTATGGCCAACGCCCTGATCCGCACCTTCTCCCAGACCCGGGCGGTCAAGGTTACCCCCTATGAGGATCGGGCCGACCTGGTCCTGGACGGCAAGGTCCAGTCGGTGGACAACATGTCGGTGGCCTATTCCAGCGTCACCCAGTCCACGGTACGGCGGCTGATAGTGCGGGTGGAGCTGACCCTGCGGCAGCGGGACAATGGCAAGGTGCTTTGGAAAGATACCCAGATCCTGGAGTCGGACTACGTGGTGGACCCCAGCTACCAGGCCGGGGAGGTCACCAGGGCCGAGGGCCTGCGCCGGGCCGCGACCAACATGGCTCAGCGGGTCATGAATAAGGTGTTGTTGGTGCTTTAGGAGTGAGCCGTCAGCCGTTGCCCGGGGTGGGCGCCGGCCGCCAGGATTAATGGTTCTGGTTAATGGTGGGCAGTGCCCACCCTTCCCGATAACCCCCCATGTCACATCCATTATTGGAACGCCATCTGGAGCGCCAGTCCCTTAAACCCCTCTACCTGTTTTATGGGGATGAGGAGTTCCTCATGCTCCGGGCCCTGGGACGGCTGGAGGAGGGCCTCCGGGACCACTGGGGCGAGGCTCCGGTCCGGGTGCTGCGGGAGGCCCAGGAGATGGAGCTGCCTGAGTTTCTGGCCGAATCCCGGGAGGCCTCCCTGTGGGGTCCGGGACAACTCCTGGTGCTGCGCCGGCTGGGGCTCAACGCCGCGGCCTTGGAGGCCGTCAACGCTTACCTGGACCACCCCGCGCCCCGGGCCTGGGTGGTGCTCCTGGCCGAGGGAGTTAAGGCCAGGGATTGGGGAAAAATCCCGTCTGGGAGCGCTTGCAGCGGCAGGAGGCGGCCCTGGGGTTTTTCCGCCTGAAGGAGGCGGAGCTTTACCAATGGCTGACCCGGGAGGCCGGAAATTTGGGGAAGACCCTGACCCTGGCCGCGGCCCAGCGACTGGTGGAGATCGTGGGGGACAACCTGGCGGAACTGATCCACGAGCTGGAGAAGCTGGCTCTATACGCCGGCGCCGAAAAGTCCCTGACCCCCAACCTGGTAAACCAGCTGGCCACCCACAGCCGCACCTATAATATCTTTGCCCTGGTGGAGGCCCTGGGAGAGCCCGGAGCCCACAAGCGCCTGAGCGCCCTGGGCCAGCTTCTGGACCTGGGAGAGCCGGCGCCCAAGATCCTGGGAATGCTGGCCCGGCAATTACGCCTGCTGATCTCCCTCAAAGAAGGGGGTCCCGCCGGCGCCGCCTACCGAAACCGCTTCAACCTGCCGCCGAGGGTCATTAAAAGTTTGGCGCAGCAAGCCCCCCGCTTTTCGGAGGCCGCCTTGCGCTCCCACCTCTCTCTGCTGCACCAGATCGACTGGCAACTGAAGACCAGCGCCGGCTTGCCGCGGCTGTGGCTGGAGTGGGCCCTGCTGAAGATGGGGCCGGGGTGAGACGGAGTTCAAAGTTTAAAGTTCAAAGTTCAAAGTTAAAGCCGGTTTTCGACTTTGAACTTTGAACTTTGAACCAATATTTCCCTGCACCCTCTGGGGCTCTGCGGGGAGCTTTGCTAGACGCTTTGCAGGGCCTGGACCATCCGGGTGAGGCGGGAGATCTTGCGGGCGGCGCTGCGCCAATGGAGGGCGCCCTTGCCGGCCACCCTGGCGATGGTGGGCACGGCTTTTTTCAGGGCGGCCTCCGCGGCTTCCAGATTTTTTTGAGCCGCCGCGGCGCGCACCTCCCGCACCGCGTGTTTCACCCGGGTCTTGCAGCTCTGGTTGCGCAGCCGCCGTTTTTCGTTCTGTCGGGCCCGTTTCAGGGCGGAAAGGTGTCTGGCCAAAGTCGTCCTCCGTTAATCGAGTCTCGTTAAGAGCCGTTGTTGTCATGATGGCGGCCTTCCAGTTGTTGCCCGAAGAAGGCCAGGAAATAACTGACTCCGGAAACCAGGGTGATGATCACGGCCATCCAGAGCAAGATCAGGCCCAGCCGTTGAAAGTTGATGGACAGAAAGGGGTAGTGGAAAATCAAGGCGGTTAAGGCCGCCATTTGCAGGGCGGTCTTGGTCTTGCCCCAGCGGTCCGGGGCCAGGATGATGCCCTCGGCGGCGGCCAGACCCCTTAACCCCGTGACCGTCAGTTCCCGGCCCACGATGAGAAAGGCCATCCAGGCCGGCACCCGGCCCAGAGGAATGAGCATGATGAGGGCCGCGGAGACCAGCAGCTTGTCCGCCAGCGGGTCCAGGAATTTGCCGAAACGGCTCACCTGGGAATGGCGCCGGGCCAGGTAGCCATCTAGAAAATCGGTGGCCCCGGCCAGCAGAAAGCAGCAGCCCCCCAGGAAGCTGGCCAGCCGTCCGGGGAACAGCAGGAGAACCACCACCAACGGGATCACGGCAATGCGCGTCCCGGTGAGCAGGTTGGGGGTGCTCCAGATGTTGGTCTCTGACTGGTTCATGTCAATCAAGCGTGATGGGGCGCACCTCCGGGTGCGCCCGCATATCAGGCCGGTCACCAAGGTGTCGGCCCTGCCTCCAGGTTGTCTCCGGTTAGCCAAGGGCCTCAGGACTTGCGGGCCTTTTCCCAATCCTCCAGGAACTTTTTCAACCCCGCATCCGTCAAGGGGTGTTTCATCAGCTGCAACAGCACCCCGTAAGGGATGGTGGCGATATCGGCGCCTGCCAGGGCGCCTTCCAGGACGTGCAGGGGATGGCGCACCGAGGCCACGATGATCTCGGTGTCGAAACCGTAATTTTCAAAGATGGTGACGGTCTGCTCCACGATTTCCATGCCCCGGTGGCCGATGTCATCCAGGCGGCCGATGAAGGGACTGACATAGGCGGCGCCCGCCTTGGCGGCCAGCATGGCCTGGAGGGACTGGAAGATCAGGGTGACGTTGACCCTGATGCCCTCCGCCGCCAGGATGCGGGTGGCCTTGAGGCCGTCGGGGGTCATGGGGATCTTCACCGCCACCCATTGGTGAATCTTGGCCAGGTGACGGGCTTGCTGGAGCATGCCCGCTTCAGCGGTGGCCGTCACTTCGGCGCTCACCGGGCCCTGGACCAATTCGCAAATTTGGCCGATAAGTTTTTCAAACTGTTTATCGGTTTTGATCCCGGCCTTGGCGCACAGGCTAGGGTTGGTGGTCACCCCGTCCACCAGGCCCAGGGCGTGGGCCTCACGAATCTCTTCCAAGTTGGCGGTGTCAATGAAGAATTTCATAATAGCCTCTTAGCATATCATAAAAGTTAATTGCTGCCACTACGTTGGAAACGCTTTAAACAGCCCTCGGAACAGAAAAAATAGACCTTTCCGTCCTTTTCCGCCCTCAATGCCTCTTTGCGGGGAATGAAGGTCTGGCAGACCGGGTCCTGGACCAGCACGTCCGGCTCCCCTCGCTTGACCGCCGGCCGGGGCGCCTGGGGCCACAGGCCCAGGGATTGGGCCACCTTGCGGACCCCCCAGTAAATCAGATAGCCCAGGATTAAACCACCTAATAGTCGGGACATGGCCTCCTATCCTCAAACGACATGGGTTTTACCGCCTGCCGGGCCGCAGGCGAAAGCTCCGCCAGGAGCCGGGCGGCGCTCTTCTGGAGCCCCGGGTGCCAGGCGTCCGGGGCGATCTCGGCCAGGGGCACCAAAACAAAGGCCCGCCGGTGCATCTCCGGATGGGGCAGGACCAGTTCCGGGGTGCAGGCGATCTCGCCGTCGTACAGCAGCAGGTCCAGGTCGATCAGCCGCGGTCCCCAGCGCTCTCGGCGGACCCGGCCCAGGGCGGCTTCCAGCCGGGCCAGGACCCGCAGGAGCTCCTCTGCGGTCAGGCGGGTGCGCACCTGGGCCACGGCGTTTACGTACCAGGGCTGCTTCGCCGGCCCCAGGGGCGGGTTCAGATAAAAGCCGGAGACCCGCACCAGCTCCACCTCGTCCAGGGCAGCCAGCCCCGTCAGAGCCCGGCGCACCTGGGCCGCGGGATCTCCCAGATTGGACCCCAGGCCGATAAAGGCGATGACCGGCTTGGTCTCGGTGATGGCGGCGAACCCCAGGGACATATGCTGACCGCCTTATTTATTAGACCAAAATCTGCAACATGACAATAGCATCGTCCTGCGATTAATGGCCTTCCGGCCGTTTCTGAAGGGCGGCCAGCAGCGGCGAAAGGCCGGCGGCGATCTTTTGGCCCACCAGCCGGGAACCCGCCGGGTTGAAATGGACCACGTCCGACATGTATTCTTTTTCCTGGGGGATTTCCTGGGCCAGATCCACCAGGGGCACCTGGTTTTCGGCCGCCACCTCCCGGATGGTCTGGTTGAAACGGTCGAAGGCCCCCTTAAAATCCCGGTAAGTTATGCCGTTCTGCTTCTCCAGGCGCTGCATCAGCCTGCGGATCAAGGGGTCGGGATCGTCCTTCAGGCGGCTGGGCATGGTCAGGAGAACCGGGGTTATCCCCCGGGCCCGGCAGATATTGATGAAGGTCTGGAGGCTGAGGGTGAATTCCCGCACCAGGTAGTCTTGATTCACCTCGATTTTTTGGCCCCGGACCTGCTGAAATTCATCGGCCTTGGCTTGGCCCTCGGCGTGCAGCAGGCGATGCGAGGGCGGCGTAAAGATTGGGAACCACCAGGTCCCGGGCCAACTGGAAGGTCTCCTGCAGATTCTTGCCCACCGTCCGCCAATCGGGCTTTTGCTCGATAAGGGGCGATCTGTAGGGGTTCCTGTTCCAGTAGGTCTTTCTCAAAGAGCAGGATGCTCAGGTCATTGATATTGTGCATCATCATTACCAGATCGGGTTTGAGCGGCACCACCTTGTTCAGCAGGACATCCAGGGAGTGCAGGGAATCGTTGCCGCTCTTGGCGGCATTGTAGGAATTCACCCGGAGCCCGGTGCTCTCTTCCAGCAAGCGGCCGACCAGATAAGGAAACCGGTTATTCTCATCGTCGTAAATATCTTCGGTGGTGGAGCCCCCCAAAAAAACCAGGGTCAGGTCCGGGTGCTCATGAACCTTGGCAGGCATGATGAAGCCGTTTTCATCCACCCGGATGATATATGGCCGCCGCACCAGGGTGTCGGATTGGGCCATGGCCTCGAGGCTGGGGAGGAGCGTCTCGGCGTAACCCGGCTCAAATTCCCGCAACTTGATAAATCGCTTCACCCCCAGGGGATGCGAGAGCGGGCCGGCCTTGAAGGCCAGGATCTTTTCGGTCAGCAGCCCCAGGCCGCAGACGCCCAGGAAGACCAGGAGAAAGACCACCTTTTTGGCATGGCGCTCCAGCCAGTTCTTCCTGAATAGGTTTCGGCCCATGGGATCAGGAGAATATCTTATAAGATACTAAGGGCGCGTCTCCGGCGCCATTATTGGTGCGAAACCACGCACCTGCAAGACCGCGGCCAGGGCGCCGGTTCCACCGTCTCGCAGCACTTCTCCCCTTAACCGATCTTCTTAAGGCGCGCCAGGGCTTCTTCGAGGCGCTCCTTGGGCACGGTCAGGGCCAGGCGCACGTAACCCTCGCCGGGGGCGCCCAGGCCGTGGCCCGGGATGGTGACGATGCCGGCCTGCTCCAGCAGGTGGGTGGTGAAGCCCAGCGAGGTCAGGCCCGGTGGCGTCGGCAGCCAGACGTAGAAGGTGGCCTTGGGGAGCTCCAGATCATAGCCCAGCTTTTTCAGGCCTCCCACCAGGAGGTCCCGGCGCTCCTGGAGGATGGCGCAGTTCTCCCGGACGCAGCTCTGGTCCGAATCCAGGGCGGCGATGCCCGCCAACTGAATGGCGTCGAAGACCCCGGAGTCGATGTTGCCCTTGATCTTGCCCAGGGCCGCCAGCACCGCGGCCGAGCCCACCGCCATGCCCAGGCGCCAGCCGGTCATGTTGTAGGTCTTGGAGAGGGAATGGAACTCGATGCCCACCTCCTTGGCCCCGGGCGCCTCCAAAAAACTGGGGGGCTTAAAACCGTCGAAGGCCAGCTCGGTGTAAGCCGCATCATGCACCGCAATGATCTCATGCTCCCGGCAGAAGGCCGCCACCCTGGCAAAGAAATCCAGGTCCGCCACCGCGGCCGTGGGGTTGTTGGGGTAGTTGAAGAACAAGGCCTTGGCGTCCCGGGCCACCAGGGGCGGGATGGCTTCCAGGTCCGGCAGGAAGCCGGTTTCCCGGGTCAGGGGCATGAACTGGCAAAACCCCCCGGCGAACAGGGTGGCCATCTGGTACACCGGATAGCCCGGGGTGGTCATCAGGTTGAGGTCTTCGGGATCGTTGATCGCCAAGGGTAAATGGGCAATCCCCTCCTTGGAGCCGATGAGGGTCAGGACTTCGCTCTCCGGGTCCAGGTCCACCCCGAACCGTTTGCCGTACCAGCGGGCCACCGCCTCCCGGAAGAGATTCATGCCGGAATAGGCCGGGTAGCGGTGGGTGGCGGGGTCCTGGACCGCCTCCCTCAGCCTTTCCACGATGAAGCGCGGGGTGGGAAGGTCCGGATCGCCCACCCCCAGGTCGATGATGTCCACGCCCCGGGCCCTGACCTCGGCCTTCTTGTCGTCTATCGCCTTGAAGAGATAAGGGGGGATCAGGTCCAGGCGGGCCGCGGGTTTGAAAAAATCGGGCATCTACTCCACCTTTACAGAAGATCCTGCCACCAGGCGGTTGCGCAAGGCGCCGATACCTTCCAGCTTCACCTCCACCACGTCGCCCGGTTGCATGGGGCCGATGCCCGCCGGGGTGCCGGTGGCGATGACATCGCCCGGCAGCAGGGTCATGATCCGGGAGATGAAGGAGATTATGGTGGCCACCCCGAAGACCATGTTGCCGGTGTTCCCGTGCTGGCGGCGCTCCCCGTTCACCAAGGCTTCCACCGTCAGGTTATCCGGGTCGGGATCTCCGTTTCGATCCAGGGCCCCAGCGGGGCGAAGGTATCGAAGCTCTTGGAGCGGGTGAACTGGCCGTCTTTCTTTTGCAAATCCCGGGCGGTGACGTCGTTGATGCAGGTATAACCCAGCACGTAATCCCGGAAGTCCTCCTCCCGGACGTGGCGGGCGGTCTTGCCGATGACCACCGCCAGCTCCGCCTCGTAATCCACCCGCTGGCTCATCTCGGGATAAACGATGTCGTCGTCCGGCCCGATCACCGAAGTGCTGGGCTTCATAAACAGCAAAGGTTCGCTGGGCAGGGGGTGGCCGATCTCCGCGGCGTGGTCCCGGTAATTGAGCCCCAGGGCCACGATCTTGCTGGGTTCGCAGGGCGCCAGCAGCTTAACCTCCGGCAGGGAGAGCAGCTCCCCGGTGGTCTTGGTCCAACCGCCATCATAGGGAGCGCCCCACAAGACCGAAATCTTTTCGCCTTCAATGATGCCGTAACCCGTCCGGCCCTTCAACTCAAAGCGTACGATGCGCATGCTATTTTTACCCCGTAAACATTATTTATTAATGGCAGCGGCAGAGAGATTAAATTCCCCCGCAATTATTCATTATTAATCACTTCAACCCCAAGACGTCTTGCATGTCATAACAGGCCGGCGGCTGGGCCACCAACCATTGGGCGGCCCGGAGCGCCCCCCGGGCGAAGTTGTCCCGGCTGTGGGCCCGGTGGATGATCTCCAACCTCTCGCCGATGCCCCCGAAGAGCACGGTGTGCTCCCCGACGATATCTCCGGCCCGCACCGTCTGGATGCCGATCTCCTCCGGGCGGCGTTCGCCGATGATGCCCCGGCGGGCATAGACCCCGACCTTCTCCAGGTCCCGCCCCAGGGCGTGGGCGATGACCTGGGCCAGCTTCAGCGCGGTGCCGCTGGGCGCGTCCTTTTTCAGGCGGTGGTGGGCCTCGACGATCTCGACGTCGTAGCCCTCCGCCAGCACCCGGGCCACGTCAGCCACCACCTTGAACATCAGGTTCACCCCGACGCTCATGTTGGGGGCGAACACCAGGCGGGTCCGGGCCCCCAGGGCGTGGATTTCGGCGACCTGGGCCGGGGAAAACCCGGTGGTTCCCAGGACCATGGCCTTGCCGGCGGCCGCCACCTCCCGCAGATGGTGCAGCGACGGCTCGGGGTGGGTGAACTCGATGACCACCTCCCCCTGCCCCAGGACTTCGGCCAGGGAGCCCGCCACCATGAGACCCTTGGGCGGCAAGCCCACCACCTCGCCGACGTCTTTCCCCACCGCGGCATGATCCGGCTGCTCGCAGGCGCCGGCCAGGGTGATCCCCGCCGCCGCCTCCATCAGGTGAATGATCCGGCCGCCCATGCGCCCCGCCGGGCCGGAAACGATGGCCTTGATCATGTAGACCTCCTGGGGTGGGTGTAGGGGCAGGTTTAGAGATACCTGCCCCTACGACATCTTCCTTTCACTTAATCAGCCCATACGCCTGCATCACCTGGCGCAGCCTGGTTTCGTTGGCCGGGGAGAGCGGGCACAGGGGCTGCCGCACCTCGCCGGTGATCTGGCCCATCAGCTTCAGGGCGGTTTTCACCGGCACCGGGTTGGTCTCGTAAAACATGGCTTCCATCAGCGGCCACATCTTGTAGTGCAGTTTCCGGGCGTCCTCCAGGTCGCCTTTAAAGAAGGCGTTGCACATGCCGGCCATATCCGCGGGGACCACGTTGGAAACCACCGAGATCACCCCCTGGCCGCCGATAGCACAGCAGGGGAAAAGTGGTGAAATCGTCGCCGGAGAGCACCGTAATTTTATCGCCGCACAGCTCCAGGGTCTTGGCGCCCTGGGTCAGGTTGCCGGTGGCGTCTTTGAGTCCCACGATATTCGGCAGTTCCGCCAGCCGGGCCATGGTCTCCGGCAGCAGGTTGACGCTGGTGCGGCCCGGCACGTTGTAGACCACGATGGGAATCCTGGTCTGGGAGGCGATGGTTTTATAATGCTGGAACAGGCCCTCCTGGGTCGGTTTATTGTAGTAAGGGGTGATCATCAGGGCATAATCGGCGCCCGGCGTCCTGGACGTGCTTGGGTCAGCTCCAGGGACTCGGCGGTGCTGTTGGAGCCGGCGCCGGCGACCACCGGGACCCGTTTTTTCACCTGGTCGATGCAGATCGACACCACCCGCTTGTGTTCGTCATGGGACAGGGTGGGGGATTCGCCGGTGGTGCCGCAGGGCACGAGTCCATGGATCCCTGCCGCGGATCTGGCGCTCGATGAGGGCCCGGTAGGCCTCTTCATCGATCCGGCCATTCTTGAAGGGAGTGACAAGGGCGGTGATGGCTCCTTTGAGCATGACGCAACCTCCTTACTTGAGTTCCTCTAACCAGAGTTCGCCCTGATAAACCACCAGGGCGTCGCCTTCCAGGAAGACCTCGCGGCAAGCCCCGGATTGGGGGCTGAAGAACACGGTGAGAATTTCCCCGCCCCGGGTCAGGACCTCCACCGGCGAAGACAGCCGCCCCAGGCAGGCCCCCACCAGGGCGGCGGCCACCGAGCCGGTGCCGCAGGCCAGGGTTTCGTCTTCCACCCCGCGCTCGTAGGTGCGGATGGAGAGTTGCTTCGGCCCGGTGAAGCGGACGAAATCGACGTTGGTGCCCGCGGGCTGAAACATCCGGTGGAAGCGGAGCAGCCGGCCCCACTCGGTCACCGGAGCCGCCTCCAGGTCGTCCACCGGCACCACCAGGTGGGGCACCCCCACCCGGACAAAATGGCCGGTGACGTTGGCCTCCTCCAGGGGGATGGTTTGATTAAGCCTAAAGTCCCCCACCCCGGTCAGGGCCAGCTTGACCCGGCGGCCCCGGACCTCGGCGTGGATGACTCCGGACACGGTCTCAAAGGACAGGGTTTCCGGGGCGATGCCTTCGAGCACCGCAAAGCGGGCGGCGCAGCGCCCGCCATTGCCGCACATCTCCGGCTCGGAGCCGTCGGCGTTGTAAAAACGCCAGCGGAAGTGGGCCGCGGCTGAGGCCTCAATGAGGATGAGGCCATCGGCCCCCACCCCCACCTGGCGGTGGCAGAGCCGGCGGGCCAGGCCGGGCTGTTCCGCCTCGGGAATAAACCGGTCCCGGTGGTCGATGAGGACGAAGTCGTTGCCCCCGCCGTGCATTTTGTAAAAGGGGAGGCGTTGACGGTTATCCGAGTTCATAATCTTATATTAAAACTCCTGCTTGGGAACCAGGGAACCAATCATTTTGTCATGCTGAGAGCAGCGAAGCATCTAGTATAAATTCTAGATTCTTCGGTCGCTACGCTCCCTCAGAATGACAGCATGAATGGCTTTTTCTCACTATTTCAAAAATTCCGGGATGGACTCGCCCCAGGTAAGCTGCCGATAAGTCTCCCGTTTTCTGATAACATAAAATTTGTCATCCTGCACCAAGATTTCCGGAACCCGGGGCCGGGCGTTGTAATTGGAACTCATGGAAAAGCCATAGGCGCCGGCGCTCATCACCGCCACCAGCTCCCCCGGCTGGAAGGCCGGCAGCTTCCGGTCCTTGGCCAGGAAATCCCCGGACTCGCAGATGGGCCCCACCAGGGAGGCGGTCACCATGGCCCGCGGACAAGACTCTTGCACCACCGGGCAGACCGCATGGAAAGAGCCGTAGAGGCTGGGGCGGGCCAGGTCGTTCATGCCCGCGTCCACGATAATGAAATGCCTGGCATCGCTTTCCTTGGTATAGAGCACCTTGGTCACCAGGATGCCGGCGTTGCCCACCAGCACCCGGCCGGGCTCCAGGATCAGGGTGACCGGAAGCCCCTTCAGCCTTTCCACCAGTTTGCCGCCATACTCGTAGGGGTGCGGGGGCTCTTCCTGGTCGTAGCGGATCCCCAGGCCGCCGCCCAGGTCCAGGTAGCGGATGCCGATGCCCTGGGCCCGGAGGCGTCCCACCAGGTCCTTGAGGCGCTCCAGGGCCTCCACGAAGGGGGCCACCTGGGTGATCTGGGAGCCGATGTGGCAGGCCACCCCCAACACCTCCAGATGAGGCAGCTCCATGGCCCGGCGGTAGTCCTCCAGGGCCCGCTCGATATCGATGCCGAACTTATTCTTCTTGAGCCCGGTGGAGATATAGGGATGGGTGCGGGGGTCGATGTCCGGGTTGATCCTAAGGGCCACCGGGGCCTTCTTTTTAAGGCGGCCGGCGATGCGGTTGATCTCCTCCAGCTCCTGGGAGGATTCCATATTGAACAGCAAGATACCGGCCTTCAGGGCCGCCCGGATCTCCTCGGGGCGCTTGCCCACTCCGGAATAGACGATGCGGCCCGGGTCCACCCCGGCCGCCAGGGCCCGGCGGAGTTCCCCCCCGGAGACGATGTCCGCCCCGCATCCCAGGCGGGCCAGCAGGCTCAAGATGGCCAGGTTGGCGTTGGCCTTCACCGCGAAGCAGACGATATGGGGGAAGCCCCGGAACGCGGCTTCGAACACCCGGAAGTGGTGCCCCAGGGTGGCGGCGCTGTAAAGATAAAAGGGGGTGCCCACCCGGGCGGCGATGCGGCCCACCGGGACGTTTTCACAGTAGAGTTCCCCGGCATGGTAGTTGAAATGGTGCATCGGTCAGGACCCGTTAGCGGCGGCGGTCAGCGATCAGCTGCCAGCTAAAGCAAAATTTACTTGGCGGCCACCGGCCGCTTTAGTTTATAGGGCGGCCTATGGCCGCCATAATTCGGCGTGATGGAAAATTGATTATACGCCACGCCTTTCATCTGTTCGTTAATCTATCAAAATCTTGTCATTGTCAACGGTAGCTTCGTCGAGTGTTTCAACTTCCTCTTCGCAGCCCTAAGCGCCTCACCCCCAAATTCCTGGGTAGCGAGCCCATCAATGCAGGATGCCCCATTAAACTCCCTTTTAGCTAAAGCTTCTGACGGAAGCAGCAAACAGATCACTTCTGCCCTGTATAGTTTCCACTTATCCTATGTCCGCCAAAAATCCTACGGTCAAATCCAGCAACAATGAGTTCTGACACTAAAGCAAAGTTTTACCTATATGCGTGATGAGGGAGAATTTATTGTAGGCATCGCCATTTATTTTTTCATTAATCTATCAATATTCTTGCGAACTGAGTATTTGGCAAACTCCCCCTCCCTGTGAGGGGAGGGGCTGGCAGGAGATTGGCAATATCTCACCGCTAAGAAAAATCGTTAACCGCCACCCGGTATCTACCCCTCCAAGCGGAATTGGGCTATGAGGGGGTGGCAACTTGTCATGCTTCTATCTCTCATCTACTAACCGCTGAATCTGAGAGCTATATAAGTGATCGCCGCCTCTTCGGAAGGCAGGCTCTCATTGGCCCGGGGGCTGTTGTCCACCGCAGTCACGTAATAGTAGTAAGTCTGTCCCGGCTGCACCCGGGAATCGACAAAATACGGCTTGGTCAAAAGCTCCGGGGTCAGGCGGCTCGCCTGACCCTCCCCCGGGGAGCGGCGGTAGAGGCGGTAGCCCGCCAGGTCGGGGGCGGGGCTGGGCTGCCAGCGCAGCTCCACCCCCTGGGAGGTGGGCACCGCCAGCAGGCCCAACAGGGGGGGCGGCGGCGTCAGCTTCTCCGGCCTGGCGGTGCGCAGGGGGGAATCGCCGCTGGCCAGCAACTCGCCTCCCAGGCGCCGCACCGCCTGCACCTTGTAAGTATATTCCACCTGGTTCAGCACCGCCACATCCTGGTAAGCGGTTTGGGATAGTGGCTCGGGCGAGAGCTGGCTCCAGGCGCCGGAGCCTTCCCGGCGATAGATGAGATAACCCGCCAGGTCCCTGGCCGGCGAGCCGTTGGTGAGTTGGCTCACCGGGCTCCAGCGCAGCCCCACCAGCCGATCTCCCGGGGCCGCCTGCAGGTCCCGGGGGGGCCGCGGCAGCCAGCCCCAGACGTGGCTCAAGGTGTGGGACCAGCTCCCCAGGTAGCCATCCTGGTCATAGGCCGCCACCCGGTAGAAATAACGATGGTCCGGGGCCAACTCCCGGTCCTGAAAGATGAAGGCCTCCCCCCGCACCTCGCCCTGCTGGGGATAGGCCAGGTCAATGTCGGCATAGAGGACGAAATTGGGGGAGCAGGTGGCCTCCGGCGACATCCCGCTGACCTCGCAGCGATAGACCCGGCAGCCCTGCACCTGGGTCAACGGCTGCCCCAACAGGTTGACCTTCGGCAACAGCCAGCTCAGGACCAGGGCGTCCCCTTCCTGGGAGAGCCGAAACTCCCGCACCTCCCCGGGCACGAGCCGGTCCGGCGCATAGGGCGCCAACTTCTTGCCGCAACCGCCGCAGAGAATAGTCAGGGCAATGAACCAGGATAACAGCAAATACCCGGCAGCCGCCGCGGCTGGCGTTAGCCGCTTTGGTCGTGGACGGCGTCTCGCCCTGGACCTGGTAAAAAGTGGAGATTCCACCTGCGGGCGCCTCTCAGATCTCTTGCTCATCCAGATTGATTCCCAATTCCGCTTCGGCCCGGGCCAGGGCCTCGGCCACCCGTTCCGGGGCGGTGCCCCCGGGGGAGCGCCGCCGGGCCACGGCGTGCTCGATGGTCAGCCACCCGGACAGCTCCTCCCGGGCCAGGGGGGCGAATTTCTGAATCTCCTTAAGGCTCAGCTCCCACAATTCCCGGCCCCGGCTCTCGGCGTAGCGCACCGTCCGGCCCACCTGGGCGTGGGCGGTGCGGAAGGGCACCCCCCGGGTGACCAGGTAATCCGCCATGTCGGTGGCGGTGAGGAAGCCGCCCTTCAGGGCGGCGGCCATGCCGCTCCGGCCGCACCTGCAATTCCGTGAGCAGGCCGGTCATGAGGCTCACCGCGGCCTTCACCGTGTCCACCGTGTCGAACAGGGGCTCCTTGTCCTCCTGCAGGTCCCGGTTGTAGGCCAAAGGCAGGCCCTTGACGGCCATCAACAGGCCCATCAGGTGGCCGGCCACCCGGCCGCTCTTGCCCCGGATGAGCTCAGGCACGTCGGGGTTTTTCTTCTGGGGCATGATGGAGGAGCCGGTGGCGTAAGCGTCCGGCAGCGCCACGAAGCCGAACTCCGAGGAGGCCCAGAGGATGAGTTCCTCGGAGAGGCGGCTCAGGTGGATCATGATTATCGAGGCATGAGATAAAAATTCCAGGATAAAATCCCGGTCGCTCACCGCGTCCAGGCTGTTGCGGAAGATCTCCGGGAATCCCAGTTGGTCCGCGGTGAACTGGGGGTCAATGGGGAAGCTGGTGCCGGCCAGGGCTGCCGCGCCCAAGGGCGAAACCTGGATGCGGGCCTGCGCCTCGGTCAGCCGCTCCAGGTCCCGGCGCCACATCTCGTCGTAGGCCAGCAGATGATGGGCCAGGAGGATGGGCTGGGCCCGCTGCAGGTGGGTGTAGCCCGGCAGGATCAGGTCCAGGTGGCGGCGGGCCAGCCGCACCCCGGCCCGGCGCAGCTCGGTGAGGGCGGCGATCAGGGTCTCCACCTCTGCCGCCAGATAGAGGCGCAGGTCCAGGGCCACCTGGTCGTTGCGGCTCCGGGCGGTGTGGAGCTTGCCCCCCACCTCGCCTAGCTTGGCGATCAGCCGGGACTCGACGGCCATGTGGATGTCTTCCTGGCCCGGCTCGAAGGGGAACTCCCCCGCCTCGATCTCGGCCCCAATCTCTTCCAGACCCCGGACAATCTCCTCGGCCTCCGCCGGGGCGATGATCCCCTGGCGGCCCAGCATCCGGGCGTGGGCCACCGAGCCGGCGATATCCTGGCGATAAAGGCGCTTATCGAAGCTGAGAGAGCTGGTGAAGTCCTCCACGCTCTTCGCAGTTTCCCCGGCGAACCGCCCGCCCCAGGGTTTTTGCGCCATGGCCCTACTCCTTTTAAAAAAATTTACCCAAAATTAGCCAAAAAATCTGGGGTGGCTGACCTCCCGGAAATCAGGTGGCGCCGCCCTGGGAAATGATTTCGATAATCTTCTCGCAGGCGGTCACCACCGCCCCCTGCATGGCCTGCGACAGGCCCGGCGCCACCTCCTGGGGGATGGTTTCGGTCTGCGCCACGATGATCTTAACCTGGATACCGCCTTGTTCCTGGAGTTCCTGCAGCAGGTTCACCGTGGGAAACTGGTGCAGGGAGAAATCGCATAGCCTTTTGCTCCGGAATGCCCGCCACCGGGATCTCGAAGACCTCCCCGGGCCGGCGGTCCGGATATTCCACGGCATCGACGATAATCAGCCTTTCCGGCTTCTTCTCGCTCAAGAGGAGGTCAAACAGGATATCCCGGATGCTGGTGCCCACGTCCAGGGCCAGGACCTCGTCCGGCAGGGGGTAGTTTTCCTTGAGGCGCTGGATCACCGCCGGGCCGAAGCCGTCATCGCCCCAGAGGATGTTGCCGCAGCCGAAGATTAGGACGGACTTATCGGAAATTACCATGCTCATGTCTTTTAGCCTTCAACGGGCAGATGGCGCGGCTGCCACCGGTGGTCGCCGCAGCAGAGGGTAAGCCGCCCGCGGCCGGCGCCGGAACCGGGGATTCCCGGGCCAAAAAGGCGGGGCCACAGGATATGGCTATTATACCCTGTGGCCCCGAAATATCACGCTGAAAGCGGCTGCTTGATGACTTACGCCTAATTTTTCAGCGTTTCGATTACCTGTCCCTGCGCGTCGCATGATGGTGAGTTCCACGGCCAGACCGCCATCCAGGCGGTGAGTGGCGCAGCTCAGTCACGGGTCGTAGGCGCGTATGGCCATTTCCACCTTGTTCAGGGAGCCCTGGTCATACTTGCCTGCCTTGATGAATTGCTTGGCCGCCTGTTCCACTGACATGTTCATGGCGGCGTTGTTGTGGGTGGTGCCCACGATGAGGTTGACCTTGGTGATCAGCCCCTGTTCGTCGCAGGTATAGTCGTGGATCAGGGTGCCCCGGGGGGCCTCCACGCAACCGATGCCCCGGGCCGCCCTGGGCGTAATCGGCACCCGGATATCCCGGCTGGTGATCTCCGGGTCCTCCAGGAGCTGCACCGCCGTTTCCGCACATTGCACGAGTTCGATAAGCCGGGCGTAGTGGTACAGCAGGGTATAATGGGCCGGGCGGCCGAAGGCGGCCCGAAACTCTTCCAGCTCCGCCTGGGCCAGGGGGGTGGCCATCTTGTCCGCCACGTTGATCCGGGCCAGGGTGTTGACCCGATAAACGCCTACCGGGTTATCCAGGGAGAAATTGAGTTTGCCCCACTTCTTGGCATAGGGAAACTTCTGGTAGGACCAGGGCTCCACCCATTCGCCGATGTAATCCACGTACTGGTCGTAGGCGAAATCGTCGTAAGAGCCGTCCGGCTTCATCAACCGGAGCTTGCCGTCATAGAGGTCCAGGGCCCCATCCTCCCTCACGGTGCCCAGGTAGCCCACCTCAATGACTCCAATGGACTTGATGGCTTCCAGATACTTGGGGAAGACGTTTTCCTTGGCGAACTTGATGGAGAACTTGGAGAACTCCAGGAGCTCCTTGGCCAGGGGCAGCATCTTCTGGCGCTCGGCCTCGGTCATGGGCTTGCTAACCCCGCCGGGCACCGAGAAGGTGGGATGGATGGCCCGGCCCGCAAAGGCCTCTATCATTTGCGCGCCGAGATGGCGCATGTGCACCACCTTTTTGGCGATTTCCGGGGCGGCCTGGATGATGCCCACCACGTTGCGCACCGAATAGTCGGCGTCCGGACCGATGACAAAGTCAGGGGCCGCTAGGAAGTAAAAATGTAGAATTTTATCGCTGACATAGGCGACGCTCTGCATCAAGCGGCGCAGCTTCACCGCCGCGGGGGGCGGGGTGACTCCGTAGCAGGCGTCCGCGGCCTTGCTGGAGGCCAGGTGATGGGCCCAGGGGCAGATGCCGCAGATGTGGCAGACGGTGCGGGGCATCTCTTCCACCGGGCGGCCCTCGCAAAATTTTTCAAAGCCGCGCAGGGTTTGGACATGCAGTTTGGTATCGGCGACATTGCCCGCGTCATCCAAGGTGATAGCTACCTTGGCATGGCCTTCGATTCGCGTTACTGGCTGAATATTGATGACTTTACCCATGCTTCTCGCCTCCTTATCTCGCCGGCCGCGGCGGCAGCACCGTTAGGAAACCATGCCCGCCGATGTAACGGTTCATCATGGCCCGTCGATCCACCAGGGATTTGGGATCCAAACCTACTGAGGTCAAGGCGCCCATCATTTCCACCATGGGCCTGGCCCCTTTGCGGATGGGCCCGAAGCAACCCCGGCACGGGGTCCGGGCCTGAATGCAGCGGGGCACTCCGGTCTTGCCGGCGCAGCCGGCCAGGGTCACCGGACCCATACAGAGGAACCCCTGCTCGTTGATGCAGCGCATCTTTTCCAGGCCCTCTTCCGGGTTGAACTCCATGTTCTGCAGCCAGCGCTTGACCGGGCCGCCGCCGGACTTCTGTTCCCGAATCACCGGGCAGGTGTCGCAGACGCTCCGCTCCGGCAGGCTCCAGGAAGTCTTGCCCGCCAGCAGGGCGCTGATGGCCTCGACGATCCAATCCGGGTGCGGCGGACAACCGGGTATGGCGATGTCCACTTTGACGACTTCATCTACCGCCGCGCAGGTGGGGGTCCATTTGGGAACATTGGGGTCCTCCGGGTTGGGCGCGGGCGTCAGTGGTAATACAGTGGCGAAAAACCTTCTCAAAGACCTCGTCGTTTTTCCACATGTTGGCTTGGGCGGGCACCCCTCCATGGCAGGCGCAACTGCCCAGGGAAATGAGAAACTTGACTTTCTTCCGGATTTCCTCCAATTCATGTTTCTTTCTTCGTTGCGGACGCCTCCCGAGACGATGCCCACCACGGCCTCGGGAATGTCCATGGTCACCCCGTCGCCCAGCTGACCAAAGAACTTGTGATCCACCAAGGCGGTCATGTGGACAAATTCTAATTGCCGGCAAAATGTCCAAGAGTGGGTCCCCAATATTGAGAATAGAAATCTCGCAACCGGAGCAGGCGTTTAACCAATCCTCTACAACTTTTACCGCCATCTCTTTCCCTCCTTGATAAATAGCCTCTCGCAGTCAACAGTCAGTTTCTGACTTGCCGCTACGCTTACCACGGCCCTCGCCGTTATTTGGCCGTCTGCGCCGCCAGCCGGCGGGAGTAGATCAGGAACCGGCCCTCTTCCTCAAACATTTGCACCTCGAATCCTTCTTTGGCATAGCCTTCCATGACTTGCCGGGCCTCCTCGGGGCTGGGGTAATCGCCACCGTCCCACATGAATTTCTTGCCTTCGACTTTTTTTGCCAGTGGTATGGTCATCATCCTGCCTATATCTCTTTGGTAGTCGCAGGCTTTAGCCTGCGCGGTTATTTCCTTCCAAATGAGGCCAATAAGAATATCTTCGGGCGCCTCCAGGTTATCCTCTCGTGCTATACGGGCTGGGACCCAGGGCCCGCAGGGCCTCGGTCATCTCCGTCATCACCTCGGCGAACTTCTGGGCCTCTGCCGAGGCAATCCATTCGAGCCGGAACCGCTCGGGCTCCAGGCCGAAGTCCTCCAGCATCATCTCAATTCCTTCCGCTCTGGTCTTGGCTTTTTTATTACCTTCCAGGTAATGACATTCGCCCAGGTGTCACCCGCATACCAGGACGCCGTCGGCCCCCTTGGTGAGGGCGCCGATGACCAGGTTGGGGTGCACCATGCCGGAGCACATCACCCGGATGATCCGGCCGTTGGGAGGATACTGGATGCGGGAGACCCCCGCCAGGTCCGCCCCGGCGTAAGAGCACCAGTTGCAGCAGAAGGCGATGATTAAAGGCTCGTACTGCTCTTCCATGGCTAAATCCCTAAGCTGCCAGCTTTCAGCAGTCAGCTTTTTAAGGTTTCCTGGTGCGTGCCTGCACCCTGCATTCTAATCACTGCTCCAGGCTAAATCAATCCCAGGGCGGCCTCCACCTGGGCCTCCAACTGCTCCGGGGTGAAGCCGGCCACGTAAATGCCCTGCTTGGGGCAGGTGGCCATGCAGGAGCCGCAGCCCTTGCACTGCATGGGGTTGACCTCCACCGTCTTCTTGACGTTGCCGTCCTTCATGTATTCGATGAGGGTAATGGCCTTGAAGGAGCAGGTGTCCACGCAGAAGGCGCAGCCGTCGCAATTCTCGTCGATGGGGTTGGAGATGATGGATTCCAGCTCCAGGTAATCCCGGGACAGGATGGTATTGGCCCGGGAGGCGCAGGCCAGGGACTCGGCCACGGTTTCCTGGATGGGTTTGGGGTAATGGCACAACCCCGCCAGAAAGATGCCCTCGGTGGTGGCATCCACCGGCCTGATCTTGGGGTGGGCCTCGGTGAAGAAGCCCTCGGCATTGAGGGGAACTTTGTAGAGCTCCGCCAGGGGGGCATTATGGTGAGGAATGATGGCGGTGGCCAGGCTGAGGAGGTCCACCTCGAAGCTAACCGGCATCTGCAGAATCTGGTCGGTCACCGTGATCTTGAGGCGGCCATCGGCCTCCTCCACCCTGGGGGGATCGGCGATGACGTAGCGGATGAAGACCACCCCCAGTTCCCGGGCCCGGGTGTAGAGGATTTCCCGTTCGCCGTAAGTGCGCATATCCCGGTAGAGGATGTAGACCTCCATCTCCGGGTTCATCACCTTGAGCTTGATGGCGCTTTCCACCGAGTGGGCGCAGCAGACCTTGTTGCAATAGGGCCGCTCCGGAATGCGGGAGCCGACGCACTGGATGAAGGCCACCGCCTGGGCCTGCTTGAGCCGGGCGCTATTCTGGGCGATTTCCTCATCCATTTCCAGGGAGAGGAGGACGTTGGGGTTCTCTTTATAGAGGTACATCCCTTCCGGGCGAAAGGGCTCGGCGCCGATGGCCAGGATGACGATGCCGTGGCGGATTTCCTCGCCGCTGCCCAGGGTGGTGGTGAAGTTACCCACCGTCCCGGAGACGCCGGTGACCATCTCCTTAAAGTGGACCGTGATCCGGTCGTTGGCCAGCACCCGATTGATCATGGCCTCCAGCCGGGTCCTAACCAGGCCGCCCCGCCAGGTGGTGTGGAGCTTCAGGGCATTGCCTCCCAGGAAGTCCTTGCGTTCCACCAGGTGCACCTGGTAGCCCTGGTCGGCCAGGGCCAGGGCCGCGGTCATGCCGGTGACCCCGCCCCCCACCACCAGGGCGGTGGGGTTGACGCCCACGGTGAGGTACTCCAGGGGCTGGAGCAGCCGGGCCTTGGCCACCGCCATGTTCACCAGGTCCTGGCACTTCCGGGTGGCCAGCCCCGGCTCGTTCTGGTGGACCCAGGTGCACTGGTTGCGGATGTTGGCCATCTCGAACAGGTACTTGTTGATGCCGGCGGTTCGCAGCATCTCCTGGAAGATGGGCTGGTGAGTGGTGGGGCTGCAGGCCGCCACCACCACCCGGTTCAGTTGGTGTTCCCGGATCAACTCCGCCATCCGAGCCTGGGAGTCCTGGGAGCAAGTGAACAGGTTGTCCTGGGCGTACTCCACCTGGGGGAGGGTTTTGGCGTATTCCACGATGGCCGGGACGTCGGCCACTCCGCCGATGTTGAGGCCGCAATTGCAAACGAAAACCCCCACCCGGGCCGGCTCCCCCGCCACCTCTCTTTCCGGGGGGAATTCCTTCTTTTTCATCAGGGTGCCCCGGGCCGCGGCCAGGTGCCGGGAGGCAGTGGCGGCCGCGGCGCTCCCCTCCATCACCGTCTGGGGGATGTCCTTGGGCCCGGTGAAGGCGCCGCAGGCAAAGATTCCCTCCCGGAAGCTGGTGGTCGGCGCAAAACAACTGGCCTCCATGAAGTCGTTGGGGCCCAGGGGCACATTCGAGCCGCCGGGCCAGCTCCACGGTGGCCGGGGGCATCACCATGCCTACCGAGAGGACCACCATGTCGAAGATCTCGTCGATCACTTCGCCGGCCTCGGTGACGTAGCGTATCTCCAGGTCGCCGTTATTATTGGCGGGCTTGACGGAATGGACCCGGGAGCGGATCAGCCGGGCCCCCTGATCTTTAATCTTGGCGGCGTATTTTTCGAAGTCCTTGCGGGGGGTGCGCATGTCCAGGTAAAACAGGGCCATATCCAGTTCCGGGCCGAGGTGCTCCCGGGCCACGATGGCCTGTTTCAGGGAGGCCATGCAGCAGAAGTTGGAGCAATAGGGCTTGGCCCCTTCGCCGACATTCCGGGAGCCGACGCAATGGATCCAGGCGATTTTTTTGGGCTCACGGTCGTCGGAGCGCCGGCGCACGTGCCCCTGGAAGGGCCCGCCGGGGCTCAGGATGCGCTCGAACTCCAGGCTGGTGTGAACATTGGGATACTTGCCGTAGCCATAGAGCGCCGCGGCGCTGGGGTCGAAGGGCTTGAAACCGGGGGCCAGGATGACCGAGCCCACCTCCAGGGTGCTCTCTTGCTTCTCCTGGGTGTAATCGATGGCCCCGGGGGCGCAAGCCTGGGCGCAGACCCCGCAGTCGCCCGTCAGCATCTTGACGCAATTCTGCGCATCGATGGCCGGGGCGCTGGGCACCGCCTGGGGGTAAAGACGGTAGATATTGCCCCGGGTGTTTAGGCCCGAATTGAACTCGTTGTATTTGGGTTTGGGGATCTTGCCGCTGATCTTGCCGATATCCTTATAATGCCCGGTGGCGCAGACGAATTCGCAGGCGCCGCAGGTGCGGCAGACCTCGGAAAATTCCCCGAAGGGGGTGGTAACCTGGCGTTTGGCCCCCCGGCCCATCAAGCCGATGGCTCCCACATGCTGCAATTCGTGGCAGACCCGCACGCACTTGCCGCAGAGGATGCAGTCGCCGTCGCCCTTGGGGAAACTGGGCTCCGCAACTCCCAGTTGCTGGGCCAGCTCCCGGAGTACGGGCACGTCGGGACACCGGGACCACAATAAGTCGATGACCAGCCGGCGTCCTGCCAGCACCTCCTCGGTATCCGTGAGTACCTTCAGACCCTCGGCCACCGGATAGGTGCAGGACGCGGTGAGCTGGGTGCGGTTGCCCTGGGTGACCTCCACCAGGCAGAGACGACAGCCGCCGTAGGGTTTGATGGCTTCGTAATGGCACAGGGTGGGGATGCTGACCCCGATCTTGCGGGCCGCCTCCAATACCGTGGTCCCTTCCGGAACCTCGAGCAATCGATCATTGATGGTCAGGCTAATCAACGACATTTTTACTCCACGCTGATGGCGTCAAACTTACAGGAGTCAAAACAGACTCCGCACTTGATGCACTTTTCTTGGAGGATCTGGTGCACCTTTTTCTTGGCCCCTTCGATGGCCTGCACCGGGCATTTGAGGCGGCAGAGCTGGCAGCCGATGCAGAGATCCCCGGCCACCTGGTAGCTGATCAGGGGCTTGCAGACCTTGGCCGGGCATTTTTTCTCCCGGATATGCGCCTCGTATTCCTCCCGGAAATAGCGGATGGTGGAGAGCACCGGGTTGGGCGCCGTCTGCCCCAGACCGCAAAGGGAGGTCTTTTTGATGAGGTCGGACATCCTGGCCAGCTTGTCGATGTCCCCCTCCCGGCCGTTGCCGGCGGTGATGTCTTCCAGCATTTCCATCATCCTGAGGGTGCCTTCCCGGCAGGGGGTGCACTTGCCGCAGGATTCATCCTTGGTGAAGTCGATGAAGTATTTGGCCACGTTCACCATGCAATCCCGCTCGTCCATGACGATCATGCCGCCGGAGCCCATGATGGAACCCAGGGCCCCCAGAGAATCATAGTCCACCGGGGTGTCCAGGTGCGCCTCCGGGATGCAGCCGCCGGAGGGGCCGCCGGTCTGCACTGCCTTGAAGGCCTTGCCCCCGGCAATGCCGCCGCCGATGTCGAAGATCATCTCCCGCAGGGTGATGCCCAGCGGGATTTCCACCAGGCCGGTGTTGTTCACCTTGCCCACCAGCGCGAAGACCGTGGTGCCTTTGCTGGATTTGGTGCCGAAAGAACCATACCATTTGGCGCCCCGGACTATGATGGGGGCGATGTGGGACCAGGTCTTGACATTATTGATGATGGTGGGTTTGCCCCACAGGCCGTTCTGGGCCGGGAACGGCGGCCGCGGCCGGGGTTCGCCCACCCTGCCTTCGATGGAGGCGATGAGGGAGGTCTCTTCGCCGCAGACGAAGGCGCCGGCCCCTTCCCGGATCTTCAGGCGGAAGGAAAAAGCGCTGCCAAAGATATTTTCCCCTAACAATCCCAGCTTCTCCGCCTGGGCAATGGCAATCTTTAGGCGGTGAATGGCCAGGGGATATTCCGCCCGGCAGTAGATGTAGCCCTCGGAGGCGCCGATGGCGTAAGCGCCGATGGCCATGCCCTCCAGCACCGCATGGGGGTCGCCTTCCAGGATACCCCGGTCCATGAAGGCCCCCGGGTCGCCTTCGTCGGCGTTGCAGATAACGTATTTCTGGTCGGCCTCCGCCTTATAGGCAAATTCCCATTTCATCCCGGTGGGGAAGCCGGCGCCACCCCGGCCCCGGAGCCCCGAGCCCTTGATTTCGTCGATTACCTGCTCCCGGCTCATCCCGGTGAGTACCTGGTGCAGGGCGGTGTAGCCGCCCCGGCCGATGGACTCTTCGATGCGCTCCGGATTGATGAACCCGCAGTTCCGGAGGGCGATCTTCACTTGCTTCTTGAAGAAAGGCACCTGTTCGTATAGGGGCGCCTCCATAGGCAGTTCGGGCGGATGGGGATTGGCGTAAGGACGAAAACTCCCCTCCATGAGGAGCTCTTCCTGATCGAAACGGCACAGGACGTTATCCTGGAAAATCTCGCCCGCCTTGATGGCCGTGACCAGCGCCTCGGCCTTGGCCGGGGTCATGGCCTGGTAGCTCAGCCGCACCTTCTTGGGGTAGACCACGTCCACCAGGGGCTCCTTCTGGCAAAAACCGATGCAGCCGGTCTTCTCCAGGAGCACGTCCAGCTTGAGCTCCGCAATCTTACCCTCCAGGGCCTTCCAGACCTTGTCGGCGCCCGCGGAGATGCCGCAGGTGGCCATCCCCACCATAATCTTGACCTTGCCGGGATAGGTGAGTTTGAGGCCTTGCCCTTTGATTTCTTGCAATTGGGCGAGAGTGGTAATTTTCATAGGTTTGCTGTTTTAGTATAGGAATCGATGATCTTGGAGACCTGGCCGGGAGCCAGGCGGCCGAAGGTGTCTCCGCCCACCCGCATGGCGGGAGCCAGGGCGCAGCAGCCGATGCAGCGCACCACTTCCAGGGTGAAAAGCATATCTTCGGTGGTCTCGCCGTGCTTGATCCCCAATTTCCGCTCCAGCTCATTGATAATGCGGGGTGAACCCTTGACGAAGCAGCCGGTGCCCAGGCAGACGCTGATGATGTGCTGGCCCCGGGGCACCAGGCTGAAGGCGTTGTAGAAGCTGGCCACCCGCAGAATTTCGCTGAGCGGGGTCTTAAGCTCTTCGGCCACGTGCTCCAGAGCTGGCCGGGGGAGCCAGTTGAAATGGCGATTGACGTCCAGGAGGATGGGCAGGAGATTGCCCCGTTCTTCCCGGTAGCGGTCGATGATCTCCGCCACCGCCGCTTCCTCGGTGGCCGCGGCATAGGCGCGGTGGGCCGCCTGCGCCACCTCCGGCAACTGCACTTCATAGCGGATGGGGCAGGCCTCCAGGCAGGCGCCGCAGCCGGTGCATTTGGCCAGGTCGATGAAGCGAGGCTGGGTTTCCAGGGTGGCTCGGAGATGACCCGGCTCCCCGTCGACCTCTCTCAATTCGGTGAGGGTGTGGACCTCGATGTTGCTGTGCCGGCCGACCTCGACCAGCTTGGGGGAGATAATTCACATGGCGCAGTCGTTGCTGGGGAAGGTCTTGTCCAATTGGGCCATGGTGCCGCCAATGGCCGAGCCCTTTTCCACCAGGTGAACGTAATAGCCTGAGTTGGCCAGGTCCAGAGAGGCCTGCATACCGGCGATGCCGCCCCCCACCACCAAAACCGACCCCAAGACTTTTTCGGACATTTTTAAGCCCTCAGATGATTGCTTGCGGGAGGATTGCTGAATATGTTCCTGAATTAGTGCACAATCTTAATTTTGCTGAAAACCGGCAACAAATTTATAATTGCGATAATTATGCCATAGTTCAGTGTATTTTTTTTCGACAAGTTAAGGCAGGTTAGACCCTCAAGGGGCATCACTCCGGGGGGGTTTGGGAGATAATTTCCCCTGTGTGGGGTATTATGCACCAAGCACCTTTTTGAAGCACTTATGTATGGAGAAAATTTTGTCTGAGTACATGATAGCTTGGGTGGTTAGGTTATGCAAATATTTTTTTAGGCAAAAATTTATCAGGCGGTGGGCCTGCCGGGGCGGGTTAACCCCACCCCCGGGTCGAGGTGAAAGGGATAACCTAAGCCCGGGCGCGGGGACGGGACGCCGGGCCCGCGGCCCTCATTGCACGATGACCAGGCCGGTCAGGACCCCCTTGGGCATGTCCTCGGGTTTGGCGCCGCTGCCGATGGGGTAGATCTCCCAGCCCTGGCGGGCCACCAGTTGGTAAACGTCGATGCCCACCGCCTCCATGGATGGCCGGGACAGCAGGGAGAAGCGGCAGCGCTTGCCTCCCATGGCCTGACAGTCCTCCTGCTGGCCGCAAAAGGTGTGGCGGCAGGAGCCGGCCCCGAAGCCGAAGGCCAGGTAATGGCCGTCGTAAAAGGCCAGGGACTCCACTTCGCTCACCATCTTATAGACCTTCTGGTAGGCGGCCACCCGCTCCTTGATGGTGGCCTTGTCCCGGACGATGACCTCAGGCGGCACCTCCAGGGTGAAGAGCACCGCCCACCGGTAGTTCTTCAGGATTTCCCGGAGTTCGCCGGGCTTCAGGGTATTGGGGGGGCAGTGGGCCCCGGCCCCGTAGCCGAAGCAGCGGGGAATCTGGCACTTCAAGGTCACCCGCTCATCCACCGGGATCTCCTGGGTCTCGATGACCGCCGCCCGGGTGGCCCCCAGCTCCAGGGCCTTCTCCCGGTAGCGCTCCAGGTCCTGGGGCAAGCGGGCCGCCTGCATGTCCACCGTGATTTTCTCCACCTTTCTGCCCATAAACCCTCCTTGGCCAAGACCGCCATTCCTGGGAAAAGCCCGCGCGCCTGCTGCCTAATTTCAAGGGTATTAAATCCCCCTTTGGAAAAGGGGGATTTAGGGGGATTTCAGGAAGTTTAACCCCCCTGCCCCCCTTTTTCAAGGGGGGTAAAAACCCTCATAGCAATTCTGAAGGATTGACCTGCCATTTGCTAACTCGTCTGATGTGTTTGCTCTTTCCAATGGTGCAAGCCCATATTAAACTTCAATCAAGTCCTGACTCATCTCTCTCTTTAAAGACCTCTTTGGCGGCAAAGAGGCCGTTCAGCGCGGCCGGGAAGCCGGCATAAACCGCCATTTGCATAATGGTCTCCACCACCTCCCGGCGTGAGCATCCCACATTGAGGGCCGCCTGAATATGCACCCGCAATTGGGGGGCGGCAGTCCCCAGGGCCGTGAGGGCCGCTACGACCGCGATCTCCCTGGACTTCAGATCGAGCCCGGGACGGCAGTAGATGTCTCCAAAGGGAAATTCGATGAGATAGCGGGCAAAATCGGGGGCAATATCCTTCAGGCTCTCTATAACCCGTTCGCCGGCCTCGCCGTCGATTTCCTTCAGTTTCGCCCAGCCTCGTTCATAACGCTCGCTATTCATAGGGATTTTCCTCTAAGAGCCTTGTCTCTCTCAGGCGCCGAGGAGCGGCAAACCTGCATCCGGAGGAGGTCAGGGACCGAGTTCTTCGCCGGTCAGCGCCTTCAAGGCCTGGAGGTACCGGGCCCGGGTGTTGGCGATGACCTCCGGGGGCAGCGGCGGCGGCGGCGGTTTCTTGTTCCAGCCCAGGGATTCCAGGTAATCCCGGAGATACTGTTTGTCATAGCTCTTTTGAGGGCCGCCGGGGCGGTAGTCCTCCTGGGGCCAGAAGCGGGAGGAGTCCGGGGTGAGCGCCTCGTCGATGAGGAGCAGCTCGCCGTCCGCCAGGCCGAACTCGAACTTGGTGTCGGCGATGATGATGCCCCGGGGTTCGGCCCACTCCAGGGCCCGGCGGTAGAGGTTCAGGCTGAGGTCCTTGACCCGGGCGGCCAGTTGGGGCGCCAATGGAGGCCGCCATTTGCTCCAAGGAGATGTTTTCGTCGTGGGTCCCCAGCTCGGCCTTGGTGCTAGGGGTAAAGAGCGGCTCCGGCAACTGCTGGGACTCCACCAGGCCCGGAGGCAGGGGGAGGCCGCCGATGGCGCCGGTTTGCCGGTATTCGGCCCAGCCGGAGCCGGACAAATAACCCCGGACGATGCATTCCACCGGCAGGGGCCGGCACTTGCGCGCCAGCATGGCGCGGCCCTGTAGCAGTTCCCGGTAGGGGCGGCAGGCCGGGGGAAACTCCTCCACCTCCAGGGAGATCAGGTGATTGGGGGTAAGGGGGGCCAGGTGCCGGAACCAGAAGGCGGAGAGCCGGGTGAGGATGCGGCCCTTGTCCGGGATGGGTTGGCTCATCACCACGTCGAAGGCGGAGATGCGGTCCGAGGCCACCAGCAGCAGACGGTCCCCCAGGTCATAGATGTCCCGCACCTTGCCCTGGCGCCGGGGAAAGCCGGGGAGAGCAGTGGTCAGCACCGGGGCGCTCATCTGGCCACCGTCCGGGCCGACGTTATCGTTGGAGGTCGTGGCGGTCATTTTCATAACCCTGGGGGTGATCCTTTCCTTGGTTTGCAGGCGCCGGGCCAGGTCCTCCGCGGCCTTGGCCCCGGTAACCGGGCCCACCTGGACCTGATACCGCGTCTGGCCGCCGCGGCTCCGGGAAACCACCCGGGCCTTAAGGTGGTCTTTTTCCAGGCGCTGCACCAGGGCCCGGGCCTGATCCTGCGAGCCAAAGGTGGCGGCCACCAGCATGAAGCGCTCTTCCCTGGCCTTGGCGGCCACCGGGGTCCCAGCCGGGCCCCGGGCGCCGGTGGGCTGCTCCGGGGCGGCGGCCGGCCCTTCGCTTTCCACCAAGGGCGGGACGCCCGCCGCCGGGGGAGGATTAGGCCGCTCCGCGGCCGCCGGGATCGCCGCGGGAGACTTCGGGGGAGCTGGCCCGGTGCAGTCTGAGCCCCGCCCAGATGAGGATGACCAGCAGCCCGGCCAGCCCCAGACCCCACAATTGGCGCCGGGGGGAGGATAGAAAGGCGCGGCCGGCCCGGAGCGCCGCTTCCTTCAACCTTTGGGCCGGGGGCCGGCCCATTTGCCAAAATTTGCCCAGGAGCGCCCGGACGCCGGCTGCCGCCGGTTTCCCCGGGGGCCCGCTCCCTGCTGCCGTCCAGGCCTCCCCCTGCGGGGGGCCCTCGCCTTTAAATTCCCGGAGCTGGCGCAACTGGGCCAGGAAATCCGGCACCTCGGGGAAGCGCTCCTCCGGGTCCACCGCCAGGCACCGGAGCAGCAGGTTTTGCAAGGACAGGGGGATATCCTCCAGGTCCGCCGGCAGGTCCTCCACCCGGTAAGGGAAAGGCTCATCAAAGGTGAGGGCATAGGGGAGGCTGCCGGCCACCAGCCGGAAGCCCAGGACCCCTAAGGAAAAGATGTTGCTGGCGGGGGAGGGGGCATCGCCATAAATCACTTCCGGGGCCTCATAGGCCTTGAGTTCCAGGGTGGTCACCGGGCCGCTCTCCCGTCCGGGAAAGGAGAAATTGGCTATCCGGACCTCCGGGCCCTCCAGGAGGATATTGAGGGGCGAGAGGCTGCGATGGACTACACCCCGCTGGTGGGCCAGGCCCAGGACCAGACCGAGCCGCTCCAGCAGGCGCAGGGCCTGGGGCAGGCCGTAGCGCTGCCGCCCGGCAAACTGAGCCAGCAGGCTATCCCCGGCGAAGGGTTCCTGCACCAGGAACAGGCCGGTGGCGGCATCCTCCAGGTGATAGACGCCGAGAATTTCCGGATGGCGCAACCTCAGGGCCAGGGCGGCTTCCTGTTGGTAATATCCCTGGGCCTCTGGCCATTCCGGGGCCTCCCGGGGCAGTATCTTGAGGCCCACCTCCGTCCCCAGAAGACCATCCCTGGCCAGCCACACCGCTCCCCAGGGTTCTTCCCGGAGGAGGCGGCCGATTTTATAGCGGTCCCCCAGAAAGGCAGTTCCGGTAAGATCCGGGCCTTCATGCTTCATCAACGCCCCAGCCTCGATTTTCAGGGAATGGGCCGCGCTCTCCGGCCAGATTCAACATAACACAAAACCCCCGGGCAAAACAGCCCTATTGCTTCGCCCGCCGGGCGTGATTATCTTAACCGAAAATCAAAAACCGTATCACACCTTCGGGAAAACCGCGGCTTGCCAAGATCACCTTGAAACATCCTGATCTATCTGATAATTTGAAGACTCTGCGAAAATCCCAACGGGGGTTTTTGGGGTTTTTTGGTTTTTTTGTCTTTTTGTAAGGGGCGTCCTCGGCTATCATACCCCAGGCAGCCACAGGCACGGGCCCCTTATAATCCGGTAAACCCATTATGGGCGTCTCCATCTCCCTGGCCAATCTCATCACCCTGACCCGGCTGCCGCTATTGCTGCTGCTGGTGGCCTTGTTGTTCGTCGAAAACTTCGCGCTGCAGCTCGCCGGGGTGGGGCTGCTCATCGTCCTGTTCCTGATGGACTGGTTTGACGGCTACGTGGCCCGGGTCCGCCGTGAGGTCACCGAGATGGGGGCGGTGCTGGACGTGGCCCTGGACCGCGCCGTGGAAAACATCCTGTGGCTCACCTTCATGTACCTGGGCATGGTGCCTTTATGGGTGCCCATCGTCTTTCTGATCCGCTCCTTCATCGTGGACGGGGTCCGGGGGGTGGCCCTGGCCCGGGGCAAATCCGGCTTCGGCATGATGCACTCCCCCCTGGGAAAGTTCCTGGTGGCCTCCCGGTTCATGCGGGCCTTCTATGGTCTGGCTAAGGCCGTGGTCTTCTGCCTCCTTTACCTGACTCATGCCCTGGCCCTGAAATATCCCGGGGCCATGCAGGCCTTGCATTCTGGCAACCAGGTTCTTATTTTCCTGGTAGTGGGTCTCTGCGTGGTGCGGGGCGTCCCCGTGCTCCTGGATGGCCGCATCTATTTCGGAACCCCAAAAAGTTGAGCCCGCCAGGGAACCTCCTGGCCGGTCAGGGAAACGCATGGGACGGGTGGCCGCCATTTTCGACGTGGACCAGACCCTGGTGCAGGGGTACACGGAAAGGCTCTTTTTCCGCTACCTGATCCGGCATGCCTTCCTCAGCCTGCCCCAGGCCTTGACCTTTCTGGGCAGCCTGGCCTGCAACCCCCAGGCGCGGTTTCAGGATAAGAGCTATCTGGCCGGGCTGACGGTGGACGAGGTCCTGGGCCTGGCCCGGCAATGTTACCGGGAGGAGATCGCTCCCCGGGTGAGCCGCCGGGGGATCTCCTGCGTCCTGGAGCACCGGAACTCCGGGCATACGGTCATCCTGCTCACCGGCTCCCTGTCCTTCCTGCTGCTGCCCCTGAAAGAGGAGCTGGGGGCCGACTGGCTGATTGCCACCGAAGTGGCTCGGGACAATGGCAGGTTCACCGGCAAGATCCAGGGCCTTCACCCCCGAGGGGAAAACAAGCTGCGCCTCCTGCTGGAGCTGGCCCCGGGCCAGGGATTGGATCTGCGCCGCTCCTATGCCTATGGCGACCATATCCAGGACCAGCACCTGTTTCACTCCATCGGCTATCCGGTGGCGGTAAATCCCTCCTGGCGGCTGAAGCGCCAGGCCCGGCGACAATGCTGGCCGATCCGCTATTTCTAGCCCGCGAGCTGCCGGGGCGGGACGGAGCTTAGGCCCCCCGCTTGACGGGGGCGTTCTTTTGGAGTAGCACTAGCTTAAGGTGGACCATGGACGAGGCGCTCATCAAGCAGTTGAAACAGCGGGTGGAAGAGGAGCTGCGCCAGCGGGAGTCGGCCCTCCTGGAGTTCTGGCTACAAGAAATAAAAAATCTTGACGCCAAACACCACAAGGAACTGGCGGCCCTGCAAAGCGACTTGAGAAGCTTCATCGGCCGGATGGAGACCCGGCTGCGCACCCTCAAAACAGGCCTGGATAGGTAAGGCTCCCCGCAGAGACGCGTAGGGGCGGCGTCTCGCCGCCCAGGGCGGGGAAACCCCGCCCCCACAATCTGCGCCTCTGCGGTGAATCTAGATTCAGTGATATTCCAGGAGAAATTCATCCAAGATGTATGAGCTAAAGGTCATCACCCAGTTTGCCGCGGCGCACCGCCTGGAAAACTTTTGCGGCAAATGCGAGGCCCTCCACGGCCACAATTGGAAGGTGGAGGTTTTTCTGGTGGGGGAGAAGCTGGACGCGGCCGGCCTGCTCATGGATTTCGGCCGGATCAAGGCCAGGACCAACGCCTTGCTGGAAGAGATCGACCATAAGTATCTGAACGAACTGGAGGCTTTTCAGAGGCAGAATCCCTCCTCGGAAAACCTGGCGCGCCACCTGTACGAGCGGCTGGCGGCCGCACTCAACCGGGACGGCGTCCGGGTCTCCCGGGTCAACGTCTGGGAATCGGACACCTCCTGCGCCTCCTACTACCGGGATGAGACAGAAGTGTAGGAGTGTGAAGGCCGCCGCGGCTGGCCTTTATTTATCCGGTTTTTTATTGTATCATTCCAAGTTGGAAGAATCTGGAACAGCGGCTGGCCGACCAGCCTCCGGGGGCCGTGGTCAAAGAGTATGCTGCCAACTTAGTCCGGACCCTGCGCCAGGAAAGGGTCTTTGCCCTGGTCCTGGCGGTGGTCGTTCATCATTCTCCTGGGGGCCGCCGGCTTTGCCCTCACCGAGCCCCGCGAGGGGACCTGGCTGGAGCAATTCGGCCGGGGGGCCTGGTGGGCCCTGGTCACCCTGACCACCGTGGGTTATGGGGACGTGGTCCCGGTCACCACCCTGGGACGGCTGGTGGGCAGCGCCGTCATTTTGGGGGGAGTCGTGACCCTCGCCATGGTCACGGCCACCGTGGCTTCGGTCTTTATCGAACAGAAGCTTCGCCGGGAGCGCGGCTTGGAACCGCTTAAAACTACCCAGCACATCCTGCTTTTGGGCTGGCATGAAGACGGGGATATCCTTCTGGACCAACTCCTCAAGCGGCTTCCCCCGGACATCCCCCTGGTCCTGGTCAACCAACAGCCTCCGGAGATGCTGGAGGGGCTGCAAGACCGTTATCCCGGCCATCCCCTCGTCTATCTTCGGGGAGAATATTCCCGGGAAGAAGTCCTCCTGAAGGCCAACGTCCGCCAGGCCATCAAGGCCATTATCCTGGCCGAGCGGCAACCGGAAGAAACCGCCACCCAGGTGGATCAACGCACCCTGTTCACCGCCCTCACCCTCAAGGGCCTCCATCCCAAGCTCCGCATTATGGCGGAACTGCTGCGCCCGGAAAACCGCGCCTACCTGGAGCGGGCCGGCGTCGAAGATGTCCTGGTCCGGGGCCAATACGACAGCTCCCTGTTGGCCCAGGCTCTCGCCTCCCCCGGCATCTACCGCATCTTTACCAATCTGCTGTCCGGGGAGGGCCAGAACCTGTGGTCCGTGGAAATCCCCAGCCGCTTCCAAGGCCGCCCCCTGACGGAACTGGCGGCCCACCTGCGGGACCAACACCAGAGCCTGCTGATCGCCATCTATACCGAGGCCCGGGCCCTTAGCCTGGAGGACCTGCTGGCCGAGGAGCCCTCGCCCATTGACGACTTCATCCGGCGCAAATTCGCCGAGACCAGGATGACCCATCTCCTGGGCCGCACCAAGGTGGAATTCCAGGTCAACCCTCCCGGCGATACCATCCTGGGACCCCAACAATTCGCGGTGGTCGTCGCCCCCCAGAAGCCGGAGTTATGATGGCGAGTGTCGAAGACGCGGCTTTTTTCAGGAAAATCTTTCTCTTCCAGGACCTGGAAGACCGGGAACTTGAACAGGTTCTGAGCCGCACCCGCCCCCGGGAATTTCCCGCCGGCCAGGTCATCATCCAGGAAGGCGACCCGGGAGACTCCCTCTACATCATGGTCAGCGGCGAGGTGGAGATCACCAAGCAGCTCACCCTGGTGCTGGATGAAGACACCCCCAAGGAGCGGGTGATGATCCGGCTCAAGGCGGAAGACGGCGTCTATTTCGGGGAAATGAGCCTGCTGGAAAGCGATCCCCGCTCGGCCACGGTCACTGCCTTGAGCGACTGTCGCCTCCTGGAACTCTACCAGAAGGATTTCCTGGAGCTGGTCCAGAATGATCCCGCCATGGGGGTGAAGCTGCTGCTGCGCCTGGCCCAGCTTTTATCCCGGCATCTGCGCAAGACCAACCAGGACGTGGTGAAGCTCACCACCGCCCTGGCCATCTCCCTGGGCGGCTAGAGATAGGTCTCGAGTTGCGGGGGCGGACTCAGATGTCCGCCCTTAGCTTCGAGTTTCGGGTTTTAAGTTTTTGAGAAAAGCAGGGCGCCAGGACCGGGACTAATTACCGGGGGCGTGTCACGCACCCCTTTATTTTGCGGATGACCGCGTCTTATGTTTCCTCGTTCCCAAGCTGTGCTTGGGAACGCCTTCTTACCTACCAAGTTAAACTTGGCAATCATGTCCTCGTTCCCAAGTACAACTTGGGAACGAGATGAAACTAAAAACTCAAAACTCAAAACTCGAGACTCGGAATTTTTTTACGTAAGGAGAATTCATGGCAAAAATCATCGACCTCTCCGGCCTGGCCTGCCCCCTGCCGGTGGTCCGCACCAAGGAGGCCCTGGAAGCGGGGGAAACCGGGGAATTCATCGTGGTGGTGGACCACGAGGCCGCCCGGGACAACGTCAGCCGCTTCGCCCAGAGCCGGGGCTGCACCGTGTCCGTGGCCCAGTCGGGCTCCTGCTATCACCTCACCATCTCACCGCCCGCCGGCCAGGCCCGGGAGACTTGCTTTTTCCCGGGCGTGGCCCCGGCCCCCCGGAGCACCGCGGTGGTCTTCTCTTCGGACCGCATGGGCGAGGGCGACCCGGAACTGGGGGCCATCCTGATGCGGGCCTTCTGCCAGACCATCGTCCAGGTGGAGGCGCCCCAGAAGCTGCTCTTCTACAACCGGGGCGTCTTCCTGACCCTGAACGATTCCCCGGTGCTCAGCGAACTCAAGGGCCTGGAGGAGATGGGGGTGGGACTATTGGTGTGCGGCACCTGCCTCGATTTTTATAAAGTCCGGGACCGCCTGGCCGTGGGCCAGGTCTCCAACATGTTCTCCATCCTGGAATCCCAGATGCAGGCGGGGCGGATCATCAAGCCGTGAGTGAGGACGGATTGAGGCAGGGGTAAAAGGGAAAGAGGGTAAAAGGGTAAAAGTTTTTCCTTTTTCCCCATAAGAGGATTGAGGCAGGTGGTGACCGAGCCCTCGATATCATTTGCTTTTCCTCGTTCCCAAGCCCCTGTTCCGAAAAGCGTGTAGGGTGGGAACTGCGCACCCATTTAGCATTATTTTTCTCGTTCCCAAGCTCCTGCTTGGGAACGGAAATTTTGGCCCAAGCTCTGCTTGGGCTCACCTCATGCCCTAGGACGATAATTTCTATCCATAATCCTTGCCAGCCGGAGCCTGGCGCAAAAATGGGTTCCCCAGCGGGAGCTTGGGAACGAGTGAAAAAATCTGCGGCGATGTATTTATCCCTTATATTCGATTTGTCGAGGATAATTTCTGTGTGAACTCCTCGGTTATAAGCGTTCACGAGGGCCTTCTTTTAGATTGGTTGTGATGCCGATTCAATATCTTCCTTCAGCAGCACAGATTGTACACAACCGATAAACTTGCCATTCTTTAAAATAGGCGAAAGTATCACAAGGATGATCTTTCCATAAGGCTTAGTTTGGTAATAGAAAGGCTCTGTTCTTCCTTTTTGGAAATCTTGAAGCATCAAATCTATTTTTGTGTTCGTAGTTGCCTTCTTATGGTGTGAATGAACGTCTTTGCCTAGGTATTCAGGTTTACGGTCTAGAATTTTAGCCGCTTGCTTATTGTAGTAAAGGAGCGTTCCTTCGGTGTCGATTATAGTTACCGCCACTCCCATGCACTCCGTTGCTAGTTTGACCAGTTGTGCTGGCCTTTTTGTCTCTTTCATTTTTGCGGTCCTCCCTTCTCAACCGAGATTATGCGGCAGGATTTGGCCACTCCCAGTCAGTTGTGTAGGGTGGGCACGGCCCACCTTTTCCTTAATTTTTGGTGGGCATCTCAGCGGCTCACCACCCTCCATAATCCTTAATCCACTCCGGCCCTTTATCCCGAAAAAATTGGCCGATCTCCTGAAAGCCTTGGGTCAGCACGGCTTGAGCCGGGGCGCCGCGGGCCGCCGCGGCCGCCGGGCTCTCCCCCAGCCAGAGGCGGGCCAGGATCTCCGCCGGCGACTCTTCCCAGGTCTTGAGGGCGAGCAATAAGGCCCGCAGGTCCCGGCCCCGGGTGCGGTGGCGCAGGCTCTCCGGCGCGGCCAGCACGTCCAGCAGGTAGTCCCCGCCCGCGTCCCACCCCAGGCGGTTAAGGGCGGCGCGGCGCAGCAGGCAGGGGTAGCAGCAGCCGCAGGAGCCCGCCGGCCGCCGCTGCCAGCGGGACGCCACCGGCCGGGCGCAGGAGACCGTCCGGGGAAACAATTCTTGCAACAGCCCCGGGTTCCGGCAGTTAAGCAGCACCTCCCCCTTGCTCAGCTCCTGGTAGGGATTCGAAGGGGGTGGTCCAAACCGGCCCGCCGCCACAGGGCGGCCAGCTGCTCCAGGAAGTGGGGATGGGTGGTGCGGGTGCTGTAGGAGCCCAGGCGGTTCAAGGTGAGGGGTGGATTGAGGCTGACCCAGCCGTTTTCCGGCAGGTAAAGGAGGGTGCCGTCGCCAAAGGCCGCGGCGGTGGCCAGCCCCAGGGCCAGGTAGAGCAGCGACCGGCTCCGCAGGGTGAGCTCCGGCGACTCGGGAAATTGTACCCGGACCCCCAGGTGGTGTACCCGGTCGGGGCCGTAGTGCCGTTTCAGGGCCGCGGCCAGCCCCTGCTGGATAGAGGCCAGTTGGCCGAAGTCGTAGTGGCTCACCAGGACCAGCCGCTTTCCGGCCTCCAGCAGATCGATGGCCCCCACCAGGGAGTCCAGGCCCCCGGAGAACAGCGCCACCGCCTGGGGCCGCCAGGGGTGGGGCCAGGCGGCCTTGAAAAAACCCGGATCGGTCCCGGTGGCCCGGGGCTTCAAGGTCCAGTCGTCCCCGGTGAGGAAGTTCAGGAGGCGGGAGAGATCGGGGGCCAGCGCCCCCCAGGGTTTTAGGAAGGGCAGGTGCAGGACGATCTGCCGGGTCCAGGCGTCCGCCGCCGCCCGGCGGGGCAGGAGCTTGTCCGCGGCCCAAACCCCCAGGGCCGCCAGCAGAAAGCCCCGGGCCGCCGCCCCCGGAGGCTCGGGGCTGGCAAACATCTCCTCCAGATCGTGGTGCAAGGGGTAGCCGGCCGCCCCCGGCCCCTCCAGATGGATTTGAGCCGCCAGGGGAGCGGGCCGGCCCTTCTCTCCCGGGACTCGCAAATGGAGCTGCACGGTCATATCGGTTTTCGGTTTTCGGTTAAAAAAAGTGGGAGCGACAATTAGTATAGGGTGGGCACTGCCCACCATTTCCCTAGGGGGCGGGGTTTCCCGCCCAGGGCAAACCCACAGGCCAGAGGCCGGTGCCACCAGGACGCCGCCCCTCAAGCGCAGGCTTCCAGCCGGTGATGTTGCCGCCTCCCGTGACTGCCTCGATTCTACAGCATTTTCGCAATTTGGGTATTTTTTCTTGTTTATAAGCTCCAGCTTGGGAACGGCAATTTCGACCCAGAGCTCTGCTTGGGCTCACATCATACCATAGGACGATAATATTTGAATTACCATCCTTGCCAGGCGGAGCCTGGCATAAGAGAACGGCTTCCCAAGCGGGAGCTTGGGAACCAGGGAAAAAATTTTTGCTGGCTTTCTAAGGGGTGGGAAACGCGCAAATTTCAGATCAGGACTCTCGCTGGGCCAGTCGGCTGATAACGGTCACCGCCTCCTCGATGCTGGGCTTTCTGATACTCAGTCTCGTATCCCCCCGGCTGAGATTGACCAGATAGATGTCGTCTCCCGTTTGGGCATCCGAGCATTTACCATAGCCGTACCCCCAACCGTGCAGACGTAAGGTTTCCAGGGTCCTTTCCCAATCCAGCACTGATTTGTCCTCCCCTTGCCAGGAGTCAAAAACCTAGGGCCCGCCCCACGCGACCCGCTCCCAGGCTGCCAGCCTGGGCCGCAGCCTCGCTGTCGGGGCGCCATCTAATCGCGAAGCTAACTCTCTTGCATCCTATATTTACCGCCTCTTTTCGGGCCGAGCAAATATAGTGGGCGAAAAAGGAAGTTAGCCGGAGGGGCCGGGGTTGGTCCAGGCAGATGGAAAGCAAGCCGCGGCGGCCTCTGGATGTCCGCGGAATCATTAACAGAAGGGGGAGGGCGCCGGGATAGTTGATTTTTCCAAGGGGGGCCACCGGCTTGCCGCAATTTTACCAAGCTCGCGCATCCTCAATTTTCCGAGGATTTTCATACGGCAAAATTAATTTATCATCAATAAATCTCTATCCCAATGAAATGATAATCTAAAGTTTTCCAGAAAAATTTTGGGGGAAACCCTGGTCTCTCAATTGGAGCAGCAGGCCCTGCAGCATCCCGGTGACCCAGGTCCAGCCCGGCAGGCCCAGCCAGTCCTCCGGGGACCTGAGGGGCGGCGCCGCCAGACTTGGGTCTGCCGCCGCTTGCTCAATCCAGCGGCTGATCTCCAGGGAGCCTTGCTTGAGAGGGGAGAAGCCCGGGGCCGCAGCTTCCAGGGATTCCCCCAGGTCCAGGAGCAGCCTAAGAGAGAAGGCGTCCCCCAAAAAGCGCCGCACCAGCCGGGCCGCCTCCGCCTCCGGGACCGGGACCGGGACAAAATCCCCGGCGCTGCGGCCGCCGGGGGGCTGCTGGAGCAAGAGCCCCATCAGGGCCGTATGGGCCACCGCCTGCTCCAGTCCGCCTCCCGGGAACTCCAGGGCGGCGCTCAGGGAGTGGGCCGGAACCGCCCTGACCTCCTCCCCGGCCGCCTCCTTTAGGCCCCAGGCGTCCAGGGCCGCCGGCCAGCCCCGGGAAGCGGCCTGGCAGTAAAAGGCCCCGAGATTTTGGGCCACCCTGCGGGTCAGGCGAAAGGCCGCCAGGGCCCCGGCCAGGTCCGGCGGCGCACTTCCCTCCCCCAGGGCTGCCACATACCGGGCCGCAACCTCCCGGGCGGCCACGCGGCCTGCAGTGCCAGGGGAAAGATAGCGGCTGGCCGCCCTCTTGGCCAGCCGCCAGAAGGGCCCCGTTGGCCCCCGCCGGGCGCTGGAGGTCCCCATAGTCTGTTCTCCTAGTTTAAAGTAAAAAGTAGTTTCTACATGATAAATAGTCTGAAATCACTTTAAATTTACAGAAAGGAAGATCTGTAACTTAATGGAATATTCCTATGCCGTATAGTCAGGTATTTATAAGTCTAAAAAACATACCAATATACAATGCAATTGAAACTTGTATCACAATTCCCCCTTCTTTGTTTATCAGTCTCGCTATGGGCTTACATAACGAAAGATAAGACCACGGGAAATATTGCTTAGGCAATAGATCCAAATAATAGTGATTCAAATGGTAAATAATTATGGTCGAGGCTTAGCCAATACCCACTATAGATAAGATGCGATACTAATCCACTTTTGGAAGGCAATAAGATATCTTTCTTCTTATTGCTCACATTCTATAGTTCAGGATCTTTTCTTCTATCGCAGCTTCTGTCTCTATTTTGATTTCCCCATAAGATTCTGGGGGGATGGTCTCACGACGAATTCGAAAATTCTTCGAGGCTCTGGCTTCTTTACTTCAGCTTTCCGGGGGGGAATTGAACAATGGTTCTCCAGCCACTCTCCACAATGCTTACATTTAATTGCTTTATACTAGATTTCTTCAGCATAAAAAGGGCTCTTTTTCCTCTGTTTCTAATTTTATCTTCTGCTACCCAAAGTCACCCTACCATAACTCTCCCTGGCCGCGCCAGCCGTTTCAGCGGGTGTGGGCCTGGTCAGCAGATACCCGGGCCGAGTTATAACCCGCCCTAAGGTTGCCGCTGGCGGCAGTCCAGGATGACCTCCCAGAGGCGCCGGGTTTCCGGCCGGGTGGGGCTGACCGCCAGGGTCAGGACCGCGCCGCCGGCGCTGCCCACCTTCAGCGGTTCGGCCGTCCTCAGGCCCGCCACCCAGACGATCTGCCCGCCGCTCACCACCAGGGGAATATGGGGCCGCAGCCAACGGGGGATCTTGCAGTCCACCAGGAAATCCTGGAGTTTCCTGGGCCCCGGCGCGCCCAGAGGCCAGAAGCGGTCACCGGCCCGGAAATACCGGACCTCTAGCGGCCAGATGAGCCGCTCCCGGTTCAGCGCCGCCGCCTGCGGCCCTGGGGGGGTGAAGCCCGGCCCCGGGTGAGGGCGGCTGCTCCAGGTCCAGTTCCAGCCCTCCGGCGACTCCAGATTTCCTTGGGGGGCCACCGGCAGGGCCAGGGCGCCGCCCGGGGAGGGCGGCAAATCTCGGAAAAGGTGCAGCTCCGGACCGGCCCGGGCCGCCCGGGCTGGCCCCAGGGAGATAAGGCCGCCGCTTTTCCCTCCCCAGGCCAGGTCCAGGAGAGCAGCCGTTTGGGCCGCGGTGAGCTCCGCCTCCCCGGCCACCTTGGCCACCGCGGCCCGGAGCACCCGCAACTGCCAGGGGTAATCCAGGGCCCGGAGCCGGCCCAGGTCCAGGTAATAGAAATCCTGGGCTGGACAGCGCCCCACCTGGGTCAGGAGGCGCCCGGTCTCCCCGGCCAGCAGGCGCTCATCCTCCTGAAGCAGGGCCTGGCCGCGCCAGACCGCCTCCCGGAGGCGGGGGTTGTAAAGGCGCAGCAACTCCGGCAGCAGGTCCAGGCGGACCCGGTTGCGCAGGTAGGCGCGGCTCAGGTTGCTGGGGTCCCGGAGGTAAGGGATGCCCTGCTCCTCCAACCAGGCGAGCAGAGGCGCCTTGCCCACCGCCAGCAGCGGCCGGACGGCGCCTGCCGGGGTGGCGGGCCACATGCCCTTCAAGCCCCCGGGGCCGGCGCCCCGCAGCAGCCGGAGAAAGAAGAGTTCCACCTGATCGTCGGCGGTGTGGCCCAGGGCCAGCTTTTGGTAGCCGTGAACCACGCAAACCTCCCGGAGAAAGCCGAGGCGCAGTTTCCGGGCCGCCATCTGCAGGGAGAGCCTGGAGGTGCGGGCCAGCTCCTTTACGGCCCCCCGGCCCGGGTGAAAGGGCAGCTTTAGCTGCTCTGCCAGGCCGGCCACCCAGGCGGCCTCCTCCTGGGATTCACGACGGAGGCCATGGTCGAAATGGCCCACTGCCAATTCCAGCCCCAACTCCTGCCGCCAGCCTGCCAGCAAGTGCAACAGGGCCACGGAGTCGGGGCCTCCGGAAACCGCCACCAACACCCGGTCTCCGCCGCGGAAGAGCTCTTCCTGGCGCACAAAGCCGAGGACCCAATCCGGCAACTGCGACCCCGGGAGATCGGCCTGGAAGAGAGGCTGTATCAGGCGGCGGCGGTGGGGCAAAGTTGGGCGATGACCTCGAGAATGGCATCCTTGGAGAAAGGCTTGGCCAGAAAGCGGTCCACCAGCGGATCCCGGCTGGCGAGGTCGGCGACCGCAGGGGGCTCCGAGGAGATCATGAGGATGCGGCATTCCGGCTGCAGCTCCTTGAGCCGCCGGGCCACCTCCAGGCCGTTGAGGGTGGGGAGGTAGAAATCCACTATCGCCACCTGGTAGCCGGGGGTGTCGCTGCCCTCGGCCAGCTCCTGGTGAAATCCCGGAGAAGCGGTGACCTGGTAGCCGGCCCGGCGCAGGATGGCCACCAGGGCTTCCCGGGTCCAGGGGTCGTCGTCAATCACCAAAATCCAGGAGCTCATCGCAGTCACGTTCTCCGGCCTCAGGGACCCGCCAGGGCGCCATCCGGCGCTTTTCCCCCAAGGGCAAGGATCAAAGGGACCTTATAGGCTTCGTTTCGTCAATAATCTGATTTTCCATTAAGATACCGTTCCCGGCGGGGCCGTTAATTAACCCTCCGGGGATTCCCCGCCGCTGGCCGCGGGGAAGGCCAGGTGAAAGGCAGCGCCCCGGCCTGCCTGGCTCTCCACCCAGATACGCCCGTGGTTGGCCTCCACCAGGGTCTTGCAAATATAGAGTCCCAGGCCGGAGCCGTCCGATTATCTGCCGGGATAGGCGGAATTTTTCAAAGAGATGCTCCTGTTCCTCGGGGCCCAAGCCGGAGCCGCTGTCGGCCACGATAATCTCCACTTCCCGGGGCTGGGGACCATTGATGAGCTGGGCCTCCAGTTGAATGTGGCCCCCGCTGGGGGTGGCGGCCAGGGCGTTCACCAGGAGATTGGACAACACCCGGTCCAGGGAAGGTTCATCCACCAGGAGGGGAGGCAACTGCGGCACGGGGGGGGCCTGCAAGTCCACCCCCTGATGCTGGGCCAGGAGGGCGAAGCGATGCAGCAGCCGCTGGATGATGAACCCCGGGGGCACCGCTTCCGGTTTTAGGGCCAACCTGCCGGATTCGAAGCGGCTCAGGTCCAGGACGTTGTGCAGGTGCAACAGCAGGCCTTCGCTGCGCCGGATAATCCCTTGCAATTTGTCGCGGATCTCCGGAGGCAAGGTTTCGTCCTCCAGGGCCTCGATGGTGAGGCGCACTCCGGTCAGCGGGGCCTTGATATCATGGACGATCATCGCCAGAAAATCGGCGTTGGCGGCGACCCGGTCCCGCTCCTCCTGGAGCAGGCGGGTCTTTTCTCTCAGGGCCCGGGTCATGGTGTTGAAGGACTCGGCCAGATCCCCCAGCTCGTCCCGACTGGTAACCGGAATGTCCCCGGCCAGCTCCTCCCGGGCCGCCCGGCGGGTACCCTCGGTTAGGTGGGAGATCTGGCGCCGCATTCCCTTCGACAGCCAGAAGCTCAAGAGACCGCCCAGCAAGGCGGCGCCGCCGCCCACCCCGAAGATCACCAGCTTCAGGGTGAGGAGGGTGGGCTCCAGTTCCCGGCGGTTAACTCCTACCACGATGAGATTTTCCCAGGGCTTCTCTTCTTCCTCCAGGGGCAGGAAGTTTATGGTATAGGATTCATTCCCCAAGGACAGGGTCTGGATGCGGTGGACGGCGCCGCTGGCGCTGGCGGCCAGGTCTTTGCCGCGCTGGATCTGGTTCAGGGCGCCCTCCGGCAGGTTTTTAAAGGAATTGACCACCAGGCGGTTGCCATAAAAGATGGCCACCTCGGCCCCGGGACGGGACAGGGACTCCACGAATCCCCGGTCGATGAGGACCCCGGTGAGCACCACCCCCACGATCTTCTCCTGATAACGGATGGGAGCCGAGGCCATCAAAGAGATGCTGTCCTTCCAGGTAGTCATGCGGGAGGCCTCCTTGCCCTGGAGGCCGGCCCGTACCAGGGGATTACTGGAGATGTTGACCCCCAGGGCGCCGGGGTCATGGGCCCGGACCTGGATCACCCCCTGGTAATCGGTGATGGTGAGGATATTGAGGCCGGTGGCCTTCATCATCGGGGTAACCAGGACGCGCAAGGCCTCCAGGTTACCCGCGGCCATCAGTTCGCCGTAAGTAGGGTTGTCCGCCAGCAGGTTAGCCGCCTGTTCCACCCGCTGGATCGTCCCCTGGTATTCCGCCAACACCAGGCGGGCCACCAGCTCCACCCGCTGCCGGTGCCCCTCCAGGACCTGGCGGGTGGCCAGGTATTGCATCACCAGCAGCAGACCCACCAGGGCCACCGACAGAGAAAACAGGGTGACCCCCAAGAGCTTGCTGCCCACCTGGCTTTTCCTGCGAATACGCCACATTATCAAGATCATAGCATATTCGGGTGGCTAAGGGAATCACTCACCGAACCCCGGCCGGGACTCTAACCCAAGAGAAAGCCGGCGATGACCTGGTACAGCGGCATGAGGATGGCCCACAGCACTCCGGTGTAAAAGAGGAGCAGGATGAGGAGGAAGCCCACCGGCTCCAGGTAGCGGTACAGGCGGGCCAGCTCGGGGGGCAGCAGGATGGAAAGGATGTGGGAGCCGTCCAGGGGTGGAATGGGGAACAGGTTGAACAAGGCCAGGATGATGTTGATGCTGACCCCGTAGTAGGCCAGTTTCAGCAGACCGACGTTGCCCGGGCCGAGATGCAGCAGGGCGGCGAAGACCACCGCCAGGGCCAGGTTGCTCAAGGGGCCGGCGGCGCTCACGGTGACCTCCCCCCAGCGGTAATTCCGAAAATTGCGGGAATTGACCGGCACCGGTTTGGCCCAGCCCAGCAGAATACCGGCATGGCTCAGGAGGAGGATGGCCGGCACCAGGATGGTGCCCACCGGGTCGATGTGGGGTCCGGGGTTCAGGGTGATGCGGCCCAGCATCCGGGCGGTGGGGTCGCCGTTGAGCAGGGCCACGTAACCGTGGGCCACCTCGTGGACAATCACCGAAAAGAGCAAAACCACGACCAGGAGGGCCATTTCCAGGAGGTAGGGGAGGTTGAAAGCGGGCATGTTATGAGTTTCGAGTTTTGAGTTATGAGTTTATGAGTTATTAGAGTTCTAGTTTAAGTATTGTCAGTAAGTTATTGATTATGAATGAATTTATGGTGGGGGCGGATTTGACCCCCGCTCCTTGAGCCCTCAGCTTTCCCGCATCATGGCCTCCCCGGCCTGCCGCAGCCTGTCCAGGCCCTCCTGCGAGGAGGCCTCAAAGTAAAAGCGCACCACCGGTTCGGTGCCCGAAGGGCGGAAACAGACCCAACTGCCGTCTTCCAGGAGATACTTATGGCCGTCCAGGGTGATGTGCTCGTTTCACGGTGAGGCCGGCAAACCTGGCCGGCGGCGTGCTTCAGGCGCACCAGCAGGCGCTCCTTGGCCTCCGGGGTCAGGGAGAAATTGAGGCGGCGATTATAAACCGGGCCGCCCACCCGGGAAAACAGATCGGCCCGCAGCTCGGGAAGGCCCTTACCAGTGCGGGCCACCATCTCCGCCACCATCAGGCAGGCCAGAATGCCGTCCTTTTCCGGCAAATGATGCTTCATGGAGAAGCCTTCGCTCTCCTCCCCCACCATAATGGCCTGGTCCTGAAGGATATATGGCCCCAGGTATTTGAAGCCCACCTTGGTCTCGAAGACCGGCCGGCCATAGAGTTGGGCCACCCGGTCCACCAGGTGGCTGCTGGCCACGCTGCGGGCCACGCCGCCCTCCCAGCCCCGGGTGCGGATCAGATAGTCCAGCAGCAGGCCCAGGATTTCGTTGGCTTCGTAGTATTCCCCGGCGGCGTCCATCACCCCGAAGCGGTCGGCGTCGGCGTCCACCGCCAGTCCCAGTTGGGCCCCGGTGGCCGGAATGCGGCCGGCCAGCTCCTGGAGGAACTCCGCCGCGGGCTCCGGCCGATGCCCGCCGAAATAGGGGTCCCGCCAGCCGTGCAGCAATTCCACCTCCACCCCTGCCTGGCGCAGGAAGGCATCCAGATAATCCCGGCCGGTGCCGTAGAGGACGTCCACCACCACCTTGAGGCCCGCCCGCCGCAAGACCTCGAGGTCCACCAGGGTCCTGCAGGTGCTGAAAATAAGCCTCCCGGGGGTCGAGGTCGATGATCAACCCCTGGGAGCGGGCCTGCTCCAGGGGCAGGAGTTTGATGGCCTCGGGGTTGAGGCGGTTGGCCAAGGCCTCGATGGGCTGGGTCACCGCTTCCGGGGCCGGCCCGCCGCTGGCACGGCGAGAACTTGATACCGCTGTATTCCGGGGGGTTGTGGCTGGCGGTGATGTTGATTCCCCCGGCATGGCCGTCCTGGCCGGATGGCGAAACTCACCACCGGGGTGGGGCAGTCCCGGGTGGAGAAATAAGAGGGGATGCCGTTGCCGGCCATCACCTCGGCGGCGGCCGCCGCAAAGGCCTCGGAGCGAAAGCGGGTATCATAGCCGATGACCACGCCCCGGGAGGTCAGGCCTTCCTGCTGGAGATAAGTCGGCGATGGCCTGACAAACCAGGCGGGCGTTGGGAAAGGTGAAATCTTCGGCGATAATCCCCCGCCACCCGGAGGTGCCGAATTTGATCGCCGACATCGGGAAAGACCTCTTGCACTTCAGGGAGAAACGGGGATAGGGAGGCATCGAGAGAAGGCAAAAGTTAAAAGGCAAAAGGCAAAAACCGTTACCTTCTACCGTTACCTTTTGCCTTAACCCACCGTATGGCTGCTGATTTATGGTTTGCCCTCTAACCGGAAACCGTCCTTAAGTGCCGAGATCGTAAGATGACAGATATTTTTCCTGCTCCGGGGTCAGGGTGTCGATTTCCATCTCCATGGCCGCCAATTTCATGCGGGCGATCTCCCGGTCGATCTCTTCCGGCACCGGATAGACCTGTTTTTGCGAATTTCTGATGGTTCCTGGAAATGAATTCCGCGACCAGGGCCTGGTTGGCAAAGCTCATATCCATCACCGCGGAGGGATGCCCTTCCGCGGCGGCCAGGTTGACCAGGCGGCCTTCGGCCAAAACATAGAGGCATTTGCCGTTCTTCAGGGTAAATTCTTCCACGAACTCCCGGATGGGCCGACGGCCGGTGCTGATGCGCGCCAGGGCCGCGAGGTCGATCTCCACGTTGAAGTGGCCGGAATTGCACAGGATGGCGCCGTCTTTCATGGCCAGAAATGCTCTTCCCGGATGACGTTGATGTCGCCGGTGAGGGTGCAGAAGACGTCGCCCACCGCGGCGGCCTGGCTCATGGGCAGCACTTCGTAGCCGTCCATCAGGGCTTCCAGGGCCTTGAGGGGATTGACTTCGGTGACGATCACCCGGGCCCCCATGCCCCGGGCCCGCATGGCCAGGCCCCGGCCGCACCAGCCATAGCCCGCCACCACGAAGATGCTGCCGGCCATCAGCCGGTTGGTGGCCCGGAGGATGCCGTCGAGGGTGCTCTGGCCGGTGCCGTAGCGGTTGTCGAAGAGATATTTGGTCATGGCGTCGTTCACCGCGATGATGGGGTATCGCAGCACCCCGTCCCGGGCCATGGCCTTGAGGCGGATCACCCCGGTGGTGGTCTCCTCGGTGCCGCCGAAAATCCCGGCGACCAGGTCCTGGCGCTTGGTATGGACGGTGAAGACCAGGTCGGCCCCGTCATCCATGGTCATCTGGGGTTTGCACTTCCAGGGCCTGGTGGATGTGGCGGTAATAGGTGTCGCCGTCTTCCCCCTTGATGGCGAAGGTGGGAATGCCTTCATGCCTGGCCAGATAGGCGGCCACGTCATCCTGGGTGCTCAGGGGGTTGGAGGCGCAGACGCGGACGGTGGCCCCGCCGGCCTTAAGCGTGGCCGCCAGGACCCCGGTCTCGGTGGTGACGTGGAGGCAGGCGGCGATCCTGAGGCCCGGCCAGGGGCTTTTCCCGGGCAAAGCGCTCCCGGATGGCGGTCAATACCGGCATGTCCTGCTGGGCCCACTCCACCCGCAGCCGCCCTTTATCGGCCAGATTTATATCCTTGACGTCGTAATCCATGTAATCCTCATTTGGCGGCGGAAACTGCGGCTGGCAGATAAAGTTGGGGGAAGGGCCTTTGAGCCCGGCCTTTTCCCGCAAGATGTCCACTTTATTGCAGTATTCCCAGGTGAAGTCCGGGTCGGTGCGGCCGAAATGGCCGTAAGCCGCGGTCTTCTTGAAGATGGGACGTTGCAGCTCCAGGTATTGGATCATGGCCGCGGGCTTGAAGCTCCAGGTTTCCTTGATGATCTCCAGGAGCTTGTCTTCCGGGACGACCGCGGTGCCGTAGGTATAGACCATGATGGAGAGGGGATCCGGCAGGCCGATGGAATAGGCCACCTGGACTTCGCAACGGTTGGCCAGACCGGCGGCCACCACGTTTTTGGCCACGTGGCGGAGCATGTAGGAGGTGGTGCGGTCCACCTTGGTGGGGTCCTTGCCCGAAAAGGCGCCGCCGCCGTGGTAACCCCGGCCGCCGTAGGTGTCCACGATGATCTTGCGGCCGGTCATGCCGCAGTCGGCCAGGGGCCCCCCCGCCACGAAACGCCCGGTGGTGTTGACCAAAAATTTGGTGTCCACCAGCAGGTTGGCCGGGATGGTCTTCTTGATCACTTCCTCGATAATGGCCTCTTCCAGAGTCTCATAGTTGACGTCGGGGTTGTGCTGGGCCGCGACGACCACCGTATGGATACTCTTGGGCGCATCGTTCTTCATAGCGCACCGTGACCTGGGTCTTGCCGTCGGGGCGCAGGAAAGGCAAGGTGCCGTTCTTTCGCACCTTGGCCAGGCGCTCCGCCAGGCGATGGGCATACCAGATGGGCATGGGCATCAGATTTTCGGTGGAGGTGGAGGCATAGCCGAACATCAGGCCCTGGTCCCCGGCGCCCTGCTCCGGCGTCAGGCCGCGGCCTTCGACCCCCAGGGCGATATCCGGAGACTGCCGGTCCAGGGAGGTGAGGACCGCGCAGGTTTCCCAGTCGAAGCCCATGGAGGAGTCGTTATAACCGATCTCCTTGATGGTCTCACGGACGATGTCGGGAAAGTCCATGCGGGCAGTGGTGGTGATCTCCCCGGCAATCATGGCCAGGCCGGTGGTCACCAGGGTTTCGCAGGCCACCCGGGCATACTTGTCCTGGGCAATGATGGCATCCAAGATAGCGTCGGAAATCTGGTCCGCCACCTTATCGGGATGCCCCTCGGTAACTGACTCCGAGGTGAATAGAAAATCGGATCTGGCCATCCTTCTGGGACTCCTTAACCAAAAATAATAGCGGCTCACGCCGGGGACTCCCCGGCGCTAAACCACATTATTTAACTATGGAATGGAGAAAAATGCGAGAGGTTTTTCGGCCGAGGCAGTATTTTTCAGGTGATTGTGCCGGTCCACCATGACCACCTTGGGCTGGTGCTGCTGCAGCTCCGCCCCCTCGTAGGTGGCGTAGGTGGTGATGATGATCAAATCCCCCGGCGCCCCCTTGCGGGCCGCGGCGCCGTTCAGGCAAATCACCCCGGAGTCTTCCTCGCCCTCCAGGGCGTAGGTTTCAAATCGTTCGCCGTTGGAGATGTTGTAGACGTGGACCATCTCATAGGGCAGGATATCCGCCGCCCGCATCAGTTCCGCCGAGATGGTGAGGGACCCTTCATAATTCAGGTCGGCCTGGGTGATGGTGGCCCGGTGGATTTTGGATTTCATCATTACACGCAACATACCGGGCTCTCCGATAAGCAAAGTATTGTCAATGAGGCGGGTCTGGCCGACCCACACCGCCAGCAGCAGGCGGGCCTCGCCCCGGATGGGATCCACTTCCTCCAGGGTTTCGGGGTCCACCAGGGCCAGGTAGTCGATGCGGGTAGAAGGCGCCTGGGTGATAATCTTTCGCACCGCTTGCCAAAATCTGCTCCCGGGAGGTACCCGGTTTGCCACCAGCTCGCCGGGCCGCCATGAGTGCCCGATTCAGGCACAAGGCGGCGCTCCGCTCTTCCCGGCTTAAGATAAGTATTCCGGGAACTCATGGCCAGGCCGTCCGGCTCCCGGACGATGGGCCGGCCCACGACCGTGAGGGGCAGGTCCAGATCCGCCACCAGCCGCTTGATCACCGCCAACTGCTGGTAGTCCTTTTCCCCGAAGACCGCGACGTGGGGCTGCACCTGGTTAAAGAGTTTCAGCACCACGGTGGCCACCCCCCGGAAATGCCCCGGCCGGGAGGCGCCGCACCACCTCTGGCTGAGCCGCTCCACCGCCACAAAGGTCTGGTAGCCCGGGGGATACATGGCCGCGGCCTCGGGGGTGTAGAGGCAGATCCACCCCCACCTCCCGGGCCAGGGCCGCGTCCCGCTCCAGATCCCGGGGATAGCGGTCCAGATCCTCCTCGGGCCCGAATTGGGCCGGGTTGACGAACAGGCTCACCACCAGCTTCTCGCTGATAGTCTTGCCGTACTCCATCAGGCTTAAGTGCCCCCGATGGAAATAGCCCATGGTGGGCACCAGGGCGATCCTTAGTCCCCGGGCCCGCCAGTCCGCGCCAGGGCCTGCATCTCGTGAGGATCGCTGATGATCTCCATAAAAAAAACCCCAGGCCGATTCTCTGGGGGTTTCGGCCGCCCGCGAGTCTCAGTCCGCCATCAGCCGGATCCAAGCTCTGGGTTAAGCTAAATCCATTAATATATATCATCTTTGCCAGGGGGAAGTCAATCTTTTGTTTGAGGTTTGCGGGATTTGGGGGAACGGCCCGGAAGAATTCCCGGGGCCAGGCGCCTGGGCGCCAGGGGAATGTCCGGGGGGGGTGCGGGGTTTGAGTTACGGGACGGCAGGGCGGCCCTTAGCCCCTCCCCCAAATCAATCAGACATAAACCACCGGCGGCTCGCCGTCTTTGCGGGCGGCGATTTCGCCGATGACGAAGCCCTGTTCGTTGAGGCCCTGGAGCCGCAGCAGACATCGGCCACGCAGGTCTTCGGCCACCACCAGGACCAGGCCGATGCCGTTGTTGAAGGTGCGCAGCATCTCCTCTTCCGGGATGTTGCCCAGGTTGCGCGAGCAGGTGGAAGATGGGGGGCACCGGCCAGGATTGGCGCTGGATCACGGCCTGGCAGGATTTGGGCAGGATGCGGGGCAGATTGTCGGTGAGGCCGCCGCCGGTGATGTGGCAGATGCCGCTCAGGGGGAAATCCCGCAGCAGGTTGAGCACCGTCTCCACGTAGATGCGGGTGGGCTTGAGGAGTTCCTCCCCCAGGGGGCCGCCCAATTCCGGAATCTCATCGCTCACCTGGAAGCCGTGGCGTTCCAGGAGGACCCGGCGCACCAGGGAATAGCCGTTGCTGTGCAGGCCGCTGGAGGCCAGGCCGATGATCTGGTGGCCCACGGCGATGTCGGAGCCGTCGATGATCTGGTCCCGCTCCACCACGCCCACCACAAAGCCGGCCAGGTCGTAGTCGCCGGGCTGGTAGATGCCCGGCATTTCGGCGGTCTCCCCGCCGATCAGGGAGCAGCGGGCCTGGCGGCAGCCCATCGGTGATGCCTTCGATGATCTGGGTGGCGGTGTCGGGGTCGAGCTCCCCATGGCCAGGTAGTCCAGGAAGAACAGCGGGGTGGCGCCGTGGACGATGATGTCGTTGGCGCACATGGCCACCAGGTCGATGCCGATGGTGTCATGGCGGTCCATCAGGATGGCGATCTTGATCTTGGTGCCCACCCCGTCGGTGGCGGACACCAGCACCGGGTCCCGGTATTTGTCCGCTCCCAGGTGAAAGAGGCCGCCAAAGGCGCCGATCTCCCCCAGGACGCCGGTGCGGTAAGTGGATTTGACCAGGGGGCGGATCCTCTGGATAAAGGCGTCCGCCTTGTCGATATCGACCCCGGCCTCCTTGTAAGTGCTGATGTCGGCCATCTCCTTTGTCTCCCCCTTCAAAGGATGCCGTCGGAATACATATTCCGAAATCTCAGTTGTCAGTTAAAAAAAGGCGACCTAATGGTCCGGCCAGGAGTCTAAGTCTTTTCCTCCTCGTCCGCCTCTGGCTGGCAGCAACATTCCGGGCAGGGCCTCCCCGCTCGCCACTGCCGCCCACTGGCCGCAGGAGCCGCACTGCTGCCCCAGGCGGTAATCCCCGCCTTCGATGCAAATGGCCTTGCCGTGCACCAGGGCCTCGGCCACGGCCCGGTGGGCCCGGGCCAGCATCCGGGTCACCGTGGGCCGGGAGACTTGCATCTTCTGGGCCACTTCCTCCTGGGTCATCTCCAGGTAAGTCGGCCAGGCGCATGGCCTCCAGTTCGTCCACGGTAATCACCATCTGTTCCAGGGCCCTCAGGGGAATCCCCCGGGGCTTGAAGAAGGTCACCCCCGGTTCGGTTTCCACCCAGCGGCACTTTTTGGGTCTGCCCATGTGGTTCTGCTCTCGAGTTGATGCTGTATTTTTAAAGTAATCCGGGCCACTGTCAAGGACAAAGCGAAAATTGGCCGTCCGGGTCGGCGCGGCCATTGACGAAGCCCGGAAAGGGGCTTATGCTTAGGAAACTGATCGGCCGCAAAGGAGCCCGCCTTGAGCCAGCAACTACCAGGAACAGGTGGAGGAATGCGCCCGGTTCGGTGGCGCCCCGGCTTGACGGAACGCCGGCGTGGGGCTTCATCCTGGGGACCGGCCAGGACCTCCTGCCCTAGAAGACTGGAAGGCGGGGGCATCTCTGCCCTACGCAGAACTGCCCCATTTCCCCCGGGCCACCAGCCCCAGCCACCGGGGCCGCCTTTGCTGGGGGCGGCTGGCCGGGAAACCGGTCCTGTGTGCCATGGCCGGGTCCATGCCTACGAAGGCTATTCCCTGGCCCAGGTGACCTTTCCGGTGCGGCTGATGGCGGCCCTGGGCGTCAAAACCCTGGTCCTCACCAATGCCGCCGGCGGCCTCAACCCCCTCTTTCAAGGCCGGGGAATTGATGCTCATCTGCGACCACATCAACTTTATCGGGGACAATCCCCTGGTCGGGAGAAAATGTGGAGGCCTGGGGGCCCCGCTTTCCCGATCTGAGCCGGGTTTATGACCCGGCCCTCCGGGACCTGGCCGAGGAGGTGGCCCGGCGCCGGGGCCTGATCTTACGCCAGGGGGTCTATGTGGCGGTCAAGGGACCCAGCCTGGAGACCCCGGCGGAGACCCGGTGTCCTGCGAATCCTGGGCGCCGACGCGGTGGGCATGTCCACCGTGCCCGAAGCCATCGTCGCGGTGCACGCCGGGCTCCGGGTCCTGGGGGTCTCGGTCCTCAGCAACCTCAATCTCCCGGACGCCATGGCCCCCATCGCCATTGAGGAAATCGTCGCCACCGTGGCCCGGGCCGAGCCCCACCTGGTGGAGTTGCTGCTGGGGGTGCTGCAAGAGGCGGATTAACGGAAGCTGTCGGGTTAAGCCTTACGTCATTCTGAGCCAGGACGGCATTTCGGCCCTGGTTCAGAATGACGGCTGAGTGGCGCGGAAAGTAAACTAGCCCTTCTTTGGCCGCGGTTTCTTGGGCTGCTTGGCGGGCTTGGGCGCCGCGGGGACTGCCGCCGCCTTGGAGCGCGCCGCCTGGGCCGGAGGCTGCCGGGGGCGGCCGGATCGCCGCGGCCGCCGGCCCGATGACGTAAACCCGCTCCTGCCGCGGGAGATTATCCAGGGACCGGCCGCACTTGGGACAGACCCGCAGAGAAAGGGGATTGTTGCTTTGACACCCCGGACATTTCAACCATAGCCCCATGGCTGGCATCTCCTCAGGTTTTTCCTTATCATTAGCAAAACCGGCGGCATTCTTCAAGAATTTTATGTCGGACCGGCGTCAACTCTGCTACCAGCACGGTAAAACGACGGAAGGAAACTATCCCATGAAAAAAATCGCCATTGACACCGACCAGGCCCCGGCCGCCATCGGCCCTTACACCCAGGCCCTGTCCGTGGGCCCCTTTGTCTTTATCTCCGGACAGATCCCCCTGGATGCCCAAGGGCAATCTGGTGCAAGGGGACATCGTGGTGCAGACCTGCCAGGTGATCGCCAACCTCAAGGCCATCCTGGCCGCGGCGGGCCTGACCCTGAAAGACGTGGTGAAAACCACGGTCTATCTGGCGGACCTGGCCGATTTCCAGGAAATGAACCGGGCCTATGCCGAGTTTTTCCCGGAGCACCCGCCGGCCCGCAGCACCGTCCAGGTGGCCGGCCTGCCCCGGGGCGTCGCCATCGAGATCGAGGCCATCGCGGCCAAAAAGGCCTGGCCCGCTTGAGGTGGGAGGGACCGCGGCGTCTGGAAAGGACGGAACCGGACAGCTTTCAGAAGAACTCGACCGGAATAGGTCTGAGGCTAGTCGCCAAACCTCTCTGAGCAGAAAAGGTCATTCGGAGCGGAGCGAAGAACCAGGTTATTGCAAAGACCTAGGCGCCCGGCGCGGCCGAAAAAAGACGGTTTGGCGCCGGCTTTTAGCCCAGTCCGCCCGGGCCTCGGCTTAACCCGTGGTGAGTAACAGCACCGCCAAAAAGACCACCAATCCCCATTTTCTCATGGCGCACCTCCCAGCCGTTCGGCCTCGAGGGGTTTTCCCCACTGATCCCCAGGTTTCCTCAGAGCCTGGGGTTAATCAAATTTCGATTTCACCGCCTCCCAGGTCTTTTTCAATTCCTCCATGGCCTTTTCCGAATGCCCCTTGAGCTTTTCGGCGGCCTCGCCGCTGGCGGCCTTGAGTCCCTGGAGCTTCTGCTGGGCGGCCTCCAACTTGGGCCGCAGGGCCTCCACCTGTTTGTTCATTTCCTGCCGGGCCTCGGCGCTGGTCTTGGCGGCCTTACCCTTCAACTCCTCCAGTTTCGCCCGCCATTCCTTCAGTTGGGCCTCCATCTTATCCTGGTATTCCTTCAGGTTCATGGTTTATCTCCCCGATTCCTCCGCTTATTTGGTAGAGTTATGAGTAATCATCCTTCCGGCTTTGTCAATCTGGAAATGGGCCTGGTCAAAACCACTCCGGTCCCCTGGCCGGGGCCTGGGACCATAAAGGCCGGGTAGCACCCGAGATGGATATTTCACCCATTTGCTGTTAAACTGAGGCCGGGAGGTTAATGGCCGATGACCTGTTTAAAGATCGGTACTTTAAGTCCATCTCTCCAGCAAAAAATCTCTCCCTTTTTCCATGAGATCCTGCAAAGCGCGGCGCCCCGGATCCACTCCCTTTACCTGGTGGGCAGCGTCCTGACCGAGGATTACCTCGAGGGGGTCTCGGACCTCAACAGCATTATCGTGCTGCGGAAGATGGACCTGGACTTCCTGGAGGTCCTGGCGCCGCTGGGTGGCAAATACGGGAAGACCGGGCTGGCGGCGCCATGGGTCATGGACCCCGGCTACATTCAAAGTTCCGTAGAGGTATTTCCCCTGGAATTCCTCAGCCTCAAGTTGGTGCACCACACCCTTTACGGCGAGGACCTGCTGGCGGGGCTGGAGATCGACCGGAAAGAGCTGCGGTTCCAGTGTGAGCGGGAGCTCCTGGGCAAGTTGATCTGGCTCCGCCGGATTTATGTGTCCGCCAGCGGAGATCACCAGGTCCTGGCCGCCGACATTGTCCGCCATTTCCAGGGCTATCTGCCGCTGTTCCGGGGGATTTTACACTTGCTGGGCCAGGCGCCGGCCAGCGGCATGAAAAAGATCATGGAACAGTTGGTTACCTTAACCGGCATGAAAATCGAGGTCTTTGCAGAGATCCACGCCATCAAGAAGAATCTGAGCAAACCCTCCAAAGAGGAAATCTCCGGGTTGTTCGAGAACTATTATCGGGCCACGGAAAGATTGGCCGAGGTGGTGGATGGCATTCAAATCCCCTAGCTCCAGGAAGCTCCTTATTATTCTGTTATTTTGGGTATTTTGGGCCTGCCCCACCCTGGCCTGGGCGGTGACCCCGCCCCTGCCGGCGCACCCGAGCCAATATGTGGTGGATCTGGCCGGGGTCATGGACGCCAACAGCCAGGCCCGGCTCAATACCATGCTGCGCGACCTGGAGGCCAGGACCACGGCCCAGGTGGTGGTCCTCACCCTCAATTCCCTGGAAGGGGAGCCCATCGAGGACTTCTCCCACCAGACCGCGGTGAAATGGGGCATCGGCCAGAAAGGCAAGGACAACGGGGTTCTCCTCACCGTGGCCGTCAAGGATCACAAATACCGCATCGAAGTGGGCTACGGCCTGGAGGGCTACCTGCCCGACAGCCTGGTGGGCAGCATCGGCAGGCAATACCTGGTGCCGAGCTTCCGCCGGGGAGATTTTGCCGGCGGCATCACCGCGGCGGTGACCGAGATAGCCAATATCATTGCGGGCGGCAAAGGAGTGAGCCAAACCGGGGGAGCCGCGGGCGGTTATCAGGGGGAGACCGTACCCGGGGAAGGAAGGGGACATTTCAACTTAACCTTAATATTGTTTATAGTTTTTGTTATCGCGCTGCTGGCATTTATCGTGTTTAGTGGACCGCGAGGCGGCAGGGGCAACCGGGGGGGCGGCGGTGGCGGATTTTGGTTAACCCTGTTGCTTCTTCAGTTATTCGGCGGCGGCGGCGGTGGCGGGGGCTGGTCCGGGGGCGGCGGGGGAGGCGGCTTCAGCGGCGGCGGCGGGGATTTCGGCGGCGGCGGCGCTTCGGGAAGTTGGTAGCCGGCAAGCTATTCCCAACCCTGATATGTTAAGGCCAGGAACGCTGGACTCGGCAGGTTAAGTCCCCCTTGAAAAGGGGGTTAAGATACTGCTCAATGCTGGGAAATCGTTCCGGAATCAATCCTTCCTGATGTGGAAGCATCGCATGGTTTCGCCAGAGCTGCGCCACTGAGGCCATTTCAACCTTGATGGGGAGGAGATTGGATGAATAAAAATCTGCTTGTGGTCCTGGGGGTGATCGCCCTGGTGGTGGTGATCATCGGCGGCTGGGTCATCAACGGCTACAACCGGGTGGTGGCCATGGACGAGAACGTCAAGACCGCCTGGGCCCAGGTGGATAACCAGTTAAAACGGCGCTTCGACCTCATCCCCAACCTGGTGGAGACGGTCAAGGGTTACGCCTCCCATGAAAAGGAGGTCTTCGAGCACCTGGCCGACGCCCGGACCAAATATTTCCAGGCCCCGGACGTCAAAGGCAAGATCGAGGCCTCCGGCGATTTCGAGCGGGCCCTTTCCCGGCTCCTGGTGCTGCAGGAGACCTATCCGCAGCTCAAGGCCAACGAAACCTTCCTGAAGATGATGGACAGCCTGGAAGGCACCGAGAACCGCCTGTCAGTGGAGAGGAAGCGGTACAACGACGCGGTGCGCACCCTGAATACTTACATCCGCACGGTTTATGGCCGATTCTTTGCCAGTCTGGCCGGGGTCAAACAGGCCGAGTATTACCAGATCCCGGAGGCCGAGAAGGCAGCCCCGAAGGTGAAGTTTTAAACGGCGGGCCCAGCCGGGCCATTAACCGAGGCCAGAAAAACCTGAGGACGGGAGGAGACGGAAAATGGAAGCCCCGACCACCGCAATCGAATGTCAGGTGTGCCACCAGCATTTTAAGGTGGGCGAGGTCATCAACGCCAGTCTCATTGAGGAGCCCATCGCCCAACTGATCCGGGAGAAGCAGGGAACCTGGTCCCCCAAGGGCTATATTTGCCTGGGCGATCTGAATCTTTTCAGGACCGGCTACGTCACCGAGACTCTCAAATTGGGGAACCAGGAGGCTGCCGATCTGGGAAAGGAGATGGGCCAGGGTCTCCAAGAAGAAGCAGAAGTCTTGTCCAGGAATATCAACGAAGCGTTTGATAAGAGTTTGACCATAGGAGAGCGGATGGCCGACCGGCTGGCGGACTTTGGGGGCAGTTGGACCTTCATCAGCCTTTTCGGGATCATGCTGGTGGTTTGGATGGGCATCAATACCTGGGTCCTTCTGGAAAAGCCCTTCGACCCCTATCCTTACATCCTGCTCAACCTGGTGCTCTCCTGTCTGGCGGCCATTCAAGCGCCGGTGATTCTGATGAGCCAGAACCGCCAGGAGGCCAAGGACCGCCTCCGGTCCGAACACGATTATGAGATAAATTTGAAGGCCGAGATCGAGATTCGCAAGTTGCACGAAAAGATGGATCACCTGCTGATGCATCAATGGCAGCGCCTGATGGATATCCAACAGCTGCAGGTGAACCAGATGGAAGAAATCAGCCAGTTATCCTTGAAGGAGAAAGGCAATCTAGGAGAAGCAAAAATCAAAAGCCAATAGTTTTATCCTTTTCCCCTTCGCCCTCCTCCTCGGAGACCTCCGGCCGCTCCGCGAAGCGGCGGGGCAGGCGGATGGTCACCGTGGTGCCCCGGCCCACCTTGCTGTCCAGGGTAATGGTGCCCCGGTGCTCATCCACGATCTGGCGCACGAAGACCATGCCCAAACCGGTGCCCCCCAGCTTGGTGGTGTAGAAGGGGACAAAGACCTTCTCCACCACCTCGCTGGGCATGCCCCGCCCGGTGTCCTGGATCACCAAAACCGCAAAATTCTTTTCCGTGGAAGTGCGCACCATGATGGTGCCGCCGGGGCGGGTGGCTTCCATGGCATTGCGCAGCAGGTGGGCCAGGGCCACCTTCAGCAGGTGTTTGTTCAGGCGGCCCACCAGGGGTTCGCGGCAGAATTCCCGCACCAGGGTGAGGTTTTTGGCCCGGAGCTCCGGGCGCAGCAGGTCCAGGGTGGCCCGCAGAATGAGGTTCAGGTCCTCCTGGGCGAAAAAGGAGGTCTTGCGCCGGGCCAGGGTCTCGAAGCGCTCCACCATGTGCTCGATGCGCTTGGCCTCTTCGGAGATGGCGTTGGCCCAGACCCGGCTGGGGTCCGCAGCGTCGGTCTTTTTCAGCAGGCGCTGGCTGAAGCCGCCGATGACTTGCAAGGGGTTGCGGATGCCGTGGGCCATCCCCAAGGCCATCTCCGACATGGTGCGTTCCATCACCAGGGCCTCCATCTCCCGGTTCAGGGCCAGGATCTCGTGGCTGGTCTCTTCCAGATGGTGATGGTCCGCCTCCATGCGGCGGTACAGCCGCTGGATGCGGTGGAAGAAAAAGATGATGGTGGCCGCGGTCACGAAGATGATGCTGTCGAAGCCGCTAAAGATGCGGCAGGCGATGTCCAGGTTGGGATAATCCCAATAGGTGATGAGATCCTGGAGGATGCGGGAAATTATATGGATAAAGCCGAAGATGACAAAGACCAGGGCCAGCCAGTTGAGAAACAGCCACAGGGCGTTTTCCGGATCCCGGGCCACCAGGACCCGGGACTCCCGCAGGGCCATCAAGGTGAGCAGGATGACCAGGAGCGAGGCGGCGTATCCCAGGACCCAGAGCGGGGCCAGATAGAGGTACAGGTTGGTCATGGCCCCTCGCCCCAGGTCCTTCGGGCCGCGGCTCCCGGGCCAGGACCTTGAGGCCGCGGTAAAAGAGGTAAAAGGCCGGCGGCAGCAAGAGGAAATAGACGATTTTGGTGAGGTAGAACAGCCAGGTGTGGGCGTCGGACATCAGGAGCTGCCGGGAGAAACCGTGCCCGAGCAATTACCGGGTTGCTCAGGGTCCATTCGCTCCAATTGCCGACGAAGGCGTTCAGATTCCACAGGGCCAGAATCCCCCAGGACCAGATGAGCAAGCGGAAGCCGCGAAAGCGTCTGCAGGCCGGTATAGTAGATTTCCCGGATGAAGAAGAGCATCGCCGCGGCGAACAGCAGATGGGCGGTCTGGTGGACGTAGGAGCCTTCGGTGGGCCATTGCAGGCTCAAGGCCAGGGCCTGGGGCGGCGAGATCAGCAAAAGGGCCGAAAAGGGCGGAAACCGCGAAGAGCACAGTCGGAAGGCGCCTCATGGATAATACCCTTTCCGGTTGGGGGCTTTGTTAGTTAAATATGGGGCTTTATAAAGCAGTTGACCTGTTTAGCCCATCGCCTTTGCGTGGAACCGCCGCCCCCGGGGAGGTCATCCTTACCGTTTGTGTTCCACTTTTTTGCACAGGGTGCGCCGCCGGGAGCAGAGGCGTCATATTCTCTGCCCCAGTTTATCCTGTGGGGCAAAGTTAAGGATAGTGCCAAATTTTCAATCTGTGCCTTTTTTATGGGCCGGTATATATTTTTTGTCTTTACATTTTCGTTAATGCTGGACATGATGGGGGAAATTGTGAATGAGGCTTCTGGTCCCCGGCTCCCTATCCCTGGTAGCCCAGGGTGCGCAGGGCCCGGGGGTCCTTGCGCCAATTCTTCCAGACCTTGACCCAGAGGTCCAGGAAGACGCGGGCCCCCAGCAGGGACTCGATCTCCCGCCGGGCCTCGACGCCGATGGCTTTGAGCAGGCTCCCCTGTTTGCCGATGATGATGGCCTTCTGGGAGGCCCGCTCCACGTAGATTACCGCCCGAATCCGCACCAGCTCCGGGCGCCGGCTCTCGTCGAACTCCTCCACCGCCACCGCCACCGCGTGGGGCACCTCTTCCCGGGCGTGGTGCAGGACCCGCTCCCGGATAAGCTCCGCCGCCAGGAAGCGCTCGCTGGCCTCGGTCTCCTGGTCCGGGGGGTAAAGGGGCGGGCCGGCGGGCAGCAGCCTGGCGATTTCGGCCTGCAGCTCCACCAGGCCGTCTCCCAGCAGGGCGCTGATGGGAATGATGGTGGCCGCGGGGAAGGCCTGGTGAAAAATCTGGATGAGGGGCAGCAGCTTGGTCTTGGGCACCGTGTCGATCTTGTTGATGGCCACCAGCAGGGGCCGCTGAAGCCGCCGCAAATGGGGGAGCAGCACCGGGTCCTGTAAGTCGGGGGCCCGGGGCTCCGCCAGCCAGACCACCACGTCGGCCTCCGCCAGGGCAGTGAGGGCCGCCTGCGCCAGGCTGGCGTTGAGGGGCCCCTTGGGTTCCAAGATTCCCGGGGTGTCCAGGAAGAGCATCTGGGCCCCGGGCGCATTGACGATGCCCAGCAACCGGAAGCGGGTGGTCTGGGGCTTGGGGGAGGTAATGGCGATTTTCCCCCCACCAGCCGGTTCAACAGGGTGGATTTGCCCACGTTGGGATAGCCGATCAGGGCGATAAAGCCGCATTTGAAGCGGATTTTCCGTTTTCCGTTTGTCCGTTTTCCGTGGGCATTGGTTAAGGGGCTATTCATTTCCAAGTTAGCTAATCCTGGTTCGCCGGGAAATCAGGGCTGGAAGCCCCGCCTATTGCTCCCAGCGGCGGCGCCGGGCGAAAATCAGGGGCAGGCCGGTGAGAATGACGCAGCCCCAGGCAAAGACGTCGCCGAACTGGTGTAGAGGCTGCCGCCGGGCATCAGGGGCAGCTCCAGGGCGTGGGCCGCGGGGACGTAAAGTTCCGACTGCCAGAGGATGCGGCCCTGGGCGTCGATGAAGGCGGAGATCCCGGTGTTGGCGGCCCGGGCCAGGCAAACGTGGTTCTCCACGCCCGGAGCACCGCCATGGACAGGTGCTGGTAAGCCGCCGCGGTCTTGCCGAACCAGGCGTCGTTGGTGATGTTCACCAGCAGACGGGCGCCGTTGGCCACCTGGGCCCGGCTTAGATTGGGGAAAATGGACTCGTAGCAGACCAGGGTTCCCAAGGCCACCCCATCCGGCAGGGACAGGGTGGCCCCCACCGGCCCCTCGGCAAAGTCCCCCACCATGGGCACCATCTTGCCGATAAAGGGCATAAAACGCCGCAGGGGCACGTATTCGCCGTAGGGCACCAGATGGGCCTTATCGTAGTAGCCCAGCGCCTCCCCTTCGGGAGTACAGGAGGTAGGCCCGGTTGAAATAGCGCTCCCCCTCCGGCAGTCAGCTCCCAGGCGGGCGCCCCGAAGAGGAGGGAGCCGCCGCTCTCCTTGGCGATGTCCCGGACCTGGGCGGAGAGGTCCGGGGTCGCGTGAGGAAGAAGAAGGGCGCCGCGGTCTCGGGCCAGACGATGAGCTGGGCGCCTTTAACCTGGCGGGTAAGCTCGGCATAGCGCTCCAGGGTGGCAGCACCATCTCCTTCTTCCACTTTTCGCCCTGCTGGATGTTGCCCTGGACCACGGCCACCTTGATTTTCGGGCTCTGGGCCTCCAGTTTTTGGAGCGCCCCAGGCGGTAATGACCATAGCCCAGCCAGCAGGCCAGCACCAGGGCGAGCACCGGCAGATGGCGAAAGCGCCGGGTGCGCCAGGTCCGGGGCGGCCACAGGAGCGCCCCAGGCCGACGTTAATCAGGACCACCAGAAAGGAGAGGCCGTAAACCCCGGTGAGGTCGGCCACCTGCAGCAGCAAGGGATGGGGAAAGAGGCCGTTCCCCAGGAGTTCCCAGGGGAAGCCGGTGATGATGTAGGTCTGGCCAAGCTCCAGGGCGACCCAGAGGACCGGCCCCCACCACAGCAGGCTCAGGCCCTGGGCCGCGCCCCAGTTGAGCCCCAGGGCCCACAGGGCCCGGTAGAGACTGAGGTAGCCGGCCAGCAACAGCAATACCACCAGCGACAGCGGCAGGGACAGATGGCCGAAGACGTGGGTGACGTAGACGATCCAGTAGAGCAGGGCCAGATAGTAGGCCAGGCCCGAGACCAGCCCCAGGCCGAAGGCGGCCTTGAGCGATTTTCCCTGGAGGGCCCAGTATAGGGGAATGAGGGCGAAGAACAGCAGGTAGGTCTGGTTCCATTTGGGAAAGGCCGCGGCCAGCAGGAGGCCCGAGAGGATGGCGGCCAGGATATGTTCGAGAGCGGTCCGGTTCATCTTGGGTGGATTATAGCCGGTTTCGGGAGAGGTTTAGCCATTTTAAAAAGAATTGGGCCAGGGGCCATAAAAGCATCGGGGATCAGGGGGAGCCTCTATTCAAAAATTCCCCCGCCATCCCCTCACACGCCCCTCCCAGCCTTCTGTAAGGAATTCAGAGGACGATTGGTTGCGGCGGCTTCGCGGGCCAGGCCCTTCCCCCTCCCCTAACTCTATGCCTCTCCCCCTTCTGCAGCCAGGGTCGTCCGGGCCCGCACCTGTTTGGCCCGGCGCTCGTCGGCGGAGACCACGGTCAGCTCCAGGTTGTCGATCTCCACCTGGTCGTTGACCTGGGGCACCCGGCCCAGGACATGGATCAGGAGGCCCCCCACGGATTCGAACTTGCCTTCCGGGCGGGGCAGGCCGAAGTGCTCCATGAGCTCTTCCACGTCCAGGCGGGCGTCCACCAGGACGGAGCCGTCCTCCTGGGGCACCAGGCGGGGCTCCAGGCGGTCGTATTCGTCGTAGATCTCCCCGACGATCTCCTCCAGGATGTCCTCCAGGGTGATGAGGCCGGCGGTGCCGCCGTATTCGTCGATGACGACGGCGATCTGGGTCTTGCGCTCCACCAGGTCCCGCAACAGGTCGCTGATCTTCTTGCTTTCCGGGAATGAAATAGGCGGGGCGCAGGACCTTGCCAGGTCCCAGGTCTCCTCCGGGGTCTGCCAGAAGACCAGGAGGTCCTTGGCCAGGAGGATGCCCTTGATGTGGTCGATGTCCCCCTCGAAGACCGGCAAGCGGGAATGGCCGCTGGACAGGACCAGTGATGATCTGGTCCAGGGGGGTGCTTCGCTCCACCCCCACCATCTCCAGGCGGGGCACCATGATCTCCCGGACCAGGGTATCCTTGAACTCAAAGATACTCTCAATGAGTTCGCCTTCCTGGCGGGTGATGAGGCCCCGCTCCTCGCCTTCCACGATGATATGCTGGATTTCGCGTTCCAGGTCCTCCGGCTGCTGCATGGCCGTCCTGCGGCAGAACCGCTGCCGGAGGCGCTCCAGGAAGCCGGGGGAAGGACGTCGGCCTCGTCCATGCTAACCTCGCATCTGGTCCCGCTCCTGGCGCAAGATGCGTTCCACTGCCCTCACTTTCCGGGGAAATTCCAGGCCCCGGTCCAGGAGATTGATCTCGTGGCGGGTGATGCCGAACAGTTCGGTGGCGTAGTCCACGGCCTGCTGGTAGTCGAAATCCTTGCAGGAAAAAATATCCAGGCTGAGATAGCCCCGGTCAGGGAAGGTGTGGATGCTGATATGGCTTTCGGCGATGAGCACAAAGCCCGACAGGCCCCAATCCTCCGGGACCTTGCCGTGGTACTTGAAGACGTAAGGGGGCATGATCTTGGTCATGTGGATCACGTCGGGACAGTGATCCAGGAATTGATAGATGGCGTCCAGGTTCGTCAGCCGCTCATAACTGCACCCATAGCCGTCCAGGGTAAGATGCAGTCCGAAGCCAGGCACCGGATTATTCAATAGTTCGCCCTCCTCGCACCAAGGTTAAGACGTCACCGGGGAATGCCCGGTAGGCATACCACTGCGCCGCCGGGGCGGCGCGCCCCGGGAGCGGACACTCCCGGGGAGAATAAGGTTTGGGCCCCGGCAACGTTCGGAGAGCACGAGGAAGGAGGCTTAACACCCCAGATTTTTTTGCCCCGTAACCTGATAACCCCTTCCCACCTGAGAAGGGGTCATGCGCATACGCCCATCCCTTAATCAAGATTAATTCAGCATTTATAACCCTGAGGGTAACCAGGGTCAAGAATTTTTTACGGGCTTATGCACTTGACAAAAGCGAAAAGCTGATTTATATTGATAATCATGGAAAACACAGGACTTCTCGCACCGCATTATCAGGATGAGGAAGCAGCACGGGCGCACTTGGAAAAAGTTCGCTGGCCCAATGGCCCAGTGTGCCCGCATTGCGGCAGCGTCGACAAGGCTTCCAAGGTCAATCCTAAGCCGGGTTCAAGGAAACCTGTGCGTAAGGGAGTCTGGTGGTGCCGTAGCTGCAAAAAACAATTCACCGTCACCGTGGGTTCAATTTTTGAGGATTCCCATATTCCGCTTCATAAGTGGCTATTGGCGATCCATCTGATGCTTTCATCGAAAAAGGGGATTAGTGCGCACCAGTTAATGCGGAACCTTGAAATCGGCAGTTATCGCTCTGCCTGGTTTATGGCACATCGCATTCGCTGGGCGCTAACGCAAGAGCCGGTTAAAGAAGTTTTCGGTGGAACCGTGGAAATGGACGAAACTTATATTGGCGGCAAACTTCGCGTTGGCCCGCAAGCCAATAAGACCCGGAGAACGGCCAAAAGATCGCTTAATCCTGTCGAACAAAGCGGCGGTTGTGTCTGTTTTGCAGCGTGGCGGTTCGGTTCGATCTTTTCATGTGGAGCGGGTCACCGCGAAAAACCTTAAACCTATCGTTAATGAGATGATTGCCGAAGACGCCCATTTAATGACCGACACTTCCGGCGTAGGGAGAAGCGTGGCGGGAAAGCGCAAGCATTCCCAGGTCAACCATACCGCCAAAGAATATGTCCGCCTGGAAAATGGAGAGAAGATCACTACCAATACCGTGGAGGGGTATTTTTCAATCCTGAAACGCGGCAACTATGGCGTCTATCACCATTGGAGCAAGAAGTATATGGGGCAATATCTGAGGGAGTTTGATTGGCGCTATAATGCCCGCAAACTTTCCGACATGGAGCGGACCGTTATAGCTCTGAGAATGACAGAGGGGAAACGCCTATTGCTGAAAGCGCAAGAATAGCATAGGATTGGCTCTGAAAGGATAAACGCGTTCGCTAAGCTGTCCAGGCGGGGCGTGCGTCTGTTCCTTTCCCCCAAAACCGAATACTTAGACCTACCTTGCTGGTTTTTAATTTATCATATCAGGAAGGGGAGGTCAAGTATGTCCTCAGTTGCCAAAGAAAAATTAGAGGACATCCGGGGTGCCAAAGTGACCCCCGGTGAACATATTGCCTTAGAGTTAATTAGGCAAGTACGGCAAAATAGGTTGATTATTTATATGTTAAGCGTTTATGCGGACGACAGCAGTGACGCCAAACGTGATCGTATTTTTGCCATTGCTGGTATTATGGGCACTCAGGAGCAATGGGACACCATAGAGATTGACTGGAGAACCTGTACCAAAGGAAAAATTTTTCATGCAACTGATTGCGAATCTGGACATGGAGATTACAAAGGTATTTCGGAAGAGGATCGCCATAATGAATATAAAGAGCTAACCAAAATACTTTCCAAAAGCATGTTGAGTGGGTTTGGGGCTATTGTAAATATCCCTGATTATAAATCGTGTACCCTTCATGATTTAAAAAACGCTCCTTATTTTCATTGTTTTTTATCAGTTGTATTGCACTTTGTTAAATGGACTCGCTTGATTATACCCCAACAAACAGTGAAGTTTGTTTTTGATATAAATCCAGAAATCGAATATAGTGCTGGCTATCTTTACGATTATTTAATAAAACGCCCCAAATACAAAGAATATACCCAATATATGCATAAACAGTTAGGATTCTCCACAAGTGAAGAGGTCGGGATTCAGGTTGCGGATTTATTTAGCCATGAGGCAATGAAATATTGTGATAATCTATATTTTGCAGAGAAGAAGCGTTATACCCGCAAATCAATATCTGAACTATTTATTACCGATAGATTTAAATTACGTTATTATGAAAAAAATTATTTCGAGAACCTCGAAAATAGACACAAAAATGCCCTTCGGATTTATAGAGAACGATATAGTCAGTGGCTAAAAAAACATAAACGTCAAGACAATGCTGTTAATAGATTAACATTTAATATGCATCTTGAATTAATAAATGACTTTATGTCATAGAACCTGGTCACTGTTTTTTATGGGTTGTCTAATAATCTTACTTATTTTGATGAAATAGTTAAACGAGGTTCAATTTATGGAAAAACCAAAAAAGGAAACCACAGAAGATGATGTGCTGGCGGCGATCCTCAAGGTGAAACCCACCGAAGATATGCCTAGGCCAGGGGCACAGCCTTCTAAGCGGAAGCCGAAGACTGAGGAAAAACCATCAAAATAGGCTTATTATCAAGTCTTCCCGCCTTTTTCCCCTATCCCTTTTGTCAAGTGCATAAGCCCGATTTTTTATGACCTGGTCCGGACTGCTCTCCGGGGAAATGGCGGATTTGTGCCGCGAGCCTATTGACGCCAGGTGCCAGGGTGATAAATTTAAGCCGTTATTTGCCGCCCTTTCCTGGCCGGAGGCGAATTCGGTCCTGGGGGGAGAGGTGGTATTTCCCGCAGGAAATCGCGGCTTAGCAAACAGGAGGACGATTCCGGTGGCCCTGGTCGCCCCGTTCCGGGGGCTGCATTATAACCTCGCCAAGGTGTCGAACCTGACCGACGTGGTGACGCCGCCCTATGATGTGATCAAGCCCGTCGAGCGGCAGGCCTTGGCGGCCCGCAGCCCCTATAACATGGTGCACCTGATCCTGCCCCAGGCCCTGGCCGGGGACGATCGGCTGCACAACCGTTACACCCGGGCGGCCGCCCTGTTCCAACAGTGGCTGCGGCAGGAGGTGCTGGTGCGGGATCCCCAGCCGGCCTTCTACTATTGGGAGACCGATTTCGAGGTTCAGGGGCGGAAGCGGACCCGGACCGGCCTGGCGGCCCTGGTGCGCCTGGAGCCTTTAAGCGGCGGGGCCATTAAGCCCCACGAGCAGACCTTCTCCGCCGCCAAGGCCGACCGCCTGGAATTGTTCAAACAGGCCAGGGCCCATTTTTCCCCCATCTTTTCCCTCTATCCCGATCCGGAAAATCTGGTCCTGGGCCAACTACGCCAGGCCCTGCCCCCTGCCCCGCTGATGGCCTTTGAAGATACCCTGGGATATTATCAGCGCCTCTACCGGGTAACGGACCCCGCCGCCCTGCAGGCGGCCCACCAGGCCCTGGCCGGCCTGACCCTGTTCATCGCCGACGGCCATCACCGCTACGAAACCTCCCTCAATTACCAAAAACTCCTGAAACAGCAGTATCCCCAGGCGCCGCCCCAGGCGGGCTTCAACTATACCCTCATGTACCTCTCCAACGTCTACGACCCGAACCTGGTCATCCTCATGGCCCACCGCCTCCTGGGGGGTCCCCGGGTGAAGCACCTGGACGAGGCCAAGATCCTGGGGCGCCTGAAGGAATATTTCGAAATCTTCTCGCTGCCCGCCGCCGACGAGTTCGGCCAGGCCTACGACGACTTCCTGCAACAGACCCTGGCGGAGGTCCCGGCCACAGAGACCGCCTTCATCATGCTGGGCTTCGGCCGCAAGGCCTGGCTTCTGAAGCTGCGCCCCGGGGTGCGGCAAAAACAGTTGGCCCGGCAGATGCATCCCGCCCTGGCCCAACTGGACGTGGCGGTGCTCAATTACCTGATCTTTGAGAAGGTGTTGGCCCTGGACGCCCAGACCCTGGACGACCAGGAGACCTTTAAATACTCCAGCCGGATCGATGAGGTGGTGGCCGCGGTGACCCAGAGGGAGGCCCGCATGGCCTTTATCCTCAATCCCACCCGTATCGAGCAGGTGCAGGAGGTAGCCTCCGCCGGCCTCACCATGCCCCGGAAATCCACCTATTTCTATCCCAAGGTGATGACCGGGCTGATTATGAACCTCATCAACCCGGAAGAGGAGATTTTTTATTAAGGGATCCCCCGCCCGCGTCCGGCGCCGGCCGCGGCTTTCCTCAAAAACCCCGCCACCCTCTTGCCAGTCGGTGCATTTTTGATAAATTATCAGCAGCAGCCTTAAGGAGGCCCCGTGATGCCCGAGGATACCGTTTGCCAGGGGCGCATCCTGGTACTGGACCAGGAGCAATGGGTTCGGGAATTCCTCTCTGCGGTCATCAAACTCTGCGGCTATGAGGGCTTCAAGCTGGTCAGCTCCGTGTCCGAGGCCCTGGAGGCCTTGGAGCAGTGCTCCTACGATCTCATCATCACCGATCCCAAGCAGTTGCACTACCAGAGGTTCCTGGACCAGGTCCGCTCCCGCCATCCCGGCACCCGTTTCCTCATCATGGTGCAGCAGCGGGCCCAGACCCAGCACCTGGTCTATTATGAGCAGGTGGACATCATCTTCAAGCCCCTGAGCCTGGATGAAACAGTGCGCAAGATCAGGCACGCCATCCGCCAGAAACAACTGCATCAGGCCGAGGAAGATTTCCGGCGCCTGAAGCAGGAAGCCCTGAGGCTCTTTCTCGGTTAAAGGGCTGGTTCAAAGAGTTCAGAGTTCAAGTTCAAAGTTCAAGTTGCACAGCCGTCTACGCCTGTGATTGCTTTTGACTTTCACGCATTTTTCCATTCTCGCGAGTCTTTTAAGCCTGCGCCACTGTGCGCTCGGCTTGCGTCAGCCCTAAGAATAAAAGCGAAACTCCTATGCCACTTAATTTGCCATGAACGTTGAACTTTAAACTTTGAACTTTGCCGATAACTGGAAAGAGGGAGAGGTATGAAACCCATTGCCCGGGCCCTGATCAGCGTCACCGATAAAAGCGGTATCGTCGAGTTCGGCCAATTTCTGGCTGGCCGCCAGGTGGAGATTCTGTCCACCGGGGGCACCGCCAAGATATTGCGGGAAGGAGGGGTCCCGGTGATCGAGGTCTCGGACTTCACCGGTTTCCCGGAGATGCTGGACGGCCGGGTCAAGACCCTGCACCCCAAGGTGCATGCCGGCATCCTGGCCCGCCGGGACCTGCCCAGCCACCTGGAGCAGATGCAGAAGCAAAACCTCGGCTTCATCGACCTGGTAGTGGTGAATCTCTACCAATTCGAACAGGCCGTCGCCAAACCCGGCTGCACCCTGGAGGACGCCATCGAAAACATCGACATTGGCGGCCCCACCCTGCTCCGGGCCGCGGCCAAGAATTACCCGGCGGTCACGGTGGTGGTGGACCCGGCGGACTACGCCCTGGTGATCCACGAAATGAAGCTCAACCAAGGAGCCACCAATCTAAGCACCCGCTTCGCCCTGGCCCGCAAAGTCTTCCAGCTCACCCATACATACGACGGCGCCATCTATCACTACCTGAAAGACAAGGCGCCGGCCTGCTGACATGAGCCCCGCGGTCACCCTGAGCCGGGGCCGCCGCCTGGACCTGGGCCGCCCCGATTACTACCAGGACCTGCTCGGTGGCATCGTGGAGGAAATCCTCCACGAATTGGCGGAGTTGGAAAAGATCAACCTGGAATCCCTGGCGCCGGAGGATTTTGACCAGGTGGCGGGCATTACCCAGATCCGCCTGCTCAACGAACTCTATTACTGCCTGGGGCAGCTGCGGGCCCAGGGCGCGGCCATCGAGGTGAAACAGGCCATCCAGGACCTGCGGGATTACTGGAACCGTTACATCGACAATAGCCAGCGCCCCGCGGCCCTGAAATTCCACGGGGGACCCCAAGGAACATCAGGTGCAGTGAAAGGGATCAGGGGTTAGGGGTCAGGGGTCAGTCGGTGGTACAGGCTTCCAGCCTGTGCAGGCTTTAGGTAAAAGGCCGGGGAAAAAGAGGAAAGGGAAAAAATTGGGTTATAAACTAACCCTTATTTACTCAGAAGGTCCATGCTTCACGGCGCATTAAGTCGAGAAGATTCATCCATTCAACCCCAAGGGCATTACAGATATTTGGGATTTTTAGTCGGCGCGCATTCCTATCTGCTAAAGTCTCCCATGTGACCACGATTCTATTTTGTTCTTGAGCAAGGGCTATGACATATGGATCAGCCCATACACCATCGGGGCTGCGTTCTTGTAAAAAGGCCGGGTAAGTATTGATGATATGGGAGACCCTTGTCTGGATTCCCGCTAAAGCTGGGACAAACATCTGTGGGCGAGTCTGAACCCAGCTATGAAGTTCATCGGATACTCGGGCAATCTCCATTAACACATATTCAGGAGCTTTTATTCGATCACTCGCAATCAAATAATCTATCCGATCCCATAATGACGGTAATACGTCTATAGGATATAATCTGCGCCAGCTATTGATAAAGGCGCTTGTATCAAAGCAATATGCAACATTTTTGTTGCTCATAGGCTTTCAAATACAGCATCTACATGCCTTAACTTGATCCCGCCCAGAAGCCGAGATACTTCAAGATCGGTTATCAAGTCGGCGTTATATGCTTCATGAATTAATGAAGTAAATGCTCTACCGTTATCTCTTAGTATTCGCCTTGAATAAGGTATAAATCCTTTCGCTCTTTCTTTTGCTGCGATAGCCGCAGCAATAAATTCCCTTCTCTTTGATTGATAAAATTCGAAGGAAGTATATCCAAGACTCAATAGTCTCCGCAGCACTACTTCGTAGCTGACCGAATATTTTTCAGCCAAATGTTGCAATTCCTCGTCTTTCCAAATGGCTGACGGGTGTTCTTTAACTATAGGCTCTACGTAAAGGTAACTAGATGGCACAAGTAACTCTCCTGCCACCTCATTGCAAAATATTTCAACTGAATCATCTGTGTCTATAACATGTAAATCGCAGATGCCTGGTGCGCCAAGAGTTATATGTGCGATTTCGTGGATAAGTGTAAAGATTTTTGCTCTTGGCCAATCCTTGCCATTTATAGCCACAACAGGTAGCGGGTGCTCCGAAATCGAGAACCCCCGCGATCTACGAGCTCAACGTCACTAAACTGAAATACGAGGACTCCCGCTGATTCGGCTGCAGTAATCCAAGAGCGCAGGGCAATATATGGTTCACGCCAGGATTGCTGATCTCTAATAGAGATTCCCAGCACATTTCTGATCTCTTTTGCCAAGCGGGATGGCTGACCTGTTCGATTGAAAGTCAAACGAAAGGCGGTGATTTCTCTGCCGAGCATTAAATTCAGTTCTAATGCATCAAGGCGTCTCTCTTTGGCAAGTAAGACTGCGTCCAATAATTCGTGGCTTGGAGGTTCCACCATTTCTGGTAGACGCCTATAATCGTGAAGTTGCTCGGGCTTTTCAGGAAGGTTCACAAGGTAAAAGAAAGCCGTCGGCTTTCTAAAAATACGACCAATTTTGAGCAACTGATTTATAGTTGGCTTCGCCAGACCAGCTTCAAAGGCTCGAAGTTTTTCGGTCTTAATGCCGATTTTCTTAGCCGCCACCTCCAAAGGCATACCGCGAACTTCACACGCCCAGACAAGAGCTGCTGGGTTAACCGCTGCAATAATTTGTTGACGAGTCATGGGAAATCCCTGATGAACATTTTACAGCAGAACGCAGAAAGCTGTCAAATTAAGCCGTTTCCAGTCAAATCAGATCAAACACTCAAAGATTTAAATGGTTAAACCCCCTCTTTTTAGCCTTTCCTTTCCCCCCCAAGCTACGAAGTCCGCAAAAGCTCAGCCATCCGGTAATGCAAGCCGATATCCCGGCTTAAAGCCAGGCGGTTGCCCGCCTGGTTTTCCCGGGGGATGACCCGGATCTTGCCCAGGTCGAAGGCGTTGAGCAATTTCTGCCGCAAGGTTTCCACCACCTGGCCCCGCTGCTGCCCTTCCTTGACGGTGGCGTTGGCCACCAGGTAAGCCACCCGGGAGCCGTCGGATTTGAACACCCCCTCGTCCCAATCCATGGCGGAAGGGATCACGGTGATCCTCTTTTTGTCGAAATAATCGAAATCCAACTCCAGGGCCTCCCCTTTGGTCAGGGACCAGGGGTAGCCCTTCTGCTGTTTGGGGCCGCCGGGGCCGGTGACCAGGGCCAGGCAGAGGGATATCTGGTCGCTCCTGACCTCCGGGGCCACCTGGTTAAGTTTGCCCTCCACCATGGCCCGCAGCAAGGGCCCCAGATTGCGCAGCCGCTTGACGATGGGCTGGAACTCCGGCTCCCCGGGACGGATATTAATCTCGCACACCCGGATGGCGGTGGGGTTAAAGTCCGGCCCGAAGGAGACGAAACACCCGGGGTAAAGGACGCACTGCCGCAGGAGGCCCCGCTCTCGCATCTTGGCGATCAGCGGGCGGGCGATGGTCTCTTCCGCCAGGAGCAGCAGTTCCGGAGACTCCAGGGGGTGGGGCGAGATGGAGCCCATGCCGCCGGTGATGGGGTTGTCCAGGCCCGGCGGGCCGGGGAAACGCTCGGGATAGTCCATGGCCGTGGGCAGGAACTGGTGATGGCCGTCTTTATCCACCAGGATGGTGAAGCTGATCTCCACCCCGGACATGCGGGACTCGATGAGCAGCGGCCAGGGGGCGTTTTTCCCGAACCCCTTCCGGTAATCCTCCCGGTAATCGTTGAGCAGCAGCTCATAGACCTCCCGGATTTCCCAGGTATTGCCGATGATGCGAGCCCCCTTGCCGCCGGCGGTGTAGGGATACTTCAGGACCGCGCCGCCGAAGTCGTGCAGGTATTGCAGGCAGATTCCCAAAACGGCCGGGTAATCCCGGGCGTCGGCCTCCGCCCAGGCCGGGGCCACCGGGATGCCCGCCTCCCGGCACAGGTGTTTGCAGGCGATCTTGTCCGCCTCCACAAAGGCGGCCTCCCGGCTCAGGCCGATGATCCGGCCGCCATGGCCGGCTGCGGCCACCAGGTCCACCAGACCGTCGAAGACCAGGGACTCGGGCATGACCAGGGCGGCGTCCAGGGCCCCTTCCCGGAAGGCCCGGATCAGCGCCTCGGCATAGGCCGGGGCGGAATGTTCGGCCACCGGCAGGAAATCCACCGGCCAGCCGACTTTCCGGGCCCAGGCCGGCATGGCCGGGGTGCCCCGCACCACCAGCCCCCGGTAGTCGCCGGGATAGAGCTCGCTGGTGGCCCGGCTGGTCTCCAAAGCGGCCAGCAAGGTGCGGCCGTCAGTGCCCACAAAGCCGATTTTCCAAGGATTCATGCCGATTTCCTTTCCCGGGAAGGACCTCGAAAAAAAATTTCGAACCCCACTATAGCATCAAGGCTCGCGCAAATCTATGGAAGTTTGCGGCGCCGGGGCGAGGGAGGTAAGGTAAAAGGCAAAAGGCAAAAGGCAAAAGATCCTGTAGCAATGGATGACGATGGCAGGAGCCTCGTGGATCTCCCCTAATCCTTGGGAAAACGCTTTTTAAAAATATTCATGCTATGATACTCAATGAGCCGAGTGGGTTCGGGAAGAGGGTCTCGTTTTCTGGCCTGAACTTAGGGAGAATGGTCCCCATATTTTGGGGATGGGCTCGAGGAGGGCGCATCATCTCGGTTAAGACACCCAAGAGGAGGAAAGTGTGGCTGAAAAAATCATCAACCTAAGTGAATTCAAAAAACCGAATCCACGGAATATTGTAATTATCGTCGTGCTCATCGCCGTACTCATCGTTGGTTGGAGCACCTTTGTCATCATTCCGGCCGGCCACCGGGGAGTGGTCCTCTGGTGGGGGAGCGTAGAGAGGAGAATCATGGGGGAGGGGCTCAACTTCGTGGTCCCCCTGGCCGAAACGGTCATCAAGGTGGATGTCAAGGTGCAACCCCATCCCTTCAGAGAGATCGATGCCTCTTCAAAGGAATACCAGAATGTGAAAATGACGGGGATGATGAACTTCCACATCGATCCGGCTTACGTCAATGACCTTTACCAGAAAGTGGGGCTCGATTTTGCCGACAAGGTGATCGACCCGGCCTTCAACGACTTCGTCAAGGAGGTGGTGCCGACCTACCCCATCGAGCAAATCCTTCCCAAAAGAGCGGAGATCCGGAAGAAGGCGATGACCTTATTGGGGGAAAACCTGGCGAGGTATCACATCATCGTCGATGACATCTACTTTGCCAATATTCGCTTCTCTCCTGAATATGAAGGGGCCATCGAGGCCAAGCAAGTGGCCCAGCAACAAGTCGAAACGCAGAAACAGGTTTTGGCCCAACGCGAGGTTGAAGCTCAGCAAAAGGTTGCCACCTCAAAAGGAGAGGCTGAAGCCATTCTGGTGGTGGCCCAGGGACAGGCCAAGGCCAATGATGCCCTGTCACGCTCCATCACCCCGATCCTGGTGCAGTACAAGGGCATCGAGAAATGGAACGGGATCTTACCTCAAGTCTCCGGAGGGGCCATCCCCCTCATTGACCTGGGCAAGGCGGGTGGTTTGTCGGGCGGCACGGAGGGGGGCGGCAAATAAGGGTTCAGGTTGGGGAGTTCGCCGCAATCGGCAGTAAGCGGATGATTGATAGACATCCTTATTAACCAAATTCGAGGTGTCTAGGGATCACCGGCTACCCAAAAAAGGCCGGCGGGTTTTGATCCCCGCCGGCTTTTTTAACTAACCGGTGGAGTGTTTCATAATTAGCTAAACATAATATCAGGACTGGAACGCTGGATTTGGCAGGTTAAGTCCCCCTTTGAAAAAGGCGGATTTAAATCCCCCTGTCCCGCTTTTCCAAAGGGGGGGTAAAAATCAAGAGATGGCAGGCGTCCCGTCTGCCCCACTTTAGGGGCTGCCGAAGGTAAATCCTTTTTCGTGGCACAGCCGCAGGCAGGCATCCACCACCTCGCCATCATAGAGCACTCGATCCCGGGAGATTTCTTCCAGGGCGGCGCTCAATTCCAGGGCCGGCCGGTAAGGCCGCGGGGAGCTCATGGCTTCCACCACCTCGGCCACCGCCAGGATCCTGGCCTCCAAGATCAGCATAGGCTCCTTAACTCCCGGGGGATACTTCGAACCGTTAACCCTTTCATGGTACTGGAAGACCATTTCGGAGAGGGGCCTGGGAAACTCGACGGTATTCAAGATCTCAAAAAATGCCTGACAATGCACCTTAATCAGGCTCATTTCCATGGCGGTCAGGGCTCCCGGTTTGGCCAGACTGTCGGCGGGAACCCCCATCTTGCCGATATCGTGGACGAAGGCGGCCAGGCGCAGGACCTCGAGGCGTTCTTCCGGGAGCCCCATTTCCCTGGCGATGGCGCAGGCCAGGTCGCCGACGCGATTCTGGCGCCCGGCGATATATGGATCTCTCTGTTCCAGGGCGGAGGCCAGGGCTCCCACCGTGTTCTCAATGAGGTTCTTGAGCCCGGTCAGGCTATGTTGCAGTTGCCGCAGAATGTCCTTTTCTTTCTGAATCCGCCAAATCTTAGCCCGCAATTCCCCCAGGGAGAAGGGCTTGGCAATGAAGTCGCTGGCCCCGGCATTAATGATTTCATGGCAGGAATATTCCAGGGCATAACCGGTCATGATAATGAAGGGCACCTGGGGATAAGTCTGGTGAGCCTCTTGCATCAACTCCACCCCATCCATGCCACTCATCTTAATGTCGCTGACCACCAGATCGATGCGCTCCTGAGCCAGGATTTCCAGGGCTTCGGAGGCATTGGCGGCGCCCTTGCCGGCACAGCGGATTAGCTCCAGATAGTTCAGGAGAACCCTGCGGCAATGGTCATCGTCATCGACGACCAGGACCGACGGCAGGACATCCAGGTAGGGGACGCCATCCGGGCGGCTGGGGGTATAAAGCAACTCCATTCCAGGGTTCGGGGACGATAACTCTTCGAACGAGTCTCGCATCCGGGTCTCCTTTGGTTGGCGGGCGGTGCGCTGCCGCCCGCGGCTCGTCACATAACGTTTCAGCAAAACCTTCTAAAAAGAATCGGCTATTATCCCCTCCCACTTGAGAGGGAAGGGGGATTTTTTTTGCTATTCTAAAAAGTTATCACCCTCTCCCCTCACCTCCCTCCTCTCTCAGGAAGGGGGCGTTGTTAGGGCCAAGATATCTTAAACAACTTCCCGAAACCCGAGACTGGCCGCGGCAAAGGCTTTACCAGCCATTGATCCAAGGATCATGCCAAGATGGGCCATGAAAATAAATCCTGAAATTACCGATGGTTAGCTATAGGGAGGGCGAGCCGGAACCGCGGCAAAGTATGGGTATGAGCGAGATGCTCTTGGGAAATAAAAAATTTCTTTGAGGATAAGAATAGCCGGGCACGTCCGCGGCGGCCGGCGAAAGCTGACCCGACCGGTCCCCGCCAAAGCCCCCGAGGCAGTGCGCCCTCCTGGCCCGGCCGGCACGTAAAGTAATAGTGGATATATAGCAGTTACCTTCTATTGGTGGTATCTGCTAAATCGGTTGAAAAAGGAGCTGCTGGTCTATGAGCCGCCCGAAGGTGATATGTACATGTCGCCTCAGCTTTTCCCCAGCTCACCATTCTCGCGTGGTGTTGCCCTGGGGCTCTTAGGTCCCCCCTCTATGAAGAATCTGCTCAAGGGTGGTAGTATGTCGAGAATCTGTGAAAAAGGTGCATTTTGAAGTATGTTTGTGCTATCCTACGTCCTGCAAAATGATTTGGGTGCAAAAGAGGAACCCCCTCTGGATCGGACCCGGGATGCGAGGCCTCCCATTTATTTACCAGGATGACCCAAGCTGCTGCATAATCTCAGATAAGATGCTCCCAACTACTGATTATGGATAGAGAAGGCTGAGGATGCAGCATAATCTCGAGGCAACAGGAAGCTTTGGGCATCATTCTCCTTTGAAGTTTTAATTATAGACGCACTAGGCGCTGATGGAGCCAATATCCGACAGGGAATTTTCCTCATATGGATAAGCCTCTTTTTAAAAAGATACTACTTATAATTATTCTATTGGGGATCGTTCTGCCATTCATCAATAAAGCAGTAAACATTGATGACCCTTTATTTATCTGGACTGCAAAGCATATCTTAGAAGACCCCCTCCATTTCTATGACTTCTCGGTAAACTGGGGTGGAACTCAGATGTCAATGTTTGAGATTATGAAGAACCCGCCTCTCTATCTTACTATCTTGCACTTATTGGTAAATTCTTCGGCTGGAGTGAGGTGGCGTTGCACCTATCACTTTTGGTTCCGACAATTTTTTTAGTTCTCGGCATCTTTTCGCTGGCAGAAAGACTCTGTAATCGCCCCTTTTGGGCCACCCTAGGCGGCGATAGGGACGCCGGTGTTCCTTATCTCCAGCAGCACTATCATGTGCGACATCTTAATGCTGACTTTTTGGGTCTGGGCCATTTATTTTTGGTTGCTGGGGATAAAGGAAGACCGGCGGTGGTTTTTAGGGCTATCGGCAATCTTGGTCGCGCTGAGTGCCCTGACCAAATATTTCGGAATCAGTCTCATTCCCTTGCTTCTTTGCTACACCGTTGCTCTCCGGAAAAAACTTGATTGGCGTCTATTATTTCTTTTGATCCCAACGCTGATCCTCGTGGGGTATCATTGGCTCACGTACTCCTTATATGGCAAAAGTTTACTCCTCGATACTGCCAATTATGTTATAGGCCACATCGTATCTCAAAAGTTATGGAACTTGCTTATCGGCATATCTTTCTTAGGTGGCTGTCTCTTTAACTCCCTATTTTTGCGCCCTTCGTGTGGAAACGAGGCTCTTTGCTGGTCGGCCTGATGTTGGGGATGATGATAATTGCTGGTTTCTATTATAGTAAAAATTACGCAGGGTTTCCTTTGGTCGCTGCCAATGGACCCAAGTGGGGTGCTATCCTCCAAGCCGCACTTTTTATCCTGGCGGGGGTGCAATTCCTGACGCTATCCCTGGTCGATGCCTATAAGGTCCGAGACGCTGATTCTCTGCTGTTACTGATGTGGGTTATGGGAACCTTTCTTTTTGCCGTGTTAATCAACTGGACGATCGACGGCAGGAGTTTACTCCCCATGGTTCCCGCAGCAGGAATTTTGCTTATGAGGCGCTTCGATGCTGCCGCGGGCTGCCCCGTCCTCAGGAAATATGGAAGTTGATAGGGATCAGTCGCGCTTCTGTCTTCTTGGCACTGCGGTTTCCTGGGCCGATTATCAATATGCTAACACAGGTAGGATCGCGGCCGCGGAGATAAAGGAGAATTATCAACCTCTGGGTGGCGGCAAGATACTGGTTTGAAGGCCATTGGGGATTCCAATACTATATGCAGAAAAATGGCTTCCAACCTTTGGATTTCTCCAGGTCTAGCCTTAAAGAGGAAGACATTCTGGTAATCCCGAAGTTCAATACCAATACTATTGAGCCCAGCCCTGAATTCGTCGTCCCGTTGGCCAGGATCGAGCTTGAGGGCTGCCGCTGGCTGGCAGTGATGAACCCGCCATCGGAAGCAGGCTTTTATTCGGATAGATTCGGGCCATTCCCCTTTATTATCGCCTGGGTGCCTCCCGAGATGTATTTAATTTTGCAGCAGAAGAAATAAAGAGAGTCAGCCGGTGAGAGTGCCTCCTGAAGTGCTTCAAAGAGTTATGGGCAACTAGGATAGAGTAGGGCTCAATGGACTTCCCCATTGCCAAAAGTCCCTATATAGACCTCATTAGGAATTCCCTCAAGGACTGTGCATATTGCCTTTTTGATAGCGTCGAACGTAGTCGTAATTCCCTTCCCCCAATTAGCTAAATTGCACGAAATTGAGAATTCAGGCTCGTTAATAATCTGATTTCGGTAAATACCTCCTATGTGCAAAGTCAAGATTAGCCGGGTAGTGCGGTATCCGGTTAGAATCCAAGCCAGTCTCCTATTCCAGGTTCCTCTCTCAGTTGGGACCCGCGCATAACTTGCCATTATCTACAATTAAAGGCGGGCCCAGCCTAAGGGCAGATCAATCCAAGGCCGTGCCGCGGTCGATGGCCTCATGGGTGATCCTGGCCAGGTCCTCCAGTTCCGCCGTGGAGATGCTCAGGGGCGGCATCAGGACGATGACGTCTCCCAGGGGCCGCAGGATACCCCCAGGCGCACCGCTCGCCAGCCCCGAATGACTCTCTCTCCAAACCTGGTGGAATCTCGGGGCAGCGGCCGGAACGGAGTCCGGGTGGTGAGCCTGTAAGGCCGATCTTTTAACTCCCTAGCCAATACCCGTCCGGCAGCCACATTAACCAGATCCCCGTATTGGCCCTGCGGCTTTTCAGGGCGAGGCAGTAGAAAGGGGAAAAGATGAAGAGAAAGAATGCCAGTAGGACAAGCGGGCGGGGGCAAAAATTACCAGAATCCCCGGAAATGTCAATGAGGATGGTTCTTGGTTTTCTGTTTCCTGTTTTCTGTTTTAGCGCTATTGTATCTTTGAGTGGTCAGTTTTCTGATTGAACCTGGTTGGTTTTCACAGAAAACCGACCACCGAAAACAAAAGAACATGCGCCTAGCCATTATTGCCGATATCCACAGTAACCTGGAGGCCCTGGTGAGCGTCCTGGAACGGATCCGCCAGGATGGGGTGGAGTCCGTCTTGAACCTGGGAGACCTGGTGGGCTATAACGCCAGCCCCAATGAATGTCTGGCCATGCTTCGCAGCCGAGCGGACATCAAAAACCTGGCGGGCAACCACGACTTGGCTTTACTTTCGCCGGAGCGGGCCCAGGCCTTCAACATCATCGCCTATCAGGCCCTGATGTGGTGCCGGGAGCAGGTGCCCCGGGAAGAACTGGAATTTCTCCAGGGCCTGCCCTTAACCCTGGAGACCCGGGGCTTCTGGGCCTGCCACGGCACCCCTACCAGCCCGGACACTTATATCGCCTACCACTTCCAGGGCAAAAGGGTTTTGCGGGACCTGAGCCAAGGGTCCGGCGTCCGGGTCTGCTTCTTCGGCCACACCCACCGCCGGGCCTTGTGGTATCGGGATATCCGGGGGAAAGTGGCCCTGCAAGAAATTACCGCCCCCAAAATGGACCTATCCCGGGAGGGCCACTATCTCATCAATCCCGGCAGCGTCGGGCAACCCCGGGACGGCAACCCGGAGGCCGCCTATGCCATCTTCGACGATGAGGAGTTCTCCATTCATTTCAAGTCGGCGCCTTATGATATTGCCGGAGCCCAGCGGCGCATCCTGGCGGCCCAACTGCCGCCCTACCTGGCGGAGCGCCTGGCGCTGGGAAAGTGAGTCGTAAGCAGTGAGCAGTAAATTTCCGTAAAATTATGGAAATGCCTTTTATACCACTGCGCCATTAATTGGTGGCACAGCTTTCCAGCCTGTGCCGGCGCAGGCTAAAGCCTGCGGCTACAATAATTAGGAAACTGGAAACTGACTACTGACTACTGGCTACTGACAACTGAAAGGGGAAAAGATGGCGCCTTACCAGAAGGTGGGAGTGTTGAAGGACGGCACCCGGGTGACTCTGCGCCCCTTGGTGCAGGAGGACCGGGACGGGCTGCTGGATTTTTTCCGGCGCCTGGATGAGAAAGACAAACTGTTCCTGCGCAGTGATGTCCGGGACCAATCGGTCATCGACCACTGGGTGAGCAACATCGACTATCAGAAGGTCTTTCCCCTCCTTGCCGAAGTGGACGGCCGCATCGTCGGGGACGCCACCCTGCACATGCGCAAGGTGGGCTGGAAGCGCCACCTGGGCAACGTCCGGGTGGTGGTCTCCAAGGACTTCCAGGGCCGGGGCCTGGGCACCCTGCTAATCAACGAGCTCGTGGAGCTGGCCGGGGAATTCGGCCTGGAGAAGCTGATTGCGGAGATCCACCTGCAAGCCCAGGCAGCCCTCAAGGTCTTTAAACATGCCGGCTTTACCACCAAGGCGGTGTTCGAAGACCTGGTCAAGGACCCCGAGGGCAAGAATAGCGACCTGGTGGTGATGGTCTGCGACGTCCAGGCGAGGGAACGCCGCTAGCGTGGTGATTCCGGCACAGGGTCGGGTCGCCCCTGGGCCGCGTGGGTTACTGGATCCATGGCCACCTGCCGGTCTGGGTGCCGTAGTGAGGGAAGTGGCGCAGCAGGTCCGCCTTCAGGGCCCGGGCGTGGGGGTAGCGTTCTTCCACATTTTTCTTGAGGCATTTCAAGATAATCGCCTCCAGCGGGGCGGGAATCTCCGGGTTCAGTTCCCGGGGCGGCTCGGGTTCCTGTTCCAAAATCAGGTCGATGAGCAATTTTTCCACCTCGCTGTAAAAGGGCAGTTCACCGGTGTACAACAGGTACATGAGCACCCCGATGGCCCAAATGTCGCTGCGCCGCTCGCTCTTACCCATGATCTGCTCCGGGGCCATGAAGGGACGGGAACCCACCATGGTGGCGCTGATGTCCTTTTCCCCCAAGATCTTGGCGGCCCCGAAATCCAGAAGTTTTAGAGCGCCGTCCGGCTGGATGATGATGTTGTTAGGCTTGATGTCCCGGTGCATGACCCGGTGGCGGTGGGCGTGGGAGACCACGTCGATGAGCTGCAAAATGATCCGCTCCACCAACGGCCGGGGCAGTTCTGCCCCCAGCATGTCCCCCAGGGTCTGGCCTTCCACATATTCCTGGATCAGGACCAGCTTGCCGTCATCCTCCAGCAGGTCCACCAGCTTCGCCACCCCGGGGTGGGGGGCCAGCCTGGTGCAGATGGCCGCTTCCTTGCGGAACTTGACGTTGGCGGCCTTCAGAAAGGGGATCTTGGCCACGTAACGTTGCTGGGCCCCCAGGGCTTCGGTGTCCAGCACCAGCCAGACCTCGCCGAAACTTCCCTGTCCCAGTTTTTCGATCTTTTCGTACCTGCCCCCCAGCAGGGGGGTCAACTTGAGCAGGGCCAGGTAGTCCCGGGCGCTGGGCACCAGATGTGCCACCAGCCCCTGGATGGCCTGGCGCCAGGGGGAGGGGGAGCCCACCGGCCGCACCTGGAAACTCCTGACCGAAGGTCCGACGGGCAGGGTCAGATCGTTCAACAAGACCGTCATGGGCTGGCCGGCGCGGTTAGTCAGGCGCACCTTGACGTGGCTGGCGTCCAGGGTCCGGGACAGAACCTGATGGAAGCGCTCCCGGTCCTCCGGCCCATAAAGCAGCTCCTCCACGGTCACGGGGCTCTCGCCGCGGTTGGCGGGGTAGCCCAGAAAGCGCCGCAGGGCCGGATTGAGCTGGCAGCCCTCTCCAGAGCGCTGGCAGAAGAACAGGGGATGGCTGGTCTCCCGGAAGAGCCGGGAAAATTCTTGGGGAGAATCCAGGAGGAGTTGCCGGTCTTGCCGGAGCCGCAGCACCACTCCGATGCGAGCCAGCACTTCCTCGGGTTTAAAGGGCGCGGTCAGGAACTCGTCGGCCCCGGCCTCCAAGGCCCAGGCCGCCGCGGTCTCGGAAAACTGGGGCAGGGCCACGATTAAGGGCACCTCCTGGGCGGCCTCATCTTTCTTGAACTGGTGGATAAGAGTGTGAATCCGGGGCAGGTCGTCCAGGAGAATCAGAAGAGCGGGGAGGCGGTCCCGGGTCTGAGCCGGGAGTTCTTCGGGCAGACAGCGGCGCACCGTGTAACCATGACTTATCAGGATCTCCGCCAATTTCTGACGGGTCTTGTTTGCCGACCCGGCGACGAGAATCTCTAGGGCCACCCGGAACCTCTTCAGGGATAATTTGCTAGGCAATCTAATGACCTGCCCCCAGTAGTTGTACCAAGTCTTAAGTTAGGATGGGGGTTAAGTCAAGAGAGATGGTTTGACAAAAGTAAAGCTAAAATCTGGGATACGAAAGTTTCTAGAACTTGCCCAATCAGACAATTATCCCTAACCCCGGAAAGCTTGCAGGTATGATCTGGATAGTGAAACAGTTCCAAACCCGCTTGGCGAGCCCATTAATAGCAGATGCCAGCATTCCTTCATTTATTAGGGAGAGTCTTGGTAAATCCAATCAAGATAACCCTTGAGTTCCATGGCCCGCTGACGGTTTATCTTGTAAAGTCGGGCAGAAGGTACTGGCAACCACATGGTACCTTCGAGTTTCTGGATAATCTGGCATATAGCCTGGTATTCCGCATCTCGATATTTTATCCAGTTTCTCTGAGCTTCTTTAAAGGCTGTTTGTTGATGTTTATCGAGTCTTTTCATAAGCTCATGGTATATTCTGTTCAACTCCTTGTCCCACATTTCAGACCCTTTGTCATAAGCGTGTATCTCTCCAGCGGTCGAAGGATCTTTGCCGATCTGTTCTTCGACCCATTTATCTATGGGGTCTTTCTTCTGACTGTTTGCAGTGATCCCGGCACTCGAAAATGTCAACAATATAATGGTAAATATTACGATAAATATCGGATGATTATATATTCTCATCAATTATTTGTCCCCACTTTAATTTTTGTAAGTGGGATATGCCTCCTGAAGCCTTAAGAGTTAGGACTTACTCTTATTCACTATCGCCTTTCTGCCCGAGGTAAATTAACATCGAAACGTATCAATTGTCCCCAGTGGGTATCATAACTGCCTTTTTCTTCTGCCTTCTAGTGCCACTACACGTAATTGCGATAAATTAAGAGAATCAACAACAGGTAGAGGCCCACGGCCAAGGCCAGGTAGCCAAAGATGAAATAAGCCACCCGGAACCAGGGGGCCGGTGCCGGGACCATGGCTTCCACCAGTTTTCCTTCTTCTTCCAGGCGTACGATCCACAGCGGCTTTTCCCGCCGTACCTCCTCCAACTCCACACTGCCGGCAAACATGCATTCATTCATGGGGAACATGCCGTGGCGGAAATGGCCCACGGTAAAGTGGATGATGAAGATATAGAGCATAGCCAGCAGCGCTTCGGCCCGGTGCAACAAGAGGGTCACATTGAGCATCCAGCCCGGCAGGAAATAGCTGGTGACCAGGGGGTTCATGAGCAGGAGGCCGGTAACCCCCAAAAGGGGCACCCCCCAGAAGACCGCCAAGTAGTCAAACTTCTCCCAGTAAGTCCAGCGGTCAAAGGCCGGGGGCGGGCCCAGCCCGAAAAACCAGCGGAGGCGCTGGCCCAGGTGAATGACATCCTGGAGCCGCGGCACCAGGGAGTCCGGGTGAAAGAGGCTTTGCCGCAGGGCTTTCCACTCCACTTTCAGCAGGATATAGACGAGGTGTACCGCAAAGCCCAGGAGCATAGCCACGCCCACCCGGATGTGGATGGTGGTGACGGACTCGTAACCGCCGAAAAAATTGGTAAGAGCTTTGCCCCAGGAAGTGGTGTAAAGCAGCCGGCAGAGACCGGTAACGGCCTGGATGAGAAAAGTGACCATGATGAACAGGTGAAACAGCCGATGGATGACATTGAACCGGATTATCCGTACCTGGTCATTCATCTTCGGGCTTTCTTTCTTTCTCGGTGAAGACGTGGTAAAGCTCCTTGCTCACCCATACTGCGGTGTGCACGACAAAGAAGCCCATGGTGCCGACAACCAGGAGATACATGAACCAGTCGGCGTAAAACAGGGAGGAGAAAGTCTTTCGGGTTTCCAAAGCCCCGGGTTTGGGTTCATGGACCACGTAAGTGGCAAAGGAGGCGCTGGAACCCTCGTGGCACTTGGAGCACACGTAAGCGTAGCGCCGGACGGGGTTCAGAGGGGAGAAGTAATGGGCGATGGAGGCAATGGGCTCACCGCCGTGGCACTGGCGGCAGGTAAGGTTGCCCCGGGTAGTGTGGATGTCCCTGGCCTCCTCCGCGTGGCAGGCCACACAGGTCTGCACATTGTAAAACTTGACGGCCCGATGGGAATCGGCCAGGTAAGTGTGGGGGATTGCTGGGACCTGAGGGCTATAAGCGAAGGAGGGACCGCACCACCCCGGGGACGCCGAAAAAAGAGCGAAAACGCCAGGGCTTGACTTCGGAGTCTTCGTAGTACCCGGTCGAGGTCTCACGGTCTTTGTATCGCCTTAGAGAAGTGGTCACTTCCTCTTGGGCCGGGGCCACCGCGGGTAATACCAGCAGGAGTCCCAGCCCTGCCAGTGTCATCCACAGGATGCTTCGCCTGAGAACCCGCCGCGACCTCATTGAGCTTCCCCTCATTTTTTCGGTGACTCTTTGGCGGCTTTCGCTTTCTCAGGCGGAGCCTCTGGCGGAGCCTCAGACTCGGGGATCGCCATCTTCACGGGTTGGCCCACCGGCACCGGCAGCTTAGCCAGGGCATCCCAGGCAGCTGCCAGGTAGTCGAGACCCTCTCCTCTGTAAATATGACAGCCCTCGCAGGAATTGGGGAGGGCCGGATTGGCCATGGAATCCTTGGGCAGCAGACAGGCGAAGACATGGCTGTGCATATCCCCGGATTCGGCGCTGGTGACAATCCTGGGCATGTGGCAACCCACGCAGTTGCCGAAGGAGTGAATGGAATGGCCCAGGTTCCTGTTGATGATATCATGACAGGTGAGGCACTGCTTGGAGCCGGCCTGGATAGTTTGGGACCGGGTGGGGGGCATGCCGATCTGGTGCACAAAGTGGCAGGAGGTACAGGTCACCCCTTCTTTATAATGCATAGATTGCTTCCAATCCAGATATTGCTGATGGTGGCCTTTGGTAAACTCGTTGGCATAGACCGTCCTTCGCGTCGCCGGCGGCAATGGTGGGCTCCTTGAAGAAAGGTCCGATGGCCTTGCCGGGCTCGTAGCCCACCGGCCAGTCAGCGCCCTTCACCTGGGTGGATTCGCCCCGGGTATGGCAGGAGCCGCAGATCTGCACCGCCACTCCTATGGTAAGCTTGGACGGGTTGATGATGGTCTGGCGTTTCTCGAAGACCGCAGTCTTGGGCAGGGCCGCGTGCCAGGAACCCGGGCCGTGACAGGCTTCGCAGCCAACCCCGGGCTCGACAAAGGTGTTTTTCTCGATATTTACCCCGGTGGCGTGGCAGCCGCCGCATTTGAGTATCCAGGGTTTCTTATCCCAATCGGGGTCCCCTTCAGCATAAGGCATCCAGCGGTGGCTATCAATATTGTACTCGATGGGTGCAATGTATAGTTTCCCAGCCTTTTCCACCAGGTAGCGCTGGTTCCACTGGCTGCCCATGGGTATACTTGATATCTTCCTCTTTGGGGATGTAGACCTGGTCAACCGGTATTTTGAGCTTTGCCTTAGCCAAATCGGCGCGAATTACTTTTTCATCGAGGGGGGCGACAATGGCGTCCCGGTTCTTTTGGGCGTCCTGGGGGCGCGGGAATGGAGGGTCATCTTCCAGGAGTCGTAGTGCTCCAGGTGGCATAGCTTGCAGGTATCCGAACCCACGTATTGCTTGGGCTGTTTTTTCAGAGCCTCCACGTCGAGGGGCCTCTCGCCGCAGGCCGCCAGGGCCAGAAGCCCCAGCCCCGCCAGGAAAATTCTCGCCAGACCGTAACCTTTCATGCCGCCCTCCCGGGTGTGCGTGGATATTGAATTTGGCCAAGGGACAAGATCGCGGGGATCGCTGTGTCTGGTACCCCTGTTCTCCTTGGGTTTGGGAAGTTAATTTATATATACAAATAAAAAACCGGGATTATGCCGCAGTCTTGGCCACGGCGGTCAAAAATTGGTTTTGGAACCTGCCGTCCGGGGAGGATATCCCGAAGAAGTTCCCCTTTTTGTGGCCCAATCGTCTTATTGAACGCAAGATAGCACAAGTTTTCCTCAGACTGAATCCTTTTTGTAGATTTTGAAGATACCACTTCCTTGGTTCGCAGATTCTTACGGGGTGACGGTCTAAGAAGCTCAAGCCAGCACCGTCCGGCAATTATGCGCCAGGGGAAGGGCAGAGGCCACATGGTACATACCCCCTAGGGAGTGGCAACTGGCCATCTGTCAAAAAACTTGGGAGAATCGGTATTCGGTAATCGCGGCTATCTTGCCATTATCTACAATTAAAGGCAGGCTCACCCTAAGGGCATATCAATCCAAGGCCGTGCCCCGGTCGATGGCCTCATAAGTGATCCTGGCCAGGTCCTCCAGTTCCGGGGGGGAGATGCTCAGGGGCGGCATCAGGACGATGACGTCCCCCAGTGGCCGCAGGATAACCCCCAGGCGGCGCGCCGCCAGGATTACCCGATGGCCGATTCGTTGGGCCGGCGGCCAGGGTTCCCGGGAGCCCCGGTCCCGCACCAGTTCGATCCCCACCATCAGGCCCCGCTGGCGGATCTCGCCCACGTGGGGGTGGCCGGCCATCCCCGCCAGTAGCCGGGTGAGCAGCTCGATCTTCGGGACCAGGGCCTCAAGCAGCCGCTCCTTTGCGAAGATCTCCAGGCTGGCCAGCCCCACCGCCGCGGCCAGAGGGTTGCCGGTATAGGTGTGGCCGTGGAAAAAGGTTTTGAATTCCTGATATTCCCCCAGAAAGGCTTGATAAATCTCATCGCTGGCCAGGGTGGCGGCCAGGGGCAGGTAGCCCCCGGTAATGCCCTTGGCCAGGCACATGAGGTCCGGACTCACCTGCTCGTGCTGGCAGGCGAACATCCTGCCGGTGCGGCCGAAGCCCACCGCCACTTCGTCGGCGATCAGGAGCACCCGGTGGCGCCGGGTCACCTCCCGCACCCTGGCCAGGTAACCCGGGGGTTGCGGGATCATGCCCGCGGCCCCCTGCATTACCGGCTCCAGGATGACCGCGGCCAGCTCCCGGTGATGCCCGGCCACCAGGGCTTCCAGGGCCTCCAGGCACTGCTCCCGGCAGTCCTCCCGGTGGCCGCAGCGGTAGCAGTAAGGGGCCGGGGCCTCCAGGGTGTCGAACAGCAGGGGGTGGTAAATTTCGTGGAACAGCGGGATGCCACCCACCGCCACCGCGCCCAGGGTGTCGCCGTGGTAGCCGTTGCTCAACTTCAAGAACCGCCGCTTCTCCCGGTCCCCCCGGTTTTGCCAGTACTGGAAAGCCAGCTTCAGGGCCACCTCCACCGCGGTGGAGCCGTCGTCGGAGAAAAAGACCCGGGTGAGGCCGTCCGGAGTTAACTGGGCCAGACGCCGGGCCAGGAGGATGGCCGGGGGATGGGCCAGTCCCAGGAGGGTGCTGTGGGCCACCTGCTCCAGTTGGCGGCGCAAGGCCTGGTCCAACTCCGGGCGCCGGTGGCCGTGGAGGTTGGCCCAGAGGGAGGAGACCCCGTCCAGGTAGCGGTTGCCTTCCTGATCGAAGAGATAGCTGCCTTCTCCCCGGGTGATGATCAGGAGTTCTTCCTCCCGGAAGCCCTGCATTTGGGTGAAGGGATGCCAGAGGTGCTCCCGGTCCCAGCGCACCAGGGTGTCGTGGTCACCAGTCATTTGAGCTGCTCCGAAAAAGGCAAAAGGATGGCAAAATTTACCTTTTACCTTTGCCTTTTACCTTGCCTGGTTCGCCGCCCTCCGCCACCGCGGCGCCGTACTGCTGGCGCAGGAAGTCCCGATAGGCCCGGGAGCGCACCCGCTCCAGCCAGCCAGCCTGGGTCAGATACCAGCGCACCGTATCCCGGAGACCCTGCTCCAGGGTGACCCGGGGGCGCCAGCCCAATTGGGCCTCGATTTTCCCGGTGTCCAGGGCATAGCGCCAATCGTGGCCGGGGCGATCCGGGACCAAGGTGAGCAGGCGTTCCAGGTCCCCCAGCTCCGGGCGCAACTCAGAGAGCACCCGCAGCAGCAGGCGCACCAGCTCCAGGTTGGGCTTCTCCTGGCCCCCGGCGATATTGTAGGTCTCCCCCGGGACGCCCTGCTCCAAGACCAGCAGCAGGGCCCGGCAATGGTCCTCCACGAAGAGCCAGTCCCGGATGTTGTCCCCCCGGCCGTAGATGGGGATGGGCTTCCCCTCCAGGGCCTGGCTCAGGCAAATAGGAATGAGCTTCTCCGGAAACTGGTAGGGGCCGTAATTATTGGTGCAGTTGGTGATGAGCACCGGCAGTCCGTAGGTGTGGAAGTAGGAGCGGGCCAGGAAATCGGCCCCGGCCTTGGAGGCCGCATACGGACTGCGGGGGGCATAGGCGGAGGTTTCGGTCGCCGGGGGGTCCTGGGGGCCCAGGGAGCCGTAAACCTCATCGGTGCTGATTTGCAAAAACCGGGGCCCGGACTTGGCCGCCGGCCCTTGCCAATGCTCCCGGGCCGCGTCCAGCAGGTTGCAGGTCCCGAGGACATTGGTGCGCACGAAGACCCCGGGGTCCAGGATGGAGCGGTCCACGTGGGTTTCCGCGGCGAAATGCACCACCCGGGTGATGGGGTGCCGGGCGAACAGCCCGGCCACCAGGCTCTGGGTCGGCCACGTCCCCTTTAACAAAAGTGAGGTGCGGATCCCCCTCCAGGGCAGCCAGGTTCTCCAGATTGCCGGCGTAAGTCAGGAGATCCAGGTTGATGAGCCGCCAGTCCGGGCGGTGCTTCCGGAGAAAATGGATGAAATTGGCGCCGATGAATCCCGCCCCGCCGGTTACCAGGACCACGCTCATAGCTGCTCCCCGAAGATCTCCCAGAACTCCCGGAAGGCCGTCTGCCAGTGGGGCATCTGGTCCAGGCCCTGGAGCTGAAGGAGGCGGTTGGCCAGCACGGAATTGGCCGGGCGGCGGGCCGGGCGAGGATATTCGGCAGTGCTGCAGGGAGCTACCGCCACCCGAAGGCCCGCGGTCTTGAGAATCAGGCGGGCAAACTCGTACCAGCTGGTCTCTCCCTGGCAGGTGGCGTGATAAGTGCCGAAGGCCTCGGTTTGGGCCAGGGCCAGGAGTTGCGGCGCCAGGGCCAGGGTGCTGGTGGGGCTGCCCCGCTGGTCATTTACTACTCTTAACTCCTGTCCCCGGCGGCAAACTCCTGCCTTTCCCCAGGATGGCGGTGACGAAGTTGGGACCCGGCAGGCCGTAAAGCCAGGCGGTGCGCACGATGAAATGATCGGGGCACTGCTGCCGCACCAGTTCCTCCCCCAGGAGCTTGCTCCGGCCATAGACCGACAGGGGGCCGGGTGGCGTCCCATTCCAGGTAGGGGCGGTCCTGGGCTCCGTCGAAGACATAGTCGCTGGAGAGGTGAATCAATTTGCACCCCAATTGCCGGCAGGCCACCGCCAGGTTGCGCGGCCCCAGGCCGTTGACCTGCAAGGCCAGGTCGGCATCCTGCTCCAGGTCGTCCACCCGGGTGGCCGCGGCGGCGTTCACCACCACTTGCGGCCGGTGCCGGGCCAACTGCTGCCGGATCGCCCGGGGATCGGTGATATCCATCTGCGGCAAATCGGCGCCCACCGCCTCCCAGTTCCTGGCGGCCGCCTCCCGGAGCAATGCCTGTCCCAACTGGCCGGCCGCGCCGGCGATCAATAATTTCATAAAATGGTTTTAGATTTTAAGATTTTTCGTAAAGGCATACCTGCCCCGCAGGTTTACCTCACTCCAGGCGGAAAGGTGAGTCGGGGGCGTCCTCAAAGCGGATCTCATCCACCGGCTCCCGGCGGCCCGCTCCCCGGTAGAGGCGGTTGGCGAAGTTGCACACCAGGCCCGGCCGCTCGCTGAGATTCCGGTAGCCGTGCACCACCCCCGGTGGAATGATGATGAGGCCCGGGCAATTCTCCCCCAGGACGAATTCCTGGCGCGAGCCGAAGGCAGGGCTTTCGGGCCGCTGGTCCCACAGGGTGACCCGAAACTCCCCCGGACCGGGGAAACAGAAGAGGTCGGTTTGCCGGTGGTGGGCATGGGGGCCCCGTCCCACTCCGGGATGGGTCACGGAGATATAGGCCATCACCGGGAGATTCTCCGGCGAGAGCTCATCCTGGCGAAAGATTTCCGCCAGCCAGCCCCGTTGATCCTGCTGAATCTGCAGCGGCCGGCAGACCACCCCGGGGATCAGGGACTCGAATCCTTTTATGTCGGCGTTATTCACCGGCGACCCTTAGCAGCTCCCTGAACCGAGCCCTCGACCCGGAGCAGAAAATGATCCGGAAGGACGTGCCTTCGGACTCCATTTGGCTAAATATACAGCCACGGTTAACTTTTTGAAACTTTTTTAGAATATTCTGCATCTTAATCTACCAGAAGACCACGATTTTGGTGCAACTGCGGAACCCGAGTGCTGAGAACTATTCCGAAAAATCGCGGGGGTCAGCCGCGGCCTTGGCTCCCGCCTGACGATGGCCGGCGGCTAGTGGCCCCGGATAAAATTGAAGACGGCCACGATCATGGGGTTGAGGTAGGGGCCGACGATGCCGTGGGGGCTGAGGCGATCCAGCAGCGCCAGGGCCAGGATGAGGAAGGGCCCTGCCTGCCAAAAGATGCGCCGGAGGGTGGCATATTCAGTGGGGATCATTTCCTGCACCAGGACCCCGGCGGCCAGCGGCGGCAGGATGATCAGGTTGTAGACGGCCGTGGTGACATTGACCCCGACCACCATCAAGAAGACGCGGGGGTTCGCCTCAAATCCTTTCATAATGCTGACGATGCTGCCCGCGATGCTCGCCAGGAGCAAGTTGGCGGTGGGACCGGCCAAGCGGGTGATCACCATGTATAAACGCGGGACGCGCAAATTTGCTGCGATCAAACTCCAGGGGCCGGGGCCAGCCGAAGCCGGCTACCAGGTAACAGATCGTCCCCAAAATATCCAGGTGCAGAAAAGCATTAAAATGGAACCGGTCTTTGGCCCCTACCCGGCTATCTCCCAAAAAAGTGCCGGCAAAGGCCTGGGCCTCGGCATTAATCATTAAAGTCAGAAGCACCGACACTACAAAAGCCGCCGCGGAACCGGCGGATAAATTCTGGGGATCGAGAATAAACGGCACCGGCCAAGCAGTATCCAGGAGTCATGGATAAGTTTCATCCTCTTAGAACATGAAGGAGGCAGGGATGCTTCCCTGCCTCCTCAGTTTAGCAGATTGCGGGGTAAAGCCAAACCCTGACGAGTTAGACCATCCCGTGATTACCTCTTATCTCTCGTGCTCCAACAGAGGCCGCTTGGTGACGCGGGAGACGACGACCGCGACGATCAACACAATGGCGGAGAGGACGAAAGCCCAGCTCAGGGAGCCGGTCCAGTCTTTGATGGAGCCAGCCAATCTGGGCATAAAGGCGCCGAGACCCCACCCGAGGAAAACTATCCCGTAGTTCATGCCCAGGTTCTTGGGCCCGAAGAAGTCCGCGGTGAAGGAGGGCATGAGGGCCAGGCCGCCGCCGTACTGCCAGTAAGCGATGCCCACGGCGACAAACAGCAGGAAGACGCTGTGGCTGGCAATAATGGAGGGGAGTAAGAACAGACAGAGGGCCGAGACCAGGCAGTTTAAGGTGTAAGCGTTGTCCCGGCCGATCTTATCGGAGTAGAGACCCGTGCCCACCCGGCCGCAGGCATTGACCAGTCCGCCGAAAGAGACCAGAAGCCAGGCGTTGGCGGCGAAGAAGGGAATCGCCTTGGCCGTGGTGACCAGGAGGCCGGCGGCGTTGCCGATGATTAAGAGGCCTGATTGGGTCGTGCCGATAAACATCAGGATCAAGGCATAACACTGCCAGGTTTTCAAGATTTCGCTGGGAGCCCAATCCACTATGGTGCCCGCAGCCTTGGCGGGTGCGACTCCTGCTTTCACCGGCGCCGCGGGCGGCACGTAGCCGGGTTCGGGCCAGGCCAGCAGGCTGCCGGCGATGATGACCACCGCGGCAAAGAAGATGCCCAGGAACACGAAACTGTAAGTAACGCCTCCGGACTTAATTAGATGGGAGGCCAACGGGCCGATGTATAAGGCAGCGCCGCCGTAGCCACCCACCACCAGGCCGGCGATGAGGCCGCGTTTATGAGGGCCGAACCATTTCAAGGCCGCCGGGGTGGGCGCCGCATAGCCGATGCCCATGCCGATGCCGCCTAAGATGCCGAAGCCGAAGATCAAGCCGCCATAGCTCTTCATGAGGCCGGCAATGATACAACCCACGGCCAGGAACAGGCCGCCGGTGATGGCGCCCACCTTGGGCCCGAATTTATCCTGGATGCGGCCTCCGGGAATCATTAACAAGGCAAAGACGATGATGCATAATGAATAAGGATCGGCAGCCTGTGCATTGGTGAGATAAGGCCATCCGGCATTGAGGCCTTCGGTAACCATCTGCCCCGCCTCGGCTAATTTAACGTTGACCAGGGCCCCGCTCCAAACGCTCCAAGCATATAAGATCCCCAGACACAGGTTGACTGCGGTGCCGGCGAAGACAACTATCCACGCCTTTCCTGGAACTTTATCTGCCATTTGCTCCCTCCTGAAATAATGACTTCGAAAAAGCCTGCCGATTAAAAGCAAAATGAAGGCACTTTGGTTTAACCGCGGACGCACCACCTCCTTCTTCGTAAAATTTAGTATCTTGATAATCCATGCCAAGGTCTTGCGCAAGCCATGATAGCCGGGAAATAATTCCCCCGTCAACTAAAATAGCTGGGATCCTAACACAAATGAAATTTTTCTCAAAATTTGGAGAGCTTTTAGCGCAGATTCACCCCCAGCCCAAATTTGGCTGGAAGAAACCCAGCCCCTTGCCGTTAGATTACCGCCCGGGGCTGGGTTACCGTGGTTTAAAGCCAGGCCTTACCGAGAGGCAAGTTGATGCCCGCTTCCCCGCAGATGACGTGCCACATCAGATACCAGGCCAACAGGGCGCAGACGATTAGATCATAGGCAGCCAGGGTGCCGATCGCCTTCATTTCGAAAAATTCCTTGAGATCCAGGCCGATGAAACCCAGCAACAAGGTGAGAAAGATCCAGGCCAACACCCCATGATGCTTCATGGCCGGAATGAAGAGCAGGGCCGTGAAGAAAGTCCACACCAAAAGGAACCAGGGGAGGCCCGTTGTTCCAGCCATCTTCAAGGTTGGATAGGCCTTGATCAGGTCGGCGTTAGTGCCGAAGATCACCATGAAGCACAGCGCAATCCAGAAGGCTCCATAACCTGCGAAGGCGCAGAAACCAAAATTATTGCCGGTGCGGAATTCGAGCATGCCCGCGATCAATTGCGCCGTCCCGCCAAAGATAAGACCAAGCCAGAGTACCGGGGTGATGGGGCACCAGCCCAGGTTATGGAACTGTAAGATCAGGGTGGTCATACCGAATCCTCCCAGCCCCACTACCGCCGGATTGCCGATCTTTACTGCAGTTGCCAATTTTTCTTCTTGAGCCATCTTGGAAAACCTCCTTACCGAATCATGAATTTAGAAAAGGCCTGAGATAAAATGAAAAATGAATGGCGCTCCGGTTTAACCGCGGACGCAAAAATCACCTCCTTCTTCGCAAAGATTAATTATCTTGTGCAAGGGTCCTGCCAAAGCCAGGATAGCCGGGAAATAATTCCTTCGTTAATTTAACTAGCCTTAATAATTAAATAAATTAAAATATTCTCCATGGTTCGCCACCCTGGGCGCCGGGCAGGGTCCGCGGCGGCTTCGGGACTTTTTCCCCAGCCCAGGGGTGAAGCACCCCAACGGGCTCATCATTACCCGCAGGTGGGAGAGGCGCGGGAGTCCCGCATCCCCTAAAGCTTGTATGGCTGGCTCAGGTATCGGGGAAGGCGTGGGGTCCGCCCGGGCTGGCGCCGGGAGGCCGGGGGTGAGGCTGGCAGGGTGGAGGGGGTTGGCGCGGCGGCGCAGTTTTCCTTTTTTAGAACTGGATCTCAAAGAGCGAGCTGATGGAATCTTCCTGGTGAATGCGCAGGATGGCCTGGGCGAAGAGGGGGGCCACCGGCCGCGGCACGATCTTCGGGCATTGTCTGGCGGCCTCGCTCAAGGGGATGGTGTCGGTGACCACCAGGCGGTTCAGGGGGGACTCCATGACCCGCGTGACCGCCGGCCCGGAGAGCACCGCGTGGGTGCAGCAGGCGTTGACGTTGAGGGCGCCGTGCTGCAGAATGACCCCGGCCGCCTCGGACAGGGTGCCGCCGGTGTCGATGATGTCGTCCATGATGACCACCTCCTTGCCCAAAACCTCGCCGATGAGGTTCATGGCCTTGGCCTTGCCCGGCGCATCCCGGCGTTTGTCGATCAATCCCAGGGAGGCAGTCAGGCGTTTGGCGTAGGCCCGGGCCCGGGGCACCCCCCCGGCATCGGGGGAGACGATGGCCAGGTCATCCTGGAAATTCTCCCGGATATAAGGGATCATGATGGGGGAGGCGTAGAGGTTGTCCACCGGGATGTTGAAAAAGCCCTGGATCTGGCCGACGTGCAGGTCCATGGTGAGGACCCGGTGGGCCCCGGCGGTGGACAGCAGATCGGCCACCAGCTTGGCGGTGATGGGCACCCGGGGATGCACCTTGCGGTCCTGGCGGGCATAGCCGAAATAGGGGATGACCGCGGTGATCCGCCGGGCCGAAGCCCGTTTCACCGCGTCGATCATGATCAGCAACTCCATCAGGTTACGGTTGGTGGGGGGACTGGTGGACTGGATGACGAAGATGTCCCGGCCCCGGACATTATCGCTGATCTCCACCCGAATCTCCCCGTCACTAAAGTTAGTGACCAGGGCCTCCCCCAGGGGCAGGGAGAGATGTTCGCAAATATTGCGGGCCAACTCGGGGTTGGAGTTCCCGGTGAGGATATGGATGTCATTCTCGATCATGGCGGCGTTCATCCAAGGGCATCCTGGGGTTTAGGAAGTATTGCTTCCAGAAGATTATGTTAATTCAAAGGGCAGGGTCGAGGCAAGGGTAATTTCCGGCGGGTCGACTTTTTCCTGGAGCACCAGGATGCCGACCCCCTGGGCCGCGGCCGCGGCCAGTTCCCGGGCGTAGGCCGGATCCACCTGGGCCGCCGGGCGCATGACGCTGGCATCCTGCCGCTGGACCACGAAGACGTTCCAGGCCTGATGGCCCTGGCGCACCAGGGCAGTCAGGTGCTCCAGGTGACGCCGGCCCCGGGAGGTGACGCCGTCGGGAAACAGGGCCACCCCGTCCTCCACCCAGGTGATGCTCTTCACTTCCAGAAACAGGAGTCCGGCTTCGGAATCCCGGATGGAATAGACGAAATCGAGGCGGCTCCCCTGGGGCAGGCTGACCTCGGCCCGCACCTCCCGGGGGCGGGGCAGGCCGGGCAGGCCGCCGGCAGCCAGGGCTTCGGCCACCAGGCGGTTGGGCGCCAGGGTGTCGATGCAGGTCCAGCCGCCGGATACCCGGGTGAAGCGCCAGGTGTAATCGGTTTTACGTCCCGGGCGGCGGTCTTCGGTGAGCAGGATTTCTCCCCCGGGCGGGGCGCAGCCGGTAAGGCCCCCGGAGTTGGGCACATGGACCCAAACCCGGCGGCCGTCGGGCAGCTCCACCAGGGCCAGGAAACGCCGGCGGCGCTCCAGAAAGCGGGCTGGGATCAGGGGAGCAGGAAAACGCACGATTACGAAAACCGGGAACTCTAAAAGGCGTACCAGACCCGGAACCAGTTTTGCAGGTCGTTCCGGTCCCGGGCGCCGGTTTCCATCTGGGACTTCATAACGAAGCTCCAGCGCCCCAGATCGTATTTGAGGCCGGGTCCCAGGCCCATGACCCGATCGCCGAAGGGCTGGGCCACCGAGAGGTTGTTGCCGGGTTCGGGACGGTACAGGTAGGCGTTCAGACCCACCTGGAGGTTGGGCAGGAGACGGTAATCCAGAGAGGTCTTCATTAACATGGAGTCGCTTTGCTTCTGGGGCTCTATCCGGCCGGGATCGCCCGCGTAGAGCACGGAGATATGTAGTTGCAGGTTAAGAGGGAGTTTGATGGCCGCCCCGCCATCCCCGTCCAATTGCAGGCGGGAGCCCAGGTTGGAGAAGAGGGCGGCGGCATCCTGGGGAGCGGCATGGGACTGGAAGGGCGCCTCCCCTAACATCTGGGCTTCCAGGGGAGTTTGGGCCGCCGCCAGGGTGAAAGGCGGATACGCCGCCCGTGGCAAAGGTTTCCGCGGCCATCCCCGAGGAGGGGGCGCAAATCAGGCCCAGGGCCAAGCTCACCACTGCCAGCCAGATTCTCCCCCGGTTTCCCCGCATACCGGCATTCCCCCCAGATACTGTAAGCCTATATAATATAACAGTTTATCTAGAAAATGTCAAGGGATACTCTGGATTAAGGGAGGGTCCCGCAGAGTGCCGCCAGGATTTCCCGGCCGCCCCGGGAAAGAAGGCGGTCGGCCAGCTCCGTCCCCAGGGACCAGGCGTGGTCCTCCGGGCCGCAGGCGCGGTCCCGCAGGTAGCGCTGGCCTTCCGGATCGCTGATCAGGGCCTCCAGGGTGAGGGAGCCGCCGGCCACCCGGCCCAGGGCAGCCGCGGGCACCAGGCAGCCTCCCTCCAGGCGGGCCAGAAAGGCCCGCTCCCCGGTTACCGCGACGCGGCTGGGCGGATGATCCAGGAAGGCGAGGAGCTCCTGCAGCCGCCGGTCATCGGCGCGCACCTCCAGGCCCAGGGCCCCCTGTCCCACCGCGGGCAGCATCTCGGTTTCCGGCAGCAGGCCCCGGTAGACCTGGCCCAGCCCCAGGCGGTTAAGCCCGGCGGCAGCCAGGATCAGGGCATCCAGCCCCAGGGTCTCCATCTTCTTCAGGCGGGTATCCACGTTGCCCCGCAGAGGAACGATCTCCAGGTCGGGGCGCAGGTGCAGGAGCTGCGCCCGGCGCCGCAGACTGCCGGTGCCGAGGCGCCCGCCCGCCGGGATTGGCCTTAAGGTTTGGATAGCGGTGGGAAATGAAGGCGTCCCGATGATCCTCCCGGGCCGGCACCGCACCCAGCATCAGGCCGGCCGGCACCTGGGCGGGCAGGTCCTTGAGGCTATGCACCGCCAGGTCCACCTGGCCCGAGAGCAGGGCTTCCTCGATCTCCTTGATGAACAGGCCTTTGCCCCCCACCTGGGCCAGGGGGACATCCCGGATGGCGTCTCCGGTGGTCTTGATAACCACCAACTCCACCCGGCAGTGGGGATGGCGTCCGGTTAGCTGCTCCTGGACCCAGCGGGCCTGGGCCAGGGCCAGGGCGCTGCCCCGGGTGCCGAGGCGGATCTTTGCTTCCGGTGGCGGCGCAGGCATCTTGTCCAGGCGTCCGCGAGCCTTAGCCGCAGGTGCTGCAGGAACCCGAGGAGCAGCTGGAACAAGACCCTCCTTTGGGACTGGAGGCCGCGGTGAACTTATAGCCCACCTTGGCGGCGCAGGGGCTCATCAACTTGGTTACCTTGCCCTGGCTGCAAAACGGGCACTCCACCTGCGGGTCGCTGCCGAAGACCAGCTTCTCGAAATCCTGGTTGCAAGCCTGACAATGAAACTCAAAGATCGGCATCTAAGAACTCCTGGGTCGAATTTTTTGGGGAAGGGCAAGGGAGTTTTTCGTATTTTCCGTAATTTTTGTCAGGGCCAGGGCCCCTGCCTTTCGCCCCCTTCCCCAACTTATATTATAACCTATTTCTTCTCGACCCGCACCGTGGCCCCTTCGGGGACCAGTTTGAGGCAGCAGGGATCGCCCCGGAGGCGGCCCACCAGGTTGACGGCGCTGGCCGGCCGGATCTCTCCCGGGACGCTGGCGGGGGTGAGCCCAAAAAAGATGCAGAAGGCCCGGCCGGTGGGCCAGTAGCCCAGGTCCCCCACGTTCACCACCACCGCCGCGGTGTCGTCCAGATCGGCCACCACCTGGGGCACGGGGAAGTAGATCTCGTCCCCCCAGCGGTGGGCCTTCGGCCTGGAGGGGCAGGGCTTGGGCCAGCGCCGCCGCGGTGGCAGAGTCGTTGAGCAGGCCTTCCAGACGCAAGTCATTTACCAGAATCACGATTTCCGTGGGCATGGTCATCCTCCATTTCTTCGATTACCAGGGCAGCCAACAATGGCAAGAGCAGTTCGTGATGGCCGGTGAGGGCGTAGCCCCGGCCCGCGGCCGCGGTGGGCCGGCGCACCACGTTGGTCAGGGGCCGGTAATGCTGGATAAAGTCGAGGTTGACGGTGGTCAGGGGCGACACTTGATGGCCCAGGTTGCGGGCCAGGGTGAGGGCCTTCAGAAAGACCTCCGGCATGATTACCGCGGACCCCAGGTTGAGATAGACTCCCTCCGCCAGGCGGCTGACCAGGGCGGCGAATAGACGGAAATCGAAATGGGTCGCGGCCCCCAGGGCCTCCGGGTTCACCGAGGGGTGGAGGTGAATGATGTCGGTGCCCACCGCCACGTGCACTGTCAGAGGCAGGCTTAACTCCGCGGCCGCCGCAGCAGGCTCTCCTCTTTGAAGGGAAAGTCCGACTCCAGCAGGCGCAGGCCCACCGCCTCGCCCAGGCCCAGGCCCTGGCCGGCTCCCCAGGAAATGGCGGCGTTGATAAACTCTGCGGTTTCCCGGGCCATGCCGAATTGGCCGCATCCCAAAACCTGGTCCACGTCCTCCGAGGTGCCGCCCACCATGGCGATCTCGACGTCGTGGACGACGCCGGCCCCGTTCAGGGCCAGGCCGGTGAGCAGGCCCCGGCGCATCAGGTCGATGAGGATGGGGTTGAGCCCCACCTTGATGGGGTGGGCCCCCATGCCCAGGAGGACCTGGCGGCCCTGGCGCCGGGCCGCCACCCAGGCCGCGGCCACCGCCCGCAGGGTCTCCCCCGCCAGGATCTTCGGGAGCCGCGCCACGAAATCCCGGAGGCTGCCACCCTTCTCCCAGGCGCGGCCAAAGTCCCGGCGGCTCACCTTGGAGTGGCGCTCCGGCAAACTATAAGTCTTAAGGTCCGTAAGGTTCAGGGGTTCAATCTTTTTCATCGGCTTCCCTATCCTGATGGACCTGCGTAACCGAGTTGGCAAGACCGGGTTTCGGCAGCAATGTGCCGGCAGCCCGCCTGAACACGGCTACCAAAGCTTTTCAGTCAGCTAGGGGTCTACTATTGATCAGCAAATTTTTCCGGGTAAAGAATAAAATCCACCAGGTCGCAGAGGACATGGCCGATGGTGATATGGACCTCCTGAATCCGGGGGGTGTCCCGGGAAGGCACGATCAGGGCGAGTTCCGCGGCCTGCGCCACCGGTCCGCCACTCCGGCCGCTCAGGGCCAGGGTGGAAAGGCCCAGCTCCCGGGCCTGCTTAAGCCCCGCCACCACGTTGGGGGAGTTGCCGCTGGTGCTGAAGCCCCAGGCCAGGTCCCCGGGACGGCCCAGGGCCTGCACCTGCTTGGCAAAGACCTGGAGAAAGTCGTAGTCGTTGGCCACCGCGGTGAGGATGGAGGTGTCGGTGGTCAGGGCCAGGGCCGCCAGGGGCGGCCGCTCCACCTGGAAGCGGTTGACGAACTCCGCGGCCAGGTGTTGGGCGTCGGCGGCGCTGCCGCCGTTGCCGAAGAGGAGCAGTTTGCCGCCGGTCCTCAAAACCTCAGCCAGTCTCCGGGCCGCGGCCACCACCGCTTCGCCCTGTTCCGCGGCAACGAGCTGCTTGAGGCGGCTGGACTCCGCCACGGCCGCTTGCAATCGGGTCAGCAAGATCATCATGGCTCAATCGTCCTGAATAATACACGCAACTACGGCTTAGGACAGTCTCTACAATTCGAGATGACTACGCTGCGCTCAGGCCTGCAGACTGTAGCCGCACCACTTCCGTAAAGATTGGCCAGTGAAGCCGTATCGCCAAGCCAACTCCTTATCCTAACAGCCTTAAGTAGCGCACCGGGCTGAAGGAAAGGTCCTCCATCAGCTTCACCAACTCCCGGGCCAGGAGTTCGGACTCGGGAGACTTGGCCGCCCTGGCAGCCACCTCCGGGAAGTGGTCCTTCATCAGGTGGAACATCGAGTTTTGGGCCCCGGTCAAATCCAGGGTTATGGGGATGCGGCTCACCAGGCCCAAAAAATGGCGCAGCCGGGTGGCGTTTTCCCTCTGAAAGCCGGCGGCCAGGTCATTCAGGTGCTGCTGCAACATGCGCCCCAGGATTTGGGCCCCTTCCCCCGACTCCAGCTTCAGACCCAGGAATTCCGCCTCCTTCACCAGATCCAGGATATCCTGGGAGGTGGCCAACAGGGAGGGCTGCGGCTCCAGTTGGCGCAGGAGTTCCACCAGGCGGCGGTTCAAGGCTGATCTCCCCCAGGGCCCGGTAAAGTCGGGGCAGGGGCAGACCTTCGGCGGCCATGGCCTTGAGCAGGGACCCGACGTCCTCAAAATTGCGGGAAATCAGCGAGACGGCTTCCTCCTGGTTGTCCCGCATCAGGTCCTGGAAGATCTGGAGCTTTTCCTCCTGGAAAATATCGTGAAAGCTGTAATAGCTCTCCCCCAGGCGGCGCACCATCAGGGGGATCAAATCTTCCGGGGCCTTTTCCAGGACCTGGAAAAACTCGCCCTTCAAGGCCTGGTATTCCTGGGGGTCCGGCTGAGCTTTGGACCTGGGTGCGATAGAGGTAACTGCCCAGGAAGGCGGTGAAAAAGGCCAAGCTCCCCGGTCTCCAGGGTGATCCCGGAGGTGAGGCGCAGCCGGCCGGCGGCAAAGAGCAGGGTCCCCTGGGTCTGGTCCTCCAGGTCCTGGGGCTCCACCCGGTAGTGGTAGACCCGGGTTTGGGGAGATTGGCGCTGCCGGTCCTTGAGCCAGGAAATGACCCACTGGTTGGCCACCTTGGGATAGTCCACCACCGCCGGCTTGATGCGCTGGAAATAGATGGTGCGGCCGTTGCCCTCCTCGGGGATATTGCTCTCGGCCCGCTCCAGGATGTGCAGAAAGGGCTGCTCCAGGGGCTCGCGCGGTGAAGGCCTGGCCCAACTGCAGGGCCCGGGCGGCGTACTTGATCACCTGCAGGGTCTCCAGGCCCGAGAGGTCGGCGAAGAACCAGCCGCAACTGGCGTACATCAGCAGGGTGTGGCGCTGCATCTCCAGGAGCTTCAGGGCCGGCACCCAGTCGGCCTCCTTCAGGCCCGGGACCCCCTGTCGGGAGAAGAATTCCGCCAGCCCCCCGGGGCTGCGGTCCAGGAGCACCTGCATGATAGGCGTTCCGGGCGGCCCAGGGGTCTTGCAAGTATTTCTGTCCCTCGCCTTCGAAAATCGCCGGCCAGGCGGCCATTTAACCAATCGAAGGCCTCCCGCAGGGGGGCGCGCCAGCGCTGGTTCCAGCCGGGCTGGCCCCCGGTGGAGCAGCCGCAATTTTCCTTCCAGCGGCCCACCCCGTGGGCGCAGCTCCAGGAGCTGCCTTCCCCCTTGGGTCCCAGATAGAGTTCCACCTCCCGGACGGGCGGCGCCAACTCCAGGAAAGCGGCGTAATTGGTGAGTTGAAAGCCCTTCTGGGGCAGCACCTGGGACAGGGCGTGGGCCAGGGCCAGTTCGCCGAATTTCTTGTGATGCCCGTAATTTTCCCCATCCGTGGCCACGTGTCAGGATCTGGGGCCGCGGGCCGCCCGGGGGAGTAGCCCTCCACCAGCCGGCCGGCCAGGCGGTAGCTGTCGGTGAGCAGGTCGCCGAAGCTGAGGTCCGCGGCCACGCCGCCGTTGTAGAAAAAGACGTCGATATAGCGCCGTTTGCCGGGCGTCCTCCGGGGCCTCCGGGAGAAAACAGCGGTAGGGCTGGGTGCTGTCCAGGGTCTGGCCCGCCGCCGGGGTCCAATCCCCTCCGGCCAGAGGGCGCACCCGCCTGGCCTGGTAAGGGGAGAGGATGACGAACTTCATCCCATGGTCCACCAGGGCCGCCAGGGTGGGGTAATCCACCGCGGTCTCCGGCAGCCACATGGCCGCGGCCGGGCGCTGGAAGCGGTGCTCAAAGTCCTTAAGGCCCCAGATGATCTGGGTTTCCCGGTCCCGGGCCTGGCACAGGGGCAGGATGGCATGGCTGTAAGCCTGGGCGATGGCGTTGCCGTGCCCCAGGGCCGTCAGGCTCTGGCGGTCCGCCTCCAGGATCTTGGCGTAGGTCTCCGGGGCCTTCTCCGCCAGCCAACTGATCAGGGTGGGGCCGAAGTTGAAGCTGATATGCTCGTAGTTGTTGATGATATCCAGGATCCGGTGCTGGCCGTCATAGATGCGGGCCGCGGCGTTGGGGCTGTAGCATTCGGCGTTGATGCGGGCGTTCCAGTCGTGGAAGGGAGGGGCGCTGGTCTCCACTTCGATCTGCTCGATCCAGGGGTTTTCCCGGGGCGGCTGATAAAAATGGCCGTGGATGACCACGTATCCCAGGGGTCCGGCCTTGACCGGCAAATTGTCCATTAGGGCTCCTGTGTGCTCCAGGTTTTGTTAGGCATATTAATCAGCCCGGCCGCTTCCGTCAACTACGGGGCGAGCCTCCCGCGGGATGGAAGAGAAATATTATCAAATTTGCAGGGAGACGAAGAAACATTTTAAAAGTAAAAGAGGCAGGTGGGCCGGATGGGTGGCGCTCAGGGGAACCAGAACCACGGGTTTGGATAACCGGCAAGGTTCTCTGTAGGGTGCGTCTCACGCACCAATAGGGGCCAGATCACAGGCTGGAAGCCTGTGCCGCTAAAGGAAATGGTGGGCTCGTGCCCACCCTACACATCTCACGTACCATTACGGGCGACCCAGCGGGTCGCCCCTACGTTTTTCCCTAAAATGCACGTAACGCCGCAACCTTAGGGCCGCCATTTTGGAGAAGTCCTGGGTTTGGCTCTTGACAAGAAGTTAGAGGAAGATAAAATTAACTGTCTAAAGTCTGAGAAGCTGGAGGGCATACGTGTACGCCATTATCCAAACGGGCGGGAAACAATATCGGGTCTCCCCCGGCGATGTGCTCCGGGTGGAGCGCCTGCCGGGCGAACGGGGCGATGAAGTGATACTGGACCAGGTGCTCCTGGTGACCGGACGGCGGCGACATCCGGGTGGGCACTCCCCTGGTGGAGAACGCCACCGTGCGCGGCCAGATTGTGCTCCAGGGCAAGGCAAAAAGGTCCTGGTCTTAAAAAGAAACGCCGCAAGGGTTATCGCCGCAAACAGGGGCACCGGCAGCTGTTCACCGCGGTGCAAATTGAAGAAATCCTGGAAAATTAAGGGTAGGAGCGGCCTGGGCGCGCCGCCTGCTGAGGGCGAGTCCAGGGTAGCGCCGGGCGCACCTAGATGAGTGAGGATACCATGGCACATAAAAAAGCCGGGGGCAGTTCCCGCAACGGCCGGGACAGCGCCGGACAACGCCGGGGCGTGAAGCGCTTCGCCGGGCAGGTGGTCAAGGCCGGCACCATCCTGGTGCGCCAGGTGGGCACCCGCATCCATCCGGGGCAGCAACGTGGGCATGGGCAAGGACTTCACCCTGTTCACCAAGATCGACGGGGTGGTGGCCTATGAGGCCTTTGGCAAAGATCGCAAGCGGGTCAGCGTCTATCCCCCAACTTGAAATCCTTTCCTGACGAAGTCGAGATCACGGTCCGGGCCGGCAACGGCGGCCCGGGCTGTGTCAGCTTCCTCCGGGCCCGCTCCCAGACCCGGGGCCGCCCCGACGGCGGCTACGGCGGCAACGGCGGCGACGTCATCCTGGAGACCTCCCTCACCCAGCGCACCCTGGCCCATTTCCGGCGCCGCCGCGTCTTTCAGGCGGAAAACGGCGGCCGGGGCCAGAGCCAGGACCGCCACGGCAAAAACGGCCGCCCCTGATCATTCCGGTCCCCCCGGGGACCCGGGTCTTCGATGCCGAACGGCAGGCTCTTGCAAGACCTGCTGGCCCCGGGCCAGCGCCTGGTGGTGGCCAAAGGCGGCCGGGGCGGCAAAGGCAACGCCCATTTCACCTCCTCCCGGATGCGCTCCCCCCGCTTCGCCCAACCCGGCGAACCGGGCCAGGAACGCCGGATTCACCTGGAACTGCAGATCCTGGCGGACGTCGGCCTGGTGGGCGCCCCCAACGCCGGCAAGACCTCCCTGCTCAAGGCCCTCACCGCCTCCCAGGCCCGGGTCGGCGCCTTTCCCTTCACCACCCTGACCCCCCAGTTGGGGGTCCTGGTCCTGGCCCCGCCGGAGGGCTGACCATGATTGTCGAGGAGCCCTTGATCCTGGCGGAGATTCCCGGCCTGATCCCCGGGGCCCACCTGGGCAAGGGCCTGGGGCACCGGTTTTTGCGGCACCTGCAGCGCACCCGGCTGCTGGTGCAGGTCATCGACCTGAGCGACGTGGACCCGGCCCGGCCCTTGTCTCCTTTGCAGGACCTGGAAAAAGAATTGCGGCCTTTGACCCCAACTTGCTGGACAAACCGCGCCTGATCGCGTTAAATAAAATCGACCTGCTGCCCCGGATTTTCCCCGGCAGCAGGTGCTCCAGGCTTACGCGGAAACCGGCCGGCGGTGCCTGCTGATCTCCGCCAAGGCCGGCCTGGGCCTGGAGGCCCTGAAGCGGGCCATCTGGGAGGAGGTCAGCCGTTTCAGCCATGACGCTGGTGCGACGTCCATACCTGAGTAAGGCCCGCCGCGTGGTGCTCAAGCTGGGGAGCGCGGTCTTGGCCGCGGCCGAAGGGCTCAACCAGCCCCTCATCCAGCGGCTGGTGGGGGAGATCAGCGCCCTCCGGGGAGAAGGGAGTTGGAGTTCATCATCGTCTCCTCCGGGGCCATGGCCGCCGGCTGCCGCAAGCTGGGGCTGAGCACCTGCCCCACCGGCATCCCCCAGCAGCAGGCGGTGGCCGCCCTGGGCCAGAGCGCCCTGATGCTGGCCTATGAAGAGGCCTTCGCCCGCTTCGGCCTCAAGGTGGCCCAGATCCTCCTGACCCACGACGACCTGGAATCCCGGCAGCGCTTCCTCAACGCCCGCAACACCCTGTTCACCCTGCTCCAGTGGCAGGTGGTGCCCATCATCAACGAAAACGACACCGTGGCCACCGAGGAACTCAAGTTCGGGGACAACGACAATCTGGCCGCCCTCATCTGCAACCTGGCGGGGGCCGATCTGCTCATCCTGCTCACCGACACCGACGGCCTCTTCGATAAGGACCCCCGGGAACATGCCGACGCCCGGCTGGTGCCCCTGGTGAAGGTCTTCGACGCCCAACTGGAGAAGGCCGCTTCCGGCCGGCCCGGGACCCTGGGCCGGGGCGGCATGGGCAGCAAGCTCCAGGCCGCCAAAAAGGCGGCGGCCGCCGGGGTGCCCACCTTCATCGCCAACGGCCTGATCCCCGGCATCCTGCCCAGGCTCTTTGCCGGCGACCAGGTGGGCACCTTTTTCCTGCCCCAGCCCCAGAAACTGAAGAGCCGCCAGTACTGGCTGGCCTACAACGTCAACCCCAAAGGCGCCATCCTGTTGGACCGGGGGGCCTGGGAGGCCCTGGTGAAGCAGCACAAGAGCCTGCTGCCCGCCGGCATCGTCGAGGTCTCGGGCGGCTTCGGCAAGGGCGCCGCGGTGCAACTGCTGGACCCGGAAGGCCGGGCCTTCGCGGTGGGCCTCAGCAACTACTCGGCCCGGGACCTCAACCGCATCAAGGGCCGCCATACCCGGGAAATCGCCCAATTCCTGGGCCAAAAAGGCTACGACGAAGTCATCCACCGGGATAACCTGGTGATTTTTCCGGAGATCTAGGGTAGCACCAGCAAATTTTATTTCCCCAGGGGTTAGGGACTCCGATGAACTTAGACGACGCCGTAGTGCTGGAAACCTTCCCCAACCGCATCGAGGCCGAGATGGCCGCGGGCTTGCTGGAGTCCGAAGGCGTCCCCGCCCTGGTCATGGCCGACGACGCCGGCGGCGCCTACCCCTCGCTGCAGTTCGTCCGGGGGGTGCGCCTCATGGTGGCCGCGGAGGACGCCTACCGGGCCCGGGAGATCCTCAAGGCCATGGAGGAGCCGGGGGAGCTGCCGGAGGAGTGAGCGGCCCGAGGAAGAATGAAATTATCAGTTGTCTTTGCTGATAGCTGATAGCTTGGAGAGGAACATGGACATCCCGAACATGGTTCGTGATCTGGCCCGGGCCGCCAGGGCCGCGGCCCGGCAGTTGGGCAATCTTCCCCGGGGCGTCAAGGACCGGGTCATCCTGCGGGTGGCGGAGCTTCTGGAGGAGCGCCGCGCTATGTCCAGGCGGAAAACCGCCAGGACTTGGAGGCGGCTCGGGCCCAGGACTATCCCGCGGCCTTCCTCGACCGCCTCACCCTGTCCGATAAGGTGATAGCCTCGATGATCCAGGGCCTTCGGGAGGTGGCGGCCCTGCCGGACCCGGTGGGCGCGGTGACCGGCATGTGGGTGCGCCCCAACGGCCTCCGGGTGGGCCGGGCCCGCATCCCCCTGGGGTGATCGGCTTTATCTACGAGTCCCGGCCCAACGTCACGGTGGACGCCGCCGCCCTCTGTCTGAAGAGCGGCAACGCCGTGATCCTCAAGGGAGGCAAGGAGGCCATCCACTCCAACCTGGCCCTGGCCGAGCTGATGCAAGAGGCCCTGGAGGAGGGCGGGGCGCCCCAGGCCGCGGTGCAGGTCATTCCCAGCATCGCCCGGGAGGCCACCCTGGAACTCCTGAAGCAGGACGAGCTGGTGGACCTCATCATCCCCCGGGGGGGCGAGGGCCTGATCCGCTTTGTGGCGGAGCACTCCCGCATCCCGGTGTTGAAGCACTACAAAGGGGTCTGCCACATCTTCGTGGATGCCGGCGCCGACCTGGAGATGGCCGAAACCGTCTGCTTCAACGCCAAGGTGCAGCGCCCCGGGGTGTGCAACGCCATGGAGACCATGCTGGTGCACGAGGAGGCGGCGCCGGCCTTCCTGCCCCGGATGCTGGCCCGCTTCCGGGAGGCCGGGGTGGAACTGCGGGGCTGTCCCCGCACCCGGGAGTTCGACCCCCAGGTGGCGCCGGCCGTCGAGGCGGACTGGGGCTGCGAATTCCTGGACCTGATCCTGGCGGTCAAGGTGGTGCCGGACCTGGACGGGGCCCTGGACCACATCGCCCGCTACGGCTCCAACCACACCGAGGCCATCATTACCCGGGATTATCACCGGGCCCAGCGCTTTTTAAAGGAGGTGGACTCCTCGGTGGTCCTGGTGAACGCCTCCACCCGCTTCAATGACGGCGGCGAGTTGGGTCTGGGGGCGGAGATCGGCATCAACACCTCCAAGCTGCATGCCTTCGGGCCCATGGGCCTGGAGGAGCTCACCACCACCAAGTTCATCGTTTATGGAGACGGCCAGATCAGAACCTGAGGCCCGGCGCCGCCTGGGCCTCTTCGGGGGGACCTTCAACCCCATCCACTTCGGCCACCTGCGGGCTGCGGAAGAGGTCTGCGAGGCCTTGTCGTTGAGCCGCCTCTGGTTCATTCCTGCCGCGCAGCCGCCGCATAAGGCCCCCGGGGAGCTTACCCCCTTCGCAGTGCGCCTGGCCATGACCCGGCTGGCGGTGGGGGACCATGCGCTCCTGGAGGTCTCCGACATCGAGGGGCGCCGCCCCGGCAAGTCATATTCCATCGAAACCCTGCGGTTGCTCCGGGAGCAGTTCGGCCCCGACTGGGAGCTTTACTTTATCCTCGGGTTGGACGCCATGCTGGAAATCCCCAGCTGGAAGGACTATGGCCAGATCTTTAATCTGTGCCACTTTGTGGTGCTGGACCGGCCGGGATATGACCGCGGCCGCCTGGCGGAGATCCTCACCCGGGAAGTCCAGCCGCAATTTCAGCCCCTGGCGGGTGGCCGCGGCTTCCGGCATCCTTCCGGGCATCAGGTGCTTTGGCAGCAGACCACCCTGATGGATATCTCCGCCACCGGCATCCGCCGCCTGGCCCGCCAGGGGCGCTCCATCCGCTACCTCTTGCCGGAGCCGGTGCGAAGTTATATAATTAACCACAAACTATATCGATAAGGAGATGCTTACACGGCCCCTTCAGCCCTTCCCACCCCGGATGCCCTGACGGAGCTGGCCCTCAAAACCTTGGCGGATTTCCAGGCCCTGGATCCCGTGCTCCTGGAAGTGAAAGAGCACTGTTCCTTCGCGGATTATTTCATCATCTGCTCCGGGGGTTCCAGGCGCCAGGTGCTGGCCCTGGCGGAGCACCTGGAAGAAGAGCTGGCCAAGGCCGGGGTCAAGCCCCTGGGGGTGGAGGGGGTTAAGGAAGGACTCTGGGTTTTGCTCGATTATAACACCGTAGTGGTTCACATCTTTTTCCAGGAACTCCGGGAATTCTACGATTTGGAAGGTCTCTGGGCCGAGGCTCCCAAGACCAGCCCGGCGCCGCCGCCTCAGGCCACCAGCTCCTCCGCCGCACCGGCGCAGAACCCGGAATCCGGGTCGGAATCCTCCAGCCATGAATAAATTGCGGTCATGTTTCAGGAGAACGGGGCTCATTGGCTTCCTGGCAGCCTGCCTGGTTTTGGCGCAAACCCACGCCTCCATGGCGCTGTTCGATGAATTTAAGAGTCTAACCGTCGAGAGAGAGAAGCAGATCGGCGAAGAGTTTCTCCTGGAGTTGCAACAAGAGGTTCCCCTCATAGAAGACCCCTTCCTCACCTCGTATATCAATCATATAGGACAAAAACTGGTAGCCCAAATGGGGCCCCAGCCTTTTAAGTATAAGTTTTACATCGTCAAAGATCCCACCATGAACGCCTTTGCGGTGCCGGGCGGCTATATCTTTCTCAATACCGGCATGATTCTGATGGCCGACCGGGAGGAGGAGCTGGCCGGGGTCATGGCCCATGAGGTTTCCCACATCTATTGCCGGCACATGGCCCAGATGGTGGAGAAAGCCAAGGTGATCACGGTGGCTTCCTTGATCGGCGCCATCGCTTCGGTGTTCGTGGGCGGCGCCATGGCTCAGCCTCTGATCGTGGGCGCCATGGGCGGGGGGAAGCCGCCATGCTGTCCTACAGCCGGGATTTTGAAGGTCAGGCGGACGCCATGGGGTTCAAGTGGTTGCTCAAAGCCGGCTATAACCCCGAGGGCATGGTGAGCATGTTCAAAAAGATGAATAAACAGCGATGGTTCGAGGGAGGCAAGGTTCCCCTTTACCTTCGCACCCATCCTTACACCGATGACCGCATCGTGGTACTCGAGAATAAAATGGAGATTCATCAAAACGAGCTGCCGCCGTATAGAAATTATCCCGACTTCCAATACTTCGTCATCAAGTTGAACTCCGTCTGCGGCAACCCCCATCAACTTTTGCGGGGCATGACCCAAGACGCCATCCGGGAGCCGCAAAATCCGGTCTTCGCTTATGGCCGGGCCCTGGCCCTGGCCAAGCTGGACCAGACTGCCGAAGCCGCCGCCGCCTTTCAGCAGGCCCTGAAACTGGCCCCGGGGAATTTTATAATTAAACGAGACCTGGCCCTCTTTTATTTTGACCAGAACCGCTACCAGGAGGCCAACCAGTTATTGGAAGAGCTGACGCGGCGGGCCCCCCAGGACGAGGACACCCTCTATTATCTGGGAAGGATTTGCCAGGAGCGCAAACAGACCGATCAGGCCTTATCCCTATTTGAGAAGGTCTACCGGCTGAATCCCACTTATGGCGAGGTCTATTACAACCTGGGCACCCTCTATGGGGAAAAGGGGCAGTTGGGCCGGGCCCACTATTACCTGGGCCTTTACAGCCTTCGGTCCAGGGCCTTGCCCACCGCGCTGTTCCATTTTAAATTGGCGGTAAAAAACTTGTCCCCCGCGGATGCGCTGCTATGCCGACGCCCGGGAGCAAACCACCCGCCTGGAAAAGATGAAGGTCAACGTAAATAGAGATTCCATGTTAAATTGGCGTAATCCGTCCCCCGCGGATGGGAGCTATGCCGAGGCCCGGGAGCAGGTCACCCGCCTGGAAAAGATGAAACTCAGGGTGCCTAACCGGGTTTCGAGTTGTAGGGGCGGACCCATGTGTCCGCCCTGAGTTTCGAATTTCGAGTTTCGCTTAAAGGGGCGGGAGGCCGGAACGCCGTTTGCCGGTTTTTTCTGGTTTTTCCGTTTCTTCTGCTTTTTTTGTAAGGGACGCCGCCATGCCCATTTATGAGTATCAGTGCCAGGAATGCCGCCGGATCTCCGGTTTTTTGATCCTGAACCCCAAAGAGCCCTTTGCTCCCCGCTGTTCCAGGTGCGGCAGCCCTTCCCTGACCCGGGTGCTGTCCCGGGTGCACGTCCGCCTTTCCGAGGAGACCCGCCTGGAGAAGCTGGCCGACCCCGGCGCCTGGGGCGGCCTGGATGAAAATGACCCCAAGAGCGTGGCCCGCGTCCTCAAGAAAATGACCCGGGAGATGGGTGAGGACACCGCCGGCGAAGTGGACCAACTGGTGGAAGAGGCCATGGAAGCCGGGGATGGTTCATCCGCCCAGGATTCCCAGGAAGACTCCTTTTAGCCTGTCCCTGGGGACCTTTCCCGAGTTACCCGCCAACCCCCGCACCGATCTCATGAAGCAGGATGAGAGGAACCAAGGGGCGGCCCGCAGGCCGCGGCTCCTGACTAATTTTGGGGTTTGCTGCCGGCGCCGGCGCTGCTGGGCTTTGCTTTGTCCTTGCCTTGCGCCAGTTTTTCGGGTTCTTTGGGGTTGGCCGCCGGGCGATACACGGTATAGTAGGCGCCCTGGTCATCCTTCCCCTGCCGCAGGGTGGCCTTGACCCCTTGCTTTTGCAGGGCGGCCATCTTGGCCCGGGCCGTCTTGCTGTCCCGGTAGGTGGCCACCTTTATCTGGGGGGACGCCGGTTTGGCGGTGTTATCGAGGCTGTTGAGAAAGGTCAGCTTCTTGGCCAGATCCTGATGCTGGCGCAATTGCTCCTCCTGGGCCTTTTGCTCTTGGGCATGGGCGGCCCGGGCCGCTCTCTTCCTGGCGGAGGTGGCGGCGGCCGGCGGGGAGAGCGGGACCAGGGAGCCGGTCACCGGCCCGGGCTGGGATGGCTTGGCGGCGGCAGCCGCCCGGGCGGCCGGCGCCGCCGCGGGGGAGGGGGGGGTGGCGGCAGGGCCCGGCGCAACTGCCGGGGCTAAGGCCGCCGCGGGCTGGGTGGTGGCCGGCGCCAACGCCAGGGGGGGGATTACCTGGGCCGCCTGCCTGGCCTCCGGAACCAGCAGCCCCAGGGAGTAAGCCACCCGATAGATGTCCCCCCGGCCGGCCAGGACCCCCAGGACGAAACTCATCATCAGCACCCCCACCATGCCGAAGGCGGCGAAGATGACCTCCGTCAGCCCCAGGGTCAGATGCCAGGCCTTTTTGCCGCTTCTGCCCCGACCTGTCTCCATATCCCCTCCCTCCGGCGCCGGAATTGTTCTGGAATGGCGAGGCCCGCCACGGTTCACATGGTCTCCGGAGCCGCCACCCCCAGAATCCGCAAACCGTGGGCTAACACCGTCTTCACCGCGGCCGCCAGGTCCAGGCGGGCCCGGGTCAGCTCCCCATCTTCGCTGAGGAAGCGGTGTTTATAATAATAACTATGCAGTTGCGAGGCCAGTTCCGTCAAGAAATAAGTGAGGCGGTGCGGCTCCAAATTGCGGGCCGCGGCCTCCACCAGCTCCGGATAGCCGGCCAGCATCTTGAGCAGGGAAAGCTCCTCCGCCAGGGAGAGCCGCGGCAGGTGGCGCAGGTCGGGCGCGGCCAGCGTGATCCCCTGGGCCGCGGCCTGGCGGAAGACGCTGGCCAGGCGGGCGTGGGCATACTGCACGTAATAAACCGGGTTCTCGCTGCTCTGCTGCTTGGCCAGCTCCAGGTCGAACTCCAGTTGGGCGTCGGGACGCCGGGACAGGAAGATGAAACGGGCCGCATCCTTACCCACTTCCTCCAGCACCTCCCGCAGGGTGACGAAGGTGCCGCCCCGGGTGGTCATGGCCACCGGCTCCCCCTGGCGCAGCAGGGAGACCAACTGCACCAGGATCACCTTCAGCTCGCCGGCACAGCCCAAGGCCTGCACCGCCGCTTGCAGGCGGGGCACATAGCCGTGGTGGTCGGCCCCCCAGATATCCACCACCAACTTATAACCCTGCCGGAATTTGTAAAGGTGGTAAGCGATATCCGAGGCAAAGTAGGTGAAGGCCTCGTTGCTGCGCTGCACCACCCGATCCTTTTCGTCCCCGAACTCGGTGGCCTTGAACCACAGGGCGCCATCCTCCTCTTTGAGATAGCCTCGCTCCTTCAGGAGCCGTAGGCTCTCATCCACCAGGCCCTGGCGGAATAGTTCCGTTTCGCTGAACCAGTTATCAAAGTGGACGCCGAAGTCATTCAGGTCCTTTTTGATCTCCTCCAGGATGGCGTCCCCGGCATAGCGGCCCAACTCCAGCAGGTCGTCCTCGTGGGGCGGCGCGGGCGGGACCGCCTTCCCCTGGGCCAGGTAATTCCCGGCCAGCTCCTTCATATAACCGCCCTGGTAGCCGTCCTCGGGGAACTCCATCACCTCGCCCCGGAGTTCCCGCAGGCGGAAGTAGAGGGATTTGCCCAGGGTGAGGATCTGGTTGCCCACGTCGTTGATGTAGTATTCCCGCACCACCTCATGGCCGGTGGCGGCGCAGCAGGTTGGCCAGGGCGTCCCCCAGGGCCGCGCCCCGGCCGTGGCCGATGTGCAGGGGACCGGTGGGGTTGGCGCTGACGAACTCCACCTGGACCTTTTGGCCGGCGCCCAGGTCGCTGTCGCCGTAAGCCGGGCCCAGCTCGTGAATCTCCGGGAGCACCCGGTACCAGAAGGCGTCATCGATGAAGAAGTTGATGAACCCGGGGCCGGCGATCTCCATTTTTTGAAGCATACCTGCGGGCGCCGCCAGGCGGCCGACCAGAATTTCGGCCACCTTCCGGGGCGGCATCCTGGCCTGCTTGGCCAGGATCAGGGCCAGGTTGGTGGCCAGGTCGCCGTGGTCCGGCCTGCTTGGGGGCCTCCACCTCGAAGGCGGGCAGGGCGTCAAAGCTGAGTTCAGCCCGAGGCCCGGGCGGCTTCCACGGCGGCGGTAATCAGGTCACGTAAGATTTTTTTGAGTCGCATGGAACAACTTTCGGACGGTTATTAATTGCAGGGGCGACCCGACCGGGTCGCCCCTACGCAGAACAGCAACTGGAGGCCGGCCTGTGGCCGCCGGCAATCAGCGGCGGGCCCAGCCCGCCCTATACTGGTTTCTGCCCAATTGACTTACAGTCGATTTGGGCGCAGGCTAAAGCCTGCGGCTACCATTCAAGCCTTTACTGACCACTGGCTACTGACTACTGGCTACTCCTTCTTCGGCGCCTCTCCCACCGGTTTGGCCTTCAGGGTCAGGTCCCGGGTATATTCCAGGCAGTGTTGGCCGGTGAAGGAATACTTCTTGACGCAATTCTCCCGCCAGGCGCAGACCAGGCAGATGCTGGGCTCCTGGCTATCCGGTTTTCTCTCCATCTCGGCCTCCCTGGTAATGCCGCAGATTGGCGGCGCCCAGGAGACAATAGACTTCGTAGCTGATGGTGTCAGCCCAGGCCGCCAGTTCCTCGGCGCTGATCCGCTCGTTTTGGTCCTGCCCCAGCAAGGTGACCCGGTCCCCGGGCTCAACCCCGGGGATGCCGGTAACCTCCACCATGGTGAGGTTCATGCAGACCCGGCCCCGGATGGGGGCCCGCCGGCCGCGGATCAGGGCGGCGCCCCGGTTGGACAGCAGCCGGTTGTAGCCGTTGCAGTAGCCCACCGGCAGCACCGCCAGGTCGCACCAGTCGGGGGTGGTGTAGGTACAGCCGTAGCTGATGCTGCTCTCCGGAGGCAAACGCTTCACCTGGAGGACCTCGGTGGCCAGGGTCATTACCGGCTTGAGGGTAACCGGCGGCGGGCGGCGGGGAGACGGGGGCGAGCCGTAGAGCATCAGGCCCGGCCGCACCAGGTCCAGATGGGCCTGCTTGAGTTCCCAGAGGGCGGCGCTGTTGCTGATGTGGCTCAGCGGCAAGGCCCAGCCCTGGCCGCGGGCCGCGGCCAGCAGCCCGGTGAATTCCTGCAACTGCTTTAAAGTATAAGCCTTATCCTCCTCGTCCGCCACGGCCAGATGGGAGATCGAGCCCCAAGACCTCCAATTGGCGGTATTCCCGGAGGCCGGCCAGAAACTCCGGAACCTCCCCGGAAAGCAGGCCCAGGCGGCCCATGCCGGTGTCCACCTTCAGGTGCGCCTTGGCCGGCTTTGCCTGGCTCCGGGCCGCGGCCGCCAGGGCCTGGGCCACGTCCCGCCGGAAGAGGACTACCTCCAAATCCGCAGCTACGGCCCGTTCCGCCTCCCGGGGCACGATCCCCAAAAGCAGGAGGATCGGCAGGGTCAATCCCGCCTGGCGCAGGGCCAGGCCCTCCTCCAGGGAACCCACTCCCAGATAATCCACCCCGCCCCGGGCCAAGGTCCGGGCCACCGGCAGCAGACCGTGGCCGTAAGCGTCGGCCTTGACCACCGCCAGCATCTTGACCGGGGGTTCGCACAGGAGCCGCAACTGCCGGTAGTTGTGCTCCAGGGCCGCCAGGTCAACGTGCAAATTTACCATGGAGCTGAGAATCATGCCTTATTCCTTGCTTCCCTATCCCAGGCCGAGCGCTAGCTCCCTTGCGCCGGTATTCGGCGGGAATCTCCTCGGCCTGCCGGGCCACCTGCTGCTCCAGCTCCTGTTTGTGCCGGGCCAACACCTCTTGCAGCCGGGGGTCGCTCAAGGCCAGAATTTGGGCGGCAAAGATCGCGGCGTTCTTGGCCCCGGCCTTGCCGATGGCCATGGTGGCCACCGGCACCCCCGGGGGCATCTGCACCGTGGACAGGAGGCTGTCCAATCCCTGGAGATGGGACCCGGGCAGGGGCACCCCGATGACCGGCAGGGTGGTGGCCGCGGCCAGGACCCCGGCCAGGTGGGCCGCCATGCCGGCCGCCGCCAGGATGACCTGCAAACCGCGGCCGGCCGCCTCCCGGGCATAGGTCTGAACCCTTTGGGGGGCCCGGTGGGCCGAGGCCACCACCACCTCAAAGGGGATGGCCCACTCCTGCAACAACTGCGCGGCCGGTTCCACTTCGGGCCAATCCGAGGCGCTGCCCAAAACGATCCCCACAGCTACCGCCATAATAATCCCCTTGCTTTGGTTTGGTCGGGGTGGGCTGCCGGCCCTCCCCTCACATCTTAAATAGTGAGCCAGTGAGCGGTAAAAAACTTATGGGAGTGGGGGAGGGGATGGGGGAAGGGGGTAATGGCCGTGGGCCCCTGGCCTCCCTCCCCCAATCAACGATCTCGCCGTCTGCCCTCAGTACCACTCGGCCAGGGTGATCACCGTGTCCGCGTAAGCGTCGGAATGGTTATAGCCGTAAACGGCCCGGCGCCAGGATGCCCGGTTTTGTCGTTGGAAGCCGCTCTTGTGCAGATAGCAGGCGATGCTGAAAATGGCGTCGTCGTGGGTGAACAGGTCCACCGGCCCCTTGCCGCTGGCGGAGACGCCGCAGCTCTTCAGGCTGGAGGGCAGGAACTGGCAGAAGCCCATGGCCCCGGCCCAGGAGCCGCAATAAGAGAAGGGGTCCAGGCGGTGGGCGGCGCAGTATTCCAGGAAGACCCGGAGTTCCCGCCGAGCCCAGTCGGCCTTCTTCTTCAGGCGGTCGCGGCCTGCCGCGTCCAGGTCCAGTTCCCGGATGATTTCCGGGGAATCCATCACCGCCAGGGAGGCGAAGACATTGAAGACCGGGTACTTGCCGGTGTTGTTCCCCAGGCCGCTCTCCACCGTGAGGATGGCCACGATGACCTCCGGAGCCACCCCAAATTGGGCCGCGGCCCGGTTCAGGGTGGCCTGGTGGGCGGCAAGATAGGCCCGGCCCTGGGCGGCCACCGCCGGGGTCAGGAATTTCGCATAGATGTCGGGGGATTCTTTGCGCAGGAAGGCGATTTTCCGGACTACGTCGGGCAGGAATTGGGAGCGGGGGTCAGCGAAGGTGCGGAAGACGTAGCCCTTGTCCAGCCCATGGCGCACCAGGTCGTATTTCAGCCCCACGTAGGCCACCGGCGGGGCCTCGGCCCGGTGCCGGCGCCGCCCCTCCCACCAGGCCCGCCACCAGGATCAGGACCCCCGCCGCCACCCGGGAAAACCGCGTCTGCGCCATGCCATCCCCCAAATCGAGTGAGCTAACGCTATCCGGTTTCCCCGGAATTGTCAAGGCGGGCGGGGCTTTGTGTCAAAGGCCGGACGAGAGAAAATCGCTGCCTATTTTTTTCTCTTGACTTCGTTAAAAAGTTTATATATATATAAACTATATCTGGATCGATATCGTTATCGATTTGTTTTTTCTTGCTAAAAGGCGAATGGTTGAGCTAATTTGGCATTATGCCGAAACTGCGGAGCAAGCGGTCGCCTTTTTTAAAAGATATCGGTCTTTGCAAGGTTGACGTACTCTATTTTATCCATCCCAATGGAAAATGCCCGGTCGAAGATGATTTTCTTAATGATTCCAAACAAGTATCCAAAACCCAAAAGGCCAAGTTGGCCGCGCTAATAAGAAGGTACGCCTCAGAAGGAGAACTCAAAGGGGAGAAGAGGTTCCGCCGTTTAAAAGGCAAGGTGAGGGATTTTTGGGAGATTAAGGCGCATCAACATAGACTTTTTTTCTTTAAGGTGGGGCAAGATATTATCGTCATAACTCATGGCTTTGTCAAAAAAAACGGACAGCCTGAGGCCTGAAGAAGAAGACCGGATGTTATCGTATCATGATATCTACAATAACCAAGACTTATACAAGTAGAGGATACTGCGATGGCTACTTCAGTAATTTCTGATGATATGCATGATCTAGAATTCCGGAGATTGCTCGCCCAGGAAGAGCTTATCCTGGAAGTGACCGAAGTTCTTTGTGGGCTTCTTGACGAGGAAATGATTTCCAAAAAAGAACTGGCCGATCGGTTGAGTAAAACCAAGGGGTTTGTCTCCCAATTGCTGAACGGCGGGCGGAATCTTACTCTGCGCACGGTGGCCGATATCCTGCATGTTTTGGGATATAAAGTTACCCTCAAAACCGAGAAATTGGTAACGAATCGACGAGGCAGAAATTTCCTAGAATTTCCAAAATCACAGACGACATTCTTACAATTTCAAACGCCAAAAAGCCCAAAATATATCCATACAGAGTTAAAATATTACTTCAAGCCTGACAACTATTCTAATATCAAAAAAGCCATTTCCGGTTAAGAGGTGCTTTATGGAAAAGCGTGTCTACTTTGTATGTAGAATTTTAATCAAGATGAGAAAGCCGCCCAGAGCCGCCCAGAAAGCATTTCTGGAAGAGATTTATCTGGTGGATGCCCAAACCTGGCGGGAGCCATTGGTTAGTTCGCCGGAGGTTCTTGCCTTGGAGCATAAGTTCTCAAGGGAAATTTTCAAAACAATTTCCTAAAGATCATGAAGAACGCCTGGATCTCCACTTCATTCCTTTGTAAATTTCGAGTTGCCGCCTTTAACGATAAATCGCCGAAAAAACCAATTATGGAAATTGAAGCTACCTTTTATACTTCATTTTCTGAGCCCTTAAACGATCCTGATGTTCCAACTCTCGATTTTGATTCTCCAGAGGAAGAAAATGATGCTCTTGTTACCTTATTGGTCCTATCTTTATAACGATTAATCCCATTTCTGCTGCCTGGCCATACTGGCGGGAATTTGTTCAGAGCATGAGCACCGCGCATGGGGTTTCCGGCCTTGACGGTTCCCATGCTGGAAATCGTGCCGAAAAAATCTGGGGGTAAAGAAACCAAAAGTCAACCTATTAAGAGGAAATCTATAGGCGCAAAAAAGGTCAGTGCTTGACCCTTAATTTTTCCTGACAAACTGATATAATGGCCGCGGAGGTACGGCGGCCATTTTTTATTGGCGGCCATTCCCTGCCGGAAGTCGAGCCATGGCGCCCAGAGAGATTATCCCAAAAGCTATGAAAGGGGTCATCCTGGAAAACCGTCCCCTGGCGCCGCTGACCACCTGGAAGATCGGCGGGCCGGCGAAGTATCTGGCCGCCGCGGCGGGGCTGGAAGAGGTTTTCGCCCTCATGGCCCTGGCCCAGGAGCGGGGCTGGCCCCTGTTTTTCCTGGGGCGGGGCTCCAATCTGCTGATCGCCGACGCCGGCCTCCCCGGCCTCACCCTGCACCTGGCCCGGAGCCTCCAGATTCTTGCGCGCCAGGGCGACACCCTCAGGGCCGGGGCCGGGGTGTCTTTGCCCCGCCTGGCCCGGACCGCCGCGGCCCTGGGTTTCTCGGGCTTCGAATTCCTGGCGGGCATTCCCGGCAGCGTGGGCGCCGCGGTGCGCCTCAACGCCGGCGCGGACGGCCGGGACCTGGCCGCGGTGCTGAACCGGGTTTGGGTGGCCACCCCCAAGCTCGCAGCTCCTGGAATTTCGGGCCGGGGAACTGGGGCTGGGCTATCGTTCCTCCCGGCTCCTTTATTTCCCCCACTGGCTGGTGGTGGAGGCGGAGTTTCTCCTGAGCACCCCGGCCCCGCCGGAGGCGGTGCGGCGGCGCCTGGGGGAATTGCAGACGGCCCGCCGGGCCCGGCAGCCCGCCAATTACCGCAACTGCGGCAGCGTCTTTAAAAATCCCGCGGCCGGGCCCGCCGCCGGTTTCCTCATTGAGGCGGCCGGCTGCAAGGGGCTGCGGCGGGGGGAGGCCCAGGTCTCCCGGAAGCACGCCAACTTCATCCTCAACCAGGGACGGGCCACCGCGGCCCAGGTGCAGGCCCTCATCGCCGAGATCCAGGAACGGGTCTGGCGCACCCAGGGCGTGGCCCTGGAACGGGAAGTGGTCATTCTCCCCGATGATTTGAGGTGAAGTTAGCTTTCAGCTTTTAGCAGTCAGCTTAAAATAAGCATAATCCTGTTCAATTAGGGTCAGGAGCTGATGCGAAGTCATTTTTTTTGTCATTCTGAGGGAGCCGAGGGCGACCCAAGAATCTCTAATACGAAATGCTTCGCAGGCTCAGCATGACAAAAAAATGCAGGGTGGGCACTGCCCACCAATTCCTATAAGAGCAGAGGAGGTATGCCATGATCCGTAGGGAAACCTTGTACTTCGAGAAAGTGGGGCCCGAGAACACCCCGGCCTGTCAGGAACTTTTGGAGAAGGCGGTGGCCGAGGGCTACCGCCACCTGGTGGTGGCCTCCACCACCGGGGTGAGCGGCGCCGAGGCGGCCCGGCGCCTGGCGGGCAAAGGCGCCAACCTGGTGGTGGTGGGCCATTCCGTGGGCTTCAAAGGGCCCAACCTGGACGAATTTCTGCCGGAACACTATGAGGAGATCACCCGCCTGGGAGGCAAGGTCCTGAAGGCCACCATCCTCACCCATTCCCTGGAAACCGCCATTGCCGATCAGTTCAAGGGGAGCGCCTCCCACCCTGTTGATCGCCAATACCCTGCGGCGGATGGGGCAGGGCTTCAAGGTCTGCTGCGAGATCGTCATGGAGGCGGTGGATGCCGGCCTGGTCCCGGAGGGGGAGGAAGTGGTGGCCGTCGGCGGCACCGGCCGGGGTTGGGACGCGGTGGCCATTATTCGCAGCGCTGCCTCCAAACGCTTCTTGCAGCTCTCCGTCCTGGAAATCTGGGCCAAGCCCCGGGTGTGAGCCGGCGTCCCGGCTCGCCGCCCATGAGATTGCAAGGAGGGCGAAGCGGCCGGCGGCTGGAGCACCGGCCAGGGGTGGTAGAGGTGGGCCGGCTCAGGGGGCAGGCCTTGCAAGTCCCGGCAGGGGAGGTGTTTCCTCCCCTGGCCCTCTTACTGCCATTAAGGGGGGAAATCCTGCCTCTGCCGGGGTTCGACGCGATAGTGGCAGACCCATGCAAAAATCCACCAATGATCGGCTGAATAAGCTTATTTCCAAAACGATAAGTTCTATTCCATATCGGTTCGGAGAAACGAAAGAGTTAATAACCATAATTCTTGGGGTTATTAAATACCTAACCCCTTTAAAACTGTTTAATTTTCTGATTAGGGAATTAGAAAGATTAAAAAGCGTTGAGCGGCCCCGAGGATTTCCCTTTCATGCAGTAATCGATATTACCAATGTATGTAATTTGCAATGTCCCTATTGTCCTACTGGACGAAGGCAGAATAGCGGGCGGAGTCAACGAATAATTGATATTGATTTGCTCCGGAGATTTCTGGACAATATCGGAATATATTTGATTATAGCTGACTTGTTCAGTTGGGGTGAACCGTTATTACATCCACAAATTGCCGATATTGTAACAATGTTTCACGAAAGGCGCATATTCCATCACCTTTCGACAAATTTAAATATACATAATAAGCAGGTTTTGGAGAAAGTATGTGATGCCGGATTAGATTTCCTGACGGTCAGTATTTCAGGGATAACTCAGGAGATTTATGAAAATTATCATAAAGGAGGAGACGTTAATCTGGTATTTGATAATGTGAGACATATCATTAACTATAAAAATAAATTAAAATATACTAATCCAACTATTACATTTAAATACTTAGTCTTCAAACATAATGTTCATCAGATAGATCAGGCCCGCAAATTAGCAAAGGAAATGGGGGTGGACATATTTTGGATTTGTTATGCAGGCGGACCAGAAGATAAAATTATACCAATAGATGAAGAAAAGAAAAGATTGTTATATCCAGAGCACCGGCATGTTTTGCTCCCACTTATGGAGGACAATCGTTCTAAATTGCGATGGCGGCATCTACCCCATGTTGTTTATTATATTTTAAAAAAGATGATTTTACGGAATATCCCCAAGCTAATAAGGTTAATATTGCCGATATAATGTCCAATAATAAATATATTATCGCCAGGAAACTATTCAAAATTTCGTCAGTAGCGGAGTTCCCTCAAAACCTGCAGCATCCTTGCCTAAAATGTACTTTTGTCCATAGGCAGCGACATTTGACCGAGTATCTCGCGGCAAACCCGAATGCGAAACAGGCTCACCGCACGGGGGGGCTGTGATATTTCGGTCAGGTCGGCTTTTCCACCGTGACTCTTATAAGACGGGGCGTCGGCTCCTATGCTCCGTCGCAGTGAGAGCCTTGGTTCTGGGGTGCGATCTGCTCAAATTTTTGGAAAAATTACTTTTTCAAGGAAACTTGTGCTATCTTGCGCCGACGAGAGGATTCGGGTTCAAGATCAGAAACCTTGGGGGATTTTCCTTAGGGAAAGAGGCACCAAAAACCTTTTGGGGATTGCGGGGCCAAGGCGGCTTCATAATCTCGGTTATGGGCAGGAGACTCCGATAACCCTGGAGTGACCCGGCATGAAGGCATTATTGGTTCATCCCGCCACGCCCCTGTCTTTTTTTTCTTACCCCAAGCTCCTCCATCGCTGGGGCTACAAGGCCATGATGCCTTCTATCAGCCTGATCACTGTGGCGGCCCTATTGCCCCGGGAATGGCAGCTGCGTCTGGTGGATTTGAATGCCGAGTCCATGACCGACCAGCAGTGGGACTGGGCTGACCTGGTGATGATCTCCGGCATGATTATCCATCGGCCCAATCTGCTGGCCCTCATCCGGGAAGCCAAGGCCCGGGGCAAGACCGTGGTGGTGGGAGGGCCCTATGCCACCAGCCTGCCGGAGGAAGTCCTGGAGGCCGGGGCTGATTTCGTGGTCCGGGGGGAAGGCGAAAATACCATTCCTCTGTTCCTGGAGGCTTTGGCTCAGGGGCGGCAGGGCGGGGTCTTTAAGTGCCACACCAAACCCGACCTGGCCACCTCGCCCATTCCCCGGTTTGATCTGCTGAATCTGAAACATTACGCCTCCCTCTCCATCCAAACCTCCCGGGGCTGTCCCCATGATTGCGAGTTCTGCGATGTGGTGCATCTCTTTGGACGCCGCCCTCGTTACAAAGAGCCCCGCCAGGTCATCGCCGAATTGGAAACCCTTTATCGCTTGGGATGGCGCGGCCCGGTTTTTATCAGCGACGACAATTTCATCGGCAACAAGACCCAGGCCCGGGCCATTCTCCGGGAATTGACCCCCTGGAGCAAGAGCCGGGGTGAGCCTTTTGTGTTTAATACCCAGGCCACGGTAACGTTGGGCCAGGATGTGCCCTTGATTGACCTGATGACCGAGGCTAATTTCGTAGAAGTTTTCCTGGGGTTGGAGTCTCCGGAGGAGGAAGCGTTAATCCGCAGTGCTAAACACCACAATCTCCGGGCTTCCATGCAGGAATCCGTCGAGACCATCAAAGCCAACGGTTTGAAAATTATTGGCAGCTTTATTTTGGGGATGGATGGGGAGCGGCCGGGCACCGGTGATCGCATTATCTCCTTTATTGAAGCCACCCACATCCCGATGGTCATGATCAATCTCTTGCAACCGGCTCCCCATACCCGCTTATGGCAACGTTTGCAGCAAGAAGACCGCTTACTGCCAGGGAAATTCAGAACTCGACGGAAATTGACACCAGCGGAGCTCGACAAATTTTTATCCCCAGCCGGCCCCGGGAGGAAATCATGGCCGAATACCATAAGGTTTGGGACACGATCTATGAACCGCGGCGCTACCTGGAACGAACCTATCAGTTTTTTTTAGGAATGCGGCCCACCCGGGCCGCTTTAGCCCGGAGGCAAGGGAAAATCCTCCCTCCAGCCCCGGTGCCGCCGGCGAAAAAGCCGCTGCGCACCAAATTAATCGAGACTCTATATATTTCTGAATTTTTCCTGGCGGCTCGGGGTAGTCTCCTCCACCCGCGGGCAATACTGGCGGCATCTCTGGGGCCTGATGAGAAAAAATCCCAGCCGGCTTATGGGCTATTTGGTTTGCTGCGCCCAGGGTAGATCCATGTTCTACCTTCGGGACCTTTTGCGCCGACGCCTCTACCAGGCCTAGGGATGCGAGCCCCCTTTAGCAGCCCCTGGACCAGCTCCGGATTGCTTAGAAAAGAGGTAAGTTTCGGAATGAGCCCCAACTCTCAATTTTTGACAGATAAAGTTGAGATGTGGCATAATCTCGGTTAACCTTTGACTTCGGAGGAAAGATGAGAGCGCTGCTCTTAAATCCCAACCTGCCCCGGTCTCTGGCGACCCTGGAGGCAAGTTGTAAGATTGGCGGTTTCCCGGCTCTTTCCCCACCCTTGGGGTTATTAACCGTGGCGGCCCTCTTGCCCCAGGAGTGGGAATTTCGCCTGGTGGATTTGAACGCCCGCCACCTTACGGAGGCTGATTGGGATTGGGCCGACCTGGTACTAATTTCCGGCATGATTATCCAGAAAGCCGGCGTTCTGAGCCTGGTTCGCCAGGCGAAACAACGGGGCAAGACTTCCGTGGTGGGGGGGCCTTATGCCACTTCCCTCTCGCACGAAGTCTTGGATGCAGGCGCCGACTTCTTGGTGCGGGGAGAGGGGGAACTTGCCATTCCCTATTTCCTGGCAGCCCTGGAGGATAATCAGCCCGGCGGCGTATTCCAGGAGGAACGCAAGCCGGAGATGCACGAATCTCCGGTGCCGCGTTTCGACCTGGTCAATTTGGATGATTACCTCTCCATGGGGATTCAGACTTCCCGGGGCTGTCCCTTCAATTGTGAATTCTGCGATGTCATCAACCTTTACGGCCGGGTGCCCCGCCACAAAACTCCGGACCAGGTTCTTAGGGAACTGGAGACTCTTTACCGCCTCGGCTGGCGGCGGGAAGTCTTCATCTGCGACGATAATTTCATCGGCAACAAGGACCAGGCCCGAGCCATTCTGCAGCAGTTGATCCCTTGGAGTAAGAACCGCGGCGAGCCTTTCGCTTTCTGGACCCAGACCTCGGTGAATCTGGGACAGGATGTGCCCTTGATAGATTTGATGACGGAGGCCAATTTCAGCCATGTCCTCCTGGGGGTGGAGACCCCGGAACCCGACCTCTTGAAGCAAGCCGGCAAGTATCAAAATTTGCAGAATCCTCTGGCGGAATCCCTGGGCAACATCAATGCCCACGGACTCTCCATGGTGGCCAGCTTTATCATCGGCTTCGATGGGGAAAAGTCGGGGACGGGAGACCGGATTTGTGAGTTCGCGGAAGAGTGCGGCATCCCCATAGTTCTGTTGGCTCTGCTGCAACCGCTACCCAATACCCGATTGTGGGACCGCCTGTCCCAGGAAGGCCGGTTGCTGCAGGGTCAGACCAGCGGCGATTTTTATGACCTGAGCTTCAATTATCAGCCGACTCGCCCTCGGGAAGAAATCCTGGCGGAATTTGTCCGGGCCCTGGACCGTCTGTATGACCCGTCCAGGTATCTGGCCCGGACCTACCGCTATTATCTGAAAATGCGGCCCACCCGCCGGGCCTTGGCTCGCCGGAGGGGGGAGAAACCGGCGGAAAGCCGCCGTCCTGACAACCCCGAACCGGCCGCAGTGCACCCGCAAGCAAAAGCTATATGGGTTTAATCAACTTAATCTGGAGCCAGGGAATCCGGCCCCCTTACCGCCGGCAGTTCTGGCGGCAGTTAGGGGGGATTTGCCGGCGCAACCCCAGCCGCCTTGACGTTTATTTGAATTGCTGCGGATTTGGTGAGAACCTCTTCTCCATCCGCAGGGCCATCCTGCAAAAATGGGCAGACAGGAAGACAAGCTGAGCGCCCCGACCTGGTCGCGGCGTCACTCAGGTTCTCCGGGCATTAAAATTCTCCAACAGGTAAAGGGATTTAAACTCGGTGCGAGGGCTCCCCAAAACCTTCTTTACTGCGGCAGCCATAGCTACTGCAGGTTCTCGGTTGGTAAGTAAAACATGATAAAGTTGCCTAAAATTAGCATTATAACGCCAACCCTAAATGCCGGCAAAACCCTAGAGGCCTGTATTTTAAGCGTGGTGAACCAAACTTATTTAAATAAAGAGTACCTGATTATCGATGGGTTATCCACTGATGGGACGCCTGGTATGGTTAAGAAATATGCGGATATATATCCTTATATTAAATGGATATCTGAAAAAGACGCAGGAATTTACGATGCGATGAACAAAGGAATTGATTTAAGTTCCGGAGAATGGATTTATTTTTTAGGGGCTGATGATAGTTTTTATTCTGACAGAGTTTTAGATGACATATTTAACCAGGAAGATCTAGCAGATTTTGATGTCATTTATGGCAATGTTCAATGGGGTAACGCAGAGCCCGAATCTGACGGGCTGTTTTCAAAATTTGACTTGCTGCAAAGAAATATCTGTCACCAGGCTATTTTTACGCGAAAAAGTGTTTTCGATAAGATTGGCAAATTCGATACAAATTACAGGATCTATGCGGACTGGGTATTTAATATGAAATGGTTTAACCGCGAAGATATCCGCCATCGGCATATCAATAAAATGATAGCAAAATATGGCATGGAGGGGGCCTCAGCAAATAATGATGATCCATATTTTATACAAAACAAGGACTCACTTATCGAAACCCATTTTCCCGAGGGCTATAAGATATTTTCTCCAATGAGTAAGCAACTCGAAGAAAAAGATCGGAAAATAGCCGAACTACAACACGAATTGACAGTATTGTTTACCTCCCGCTCCTGGCAAGTTACGCGGCCATTACGAGCCATAGGCGCGATGATTCGCAGGTTTCCCAATATGTTGGGCGATTGGAGTCTTATAAAGAAGAGGCTAAATGCTGCCATATTTTTAAAGAAAAATGCCAAATTAATCATGACCCTGCTGGTCAGAGATGAGGAGGATATCATTGAGAAAAACCTAAAGTTTCACCTAAACCATGGAGTTGATTTCATTATTGCTACTGACAATGGGTCCGTTGACGGCACTCGGGATATCTTGAAAAAATATGAAAATCTGGGGGTATTGCATCTGATCGATGAAAAAAATCAAGATTATTCGCAGGCAGAGTGGGTAAACCGAATGGGGAAATTAGCCTATGAAAAATACCATGCTGATATAATTTTCCATTGCGATGCGGACGAATTCTGGTTTCCTAAATGCCGCAACTTAAAAAACGAAATTCTGGAAAAGCCAAATGCGGATGTCTTGAGGGTAAATGTGGTAAACGTTCTGCCTAGAGGAAAGGCAAGGATTGGAAACATTTCCAGGTGATAGTCAGTGGGCGGTCGTGAATCCATATGAGACCCAATATTGTGAAGAGGACACAAAAAACAAAAACCTATATCTTTTCAGGTCTCCGCCAGAAGTTATTTATAAAACACAAAATGGTTACCTGGATGTCGGTCATGGAAATCATGACGTTGTCGCTGCCGGGAAATTGACTAGGAATGTATCTGAAGATATTATTATTTACCATTATCCAGTTAGAAGCAGGGAGCAATTTTTTCGAAAAGCTAAAAATGGCGGAAGCGCTTTAGAATTAAATGAGCGGATAGATAAAAGTATTGGTTTTCACATAAGAAGCTGGTTTGAAAGCTATAAAAACAATAGATTGGAAGATGAATATAGAAGTTTGATCTTAAAAAGAGATAATGTAGTAATTTTAGAAAAGGAAAAGGTAATTCAAAAAATAAATATCGAGGATATATTTGCATGATCTTGGAGGCTATAAGCATATCTTTTATTTTGCGAAGATTTATTAAAACGAATGTTTGGTAACTCGTATAATCTGGAACAAGGAGGCTAAAGCCGCTGCGTAGGTTTCTGTGGATTTTCATCTTGCTCCAACTGGTTATGGGGCCGGCGCCGGCTGGGGCCGCGGCAGGGTTGGAGGCTCGGGAAGATCTGCACTACCAGGTGAGCCTGGGCCCGTGGGACAACGTGGCCCGGGTGCACCTGATTTTGAAAGAGTTAAAACCGGGCCATTACCAGGCGGAGTTCTCCGGGGCAGCCCAAGGGATCTGGCGATTATTGAGCCGGTGGCTGCCGGAGCGCTACCAGACGGAGATGGTTTACCGGGAGGGGCGGCTGCTGCCGCTGGTCTATCGTGAAGAATTCCAGTATCAAGGGAAACCTTACTTGAAAGTGTATCAATTCGACTATGAGCAAGGGCGCCTGACGTGCTGGACCAAGGCCGGCAGCCGGGAGATGGTCAAGGAATGGGAGGCGCCGCTGAAAGAACCGGTGTATGACCTGTTGAGCCTGTTTTACAACTTCCGCCTGGGCGCCCTGGGAGCGCTGTCGGGTGGCGCTACCCTACGGGTGGCAATGCTTCCCACTCCCGAGCCCCAGGAGCTGGTATGCCGCATCGGTCCCGAAACCGCACAGGGCCGCAAAGTCATGGTGAACTGGCACCCTGGGGGCGCAGCCGCAGAGGTACCCTGTTTCATCTTCCTCGACCCGGAGCAGGTACCCACCCTCGCCTGGACCCGGGTATCTTTCTTCGGCAAGCTCGGAGGGCGCTTGCTGAACCCCGGCGACATCCGGAAGAATGGACTGATCACCCCCTATCCACCCGGAACCCCCTCCCCGGTGGGCCGCCCAGGAGCGGCGCCGTAAGCCCCCGGCGTTTCGGAGCATTTTATAATTTCAGCCTTTTGAACACACTTCTCCGGGATGGCCTTGATAATCCACATGATCCACTGCCACCGGCCCTTGGTATAAACCTTCTCCTTTCCTCTCATAAAAGCCCGGTAAACATCCTCGGCCACCTCTTCCGGGGTTGCCAGGAGCTTTTCGGGCAGGTCCAGGTGCTCGGTCATCTTCGTGGCCACGAACCCCGGCAGCACCGTCAGCACCCGCACCCCCCGGGGGTGCAGGCGGTTGCGCAGCCCGCCCAGGTACAGGGAAAGCGCCCCTTTGGCGGCGCCATAGAGATAATTGCTCTGGCGGCCCCGTTCACCGGCCACCGAACTTATCCCGATGATGCAGCCCTGACCCCGGACCTCGAAGTCATGGGCAATGATTTCGAGAATACTTACTGCACCCACAAAGTTGACCGAGATTATCCGGTGCGCCTCTCCGAAGTCCTCCTGGGCCCGCTTCTGGTCTCCCAGATAGCCGAAGGCCAGGATCACTACGTCCGGCTTGAGGTCGAGGCTGTCGTAAAAACCGGCGTGAGACGCAAAGTCGGTGGCATCGAAGTAGACTGGCCGGGCCTTTATCTGGAAGCGAATCTCCAGGTCCCGGGCCTGTTTTGCCAAAAGCTCCAGGTCCCGGGAGGCCAGGATCAGGTGGGCCCGCTCCGCCTGGGCGAACTTCCGGGCCAGGGCCTGGGCTATGTCGGAATTGGCCCCTAAGATGAGCACATGCATATCAAACCCCCAAGCGGCGGGACTGCCGGGAATTGAATTTCTCCTGAAGACCGAGACGTTCCCGGAGAGCAGTGAATTCCTCCCAGCGAGGATAGCTTTCGCAGAAAGTCTTTCTGGACATGCGGACGTCCTTGGTAAGGTAGAGACGCCCTCCGTGGTCCAGGACCACCCGGTCCAATTCTTCCAAAAAGGGGAAGAGCTTTTCCTCGATTTTAAAGTCGATGGCCAGTGTATATCCCTGCCTGGGAAAGGAGAGCAGGTTGTCGTTGGCCGCACCCAAAAGCTTGAGCACCCCCAAGAAGGAACCGAGGCCCGAGGCGCTGGTACGTTGCAAAATCTCAGTTATTCCTGCAAGGCTCGATTCCTGGGGCAGCACCAGTTGGTACTGAGTAAAGCCGCGGCGCCCGTACATCCGGTTCCAGTGGCCGATCCGGTCTAAGGGGAAGAAAAAATCCTCTAAAGGGGTGAGGCGTCCCGCCAGCAAATCGGGTGAGCCGCGGTAGTACAGGTGGTTGAAGAGGGCGACGGAATGTCTGTTCAAGACGAAGGCGGGTAACTCTAAGGGAATGCTCAGGGATCGGGGGGGAGGAAGGCGCAGGGGCCCTGACTCGGCAGTGCTCCCCCAACATCAAAATGGAGCGGCCCAGGCGCTCTCCGGAGGTTAGGCAGTCGATCCAGGCCACGGAATAGGTGGCCTCCGGGTTGGCCTCGAACAGATGCGAAAACCTCCTGAAGGTTGGCGCAACGCTGGCAGCGTTTCTCTGATGTAGGCGCTCCGTATGGGCCGCAGGCGCAACGCGGCCGTGGTGATAATCCCGGTGAGCCCCATGCCGCCGCAGGTCGCCTGAAACAGGGGGCGATTCTCTTGGCGGCTCACGCCGCATCATCTGACCGTGGGGGAGGAGCAGGTCCAGAGCCTGGACGCACTCACTGAAACATCCCTCCCGGTGGTGGTTCTTGCCGTGGACGTCGCTGGCGATGGCCCCCCCCACGCTGATGAACTTGGTGCCGGGGATTACCGGCAAAAACCAACCCCGGGGCAGGAAGGCCTCCAGGAGATCCGCCAGGGTGACGCCGGCCTCACAGGTGACCATGCCGGTCTGGGGGTCGAAATCCAGGATCTTGTTGAAACGCCGGGAATAGAGCACCCGGTCGTGGAGGGCGCTGTCGCCATAACTTCTTCCCATGGCGTGGACGATGAGGTCGCCGGCAGCCGCCAGACAGCGGCGCAGCTCGGCCAGGCTGCCAAAGGACTGCGCCTGGCAGTCAACCACCGGGTATCTCCCCCATCCGCTGAGCTTCATGCCGTCAAGCGCCCCCTGCCAGCCCTGCCCGCAAAAAAATGTAACAGGAAAAAAGAGAGGAGCCAGAGGATGATGGTGATCTGGAGAAAAGCATCTTTGAGAAGGATCTTGGTGGGGGAGCCGGAACGCTTTTCCACCAGGGTAATCTGAAAATAGCGCAACAGGCCGAGGATGACCCAGAAAGCGGTGAGGTAGAGCTGGTCGGTGCCGTGCCTCTCGATGGTTTCGGGGGAAACGGTGTAAAGGAGGTAGGCCACGATAATCACCGCGGCCATGACGCCCATGGCGAGACCCACGAACTCCAGGTTATAGCCGTCCAGGCTCTTCCGGGCGCCCTTGTCACCACCTGCCTGGAGCAGATCGTCCCGCCGTTTTCCCAAGGCCAAAAAGAGTGCCAGGAGAAAGGTCAAGGCCACAATCCAATGGCTGATGGGGACCCCGGCAGCCACCCCACCGGCATAGACTCTGAGTACGAACCCCAGGGCGATGCAGGCCACGTCCAAGACGGAGAGGTGTTTGAGAAGGAAAGAGTAGGCCAGATTAAGGACCAGGTAGCTACATATTATCACCAGAAAGATTGGTGGGAGGAAAACGACCGCCAAAATAACTGCCGTGACCAATAAGAGGGCCAAAAAGCCGACCGCCTGGGCGGGACGCAACTCCCCGGCAGCCAGGGGGCGGTGGCGCTTTAAGGGGTGCCGCCGGTCCTCTTCGAGGTCACAGAGGTCATTAACCACATAGACGCTGGAGGCCGCCAGGCAAAATACCAGGAAAGCCAGGCCGGTCTGCTGCAGGGCCTGCACATCCGTTAGCTTGTAGCCGAAAAAAATGGGCAGGCAGACGAAGGCGTTCTTCACATACTGGTGAACCCGGGCCAGTTGCACATATAAGCCTACCCGATGCATATCTTCTCATATCCCTGGAGCTGACCCGAAGTAGTAAGTTGGCATACTCCGCGGCCCATCATAGCACAAACCAGAAAAATTTTCCGTCCGGGATGATTAATGGAAAATCCTTAGGAGAAAGGGTATCTGCCAAGATGTTGCCGTCTCCGCAATGCAGCTTCTCATCCAGGACATGCCGACAGAAAATTATGGCGATTCAGGCAACCAAGCGCTCCTCGTTGGGGCGCAGTTAACTTTTCCTTTGATTTTTTGATAGACAATATCTGCCAGAATTTTATTACCTTCGTCATTGAAGTGGTCAGTGGTGCGGGTAAAAAATTCATTAAGATTTCTCTTCCCCATTATTTGCAGCATATCCTTCCCGATAGTTAAGGGCTACTACGCCATCTTTTTTTAATAGTTTTATTAAATTTTCGAAAACCCATTTTTGATGTTTCCGATAATAGACTAAATCATCATAGGTGGGTAAGATAAGTACGATGGGGATTCTGCCTTCTGCCAGAGCATCCTTAGAGAAATTAAGGAGTATTTTCTCAGTAACTTGCAAGGCGCCCGATTTATGATCCATTTGATAAAACTCGGCATGGCTCGGCCTCCCGGCAATTTTGGCAAGAATATAAAAATGGGTGAGGGATTTGAGAACTGACAGGGTATAGGGAAATTCCAGACAATTTACATGGCCGTAATCTTCCAAGAAAAAATATTCATGCTTTAAAAATCTTTCCGGCTCTTTAACCAGCAGCTTATATTGATTTTTGGAAAGATCGGGCACAGGAATTAATTTCAGGTCCCCCTCTCTGTTAAGAATAAATCTCGGCTTAAGGGCATAACGCTGATTGGGATAAAGAAAATTCCTAAACTGGTTGACGTTTCTAAGAATATTTTCGGTTAAAAAGCCCATTATGACCACCTTAGATTTATCCCGGCTATTTAACTTAAAGCGCAAGTAGGCCTGGTCGGTGCCATAACCGCCTGCCGCCATAATTAGCCACCCGGCATCCCAATAATAATGAGAGGACATTGGACCAGGCGTGTTCGTGGTCAACTTCTGCGGCCCAAGTGACGGAATCCCCATACAAGGAGACGCAGGCAGGAAAACGGGTGGGATCGGGGTAGGCCGGAATAATCCGTGATCCAGTCTCATCCACATCGCCTCTGGGGACCCAACCTAATACCGGGTCCCGGTTGGCCACATAGTTCTCAAAATCATCAAAGGTGTCCTGCGCCTTATACAACACCCCTTTGGTTTCTAAATACTTCCCTAAAGAATAAGATATGCCTTCCAGGCAGATTAAATTAATCAAAATTAAGATTAAATAATAAACAGCCAGTCTAGCTCTATTCATTATTTCCCTTGGCTGCCCTGGCGCCGCCCCTCTGGAAAATCTTGTCTTTGCAGGCGGCAAAACAAGTGGGAAGCGCCCTTCACGATTGAAGAGAGAATTGCTGCTAGCTGGGGTAGTTAGGGGGCCGCTAACCCTGGATATATGATTTGCCTATCAAAGGCGCGGCAGGGGGGTGGGGAGGTTGGTGATCTATAGCAGATAGTCCCCAGTCCAGGCGCAAACAGGACCTCAAAAAGACCCCTCAGGTAGTTTCTTTCCCCTTGTATTAGAAAACCCTTATGATTACTGCTTAATCAGCTTCCGGTCCATTAAGTATTGAAAAATAACCTCTGCACCCAGGCGGTTTCCGGCTTCATTCCAATGGGTGTCCCGCAAGGAGTATAGCCCCCCGGATTTGCCTTTTTCCCGGAATGGCCCCAATAAATCAAGGCAATGGATGTTATTTTCCTTACAATAATTCGCCATTCGGTAATTGGGATATTCCAGGTCCAGGGAATCCGCCGCCAAATTATATTTCTTATAAACTTCCTCTCTCAGGTTTTCCTCCACTTGGAACTGGTCCGGAAAGATAGCCAGCACCATCTCGATGTTCCTCCGGTCGCACCATTGCTTCATTTGGGAGATGACCCTGGAGCATTGCCGCCATTCGCCCTCAAATTCGACCCTTTTCTTTTTGTCAAAGATCCAACTGCGATCTTTTTCGATTTCCAGGAAAGTTTCGTTAGAGAAACTTCCCACGTCGGTCTCTCCGGTTTTGCCCACCTCCTGAGCCTTGCGGAGGCGATCCAGGTACCAGAAATATTTTTTCTTTATCAATTGATAAAGCCGGAAATGTCTAAATTGGCGGTATCCCCAGAGCTTCTCGGCCAGGTTGTTTGGTTCGGAAATGAAACTACTGAGGAATATATCAAACCTGCATCTATTTATATCGTCCATGAAGAACCCCACCAGAACCAGGTCCGGCTTAAACCGGTCACTGAATTTCTCGAGAATATGCCAAAAATATCCAGGGCCGATGGATTCCATCCCGGCATTGACAATCTCAACTTTTCTCCCACCCAGGGCAGTGAATCTATCCTGCAAGACATTATGATAATTCTTCTTTTGATCCCAGAGGCAGACCGCAAAAGAATCACCCAGCCCCAGGATGCGAAAAACATCCTTTGGCTTATGAAAGACCTGCTCAGTCAAATACCCCCTGCTGGTGAAATCTGAAAATTCCCCCAGGGTGTCAGGCCCTCGCTCTCCAATAAAGAGATGAGGATGCAGGTGCAGTCCGATTTCCAGCAGCAGGACCAAGATAAGGGCTGAAAAGGTCAGGGTAGCCGTATTGGCAATAAAATTCGCCACCCTGGCGGCACTGTTGGACGAAAAGCGGTGAAAGAGAACCGTCACCGCCAGCAGGCTGAGTAGATAGATCCAGAGGGCTACGGCGCTAAAATAAAAGAGAATAATCGCCGTGATCACGACTAGAATAAGGTTTTTGCGGGAAAAATAGGGCATCAGAGATAATTGCCGCTCGAGGCGCAGGGATTAGCCGAAGGTTATTGATCTCCAGGCGGTCATTCTACCGCATCTGCCAGACCCAAGCAAGCCTGTGGGGAAAACGCGGTCTTCATTACCCTGGCCTGCGGCCAGCAGCCCGACCACAGCCCCATTGGCCATTGCCGCGGTGGCCCAAGTTGCCCCAGGTGTCAGTTTCTCCAAAAATTCCGGTGCAGGCTCAAGCGGGATTTTAGCGAAGTGGAGAGGAACCTTTCCCTGGAGCCCAACTGGTAACCCAGCGGCCTTTGATCAGCAGGCGCAGCATCAGACTGCGGAATCAAATGGGCCTTGCCGGAACTGCTTAAATAGCGCCGGCCTTCCTGGAATAACCGGTAACCTTCGCTGCCGGCAGTACCGAAGTGGTCCACGATCCAACGTTCATGGCTGCCGAAAAAGACCCCCAGATCAAAATAACGCTTAAATTCTTCCATCAGGGAATAATTATGCGAGTGAATAACCGAGGCATCGGCGGCATAGTAAATCGAGTATCCGGCTTCCAACATCCTGGCGGCGACGTATTGATCCTCGCACATGATTACCGGGGCAAAACCGCCTACGGCCTCCAGGGCCTCAGGCTCGGTAGGCGGCACAGGCATTGGAACAAAACACCGTTTTCAGACCGAGGCGAACCCGATCGGCTCTCCGCTTCAGTTGCGGCGCGGCAGGATAATTAAACCGGCGGTTGAAGGCTTCCAAGGGGGAGGCGTCCGGGCAGGGCAATTGCCGGCCGTACACCAGCCCGATATCTTGCCGGTCATAGCAGCGGTTTCACCAGATTTTCCAGCAGGTGGGGGTGCGCCGGGAGGGCGTCCTGGGTCATGAAGAGGTAGTAGTCCGCTTTGACCAATTGGCGCCCCAATTCCCGGGTGGCTCCATGGTTGAACTCCGAGGCCCGGATTTTATGGACCCGGGCGCCGTAGGCCAGAGCTTGGGGGACGGTATCATCAACCGAGCCGGAATCAATGACCAGTAAGGTCTGCGGGGCCAGGCTTTGCCCCCGCAGTCCCGCCAGCACCCGGAGAAAAGTTTCTCCCCCATTAAGGGTGGGAATAACTACCGCCACATGCATGTCGCCTCCTGCGGACCTTAGGTGGTAAATCCAGGCAGCTCATCGGCCACCGGGCCGGCGCTCCGGAGTCACTCCTTTCTCCGAGCTTAAAAGAACCTAGGGACTGAGCACAATCCCCAGGGCCCCCCCGCCGACGATTACGGCGCCGAACATCAAGAACCTGAGCCCAAAGGCCTTCCAAACCCCGGGAGGGGGTGAGCCACTCGCCGGCGGAGGTGGACGCCAATCCCAGGAGAATGTGAAAAAACCAGCTAACCTGGGGATGAAATAAGCCGTCGAACACCTGCAGATGCAGGATTTCGCCGCACTAACGGCAAGAGGAGGGCCAGGGGAGGGAAGACCGCTGAGGCAGGGGATTGCAAAGCCTGCCCCAGGAGCCGGCCCAGGATAACGAGGAGGGCGCTACTGTAAAGCAAAGTCGCGGGCAGTCCCAGGTCAGCCATGAAGGTCAGGAAGTTGTTCTCCGATGTTCTGAGTTTCCTGGTAATGGCGGAGAAATCCTCTTTAGTCAGGTGGGATATTCAGGCTCATAATCCTGGAGATAGGATTCTCTCGAGGCCCATAAGCCGATACCGAGCCAGGGGTGCTCCCGGGCCAAGATGCCAGGAAAACCTGATATTTTCAATCCGGTAGGCCACGGACTCCATGGTATCTTTCCTTATTGGCAAAAGGGGGGTAGAGCAGATTTCCGGCAGTGGCGGAGGCCAGAAACAGCAGAGACAGGATGACCACCAGTTGCCGGGCGGACCACGTTCGAAGGCACACTGCCAGGAGACCGACCGCGGGAGGAACAAACAAGGCCGACCCCATGCCGGCATTTTTTCCCAGTCAGCAAAAGGATCCAGATAACCGGCGCCCAGAAGGGCTATTCCCAGCCACCTACTTCAGGCGCCCCGGACTGCAGACCAGGGCCAGGGGGACAAAAGCCAAGAGGATGAGGCGACTCCCCACCGGATGGTAGTGTTCGTCGAGGAATTGGAAAACACTGCCGGTGGTCCAGAGCCCCGCAGCGCACAACAGCAGGATGATGACCAGCAATCCCAGGCTGAACCACAAGAAGAATCGTTGTCTCTCGGGGGTCCGGAGAAGCAGCCGGGCGCTCCAGTATCCTCCCAACCCCGCGGACAGAATTACCAAGGCCCGGGCCAAGGAAGAGGCTTTCTCGGGACTGCGGAGGCTACTGGCCAGGACCAAAATAAACAGGGTGAGGGAAATGAGAACCGCGGGAGATTTCCAATTTACCGGCCTGGGCCTTTGAAAGACCAAAACCAGCAAGAAGGTTAAGGCGCACCAGATGCCGGAAAAGACCTTGGCTCGCTCTCCGGGAATGACATCCAGCATGGGTTGCAGGAAGGCCAGATGCACAGAAGTTGCCAGGAAGAGAAGCCAGGCCAGCTTGGCCCCCAGGGAAGAGGCGGCCAGCGGTTCGCCATCGCGTTGATTAACTGGGGTCGGCATCGATTTTAGGTTTTTCCCGGCAGGGGCGGCTTATTTCAGCCCGTCATCCCGGATAACTACAATAATAGTTTTAGCAAGGATAAACAGGTCCAGCCAAAGACTCTGATGCTTGAGATAATATAGATCCTGGGCCGTGCGTTTCTCTAAAGAGGGAATGCCCCGGTTCATGATTTGCTGGTAGCCGGTGATTCCCGGTTTGGCTTTGAGACGGCGGCGCTGCCAGAGATTGTATTTCCCCACCAGGTCCACCTGCTCCGGCCTTGGCCCCACCAGGCTCATAGTCCCCCACAAGACGTTGAAAAATTGCGGGACCTCATCCAGGCTCCACCTGCGGATAAATCTGCCCACCGGAGTTACCCGAGGGTCTTGCTTGATTTTAAAAACGGGTTCAGGAAGACTATCCAAATCGATCATCTCTTTGAGCCGGGCGTCGGCATTCTCCACCATGCTCCTGAATTTATACATTTTGAAGGGCTTGCCTTCCAAGCCCACCCGCTCCTGGATATAAATCACCGGTCCTTTGCTGGTGAGTTTGATCAAGAGGGCGAGGCAACCCCACAGGGGTAAGCCCAGCGCCAGGACCGCCAGAGAGACCAGGATATCCATCAGGCGCTTGACTATTTTATAGCCGGAATGCAAGGAAGCATCCCGCAACTCTATGATGGGATAATCCCGGCATACGTCAATTTCCCGGCTGGTCACCGCCACCCCTAAAGAATCGGGCACCATATAAAAAGGGATATGGTGCGACTCGCAGAAATTGACCGCCAGCATCATGAGTTCCCGGTCCAGATATTCGGAGGCGCCATCTTCATCGGGAATGAACAACAAGGCGTCAAAGGGGGCGCGCTGGAAGACCTCGGCGATCTCCCGTAATCCGCCCAAGATGGGAAGTCCCAGATCCCCATTGCCGGCAGTCGCCGTACGGGACTCCAAGCTGCCGACTACCATAATGGAGGGGTTATGGGATTTCAGGTGATTCAGAAATTCTGCCGCCCGCCTTCCCGCTCGAATAACCACCAATTTCTCTTTGAGAATACCTTGCCGGCAAAGGTAGGTTTCCAACCCTTGCAGCAGCAGGCGGGCGCTCGCGGCAGCCAGCAAGGCAATGACAAAAGTCAGGAGATAAACCAGGCGGGATACCAGTAAACCATGGTAAAGAACCCCCAGAACCATGAGGAAGACAAAGGCCAGAAAACCCGAATTGATCAAATTGCGAGTGGGCCAGTGGGTAGAGACCAGTAGCTGGGGAGAATTGCGGTATTCACCTTTTCCGGCCAGGATGAAAAGCCAGGAGATCGACAAGACCGTGGCGGCTTTGAGAAATGGGGTGATGGGAGGAGGGGTCGAATCCGGAGGAGGGATGAACCGGACGATGCCGTCCACATAATAGCGCAGGTGATAAGCCAGAATGATGGAGGAGAAAAATACCAGCAGATCGAGAACAAAGAGAAGATATCCCCGGAAACCCCAGAAAAGGATCAAAAGATTCTTCCAGGATAGCCCCGGGAGGCCCTGGAGAGAACCTTGCCAGGAAACCGGGCCTTTATGTGGAGGGCGACTCATCATTATGGAGTCCCTGGTTCTGCAGGTGCGCCAGGTTCTCCTTATTTCGGGGGGAGAGGCCTGGGGCGAGGCAACCTGCCAAGGCTAATACCTTCCTAAGTGCGGCGCTCCCTTTTCCAAAGCCGGATCCCTTATTGGCCCCCAAGGCAGATGCGGACCCTGCCCTTGCCGGTCAGCCGCCGGGAATCTCGGGATGTTGAGGTTGTAACAGATATATGGCTCCGGATGGTCCGCAATATCTCTGAAAAGGAAATCTCTGGAGGATTCGGTATCCGGGGAGGGGACCAAGAGTGATCAAATAATCTTCCCGGGATACCCACCACCAACTCAACCCCTGGTGAGGCTGAAAATCGTTGCGGTAACAGTGGTAGCCGTTAAATTCGAATCCTCCGTCCATGGAGCAGGGATTGGCTTCAAGTTTCTGGAGTGCATAATCCTGGGCTTGTTTCTGGCTGCGCTTCATCTCCATAAAATCGTGGACCTGACCAGTAGACCACAGACCCAGACAGATGACCATAACAAACCCGGGAATTATTTTCCAGAAAGTTTCGCCAGCCCCGCGGGAGGGGGAACGGTTTACGGCCAGCCAGATGACCAGGAAGATCAATAAAGGGATCAAATAACGATCTTGAAAGTAAGTGAGCGTGATAATGCCCAAATAGAAAAGCGCGGCCAGGAGCACCATAAGAAGCAGGAAAGAGTTGTCTCCATCTTCCGTGGCCCCGCCGGCCTGAAACCATTGCCGTAGATAAGCAACAAAGAGAGTCGCCAAGACCACCGTCGCCAGAGCCGCCCAGGAAGCCAGCAGATAGCAGGCCGCCCCGGAGATGACCGCCAGCCTCGGAATTCCTAAGATATAGGTATCCTTTAATAAAAGCGGACCGATGCCGAAATTGTAAATGATATTTCCCAAAAAGATTATCGGCGGATGGATAAGATCTTTAATAATAGCTATCTCCAATAAAACCACTGAGAAAGTAAATATCATGAGAAAATACCGGAAATAGCGGGAACGCAGCAATAATCTGAAGTTTCCCGTGAGCAGGGGAGAAACGAAGAAGCCTAGATAACCCAGGCCAAAGAAGACGAAGCCATTAATGATGAAGCCCAGATACTCCAGGAAGCCTTTTTCTCTGGGGTAGTTGAAGAGGTTATGGATTACCTGGTGTTGGGTGAGAGGGGAACTTCCCAGGTGGGCAAGCAGAACCTCATAAGATATCCAGGGGAGCATAACTAAAGTCAATCCCAGGAAGAGCATCTTCCCTCTTCCCAGGGCGGCGCCGCCAGGATGCACCCAGCAAGTAACCCAAAAGGCCAGGAGGATGACCACCCCGATCTGCCTGGTTAGAATCGAGGCCAGGACCAGGAGGAGCCCGGAGATAATCCAGGGGGTGCTGGATTTCTTCACGCCCAGATAGAGAAAAAGCACCGCGAAGATGGCCAGAGAGGCAAAGGTGATATCCGTCATAAAGGTGAAGCACTCTGCCAGGAAAAGGGGATTGCCCACCACGGTCAAGGTAGCCAGCAGCGCCGGCCAGGGCGGCACCCGGGCGAGCCGCAGAAGCAGCAGGAGGCCGAGAGACCCCAGGAAGCCCATGGTGAGTACCGCGATCCTCAGGGTGGTTAGGGAAAACCCCAAGGCCCAACTGAAGAGGTCCCCCACCAGGAGGTGGACCAGCAAAGCCGGCCCACCCGGAGCCCCCGGGGGCCCCCAGCCGGTGGCCGTGATTTTCCCCAGAGACCGGAAGGCTTCCAGGCTTCTGACGAAGGCCCAGTCGTCGTTCACCATAAATTCGCCCCGTGGATTAATCACCAGGATGATGGTGGTCCAGACCACCAGGAGGGCGAACCAGGGAAACCAGTTCTTCATCACGGGATTAGGAGTTTCAATCGTGGCCCTCACCGCCAGTTCTTCATCAGTCTGTATTCTTTGGATTCCCGCGGGAATTTCCAGGGCGCCGGGGGATCGTCTAACCATTAGACCCTCCGCTGGTTAATTACCGCCCTCTCCTGGGCATCGCCTCATAGTTAGCGGAGAAATTGGAGATCCTGCCAATCCCAGATGCGGGAAGGGTTGGAGTCCACACTAACCGGATTGACATTCCAGAGGTATACTTCCCATCTGACCGCCCCCCGATAATTGACCCAAAAACTGAAGGCCGTGAGCGCCAGAAAAATGGTGAGCATTACCCATCTAGGCTTATCGGCGTGGGCCAGAAAGCCCACTACGGGAATGAGAAAATACACGAGAAACGGCAGCCATATCCGCAAAGAACCGCGGCCCATATGAATATCCCGCCCACCAATGGGGATAGGCCGATATCGCCAGCCAATGCAGACCGATTATGGCTACCAGGAAATAATCAACTTTTGCCCTCCTCCCCTCTCTTATCTTTAAAAATAGTCCGAGAAACGACATCAGGAAGATGGGAGAAAAAACTAATAAACCGCGAGCCGGGCTGATTAAATTACCCAATAATGCCTCAAAAAAACTGGCATGCAAACCAATTCTGCCGGGAGAATAATAGGGCGGGAGCAGGGCGCCATAAGTTGATAGATTGAAGATGACGAAGGGCGCGAACACCAAGAGGCCCCAAACGAGGTAGCGCCAAAAATATTGCCGATAATATAAGAAGACGAATAAAGAAAAGCAGATCAAGGATAAGCTGTTGGTAGGCCTGATGACATAAGCCATAGCCAATGGCGCCCCGATATATTGGATCAGCCAGGGTTGCCGGTCCGCCCGTAAGATCAGATAAAGGGATAAGGCCAACATCAGCATTGAGGGCCCATGCTGATACAGTTCGCGGCTTGCCTGGGACCAGGCGGAGGTACAAAAAGCAAAAATAAAAGCTATTACTAGGGCATATCTAGGTTTCAAATCCAAACACGCCATAAGATAAATTATCACGGCGGTAAGCGCCAATATAAATGAAGCAATTAGACGTTCATACATTGCATGACATTTAACAATCAGGGTATCGTTTTCAAACCAACTTATAATCCAGACAAAAGGAACCGCAATGACTGCGGTTCCATAAGGGAAATAATTATAATAATGATTATTAATGGTGACGATACCAATATTATTTTCTTTTATTCGTTCATAATAGTTATCCAACTCGATACTTCCCTTATGGAAGATATTTAGCGAGGTGGGAATGATCCATCTGGCGTCGGATCCGGTCATGATGGGGCTGTTTACATAACTCACGAATACCACAAGGAAAATGATGAGCAGCAGGGCGCCTTTCCGGAAAATCAGCCGCCAACCGACCGTTGCCATAACGGGTCCCCAAGCCGGCAAGAACCGGCCTCCTGGTTCCTTTAACCTGTTTCTCCCTGCGGTTTCCGGTTTAATCGGCTGGAAACCTGGCCACCAGTCGTTTAAACTTCTCAATTACCTCATCCGGCTCCCTGATAATCGACAGGAATCACTTTCCCCACGGACCGACAGATTCTTGCAGCCTAGGTCCCAGCAAGGATAGCAGCCAAGGTCCGCCGGCGGTTCCGCCACCTCGTAATCAGTATAGAAATTCAAGGCCTGGCCAGAGGTTATTGGGAGAGCCAGCTGGGTGGCAGATTCTTCCTGATTTCAATTTGGTCAAATGCCTTACTCTTCCTGGGTCCTGCCCTCAGAGCCCAGTCCACCATCCTCTGCACCCCTTCTTCCAAGGAAGTTTTCGCTTTGGCGCCGAAGATCCGTTCCCCCTTCTGATGGGAAGAGTAGGCGTGTTGCACCTCCTGGCGGGCCTCGCGATGCACCACCTGGAACGGCACCCCCGCGGCTTTGGCCACCACTTCGGCCAGATAGTTGACGGTGTAAGGCTTATCGGCGCCCACATTGAAGATCTGGTTGTAGGCTGCCGGAAACTCTATACTCCTGGCGATCACCGGGGCCACATCGCCGATATAGGAGAAGGCGCGGGTCTGTTCGCCATTCCCGAAAATGGTCATGGCCTGGCCCTGCATGAGCTGATTAATGAAAATGCCGATGACGTTCCGGTACTTGTCCCCGGTGTTCTGGCGCTCTCCATATACGTTATGGGGCCGGAAGATGATGTAGGGGAGACCGAAGATCTTGCCACTCTCTTTTAAATCCAGTTCGACCGCATACTTGGCAATGCCATAGGAGTCTTCCGGCAGCGGTTGAATGTCCTCGCTCATGGGCAGTTGGTTGGTACCGTAAACCGCGATGGAAGAGGCAAAGATAAGACATTTGACCTCGAAGTTGATGGCGGCATTGATCAAATTGACGGAGCCGATGAGGTTATTCTCATAATTAAATCTCTTAATGAAATGACTGAGACCTTCAGCAGCATAAGCCGCGAGATGGTAAACATAGTCGAAGTGGCACTGCCCAAAGAGAGTATCAATGAGAGCATGATCATTAATGGATCCCTGGACAAATTTAGCTCCCGGGGGCACGTTTTCCGGAAAGCCGCCGCTCAAATCATCCAGCACCAGCACTTCATGCCCCAGGTTGAGCAGCTCTTCCGCCACGTGCGAGCCTATGAAGCCCGCGCCGCCGGTTACCAGACTTTTCTTCCCCATGGCGGTTACGGTCCTCCCAGAATGATCTTTCTCAGCCATTGAGCCACAGGTGCAGGTAGTTTTCCTTTACACTGCTTAAGGAAGGTGTGATTTCCGGTAAACGGCCCGCAGCTTTTCCCGCAAATCTTTCTCTATCCATTGTTTCAATTCCTCTCCGGAAACGGGGCGCGCCAGGATCACCCGGTCAATGGCCGGCGACCAGCACTCCCGGGTGAGGCGGTCCATATGCCGGAGTTGGATGATCTGTTTCTGCTCCTGGGCGGTTTGCTGCCAGCCCTGCCGGAAGATGACCTCCAGGCCGTCCAGCCAGGCGTCCTCCGTGTTTTCCACCAGAACGCCGGTCTCTAGATCCGTATCCGCATACGGGGGCGCCTGGCTGTAGACCCCGGGGTGGCCAAAGCCGCCAAATTCCACCATCTTTACGTCAGATTTGCCGCTGATAAAATCTAGGGTGTCCCGGTCCGCCTGGGTTTCCAGGGGGGCCACCCCGATCATCGCCGGCAAGCTGGCGGCCACTGCTTTATGGTGCCAGTAGGAAACCATGCCCAGGTCAATGATCTTCCCGAAGGCGCTTTTGATTTCCTCATCCAGTAAACCGGAGCTATAAAGGGTCAAGTCGTTTTTTCGGGCAAATCGGGCGATGGCTTTAACCACGGTCTCCCGGGACGTAGTCGAGCGCGGCGGCATCGCTGGAGGTCCACCAGATCCCGGCGGGAACCTGGGGGGGCCGCAGAGACCGGGAAAACTCAAAGCCGTTGGGGCAGACCACGGTTTTCTCCGCCAAGGGCAGTTGCGTATAGCGCTCCAACAGGGAGCGCAGACGCGGGGAAGTAACGGTGAGCACCTGACAATTATTAAGAGCCAGGATCACTCCGGCTCTATGATCATAATATTTATCATCTCCATAGGCTTTCTTGGCAATCATTAAATCATCTAGATCGTATAGATATTTATTATTTACCCTCTCTGCCAAATGCTTTATTAATGAGCTGTTGTCCACTCTTTGCAACCACAAGACATTGAAACTTGCATCATCCGGAACATCAGTTAAATAAGTGTCGGTTATAAAGAAATTATTTATTAAACCATTTTTCTTCAAATTTAATAGGGGCATTTCCAGACGGAGACATCTTACGAAGAACTGATCCGCAGTTATTCCCAGGATATTTATGCCTCTTGAATAATTTCCAGTAGTCATTGTTTAAATATGGGAAAATGCAGTTAGGCAGTGGCCCAAACCGGGTTGGTCTCCGGAGGGCGTTCCTTGAGATTCTTTATAGCCCAAATTTCCCATGGAGATTAGCTAGCTGGCCTTGCCTCGATTTTATATTCTTCAGGTTAGCGTGACTTAGGCAATGGGAAATCTCGCCATTAGCCGTTTAAACTTCTCAATTACTTCTTCCGGCGTCACTTGCCAGCGGCAGGGATCGTTTTGCCAACGCACCGAAAAATCCTTGCAGCCCAGGTCCCAGCAGGGATAGCAGCTTAAGCTGGCCGGCGGTTCGACCACTTCGTAGTTCGAGTAGAAATTCAATCTGGCCGCCGGTTTCATGCCGCCGGTGAAGAGAGCCAAAAAGGGGATGCGGGATAAGGCGGCGATGTGGTAAGCGCTGGTGTCGGTGCTGATGACATATTTTCCCAATTTCACCGCTTCAATATACTCGGTGATGGTGGGGGTTTTTCCTGACAGGTTGATGATGTTTGGGTCCTGGAAATATTTACTATCCCTGGTCCCCACCACCAGGGGAGTTAATCCCATGACCTTTAAGGCCGCGAGCAGCTGCGGATAATAAGGTTCCCACCAACTCCTGGCGGGATTGGTGGCGATGAGGCAGAGGACCACGAATTTCCGGGTTAAATCGACCCCCATCTCGAGCAACAATTGGCGCACTTGCTGCCGGGCTTTCGGGTATTCCGGCATAGGCACCAATTTATAGTCTGGCTCCAGACCCAGGTCCCGGGTGTACACCAGATGACGGTGGACTTTATTATCCTCGTTGGGGATGCAAATATTTTCAAAGTCCACTTCCAGGCGGATAAAGTTATGGACTTCTGAGGCGCGGGGAATCGGCAACGGAGAGAATTTGCGGCCATCGGGGATGGCAATGAAGTGATCAAAAATCTTAAACCCCGCCATCATCTCGATATTTCGTTGGTAGGTGGCCAAAATCAGCTTTTTTCCCGGATAGCGCTCCCTAAGTTTCTGAAAGGCGCAAATTCCCATCAACAGGTCACCGATGCCGTCGTCGCGCATGATGGTGATGGCATTGCGGAATTCCTGGGGATCAAACGCCAGGCGTTGGGGCGCTGGGGCCCGAAGGCCCTTGATTTTCGCCGCCCAAATCCTTTGGAGCCGGTATCTATCGAGCAAGCCGGCGCGCCAGTCCCGGGAAGCGCATTCCCGGTGATAAATCTCGGCGGCCGGGTTGTACAGCACCTTAAATCCCGCCTCGGTCAGCCGTAAACAGAAATCCGTATCCTGGGCTTCCTCCGTAAAATTTTCATCCAACTGAAACCGATCAAAGACGTCGTGCCTCATGGCGACACAGGCGAAAGTCACCGCCGGCACCACGGCCGGGATAATTGGCCCCGGGAAAATCCCGGGGTTCCTTGGCAAAGATATGGAAGGGATGCCCTGCCTCGTTAAATTCGATGCCGGCGTGCTGAATGGTGTTATCGGTATAAAGCAGCTTGGCCCCGACCAAACCGATTTGAGAGTCGAGAAGGGGATCGATTAAATTATCCAGCCAATTAGCGGTGACCGTGGTGTCGTTGTTTAGCAGCACCAGATATTGACCCCGGGCCCGATTTTCAATTAGCCAATTATAATTCTTTGAGTAATTATACGAATCAAATTTAATTATTTTTATTTTGTTATGGTGGTGGGCAGCCTGGCGGTAATATTGCCAGACCTCGGACTCCGTAGTTCCGGTATCGCCCAGCAATATCTCGAGATTATATTTATTACTGGGGAACCGGTTGATCGCCTCCAGGCAAGGCCGGATCAAGTCCAGACGATTTTTGGTCAGAATAGCCACCGATACCAAGCCGATGGTGTAATCATTGACCCGGGGATAATATTCCCGCCGCTCGCCCTTCACTTTTTCAAAATACCGACAGCAGGCGAGCCACAGGCTCTTCATTCCATGAAGCCGCAGGATTTCCCAAGAGAGGCGGCCAAGATGAACATAGAATCTCAGACCTGTGTTGAATTTGCGCATGAGGTCAGATTTGTTCCGGGAGGGCGATTTGCCGGGATACCATCGACTCTAAGTAATTCGTATATTGATGCACCACCTCTGCGGTATTGCCCCATTCCCGCATTTCTCCATGCTCCAACCAGAGGGCCCGGTCGCAAAATTTCAGGATTTGCTCGAGGCTATGAGAGACAAAGAGGATGGTGCCCCCGGCCTGGCGAAACCTGGCAATATGAGCCTGACATTTTTCTTGAAAAGCCGTATCGCCGACGGCCATGATTTCGTCCAAGATCATAATTTCCGGGTCCACCGCGATGACCACGGCAAACCCTAAGCGCATGATCATGCCCGAAGAGTAGGCCCGCAGCGGGGCTTCTATGAAATCCTGGAGTTCGGCAAATTCCACGATGGCGGCGAACTTCTTATCCATCTCCCGCCGATTGATTCCCAGGATGGAACCGAATAGATAGACGTTCTCCCGGCCGCTCAACTCATGGTCGAACCCCCCTCCCAGTTCGATCATGGGGGCCACCTTGCCCGGGACTCGAATCGTGCCATATATGGGTTTCATCACCCGGGCAATGAGTTTCAACAGGGTGCTCTTGCCGGCGCCGTTCCGGCCGATAATGCCCAGCATCTCCCCGGGAGGCACCTGAAAAGTGATATTCTTCAAAGCCCAGAACTCTTCATATTCAATGCGGCCTCGGAAAGACTTGATGACGAATTCCTTAACGGAGCGGATGCGCTCTTTAGGCAAGCGGTAGCGCACTGAAACATCTTGCAGGATGATGGGGAATTCCATGGACACCGATACCACTCAGCTAGACATAATAAACAAAAGTATCCGATAATTTGGTGAACACCAGGTATCCGATCACCAGGGTCGCGACCGATACCAGCAAGGCCAAACAGACCGTCTGAAAGTGCGGTAACTCTCCCATATAGATGGGCAAGCGAAAGCATTCGACCAGGTAGTACATAGGATTCAGCTTAAGAAATAGTAGGAATTTTTTTGGAACAATATCGATAGGATATACAATGGGGGTGAGATACATCCAGGGCAAAATAAATATTTGATACATATCGATTATGTCATTGAAGAATACTGCGGTGGCCGAGAGGACGAAAGATATCCCGATGGTAAACATAACCGCAAATAAAATTGCTACTGGCAGAAACAGCAGAGATAAATGAAACCCATTCCCTAAAATGGGCAGAAGTATGAAGAGGGGAATTAAGGCGAATGCCAGGTTCACCATGTTAGATAAAACCACGGAGATGACAAATATCGGTTTGGGGATATAAATTTTCTTAAATAGCGGCCCATTCCTGAGCAGACAATTGGAGGCCACTTGGGTGCTCTGGGCAAAAAAATTCCAGAGTTGATATCCGGAAAGGAAATATATGATGAAACTTTTTACCCCAAAACGGAAAATGGTGGAAAAGATAATGGTAAAGACGATGGTATTCAACAGCGGATTGAGCATGCTCCAGAAAAAGCCGAGCACCGAACGCTTATAGCGCACGGTAAGATCACGGATCACCAGGTTATAGAGTAGATCCTTAAATTCAATTAATTCGGTTACATCTTCTTTAAACACCGGGTTATCTTATATATATCGGCTTAGTGGTTTATAGAAGTTTAACTCAAGACGAATTGATGTTTACTCGCAACTATCTTTTCAGGTCTCTGCTCCCGGTGGATACTTGGGACCATGATACGTAAACTCTAAGGATTGTCAACCATTAATCATCTGCCCAAAACGGGGATTCATAATTTGAAGGAATTTTGCTAAGATGAAAAATAGGGCAAGTCCGGAGAGGTCTGGCCACACTTGGAGAAGGCATTATCTGCATCAGTCGAGATTTAATCTCGACCTTTCTGGTAAATTTAATGAAAGCTTTTTCAGCCTTTAGGGCCGGTGAATTTAACATCTTTTGAATCCTGGGAAAGGCCATCTGAATATGCGGGATGCTGAGGGGCTAAACCGGGCGACCGCTGCGGACCTGGTGCTGGTAATCCTGTTTTCGGCGGTTATCTTCGGTTACGCCCACCTGCAGACCTTCACCAATCCTTTTATCATCAATGACGATGTGCGCCAGCAAATTTTCTGGATGCAGCAGTGGCAGGATCCGGAACTTTTTAAAGGCGACTTGCTCAGCGATTATGCCCGCCACTACGTGACTTGGGGAGTTCAGGGGATCTATCGGCTGGCAGCCTTGGGCATGAATCCGGTGGATTTTTCCAGAGTGCTGCCCGGGATCCTGTTCGTTTTTCTGGGGGGGTGCCTCTTTAAAATCGGCGAAGTCCTGGGAGGCCGCCCTCTGGCTTGGATGGCGGTGGCCGTCTTCTGGCTGATGCCTTTTTTCCTGGATAATCTGGCCGGAGGGTTGGCCCGGGCCTTTGCCGCCCCACTGCTGGCTTTCTTCTGGCTTTGCTGGCTCCAGGGACGTCCCTGGGGGATGGGGCTGGCGCTCCTGTTGCAGGCCTTATTCATCCCATATATCTTTATACTGGCCTTGGCCGCGGTTATGTTGGCCTATGTGGCCGCCCGCGCCGGTCGCGGTAATCTGCCCCCCTTTCCCAGGCGCCCGGAGCATTTTGCCTTGCTGGCGGCAGCCGCCTGCCTGGTGCTTCTCATGAATCACCAGTTTAACGTTTCGGGCTTTGGCCCCCTGGTGAGCGCCGCGGATATGGCCAATCACCCCGAGTACACCGCTCACGGCCGGTATCCTTTTCTGCCGATGCCCTCCATTTTCTGGGAATTCATCAGCCCTTGGGAGTTTATCGCCCCCATCGGGGAAGGCGGATTAATCGGGGGAGTTATTGGCGTGCCGCTGCTAGTGGGCCTCACCCTCTATGGGGCCTGGAAGGTCAACTGGCGAGCCTTAAAGCCCAAACTTGGGCCGGCTGGGTACCTGGGGCTGGCCTCCTTATTGGTCTATCTGCTGGCCCGCTGGTTTTTTTTCAAACTTTTCGTTCCCGACCGCTATCTCATCTATAGCCTCAATCTTGGTTACTGCATGTTTCTGGCCCTTTGCTGGAGCGCCGCCTTACGGGTGGCCAACTGGCCCCGGACTCTGGCAGTCCTGATGGTAATTGCGGCCGTGGGCCTTAGTGGACTCCGTCTCAAAAACGTGGGACTTTATGATTATTCCGCCACCCGGCCCTTATGTGAAGCCCTGGCCCAGACTCCCAAGGATGCCCTCATCGCCGGCCAGCCCAATCTGATGGATGCCGTGCCTACCTTTGCCCGGCGCCGGGCTTTCGCCACTTATAAATTGGCCCACGTCTGGTCTAAAGGTTACTGGCAGCAGATGAAGCCGCGGCTGGAGGAATTTTTCGCGGCTTACTATGCGACCGACCCGGAGGTGGTCAAGAACTTTTGCCAGCGTAACCATATCGACTTCCTGGTAGTTGACGACCGCCATTTCGCCCCGGACTTTCTGGCGGGGGGCTGGTTTTATTTTCCTTTCGAGCAGCGCGCCCAACTGGGAAAGCCCAAACCCCGGTTGGTGGAGCAGCTCTGGTGCCCGTTCTTTGCCCCTTTTGACGAACAGATTCGCTCCCTGGCTCAGGGCGCGCAGCAGCGATTTGCCTTGCTGGACCCGAAGGCTTTTCCGCGCCGGCAACTGGACGAACACATGTGGCTCCTGGATATGCGCCCTTATCAGACTGCTGCTCCTCAGGAGCATCTCCCGGAGCGGGCTCGATGAACCCAACCGGGGGAAAATAGTTTAAAATATCAAATCCGGACGAGCCTCGCGGGCTCCCGCATAATTTCCTTTTATCAGCCCGATTCCGGTTAACCTCTTATTGAGCCACAGATGACCCAGCTCCGGATAGCTTATGTCTTGTTGTGGTTTCCCAAGCCCTCCGAAACTTTCATCTTTCGGGAAGTGGCTAATCTCCGGAAACTGGGCCTGGACCTCCAGGTTTTTACCCTGTACGGACCATTAACCCGGGATCTCTCCCCGGAGATGCAATCTTTCTCTCTCCGGGTGGAGAGATTGGGGCTCCCCTATTTAAGATCGGCCTGGCAGAATTTTCTCTTCTGGTGGATTAAGCAGCCAGCCGTGACCTGGCGGCTCTTTAAAACCGTGGTATTCCGTCATTGGCGCGGTCCGGAACGGGAAGCTGAGAGTCTCTGGGGCGCCCTGTGTGGTTTTTATCTGGCGCGGCGGTTCCAGGAGGAGAAGATCACCCACATCCATGCGCCTTGGGCCTGCGGGCCGGCCACCGCGGCCTGGGTAGCCGCGCACCTGACCGGCATCCCTTTCAGTTTCACCGGCCGGGCCCACGATGTCTTCACCCCGGACAGTCTATTGCCGGAAAAGATTCGGGATGCCGCCTTTGTCAGGGGCGAATCCCGGGCCGTCCTTCAGCAACTTAACGGCCTGACCGACAGAAAAAACGATAAATTTCGACTGACCTATAATGGAGTGCCCTTAACCGCGCCGGCCCTGGCCCCGGTGGCGATGCAGCAGCCCTATCGCCTCCTGGCCCTGGGCCGGCTGGTGGGCACCAAGGGCTTTGATTTTCTCATTGCTGCCTGCAAAATTTTAAAGGATGGCGGGCTCGACTTTCATCTCACCCTGGGGGGGAGCGGCCCCAAAGAACGGCAGCTCAAGCAGCTCGCCCGCCGTCTAGGTCTGGCCGCCCAGATTTCTTTTCCGGGATTCATCTCGTATGACCGGGTAGCCGAACAATTTTGCCGGGCGGATATCTTCCTCATGACCGGTACTATTGATGCCTCCGGAAATCGGGACGGCTTGCCCACCGTGATCCTGGAGGCCTTGCTGCATCGGCTGCCGGTGATCGCCACCGACGTGGCGGGTATCGGGGAGGTGATTGAAGACGGCGTAACCGGTTTGCTCATCCCCCCGAAAGATCCGCAGGCTATTGCCGAAGCAGTGTTACGCCTGATCCGGGACCGGGAGGCGGCCCTGGCCCTGGCCGAGCGCGGCCGATCTCGAATCTGTCTCGATTTTAATGCGGAACGCAACCATCGGCGGGTTCTGGAACTTTTCCAGAAATCCATGCAGTTAAGTTGAAGAGGATAACATGAGAATTCTGTTAATGGCCATGCCGGATACGGTGGATTTCATCGATAATACGACCCGCATCCCCAACCTGGCCCTGGTCTCCCTGGCCGGCAATCTCCCGGACCACGAAGTCAAAGTCATGGACCTGGTGGCCTACCGACCGCACATCCGCCAGGCCGTGGAAGAGATTTTGGCGTCTTTCCGGCCTCAATTGGTGGGCTTGAGCGCCATGACCTTCCAGTTCGACACCTTGCTCAAAGTGGCCGGAGTGGTGCGCCGCTTCGATCCCCGCCTCAAAATCGTCGCCGGCGGGTACCATCCCAGCCTCATGGCCCAGGAGTTGACCGCCAGCCGGACCGCTGCCTTTTGACTTTATGGTGCGGGGCGAAGGTGAGGCAACTTTACCTGAGTTAGTGGCCGAGCTGGAGAGTCCCCAACCCGATTTCAGTAAGATTGCCGGCTTGAGTTACTACCGTGGGGATTCGAATAGCTGGGAGCATAATCCGGAGCGCGGCCTCTTGGACCTGGACCAGATCCTTCCCCCCCGCCGGGAGGCTCGCCTGGCTCGAGGACTTTTTCTTTTTCGATATGTCCATGGACGTAGCCGAAACCTCCCGCGGCTGTCCCTTTAACTGCAAATTTTGCTGCGTTAACCGGATGTACGACAATACTTTCCGCCGTTTCCCCCTGTCCCGGATCATCAAGGACCTCCAGGCGATCCGCCAGCGGGGCACCCAATCGGTATTTTTTGCGGATGACAATATTACTTATGATACCGAGCACTTCCGTGAGGTGTGCCAGGCCATTGTCCAGCATGGCTTGAATGACTTGACCTATATGACCCAGGTGAGCGCGGTGGGAATCGCCCAACACCCGGAGTTGGTAGCGGAAATGGACCGCGCCAATTTTCGCTTCGTCTTTGTGGGCTTCGAATCCATGGAGCCCTCGGCGCTCAAGGAAATGAAAAAGCCCACCAGTCCGGCCATCAACCGGCAGGCCGCGGCACTGCTCCGCCAACATCGCATGGGTATTATTGCGGGGGGCATCGTGGGCTATCCCAATGATGACCGGGAGTCGGTAAAAAAACAGGTTCGCCAGCTTCTTTCCCTGAAACCCGACGGCTTATACCTGCAAATTTTGACCCCTTATCCGAAGACGGCCCTGCGACAAGAACTGCTGGAGGCTGGTCTCATAGTCAATTTGCATGATTACCAGACCTATAATGGCTTTCTCTGCAATATTCGCACTAAACATTTGGGCTGCAAAGAATTAGAGCGCTTAAAGGGTAATCTGGCCTTCTGGGGGAGGTGCAATCCGGCCTTGTTGGCCGGTAATTATTTTCTAAGGAACCACTTTCGCTTTCAACTTAAAATCCTGCTCAAAGATCTCGGCCGTTACCTCCGCTATCTTCTGGTTTCCAAAGAAGACCCGCGGCGGTTAGAAATCTAGGGTAATTTAATTGGAGATAAAAATAAATCCGCCACCTATCCCCGGCTCAGCTCTTCCAGCCTGGCGGCTATCTGCTGATTTCCGAAGAAATTATATTTCTTAATTCGGGCTCGATACTGGTCCACGCGGCCTTCGAAGGCCTTGATGATAATTCTCCGGACAGCCATTATTTAAGAGATAATGGCCAAATCCATTTTTTGACAGGAAATAGGCATTGAAATATTGCTCATAGAAAAAATGAACGGGCAGGCAGAGAACCGGCTTCCCAGATATAAGGCCTCGCTGATCAAGGAATGGCCGCCATTGGCAATGACATAGCGACAAGCGGCCAAATCTGCCAGAAAGTCATCTTCGGAGGTCTTCTTAAATATGAGGTTGCCCTCGGGCGGCTTTTCCCCCATCCCATAGATAATGAACCTCCTGCGGCTCCTCCTTCAGCCTCTTAATTAACTTAGTAAAATTATTCCCTCTCAGGTAAACCAGGACATGGTCACCTTGGTAGGCGTCAGGTCCTTCACCTTGGGTTTGATCAAAGGCGGAAAGACCTCAGTCTTGGCGGGGTCCGCCGGTGGCAGCCGATGAAAGGAAGTGATCAGGTAGCGGCTGGCGCCGCTGAAGAGATAACGGATCAGGAAGCAAGTGAGATACCGGCTCAGGCGCTGTCCGGGGGGAGGATCATAAAGACACTCGGTTAAGAGGTGTTGTTGCCCAGGCTCACACAAGGGCGCCCCATCATCCTGGCCGCCCACATGGTGACGAATTCGTAATCGCTGATGATTAAATCGGGGTCATACTCCCGGATGATGGCCCTGACCCTCTTGATGGCCGGGCCCAGGCGCGCTAAACCCACTCATGCCGTAAGCCACGGTGGCCGCAATTCGACGCGATGGTTGCGGATGATCGGTGGGGGTGATGGGCACATTTTTCCACCTGGTAGCCATTTTCTTGCAAAATCCGAAATGTTCCCCCTGCCACGAAGAGAAATTCATGCTGGGGCATTTCCCGGGCAATAGCCAGGGCCCGGCTGATATGGCCGCGGGCGTCCCCCATTACCCCGTAAAATATCCGACCCACGACAACTCCATAGCCACCTTAAGGCTAGGCAGTGATCAAATCTTGGCAGGTAAATGCTTTCACCTATCCGGAGCAATAATGATCGGAGTGCACCGATGACCTGAGAGTCCGCGTGGCAGATGCAAAACTGCACCCCTAACCGTAAACTATTACTTCTAATGGCCGAGGAGCGCCTCCAGCCGTCCTCCCCTTGCAGCAGCCTGGAGAAACACCTCTTCGTGCCGGCGAACCATGGCCGCCACCGAAAACTGGCTCTCCACCCGCTTTCTGCCGGCCCGTCCGAAAGCGGCGCACCGGGCGTCATCGGCCAGAAGGCTGACTTATGGAGTCTGCCAGAGCCGCCACATCTTTGGGGGCACCAGCCAACCGGTTTCCCCATGTTTCACCACCTCGGAGAGGCCGCCCACGTTGGTAGCCACCACCGGCAGACCGGCCGCCATGGCCTCCAAAACCACGTTGGGCAGGCCTTCCTGGACCGAACTCAGCGCCAACAGGCTGCTCTGCTGTAACAGCGGCCGAAGGTCCGATTGTCCGGGGATGAGGCGCACCTGGCGGGGAGAGGGGAGACCATCGGCCAGACGCCTGATCGCTTTCTGCCGCGGGCCGTCGCCCACCAGCCAGAGTTCGGCTTCCGGGTGGCGGGCCGCCACCAGGGCAAAGGCGGTAATCAGCGTCTCATGGTCCTTTTCCGGCACCAGACGGGCAATGCAGAGCACCACCTGCCGGTCAGGCGGCCGGAGAGGTTCCGCGGCCGGGCGGAAATACTCCAGATTGACGCCATTGTGAATCACGGTAATCCGGTCATCCGGCACCCGAAAGCGCTCTATCATTATGCTTTTCAGCGCCGCGGCGTTGCACAAAAATGATGGGCGCCAAGGCCATAACCATCTCTCATAATTATTGTCGGGACAGCCGGTTCCCCGCACGGTGCTTACGATAATCGGCACTTTGGTCAACCGGCCCAGCAACCGGCCCCAGATATTGGGGACGCCGGTCAAGAGCACCAGGAGATCTACCGGCCGGTTTTTCAGACGCCACCAGAGCCGGACCAGACTGTCCGGCCCCACAAACCGCCGGCGGCCAAGCCAGGTGAGCGGCAAGTCCCAACTGCGAGCCAGGGGCACAAAATCATCACCGGCCATGAGCAACCAGATTTCCGCCTGGAACAGGGAGGGATTCAAGCGTCGCACCAGTTCCAGGGTATGCCGCTGCGTGCCCCCGAAATATAGATCTTGCAGGAGAAAGACGACCCGCATGGCCTTTTTATCGTAGCGATTCCGGCTGATCATCTCGATTGGTAATAATTAAAGTTCGGTCTGAAAGATGGCGGAGATAAATATTTTCCACTTGCCGCGCCACGGCAACCGGCCCACATCCGCGGACCCGGGATATTTTATGCCAACCCATTCTAACAGGTTCCTGGCGTTTTCGAACTTTTTTTCAAGCGGTTAGCCGAAAAGCCTGATTTCCAGCGAATTATCTGCCGATTTTGAGGCTTATGATCAAAAATTTGCAGGTCCTGGGGAATCATCGCAGAGTGGCTCGCACGGCTGATTTTGGGTGGTTTGGCTGGCTGAGTCACTGATTGACCAAGTTTTTGACAATGGTTACTATATTTAAAAAAATCCCTGGTTTTCAGATGAATGTCGTATCATCATGCTAAGATCTTGCCCGGGAGCAGGTGTGCCACGTGAAATTCCATGATCTTGTGCGCATCACTGTCCGCCAGATAATCCGTCACCGGCAGAGCTATTGGGGGGTAGTCCTGGCGATCACCTTGGGGATCGGCGGCCTCATTACCGTGATCATGGTGAGCGGGGACTACAAGAAAAATTTGAGTAGGGATTTGGACTTGATCGGGGGGGTCACGGTGGTCAAGGCCTCCTTTGATAACCGTCTCACCTCTCGGCCCATGGTGTTTAGCGCCCGGACCCTGGAGGCTTTGCACAGCATTCCGGGGGTGCAAGAGGTGAGCGCCATGGCCTTACAGGTTGGGAAGACCGAATTGACCACTGGCCGGGATTACCTTTTTCCCATCATCGCGGCTGATGAGGCCTTTTGGAAGGTGCGTAATTTCTGGGCTGCCAAGGGCAGTCTATTCGGCCGGGATACGGTGACCGGGAGAAAAAAGGAATGCGTCCTGGGGCAATCCCTGGCGGAAAAGATTTTTGGCCATAGCAAGGCCGCCGGCCTCTCGATGGACATCAATAATGAGCCCTATCGGGTTGTCGGGGTATTGGGAGGGATTACTGACTCAAACTTGGCTGGAACCGCGTATTTACCTATCACGACAGTGCAAGACCGTTTTCCCGGGCGGCTCATGACAGACTGCGTCTACCTTCGTTGCGCCACTTTGGATGATGTGGCACCCGTGGCTGGGTCCATCAACGGGGTGGTGCAAGCCTATCAATCCAATGAAGAATTGCGGGTCGAAGTCTTATGGGAAGGCCTGAAAAGGGTGCAGCAGATTTTCTGGTGGACCGAATTCTTCGTATATGTAGCCATCGGGGTCACCCTGATCCTGGGAGGGGTGGGCATCTGGAACGTGATGATGGCCGCGGTGCGCTCCCGAACCAGGGAAATCGGTCTGAAAAAAGCCGTAGGCGCTGAAGATAGGGATATCTTTATACAATTTCTCTCCGAGGCCATGATCCTCAGCCTGGGGGCCTCATTACTGGGAATCATCACCGGGCTATTGAGTGTTGAATGTTTTTCCTATTTTATTGGCTCTCAACTGGCAGAGTATCTTTTCCTCATTTGCATAGTCCTGGGTCTATCCTTCGGCACCTTATTAGGGATAGGGGCTGGCCTGTTCCCCTCTATCCGGGCCAGCCGCATGGAGGTGGTGGACGCGGTGCGCTATGAGTAGCGCCGGGTTACTCCTCCTGGATTAGCCACTTAGTGGCCTTGTGAAACTTCTAAAAAATAACTGTGGTTTTTGGTTTATCTCTGCTATCCTGCCAATGGGTTGGGAGAGACGAAAAGATAGCATAGATTTTTAAATAAATTTGGCAACTTATGGCTAAAAGCTAACTGAGCGGGGGCCTTCGGGTGAAGATCCGCCCAAAATGGCTGATACCGATATTAATTCTCCTAGGGGTCCTTCTGGCCAGCGTCCCGGCTTTAGGGGTCAGCCCTTACGATGATGTGCTGGTGCAAAAGGCGGCCAGAGATCTGCAACAGGAAAATTACGATGAAGCCCTGGCAGAGCTGAACGAGGCCTGGGAGAAAGGGAGCCACACCTGGGAAAAGGCCTTCCTGTTGGGCCGGACCCATCGCCTCAGGCTCAATTACCCCAAGGCCAGGGAATACCTGGAAGAGGCCTTGCGGCTGCGTCCCAACCAGCCCCAGGTCCAGCTCCTGCTGGCCGACACCCTGCTGGCCCTGGACAAACCCAAAGAAGCCCTGCCTCTCTTGCAAGCCCTGGAGCCCACGGGCTTTGAGCCCGGTCAGGTGGCCCTCCTCCGGGGAATGGCGGAGGCCAAAGAGGGGAGATTTACCCTGGCCCTGGACTATTTCCACCGGGCCGAGGCCGACCCCAAGGTGGCCCAGGCGGCCAAATTTCAGGCGAGCCTGGCCCTGGCCGCCTTGAACCGCCTGCCGGAAGCCCGGCAGACCATGGAGGAGACCGTCTCCCTTAATCCCCAGAGCCAGACCGCGGATTTCGCCCAACGCTATGCGGCGCTCCTGGAGAGACGCTGGCAGGAGACCAAACCCTTCCGGGCCACCGTCACCACGGGTTTCGATTTCGACTCCAACGTCACCCTGCAACCGGGGGGCGGGGCCGCGGCCCAGGTATCCGGCCGGGGGGACGCGGCCTTCACCGAGACCGCCACCTTGGAATACAGCTTCAACGCCGGGAAGCCCTTCAGCGTCCTGACCCAGTACTCCTTTTTCCAAAACTTCCATCCCCACCTTGCCAACTTCAACCTGACGAGCCATTATGCGGCGCTCATTCCCACTTACAGTTACCAGGACGGCACTGTCTGGCTGCCCTTCAGCTACAACTATGCGGACGTCGATGCGGCCAAATATTTCACCGGTTATCTGGTGAATCCCACCTGGCTCCATCTGTTAAACGAGCACCTGGGGATAGAGTTTTCCACCAGGTTTAACCGGCAATATTACTGGTTCCCCATCTCTCTGCCGCAGGATAACGAAAGCTCCAAGGACGTGGGCGGCAGCGCCGGCGCCTACTATTTTTTCAAGAACCGGACGGGCTTTCTCCAGGCCCGTTTCGGCTATGAGCGCTATTTCGCCACCGGCAGCAACTGGGACAGCTCCAGTTACGGCCTGCTGCTGGCCGCCCTCTACCCGGCCACCCCGAAGCTGAAGTTCGGCGCCTTCCTGAACTTCATCTACCAACCCTTCAACCACCGGTTCTTCAACGGGGAAACCGTGGACAATATCGCCGGCAATCCCCTGGTCGTCAACGACAAACGGGAAGACAAGCTCCTGATCCCCGGCGTGCAGATTACCTATAACTTGTGGAAGGGTCTGGATTTTAACGTCCACTACTTCTTTACCCGGGATAACTCCAACGTTCCCCTCTACAATTACACCCGGTACATCGTCGGCTGCCAGTTCAGCTACCATTATTGATTTAATGAACAATGAAACGCCATTGGCATTTTCAGAGCAGCGGTTTCGGCTTCAAGGTGGGAGGGCGTCGTGCGGCACCTGATCATCATGGCAATTAGTCTGTTACTGGCCTTGCCCTCCGTTTCCCTGGCCGCAGTGGTGGGGAAGCTCACCCGGGTGGAGGGCAGGGTGGAGCTGTTGAAAGGGGGCAAACTGCCCGCCGCCGCCGCCCAGGTCCAGGACGGGGTGGAAGAGGGGGATGTCCTGCGCACCAAGTCGCTATCCCGGGCCCAGATAACCTTTCTGGACAATACCACGGTGACCATCTCCCCGGAGAGCCGGATCGCCATCAATGAATACCTGTTCGACCCCGGCCAGGGCAAGCGCAGCGCCGTGTTGGAACTTTTTCAGGGCCTGGCCCATCTGGTGGTCACCCAGGTCTTCAAGGTGCGGGAGCCGGATTTTCTGGTGAAGACCCAGACCGCAGTGATGGGGGTGCGGGGTACCGACGTGGGGATCCGCCTGGATCCCAACGACACCACTTTTTGGGATTTTCACGGCCGGGTGCGGGTGGCCAACATCTTTCCGGAAGTGGGCCCCGCGGTGGAGCTGGCGGACATGCAGCGCAGCGTGGTGGCCCGGGGCCTGCCGCCTACCCTCCCCTGTCCCATCACCGAGGAAGACCGGCAGTGGTTCATGCGGCAATTAGAAGAAGGTCCCCAGACCTCCCTGGGGGTTTTCCCATGTCCGACGGCCAACCTCCCCGATGCGGTGAGCCCGGCGGTCACCAATCGGGTGAATGCCATCGCCAATGATCTGGCGATTACCCCGCGCTTGCCCCCGCCCAGCCCGAAGCCGCCCCCATTCATCAGAACGGGAGGGAGCGGCGGTTAGTATCGCCCCCAGCGGGGCCTTGAACTTAAAATTATTTCTCCAGGATAATCGCCTTTAAAGCTGCATCCCGAAGGACCCCCAGCCCTGGAAGACAGGAGACTTTCGAGCCATGATCAGGCCCCTGGCCAATTTCCTTAAATCTCCCCTGGTTCGCTGGCTGGGCGGGATCACCCTGTTGGTTTGGGTCTTGGTGCTCTGGCGACCCAACTTTACCGAATTCATGGAGCTCAAGCTCTATGACCTGAAATTCCGCTTCCGGGGAAGCCGGCCGCCCTCTCCGGAGGTGGCCATCCTGGCCATCGACGACGCCAGTCTAAAAAAGGTGGGCCGCTGGCCCTGGTCCCGGGAGGACATGGCCCGCCTGCTCCAGGTCCTGAAAGGGGCAGGCCCCCGGGTCATCGCCCTGGATATCATCTTTGCCGAAAAACAGGAAACCGAGTCCCTCAAGGCGGTGACCAACCTGCGCCGGGATATGACCAGCAAAGGATTGGCTTCGCCGGAAATGCTGGCCTGGTGTGATCAGGAAGCCAGCCGGGCCGATGTGGACCGCCGCCTGGCGGAGGCCATCAAGGCGGGTCCGCCCACCATCCTGGGTTTCTTTTTCCGGGCAGTGGGGTGGACCGCCGGGGGGGTGTCGCCGGAGAGGCTGATGGGCTCCGACTTTGTTCAGGCTTCCACCTATAACCTGGTGCGCACCCTGGATAACCGCAAGTCCCAGGTGCCCCTCAGGGGCGCCGCCGGAATAGAGCTCAACCTGCCGGTGATGATCGACGCCGCCGCCGGGGACGGCTATTTCAATATGGAGCCGGATGCAGACGGCACGGTGCGCAGGCTCCCCCTGGCCATCCTCTTCGGCTCCGATTTTTTTGCCCCTGAGTCCCTGGTCACCGTGGACCACTACCTGGGGCGCCCGCCCCTGGGCATCACCCTATCCTTGATGGGGGTGGACGAGATTCGCCTGGGTGGCAAAACTGATCCCGGTGGACCGTTTCGGCCGGGTCCTGATCAATTATTTGGGAGAGCCCGGGACGCATCCCCACTTACTCCGCCGCCGCTCTCCTGGACGGCAAATTGCCCGCAGGAGACTTCAAGGACAAAATCGTCATCGTCGGGGCCACCGCGGTGGGTATCTACGACCTCCGGGTCACCCCCTTCTCCGGCATCTTCCCCGGGGTGGAGATTCAGGGGACGGTGATGGATAATCTGCTCAAGGGCAATTTTATCCGCTATCCCCCCTTTGGCCAGCCCCTGATCCTATTTCTCATTCTGGGGCTGGTGGTGTTGCTGGGGCTGGCGCTGCCCCGGCTGTCGGCGCCCCAGGGGTTTATCCTGACCCTGGTGATCATCGGAGCTTACACGGCTTGCAATTATCTCTTGTTCAGCCGCCTGGACCTGCAACTGGAGCTCTTCTACCCCCTTCTGGCGGTGGGCCTGAGCTACGTGGGCATTTCCGTGCAGCGGCTGCCTGGCGGAAGAGCGGGAACGCCTGCGGATCCGCAAGGCCTTCGAGTCTTACGTGGCTCCCGCCGTGGTCCAGGAGATGCTGAAGCATCCCGAGCAATTGCGCCTGGGGGGGAGCGCCGGGAGATCACCATTCTGTTCACTGACATTCGGGGCTTTACCGCCATGTCGGAAAAGCTGGATCCGGAATCCCTGGTGCGGCTGCTGCACGACTTTTTGAATCCCATGAGCAATATCATCATCGACCAGGGAGGGACCATCGACAAGTACATGGGGGACGCCATCATGGCCCTGTTTGGCGCCCCCCTGGTCCAGCCGGACCATCCCCGCCTGGCCTGCCGGGCCGCCCTGGAGATGGTCGCCAGCCTGCGAGCCCTCAACCTGAAGTGGCAGGCGGAGGGGCGGCCGCCGCTGAAGGTCGGGGTGGGGATCAACTCCGGCCCGGTGGCGGTGGGCAATATGGGCTCCGACCGGCTGTTCGATTACACCGCCATCGGCGACAACGTCAATCTGGCCTCCCGGCTGGAGGGCTTAAACAAATATTACGGCACCAGCATCCTCATCAGCCAGAGCACCGCGACGCTCCTGGGAGACGCCTTCATCCTGCGGGAGGTGGATCTGGTGCGGGTCAAGGGCAAGGCCCAGGCCATCGGCTTCTTTGAGGTGCTGGGAGAAGGGGAGGCGCCCCCGGAACTGGCCCGCTTCCTGGAGACCTACCATCGGGGGCTGGCCCTTTACCGGGAGCGGAACTGGCCGGAGAGCCTGGCCGCCTTCACCGCGGCCTTGGAGCTTCACCCTGAAGACGCCAGCGTCCGGCGCTACTTGGAGCAGGCCCAAAAGTATATGGAGTCCCCCCCGGGCCCGATTGGGAACCAGTCACGGTGATGGACGCGAAGTAGATCGGGCGAGCTCTGATCACCGGCGGCGCGGGGGCCTGGGCGGCCAGGCGCACTTGACCGGTCCCGGTTCTCTTGATATTTTAAAGGCAGGGCGCCAGTGAGGACCAGACCTTGCCGGCCCGCCCCCATGAGGCCAGAGATGTCTAAAGTCATTGATATCGAAGACCGGCTGAAGCTGGAGCAGAAGAAAAGGGCCAGGGTGGATAAGGCCAAGAAGACCGAGACGGTGCGCAAGGTGGTGCAATGTACCCGTTGCCTGGCCCGCTGCGCCCGTTGCGGGATCCAATTCGACACCACCGAAATGTATAAACGCTACCCGGGTCCTTACCGCCTGTGCGCCTTTTGCCAGGAAGAGTACGAAGATTTTCTGCGGATTACCGAAAAAGGGCAGGAGAGCCACTTCTACTGGCACAACCGGGAGTGGCTGGCCCTGTGGCAATCCTGGATCGACTATCAGAAGGCCATGAAGGCCTACGGCGAGTCCCCGGAGTTCATCGACCTGGTGCGGGAGGTGGAACTGGATCGGTAGAGCCAGCAGCCAGCAGCTTTAAAGACAGAAAAAGCCATTAATCCATTAAACCGGCTGCTGGCCACTGGCTGCCATCATTCCGCCTGGCCCAGGCGGTAGGATTGTTGCAGGATTTCCATGGCCAGATCAAAGGCGTTGTGTCGGTCCAGGAGAATCTCGGTATGCTCTATCTGCTTCTCGCCGCTGCCGGTGTAAACCACTATCTTGAGAACGCCTTCGGGACGCTGCACCACGGCGATCTCCCCTTTCGGCTTGAGAGTCTTATAGGTGCGGTGTTCTTCTTTGTCCGGATCTTTTCCGTAAACAGGATGTACCATAACTTCCTCCTCAGGGCGAGTTGCTTGAAGGTTTAGCATAAACGTCTGGCGGCCGCAATTCAAGCCCGAAATTTCCTGCCATGGCCTTTTATTCCACAGAGTACGATATGATTGTCATCGGGGCCGGCCACGCCGGCTGCGAAGGGGCCCTGGCCGCGGCCCGCATGGGACTCAAGGTGCTGCTCTGCAATCTCTCGCTGGATACCATGGCCCAGATGGCCTGCAACCCGGCGGTGGGTGGCCTGGCCAAGGGCCACCTGGTGAAGGAGATCGATGCCCTGGGCGGGGTGATGGGGGAGCTGGCGGATCTCACCGGCATCCAATTTCGCACCCTGAACCTCTCCAAGGGTCCGGCGGTGCGGGGCACCCGGGTCCAATGCGATAAGCAGGCCTACCGTTTGGCCATGAAATCCCGGCTGGAGCGGGAACCCCGCATCCATCTGCGGGAGGCCATGGTGGCGCGGCTGCTGGTGGAAGAGGGCCGGGTGGTGGGGGTGGTGGAGACCCTGGGGGTGGCTTACCGGGCCCGGACGGTGCTGATCACCACCGGCACCTTCCTGAATGGCTTGATCCACATCGGCGAGGCCCGCATCCCGGCGGGCCGGGCCGGGGAGTTCGCCGCCACCGATCTGGCGGCCCACCTCAAGGAGTTGGGCTTCCGGATGGGGCGCATGAAGACCGGCACCCCGCCCCGCCTCCGGGCCGGCAGCATCGATTTTACCGGAATGAGCGTGCTCTCGGGCGATCCCCGGGCCCGCCCCTTCTCCTGGCGGAGCCCGGCCGGGCCCCGGGAGCAGCTCCCCTGCTTCATCACCCAAACCAATCCGGAAACCCACCGCCTGGTCAGAGACCACATCCACCTCTCGCCCCTATACAACGGCTCCATCCGGGGGGTGAGCGCCCGCTACTGCCCGTCCCTGGAAGACAAGGTAATGCGCTTCCCGGACAAGCCCAGCCACCAGGTCACCCTGGAGCCGGAAGGCCGGGACACCGCGGAGATCTACGCCAAGGGCCTGGGCAACTGCCTGCCGTTGGAGCTGCAGGTGCAGCTCTTCCGGAGCGTCCCGGGGTTGGCGGAGGCCGAAGTGATGCGCCCGGCCTATGCCATCGAATACGACTATGTGGACCCCTTGCAGCTTAAACCCACCCTGGAGACCAAACTGATCCGGGGACTCTTTCTGGCCGGGCAGATCAATGGCACCTCGGGCTACGAAGAGGCCGCCGGCCAGGGACTGTGGGCCGGGATCAACGCCGCCTGCCAGGTCCTGGGGCGCCCTCCCTTTCTGCCGCACCGTTCCCAGGCTTACATGGCGGTGCTGGTGGACGACCTGGTGACCCGGGGCACCCGGGAGCCTTATCGGCTGTTCACCTCCCGGGCGGAATACCGCCTGCTGCTCCGGGAAGACAACGCCGATCAGCGTCTGACCCGCTGGGGCCATGAGTTGGGTCTGGTGGATCGGGAAGCCCTGGAGCGCCTCCAGGAAAAGGAGCGGTTGCTGACCGCAGAGGAAGCCCGCCTGGCGCGCCGCCGCCTCCATCCTTCGGCCGCGGTTAATGCGGAGCTGACCGGCCGGGGCAGCGCCGCCTTGCAGGCCCCGGCGCCCCTCCTGAGCCTGTTGAAGCGCCCCCAACTGGATCTCGCCACCCTCTACCGCCTGGCCGGGGAAGAACCACCGGTGCCCCCTGAAGTGGTGGAGCAGTTGGAAATTAAACACAAGTACCAGGGCTACATCCGGCGCCAGGAGGAGGCGGCCAAAAAATTCGCCCAGGGGGAAGGGCGCCGCATCCCGCCGGATTTCGACTACCGCGGCATGCCGGGGCTATCCGCGGAGGTCCAGGAAAAGCTGGCAGAGGTGCGGCCCCGGTCCCTGGGCCAGGCGGCCCGCATCTCCGGGGTGACCCCCGCGGCCCTGGCCATTTTGATGGTCTATCTGAAAAGGCGGGGAGTAAAGAGGCGGCGGTCGGCAGGAGGGGAGCGCCCACCCCGCATTGGCTGATCCGGGAGTAAAAGACGCTCTGGGACCTCCGCCTTTGGGCTAGATTAGCAAGTCTCTGCTGAGAGCCGGGAGCCGGCAGCCATTACCCTATTTTTGGGTAGGGCCGGTGGCTCGATTGGTGGCACATTGACAACCTTGACCACCAAGAGCCTCCCCCGGAGGCGCGGCACGTAGTGCTCAGACGCAGGTGCCAGGGCGGCGGGGGTCATTTCACTTCTGGGAACCGAATGTCGCAGCCCCAGGACATCAGGACCGCCAACAGCAGCAGCAGGCCAACGGTTCTCTTCATCACTCTCCCCTTCCGAGGCTTCCCCGGTGGAGCCGGGACTGGCAGCCATTACCTTATTTTTCGAAGTGGGGCCGGTGTCTCGATCGGCGGCAGGCAAAATAGTCGCCGCTCACGGCGGCGCCGCACATGGCGCAGGTGGCGGCACCGGCCCACTACATCGCTCTGGGAATCGGTTTCGGAGCAGCCCCAGGACATCAGGGCCGCCAGCAGCAGCACGCCAACACCAACAGCCATGGCTCTCTTCATCACTTCTCCCCTTCCGAGGCTTCCCTGGCGGCGCCGGTTCCACGATCTTGCGCCGGATAGCGGAGTGGCCTGCCAGGGGCGGGTTTTCAGCCGCTCCCGATCCAGGCCAAATTTTTATCCTTTAGAGCAACGAGGCCGGATTACTGGCCCCGGGATTTCTGATATTGGTCGTAGATAAAGCCGCCCAGCAGCCCGGCGCCGCCGCCGATGGCCGCACCCGCCGCGGGCGAGCCCGCCGCCAAGCCGATGAGCGCGCCGCTGCTGGCGCCGATGGCGCCGCCGCTTAGCACCCGCTGCTGGGTGGAAGACATCCCGGAACATCCCCCCAAGGCCAGGGCCAAAACTACTATCAGAACCAGTGCTTTTTTCATCAGCATCTTCTCCTGCACCTGAAAGTTAAGGCGTTGGTCCCCGCGCCAACGGGGACGCTTGCTACCAAGCCATGAAAGTCCGGGGGAGAAAGCCTCCCGGGACCCCCGTATCCAGGGAGGGTGAGGACGTCGAGGTTCACCCGGTACCCCCAGGATCCTCGAATTCCGGCACTGCTGGCGGTATCCCCGACCCCGGGGCTTCGCGCAGTGTTGGCAGAGGAAGCCGGCCGCTGGGCCGGAGGCGCTAAACCCCGGATGACTTACTTGCCCAGTCCCGGGGGGCAGATCCCCTGGGTGCAGCGGATCAGGATCACTTCCAGCACCGAGGTGCCCAGCTTGCCGGGGTTCTCGGTGTAATAGCCGTCAATCTGCTCGATGATTTGCCCGACGGTCTTGGTTTTCAGTTGGCTGGAGAAGGCGTGGGCAATGGGAGCGCCTTTGCCTTTGGCGGACGCCACTTCAAAGTCGGCCAGGTTGCCGACGCCCTTGACATAGCCCACCTTGGCGTCATAGGTTAATTGGGGCCACTGGTGGCCGTCCCAGAGAAACCCCTTGCTCCTGGGCGAGACCGCCGCCGGCCAGGGCCAGAAACACCACCAAGGTAAGAAGACCAACCATTCCCCGAAATTTCATGCGTGCACCTCCGCTGGGATTTGGGAAAAACTGGTCTGCCCTGCTGGCGGCTCCGCCAGCGGCATTGCTCTTATAAGTTAAGCGCCGCCTCCCGACTTGTCAAGCCGGTCAAGGCGAGCCTGGATTGGCAAAGCTGCGGAGCGCCATTTCCGGGGGCCTCTGGGACTGGGCTGCCATCATGCCTGAGACCGCGCTTTAGCTACTTCTTCGGTGGAGCGGCGCTGGGTTCCGGCGCACATAGTTTGGTGCTGGCCCGCAGGATCACTTCCAACACCGGACAGTTCATTTCTCCGGGGTTCTCCTTGTAGTATTTATCCACCTCCTGCACCACCTGGCCGCACGGCCTTGGTCCTTGAGCTCATCGACCAACGCCTTGGAAATACAGCCGGCTTGGCCGCCGGCGCCGGCCCCCGCCTCGAAATCGGCCATATTTCCCACTCCCTTAACGTAGGCCACTTTCAGATTGTAACCGATGGCCTTCCAATGGCTGCCATCCCACAGAAAGCCTTGCTCTGCGGCCGAACTCAAGGTAACCAGGGCGAAGCACAGGGCCAGGCCCGCCAGCAGCGTCATTCCTCTGAATTTCATGGGTTCTTCCTCATCATCGAGATATTTCATCTCCCGGGTTCAGTTTTCGGAGGTCCGGGATTCGGGCCGGGGGCCGCCGGGGCGCGGCGGGTGCGAGCCGCCGGGAGCGCCGCAGGTTCGGCCGCCGGGAGGTTTGTCTTGGCGGCGGCCTTGGAGCCTTTGGTTTTGGCTGCCTTGTGGGCCCTGGGAGGTGCGGCTCTTGTTAGCGGTGGTCTTTTTATGGGTGGTTCGTTTGGAGGTTGTCCTTTTCCGGGGTTTAGAGGCGGTTTGGGCCTTGCCCTTGGGTTTGGCCTTCTCTGCCTGTCCCGGTTGGGGCGCTGCCGGTTCCTTGGTTTCGGGGGTGGCCAGGGGCTTCTGGCCCTGCAGCATGGGGGGCACTGCCGGCGGTTCCACCTCCTTTTGGGCTCTGGCGCCCTGCAGACTCAGGAGAAATATCCCCGCCGCGGCCAATGTAATGATCTTCTTCATGGTAATCCTCCGGTTTTTCCCTCCCCCTTACGAGGGTATAGTTCGGTGATATTATGTGGCGGTGCAGGGATTCGAACCCCGGACACTGCGGATATGAGCCGCATGCTCTAACCGACTGAGCTACACCGCCGTAGCTCCTGAAAATATAGTGCTCCTGGCCCTGCCTGTCAAACAAAATCACCCGGCCGGGCGAACAGGCAAGTCCCGACAAGCCGGAGGCGGCTGTCATTAATCACTCAATGATCTCAAGTACTTGGGCGAAGTGGTCCAGGAGGAAGTCGGGGTTGGCCGCCTCCAGGGATTCCCGGTCGCCGTAACCGTAGGTGACCGCGGCGCTGTAGGCCCCGGCGCCCCGGGCGCAGTTCACGTCCGCGGGTTTATCCCCCACCATCAGGGTCCGCCCGGCTTCCACCTGCAGGTCCCGGATCAGGGCCAGCAGGGGTTCCGGGGCCGGTTTCAAAGGCAGTCCGGCGCCGCCGCCGCGACTGGCGTCGAGAAAGCGGGCGATCCCCAGGGCCGTCAGGATCTGCTCCGTCAGCCGCTGAAGCTTGTTGGACAGCACCGCCAGTTTCTTGCCGGAGAGTCTCTCCAAAGTTTCCGGCACCCCGGAATAGAGGCGGGTCAGGTCGCAGCAATGGCGAGTGTAGTAGTCCAGGTAGAGTTCCAGGCAATCTTCCACCAGGGCCTGGCGCCCCGGGCCCAGGAGGCGCTCCATGAACATGCGCTCGCCGCCGCCGATCATCCCTTTAAAGGCCTCCCCGGAACGCTCCGGCAGCCCCAGGCGGCGCAAGGCGTAGTTGGCGGCGTTGGTCAGATCCGGCACCGAGTCCGCCAGGGTGCCATCCAGGTCGAAGACGATGAGATCTACCGGGAGCTTCTTTAAGGATACATCTGCCATATTTTCGAGATATGGACGATTATAGAGCGATGGAAATGAATGAAAAAGCAGTTCTCCTAGTTAGGGCCGCTCGGCGAGATTGGGAACCGAGTCCGCGGCGCTGGCCGCCTGCCTGGCTACCTGGCCCGCCTCCCCCGCAGGTCCCGGTAGGAGGGCAGGACCCCCAGGTTGTCGGCCCGTTTCACCGCCCGGATGATGGCCTGCTGCAGCACGGTATCCGCCAGCACGCCGATAATTTGCAGGTCGGAGTCGACCTCGGGGTGGGCCAGGGCGAAGACGGTGTCGCCGTCGAACAGGGTATGCACCGGCCGGATGCAGCGAGCCAGGGCGTCGTGCCCCAACTGGGCGATCTTCCTGGCCTCCTCCCGGTTGAGGCGGGCATTGGTGGCCACTACCCCGATGGTGGTGTTGGGCTCCCCGAACCGGCGGCGCACCACCCCTTGGCGGAGCAGCCGGGTGGAGTCGGCGAACTCTCGGCTGTCCGGGGATTTCCGGGCCCCGGCCAGGATTTCCCCGGTTTCCGGGCTCACCACGTCTCCCAGGGCGTTGACCACCACCAGGGCGCCTACTTGCAGGCCATCGGGGCCTTCCACGTAGGCGGTGCCCAGCCCGCCTTTGGTGGCCTGGGTGATCCCCAGAATCTTGCCGATGGTGGCCCCGGTGCCGGCCCCAATGCTGCCGTCGCCCTGGGGCTCCCCCCGGGCCGCCTGACAGGCGGCATAACCCATGGCCTTGTCCGGGCGGACCAGGTGGTTGCCCACTGACAGGTCGAAGACCACCGCGGTGGGGACAATGGGCACCCGGGTGACCGTGACGTCGAAGCCCCGGCCCTGCTGTTCCAGGTACTCCATGACCCCGCCGGCCGCGTCCAGGCCAAAGGCGCTGCCCCCGCTGATCAGGACGGCATGGACCTCGGTGACCAGGTGGTATTTTACCAGGGTGTCCATCTGGCGGGTGCCCGCGGCGGAGCCCCGGACATCGACGCTGCCCACCGTGCCCGGGGGGCAGAGGACTACGGTGCAGCCGGTGACGTTTTTAAAGTCACTGGCATGCCCCACCTGGAATCCAGGAACCTTGGTAATCATTACGGCGACGCGGGGCTGGCGGCCGGGGGCGGCAGCATCTGCACCGGCCATCTTGGAAGGTGAGCAGGTAGATGGCCGCTTCCTCTTCTCCCTGGCGGTTGAAGCCCCGGAACCAGGGCAGGTTGGAGGCGGCCTTGAGGGATTGAGTTTGGCGGCCAGATCGGCGCGGCTCAGGGGGGCGCCTGACCGGCCAGCCTTCCGAAGAGCCGGACCATCAGATAACCCTGGGCCGCCAGGTAATCCGGGGCTTCGCCGTATTTTTGCCGGTAGCGGCCACGAATGCCTGGACTGCGGGATCTGGGTCGCCGGCAAAGAAGGCGTCGGAAAACCACACCCCCTCCAGGGCGGCCGACTGTTCCGGGGTGATTTCCGGGTTATGCAGCAGGTTGGTGCCCAGGAGTTGGACCCCCGCCAGCGGTGATTGGCCATTTGCCCGGCGATGGCCGAAACCGCCGCGGCATCGTCCGGGATGAAGAGAGCCGTGGCTGCCGCGGTCTCCGGCGCCTGGGCAGGCAGGGCCTGCTTCAGGCTCGCCAACGCCTGGGCGAAGTCCTGGGTGCCGGGGGCATAAACCTCCTGGGCGGCCAACCCCAGGCCCGCCGCCGCCAGTTCCTCCTGGAAGGCCTGCAGGAAGGCGCGGCCGTAAGCAGAATCGGGATAAAGGATGGCGAAGCGCCCCAGCCCCATCTCGCGCCGCGGCGCACCAGGGCCTGAGTTTGCTGGCGGGGGATGAGAAAGGCATGGAAGATCAGGTTGCCGGTCTGGGTGAGGTCGGCCTTCTGGGAGAGGGCCACCAGGGGTACCCCGGCGTCCTGGGCCGCGGCTGCCGCGGGCTGGGCGATCCCGGCGCTGAGGGGTCCCAGGATGGCCAGCACCCGGGGATCCTGGGCCAATCCCTGCACCGTTGGCTGACGGTCTCGGGATCGTTGGGGGTATCTTTAAAGATCAAATCCACCGGGGCCTGCCGGGCGGCCAGCTCCATGCCCCGCTGCACCCGGAAACCGATGTTGCTCAGGTCACCGCTCAGGGGCAACAGGCACCCCAGGGTGACTTTGCCACCGGGTCCGGCCAGCAGCGCCTGGCCGGCCTTGGCTTCCGGGCTGTCGGGGTAGCGCTCCTGCAAAAGTTTCAGCCATTTCTCGGTTTCTCCGGTTTGGCCGGCCTCCTGGGTGAGGCGGGCCAGGCGCAGGACCAGGGCGGCGCTCAGGGGGTTGTCCCGATACAAGTTGGCCAGGCTCTCCAGGTCCTCGGGGCTGGCCGCTTCCACCACCCGGGTCTTCAGATCCTCAAACCACTCCTGGTCCCCCGAACACCAGGTCCTGGGCCGCCAGGCGCAAGCGGGAATAGGCGCCGGGAATGTTGTCTTGCTTCAGGGCGATCTCCGCCAGCAGGGCCTGGGTGGAGAACCACAGGGAGCGGGGCAGGTCGGCGCGCCGCGGTGAGGCTGTCCAGAGTCTGGTCCGCCTCTGGAACTGGCCCAGTTTATAATAGGCCTGGCCAATCCCGTAGCGGGCCCTCAGGGCGACGCTGGGTTCCGGCTGCCGGGCCAGGATGCCCTGATAATTCCCCAGCGCTCCCTGCCAATCACCCTTAAACTCCACCAACTCCGCTTCCCGCAGGCGAGCCTCAAAGGCGTGCGGCCCCTGGGGGTAGCGCTCCAGGTATTGGGCATAGGTTTGGTAGGCCAGGCGTAGGCCTGGCGGTGGTAATCGGCCTCCGCCGCCTGGAACAGGGACTCGTCCGTAACCGCCGTCTCCACGGGCCGCCCGGAGGGCGGCAGGCCGGGAAGTTCGGCGCAGGCCGGCAGCAGCCAGAGCAGCAGGAAGAGGGCCAAAAGCCTGGGCAGAGAAATCTTCATCCTTAATATCCTAAACACCCGAGAATTTAGGTTAAGTTAAAAAAATAACAAATTATTCTCGGAAAAAGAAGGGAATTGTTTGAGGCGACAAGGGTCAGGGGGGGCCCCGGCAGGCAATACCCAAACCCGGCAGCGGGGTTGGGTATTATTATCCTGGATTATGCCGCAAGAATTGCCTGAAATAAGCATAACTATATGATATAAGGAAGAATAATAGGCAATTTCAGGGGGTCCAAGATGCTCATCAATGGTGAAAGCCGGAAAGAGGGGTTTGGCCAGATTTTAACCGGACTATCAGGATCGATTTTCAGGGTGCTCAAATCACTTCAGACACCAGTTTTCTCCTGCTGCGAGAGATTGATGATCGCTTCAGGATCATCGCCCCCATGGAGGAATGCCTGGAGGAACTGCGGCGAGCGATCGGACAAATTTATGAAAATTTGTGCTAAGCTGCTTCTCACACGACAATTAGATTAAAAAAGCGAAATATGCTGGGGTTAACCTCGATGAAAGAGGCCCTCAACGCCGTTTTTTAACTGCGATGGTCCAGACTGCCACATAATTTCGGTGAAAATCTGCGAAAAAGATATTTTTTGAGCAGGACTACTCTACCGTTCACTCGGCTACAAGAACTTCTTCGGGATCGTCCCCAGCATGGAAGGTTCCAAAACCATTTTGTCATCCATGGATGCAAAGACTGTGGCATAATTTCAGTTAAGAAGGAGCGAATCGAAATGTCAAATGGATTCCGAGGTGGAATGATGGCTGTTGACATATGGCAATGGATACTTTCAGTCGGTCCGTTATCCCGCTGGTCTTGCTCTTCAACTCGGGTGGTTGCGATCTCAGGATTTTCCTACAGGTGAAAGTCTTATGAAAGATGTGGTGACCTATGCAAACATGGGCGATCACCGCACGGCCACGGATGGAGACATTAAAACCACGGAATGGCTTTCTGAGCGATTGAAGAAAGCCGGTTTTACGATAGAAAAATCCTCTTAACAGTGCCTCAATTTTTTCCTGAGAGTACAGATCTTGCGGTGGATGGAAGGAATTTGAAGCTTTTCCCATGTGGCCTGCCCGTGCTACCCAGGCACCGGTTTCCGGCACCCTGGCTCTCTATGACGAATCAAATCCTGCAGCTGTAAAGGGCAAAATAGCTGTGTGCCTGGTGCCATTTGAAATGGGTTGGGGGCTCAATTGCCCGGAAAAGAAGGCTACCCTGCCCCTATTGACTACTTGAAAAAGCTGACAACATCTGGGGCCATTGGAGTCATCTATGTGGTGGAGTCCAATACGGGGGAGATTGTTGCCAGAATGTCCCGGTGAATATAGCTCCCTGGGTATCCCCAGAGCGCCCGCGAGATACGGAGATTTCCCCGCTCTAAAAGAGGCCTGTTCCCAGGGCAAGAAAGGGACCTTTAGCATAAAAGGCAAATTCCAGGAGGAGGCCAAGACCTGCTAACCTGTTGGCTCGTTATGGCACAGGCCCTAAACTCATGATCGTAACAACCCCCTTGACTGGGTGGTTCGAATGCGCAGGCGAGCGAGGTCCCGGCGTAGCTATGTTTTTGGCGCTAGCAGAATCCATTGGAAAGCGCAAGCCAAAGGGAGTCTCCTATCTCTTCGTTGGCACAGCAGGGCACGAGTTGGGCTTCTTATGGGCAGGAAGTCTTCATGAAGACTTATGAATTTAAAGCCTCAAGACATGAAAATGTGGCCGAGTGCTTGGAGCTTCAATCGGCACCTGGTCCCGGTATGCCTAATCCTCCCGAAAAGTATCTGTTTCCCGGCGTAAAGAAGTCCAAACTGAAGAACCTGATCACAGCACCTATATTTTTAGAGATTCTCGATAGGAACTTTAGAGGGGTCTTCGACTACAAGCCCAATGCGGGTCGCCTGGAAGGGGAACTTAAGCACCTCATCGATGCAGGATATCCGGCCTTTGGGTTATGGGGGTTCCTCAACGCATTCCACACCCGAAGCGATACCCCCGCTACCACAAGCACCTAAGCTGTGGAACCCATCGACCGCGGCGTCATTCAATCCGTAATCGATCTTGAAAAGATGCCATAAACCTCTTGAGTTTTTAAGAATACCTATCAGTTCAGCAGCGACGGCCAAGGGACGATCAGTCCTACATAGCCGCTAAATTTCGGATTAAATTCACTGGCCGGAAGGATCGTAAAGAGTACCCCGCAATTTGTCCCCCCAAGGGTTGAAATGTCACAGCCCAAGACCACCTACATCTTTCCCCTCGTTATCCTAATAAGATAGACTCCGAGAGATATATTTCTCTATTAAAAGCTGAGGTTGGACTTTTTAAGGTCGGCCTGGAGCTCTTTGTGGCTGAAGGCCCCGCTTTTCTGCAATTCCTCGGCCGAGGAAGAGCCCGGAGTCGATTACTTCCTCGATCTCAAATTTCATGATATTCCCTCCGTCACTAGAGGCGCGGCAGCCCGGATGCTGCAGGGGGCAAAACTGGCCACGGTTCATGGGGACCAGGGCCGCAAGTCCCTTGAAGGCCAGCGTCGAGGCCCTGAAAATAGACGGGGTTAAGGTTCTGGGGGTTACGGTTCTCACCCACCTGGGGCCGGTGACCTGGAAGCCCTGGGCATTGCCCCGGAGTATGCCCGGTGCCCCCCCAACATGGTCCTCCTGAGGGCGAAGCTGGCGCATGGAGGCCGGCTGTGATGGGGTGGTGTGTCAGCGGCGCCGAGGCCAAAGCGGTCAAAGCGGCCTTTGGTCCGGATTTCCTGGTGGTCTGCCCGGCCATCAGGCCGGCCTGGGCCACGGTGCCGGGGGATGACCAGAGCCGCATCACCACCCCTTACGAAGCCATCCGGGCCGGCGCCGACTATATCGTGGTGGGACGTCCCATCCGCCTGGCTGCCGCCCCGGCTGAGGCAGCCCGCCGAGTCGTGGAGGAGATTGCCCGGGGGCTTGCAGACCGGGGCTAAAGAGCCGGAAAAAGCAAAAGGGCGGGAAAATCCCGCCCTTCTGGTTTGGCCGCAGAGATTAAAATGACCTCCAGCCCTACTTGACCTCCTCGAACTCCGCCTCCACCACCTCTTCTTCGGGTTTTTTGTCCTTCTCTTCGTGACCGGCTTCCCCCGCGGCGCCGCCGGCGCCGCCTTCGCCGCCCGACGGGCCGGCCTTGGCGTACATCTGCTCCGCCAGTTTATGGGAGGCCTTCATCAGCTCGTCGCTGCCGGCCTTGATCGCCTCGAGGTCGTTGGCTTCGATGGCGGTCTTCAGGGTGGCGATGCGGCTCTCGATATCCGCCTTGGTGGCCGGGTCCACCTTGTCCCCCAGGTCCGCCAGGGTCTTCTGGGTGGTGTAGGTCAGGGAGTCGGCCTGGTTGCGGGCCTCGGCCAGCTCCTTTTTGCGATGGTCTTCCTCGGCGTGGAGTTCCGCCTCTTTCACCAGCTTGTCGATTTCGTCCTTACTGAGGCCGCTGGGGGCGGTGATGCGGATGGACTGCTCCTGGCCGGTGCCCAGGTCCTTGGCGGCCACGTGCACGATGCCGTTGGCGTCGATGTCGAAGGTGACTTCGATCTGGGGCACGCCCCGGGGGGCCGCCGGGATGCCGTAAAGCTCGAAGCGCCCCAGGGTCTTGTTATCCCCGGCCATCTCCCGCTCGCCCTGAAGCACGTGGATGGTCACCGCGGTCTGGCTGTCCGCCGCGGTTGAGAAGACCTGGCCCTTGCGGGTGGGGATGGTGGTGTTGCGCTCGATGATCTTGGTGAAGACCCCGCCCAGGGTTTCGATCCCCAGGGACAAGGGGGTGACGTCCAGCAGGAGCACGTCCTTCACATCGCCCTTCAGCACCCCGGACTGGATGGCGGCGCCCACTGCCACCACTTCGTCGGGGTTGACCCCCTTATGGGACTCCTTGCCGAAGATCTGCCGGACCTTTTCCTGCACCCGGGGCATGCGGGTCATGCCGCCCACCAGGATGACCTCGTCGATCTCATTGGTGCTGACCTTGGCGTCTTTCAAGGCACTGAGGCAAGGGGGTTCGGTCTGGTCGATCAGCTCCGCCACCAGGGACTCCATCTTGGCCCGGGACAATTTGATAAGCAGATGTTTGGGCCCGGAGGCGTCGGCGGTGATGAAGGGCAGGTTGACATCGGTTTCCAGGGCGGTGGAGAGCTCGCATTTGGCCTTCTCCGCGGCTTCCTTCAGGCGCTGTAGGGCCATGCGGTCCTGCCGCAGGTCGATACCCTGCTCCCGGAGGAACTCGTCGGCCAGGAAGCCCATGATGCGCTGGTCGAAGTCGTCGCCCCCCAGATGGGTGTCGCCGTTGGTGGATTTTACTTCAAAGACTCCCTCCCCCAGCTCCAGGATGGAGATATCGAAGGTGCCGCCCCCCAGGTCGAAGACCGCGATGCGTTCATCCTTCTTCTTCTCCAGGCCGTAGGCCATGGAGGCGGCGGTGGGTTCGTTGATGATCCGCAGGACGCTGAGCCCGGCGATGGTCCCGGCGTCCTTGGTGGCCTGGCGCTGGGCATCGTTGAAATAGGCCGGCACGGTGATCACCGCCTCGGTGACCTTCTCCCCCAGATACGCCTCTGCGGTCTGCTTCATCTTGGTGAGGATCATCGCGGAGATCTCCGCCGGGGAATAGGTGCGGCCCCGGATCTCCACGTGGGCGTCACCGTTGGCGGCCTTGACGATCTTATAGGGCAGGATCTTGATATCCCGCTGCACCGCCGCATCGTCATATTTGCGGCCAATGAGGCGCTTGATGGAAAAGATGGTGTTCAAGGGATTGGTGATGGCCTGGCGTTTGGCGATTTGGCCCACCAGCCGCTCCCCGGTTTCGGTAAAGGCCACCACCGAAGGGGTGGTGCGGGCTCCTTCGACATTGGCGATGACCTTGGGCTCCCCACCTTCCATAACTGCCACGCACGAGTTGGTGGTGCCTAAATCAATGCCTATGGGTTTGGGCATTTAACTCTCCTCCTGATCAGTAGAATCGGTTTGAGATGAAGTCTCTTGGGTATTGCGGGCCACTACCACCATGGCCGGCCGCAGCAGGCGGCCATGGAGCAGATAACCTTTCTGCAGTTCCTTAAGCACGGTACTGTCGGGAACCTCCGGGGCGGATTCCTGCATCACTGCGTTGTGGTAGGCCGGGTCGAATTGCTGGCCCACCGCCACCAGAGGAGTCACCCCGAACCGGCCCAGGGCCTTGAGAAATCCTTGTTGCACCAGTTCGAGTCCTTCCAGGAAAGGCGCCGGGGTCGCGGCTTGCCGGCCGTGTTCCAGGGCCAGTTCCAGATGGTCCACCACGGGCAGCAGCTCTTTGATCAGGCTTTCGTTGGCGAATTGCAGCAGGTCGGCCTTCTCCCGCTCCAGCCGCTTCTTCAGGTTCTCCGTTTCCGCGGCGAGCCGGAGGTAGCGCTCGTAATTCTCCTGGGCTTCCTTGGTCTTTTCTTCCAACTGGTGCTGTAACTGAGGCATATCGGCCGGCGGCGCCGGCGCGGCGGCCTTGGGCAAGGGGTGCGCCTCCGGGGCGCCCTTAGGATGCTCTCCCTTGTGATGTTTGACTGCGGCCATAAAAGCATCTCTCCTTCTCGTTCGCCGGCAGAGGCCACTCCAGGCAGGTCGCTGATCTAGAGAACTGGCGAGAGGCTCAGGTCAGCCGCTCATTGAGCAAGTCGCTGACCAGGGAGGCGGTATAGCGTACTATGGGAACCAGCCGGGCATAATCCATGCGCATGGGGCCGATGATCCCCAGGCAGCCCAAGGAAGCCCGCCGGGATCCGTAGGCGGAGGCCACCAGGCTCAGTTGCATCTCGGGAAAGGGCTCGCCCGGGCTGATGATGATCTGTACCCCCTGGGCCGCCAGAGTTTGATCCAGCAGGGTGATGAGCCGATGTTTCTCTTCGAAGGCCAGGAACATGGTGCGGAGTTTAGCCACGTCCTCGGCAAACTCCGGGTAGTCCAGGATGCGGCTGGTACCCTCGATATATAGCTCCTCTCCCTCGTCGCTTTGCAGCGCCTGACGGCTGAGACTCAAGGCCTGGGACACCATTTTGTCAAAGAGGCTCTTTTCTTCCTCCATCTTGGCCAGGATCTTTTGGCGGGACTCCCCCAGGGTGAGGTTCTGGTATAGCTCATTGAGGTAGTTGCTGAAGCGGTCCAGCAGGTCTTGGGAGTAGCGGAACTCGCCCCGCACGAACCGGGTCTGCACCTGGTTGTCCTGGGAGACCAGGATGGCCAGGACCCCGTCGCCACTCAGGCTGATGAATTGGATATGCTTCAGCCGCGTCGCCTGGGGCCGGGGGGCCAGGACCATGGCCGGATGGCCGCTGACGCTGGAAAGCACCCGGGAGGCCCGCCGGAATAGGTCCTGGGGGTCGCCGACTGGCGGCGAGAAGGCCGCCTGGATCTTCTGCTGCACGCCCGCCCCCAATTCCTGGATGGGCAAAATATGGTCCACGTAATAGCGGAACCCCTTGGGAGTGGGCAGTCTGCCGGCGGAGGTATGGGGTTGCTGCAGGTAGCCCTGCTCCTCCAGGTCCATCATTAAGTTGCGAATGCTGGCCGGCGACAGGCTGAGGCCCGAAACCTTGGCCACCATCCGGGAACCCACCGGCTCGCCGGTGACAATATACTGGGCCACCACGGTTTTCAGGACCTGGTTGTACCGATCTCCCAAAAGCTTCAATAACGATGCCATGGCCATATCTCAATAATAAAAGTTAATAAGCTAGCCGGGATTTGTCAAGAGTATAAGGGATTTTTGCCCGCCCAGCAACACCCCCCGGAAAGTGCTAATAATCCTCCGGGGACCGTTCCTCCCCAGGACGCCGCCTCAACCTCTACCCCTGGCAACGGTGGCGGATGGACTCTCCCTCCACCATGTAGACCACCTGTTCGGCGATGTTGGTGGCATGGTCGCCCACCCGTTCCAGGTTGCGGACGATGTTGACCTGACAGATCCCCGCAGTAACGGTCGCCGGGTCCACGGTCATCTCCATCACCAAGTTATGAATGATGGAGCGGTCCAGGCTGTCCACTTCGTCGTCTGCCAGGCAGACCTCCCGGGCCAGGTGGGTGTCCTGCGTGAGAAAGGCCTGCAGGCAGCGGCGGATCATTTCCTGGACTTCCTGGGCCATGCGGGCCAGGTCATAATGGATGGGCTTGGCCGGCACATGCTGCAGATTCAGGACCTCTTCGGCGATGTTGGTGGCTGAATCGCCGATGCGCTCCAACTCGGCGCTGATGTGGTCCACTGCCATCAACTGCCTGAGGTCGATGGCCACGGGCTGGAACAGGGCGATCAGGCGGACGCATTCGCCGTCGATGGCCTCCTCCAGGTCGTTGACTGCCCGGTCGCCGGTGATCACCTGTCGGGCCCGGGCAGGGTCCCGTTGCAAAAGCGCCTTGATGCTGAGCTCGATGGCGGCCTCCGCCGTCTGGGCCAGTTCCAGCAACCGGGCCTTCAGGTCCGCCAGTTCCCGGTGGAACTTGTCGGGCATCGGAGATGCGCCTTTGATCTCTTCGGGCATACGACACCTCACAGCTAACCGAGTAGTTTAAGGTAAGATACCATTCTTTAACCATTATGCCGACAAAATTCCGGCGGCGCGGCGCCCCCGCTCCCCGGTCCGAGGTCTTTATTGACAGGGGAGGCCGGGAGGATTATAAGTGAACCCGGAGGGCGACCATGGCTGCGGCACCCCGGGTACTCCATCTCATCGACATCAGCTCTTATTTTTACCGGGCCTTCCACGCTATCCGGGGGCTGGCCACTTCCGCGGGTTTTCCCACCAACGCGGTTTACGGGGTGACCACCATGCTCCTCAAGGTCTTAAAGGAGCGCCAGCCCCATTATCTCGCCCTGGTCTTCGACAGCAAGGGGCCCACCCAGCGCCACCGGGACTTTCCCGACTACAAGGCCCACCGGCCTCCCATGCCGGAAGATCTGGTCTTGCAGCTCCCTGAGATCCGCAAGATCATCGACGCCTTCCGGCTGCCGGCCTTGCAGCAGGAAGGTTTCGAAGCCGACGACCTCATCTGTACCCTGGTGCACCGGGCCAGGTCTCAGGGTTTTCAAGTGGAGATCATCTCCGGTGATAAGGACCTGCTGCCCCTGGTGCAGGAGGGGGTGGAGATGTGGGATCCCATGAAGGGGGTGCGCTTCGACCCCGGGGTCATCCGCGAGCAATACGGCCTCAGCCCGGAGGAGTTGGTGGAGGTGCGGGCCCTGGCCGGGGATGCCAGCGACAATATCCCCGGGGTGCCGGGCATCGGGGAGAAGACGGCAATCAAACTGATCGTCCGGTTCCACAGTCTGGAAAACCTCCTGGCCCATCTGGAGGAGATCAAGGAAACGGCCTTGCGCGGCCGCCTGCGGCAATATGCCGAGCAGGCCCGCCTGAGCCGCCGCCTCACGGTGTTGGACTGCGAGGTGCCGCTGGAAGTGGACCTGGAGGCCTTGCAGCCTGGCCCCCCCGACCGGGAAAGTCTGCGGCGCCTGTTCGTGGAGCTGGAGTTCAGCAAGCTGAACAAGGAGCTGGGGTTCGACACCCGGCCTCCCGAGACCTGTCTGCTGGTCCGGAGCCGGGAGGATTTGGCCCGGGTGGCCGCGGAAATCCGGGTTGCCGGGACCATGGCGGTGTTTTTTGTGCTGGGGGACCAGCATCCTCTGCTGGCGCCCCTGGCCGGGATAGGAGTGGCCTGGAAGGCTGGGGAGGCGGCCTTCGTCCCCTGCGGTCCGGAGCTGCCGGCGGAGACGGCCTGGCAGGTCCTGGGACCTCTGTGGTCCGACCCGGGGGTGGCTGAAGGTGGGCCCGGACCTGAAGGCGGCCTCGCTGATCGCCGGCCGTTTCGGCCAGGAGTCCGCCGGCCTGGCCGGCGACATCCTCCTGGCCTCCTACCTGCTGGACCCGGCCCGTTATGAACAGAACCTGGAAAACGTGGCCCTGCACCACCTGGGTCTTAACCTGGCCGGGCCCCGGGAGTTGGCCGGGCGGCCCCTGGCCGCGGCGGAGCTGCCCGCGGATTTGCGCTGCCTGTATGCCGCCTCCCGGGCCGAAGCCGCCCTGAATCTTTGGCCTCTGCTCCGGGGCGAGCTGGAACGGGAGGGTCTAGGGGAGCTTTACGCCAACCTGGAGTTGCCGCTGGTGACCATCCTGGCCCGTATGGAGGCCCGGGGCATCCGCCTGGACCAGGATTTCCTCCGGCGTTTCGGCCGGGATTTGGAAACCGAGATGCAGCGGCTCGAGAAGGAGATTTATGACCTGGCGGGAGAGACCTTCCTGATCCAATCCCCTCAGCAGTTGGGCCGGATTCTCTTTGAAAAGCTGCATCTCGCCCCTCAGAAGAAGACCAAGGGCAAGGCCCTGTCCACTGACGTGGAGGTGCTTCAGACTCTGGCGGCGGCGCACCCGCTGCCGGCCAAGATCCTGGAATACCGCACCATGGGAAGGCTAAAATCGACTTGCGTGGAGGCCCTCCTGAAGCTGGTCGATCCCGCCTCCGGCCGCATCCATACCACTTTCCTGCAGTCGGTGGCCGCCACCGGGCGGCTCTCCAGCCGGGACCCCAATCTGCAAAATATTCCGGTGCGGGGAGAACTGGGGGGCCAGGTGCGCCAGGCCTTTATCCCGGCCCCGGGCCATGTCTTCCTGGGGGCTGATTACTCCCAGATGGAACTGCGGCTCCTGGCCCACTTTTCCGAAGACCCGGTGCTCCTGAAGGCCTTCCGGGAAAAAATCGACATCCACCGGCAGACCGCGGCGGAGATCTTCGCCATCCATCCGGAACTGGTGACCTCCGAGATGCGGCGCCAGGCCAAGGTGGTCAACTTCGGGATCATTTACGGCATGAGTCCCTTCGGCTTGGCCAAGCAAATGGGGGCGCCCCTGCGGGTGGCCAGTGAGTTTATCCAGCGCTATTTCGCTCGCCACACCCGGGTTAAGGCTTATCAGGAGGAAACCGTGAAAGTGGCCCTAGAGCGGGGCTGGGTCACCACCTTTCTGGGGCGGCGGCGGCGCCTCCCCAACCTGAAGAGCGCCAACCGCCTGCTGCGCCAGGAGGCGGAGCGGGCCGCCATCAATACCCCTCTCCAGGGAACCGCGGCGGACATCATCAAAGAAGCCATGCTGGAGGTGGAAGCGGCCTTGACCGCCGCGGGCCTGGGAGGCCGAATGCTGCTGCAGATCCATGATGAGCTGCTGTTTGAGGTGCCGGAGTCGGAAGTGGCGGCCACGGCCGGCACGGTGCGCCGGGTCATGCAGGAGGTGGTTCCCCTGAAAGTGCCGTTGGAGGTGGACCTGCGAGTGGGCAAAACTTGGGGAGAAATGGCTCCCTATGAAAAAAATGTATAAGTGATAATGGCAATTAAAACAAATGGTTAAATCATTTGGCGCGGTCGCTCCGGCAAAAAAAAATGCACCATTTGCAGATTTATCCTTGATATTTTCTTGAGCATAGTTATCTTAAACGAAAATCAAGAATTTATGGGTGCCGGAAAGCGCCAAATCAAAAAAATTTCTCGGGGACCCATATTTTTCTTGATCTTTTCGGTTTGCTGATATTAAATGTCTGCATCTTTAACCTTTAACCATCTCTTGTAGAAGGGGGGATAAATGATGAGGAAGGCTTTGGTAAGGAAGGGGTTTGCTTTGGCCATCATCATGGCATTTATCATTGCCATGGTTGGAGGCTGCTGCGACGCCTGCAAGAAAAGCGTAGACGAAGCCAAGATGTACGCCGATCAGGCGTCGGCTTCGGCTGGTAGGGCGGACGCCGCGGCGCGGAATGCCGAAATGGCGGCAGCTGACGCTAAAGCTTCGGCTGACAAGGCTGAGGCTGCGGCTGATCGGGCTGAGGCTGCAGCGGCAAAGGCTGAGGCCTGCCTGACCAAGAGGATGCGGAAGTAGCACCCGGGTTCATCAGCTAATGGAGAGTATAATACTCTCCGAAAGGGGGTAATCGATGAGGAAGGCAATGAGAAAGGGCTATGCCTTGGCTCTCCTCGCGGTCTTTGCCCTGGTGCTGGGAGGTGCTGGCTGCTGCCAAACGTACTATGATCAGTGCAAAATGTACGCCGAGCAAGCTAAAGCTTCTGCAGATCGGGCAGCCGCGTCAGCCGTAAAGGCTGAAGCGGCCGCGCAAGATGCCAAGGTCCCTGTGCCTCGTGCTGCTGCTGCTGCCGACAAGGCTGAAGCCGCTGCCGCCAGGGCCGAAGACGCCGCGGAAAAGTGCTGCGCCCACGTGGGAATGATGAAGGTCCACAAATCCACAAAAAGGGCAAGAAAGCTGTTAAATGCCCGCCGGTGAAAAAGGGTGCTGCCGCTCCGGCCGCTCCTGCCGCTGCCCGGCAAAGTAATTTAAAAACATTTGGGGTTTATGCCCCGCTTTATCAGAGAGAGGGTGTGGGTCGGGCGTAAGCCCGCCACACCTTCTGTCTTTTGGGGGGAGGGTTTGCCCTGAATGGACCGGAAGGTCAGTAATTACCGGGGTCTGACCGCCGCAGCTGGCTGTCCTTAATTGAATTTTCGCAGAGATCTCCCCCCAGGTCGCTCATCTCCAGGGAGCACGGGCCTCTCGCCCGTCCAGGCGCAGGTTTTTGGCCAGGGCCGGCGGCAATAGAAAATCGCTAGTTGAACGCCATAAATTATTCCCTCAGGCTTCTAGGTTTGCGGGCTCACCAGCTCGCACGCCTGCGGCTGCCATAAAAAAAGGGGCGCCTCAACTCGCGCCCCTTTTCTCTAGCCGGATTCCGGGATTGGTAAAGCGGCTCGCCTCAATAACTGGACTGGCTGATCTGGCTGCCGGCCCCCTCCGCCCCTTGGGTGATATCCACCGGCATGCCGGTCTGCTCTTCCACCGTCTGCAACACCTTGCGCATGTCCACCTGATTCGCCAGGCCCCGCTGCTCAATCATGCCCAGCACGTGCAGGAGCATGGAGGGGATCTTGAAATAGACGTCATCGTGCACCGACAGGAAGACCCGGCCATTGCGGAAGCCGATCTTGGCCGGCTCATAGATATACTCCACCCGGGTGCCCATGGGAACCATGGCAAAGAGCTTCTTGATATCCTCGGGATAGAGCCGGGTACAGCCATGGCTCACCAGCCGGCCCACGGCCCAGGGCAGGTTGCAGCCGTGAATCCCGTAGTCTCCCCAGGACAGCCCCAGTTTAAAGGCGCCCATGGGGTTATCCGGCCCGGCGTCCACGGTATCCCCGCCGTATTTGGCCTGCAACTCCTTGGGGATGTGCCATACCGGATTCACTATCTTCTGCGTCCACCGTAAACTTGCCGGTGGGGGTCCGGTAATCCAGGACCCCCATGCCGATGGGATAGGTGTAAACCTGGGTGCCGTGGTTGATGAAGTAGTACAGCCGCATCTCCCCGGTATTCACCAGGATTTGGGCATCATGGCCGGTGGGGACGATCCACAGGGTGGGGATGACCAGATTGACGCCCGGCGGCGGCAGGAACGGGTCCCAACTGCGGTACATGGCGCCGATTTCCGTCCACCCCAGGTCATAGTGCCGGGCGATGTCCAGGAGGTCCTCCCCTTTCCTGGTCACATGGTGCTGCGGGGCGCCGATCACCGTCATCGCCTGGGGATCGATGCCGCTGGCGGTGGCGGGCGGGCGGAAGTTATAAGGCCCGCCGGCCCAGGCCGGCAGCCCGACGGTGAAGATTAGCAGAATCGCCAGAGGCAAAGACCGGTAACGCATACTTCACTCCTGTGGCCGAAAAGGCTTAAAACTGGAGGTATAGGGGGGCTTCAGCACCCCCTTCTCAGTAATTATACCGGAAATCAGATCGCTGGGGGTAACATCGAAGGCCAGATTCAGGGCTGGGGCCCCGGCCGGGGCCACGGGCTCACCTCTGAGGTGGGTGACCTCCTCTCCGGAGCGCTCTTCCACCGGAATGTGGCTGCCGTCGGCAATGGTGAAATCGAAGGTGGACAAGGGCGCGGCCACATAGAAAGGGATGCCGTGGTGGTAGGCCAGGACCGCCAGGCTGTAAGTGCCGATCTTATTGGCGGTGTCGCCGTTGCCGGCGATCCGGTCCGCCCCCAGGATCACCAGGTCCACCCGGCCTTGGTGCATCAAGGTGGCCGCGGCGCCGTCGGGGATCAGGGTGTAGGGAATCTCCAATTTCCCCAACTCCCAGGTGGTGAGGCGGGCCCCCTGGAGCAGCGGCCGGGTCTCATCCACCCACACGGAAAACCGCTTTCCGGCCTCCCAGGCGGACCGCAGGACTCCCAGGGCAGTGCCGTAGGCCCCGGTGGCCAGGGCCCCGGTATTGCAATGGGTGAGGACGCGCATCCCTTCGTCGATGAGGATCTCCCCCCACCGGCCCAGATGGCGGTTGGTGGTTTCATCTTCCTTAAGCATGGCCTGGGCTTCGATCACCAGGTAATCCTTGAGGGCCGGCACCGGTTCCTGGGCATGGTCCTGGGCCAGCCGCTGCATGCGCTCCAGGGCCCAGAAGAGATTCACCGCGGTGGGCCGGGAGGCCGCGATTTCCCGGCAGATTTCCCGGAAGCGCCCCAGGAACTCGGCCCCATCGCCGGTTTGAATCTCCAGGGCCCCCAGGGCGGCGCCCATGGCGGCGGCCACCCCGATGGCCGGCGCCCCCCGGATGGCCAGGGTGCGGATGGCCTCGATCACCTGGTGATAATCCCTGATCTCCAGATAGACCTCTTCCCGGGGGAGACGGCGCTGGTCCAGCAGCTTAATCTTGTCGATATCCCAGCAGATGCTGCAGTAGGGGATCATATTAACATCCTTTTTTCGGTTTTCGGTTTTCGGTTAAAACCTCGAAGGTGCAGGGGTAGGGGCGGGTTTTAAACCCGCCCCGACAATTCAATTCCCCTGGCTCACCTGAGCAGCTTTTGAAAGATTTCGTTGGCCAGTTGCGGGTTGGCCTGGCCCTGGGTCCGGCGCATCAGTTGGCCCACGAAGAAGCCCAGGACTTTGCCCTTGCCGGCCCGATAGTCCGCGGCCTCCTTGGGATTGGCGGAGATTATCTCCCGGGCCAGGGCTTCCAGGGCCCCGGTATCGCTGATCTGCGCCAGGCCCTTTTCCTTAATAATGGTCTCCGGGTCTTTGCCGCTCTCAATCATCTCCTCAAGCACCGTCTTGGCAATGTTGAGGCTGATAGTCCCCTGTTCCACGAAGCTCAGAACCTTGGCAAAATTCTGGCGAGAGACCTTGCCGTTGCGAAACTTTGCGGAATAAAGCGGCAAGCCCCAGATTAATAAGTTGCTCACCTTCTTCGGGTGCGGAAACTCCTTGACCACGTTCTCGAAGTAATCCGCCCAGTCCTTAACGCTGGTCAGAAATTCGGCGTCATATTCCGGGAGGCCATACTCTTTCAGAAAGCGCTTTAACTTCGCAGCCGGCAGCTCCGGCAAACTTTTCCTAATTTCTTCTTTATACTCCTCGGAGATTCGGACCGGCGCCAGGTCCGGGTCCGGGAAGTAGCGGTAGTCGTGGGCCTCTTCCTTGCCCCGCATGGACACCGTCTGGTGCTGGGCCGCATCCCAGAGGCGGGTCTCCTGGACGATCTCCCGGCCCGCGGCCAGCCAGGCCCGCTGCCGCTTGCTCTCAAATTCCAGGGCCGCCTTGACAAAGCGGAAACTGTTCATGTTCTTGAGTTCCACCTTGACCCCGAATTCCTTGGCGCCCACCGGCCGCAGCGAGATGTTGGCGTCGCAGCGGAAGGAGCCTTCCTCCAGGTTGCCGTTGCAGATCTCCAGATAGAGCAGGATGTTGCGCAGGCCCTTGAGATACTCCACCGCCTCCTCGGGGCTCCGGAGGTCCGGCTCGGAGACGATCTCGATCAAGGGCACCCCGGTGCGGTTGAAGTCCACGAAGCTCACCGGCCGGGATTCGCTGTGGATCAGCTTGCCGGCGTCCTCCTCCAGGTGAATCCGGGTGATGCCGATGCGCTTGAGGCCGCCGTTGACCTTGATGTCCAGGTGGCCGTGCTCCGCCAGGGGCAGCTCGTATTGGGAGATCTGGTAGCCCTTGGGGAGATCGGGGTAAAAGTAGTTTTTCCGGGCGAAGACCGACTCCGGATTCACCCGGCAATTGGTGGCCAGGGCCATCTTCAGGGCGAACTCCACGGCCTTGCGGTTCAGCACCGGCAGAGACCCGGGCATCCCCAGGCAGACCTCGCAGACCTGGGTATTGGGCGGGGCCCCAAATGTGGTGGCGCAACCGCAGAAGATCTTGCTGGCGGTTAACAGTTGCGGCGTGGACTTCCAGCCCGATGACGGCTTCGCACTCCACGGTCTCCTCCCGAGATTTTTAAACGTTATCCAAATGGAGAAAGTCTGTCAAGGCAAGGCCGGCGGGGGTCTGCCAGGGTAAATCCCGGCACCCCAGGTTGTCTGATGACTTGCGGAAGTGTATAATTTGCATAAGATATTAGGTGAGGCGCAAGTATCCGGCCACGGCGGCCGCAACCCCGAGGACGCCTGATGAGGACCGAACCCCGGGAGGACTTTACCCCCCAGGAGACCGAACGCTATTCCCGGAACGCCCTGCTGGCCCAGGTGGGTTGGGAAGGACAGGCCCGCTGGCGCGCGGGCCGGGTCCTGGTGGTGGGGGCCGGCGGCATCGGCTCCGCCGCCCTTCTCTATCTCGCCGCGGCCGGAGTGGGGCGCCTGGGTCTGGTGGACGGCGACGCGGTGGAGCTGTCCAACCTGCAGCGCCAGATTCTCCACCGCACCGCCGACCTGGGGCGGCGCAAGGTGGCCTCGGCGGCCGGCTCCCTGGCGGCCCTTAACCCCCACTGCGGGGTGGAGACCTTTGACCTTTACCTGCGCACTCCGGCCAAGGTCCGGGAAGTGGTGCAGGGCTTTGAGGTGGTGCTGGACGCCAGCGACAATTTCCCCACCCGCTTCCTGGTGGCGGAGTGCTGCTGGCGGGAGGAGATTCCCCTGGTGTCCGCCGCGGCCACCGGTTGGCATGGGCAGTTGCTGGTGGCGCGGCCCGGGGCGGAGAATCCCTGTTACCGCTGCCTGGTGCCGGAGCCGCCGCCGGCGGCGGCCGTGCCTGCCTCCAGCGCAGCGGGCATCCTGGGCGCGGTGGCCGGCGTCATGGGCTGCCTCCAGGCGGTGGAGGCCTTGAAACTCCTCCTGGGCCGGGAATCGGACCTGACCCGCCGGCTCCTGGCCTATGACGGGCTGCAAGGGAGATTTCAATCCCTGGATCGGGTAAAAAGGCCGGACTGCCCGTTGTGCGGGGGGGAAGTGAGCAGTAAGCAGTGAGCAGTGAGCAGTAAAAGACAAAGGCCGGGAGATGTGCTGGGGCATCAAATTGGTTGGTCCAAGGTTTTCCCCTCTCGCCGCCAATGGGGGAGAGGCTTTCAGGAGTGCGGGGGAAACTTTTCGTTGCTGCTAATTATGACTGTAAACAGTAATGACCTAAGGCCAAATCAGCGCTTTTTGCTCACTGCTAAGACATGCTCACTTTTAATGAGTTAATAATGCCAAATGATCCCTTGATCATCGCCGGACGCCGGTTCCGCTCCCGCCTCATGGTGGGCACGGGCAAGTTTCCCTCCGCCGCGGCCCTGAAGGCCGCCCTGGATGCGGCTGGCCGTCGAAATCGTCACCGTGGCCCTGCGCCGGGTGGATTTGGGCCAACCGGCCAGCGACAGCATCCTCTCGGTGCTGGACCCCGAGAAATACCTGATCCTGCCCAACACCTCCGGGGCCCGCACCGCGGAGGAGGCGGTGCGCCTGGCCAAAATGGCCCGGGCCATGGGCCTGCCGCCCTGGGTGAAGCTGGAACTCACCCCGGAGCCCAAGTATCTGCTGCCGGACCCGGTGGAAACCCTGAAGGCCGCGGAAATTCTGATTAAAGAAGGCTTTGTGGTCCTGCCTTACATCCAGGCCGACCCGGTTCTGGCCAAGCGCCTGGAGGAGCTGGGCGCCGCCACGGTCATGCCCCTGGGCGCGCCCATCGGCAGCAACCGGGGGGTCAGGACCCGGGACATGATCCGCATCATCATCGAGCAGGCCAGCGTGCCGGTGGTGGTGGACGCGGGCCTGGGCGCGCCCTCCCACGCCGCCGAGGCCATGGAGATGGGCGCCGACGCGGTGCTGGTCAATACCGCCCTGGCCGACGCCCGGGACCATGCGGCCATGGCCAGGGCCTTCGCCCTGGCGGTGGAGGCCGGCCGCCTGGCCTACCTGGCCGGCCTGGGACCGGAGCGGCCAGCCGCCGCCGCCTCCTCCCCGTTGACGGGGTTTTTGGAGTAGAGGTTGGTTTAATTCTGTCTATGAATAGAGAGGCACTCACCGTCCAAAGGACGCACAGACGCTAGACCTATGGAAATGTAGGGTGGGCACTGCGCCACCATATTCCTTTATTATTTCCCGTTCCCAAGTCGTACTTGGGAACGGAAAATGGTTGCGCGAGGACTTAGCCTGGCAGCGTAAAGGCGTTCCCAATCCCGCCTGGGAATCATAAGAGGAACCTAACAACTGTCATTTGAGAGAGCGAAGCGAGCGAAGATTTATCTCAAAATGCGAGACCCCTCGCTTCTGTACTTAGGGTGACAAGTAAATGGTCTTGAAATGCCTATTGGCACTTAAAGATTACATCTATGGAAACCGCCTTAAAAAATTCCCCCTTCGCCAAAATCTTGGATGCCTGGCCGGAGGCCGCGGCTGCGGGAGGTCATGGCGCGGGCCGGGCCGGAGGAGGTCAAGCGGGCCCTGGGCCGGGAGCAGCCGGCCCCGGAAGACCTGGCGGCCCTGCTCTCCCCCGCGGCCGCGCCTTTCCTGGAGGACATGGCCGAGACGGCCCACCGCCTCACCCGGCAGCACTTCGGCCGGACCATCGGGCTCTACGCCCCCATTTATCTGTCCAATATCTGCCACTCCGACTGCACTCTACTGCGGCTACGCCCTGCACTCCGGGAGCGGGGGCGAGCGGCGCACCCTGACCCCGGCGGAAATCCGCGCCGAGTGCGCCGTCCTGGCCGGCCACGGGTTTCAGAGCGTCCTGCTCCTCACCGGCGAAGCCCCCAAGGTGGCGCCGGTGGACGTACCTGGCCCAGGCGGTGGCCATCGCCCGGGAGTACTTCGCTTCCGTGGCCGTGGAGGTTTACGCCCTGGACCAGGAGGACTACGGCCTGCTGGTGGACCGCGGCCTGGAAGGGGTGACCCTGTACATGGAAACCTACCACCGGGAGACCTACGCCCAGGTGCACCGCCGGGGGCGGAAACGCGACTATGCCTACCGCCTGGAGGCGGTGGCCCGGGCGGGCCGGGCCGGGGTCCGCCGCCTCAGCATCGGGCGCGCTTTTGGGCCTCTACCACTGGTGGGCCGACGGCTTCTGGATGGGCCTGCACGCCCGCCACCTCCAGAAGCAGTGCTGGCAGAGCGCCATTGTCCATCTCCTTCCCGCGGCTGCGCCACGCCCCGGAGCGGTTCCAGGTGGAGCACCTCCCCTCCGACCGGGAACTGGTCCAGTTGATGCTGGCCCTGCGGATCTTTCTGCCGGAGGTGGGCTTCAACCTCTCCACCCGGGAAAGTTCCAGCCTCAGGGACCGCCTGATCCCCCTGGGGGTGACCATGATGAGCGCCGGCTCTTCCACCCGGCCCGGCGGTTATGCCCATCTGGACGGCGACGCCGCCCTGGAGCAGTTCGAAGTGGAGGATCGCCGCAGCCCCGCCCAGGTGGTGGCCGCCATCCGCCAGGCCGGCTATGACCCGGTGTGGAAAGACTTCGACCGGGCCTTTATTAGAATAGTTCAAGGTTAAAGTTCGAAGTTCAAAGTTAAATCTTCGCTTACAGGTGTTGCCTTTAACTTTTAACTTTGAACCTTGAACTAAAAATTCAGGAGATATTCCTTTTGAAATTGACCATCAACGGCGAATCCCGGGAGGTAGCGGCGGCCACGGTTTTGGGCCTCCTGGAAGAGCTGGGCCTCCACCCCCAGGGCACCGTGGTGGAGCGCAACCGGGAGATCGTGGACCGCCAGGGTTTCCGGGAAACCCGGCTAAACGAGGGCGACATCCTGGAACTGGTGCGTCTGGTGGGGGGCGGTTGATGGACCTGGCCCGGCGGCTGGCCGCCTTTGAGCGGGCCGACCTCTACGTGGTCATCACCCAGGCCTTCTGCGCCGGGCGTAGCGGGCTCGCGGTCCTGGACCAGGTCCTGGCCGCCGGGGTGGGCATCGTGCAACTCCGGGAAAAGGACCTGACTGGCCGGGGCCTTTATGAGCTGGCGGTGGCCTTTCGCCGGCGCACCGAGGCGGGGGGAGCCCTGTTGATCATCGATGACCGTCTGGACATCGCCCTGGCGGCGGGGGCCGACGGGGTTCACCTGGGCCAGCAGGACCTGCCCGTGGCCGCGGCCCGGCGCATCGCCCCGGACCTGATCATCGGCGCCTCCAGCCATTCCCTGGAAGAGGCCCTGGCGGCCCAGGAGGCCGGGGCCGGCTACGTCAATATCGGCCCCATCTTCCCCACCGCCACCAAACCCGCCGTATCTCCCCTGGGCCCGGAGGCCATCGCAGCGCATCGCCCCCCGCCTGCGGATTCCCTGGAGCACCATGGGCGGCATCCATCAGGGAAACATCGCCCAGGTGTTGGCCCGGGGCGCCCGGCACCCCGCGGTGATGAGTGCGGTCACCGCGGCCGCCGAGGTCGGCGCCGCGGCCCGGGCCTTAAGGGAGGCGATCATCAGGGGAGGCAATAGTAAAAGGTAAAAAGGCAAAAAGAGCCGATCCTCTCCTGGCGGCAACCATAGTGGTGCCACAGCCGAAAAATCGACACCAGGGAGGTCTCGCCTAAAATATTCATTATTGCGCAGATACAGTTCGCTATGAGATAAATTAGGCTGGCCGTGACGGCCCGGCAGGGGAGGGGCGGGCTTGGGCCGCCACTCCCGCATCCCATCCCTTTATTGAGGTGAACATGTCCCAATTGGCGTTGTTATTTCCCGGCCAGGGCTCCCAGTACCTGGGCATGGGCCAGGACCTTTACGAGGCCGACCCGGAGGCCCGGGAGCTGTTCCACCTGGCCGAGGAGACCACCGGCCTTCCCTTGAAGCGTCTGTGCTTTTCCGGCCCCCTGGAGGAGCTCACCGAAACGGTGCATCTCCAGCCGGCGGTCACTGTGGTCAACCTTTGCCTTTACCAGGCCCTGCGGCAGGCCGGGGTCAGAGCCCGGGCGGTGTGCGGCCATAGCCTGGGGGAATTCAGCGCCCTGTTCGCCGCCGGGGTGCTCGATGCCGCGGACACGTTGGCGGCGGTGCGGCAGCGGGGGCGCCTGATGCAGCGGGAAGCGGAGAAATATCCCGGCGCCATGGCGGCGGTCATCGGCCTCACCCCGGAAAAACTGCAGGGACTGGTCCATCCCCTGGCCAAGGAAGGCCCCATCGCCTTGGCCAACTTTAACACCCCGGAGCAGACGGTGATCTCCGGCGCCCCGGAACTGGTGGCCCGGGCCGGCAATCTGGCCAAGGCCGAGGGCGCCCGGGTGGTCCCTTTAAAGGTGTCCGGGGCCTGGCACTCTCCCCTGATGGAGGGCGCCACTCTCGATTTCGCCGCCTTCCTGGCGAACCTCGATTTTCGAGCCCCCTCGGTGCCTGTCTACCTCAACGCCACCGCGGCGCCGGAGCCCGACCCCCAGCTGCTGCGCCAGGCCATGTCCCGGCAGCTAACCTCGCCGGTGCGTTGGGCCGAGCTGATCCTGAATCTGCAGGCGGCGGGAGTGGACACCTGGGTGGAAGTGGGCCCCAAGAACGTGCTTACGGGTCTGGTTCGCAAGATTTTGCCCCAGGAGCCCAAGGAATCCTTCTTCAACGTGGAGAACCGGGAGGGCCTGGAGAAGTTGCTGGCGGCCCTGGGATGAAACGCGGCGGGCGGGGCTCGCCCTAAAAACCAAGCGTAGGGTGCGTCTTACGCACCATTAATGTTATCCCGGAAATAATGACCTGTTTATTGGCGCGTGAGACGCGCCCTACGTGAATCAAATGGTGGAAAAGGGCAGGGGCGGGTTTTAGACCCGCCCCTGCTAGTTATAGGTTGAGACCTCTGCGAAAGTCCCCATTTTGTCATTCTGAGGGAGCGAAGCGACCGAAGAATCTCATAAATCCTAAGGAAAGAGAGATCCTTCGCTTCGCTCAGGATGACAAAATTTGGTTTTCCCAGAGGTCTCATGTTAATGGTTTCAGAAATATTTTATGATTCTTCTTCGGACTCTTCCGTCTGGCGGTCCTGGTCCAGATTGAAGAGGCGCCGGGCCAGATCCAGCTCCAGGTGCGGATTTTTTCGGTGGTGGTTGCGCTTCAGAAAGATGATGGGGTCGTGGAGGAGCTTTTGGCTGACCGAAGCCAGGAGCACCTCCAGTGACTGGCGCTGCTCCTCGCTGATGGGTCCCAACTGGCTCAGGGTCTTTTTGAGCTCCGCCTGGCAGATGGCGGCGGCCTTTTCCTTGAGACCGATGATGGTGGGGTAGACCTCCAGGGTTAGCAGCCAGTCCTGAAACTTGACGGTCTCCTCCACTACCAGGCGTTCGGCCCGGGCCACCTCCTGGCGGCGCCGCTGCCAGCCCTGCTCCGCCACTTCCTGCAGGTCGTCGATATTGTAAAGGTAAACGTTGTCCAGGTCATTGATGGCCGGGTCCAGATCCCGGGGCACGGCGATGTCGATGAGGAACAGGGGCCGCTGTTTGCGGCGGCGCATGGCCGCCCGCACCTGGTCCCGCCGCAGGAGATAGGTTTCCGAGCCGGTGGAGCTGATGAGGATGTCCGCGACCAAAAGCTGCTCTTCCAGTTCCTCCAGGGAGACGGCCTCCCCCTGGTAGCGCTCTGCCAGGCGCAGGCCCTTCTCCAGGGTGCGATTGGCCACGATGAGGCGGCCCACCCCCTGGGCCCGGAGGTGCTCCAGGGCCAGTTCGGCCATTTCGCCGGCGCCCAGCAGCAGCACCGTCATGCCGGCCAGCTCTCCGAAGACCTTCCGGGCCAGGCCGACGGCGACGTAGCTGACGCTGACCGCGTGATCGCCGATGCCGGTTTCGGTGCGGACCCGTTTAGCCACCGAGAAGGCCTTGTGGAACAGGCGGTTGAGAACGGGCCCGGTGGCCTCCTGCTCGGTGGCCTGGCGATAAGCCTCCTTGATCTGGCCCAGGATTTGGGGCTCCCCCAACACCATGGAGTCGAGACTGGCGGCCACCCGGAAGAGGTGCCGCACCGCCTCGGGGCCCTGATACTGGTAAAGGGAGGCCGACAGGGCCTCCGGGGAGACCTCCGGGGCCCCGGAGATAAAGGCCCGCAGCCGCTCCAGGGCGGCGGCCGGCTCCCCTGCCAGGCAGAGCAGCTCCACCCGGTTGCAGGTGCTATAGAGGATGATTTCGGCGATTTCCGGGAAATCCTTGAGGCTCCCATAGGCCGCCGGCAGGTCCGGGATGAGGCCGGCCAGCTTCTCCCGCAACTCCAGGGAAGCGGTCTTTTGATTGAGGCCCACTAACAGAAGATTCATGGTTTGCCGAACTTGGCGAAGCTGTGGTAGCCCGACATCCACAGGTTGGCGCCCACAAAGGTGGCCAGCAACACCAGGAAGCCGCAAATGGCCAGCCAGGCCGCCCGCCGGCCCCGCCAGCCCACGGTGAGCCGCTCGTGCATCAGCACCGCGTAGATTAGCCAGGCGAGCAGGGTCAGGACTTCCTTGGGGTCCCAGGACCAGAACCGCCCCAGGGTATGCTGGGCGTACAGGGAGCCGGTGATTATGCCTGCGGTAAGCAGGGGGAAACCGATGCTGAGGCACCAGTAATTGAGGGTGTCCAGTTGGGACAGGGACGGCAGGCGGCGGAAAAAGAAGCCGAATCTCTTGGCCTTGAGCTGGCGCTCCTGGATCAGGTAAAAGACGCCGCCCAGAAAATTCAGGGTCAGGGCGGCATAGCCCCCCATGGTCAGGCCGATGTGGGCCATCAGCCAGAAGCCCCGCAACAGGGGGGAGATGGTCCCCTGGCCCCGGGGCAAGATGAGGGCGCCGTAAATTATCAGGGCGGCCAGGGGGGCCACCAGGGCGCCCAGGACCCGGATGGGGTAGCGCCAGTTGAGCAGCAAAAAAGCCGCCACCAGGACCCAGTCGAACAGCAACAAGGCGTCGCCGAACGCGGCCACGGGGAGATAGCCAGAGGCCCAGGTGCGCTGCAGCAGGGCCAGGGTATGCCAGACCAGGCCCGCGGCCAGGGTCCAGGCGCCCCAGCGGCACAATACGTCCCGCTGCGCCAGGAAAAAGGCCAGCCACAGGACGGTGGCCCCAAAATAGCAGGCCAGGGTAAGGTATAAGAAATAATCAGTCATAATAATGAGTTAAAGGTGCGGGCTCCCGGATTAGCCTTGAGCCTCCTGGAAGGCCGCCGCGGTGATTTCCCCCAGGATCTGGGGGCTCAAGACGTCGCCCAGGACTTCCCGGAGCACGGCCACCACCCCGCTTCGGTCTCCACGGGCCACCGCCTCCAGCAAAGGGCTGTCCACCAGGCGGTGAAACAGGGCGGCGTTCTCCGGGTGGCCCCGGTGTTCGCTGAGGAGCCGCACCCGCACCCCCTTGAGCAGGGCCAGATAAGGCCGATATTCGGGACCGAAGCGCTGCTGCAAGTCCTCCCGCAGCTTCCGGGCCAGGGCCGGAGAGGCCCCGCCGGTGCCAATGGCCAGGGTCAGGTCGCCCCGCCGCACCTGGGCCGGGACGATGAAGGTGCAGAGCTCCGGGCGGTCCGCCACGTTGACCCAGATGCCCTGCTCCCGGGCGGCCGCCGCGACCCGGGCATTCATCCGGGGGTCGTCGGTGGCGGCCATCACCAGGACCATGCCTTGCAAATGCTCCGGGGTGAACTCTTCGTTCAGATAGCGGATTTGCCCCGCCTGGGCCAGCTCCTCCAGGACGGCGCTGAGCCCCTGGCTCACCACGGTCACCCGGCCCCCGGCCTCCCGCAGATCCTGGACCTTGCGCTCCCCCACCCTGCCGCCGCCCACTACCAGGCAGGGTCGGTCTTCAATGACGGCAAAGATGGGATAGGTTTTCATCAGCTCGTATCGAGAGGCGCCGGGCTCGGAGGCGACGGGGACGGAGTCTTTTCAACCCTGCGAAACAGCTCGGCCCATTTTTAACTCTATCAGGCTTATAGCCGCCAGGCAAGGAAAATGCCAGCCATTCCACCGCCTTCGCCCCCTGGGCCATTGACATGCGGGACGAATCTTGGTTAGATAAACAGAGGAAAGCAAGGTTGATGCCGGTCCGGTCATAGCCATGAAGCTGCGGATATTTATCGCCTTAATGCTGATTCTGCTAAGCGGCGGCCCGTGGGGCCCGGCGGCCCTGCGCGCCCGGGAGGACCTGGTCAAGATGGATCTCAGCGATGCGGATAAGAAGTTATTGTTGCAGGTGGCCCGGGACAGCATCGAGGCGCACCTCCTGGGCAAGCCGGCGCCGGCCCTGGACACCCCGCCTTCCTTGTCCCAGCCTCGGGGGGCCTTCGTGTCGCTGCACCGCCGGGGGCAACTCCGGGGCTGCATCGGCTATCTGGAGGCGGTGAAACCCCTGGGGGAGACGGTGCGGGAGATGGCCGTGGCCGCGGCCTTTCATGACCCCCGCTTCCGACCCCTGGGCCGGGAGGAACTGGCCGACCTGGAGGTGGAAATCTCCGTCTTGAGCCCTATGCAGCTGGTCAACAATATTGACCAAATCCAGGTGGGCACCCACGGCCTGTACATTATCCAGGGGCGGTACCGGGGCCTGCTCTTGCCCCAGGTGGCCACGGAATATCACTGGGACCGGCTCACCTTCCTGGCGCAGACCTGCGGCAAGGCCGGTTTGCCGGCGGACGCCTGGAAAGACCCGGCCACCAAAATCTACCTCTTCACTGCGGAGGTCTTTGCCGATCACCCGCAGAAAGCCGGAAGTGTCAATCCATGACCCCCAGATCTGAAAAACCGGAGCACTTGCCGATGCCCCTGCCGCCGGGAGGCCCCTCCCCGGCTCCCGCATCACTGTTGGCGCGCCTGTTGCGCTACCGCTTCTTCCTGGTGGCCCTGGTGGTCATCCTCTTTTTTGCGGGGTTGTTCGCCTCGAAGCACCTGAGGCCGGGCCACCCGGCCACGGAGGCCCGGCCGCCGGCGGCCCAGGGCTCTGCCGGGGCCTTGGAGCAGGGCAAAGAGCCGCTCCCTGCGGCCCCGGCCGCGGAGGCCAAAACCCCGGAGGCGGAGCCACCGGCCCCCGAGACCAGGGCTCCGGCCGCGAGCCTCCGGCGCCCCAGGTGATTCCGGTCCCATGAGCCCGCCAAGGGTGAGATCTTCACCCGGGCCCTCATCAAAATCATGGACGACCAGATCAACGGCACCTGGTTCGGTTGGCGCCCCAACAGCCTGCTGTTCGGCAAATTCCACCTCACCCACAACGTCAACAACATCCAGGAGGGGGTGCTGGAAGTGGCCCGGCGCACCGTTGAGGTGTTGAACTTAAACATGACCCGTTTTGCCACCACCGAGGCCTACAATCCCCAGGTCAACGAGGCCATGAACTACTTCATGGTGAGCTCGGACAAGTACTGGTTCCCATCGGCCTCGGGCAAGTACCGGGAGGCCTTGCACGACCTTCAGGCCTACAGCGACGACCTGGACCGGGGCCGCAGCCGCTTTTACACCCGGGTGGACTACCTCATGGTCCTGCTCGGCAACTATAAAGACATCCTGGGGAGCAGCTTCCACAACCTCATCAAGGACACGGAGGCCGACGGCGGGCCGGTGGGCTGGTGGGCCTCGGGCGAGTACTTTTACCATGCCCAGGGCGTCGCCTTGGGGATGGCGGAGATGTTGGAGGCGGTGGATCGGGAATTTCAGCAGGAACTCCAGAAAAAGGACTCCCACAAGTTGCTGGAAGAAGCCATCCACTCCCTGCACGCGGCATCCCGCCTTTCCCCCTGGGTGCTGACCAACGGCTCCAAGGACGGCTTCCTCGCCAATCACCGGGCCAATATGGGCACCTATATCGGCGATGCCGAGCACATGATCGCCACCCTGCAGTCGTCGCTGGCCTCCAATTGAGTCCGTTGCAGGCTGGCGCCTGCATCTCCGCACCCCAGGAGGCGGTAAGGGCGGGTATGAGGCGTGCCGGCCTTATGGCCCCGCCGGCAGCGAACGCGCCAATTCCATTGAAAATTTTCCCGGCTTGGTTTAAGGTGGGGCTAACAACGGGGTCAGGAGGGGCAAACCATGCTGGTCAGCGAGATTATGAGCCGGGAGCTGGTCACCATCTCTTCCGACAAGCGGGTCAGCAAGGCCCTGCAACTGATGCAGCAGCGCCAGATCCGCCACCTGCCGGTCATGGAAGGGGGCCGCATGGTGGGCTGGATCACCTCCCGGGACCTGCGGGAGGTGCTGCTGGCCTCCATGCTGGAAAAGATCACCGTGGCGGACGTCATGATCAAAGCCCCCATCAGCGTCACCGCCGACACCGGGGTGGAGGAAGCGGCCCGTCTGGTCCAGGAGCACAAGATCGGCGGCATGCCGGTCCTGGAAGGCGACCGCCTGGTAGGGGTGATCACCATGCTGGACCTGATCGGCGCCTTTCTCACCCTGCTGAGCCTGCTCAGGACCAGTTCCCGCCTGGACCTGCTTTTGGAGGACAAACCCGAGGCTATGGAAGGGGCTGCCAAGATTATCCAAAAGGCCGGCGGCAAGATCCTCAACCTGGCCCTGGGACCGGTCCGGGGCCACCAGCGGTCCTACTCCATACGCTTGCAGAAGGCCGACCTGGGCCCCATCGTGGAGGCCCTGGAGCAGCAAGGCGTCAAGGTGCAGGACATTATTCCCTAAGTGGCGCCCGCCTCCGGCGGCGCCGCCCGGTTCTTCCTGGGCCGGACCGGGCTCCGGCCCGCACACCTGGTTCCTCCCCGCCTGCTTGGCCCGGTACATGGCGGCGTCGGCCGCGGCCACCAGGGCCTCGGCGTCCATGTTCGGCGTAAGCACCGCCGCCCCGATACTCACGGTAACGTGCAAGTCCCGGCCCGGCAAGGGAATGGCCATTCGGGAGATGTGGTGCCGCAGCCGCTCCGCCAACCGCAGGGCCTGCTCCAGCCCGGTCTCGGGCAGGAGCACCACGAACTCTTCGCCGCCGTACCGGCAGACCACGTCAGCCTGACGCATCCCTCTGCGCAAATAATCGGCCAGGGTCTTCAACACCTGGTCTCCCTGGAGGTGCCCCAGGGTATCGTTGATAATCTTAAAATTGTCCAGGTCCAGAAAGAGCATGGACAGGGGAACCTGGTAACGCCGGCTCTTCATGATCTCGTGCACCAGCAGTTCCCAGAAATGCCGGTAGTTGTAAAGGCCGGTGAGACCGTCCCGGATGGCCAGTTTCTTGATCTCCTCCAGGAGTTCCAGGTTTCTCAGGGCGGCCTCCCCCTGCAGGATGAAGATCTGGAAGAGCTCGGCCTCTTCCGGGGAGAACGGGGTATCCCGGCCCCCGGCCACCAGGGCCAGGCATTCCCCGGTCTGGGCCTTGCCCCAGAGCATCTGGGAGAGAGACTGGTCCGGCAGAGGCTCCTCAGAGGCGTACGGGGCGCCGGCGGCAGCCAGTTGGAAGCGCCTCTTCAGGTTGGCCTTAAACCTGGCAACCTCCTCTTCCGTTAGCCCCGGCTGGCGGCGATAGGCTTCCAGGGACACCCCTTCCCCGGCCCCCCGGAACTGCAGGCCCAGGATTTTAAAGTGGAGGCTCTCCCAGAGGAGATTCACCAGACCTTGAATGAGCTGTTCCCAGGTGAGGGGCACGGCCAGGGCCTCGCCGATGCGCCGCACCTGAGTGAGATCCTGGGACCGATGCAGGGTAAGCTCTTCCTGGGTCCGGCGCAGGGCGGTGATGAGGTCCAGGTTGCTCAGCTCCACCCGCCGCCGCTCCAGGGCCCGGGCCACCACGGCCTGCAGATGGCCCAGGGTCATCTTGGACTTCGGCAGGTAATCATAGGCCCCCAGGCGCAAGGCCTGGTCGGCTCCCCCCAGGGCCTCTTGGTCGGTGAACAGGATGACTTCCGTGCGGGGTGAGTTGGTCTTGATCCAGGAGAGCAGCTCCAATCCGGAAAGACCGGGCAGCGCCAGATCCAGCAGGGCCAGGTGAAATTCTTCTTTCTGGAGGGCTGCCAAGGCCTCCCGGCCATCGGCCGTCCGGCGCACTGCGAATCCCTGGCCTACCAGGCACTCGGCGAGCGCCGTGAAGAGTTGGGGGTCATCCTCGACTAACAGGATCCTCTCCCGGGCGCTCTGTTCCTGGCTATTAATCAAGGTTCCACCTCGTGCCAGCCATCGGAGGAAAGCAGGGTATCCTGGTGGAAGCGGGCCTCATCCGCCTGGGGGTAATCCAGGGTATAGTGCAAGCCCCGGCTCTCCTTGCGCCCCAGGGCCATGCGGATGATCAGGTCGGCCACGTGGGCGATATTGCGCAATTCCAGGAGATCGCTGGTGAGGAGAAATTTCCAGTAATAGTCGTTAATCTCTTTCAGGACCAGATCGATGCGGGCCTGGGCCCGGAGCAGGCGGCTGTCGCTGCGGACGATGCCCACGTAGTTCCACATGAAGCGCCGGATCTCATCCCAACTGTGGGAAACCACCACCCCTTCCTCACTGTCCTTGGCCCCGTAAGTATTCCAGGCGGACACCTGGGTCGCCGGTTTGGCAAGCAATTCGGGCAGGGTCTCCCGGGCGGCCTGGGCGGCCTGGTGAGAGAAGACCAGGGCCTCCAGGAGGGAGTTGCTGGCCAGGCGGTTGGCCCCGTGCAGCCCGGTCATGGAGACCTCACCCACGGCATAGAGGTTGGTGATGGTGGTCCGGCCCCAGGCGTCGGTCACCACCCCGCCGCACATGTAGTGGGCCGCGGGCACCACCGGGATGGGCTCCCGGGTGATATCGATGCCAAATTCCAGGCATCTCTGGTAGATATTGGGGAATCGGCCCTTGACAAAATCCGCCGGTTTGTGGCTGATATCCAGAAAGACGCAATCGGCGCCGCTCTTTTTCAACTCCAGGTCGATGGCCCGGGCCACCGTGTCCCGGGGGGCCAGGTCTTTCAAGGGATGATACCTCTCCATGAAAGGGCGTCCGTCCCGATCCCTGAGGACGGCCCCTTCGCCTCGCAAGGCCTCGGAGATCAGAAAGTTCTTGGCCGCGGGATGGTAAAGGCAGGTGGGATGAAATTGGACGAACTCCATGTTGCCGATCCGGGCCCCGGCCCGGTAGGCCATGGCTACCCCGTCGCCGGTGGCGATGTCGGGATTGCTGGTGTAGAGATAGACCTTGCCGGCCCCGCCGGTGGCCAGGAGGGTGATGCGGGCCATAAAGGTATCCACCTGGCCGCTCTCCTTATTGAGGACATAGGCCCCCAGGCAGGTTCTCTCCGCCTCGGTCACCACCCGCCCCTGGCGCACCACCCGCTCCAGGGTGATGAGATTGACCCCCATGTGGTTTTCGAAGACCCGGATGCGGGGATGGGCCAGGACCTTCTCCGCCAGGATGCGCTCCACTTCGGCGCCGGTCATGTCCTGGGCGTGGATGACCCGCCGCCGGGAGTGGCCCCCTTCCCGGCCCAGGTCATAGACGTTGTCCTTGCCGGTGTCGAAGTGGGCCCCCAGGTCGATGAGCTCCCGGATGCGCGCCGGTCCCTGGCGCACCACCAGCTCCACGATGTCCGGATGCGACAGGCCTTCCCCCACGGTGAGGGTGTCCTGAATGTGATATTCGAACCGGTCATCCGGTCCCAACACCGCGGCAATGCCGCCCTGGGCCTTGCTGGTGGAGGTTTCCGTCAACCCCTGTTTGGTCACCAGATTGACCTGGGCGAAATCCGCCACCTTCAGGGCATAACTGAGACCCGCCAGCCCGGAACCGATTACCAGTACGTCCGCAATTTGATCCAAATCAGGTTCCTTTGTGAGGAAGCTGTCAGCTTTCAGCGATCAGCTGTCAGCTTTTTTTTCTTCCTTAAGCCGCGTAGCGAATGATTTCTAATTCCGCGGCGGCATCTGCTTTTTGCAGGATATCCTCCACCCGGCTCATCACCGAGTCATCTAACAGTATTCCATGCAGTTATCGCATTGCAGGACCGGTAAGCCTTTTAGATCACAATGGTGTTACTTACTTTGAAAGGCAAATCTGTGATCAGGTCTTAACTTCGAGCCACATACATACACTTCATCAGGAAACCCTCCTTTCATCACATCAGTTTCTCCCATTAGCCGAGGCTTTAGACTCGCCTACCCAGGCTACAACCCCAGCAACCTCGCCAAATTTTTCCCCAAAATCATCTCCTGCCAGTCCGTCCGGCAGGCCGGCCTCCGCCATCTCTTTCAGGTAGCGGCTGGGGGGCAGCAGGGGATAATCGCTGCCGAAGATGATCTTTTCCGGGCCCACCATCTCCGCCACCACCCGGTAAATCACCGGCCGGTAGATAAAAGGGGAGGCGGCGGTATCGAAATAGACGTTTCTGAAGGTCTCGGGGGCCTCTTTTTTCAGGAGCCCGTAGAACGGCAGCCGCCCGCCCCAGTGGGCCAGGATCCAGGTGGTTTCCGGGAAGGCCTTGATGACCTGGTAGAAGGCCGCCAGGGGCGTCAGCGACCGGCCCGGGTATTCCGACCCGGCCCGGTCGGTGGCGTGGATCAGCAGGGGCGCCCGATAATGTTGGCAGAGCTCGGCCACCGGGGCCAGCAGGTCCTTCAGGTCCCGGCTGCAATCCTCCAGATAAAAGGCCAACTCCCCGATGCCCCGGGCGCCGGCGGCCAGGCAGCGCTCCAGCTCCCGCAGCGCCCCGGGCCTGGCCGGGTGCGCCGCGCAAAAGCCCAGGAGTTTGCGGGGCCAGCGGCGCTGGGCTTCCAGGATCACTTCGTTGTGCCGCCGCCAGAGGCGTTCCTGGCGCCAGGGGAACCCCAGGACCACCGCGGCCTCCACCCCTTCGGCCGCCAGGGCGGCCAGCAGGTCCTCGGGGCCCACCAACTTGGACTTGGGAGAATCGTAGAGCAGGCGAAAGGCGGGCTCCCCTCCGAAAAAATCCTCCCGCCGCCGGCAGACTTCCTCAGGAAAGATGTGGGTGTGGCCGTCCAGAATCATGGGCGCTAAGGTGGCTTTTTGAGAAATTGTTGGCAAATGATTCGCCTAGTAATTATATTAGGTAGAAAGGGGATATGCACTCACTCACCCCGGGTTAACCCCGGGTTTCCCCTTTTCCGTTTCTCTAACCCTTTATTTCATATAAAATTGGCGCCATGTCAATACTCCGGAAACTTCTTGGGTTTTTCCTGGTCCTCGGGTTGTTGGGCAGCGGCAACCTGGCCTGGGGGGCCGGACCCTTCACCTACCGCCTGCCCCGGGCGGGGATGGGGTGGACCCGGAAGCGGTGACGGTGGTGGGCCAGCCCCAGATCCATCACATCGTGCGTTATGAAAACTTCTATGAACTGGCCCGGAAGTACGACCTGGGCTTTTGGGAACTGGCCCACTACCACTGGGGTATGGACCATTTCTACCTGCCCTGGGACACGGACATCGTCATCCCCACCCAGTGGATCATCCCGGAGCGTTCCTCTTATCCCGGCTATCTGATTAACGTCGCGGAACTGCGGGGCTACCGGTTTTTCCCGGAAAAAAACGAGGTGCGCACCTATCCCATCGGCATCGGGGTGCTGGATTATAAGAGTCTCCCATCGGCAAGCACTTACGGGTGACCAACAAATCGGTGAACCCCGGCTGGCATATTCCCGGCGCACCTCCAGGACAAATACGGCATGTCCTACATGCCGCCGGGAGAGGATAACCCGGTGGGCGACCGCTGGATGGGGATGGCCCCGGCCCATTACGGCCTCCACGGCACCTGCTTCCCCCAGGGGGTGGGCCGCCTGGTGAGCCACGGCTGCAACCGCCACTATCCGGAGGATATTGAAGAACTCTTCGACATTACCCCGGAGGGCACCACGGTGGAGTATATCTATGAGCCGGTGAAGTTCGGTTTCCTCAAGGGGCGCATCTTTGTGGAGGTTCACGAAGACATCTATTCCAAGATCCCCGATATGCTGCAATATGCCATCAAGCGGCTGGAGGAGCGGGGTCTGGCCGGGCGCATCGACTGGCACAAGTTCCTGAAAGCGGTGGCGGAGCAAAGCGGCGCCCCTTTGGAGATCACCCGGGTTTCTACGGCCACCGCCCAAATCCCGCCTGGAGCCAGGTAGGCGTATCTTAAACCTAAGATACTAAGGGTGCGGTTCCGGAGGCGCCGCCAGGTGCACCATGGTAGTTGACCTCCTGATCTACAACGCCCTGGTCCTCACCCTGGAGGCGGGGGCGGCTCCCATTTTCCGGGGCTACGTGGCGGTTCAGGGCGGCAAGATCCGGGCCGTAGGGCCGGCCGCCGGCGCTCCGGAGCTGCCCCCGGCCCGGCAAACCCTGGACCTCGAGGGTTCCCTGGTCCTCCCCGGGCTGGTGAACACCCACTGCCACGCCCCCATGGTCTGGTTCCGGGGCCTGGCCGACGACCTGCCCCTTAAAAACTGGCTCACGGACTTCATCTTTCCCGCGGAAGCCGCCTGGCTAGACCCCGAAAAGGCCTATTGGGGGGCCTTGGCGGCCGCGGCGGAGATGATCCGGGGCGGCATCACCACCGTGGCCGACGGCTATTTCTTCGAATCCCAGGTGCGCCGGGCCTTCGCGGCAGCCGGCCTCAGGGCGGTCACCGCCCAGGGAGTGGTGGACTTCCCGGCCCCCGGCGTCCCCGACCCTCGGGACCACCTGAAGGTGGCCGCCGATTTTCTCGAGAGCGGCTCGGACCTTGCCCGGCAGGGCATCACCTCGGCGATTTTCTGCCATTCTCCTTATACTTGCGGGGACGAAACCCTGATGCGGGCCAAGGAGTTGACCCGGACCCGGGGGGTCCCCTTTTTCCTGCACCTGGCGGAAACCCGGGGAGAGGTGGAGGAGCTCTCGCGGCGCACCGGCCTTAGCCCCGCAGCCCATCTGGACCGCCTGGGAGTGCTGGATGAGAAGACGGTGGCGGTCCATGCGGTTTGGCTCTCAGCCGCCGACCAGGAACTCCTGGCCCGCCGGGGCGTTAAGGTGAGCCACTGCCCTGAATCCAACCTCAAGCTGGCCGCGGGGGTGGCCCCCATCCCGGAACTGCTTGACCGGGGGGTCACCGTGGGCCTGGGCACTGATGGGGCCGGCTCCAACAACAACCTGGACCTGTGGGGCGAATTGAGCCTGGCGGCCAGGCTCCACAAGGTCTGGCGCCGTGACCCCACCTGCCTGCCCGCCCCGGCGGCGGTGGCCCTGGCCACCCGGGAAGGGGCCAGGGTCCTGGGGCTGGATCACCAGACCGGCACCCTGACCCCGGGGAAAGAGGCGGACCTCATCGTCCTGGACCTGGACCAGCCCCACCTCACCCCCCTTTACGATCCCTTCTCCCACCTGGCCTACGCGGCCCGGGCCGCGGACGTGCGCCATGTCATGGCCCGGGGGCGCTGGCTGCTCTATGACCGCCGGTTCACCACCCTCGACTGGCCGGAGATCGCCGCCCGCCTCCGCCGGGACTGCCGGGGATTGGCGGCCTTCTGCCAAAAACGTCCCCGCCCTTGACCCCGGGGGCAATCTTTGTCACAATATCATCAATATCTTGGAATTTTCTGGGTCTAGCCATCCCGGGGAGGGCGCCGGGGCGCGCCAGGACCCCCAAGGGCGGTACCTTAAGGTGATCAAGGGTTAAGCATGGCAAAGACTCGTTCCGGGTCATCCGAACCAGAATCCTTTGCGGCCCAGTTGAAATCTCTGGCAACCAGCACCGAAGTGGTGCGGCTGATCAACGACGTCACCACCTGCAGCCTGGAGTGGGCAGACTACCCCGCCAGCATTGTGCCCCCCCAGGCCAGGGGGTTAGAACTTTTTCCTTGTTTTTCCATGTACTTCCAGCGTCATCTGGTGGAAGTTGAGGGGTACATCTACCCCAACCTGGTGGCCCGGGAGTGGGAAGGGCTGTCCCATGTTATCCGCCTGAAACTGGCGGGTAGGGTCCTGGATCTGCGCCTCCATACCCTGCAGACCACTTTCCTGCTGTCTCCTTTCCATATCCGCTTTCTCAGCATGATCTTCGGGCGCCTGGTGCTGCATCACCTGTCCCTGACGCCGGCGGGCCAGGAGCGGCTGTTCCCCTTCATTCCTTACTCCCTGGAGGAGCAGGTGGTGGCCGGCTACCTCCAGAGCCTGGCCTGGGCTCCCTGCGCCACCATCAAGCTGGATGCCCAGGACAACCCCTACATCGGCTCCATGCTCCACAGCAGCGCCGATCTGCGGCGTTGCGAGATGCCGGGCAGCGTCCCGGAAGAGGCGGTGGTCCGGGCCTGGCGCCTCTTTAAACGCCTCCTCTATTATTCCGTGGAGGGGGAGCGGCTCTTCACCGGCTTCGCCTTCCTCAACGCCGCCCGGCCCCTGGAATATTACCGGGGGCGCTGGCCATCCCTGGTCCTGTACCATGAAGATAATTACACCTCCCTGGACCAGGGTCTCCAGGCCCTGAAGCAGTTTCTCCTCAATGCCGATGGCCGCACCACCTTCCTGGCGGTGCATGGCGGCCGCATCGTCGGCCTGCTGCATCTGGCGCAGGCCCAGGGGGCGCACCGCCAGCTCACCAGCGCCGCCGCCTGGCGTTCGGTGCTGTGGCTGGCCACCATCTCCCACCGGGGCCAGGTCAGTTTTTGGATCCCTTTGCGGGGCCGGAAAAACCGGCGCATCCCGCTTTCGGTCCTGGAATACCGCCACGGCCACCTCCATATTCCCCTGTTCCAGGATATCTTCTGGCATGAGCTGGAGCGGGAGTTGAAAGAGGTCTGCCCCGGCATCCATGCGGCCGGCGCCGGCCACCGCCTCAAGGCCCTCCTGGAGATGCTGCGCCGCGACGGCCATGGGGCTATCCTGCTCGTCGGTCTGACCCGGAAGCAATTGGCGGACCCCAAGATTCCCATTGACAATCAGGTGCGCCTGGCCCAGCCGGTCCCCCTGCACGAGCGCTATCTGCCCCACCTTTTGGGCCTGGCCAAATCCGATGGCGCGGTGATCTTCGATGACCTCCTGGAAGCCCGCCAGTTTCGGGCCCGCCTGACTCCCACCGCGGTGAGCCCGACCAGCGGCCCAGGACGACCTGGGCAGCGGCATGCGCCACCAGGTGACCCGGGAATTCTCCGCCTACGCCCCCAAGGTCCTGGGCATCTGCGTCTCCCAGGACGGCTATATCTCTCTCTACCGCCGGGGCCTGCTGGCGAGCCGGCTATATTAGGGAAAATTTGAGGGGAGAGCCGGGGGACGCGAGTCCCCCTGCCTTCCCCCCAAGCCCCCCACACCCAACCCGCACAAGTAGGGGCGACCCGCTGAGTCGCCCCTTTTAACAAATCTGCAATGTAGGGTGGGCACTGCCCACCATTCCTTAAAAGGGTGCTATACCCTCAGCCTCAACCAGCCATTCCTCCAATTCCTTTAAGGCCCTCTCCGCATAGGCCGCGCCCCGGAGCTTTTTGGAAATGCGGCCCGGAAGCCTCGGGAACAGCCCGAAGTTGACGTTCATGGGCTGGAAGTCCCTGGTCTCCGTATTGGTAAGATGATGCACCAGGGCCCCCAGGGCGGTGGCCCGGGGCGGGCTTGCCAACTCCCGGCCCTGAGCCTGGCGGGCGGCGTTGATCCCCGCCAGCAGGCCCATGGCCGCGGACTCCACGTAGCCCTCCACCCCGGAGATCTGCCCCGCCAGAAAGAGCTGCGGATATTTAAGAAAATTTAACCAGGGGCTCAGCAGGCCGGGGGAGTGGATGAAGGTGTTGCGGTGGATGGAGCCCAGGCGCACGAATTCCGCCTTCTCCAGGCCCGGGATCAGCCGGAAGACCCTAATCTGCTCCGGGTATTTTAGCTTGGTCTGAAACCCCACCAGGTTGTAGGCGGTGCCCTCCCGGTTTTCCGCCCGCAGTTGCGCCACCGCGAAGGGCTGCCGCCCGGTCCTGGGGTCGGTGAGCCCCACCGGCTTCATGGGACCGTAGGCCAGGGTGAGGTAGCCCCGGGCCGCCATCACCTCGATGGGCAGACAGCCCTCAAAAAAGCGGGGCTCCTCAAAAGACTGCAGCGGCACCTGCTCCCCCTCCAGCAAGGCCTGGTAAAAGGTGGCATACTCCGCTTCGCTGAAGGGGCAGTTGAGGTAGTCCTCCCCGGCCCCGTAGCGGGAGGCCCGGAAGATCTTGCCCGGATCCAGGGATTCCGCCGCGACCATGGGGGCGATGGCATCATAAAAATGGAGATGCTCCCGGCCGCTAAGGCCGCCCAGGGCCGCGGCCAGGGCCTCCGAGGTCAGGGGGCCGCTGGCCACCACCGTGGTGGAGGTCAAATCCAGGTCGGTGACCTCTTGCCGCACGATCTCCACCAGGGGTTCCTGCTCCAGGGCCTGGGTGATCTGGGCCGCGAAGGCCTCCCGGTCCACCGCCAGGGCGCGCCCCGCCGGCACCCGGGTGGCCTCCGCCGCGGCCATGACGAGGGAGCCGAGCCGGCGCATCTCTTCCTTGAGGAGGCCCACCGCACTCTCCCGGGCTTCGGCCCGCAGCGAATTGCTGCAGACCAGCTCCGCTAACCGGGGCGAATGGTGGGCCGGGGAAAACTTCCGGGGCTTCATCTCCAGGAGGAGAACCCGAACTCCCCGGCGGGCCGCCTGCCAGGCCGCCTCCGCCCCGGCCAGGCCCCCGCCGATGATGGTGATGCGGTTTTCGGTTGGCGAATTGCGGTTTTCGGTGGTCATGAGTCGGGGAGAAACATTCTTGGATAAGTAAATGTAGGGTGGGCACTGCCCACCCTTTCCTTTATCTGGCAGGCGCGGGCTTCTTGTCGGTGAGCCACCGGCAAGACGTCTGTCCCACCCATTATCCTTATATATATAGGGCGGCCGGTGGCCGCCAAAAAGCCGGCGGCACCATACCCCTTTGGGGACTAGTGCAACCCATATCCACACCGAGGTCGCGGGCACGTTGCTCAAGCTCCACACCTTCCAAAATCTTTTTCATATCCGTTTGGTCTGCCCTTACAGAAAACCGAAAACAGAAGTTACTCTTCGGCCGCCGCCGCTCGCTGATAGTCGCATTCATCCCGGGGGCAAAGGATCTTCTTGCCCTTCTTCATGAGCCAGGGAAAGGCGCATTGGGGACAAGGCGTGTCTTGGGGCGGCTGGTTCAGGGTGAAATCGCATTTGGGATAGTTGCTGCAGCCGTAAAAGATGCCTCGCCGGGAACGGCGCTTCAACAGGTTGCCGGTACAATCTTTTCGGGGGCAGCGGTAAGCGGCGGCGGCTTCGGCTTCCTGATCCAGGGGCACCGGCTTGCCCTGGGGGTCCCGGCTGAAATTCTGGGTAAACTTGCACTTGGGGTAGCCGGAGCAGCCCAGGAATTCCCCCAGCCGGCCCCGGCGCACCACCAATTCCTTTTGGCATTTTGGGCACTGGAGGCCGGTGGCGGCGCCTCCCGGACCGGCTGCCGCCATGGCCTCCTCAGCTTTGAGCACCAGGCGTCCCCGGGAGTCCCGGCTGAAATCCCCGGTGAAGCCGCACTCGGGGTAGGCGGAGCACCCCAGGAATTCGCCGTTTTTCCCCCAGCGCACCACCAGCTCGGCGCCGCAGCGGGGACAACGGACCCCGGTGGGGACGCTTTTCACCTTGCGCATCCCGCCCTTGGCCGCCTCCAGATCCTGGGCGAAGGGCCCATAAAAATCCCGCAGGATCTGGCGCCAGGAGGCCCGGCCTTCCGCCACCCGGTCCAGGTCGGTTTCCATATTGGCGGTGAATTTGAGGTCCATGACCTTCGGGAAGTTTTCCACCAGGAGGTCGCTGACCACCAGGCCCATTTCCGTGGGCCAGAGGGTGGACTTCTCCTTGACCACGTAATCGCGGTCCTGCAGGTTGCTGAGGATGGTGGCGTAGGTGCTGGGCCGGCCGATGCCCTGGACCTCCAGCTCCTTGATGAGGGAGGCCTCGGTGAAGCGGGGCGGCGGCTTGGTAAAGTGCTGCTGGGGATCGAAATCCCGCAATTCCAGCAGCTCCCCTTTTTTCAGGGGCGGCAGCTTGGCTGGCCCCTCTTCCTCTTCACCCTCCCGGGACTCCTGATAGACCGCGGTATAGCCGGGGAACTGCAGCACCGAGGCGGTGGCCCGGAACAGGTAATCCCCTGCCTGGATGTCCACGGTGGTCAGTTGATAGATGGCCGGATTCATCTGGGAGGCCACGAAGCGCCGCCAGATGAGATCGTAGAGGGCCAGTTGTTCCTTGCTCAAAAACCGCTTCAGGTCCTGGGGCCGGCGGCTCACCGCGGTGGGCCGGATGGCCTCGTGGGCCTCCTGGGCCCCCTTGGGGCTTTTATAGAAGTTGGGGCCCTTGGGCAGGTAATCGGCCCCGTAGGTGTCTGTGATGAACCGGCGCACCGCCGCCAGGGCCTCGCCGGACACCCGGGTGGAGTCGGTGCGCATGTAAGTGATCAGGCCCACCGGGCCTTCGTCCCCCAATTCCACGCCTTCATAGAGCCTCTGGGCCAGGGACATGGTCCTTTTGGGGGCGAAGCGGAGCTTGCGGTTGGCCTCCATCTGCAGGCTGCTGGTGATGAACGGGGGCGAGGGGTTGCGCCGTTGCGGCTTTTTTTCGATCTGCGCCACCCGGAAGGCCGCGGCCTCGAGGTCGTCCAAAATGCCTTCCACCTGGGCGGCATTGGTGGGCTTGCAGGCCCTGGCCCCGTGCTTCACCAGGCGGGCCAGGAAAGGCGGCGGCTCCTTCCCGGCCAGGCAGGCATCCAGGGACCAGTACTCCTCCGGGACGAAGGCCTGGATGGCCCGTTCCCGGTCGCACACCAGGCGCAGGGCCACGGACTGCACCCGCCCGGCGCTCAGGCCGGTCTTGACCTTTTGCCAGAGGATGGGACTGATCTGGTAGCCCACCAGGCGGTCCAGGACCCGCCGGGCCTGCTGGGATTCGTAGCGGGGCCGGTCCAGGGCCACCGGATGGGCCAGGGCCTCCCGGATGGCCGCCTGGGTCAGCTCCAGGAACAGGACCCGCTTAAAGTTATGGTCCTTCTCCCCCAGGGCCTCGGCGATATGCCAGGCGATGGCCTCCCCTTCCCGGTCCGGGTCGGGACCCAGGAAGACCTCGGAGATGCCGGCGGCCGCCTTCCGCAACTCCTGGACGACCTTGGCCTTGCCGAGGATGGTGGTGTATTTGGGCGCAAAATCCTGGTCCAGGTCCACCCCCAGTTCATGGGGGGGCAGATCCTTGATGTGGCCTTTGCTGGAGAGGACCACAAAATCCCGCCCCAGGTATTTCTGCAAGGTCTTGGCCTTGGTGGGTGATTCGACGATAAGCAGGGATTTGGGCATATTTTTAATTAGAGCTGTTTCGGGAATTTGCCAGCCACGGGCTGGGTTTGGTTCGGCAGGGATAAAGGTTCGCTTAAATTCGTCGGCCTGTCAAGGGGAAAGGAGCAGCCTAAGGCTGCCCGGGCAACATCTGGGCCGCTCCCAACAAAAACGCATCGTTTCCGGGGCATCTAGACCGGAAATCAAGGTCGATTCTCCAGAACGCAACGCTTCGTTCATGAAGCTGCTTTAACTTCGACCTCGCGATCTTCAAAAAGGGCTAAGTAAGGTGCATAGGAAAAACGACGATTTCGCCTTCGACCAGTGACTTCTTCGAGAAGGCCAAGATTGCATAGATCTTTTATGGGCTTGTTCGCATTAGCAGTATGAAAGTTTTCTTTCCTCCATGATTGTATGTACCGAAATTATGGGTCGGAAATAAAGCATCTCTAGGAGCAAGAGAGCTTTAGATGCTGTCCGTCCAAGCCTCATCGTAATCTTAACCCTATGCTCTTCTCTTAAATTTACGATCTTTCGGGCTGTTTCCGTAGCCTCTTTAGCAACTTCATAAACACCCCGCAAGAATAACTTCAACCAGCCCTCCCAATCACCTTTATCCCTGACGGCTTGCAAACGGTCGTAGTATTCCGAGCGGTAGCGCTTAAAGTAATATGAAAGGTAAAGTAGAGGAAGCTTGAGAATCCCTTTTTCGCACAGTAGGAAAGTGATGAGCAAACGTCCAATACGGCCATTGCCATCCAAAAATGGATGGATTGTTTCAAAATGGGCGTGAATCAATCCCACCTTTATCAGCAAAGGCATAAATTTTTTATCGTAAAAAAACTTTTCCAGATTAGCTAGAGCCGCAGACATTTCGTGGGGAGGAGGTGGTATATAAGTGGCGCTTGCCAAACCGTTGATCCCAGGAGAACCGATCCAATTCTGGGAATTACGGACTTCTGCCGGGACTTCTTTCGCTCCCCCTCACCCCAGCTAAGAGCTTTTCATGAATTTCACAAATTAGCCTGAGAGAAAGAGGCAAATTCTTCAGACGCTCGAGCCCATAATTCATTGCATCTATATAATTCACTACTTCCGGTACATCTTGAGGTCTCTCCGGGTTCCAGAGCCTGAGCCTCAAATTCCAACACATCCATCAAGGAGGCCTGGGTGCCCTCGATTTGACTGGATAGCACAGCCTCTTTCCGTACATACATGAATACGAAAAGATCAGGATTAGGCAGCATCTCGGTCGAGCCATCCAGACGTCCGAGAGCACGGTCTGCCTGCGATAATGAGGCTCAACATTTCCTCATCAATCCGGGCTTGGCGGGTCGGTGGCAAATCTTTTGGGATTAAACGCCTTATATCCTTCCAGGTTGCTTGATATACCGGCCAGAACGGGTGGCGGAAATCGATTTCATATTATCGTCTCCGAAAATATAAAAAATCTTATTATCGACTTTGGCTATTTCTCGATAATATAAATTTGTTTATTTTCATCTGCAATAATAAAGAGAAATTTGTCCCATCGGTTGGTCAATTCTCCAAAACATATCTCTTCCCCGGCAGCTCCCGGACCAGGCCCTGCAGCTCCAGGACGGTGAGGCGGCTCAGGACCTCAGGGGCGGGGAGGCCGGTGGCCCGCACAGTTCTTCCAGCGACAGGGGGTCGGAGCCCAGGAGGGCCAGCAGGGGGTCCTCCGGCGGCGGCGGCGCCTGCCGCGGCGGGGCCGCCGGTTACCCGGCCCGGGAGGGCACGCCGAACAGGGAGCCGGGGCGCCGGGCCAGGCCGGGGAATTCCTGGAAGATGTCCTCCACGTCCTGGACCAGCTTGGCCCCCTGCTGGATGAGGCGGTGGGGGCCGACGCTGGTGGGGGAATCGATGGGGCCGGGCACCGCGAAGACCTCCCGGCCCTGGTCCAGGGCGTAGCGCACCGTGATGCCGGTGCCGCTCTTCACCCCGGCCTCCACCACCACCACCCCCAGGGCCAGGCCGCTGATGATGCGGTTGCGGATGGGAAAATTCCTGGCCTCCGGCGGGGTGCCCAGGGGAAACTCGCTGATCAAGGCGCCCTGCTCCGGGATCTCCTGGTAAAGTTTGAGATTTTCCGGGGGATAGACCACGTCCAGGCCGCAGCCCAGCACCGCCAGGGTGCGGCCGCCGTTCTCCAGGGCCCCCTGGTGGGCGGCGGTGTCGATGCCCCGGGCCAGGCCGCTCACCACCGTCACGCCCCGGGCGGCCAGGGCCCCGGCCAGGCGGCCGGCCGGTCTTGAGACCGTAATAGGAGGCGCTCCGGGTCCCCACCATGGCCAGGGCCAGGTCGTCCTGGGGCACAGGGTCCCCTTGAGGAAAAGAAACGGCGGCGGATAGGGGATCTGCTTGAGAGCGCGCCGGGAAGCGGGGATCGTCCGGCAGGATAACCTCTAGTCCCCGCGGCCGACATTTGGGCGCAATTCCGCCTCCACCCGGTCCCAATCCCGGAAGGCCAGGATGGCCTGGGCCAGGTCCCGGTTGACCCCCTTGACGGCCAGCAGCTCCCCGGGCGTGGCCTGAAAGACCGCGGGCCGGCCGGCAAACCTGGCAGCAGGCGCTGAACAGCACCAGCCCCACCCCGGGGATGGACTTCGAGGGCCAGCCAGGGGAGTTTGTCGGTCATGAGGCCGGTATCTCACGCAAAGACGCAAAGATGATATTGGTTAATCACACGTACTGATTCAGTAAGCTGAACTTCTAACTACTCCAAGATAATGAATGTTTTGACATCTTCGTTTCCTAATGGGGATAGGCTGGTTTGTCAAGAAATTTAAATATATGGGGTTGGGGGAGAGGGGTTGGGAGGGGGGGGCAGGTTGGCCAGCGGCCCCTGCCCCCTCTCCCAAAAATATCTGCTCAGGCCGCGGGCTCGGCCAGCCGGGCCTCGATGCGCCGGGCCACGGGGATCAGCTGCTCCAGCCGCCGCCGGGCCTGGCGCTCCCCCTCCGCCAGGTGCATGGCCTCCGCCGCGCCCTTGAGGCTGCCCAGGAGAGACCCCAGGGTGTCCTCCAGGCCGGCTTCCTGCTGCTTGAGCCACCGGTCCACCAGGGGGAAGAAGTACTGGAATTTTAAACCCTCCCGGTAATCGAGGAGCCGCCCTCATCTCTTCCCGGAGCCAGTCCTTGAGGGAGGCCAGGGCCCGCTCCAGGTCCCGCAGGAGTTGTTGCCGGGGCTCCATCTCCTCGCCCAGCTCCAGGCGGCGCTTCAGGGCCTCCCAGGTCCGGCCCAAAAACCCCATGCCGGAGCGCACCCACACCTCCCGGGCAAAGCGCCAGCCGGGCGACCGGCTCCAGGTTCAGGAGGGGCACCTCCAGACCCTGGGGCCGGGCGATGGCCGCCACCTCCAGGGTGGGCGGCGCGCGGCGGCCAGGCCCAGATCGGCAATCTCCCGGTAATAGAGGGTCAGGGCTTCCTGGAGGGTCAGAAACAGGGGCTGCCACAGGCGGGCCAGTTCCTGGCGCAGCCACTCTTCCTGCGCCCGGATGAATTCCACCAGGGCGATGTTGACCTCAGCGGTGACGTGGTGGGCCAGCGCCTTGGCGAACTCCTGAAACAGCTGATAGAGGGCCGGGCGGAAAGGCCGGCGTGCACTGCCGGCGGGGCCAGCTGGTCCCAGTCGGGGCGTAAAGTTCCGGATGAACTCCTTCAGGCCTCTGCCCACCTGGCCGGAATGCCGGTCCAGGAGGCTGTCCACCCGGGCCGCAGCGTCTTCTTCAGACGGTTGCCGGCGCCTTCCAGGGTCTGGCTGCACGGTGGCCATGGTGGCCTGCAAGGGCTGGCGCCGGGCCTCCAGCCGCGTCTTCCATCTCCTTGATGGCCCCCAGGCCCTTCGGGTCAGGAGGTCCCGGTGAGTTCCAACTGCTCCCGCAGGCCCCGGGCCACCATCCGCACCTGGGCCAGGCTGCCGCCGGCCAGGCGGCGGGTCCGCAACTCCTGCAGCGGCGGCTTGCAAGTCGTGCTCGAACCGGGCCGCTTCCTCATCGGAAAAGGCCGGCGGACTCCGGGTCCGTGGCCCATACCTGCGAGGAAGCGCCGCCTCCCGGGGGTCCAGGCTCTCGCCCCGGGCCTGGCGCCGGTCCAGCAGAGCTTCAGGGCGGAAAAGGCATAGAGCCGGGGCTCCGGCTGCCAGGAGGCCAGCTCCTGGGTCACCCGGTCCCTGATCCGCACCACCTCCGCATAAGAGGTGTGCTCCCCCAGGTCCAGGTTGAGGAGCGCCAGGATATGGGGGATCAGCCCCATCCGTTTCAGCTCCGCCAGAAACTGGAAATCCGCCTGGCGCAGCCCCACCCGGGAGCTGACGACGTAGAGCGCCAGGTCGCTCTTGAGCAGATAGGCCAGGACCTGGGCCAGGTGCTGGGGGATGGGGGAGTCGCTCCCCTGGCAGTCCCCCAGCTCCACGCCCTGGGCCGCCCAGGGGAAGGGGATGGTGAGGAGGACATCCTTGAGATAGACCGCGGTGGCCTCCCGGGTCACCAGCTCCCGGTGCCGGGCCAGGTCCGGACCGGCCAGTGGCAGCACCCCGCCGGCCCGGGCATGAGGCCCTGGAGCAGGTCGTAGCCCTCCAGGTAGGACTTGAGGAGGAGATAATTCTGATCCAGGCTGCCGTTCCGCCAGAGCTCGACGCCCCGGGCCTCGGCCAGCACCTGGGCCAGGAGCTCCCGGTCCGCGGCCTCTTGCAGATCCAGGGGCGCGGCCCGCTCCAGCAGGCGGGGGTTGGGCAGCAGCCCCAGGGCCCGGCGCAACTCCCCGTTGATTTCCTCCCATTCCTTGAACTGCAACACGGCCTGGGACTGTGGTCCGGGCTGCACCCGGGTGATCATGGCGGTGAGGATGCCGGCGCCCCGGCGCAGCAGGTCCTGGCCCACCAGGGCGTTGATCATGGTGCTTTTGCCGGATTTGACCGCACCGACCACCGCCAGGCGGCAGGTGTCCTCGGCCAGGTGGGCCTGCACCTGGGCCAGGACCTTAAGCCAGTGCTCCACCTGGGACACCGCCTGGGGAAAGAGGCTGGTCCACTCCCGGGCCAGCCCCTGGAGCAGGTCTATCTCCCGGGTCAGCCCCTGGAGGGTTGCGGTCTCCGGCACCTTAGATTTCCTGCCAGGATGCGGGATGGCGCCTTAGTCGACTTGGCGCCCTTCTTGGGGGCGAAACCGGCGATGTAGGGACGGCCCATTTCGATGCGGACCTTGTCGGCCACTTCCAGGTTGACTATCTGGTCATCGATGTTGACGATGGTGCCGATGATGCCCCCGTTGGTGATGATGCGATCGCCCTTCTTCAGGTTGGCCAGGAGCGCCTTGTGCTCTTTGGCCTTTTGCTGTTGCGGACGGATCAGGAGAAAATAAAAGATCACCACCATCAAGATCATGGGGAGCATGAAACTTGTGAAGCCGCCGCCCGCGGCCCCTCCCGTGGTGCCCTCGGCAGCCGCATACGCCCAATTAAACACTTGGCCTTACCTCCATGGGGACTATTTTGAGATTTCTTTAAAATTTCCCGCCGAAACGCGGCAAAGCGGTCCTGCCGGATCGCCTGCCGCATTTTAACCATTAAATCCAAATAATAATACAAATTATGAAAGGTTAAAAGGCGAAAGGCCAGAATTTCCCGGCAAACATAGAGATGCCGGAGATAGGCCCGGGAATAGTGGCGGCAGGTGTAGCAGCCGCAGGCCTCATCCAGGGGCCGGGGATCCAGGGCGTAGGCCGCGTTCTTGATGACCACCCGGCCGTTCCCGGTAAAGGCCATGCCGTTCCGGGCATTGCGGGTGGGCAGGACGCAATCGAACAGGTCCACCCCCCGGCTCACCCCTTCCAGCAGGTCCTCGGGAGTGCCCACCCCCATGAGGTAGCGGGGCTTGTCCTCGGGCAACTCCGGGGTGGTGGCCGCCACCATCTCCCAGGTGAGCTCCTTGTCCTCGCCCACGCTGAGGCCTCCCAGGGCGTAACCGTCGAACTCCATCTGCCGCATGGCCTGGGCCTGCTCCCGGCGCCACTCGGGGAACATGCCCCCCTGGACCACGGCAAACAGGGCCGCCTCCGGCCGGCGGCGGGCCGCTTGGGACCGCCTGGCCCAATCCAGGGTGCGGGCCGCGGCCCGGCGCACCTCGGCTTCCGGCGCCGGGTAACCGGGGCACTCATCCAGGCAGATCATGATGTCCACCCCCAGGGTCTCTTGCAGGGCCACCACCCGCTCCGGGGTGAGGAAATGGCTGGAACCGTCCAGGTGGGAGCGAAAGGTCACCCCCTGGTCGCTGACCTCTCTAAAGGGCGCCAGGCTGAAGATCTGAAAGCCGCCGGAATCGGTGAGGATGGGGCCGTCCCAGTGCATGAAGCGGTGCAAGCCTCCCAACTGGGCGATGGCCTCGGCCCCCGGCCGCAGATAAAGGTGGTACATGTTGCTCAGGATGAGGCCGGCGCCCATGGTGCGCAACTCTTCCGGGGTGAGGGTCTTCACCGTGGCATAGGTGCCCACCGGCATGAAGACCGGGGTGGCCACCACGCCCCGGGCGGTGACCATCTCTCCCAGCCGGGGCCCGCCGGTCCGGAGGATTTTTTTAAATGGAATTCGAACATGGGTTATGTAGGGTGGGCACTGCCCACCAATTCCTTAATAATCTATTTTTATTCTCGTTCCCAAGCTCCTGCTTGGGGAAAGGCAATTTTTCTCAGCCCAAGCTCCCGCTGGGCAAGGTATAGATCATAGCAGTGGGCAGTAAAAAACCCATTTTGTAGGGGCTGCGGCCACCAAGACTGCGCACTACACAGATGCGACCCTATGTCCTTCCCATAATCTAATGGCGCGCAGCTGCGCACTCAGGAGCTACTTTGGTATCCGCCCCTCCCGGATGCTATCGATGGTCGAAAAATACAAAATCAGCATGCAATCGCCATAGCTGTAAAAGCGGTAGGCCTCTTTCACGGCCTCGGCATAGGCCCGCAGGATCAAATCCCGGCCGGCGAAGGCGCTCACCAGCAGCAGCAGGGTGGATTTGGGCAGGTGGAAATTGGTGAGCAGCCGGTCCACCGCCTGGAAGCGGTAGCCGGGGTAGATATAGAGGTCGCATAAGCCCCGGCGGGCTTGAAAGCCCGAGGGCGAGGCGCAGTGTTCCAGGACCCGGACGCTGGTGGTCCCCACCGCGGTGATTTTCCGCCCCCGGGCCTTCGCCTGGTTGAGGCGGGCGGCCGCGGCCGCGGTCAGCTCAAAATATTCCGGCAGCAGCCGGTGCCGGGTATAGTCCTGCGCCCGCACCGGCAAGAAGGTGCCGGGCCCGACGTGCAAGGTGAGGGTCACCGTTTCGATGCCCCGCCGGGCCAGGTCCTGGAAGACCTCCTCGGTGAAGTGCAGCCCCGCAGTGGGACAGGCCACCGCTCCGGTCTGCCGGGCGAAGATGGTCTGGTAGCGCTCCCGGTCCGCCTCCCCGGCCGGGCGGTGGAGGTAAGGCGGCAGCGGCACTTCCCCGGTTTCCAGCACCTGGGCCAATACCTCCGTGGCCGCCACCAAGCGCAGCTCCGCCACCCCGGGCTGGGGCAGGGAGAGGACTTCCGCCTGCAACTGGGGGCCGCAGCGCAGGACCTGGCCGGGCCGCAGCCGCCCCCGGTGGCTGGCCCGGACCCGGGCGGCTCCCTGGCCGTTCCCTTCCGGCCACGGCAGGTGGTGCAAAAGCAGCTCCACCCGGCCGCCGCTCTCTTTGACCCCCTGGAGGCGGGCGGGGAAGACCCGGGTGTCGTTGACCACCAGCAGGTCGCCCTCGTCCAGGTGAGCGGCCAGGTCCCGGAAGCCGGCGTGGCCAATCTCTCCCGTTTCCCGCGAGAGCACCAGGAGGCGGGCGGCGTCCCGCCGGGCCAGGGGATATTGCGCCACCAATTCCCGGGGCAGGTGGTAGTCGAAATCAGCGATCCGGGTCATCGGGACTCTCTGGCCGGCGGCCCGAAAGCACGGCGGATAAAGTCCTTCTCCTCTTTCCGGCTCTTCACCTCTTCGTTAATGCGGGCGTCCAGCAGCCGCGAGAGCATCTCCCTGATGAGGGGCCCGGGCTGGTAGCCCATGGCCACCAGGTCCCCGCCCCGGAGTTCCGGCTTGAGCTTCTTGAGATGGGTGAAAAAGAGGGAGATGCTTCGCCGGGGGGGCTCCTGCCGGGATCTGCCCAGCATGTAGAGGAGGTCTTCCACGGCCAGGGGCGCCAGCAGGTGGTAGATCTGGCTGCGGCCCGGTTCCCCCAGGCGGAGCAGGGTGGCGAGGGTCCGGTCCGCCGCCTCCTTGCCCTGGACCAGGGTGGCGGCCAGTTTGGGCGAGAGGTTGAAGCCCCGCAGCATCTCCTGCAACTCCCGGGGAGTGAGCGCTTCCACCAGCCCCAGGAAATAGACCTGCCACCGCTGGTAGCGGTCCTCCAGGTAGAGGAGGTCGTACCAGGACAGCACCGCCTGCAGCCGTTCCAGCATGGAGCGGGTCGACTGCTCATAGATCAGCCGGGGATGGACGGCCTTCAGCAGGTCCAATTCCGCCAACCGGGCCACCGCGGGCAGCGGGTTCTCCTCCTGCAGGATCAGCTTGAGCTCCTGGAAGAGCCGGGCTCCGGAAAGGCGTTCGAAAAAGTTGTTGCGCACCGCATTGGCGATGAGGTTGGCGGTGAGTTTGCTGATGCGAAACTGGAAGCGCTGCTCGAAGCGCACCGCCCGGAAGACCCGGGTGGGGTCCTCCACGAAGCTCAGATTGTGCAGCAGGCTGAGGCGGCCTTCCTTCAGGTCCCGCTGGGCCCCGAAAAAGTCCAGCAAGATGCCGAATTCCCCGGGATTGAGCCGCAGGGCCAGGGTGTTGATGGTAAAGTCCCGGCGGTAGAGGTCCATCTTGATGGAGCTGTATTCCACCACCGGCATGGCCCCCGGGGCTTCGTAATACTCGCTGCGGGCCGTGGCCACGTCGATCTTGAAGCCGTCGGGGAAGATGAGCACCGCGGTCTTGAATTTCTGAAATTCCCGGGAGCGGGCCCCATAGCGGGCCGCAAAATGCCGGGCGAAGATGATGGCGTCCCCTTCGATGACGATGTCGATGTCCAGATTTTCATGGCGCAGCAGCAAATCCCGCACGAAGCCGCCCACCACGTAGGCTTGATAATGGAGCTCCGCGGCCACCGCCCCCACCTGCTGGAGGATTTCCAGAATCTTCCGGGGCAGGCGCTCCCGCATCAGGGAGCCGATGTTCTTGGTGCGCATGGGTTGGGACCATTGGGCCTCATCCTCTTCCGTACTGAGCAGGCGCAAGAGGTCGGTGCGGCTGATGATGCCGATCACCTGGCCGTCCTCCAGGACCGGCAGGACCCGCTGCCGGTGAACTATCAGCTTTTCCCGGATCAGCGGCAAGGTGGCCTCCGGGTCCACGGTGGCCACCTCGGTGGTCATATAGTCCTTCACCGGATGATTTTTCAGGCCGTGGTAGATGGCCTTCTCCACCGTCTGCCGGGTAATCACCCCCTGGAGTTTGTCGTCGGCCACGACCGGCAGGGCGTTGATGCTGTAACGGTTCAGGATCAGGGCAGCCCTCTCCAGGGTGATCTCCGGGGCCACCGATTTTACCGGGAAGGACATGATCTCCCGGGCCTGGCGTCCCGGATGCACCCGTTTTTGCAGGACCTGGCGCAGCTTTTCCTCCACCTGGGCCAGGGGCTGGTCCTTGATGGCGGCGGCGGCCGCGTGGCTGTGGCCGCCGCCCCCCATCTCCGCCAGGATGTCGGCCACGTCCACCTCCGGCAGGCGGCTGCGGCCCACCACGAAGACCCGGTCCTCCATCTGCGCCAGGGCGAAGAGCACCTGGATGTTCTCCATGTCCATGAGCTTGTGGCAGACCATGGCAAAATCAGGGACGTATTCCTGGGTGGTGGCCCGGGCAATGACCACCTCGATGTCGCTCACGTGGAAGTTGGTGGAGTGCTCCAGGAGGTCGTTGAGGAGGGCCACCTGCTCGGCGGTGAGCTCCCGGGTGATGATCTCGGAGACCATGTTGAGGTCGGCCCCCTGGCTCAGGAGAAAGGCCGCGGCCTCAAAATCCTGGGGGGTGGTGGAGGCGAAGGTGAAGCAGCCGGTGTCCTCGAAGATCCCCAGGGCCATGATGGTGGCTTCCTGGGCGGTCAAGGCCAGGCCCCGCTCCTTAATGAGCCGGGTCAGGATGGCGGTGGTGGAGCCCAGGGGCTGCAACACCTCCAGGCTGCCGTGGACGTCGTCGGCGGCGTTGGGGTGGTGGTCGTATATGTGGATATCCACGTCCCCGGAGGAGGCCGCCTCGGCGAATTTGCCGATGCGAGAGGCCTGGCGGGTGTCCACCAGGATGAGGCGCTTGATCTCCTCCGGCGGCACGTTCTTGCTCCGGGCAAAATCGAGGAAGTAGAGGCTGGAACGGATGAAAAAATCCCGGAGGTTGGGCTCCTGGGACCCCGGAAAGACCAGGATGGCGTCGGGATAGAGCTTTTTGGCGGCCACCATGGAGGCCATGGCGTCGAAGTCGGCGTTGAGGTGGCTGGTGATCACCTCCAGGGTGCGGCCCGGGGGTTGCAGGTGGCGGCCGGGGGAGGGGGTCATGAGCGGGGATGGGCCTTCTGGTGCGCCTTTTTCAGGCGCGCCGCGTCCACGTGGGTGTAGATCTGGGTGGTGGCCAGGTCGGCGTGGCCCAGCAGCAGCTGCAACACCCGCAGGTTGGCCCCCCGGGACAGGAGATGGGTGGCCATGGAGTGGCGCAGGGTGTGGGGGCTCAGGCCAGCCAACCCCTGCTTACGGGCGTAGTCCTGCAAAATCTTCCAGAACCCCTGGCGAGTCAGGGGCCCGCCCCAGCGGTTGACGAAGAGATGCTGGCTCTGGCGGCCCTTGAGGAGCCGGGGCCGGCCCTGGGCCAGGTAGAGTTCCAGCTTTTCCACCGCCTTGGCCACCATGGGCACCACCCGCTCCTTGGAGCCCTTTCCCAAGGCGCGCACCACCCCCCGGCGCAGGTCCAGTTGTTTCAGAGTCAGGCCCACCAGCTCCGAGACCCTCAGGCCGGTGGCATAGAGGAGTTCCAGCAGGGCGGCGTCCCGTTGCCCCTTGGGGGTGGCGGGGTCGGGTCCCGCCAGCAGGGTGACCACCTCCCCTTCTCCCAACACCCGGGGCAGCCGCCGGGGCAGACGAGGGGAGTCCAGCAGTTCCACCGGGCTGGCGGTGGACCAGACCTTCTCTTCCCGCTGCAAAAACCGGTAGAATTGCCGCAAGGCGGAGAGCTTGCGGGCCCGGCTCCGGGCCGACAGGCCCCGGGCTTCCATGGCGGCCAGGTACTCCTGCAGGTGGGCCAGCGAGACCGCGCCCCACTGGGATAGCCCCCGCGATTCGGCAAACTCCCAGAAATCCCGGAGATCGCCGGCATAGGCGGCCACGGTCAGGGGCGCCAGGCCTCTTTCCGCGGTCAGATGCTGATAAAATTGGTTGAGTTCGGTATCCATGGGCGATTATAATCAATGCTCATTATACCTGCACTTTTTCAAAAGTAATAGCCGCAGACTCCCGGTTAAGGGTCTTATCCATGGATCGTTTCGGTCTCGTTCCCAAGTTAAACTTGGGAACGAGATCGGAAAGTAGAACCGCCGCCCCCGGCGGTTCATCTCCGCGAGGGCGCCGGCTTTAGATTAATCAATGTCTATGAGTGAGATCATTTACGGCCGCCATCCGGTGCTGGCCGCCCTGCGCCGGCCGGAGAGCCCTCTGGAGGAGGTCATCGTGGCCGCGGGGGTCGGCGGCCCCTGGCTGGAGGAGGCGCGGCGTCTGGCCCGGGCCGCCGGGGTGCGTTTCCGGGTCCAGGAACGGGCCGCCCTGGATCGCCTCTGCGGCGTCCCCCACCACCAGGGAATCCTGGCCCGGCGGGGCGCCTATCCCTGCCTCTCCCAGGGAGACCTGCTGGACCGCCTGGGAGAGCTCCCGGAACCCGCCCTGCTGGTGGCCGCCGACAGCCTCACCGACCCCATGAACCTGGGCAACCTCTGCCGTAGCGCCCTGGCCGCCGGGGCCCACGGCCTCATCATCCCCAAGGACCGGGCCGTGGGTCTCACCCCGGCGGTGGCCAAGGCCGCGGCCGGGGCCCTGGAATACCTGCCGGTCTTCCGGGTCACCAACCTGGCGGACTGCCTCGGGCGCCTCAAAGAGGCGGGCCTGCGCATCGTCGGGGCTGACGCCGCCGCCCCCCGAAGCCTCTACCAGGCCGACCTCACCGGCCCTTTAACCCTGGTCATCGGCGGGGAAGAAAAGGGCCTGCGCCTCCGGGTGCGCCGGCAGTGCGACCTGGTCCTGGCCATCCCCCAGGCGGCCCCGGAAATCGGCTCCCTGAACGCCGCCACCGCCGGCGCCGTGGCCCTGTTCGAGGTGCGGCGGCAACGGCTAAATAGAAGCTGGCCGCGGTCAGTTGTAGGGTGGGCACTGCCCACCACTTCCTTATAAAGGCGGTTTTCGGTTTTCAGTTTTCTGTTTTCGGTGACGGCAAAATGAAAATCAAAGGCTCAATAACGCAACAAAAAACAGTAAACAGAAAACAGAAAACACAACCTGTAGGGTGGGCACTGCCCACCATTTCCTTATAATAAAAATGCCCACCCACCCAAAATACAAGGTGTTTTAATTCTTTGCCGGGCCGCGGCAGGCTGGCCGCCACCTTAGGGAGATTGACATGTTCCAGGAAATGAGACGGCAAGACCGGGGACTGAACCGGCCGGAGACCGAAGAAATTTTGGCCAACGGCTTGTTCGGAGTCTTATCCATGAACGGCGGCGACGATTATGCCTATGGAGTCCCTTTCAGCTACGTCTATCTGCCAAATCGCATTTACTTGCATTGCGCCTTGGAAGGTAAGAAATTGCGTCATATTCGGCGGGATAATCGAGTCTCCTTCTGTGTCGTCCAAGGAGCCGAACCTTTTTTTAAATTGCCCGATACCTTTAGCATGAAATATAAGAGCGCCATGGTTTTCGGAAAAATTTACGAAGTCGCTAATGACCAGGAAAAATTGCAAGGCTTGATCGCCCTGGTGGAAAAATATTATCGCGACGACCCGGAACATATAGAGAGAGGGAAGGTGAAGGCCGCCAATTCCCTGGATAAAACTGTGGTCCTGCGGATAGATATCGACCACCTGACGGGAAAGGTCAGGAGGGAGAAAGGCAAATGATCAGGTCAGGGCCAGCCGCGGGGGGCGTTATTTTTTTCAGGCAGATGATCTGAGAGCTGACAGCTACTTGCCAGACGAGTTGGCGGAAGTTAATATGGGGCATGGGGCGCCTCTGGGTTTGGCGGGAAGAGCTGGCCGCAGACTTTTTTGCCGAGGCCCGGGGCCTGTTGCGCGCCGGCGGCCTGCTGGCGCTGCCCACCGAGACCTTTTACGCCCTGGCGGTCAATCCCTTTGACGGGGCCGCCCTCACCCGGCTGTTCGGGGTGAAGGGCCGCCCCCCGGGAAATCCCGTCCTGGTGCTGATCTCCGGGCCGGAGATGTTACCCCAGGTGGCCCTCCAGGCGCCGCCGGCCTTCCGCTTGCTGGCGCATCTCTGGCCGGGTCCCTTGACCCTGATATTACCGGCCAGGCCGGATTTGCCTCCCTTACTCACCGGCGGCACCGGGGCCATCGGGGTGCGCCAGCCTGGCCAGCCCCTGGTCTGCCGGCTGCTGGCGGCCCTGGGGTTTCCAGTCACCGGCACCAGCGCCAACCGCTCCGGACAACCGCCGCTGACGGAGGCGGCCGCGGTGGCCAGGGAACTGGGGGCAGAGGTGGACCTGATCCTGGAGGCCGGCCCCACCCCAGGAGGCCAGCCTTCCACCATCGTGGACCTGACCGTGAGCCCGCCCCGCCTGGTGCGGGCCGGGGCGATCAGCGCGGCCACCCTCCAGGAAGCCCTTCCGGAGATTATTATTTAGGGGACCTGATGGCAAAAGAGACGGCGGTAGTGGGCATCGATCTGGGGGGCACCAACCTCCGTCTGGCCCTGGTCTCCCCCGGCGGCGAGATCCTGGCCCGCTGGGAGCGGGCCACGGCCACCATGCCCGATCGGGACGCCCTGATCTCCACCCTGGCCCTGGATCTGGCGGTCTGCGGCGAGGAAGCCGCTCACCGCGGCGTGCAGATCCAAGGGGTGGGCCTGGGCATCCCCGGCCGGATTCTTCCCCGGGAAGGCCGCATCGCCTTTTCCCCCAACCTGCCGGCCCTGAACGACTGCCCCCTGGTGCCGCTGCTTTCGCCGTTGCTGGCCTGGCCGCTGTTTCTGGAAAACGACGCCAACCTTTTTACCCTGGGGGAACATTGGCTGGGAGGCGGCGCCGGCCACCCGCACCTGTTGGGCATCACCTTGGGGACCGGGGTGGGAGGCGGCCTCATCTTGGACGGCCGCCTGTGGCAGGGCTCCCAAGGCACCTCCGGGGAGATCGGCCACATTACCCTGGAGCCGGAAGGCCGCAAATGCCATTGCGGCAACCGGGGCTGCCTGGAGACCCTGGCTTCGGCCTTTTGGACCGTAGCCTGGGTCAAGGAGCAACTGGCCCAGGGGGTCTCCTCCTGGCTTCAGGATCTCTATGTCACCGATCCCGACGCCATCCAGGGGGAAACCCTGGTGGTGGCTGCCCTCAACGGGGACCCCCTGGCCCTGCGGGCCTTCGACCGGGTGGGACGCAGTCTGGCCCAGGCCATCGCGGCCGCGGTGCACCTCCTGGGACTTTCCCGGGTGATCATCGGCGGCCGCTTTGCCCGGGCCTGGGAGGTCTTCCAACCGTCACTGGCCGAGGAGCTGCACCACCGCCTTACCCTGTTCCCGCCGGAGGCGATGAGCGTCGGCCCGGCCCAACTGGGAGACGACGCCGGCCTCCTGGGCGCCGCCCGCCTGGCCTGGGATCTGTAGGAGCAGTAAGCAGTGAGGTGCAGGTGAGCTTAGGTCGCTAGGGAACTCCTGGAAAGTCCTTGCCTTCCGCCTCAGTCTCCTCAGTCGTAAGCCGGAAGTGAAGGGAAGGGAAGTCCTTGAGCCTGCGAGCCCCTGATTCCACGGCGCCATAAATGAGATATGTCAGGATGAGGCATTTCAAGGGTCTTATTTCGATAGTTCCTTGGGTATCGCGCTAAGGGTCCCGCGCCCGGCCAAAAATTCAACCAGGAGAAACCAATGCAATCAATCCCCGTGGCCCGGCCAACCCTGGGAGAAGAGGAGGCCGCCGCCGCCCGGCGGGCCATCCTCTCGGGTTGGGTGATCCAGGGGCCGGAAGTGGCGGCCTTTGAAAAGGAATTCGCCGCCCTGGTGGGGGCCCCCTTGGCGGTGGCCTGCGCCAGCGGCACCGCCGCCCTGCACCTGGCCCTGCTGGCCCTGGACCTCAAGCCCGGCGATGAGGTGATCACCGTGAGTTCTTCCTTCATCGCCACCGCCAATGCGGTGCGTTATCTGGGGGCCACCCCGGTCTTCGTGGATGTGGAGCTGCAGACCGGCAATCTCAACCCGGACCTCATCGAGGCCGCGGTCAGCGAACGCACCCGGGCCATCCTGGCGGTGCACCAGTTGGGCATGCCCTGCGACCTGGGAAGGATCCTTAAGGTCGCCCAGGGGCATCAGCTGCCGGTGGTGGAAGACGCGGCCTGCGCCCTGGGCTCGGAGATCCGGCTGGCAGGGGGCGCCTTCGAGCCCATTGGCCGGCCCCGGGGCCTGCTGGCCACTTTCTCCTTTCATCCCCGCAAGGTGATCACCACCGGCGAAGGCGGCATGATCACCGGCGGCGACCCCGAGATGATGGCCCGCCTGGCGCGGCTCAGGACCCACGCCATGTCCCTGTCCACCGCGGAGCGCCACGGCGCCGGGAAGGTGGCCTTCGAGCAATACGCCGAGGTGGGCTACAATTACCGCCTCAGCGACATCCAGGCGGCCATAGGCCGGGAGCAGCTCAAGCGCCTGCCTGGCCTGGTAGCCGCCCGCCGGCGCCTGGCAGCCCGCTACCGGGAGGCCTTGTCCGGCCACCCCCATCTCACTCTCCCCCGGGAGCCGGACTTTGCCCGGAGCAACTGGCAGTCTTTCTGGATCATCCTTAAGGATGACTCTCCCCTGTCCCAGGTGGAGCTGATGCAGGCCTTGCTGGCCCGGGGAATTCAGACCCGGCGGGGGACGATGTGCGCCCACCGGGAGCCGGCCTACCGGGATCTCCCCAGCCGCGGCCGCTGCCGGTAAGCGAACTTCTGCAGGAGCGGAGCATCATCCTGCCTCTCTATCCCGAGATGGCCGAGGGGGACCAGGACCGGGTGATCGCCGCCCTGGGGGAGCTACTCTCCTGAGCCGGCTGTTCCGGAAGTCCTGATCCCGGGCGGCTGGCGGGGTCCGGCTGGTTCAGAGCCAACCAGAAAACCGGGCAATTTGGCCCTGGGCCATTAGATAAGAGGAGAGCAGGGAATCCGCCCCTAAAATCGAGCCCCGATCCTGACCAGCAGTTTCACGTCTCCCCCCCCACCCCACCTGCCGGTGCATCATGCGCCGGCCCAGCCGGTCAGGACGAAAAAACCTCCCCCCAGCCGCGCCCCCGGGAACGCCTCCAGGCCCGCTATCTAATCTTTTCATGACATTTACGAGCCTTTTAAGTTTTTTTCGGCTAAGGGCGACCGATCACAGGCTGAAGCCTGTGCCACGTCGCCCCTACACTTCCTGGAAATTACAAGCTATTTTCCTCTCCCCCCTTGGGGGGAGAGGGGAGGGTGAGGTGGGGGTATGGAACGGCCCCATGAAGCCACCCCTCACCCGGTGGGTGGGGCGGGCCTCCGTGCCCGCCAACCAGGGCAGGCAGGGACGCCTGTCCCACCGAAACCCTGCGCCTGCGGCAGGGGAGAGGGTATTTAGTGGCTCGGTATAATTTGATGATATCGCAGAACTTTACCCAGGTCTCCCTGGAGATCAGCAAAAATGTAACTACTTATTGTCCGTGCCGGATTATCAGCGTCTATATTCACATAATTGTAGCTATATTACCCTGATTATACATATTTGTTAACCAGACCGGCCCTTATCTGGATAACTTATAGAAATTATTGGTAATTGAAAGTGGCACGCCATTTGCTGTTGGATATATAAATTTAGACAAAGGAGGAATGGGTGGCATGATTAATACGGGTGATACCGCCTTTATGTTGGTGTCCGCGGCCCTGGTGATGCTGATGACCCCGGGTTTGGCGCTCTTTTATGGGGGTATGGTGCGCAGCAAAAATGTCCTGGGCACCATCATGCAAAATTTTGTCCTGCTGGGGGTGATCAGTATCCTAGTGGGCCGTCTTCGGTTACAGCCTGGCCTTTGGCCCGGACGTGGGACACCTCATCGGCAACCTGGATTGGGTTGGCTTAAACGGCGTGGGTTTCGAACCCTTTAAGGCCTATGCCGCCACCATTCCCCATCAGACCTTCATGATCTACCAGTGCATGTTTGCCGTCATCACCCCGGCCCTGATCACCGGCGCCTTTGCCGAGCGCATGAAGTTCAAGCACCTTTCTGGTTTTCATGATCTTATGGGCCACCCTGGTATACGATCCCGTGGCCCACTGGGTCTGGGGTGACGGCGGCTGGCTGAAGAACCTGGGGGCCCTGGATTTTGCCGGCGGCACGGTGGTGCACATCAACGCCGGCATCGCCGCCCTGGCCGCCGCCCTGGTGATGGGGCCCCGCAAGGGTTACTCCGGCCATGGCGACGGCACCGAATCCTTCATCCCCCACAACCTGCCCATGACCATCCTGGGGGCGGCCCTGTTGTGGTTCGGCTGGTTCGGGTTTAACGCCGGCAGCGCCCTGGCGGCCGGGGCCCTGGCCAGCTCCGCCTTCACCGCCACCCATCTGGCCACCGCCGCCGCCACCCTGGCCTGGGTCGGGGCGGAATGGATCTTCCGGGGCAAGCCCACCACCCTGGGCGCAGCTTCCGGGCGCGGTGGCCGGGCTGGTGGCCATCACCCCCGCCGCCGGCTTCGTCGGCCCCATGTCCGCCATCATCATCGGCCTGCTCGCCGGGATCATTTGCTACCTGGCGGTGTTGGCCAAACCGAAATTGGGCTATGACGATTCCCTGGACGTGGTGGGGGTGCACTGCGTCGGGGGGATCGTGGGCGCGCTGGCCACCGGGCTGTTCGCCTCTAAACTGGTAAACTCGGCCGGGGCCGACGGCCTGTTCTTCGGCAATCCCGGGCAATTGGGCATCCAGTTCATCGCGGTGGTGGTTACGCTGGTTTATTCCTTCGTGGTCAGCTTCATTCTCTTTAAGGTCCTGGACCGCACCATGGGCCTCAGGGTATAGCGTGGATGAAGAAGTTCGCCGGTCTGGACCTCAGCGAACATCAGGAAACGGCCTACAATCTGTAATTAAGGAGGAAAAATGAAGAAGATCGAGGCCATCATTCAGCCTTTCAAGCTGGAGCCGGTAAAGGAGGCCTTGCACGCCCTCAGCGTCCAGGGCATGACCGTCACCGAAGTCAAGGGCTTCGGAGCGCAAAAGGGCATCCGGGAAGTCTACCGGGGCCTGGAATACCAGGTGGATTTTATCCCCAAGGTGAAGATCGAGGTGGTGGCGCCGGAGGCGAAGGCGCAAACCATCGTGGACACGATCATCAAGGAAGCCCGCACCGGCCGCATCGGGGACGGCAAGATCTTTGTCTACCCGGTGGCGGAGGTCATCCGCATCCGCACCGGAGAGACCGGGGAAAACGCGGTTTAACCGGGCTGCGGCCTAAAAATTAACCAGTTCAGGCAAGGGGGCGGCTCACCCTGGAGGCGAGCCGCCCCCTCAATTTGTCAAATTCCCCCAGGTCGTCCTTCATAATTGTATACCATAAGTGTCATTGTCAATTGATAAAATCTGCCACGTCCATAATCAAAACCGAATAAATATTACACAAAAGGGAAATATAAAATTAATAATATACATAATTTGTAGATTATAATTTAAGGTCCATAGATATATGTTATTGATATTATTATATAATTTAGCATGGCACAACAATTGCTTACCCTTCCCTCAGGTGAAAGGCGCCCTGATCATCTTCTGTAAAAACCATTTCTTGAGGGAGGGGTAACCAAGTGCTATCGAAACGATTCATCCTTTGTCTGCTGGTATTCATCCTGGTGTCCCTGGCCGCGCCGCTGCTGGCGGCCGCCGCGGACGAAGCGGCCGCGCCCGCGGCCGCGCCAGCGGCTCAAGCTCCGGAGCCCAAGCCCGACCCCGCGGGAATTGCCACGGGGAACAAGGACAATGCTCTCGACGCGGCCGGTAATGCTTTTGTCGTTCCTGAGCCGACCGACACCAAAGCCCCTGACTATGCAGAAAAGAAAAAGGAATTCGACGAATACCAGAAGCAGGCAGCCAAAGAGCCTTTAGCGGTCAAGCTCGCCAACGCGGTCGGGCACAACCATATTGCCACCAACTTCAACTGGACTCTCGTCACCGGGTACTTGGTGCTCTTCATGCAAGCAGGCTTCGCCCTGCTGACCTGCGGGTTGGTGCGCCGGAAGAACGCCGGCCATCTTATGATGCTTAACTTCGCCGCTTATGTCTTCGCCTTTTTAGCGTACTATGCGTGCGGCTACGCCTTCCAGTATGGCGCCGTCGCAGTGAATGCGGCGCCGACGAATCTTGGCGGGACGCCAACCCTGGACCATTTCCTCTTAGGAAACGGCCTGTGGGGCTTTTTGGGCGGAAAAGGCTTTTTCCTGAGCGGCCCGGCCTACGATGCTGGCAGCAATTGCCTCACGCTCTTTGAAGTCGTATTCATGGAGACGGCCGGGTATATCATCGTGGGCGCCATCTGTGAGCGGATCACTTTCTGGGCCTTCATCCTCTGCGAGATCTTCATGGGCGCCCTCTTATACCCCATGTTCGGATGTTGGGTCTGGGGCGGCGGCTGGCTCTCTCAGTTGGGCAGCACCTTGAACTTAGCCCACGGCTACGTAGATTTTGCGGGCTCGACCGTGGTCCACGGCGTGGGCGGCTTCTGCGCCATGGCGTTGGCTGTCATCCTTGGCCCTCGCCTCGGCAAGTACGGTCCGGACGGCAAGCCGAGAGCCTTTCCAGCTCATAACCTTGCCTTTGTGGTGATCGGCACCTTCATTCTCCTGTTCGGCTGGATGGGTTTTAACCCGGGCTCCACCCTGGGCGCCACGGACCTGCGCATCTCGGTGGTTGCAGTGAACACGAACCTCGCCGCCTGTTCGGCTTCGGCGACGGCATTGATCCTCTGGTACTTCATTTTCGGTAAACCCGACATCTCGATGGCGTGCAACGGCATGCTCGCGGGTCTGGTGGCCATCACCGCGCCTTGTGCGTTTGTCAGCCCGAACTCAGCCATTATTATCGGCATTCTGGCCGGCATCGCTCGTCTGCCTGGGGGTTCTCTTTAACGAACGGGTGCTCAAGGTTGACGACCCGTGCGGGGCCATCTCCGTGCACGGCTATTGCGGCTGGCTGGGTGGCGGTTTGTGTCGGCATCTTCGCCGATGGAACGTACGGCGCGGGCTGGAACGGTGTCGGCGCCACGACCTACCTCGGGACGGCCGGCCAGGGGGTAACCGGCCTGCTTCATGGGGACGTGACCCAGTTCTTTACCCAGCTCGGCGGGGCCACGCTCATGGTGGTCTATGCATTCGGGATTACCTACGTGGTATTCAAAATCGTAAACGCTATCTATCCGCTGCGCGTTACTGCAGAGGTGGAGAAGGAAGGCCTCGACGTTCCGGAATTCGGTATGCCTTGCTACCCTGAAAGCGTAAGCGCGGAATGATGGCAGGGCGTGCCCGGCCTGCCTGCATAACCCTGGAGGCGGCAGGCCGGGCAGGCTTCACCCCGGCGAGTTCCTGTCACCAGCGTTGGCAGCAGCGCGGTATAATGGCCCGGACTTTCCCGAAAGTCCCATGATCCAAAAAATTGCTGACTTCTGCAAAGCGTATAGGAGAAGCGTATGAAAAAGATAGAGGCGATCATTCAGCCTTTCAAATTGGAAGCGGTGAAGGAGGCCCTGCATGGCATCAGCGTGAAAGGTATGACGGTGGCTGAGGTCAAGGGCTTCGGGGTGCAAAAGGGCATCCGGGAGGTTTACCGGGGGTTGGAATACCAGGTCGATTTCCTCCCCAAGGTGAAAATTGAAGTAGTCACCCCGGATGACAAGGCCCAAACCGTCGTGGAGACCATCGTGGCCAACGCCCGCACCGGCCGGATCGGCGACGGCAAGATCTTCGTCTACCCGGTGGCGGAGGTCATCCGCATCCGCACCGGGGAGACCGGAGAGAGCCGCGGTTTAAGCCGAGGGGCGGGGGAGGAGGCTTCCCCCGCCCTATTTTGCCCATTGACCGCTGCCGTTGGCTCAGCGGCGTCTGGGGAGCAAATTAACAAAAAAGTGAAGGTCCCGGAGCTTCGTTTGGAACCTTGCCAAGTTAAATTTAACCTGGCACCATGATGATTAACAATCAACGGGTATCAAATTAAAAGGGGGAAACCTGGATGATTAGACATCAGCTTAAGGTTTGCGGCATCAAGGGAAAGGTCCTGGTCTGCCTGGCTTTACTAAGTTTTCTGGGAGGCCTGGCCGCGGCGCCGGCCCTGGCGCAGGCGCCCGCCGGCCCGCAGCTCTTGCTGGAAAAACCCGCAGAGGGCGCCCCACCCGAAGAGAAAAAAGAGGAAGCTCCCACCACCTGCGGCCCCATCTGCTGCGACACCTGTATCCCCATTGAGACCGGCCATGTCAGCCTCTCGGTCCTCTGGGCCTTGTCCTTCTACCCGGGGTCCTTCAACCAGAACTGGCGGACGGTGACGGCCGGGGGCAATTATCACACCTTCTATATGCCGGTGAAGGTCACCTATGGCCCCACCAAGAATATGGAAGTCTATCTCATTGCGCCCTTCATCAATAACTGGGCCAATGATGTGAATGTTCCCGGGCCCAACGGCGAAACCTCCGCCAGTTACGCCGGCATCGGCGACCTGACCCTGATGGGCAAATACAACCTGCTGCCGGAAGGCGACGTCATGCCGGCGGTGAGCGCGGTGGCGGGTTTTGCCAGCATTCCCACCGGGCATGCCTCCCACCTCAACCCCACGTTCCTGGGACAGGATGCCATCGGCACCGGGGCGCTGACCTTCACCACCGGCGTCAACCTGTATAAATGGGTGAAGCCCTTCCTGTTCTACAGCAACATCTGGATCAACAGCCCGGTTAACATTTATCAGAACAGATCCTGACAATGTCGTTTCCCGGGAATATATAACCTTCAACCTGGCGGCGGAATATCCCCTGAGCTCGAAATTCGTCGCCCTGCTGGAATTCTACAGCAACTGGACCTGGAGCAACCTGAATACCCCCCAGGGGTACCAGACCCCCGAGACCCTTTTGGGGATTTTGCCGGGGCTCGAATTCCTGGCCACCGAGAAATTGTCCCTAACGGCTGGCGCCTCTTTTGATCTGGCCGGCAAAAACGGGGTGAAGAAATACACCCCCATGCTGCTGGCCTCTTATTCCTTTTAGGCGGCTTCCGGGCGCTCATCCCGGGATAACCCTTCCCTTTGGAGGGGCGGCTATGGACGGCCGCCCCTCGATTTCTTAAGGCGGCCGCCGCGGTTTTCGGAATCGGCGATTGGGTAAAAAATCCGGGCTTAAGAAAAATGACCCCGGTCCCTGGATGGACCGGAGTCATTTTCTGGGAGAGGGCGACTGGTTTTTCTGAAAATGGCGGCCTTATCCTTTCGATCCCAGGCGCAGGCCGCCGTGGATGAAAAAGGTCTCCCCGGCCAGGGCTTCGTTGCGATAAATCTCCCCGATCAGGGAGGCTACTTCCCCAGGCTCAATGAGGCGGCCGATGGGGACCTGTTCCAGGATTTTCCCCAGGGCCTTCTGGTCCATGCCCTTAACCATGGGAGTGCCCACATAACCCGGGGCAATGGCCACGCAGCGGATCCTGTGCCGCCAGGCCGCGGCGGAAGAACTCGGCGGTGATCACTTTGGGCATCACGCTCATGGCCGCCTTGGTGGAAGAGTAATTGATCTGACCGGCGGTGCCCAGGGAACCGGTGGAGGAAAACAGGCAAATCAGCCCCCGGCAGCCCTGGTCGATCATGCGCGCCGCGCACTCCCGGACCGTGAGAAAGACCCCGGTGAGGTTGAGGTCGATGACCGCCTGGAAGTCCGCCAGGGACATTTTCCTGGCGACCTTGCCGGTTTCCCGGTCAGTGGCGACCAGCAGGCCATCCCGGATGATGCCCGCGGCCGGGGCCACCAGATTGAGGCGGCCAAACTTCTCAATGGCCAGGTCCGCCAGCCTGGAGCAATTCTCCTCTTGGGTGGTATCAGCGGCCAGGGTGGCCACCTGGCCGCCCATGGCTTTGATCTCCGCCTCCACCCGGCTCAACCCTGCGGCGCTGATGTCTGACAGCACCACCTTGCCTCCTTGCCGCACCCAGTACTTGGCCAGCTCTTCGCCAAGGCCTCCCGCTCCCCCGGTAATGACTGCCACCGCGTCTTTTATCTCCAACATGATGCTCTTCCTCTTCCGATATTGGGCTATCTTGCCGGGGCGGCGCCGCAGTCCCGGGCCTAATCGGCCTTGAGCTTGCCCAGGGCCTTGGTGAGTTCCAGGGCCACCCCCAGGCCCTGCCGGGTTTCTTTGTTGCCCATGGCGGAGAGCATGCCCATGGCGCCCACCGGTTTGGCGGCCTGCAGATTGACCCCCAGGGGAAGATCCATCAGCTTGTTGATAAAATCGATCATCTCGGGGTGCGATAGTTTCTTGAGGAGGCTCAGGAGCACGACGAAGCCGTCCCCCATGGCGGCGATTTCCTCGGAGGGATAGTGCTGCGCCACCTTGGCCCGGACTTCCAACATGGCCGCGTAAGTCCGGAACACCCCCTTCTGCTCCAGGTTGTCCATGTAGTTGATGAGATTGGGCACCGTGGACTTCAGCATGGGCTCCATGGCGTTCCACAGGTCGAAGAGGTTCTCCATCATCTCCAGGGCCTGGGTGAGGTTGCGGATGCTGCGCAGCCCCCGTTTCAACAGGTCGAAGAAGTCTTCCAATTGAAAGCCGGCCTCCACCATCCCCAGCTCATCGATGACGATTTTGACGGCCGAGTTCAGCAGGGGGGAGATATCGGCTCTTCAACTCCGCCAGGCCCTGCTGGGCCTTGACCAGGGTCTGCAACTGCTCCTCCATCCGGTCCAGGCGCTCCAGGAGCATTTGCTCTGTGCTCGGGTTTTTATCGGTCATGCCCTTGCCCCCCTTAACCATAAACGTGGTAGACATGGCTGAGCATTTTGCCGGCCATGAACATCTGGGGTTCCAGGGGAAGTTCCTTGCCCTTGAGCATCATGTTGAAATAGACCCATTTGAACATCATCTTGCCCCAGTAGTTGAAGTAGCTTTCCCCCAGGAGGGTGAAGGGTCCCAAACCCGGGAAGGGGTACTTGCCCGGCAGGGGTTCGACCTTATAGTTGAAGTCGATGAGGCTGGCCTTTTCGTAGCCGGTGACGATGAAGCAGGTGGAGTGGCCGTCGAACTCCGGCAAAGGCTCCTGGCCATCGATCTCCCGGAGGAGGTTCATGACGATGATGTCCGATTCGTAGTGGGCCACGGCCCCCGCCTTGGAAGTGGGAACGTTGGTGGCGTCGCCCACCACGTACATATTTTCGTACTTTTTGGCCCTCAAGGTGCCGTGGTCCGTGTCGATGTAGCCCATGGGGTCGCCAATTTCGCTGTCGATGATGACCTGGGCCCCGAAGTTGGGGGGAATGGCCACCAACAGATCATAATTGACCTCATCACCCTTGGCGGAGGTGATAACTTTGCCGGCGGCGTTGACTTCGGCGATATCGAAATTGGGGGTGATCTTGATATTTTTCTCCTCGCACAGTTTGCTCAGCGCCGCGGAAGCCATCGGCTTGGTGAAGGCGCCGGAGAGCGGGGTCACCAGTTCCAGTTCGATATCGTCCCGCACCCCGTTGACCGTGAAGAACCAGTCGGCCATAAAGATGAACTCCAGGGGCGCCACCGGGCATTTGATGGGCATCTCGGCAATATTGAGGACAATTCTGCCTTTCTTGAAGTACTTCCATTTCTTGTAGAGGGCCATGGCGCCTTCGGGGGTATAATAGTTTTGAATGTCGCCCCCCCAGCCCTCCATCATGCCCTCCACTTCCCCGGGCATGATGCGGCAGCCGGTGGCCACCACCAGCCAGTCGTAATCATAATGGCCTTTCTTGGTCTTGATCCGCTTCTTGACCGGGTCGATATTGGTCACTTCATCCAGGACGAAATCAATGCCCTTGAGGACAAAATCGAGTTTGGGCTTAACGCAGTCTTCCTGGGTGTAAATGCCGAAGGGAATGAAGAGCCAGCCCGGTTGGTAGTGGTGCTGCCAGTCCCGATCGATAACGGTGATCTTCCATTCGGATTCTTCCAGCTTTTCCCGAAGCTTGGTGGCGACCATGGTACCGCCGGCGCCATAACCCAAAACAACCAGATTTTTCATAGCCCTCGCCTTTCTGTTAGTTTATTCCCGTCCTTTAACAAGGGATCTGTTAGTTGTGGAAAGAAAACCGGATTTTCGGCGGATTTCTAAAAGTAAAATGAATCCGGTGAAAATGCAAGCGAAGAATTATTCAGGCTTTTTTTAAGCACCCAGTTAATTATATGAATAGTTAAGAGCGCATTATTTCTGTCGATATTTTCTACAATACGGAAAAGGTAATGTTGAAATATTAAGCATTAAATAATATTGTAATATCAACAAGATAGGCCATGGATAAAAATATTTGTTGAATTATTCAACATAAAATCGACTCCCTCCCCCTAGGTCAACCCCGCCGGGGCGGGATGGCCCAGGTTAATTAACCAATGATTTATGATAGATAAGTAATTAGGCCCAGGTTGGCTCACTCCTTGCTATATCCTGAGATGAGCAAAGAGCGAGGGGGCCTTTAGTTTGCCGGTTCCCGGCGCAACGCCGGGACCTCGCTTAAACAACACATCCTGTTTAACGAGGAGGCACAGGTGATGAATCCCCAAAATCTCCAGACGCCTTCAGGGGCGCAGATGGTGGATGTCTTTGGTTTCAAGGTGCCCACCAACTTCTATTACCTGCACCGGGGGCACACCTGGGCCGTCCTGGAAGAGAGCGGCCAGGTGCGGGTGGGATTGGATGACTTTTCCCAAAAGATCCTGGGTCAAGCTGACGAGCTCAGGTTACCTGAGATCGGCAAGGTCTATTATCAGGACCATGTTTGCCTGGCCTTGCTCAGACAGGGGAACAAGGCTTCCTTCGAGGCGCCGGTGGATGGCGCCATCGAGGCCGTCAATCCCATGGTGCGGCAGGATCCCGGCCTGATCAACCGCGATCCCTATGGCGCGGGCTGGCTGTTCAAGGTCTCGCCCGTCAATCTCAGGCAAAATCTGGAGAAGCTGTTTTTCGGGGAGGCCAATGCCACCTGGATCGATCAAGAATCACACCGCTTGCTGTACATCATGGACACCACCGTGGGCGCCACCCTCCCCAGTGGCGGCGAGTTCATCGACGATGTCTACGGTCAATTCCCCAATGTGGGCTGGCGGCGCCTGGTCAAGGAGTTCCTCTTGACCAACGTGACCCGGGACTGGCGGAAAAGGTCCTAATAGCGGGCAGGGGGCTCCCCAGGCGATAAGCCCTGCGGCAGGGGGCCCCCACGCTGGAGCCGAGCGCGGCGATCAGGGCCGCCCTTTACGGTCCCTATCCCAGACGGGGCGGGGCGCTCCCGGCGCCCTGCTTTCCAGCTGCCGCCGGAGTCGGGGGAGCACCCCCTCCTCCTTTAGATAATCCTCCAGCATGATTTGACAATACTCACAGAAGGCCAGGTTCCTCTGGTCCAACTTTTCCAGGTTGGCGGAAAAACCCATCAGGCAGCCGGGCTGCCGGCAGTGCCCCAGGCCGAGGGTATGGCTCAACTCGTGTAGGCTCAACAGGAGGAGACGCCTTAACAGGAGTTTTTTAGGCGGCCGGAGGCCGCCGGCGTCCCCCCGGGGGCGAAAGGTGGAAACCACCGCGGCCTTTCCGTCCAATTGGGCTTCCCCGAAAACGAAGGTAAATATCGGGATGTAGAGGTCCACCGCGGTGATCCCCAGTACCCGAAAAGGTCCGTCGGCATCGTCCAGCAGGTATTCCAGGAGCAGGGTGGAGCGGTATTGATTACGCTCCGGGTGGTAGCTAGGGGAGGGCAAGGGTCGGGGGCGCAGGATGCGCACCGGCAGGCCTAGCAGCTCGGCGATGGCCCGGCGTAAATAACGGAGAATCTCCGGATCCACCGGCCCCAAGGGCACCAAACCCAAAACCGGACGGCGCGGCATGGGCTTCTACGGCCCTAGGGCCGGGAGGCTGCTGGGCCAGCCGTATTCATGGCGCCAGGCCATATTTCTTGATCTTGTGGTAGAGGGTGGTGCGGTTGATCCGGAGGACCTTGGCGGCGTTGGAGATGTGCCCTTTGGCTGAGGCCAGCACCTGGGCGATGTAGCGGCGCTCCACGTCCTCCAGGGATAGGCCCGCCGCCTCCTCCTCCGCTCCCACCACAAAGGGCAGGTCTTTGGCTTGGAGCTGCCGGCCTTTGCCCACCACCACCGCCCGCTCCAGGGCGTTTTCCAGCTCCCGGACGTTCCCCGGCCAGGAATACCGCCGCATGGCCTCCAGGGCCTCCGGGAGAATGGAATCCACCTTTTTGTTGGTCTCTGTGGCATAGCGCCTCAGAAAATGCTGGGCCAGCAGGGGGATGTCTTCCGGTCGCTCCCGGAGGGGCGGCACCTGCAAATGGATGACGTTCAGCCGGTAATAGAGGTCCTGACGGAAGGTTTTCTTACGGATGCTTTCCTGGAGGTCCTGATGGGTGGCGGCGATGACCCGAAAGTCGCTGTGCAACGGAACGGTGCCGCCCACCCGGGTGAATTCCCGGGTTTCCAGGACCCGCAGCAGGTCGATCTGCATCTTTATGGAGATGTCGCCCACTTCATCCAGGAAGAGGGTGCCGCCGTGGGCCATTTCCAGCCGGCCTTTCTTAGTGTAGCTGGCGTCGGTGAAGGCTCCTTTCTCGTGCCCGAAGAGTTCGCTCTCCAGGAGGTGTTCGGTGAAGGCCCCGCAATTGATGGCAATAAAAGGGCCGTAGCAGCGGGGGCTCTGGGCGTGGATGGACCGGGCCACCAATTCCTTGCCGGTGCCGGTTTCCCCGGTGATCAACACGGTGGCGTCGCTTTGCGCTACATCCACGATGGTCTCAAAGAGCTGGAGCATGGGGGGCGATTGGCCTACCAGGTTTTCAAACCGGCTGATGGTGGCCACCCGGTCTTTGAGAATCAGATTTTCCATGGCCAGGGTCTGCATCTGCACCAGTTTCTCGATAATGAGACTCATTTCCTCCAGGTCGAAGGGCTTGAGCAGATAATCATGAGCGCCCAGCTTCATGGCCTCCACCGCGTCCTGGATGGCCCCATGGGCCGTCATGACCACCACCGCGGTATCGGCATTGCTTTCCCTTAAGTTCTTGAGCACCGTAATCCCGTCCATGCGGGGCATCTTGACGTCCAGGAGCATGATGTCAAAATGGGTTTCCTGGGCCTTGGCCAAGGCCGATGGCCCGTCGGCCGCACTTTCCACTTCGTAGCCGTCCTGTTGCAGCCAGCCGCTCAAAGATTCCCGGATACTCAGCTCGTCATCCACCACCAGGATGGAGATCTTCTTATGAGGCAACATGGTCTACTCCCGGTTTATAGGCGGGCAGACGGATGGTGAAACTGGCCCCCCGGCCCACAACGCTACTCACTTTGATGGTGCCCTGATGGTCCCGGACGATGCCTTGAACCACGGAAAGCCCCAGGCCCACCCCGGAGCCCGCGTTCTTGGTGGTATAGAACGGTTCAAAAATTTGGGAAAGCATTTCCTTGGGGATGCCCACCCCGGTGTCGCTGATCTGGACCACCACTTCCCGGCCCCGGGAATTTCTGGTGGCCAGGGTCAGGGTGCCGCCTTTGGGCATGGCATCCTGGGCATTCAGCAACAGGTTCAAAAAGACCTGCTTCATCTGCCCCGGATCCGCCGCGCACCGGCAGCAGGTCCGCAGCCCAGCTGGTTTCCACCGTGATTCCCTGCAACCGCAGCTGATACTCGGTGAGGGATACGGTCTCGGCCAGCAAGGTGCTGAGCGAGACCGGTTTGAATTCCGGCTTGGACTTGCGGGAAAAGGGCAGGAGATTGGAAACCGTTTTACTTACCCGTTGGGTCTCATCAAAAATTGTATCCAGGTATTTTTGCACCTTGGCCAACTCCGCCTCGCCGGCTGGCCCTTTCTTCAGCAGGCGCTGGATCAATTTGACAAAATTGAGGATGCCGGTCAGGGGATTGTTAATCTCGTGCATGACGCTGGCGGATAGCTTACCCAAAGAGGCCATCTTATCGTCGTGCATGATGCGGGTGCGGGTGATTTCCTGGGTAATGTCCCGGGACAGGTCCACCACTTGATGGACCTGCCCTTCCTCATTAAACAGCGGGTGGTGGACCACGTGGACATAGCTTTCCCGGCCGTCCTTGTTAAAGTGGATGTGGATCGCGGAAGCGGCCTTGCCGGTGGCCACGGCGTCTTTTAAGGGGCAGGGATGATCGGGGCTGGCGCAGGGCTCTTGCAGGTGATGCGACACTTCATAACAATGCTTGCCCACCACTTCTCCCCGTTCCAAGCCCACCATTTCCAACAAGGCGCGGTTGACTTCGACGATCCGGTAGTTGAGGTCGATGACCATCATGTGGTCCTCGATGCCGTTGAGGATGGTTTCCAGGAAGGTCTTCCCCTGGATGGCCTCCTTCAGCAGCTGCCGGCTCTTTGCCTGGACTTGCCGCAGCGCCTCTTGCAGTTCTTTGCTATGGGCAGGAATCAAACTGAACTCCGGGAAGTGGTGGCAATCTTTCCTTGACCCCAACCACCGCGGCTCACCAGGCCCCAGGGAAATGTCCCTTTCCACCTTAATGGAGGTTGGGGAGGGCCCTTTGTTTAAAATCTTAACATAAATTGTTTAGGTTTTCCAGAATTGCCCAGGAATAGAGCAGAAATCAGCCTGGAGCCGGGGGCGGTTCTTGTTAGGGTTGGTCCGGCAAAATATTTGCCCGGCCCTCTTGATTTTATAATATTAGAGTTCCACCAGGCGGTTTTGGATGGCAAAGAGGGAGATTTCGGCATTGTTCCGCAGGTTCAGTTTCCGCAGCAGCCGCAGCCGGTAGGTGTGCACCGTATTGGTGCTAAGGTGGTAGGCCTGGGCAATCTCCCGGACCGTATGGCCCAGGGCCAGGTGCCGCAATACCTGGATTTCCCGGTTGGACAGGGTGTCCAGGGGGGTGCGGCTGCGGGGCCCGGTGGCCATGTGCTGCGCCAGGGATTCGGCGGCGGAGTCGCTGAGGTAGCGGCCGCCGGCGTGGACCTTGCGGATGGCGTTCACCAGTTGCTCGGGGGCGGAGCGCTTGGTGATGTATCCATTGGCTCCGGCGCCGATGGCCCGCACCACGTACTGTTCCTCTTCGTGCATGGTGAGGATCAGGATGGGCAATTTCGGATAGTATTGCCGTAGCTGGCCGAGGACTTCCAGGCCGTCCAGGCCCGGCATGGAGATATCGATGATCGCCACATCCGGCGAGGTGCGATGCACCTGGTCAATGGCCTCCTGGCCGTCCGCGGCCTCGGCCACCACCTCCATGTCCCCGGAATCTTTGACAATGCGGGCCAGCCCGCCCCTGACGATGCTGTGATCGTCGGCCAACAGGACTCTGATCATAGTGAGGCGCCTCGCTGCTCATCCAGGGGCAGCCGGAAATAGACCCGGGTTCCCTTCCCCGCTTTGGACTCCAACTCCAGGCGGCCGCCCAACAGGCTGGCGCGCTCCCGCATCCCGGCCAGGCCCAGGCAATCGGACTGCGACAATTTCTGGGGATCGAAGCCCCTGCCGTTGTCAGCCACCGAGAGGGTCAGCACCCCTCCCCGGACCTGCAGGTGAATCTTGACCTGGGTGGCGAAGGCATGCCTGGCCACATTGGTCAGGGCTTCCTGGGTAATCCGGTAGGCGGCGGTGGCCACCAGGTCATCCACCTGGGACATATTGAAATGTTTATAAATACAGGAGATGCCGGTCCGCTGGCTGAAATATTTAGAATACCAATCCAGGGCGTCAATGAGTCCGAAATCATCCAGCACCCCGGGGCGCAGCCGGGTGGCCAGGGCCCTCACCTCGTCGATGGTCTGATCGATCAGGTCGCACATGGTCAAGGCCCGGGCCGCGGCCTGGGCCTCCTGGCCTTTCAGGCGTTCGCTCAGCCACACCGCGTCCATGCGCAAGGCGGTGAGCACCTGCCCCAGTTCATCGTGCAGTTCCCGGGCAATGGCGGCCCGCTCCTTTTCCTGGCCGGCCATGATACTGCCGGACAGTAGCCGTAGTTGCTCCTGGGCCTTCTTCAACTCGGTGATGTCCGTGGAAATGCCGCACAGGCCGTCGACCCTGCCCTGCTCATCATAAAGGGGAAATTTTACCGACAGATAGGTATGCACCCCATCCTTTAAAGGTACCCGCTCCTCTCCCTGCCAGGACCGTTTCTGGGTGAGGACCATCAGATCGTTGCTCCGGAATTGGCCGGCTACCTCCGGGGGAAAGATATCATGGTCGGATTTCCCTTGAATCTCTTCATTCTTGATCCCCAACAACTCCTCGTAGCGGGGATTAACCAGCCGGTAATAACCGTACTTGTCCTTGATATGGACCATCGCCGGGGTGTAACGGAGAATACCGTTGATTTCCCTGGTTCTTTCCCGCACCTGGCGTTCCAGGTCCCGGGAATAGCGGCTCAGTTCGTCCCGGGTGCGCTTCAGTTCCATTTCATACTTTTTCCGCCGGGAGAGATCCCGGGCCAGGCAGACACTGCCGATGGTTTTCCCCTGGTCATCCTTGAGGAGGCTGATGGAGATATCCATGGGCACGATGCTGCCGTCCTTTTTCTTCATGGCGATCTCATGTTCCCGCACCACCCCGTCACCGCGCAGTTTCTGCGAGCATGCAGTCCAGCGTGGCGGGGTCGGCGTAGAGATCGAAGGCGGTCTTGCCGGCCAATTCCTGGAACGAATAGCCATAGATCTCTTCGGCCCGCCGATTCCAGAGGAGGAAGCGGCCGAGCTGGTCGACGATGCCGATGGCGTCCACCGAGTTATCTATGACATTTTCCAGGTATTCCTTGATTCTCTTCAGCTCGTTTTCGGTCTTCTTGCGCTCTTCGATCTCCTGCAGCAGGTGTTCATTGGCCTTTACCAGATCGGCGGTGCGCTCTTCAATGCGCTGCTCCAGGGTGTCGTAAGCCCTTTGCAAGGCTTCCCCGGCGCGCTCCCACTGGGTTTTCAATTCGCCCATCCCGGGGCTTTTCGGGGGAACCCCGGCCAATCTATTGGCTAATTTAACCCTTCTCTTGTTCACTTGACTCAGCTCCGGCCGTTTTGGATGGCCAGGTTATCGGCCCGCGGCAGCGCGCCCGCCGGCCCTGAGAAAGATAGGGGAGGTATCAAGTGTAACCCTGGGGCGTTTGGCTCAACCGCCGGGTTGCCAGGCCGTTCATAGTTCATGGGGGAAAGGAAGTACCCCTGGTTTCAGGAGGGGGGCTGGGACCGCGGGGGCGGAAAACCGGATAAATTTCTGGGACCCCGCGGCCGCTCCCCGGCGCCGGGACTACCGGGGCCGGTATCCATGGCCATCAGCCCTCTATGTAATTATAACCCAATTGCTTCACAACCGGACAATATTTCAGTCCTCAGTTTCGGACACCGGCAAGGGTTCTTCCCGGGAGGCCAGGGCGGCCTTGAGGAATTCCCGGTTGAGGCGGGCGATGTTGGCAATGGAGATGCCTTTGGGGCACTCCGCCTCGCATTCCTTATGGTTGCTACAGTTGCCGAAGCCGAGGGCGTCCATCCGGGCCACCATGGACAAGGCCCGCCGCGCCGCCTCGGGAAGCCCCTGGGGCAGCAAGGCGAATTGAGAGATCTTGGCGCTGCAAAACAGCATGGCCGAGGCATTGGGACAGGCCGCCACGCAAGCCCCGCAGCCGATGCAGGCCGCGGCGTCCATGGCCAGGTCGGCGTTTTTCTTGGGGACGGGCAGCGAGTTGGCTTCAGGGGCCTGACCCGTATTCACCGAAATGAAACCGCCTTCCGCAATGATCCGGTCCAGGGCGCCGCGGTCCACCACCAGGTCCTTGATGAGCGGCAAGGCCCGGGCCCGGTAAGGCTCGATGACCAGGGTGTCGCCGTCCTGAAAATGGCGCATGTGCAGCTGGCAGAGGGTGGTTTCCTTCTCCGGTCCATGGGGGCGGCCATTGACCACGGTCCCGCACATACCGCAAATCCCTTCCCGGCAGTCATGGTCGAAGGCGATGGGGTCACGGCCCTCCAGGGTGAGCCGCTCATTGACAATGTCCAGCATCTCCAGGAAGGAGGCATCCGTGGAAATATTCTCCGCCCGGTAAGTTTCCAGACGCCCCTGGCTGCCGGGCCCCCGCTGCCGCCAGACCTTCAGGGTGAGATTGATGGTCTTGCCGCTCACTTGTAACTCCTTGTGGCCAATTTGACGAATTCGTACACCAGCGGTTCCTTGTGGAACACGGCCTCCCGGCCTTCTCCGGCATATTCCCACACCGCCACGTGGCACATGTTCACATCGTCCCGCAGGGCCTCATGCTCTTCGGTCTGGAAGGCCTCATTGAAGTGGCAGCCGCAGGATTCCCGGCGGGCCAGGGCATCCAGGAGCATGATGTCGGCGAACTCCAGGAAATCAGCCACCCGCCCCGCGTTTTCCAGGCTTTGGTTGAAATCCTCCTGGGAGCCCGGCACCAGCACATTCTCCCAGAATTCCCCCCGGAGGTCGGCCACCAGGGTCCTGGCCTTGGCCAGGCCTGCGTCGGTTCGGCCCATGCCGCAATATTCCCACATGATATTGCCCAGGTCCCGATGAAAGCTGGCCACGGTTCGCCGGCCCCGGATCTTCAGAAGGCGCTCGACCTTGGCCGCCACCGCCGCCTCGGCTTCCTGAAAAGCCGGGTGACTCTCATTCACCTCGGGGAAACGAGTCCCGGCGAGATAGCCGCTGATGGTGTTGGGAATGATGAAATAGCCGTCGGCCAGGCCCTGCATCAGGGCGCTGGCCCCCAGGCGGTTGGCGCCGTGGTCGGAGAAGTTGGCTTCCCCCAGGACAAACAACCCGGGAAGGGTGCTCATCAGGTTGTAATCCACCCACAAGCCGCCCATGGCGTAGTGGGAGGCCGGATAGATCATCATCGGGGTCTGATAAGGGTCTTCGGCCACGATCTTTTCATACATCTGGAAGAGATTACCGTACCTGGCCTCGATCTCCGCCTTTCCCAGCCGCTTGATGGCGTCGGCGAAATCGAGGTAAACCGCCCGGCCGGTGGGCCCCACCCCCTTGCCCTGATCGCACTGGATCTTGGCGGCCCGGGAGGAGATATCCCGGGGGGCCAGGTTGCCGAAACTGGGATAGATTCGCTCCAGATAGTAATCCCGTTCCGCTTCGGGGATGTCCTGCGGCCGCCGTTGGTCCCCGGGCTTCAGGGGCACCCAGACCCGGCCGTCGTTGCGCAGGCTTTCGCTCATCAGGGTCAGCTTGGACTGATAATCCCCGTGCACCGGGATACAGGTGGGGTGGATCTGGGTGAAGCAGGGGTTGGCAAACCCCGCCCCCTTTTTATAAGCTCGATAGGCCGCGGTGACGTTGCTGGCCATGCCGTTGGTGGAGAGGAAAAAGACGTTGCCGTAGCCGCCGGTGGCCAGGACCACCGCATGGGCGGCGTGCCTTTCCAGCTCTCCGGTCAGCAGGTTGCGCACCACCAGGCCCCGGACCTGGCCGTCCACCAGCGCCAGGTCCAACAGCTCCCGGCGGGGAAACATCTGCACCTGGCCCCGGGCCACCTGGCGCATCAAGGAACTGTAGGCCCCCAGCAACAGCTGTTGGCCGGTCTGGCCCCGGGCATAGAAGGTCCTGGATACCTGGGCCCCGCCGAAGGAACGGTTGGCCAGCAGGCCGCCGTATTCCCGGGCAAAGGGGATCCCCTGGGCCACGCAGTGGTCGATGATCTGGTTGGACGTCTGGGCCAGGCGATGGACGTTGGCCTCCCGGGCCCGGAAATCCCCGCCTTTGATGGTGTCGTAGAAGAGGCGCCAGATGCTGTCGCCGTCATTGGGATAATTCTTGGCCGCATTGATGCCCCCCTGGGCCGCAATGCTGTGGGCCCGCCGGGGGCTGTCCTGGATGCAGAAGGTCTTGACCCGGTAGCCCAATTCCGCCAGGGAGGCCGAGGCCGAGGCGCCGGCCAGGCCGGTACCCACCACGATGATCTCAAATTTGCGCTTGTTGGCCGGGTTGACCAGCTTCGACTCGAACCGGTGTTTATCCCACTTCCCCTCCAGGGGTCCGGACGGGATTTTGGCGTCAAGTTGCATTAAATGGCCTCCCTATCTTTGCCACAAAATGACCAGGGGCAGGGAGCCGAAGCCGATCCCCACGATCACCGCAAAGACGATGCTCAACTTTTCAATGAAGGGCATGTACTTGGGATGGTTGGCCCCCACCGTTTGAAAGGCGCTCCAGAGACCGTGCCGGACATGCAGGGCGACGATGACCATGGAGAACAGGTAAAATGCCAGATATCCCTTGTGGGAGAAGACTTCCGCGGTAATCTGAAAGATGGTCCGGTTGGTTTGATCCACCAGATGGTGGGAGAAATTGCTCAGGTGGACCCCGATGAAGCCCAGGATCAGCAGGCCGGTATAGGGCATGGTTTGCGAGCTGAACGTGCGGCCGCCGCCGCTCTTATCCATGGTGTAGCTGATCGGCCGGGCGCCGCGATTCTGGAAGAACAGGATTATCCCCAGACCCACATGAATGATTAAAGCCGCGGCCAGCAGCACTTCCGCGGCCAGCAGCAGTTTTCCCAAGGCGTGCAGGTGTTGGGCATAGGCGACAAAGGCGGCCCTCCCTCCATAGATGCTCAGGTTGCCCAACAGATGGGTCGCCAGAAACAGCAGAAACAGCAGGCCAGTGACGGCCTGCAACTGTTTTCTTGCCCACCGAAGAGGAGAACGTGCGGAAGATCCAATCCATTTTCTTCTCACTTATGGCTGCTTAAATCCTGGCCTGAATTTTTTCCCAGAGGACCCTGGGGGCCGGCCCCTTCTCCCTGGCTGCCGCTCACAGCTTCAGGTCATCCCGGGTCCTGGCCACCGCCGCCGCCGATTTCTGCAGCATGGCCTCTTCTTCCCGGCTCAGCTTCAGGGTGATGATCTTCTCGATGCCCCGGGCTCCCAGGATCACCGGCACCCCGAAGTAGATGTCATTAAGGCCGTATTCCCCGCTGAGGTAGGCCGACACCGGCACCAGCCGCCGCTGGTCTTTCAGGATGGCCTCGGCCATCTGCACCGCGGCCGCGGCCGGGGCATAAAAGGCGGAGCCGGTCTTCAGCAGGGCCACGATCTCGCCGCCCCCGGAGCGGGTACGGGCCACCAGGGCGGCAATCCGCTTTTTGGACAGCAGACTGGTGAGGGGCACCCCGGCGACGTTGGTGGCGCTGGCCACCGGCACCATGTCATCGCCGTGGCCCCCCAGCACCATGGCCTGGACCTCCTCCACCGCCACCTTCAGCTCCATGGCGATGAAGCAGCGAAAGCGAGCGGTATCCAGGATGCCGGCCATGCCCATGACCCGCCGGCTGGGGAAGCCGCTGACCTTCCGGGCCACGTAACACATGGCGTCCAGGGGGTTGCTGACGATGATCAGAAAGGCGTTGGGGGACCTGGCCGCCACTTCCCGGGTCACCCCGGCCACGATCCCCTTGTTGGTATTGATGAGATCCTCGCGACTCATGCCCGGCTTGCGCGGGATGCCGGCAGTGATGATCACCACCTGGGAGCCCTTGGTGGCCTGGTAGTCGTTGGCTCCCACCACCTCGGCGTTGAAGCCGAAGATGGGCCGGGCCTGCATCAGGTCCAGGGCCTTGCCTTGGGGCATGCCCGCCACTACGTCCACCAACACCACGTCGGCCAACTCCCGGGCCGCGGCCCAGTGGGCGCAGGTGGCCCCGACGTTGCCGGCCCCCACTACGGTTATCTTCGGGCGAGCCATGAGATATTCCTCCTTTTGGCGATCTGCCTGGTTCAGACACCCCCAGGCGTCCTTGCGGATATGAGCTGATCCCGGTAGATCCTCCCTCAGCAGGAAAGACCCGGGTGTGGCTGGGTCTTTCCAGGGAAGCCAACCGGCTAATAGGTATAGACCCGGACCCGGGTGGGCGCTTCCATGTAACCGTCGAGCTCGGCCTGGAGTTTCTGACGCTCTGGACTGGAAAGCCAGGTCTGCCATTGCTCCAGGGAGGACCAGGCGCTGATCACCAGGTAATTATTGGGAGCGTCAACCTCGTGCAGGGTCTCCCCGCTGATATATCCCGGCTGCTGCATGGCCAGGAGCCGCAGCATCCTCAGGAGTCGGGTAATTTCCTGGACGTGCTTGCCTTTAATGGTTCTTTCCAACAATACTTTGATCACCGCGGTCTCCTCAGAAAGCGGGTAAAGGCGGCTGGCCCTTACCCGCTCCTTGCTTTATTTGCCGATGACCAGGATGACGGCGTCCTTGGCCACGGAGGCGCCGGGGTCGAAGTTGATGGCCTTGACCACCCCGGCGGCCGGGGCCGGCAGGGAGTTCTGCATCTTCATGGCCTCCAGGACGCAGACCAGGTCGCCGACGGCCACCTTGTCCCCCACCTGGACGCTGTAGCTGATGATCATCCCCGGCATGGGGGCCTTGAGGGGCACCTCCCCCGCGGCCAGGGTCGTCAGGGGGGCCGCCGCCGCTTTGGGCGCCGGGGCCGGAGCCGGAGCCGGGGCCGGCGCGGCCACAGGCGAGACGCCTGGGCCCACAGCCGCGGCCTTGGGGGTCACCCCGGCAAGCACCGGGGGCCCGCCGTGCGCCTCCACCTCCACCTCGTAATACTGGCCATCCACAAAGACGTTGAAGGTCCTCAGGGCCGCTCCCTTGGCCGGGGGCGTCTTCTCCAGGCTCTCCAGCACCTCCTTCACCTTGGCGAACAGATTCTTCTGCTTGATGGTGGTATAGACCTCGTCTTCCAGCTTGATCTGCTCCAGGGTCTTGCCCTTCACTTCCTCCGGCACCTCCTCCAGCCCGTACTTCCATTTCAGGAAGCGCTGGCCGGTGGTGGGATAGAGGGCGTAGATGAGCACGTCCCCGTCGTTTTTGGCCAGGCCCTTGGTGGCCTCCACCGCCTTGTCCCACTCCGGCTCCAGGATCTCCCCGGGCCGCACGGTGATGGGGGTCTCCCCCCGCTCGTAGCCCTTGAGGATAATCTTCTGCACCTTCGGGTCCATGGGGGCCGGGGTCTTGCCGTAGAGCCCGTAAGCCACTCCCTTCACCTCCGCCGGCACCATCTTATAGCGCCCGAAGAGGACGTTCATCACCGCCTGGATGCCCACGATCTGGCTGGTGGGGGTCACCAGCGGCGGGTAGCCCAAGTCCTTACGGGTCCGGGGCAGCTCCGCCATCACCTCCAGGATGCGGTCCAGGGCCTTGGCCTCCTTCAACTGGTTCACCAGGTTGGAGTACATGCCCCCGGGAATCTGGTGCAGCAGCACCCCGGCGTCGATCTGGGCCATCTTGGAGGTGTCTAAGAGATCCCGGTATTTCACCACCACCTTCTCCAGGTCCTGGCCGATCTCGATGAGCTGGGCCAGGTCCATGTCCGACTGCCGCTCCGTCTGCTCCACCGTCACCAGCAGCGGCTCGATGGCCGGTTGGGCGGTCCTCAGGGCAAAGGGCGACAGGCAGGTGTCCACTATGTCCACCCCTGCCTCGATGGCCTTCAGGTAGCTCATGGAGCCCTGGCCGCTGGTGTAGTGAGTATGGAACTCCACCGGGATTTTGATGGTCTCCTTGAGCGCCTTGATGATCTCGTAGGCGTCATTGGGGGAGACCATGCCGGCCATATCCTTGAGGCAGAAGGAGTCGGCCCCCATCTCCACGGCCCGTTTGGCGAAGTCCAGGTAGTATTTCAGGTTGAAGATGGGACCGCCCATGCGCCGCTGCGTCAGGCTGTAGCACACTGCCGCCTGGAAGTGGGCCATCAGGCCCTGCTTCTTGGCGTCCATCAGGGCCTTAACCGAGACCTCCCAGTTGCGCATGTCGTTAAGGGCGTCGAAGACCCGGAAGATATCCACCCCGGCATCGGCGGCGTAACGCACGAAGCGGTAGGCCAGGTCGTCGGCGTAGTTGCGATAGCCCACCAGGTTCTGGCCCCGGAGCAGCATCATGGTGGGGGTCTTCTTCAGGATGGACTTGATGGTGCGGATGCGCTCCCAGGGATCGTCCCCCAGGAAGCGGTGGGTGGTGTCGAAGGTGGCGCCGCCCCAGACCTCCAGGGCAAAGTAGCCCTGCCGGTCCATGCGTTCCATGAAGGGCAAGATGTCCTCGGTGCGCATCCGGGTGGCCAGCAGCGACTGGTGTCCGTCCCGGAAGGTGGTGTCCGTGAACTTGATGGGGTTTTTTCCTGCCATGGGTGACTCCTTTGTCGTCAGCTTTCTTAGTGAGCAGTGAGCGGTGAACAGTAAACAGTTTAAGCCAGTCCCAGCCTAATCTACTGCTCACTTATCTCAGGCTGCGGCGCTGCATCAGCAGTCTAAGTTGCATGGCCTGGCTGCGGGCCGCCAGGCCCCAGAGGTTGAGCGGCGGCCCCGCCGCCGCGGCCTTGGTCATCATGGTGGCGGGGGCCTCCTCCTCGGCCAGGTAGGCCGCCAGGGCCCCGCTGATGGCCGCCAGGATCTGGGGTTTGATGGCACTCACCTTGTCCTCTCCTCATTATGCTGTCAGCTATCAGCCAAAAACCTTAAACAAAACCAAACTCGATTCTCGTTTAGGCGCCGCGGCTCCCTATACCGGGATGTTCCCGTGTTTCTTGGGCGGCAGCACCTCCCGCTTGCCGGCCAGGGCCTCCAGGGCGGCCAGCAGGCGCGGCCGGGTCTCCCGGGGCGCAATCACCTGGTCGACAAAGCCCCGGGAGGCGGCGATGTAAGGGTTGTAGAGCAGGTTCTCATAGCTCTCGATGATCTCCTGGCGCTTGGCTACCGGGTCCGGGGCCGCCTGGATCTCCTTGCGGAAGATGACGTTGGCCGCCCCCGCCGCCCCCATCACCGCGATCTCGGCGGTGGGCCAGGCCAGCACCAGGTCCGCGCCCAGGTCCCGGGAGCACATGGCCAGATACGAGCCCCCGTAATCCTTGCGGGTAATCAGGGTGAGCTTGGGCACCGTGGCCTCGGAGTAGCACCACAACAGCTTGGCTCCGTGGCGGATGATGCCCCGCCACTCCTGGTCGCTGCCCGGCAGATACCCCGGCACGTCGGCAATGGTCAACAGCGGCAGGTTGAAGGCATCGCAAAAACGGATGAAGCGGCAGGCCTTGTCCGCCGCGTCTACGTCCAGGCAGCCCGCCAAGACCTTGGGCTGGTTGGCGATGATCCCCACCGGCCGCCCCCCCAGCCGGGCAAAGGCGGTGATGATGTTCTGGGCGAAGTGATGCTGCGGCTCGAAGAATTCACCCTCGTCCACCACGGCCCGGATGACCTCGCGCATATCGTAGGAGAGCCGGGGGTCGTCGGGGATGATGGCGTCCAGGGACGGCTCCTCCCGGCCGGCCGGATCATTACAGGCGGCCGCCGGCGGGTCCTCCAGATTGTTGCTCGGGAGAAACGAGAGCAGCTTTCTGATCTGCCGCAGGCAATCGGCGTCGTCCTCGCAGGCAAACTGGGCCACCCCGCTCTTGACGTTGTGGGCCATGGCCCCCCCCAGCTCCTCGAAGCTGATCTCCTCCCCGGTGACGCCCTTGATGACGTCCGGCCCGGTGATGAACATGTAGGAGGTCTTCTTCACCATGAAGATGAAGTCGGTCATGGCCGGGGAGTAAACTGCCCCCCCGGCGGTGGGGCCCATGATCGCCGAGATCTGGGGGATCACCCCGCTGGCGATGGCGTTCCTATAGAAGATCTGGCCATAGCCGCTCAAAGAGTCCACCCCCTCCTGAATGCGGGCCCCCCCGGAGTCGTTCAATCCCACCAGGGGCGCCCCGGCCTTCAGGGCCAGGTCCATCACCTTGCAAATCTTCTTGGCATGCATCTCCCCCAGGGAGCCGGCCCGGGAGGTGAAATCCTGGGAAAAGGCAAAGACTACCCGGCCCTCCACCTTGCCGAAACCGGTGATCACCCCGTCCGCCGGGATCTCCAGCTTCTCCATCCCGAAGTTGACGCAGCGATGGGTGACGAACAGGTCGGTTTCCTGGAAGCTCCCAGGATCAAAAAAAAGCTCCAGGCGCTCCCGGGCGCTGAGCTTGCCCGCGGCGTGCTGCTTGGCCACCGCCGGGGCGCCACCCATGGCCTTCACCTCGGCTTCCCGCTCCGACAACTCCCGGATCTTTTCTGACACTGTCTTCATCGGTGACTCCTTTTCCATAAACCCGTCCCCGCGCCATCATGGTGCCTAGAAAACCAGGGGTGGAGACGGATTTGAATCAGAGTTAGGTTGTCTGTATCTTCCTTGGAGTATCCAGGCAGCGCCCGGGAAAGAAAGGAAGCTTACATCAAGTATTACTATCAAGGCAGAGGCAAACTAAAAATCGCAGGAAATGTGATTTTTCTGTCAAATAAATTATTACGAGTCGCAGGATTAGCAGTATGGTTCGCCCCTGAGGATTTTTTCGGGGATAATGGTGGCCATGGCCCCCCGGTCCTTCCCCACCAGGGAGGAGGCTTTTCCCAGGGGGGCGTGGCAGCTTGCTTTAAAAGCTTCCTCTCTTTTTGGATGGCGATTATACCATGCGGCCTCTTTTCCGTTCGACTATAGTTTGACACATCAATGAGGTTTTTGGGCCCAAGGCACAACATATTTTATTAACCCGTGGTATAGAGAAACTGCAAAAAGACCATTTTGAACATCAACACCGCGTCCCAAGTGTCTCGGCCCCAATCGGCATAGAAATTTTTATATTACTCCTGGACAAACCGAAAATCCACCAATGGGGCCAAGTTTTTCAAAAACTGGGGTCTTTGGGACAGAATCTGCTCATAGAGAAAATTGCCGGGAAAGGAACCGCTGGTTTTGCCCTTTTTGGTCATGGGCGCCCCTAAATATTATTGTTTTATATTACAATAAGTTAGATGGTTTGGCAACCGATTTGTCAAGTATTTTTAAGTGAATATTCCAATTTATTTTGCAATAGTCTCAATGTTACGAAAAAGGTTTATCTCCGCCAACTTTGTGCTATGATAGTGAAGAGAGTCCCTGACGTTTTGGGCATCGAGCCGCGAGCAACCAGACAATGATACAATCCCATAACGTCAATAAAATAAAGGGAACAGATCAATATGGAAATCGTTCTGATTAGTGTGAGCGGCAGGCTCGCATGTGATGGTTCGCGCCTGATATCCTCACTCCTTAAAAGAGCTGGGCACAAGATAACGAACGTTTACCTCGCCAGACGTGAGCCCGATTACGAACTGCCCGAATTGGAGAAATTGAACGAGATTTTGAAAAATACCGACCTCGTAATGATGGCGGTGTACAGTAATTATGTCGGAAGGGCAATTCGGATTTCCAATCTTGTTCATCAAAGATTCCCGGGCTTAAAAGTCGTATGGGGAGGACCGCACTGTATTGCCATACCAGAAATGAGTCTGAAGTATGCTGACATAGTCTGTTTCTCCGAAGGCGATGAGGCGGTAGTGGACTTGGTGGCAAGATTAGATAAAGGGCAAGATTACTTTGACATCCCTAATATGGCTTTTAACGTGAATGGCTCTTATGTCATCAATAAGGTGTTGCCTCCTTTTTCCGCCCTGGACAGCCTGCCCTATTACGACTACAGCCTCGATAATCAATTCCTGTTGGATGGAGAATTGCTGCCATTGACTATGGAAATGGTCAAGGGCCTCACCGAACAGTATCCCTTCTATGTGCCAACCGCTTACTTCTTAACCTCCAGAGGATGCCCCCACGAATGCTCTTACTGCAACAATTGCAGATATGTATCAATGTTTGGAAAGAACGTCATGCGGTTTTACAGTGTTGATCGCGTGCTGGACGAAATCAGGTATACCTTGCGCAGCCTTCCTTTTATTGAATTCATTGTGTTCGGCGACGATGATTTTTTGGCGAGACCGCAGAAGCAACTAGAAGCCTTCGCGGCCCGGTATAAAAAAGAAATTGGCCTTCCCTTCGGCGCCGCCGCGAGCGCCCGCACCTATAAAAAGGCAAAAATGGAAATCTTGTTAGACCACGGCCTGACTACGTTTAATATCGGGGTTCAGTCGGGAAGCCAAAGAGTAATTGATGAGGTCTACAACAGAAAAATCTCCGTGGCCAAGACAAGGGAAGTCATCAGTGAGATCGCCCCATATACCCGTACCAGAGACTTGACAGTTATTGTTGACTTTATTATTGACAACCCTTATGAAACCACGGATGACATAGTGCAAACATATAATTTCCTGCTCGATCTGCCGCCGCGGTTTAAGCCCAACCTATTTTTTCTATCTTTTTACCCAGGTACACCAATCTATGAGCGGGCGATAAAGGACGGTTTTACTAAGGAGTCTGATGTAGAGGTCTTCAGATCGTACACCGGGAGCAGCGTAAGGTATCAGAAGAACTATGAAACATTTCTGGTCCTATTACTGCGGATTGCCAAGTTGCATCCCAAACTACAGAAGATTCCCAAGTGGGTATTCCGCTTCTTGGGAAGCAATCCGGTACGAAAAATGGCGTCGCTGCTTTCTGATTCGGTTTATGAAAAAGGTTCTAATGCGTTACAGCTTAAGATGGCGTGGAAAAAAAGCCGATCATCGGGTCAAAGCCGCGCCTGAGGAGAACCCCCCCCAGGAAATCCAGCAAGCCGAAAGTTTTGCTCCCCAAAGCCGCATCTGCCATCACTCCTTAGAGCTGCGGCGGCTTCTTGGCCCAGGGGTAGCCCCGGCGGGCCATATCATACCCTAGATTAAAAAGCTGATTCATGTAGGCCGTGTCGAAATCCTCCCGGCGGGTTACCTGGAAATCTTCCGGGATGACAGCCAGGTGGTAATCAAAGCCATCCCGCTGGGATTGGTGATACAGCCGGTAAAGATCGCCGACGCTCTGGTTCTTGATAAGAGTGGCGAGGCCCCTGGGCATAATGGCTAAAGGGTGGGGCTTCACTCCCTGCCACTCGGGCTTCAGCCGGCCATTGCGGATGATGAAAAGGCGGCGGGGGCGTGTCGCAGACCGGCCCTTAGCCTTCTGGATGGTAGCCAAAGGCTGCACCGCGTGCTCGTAAGTAATCGCCTCCGCCGCGGTTGCTCCATCCACGTGCATCTCCTCGTAGGTTTGCCCCCCCGCCTGCACCTCAAAGTAAACCGGGGGGAATATCCCCGGTAGGGACGACGACGCCAGGAGAATCTTCCTGAAAAGGGCCAATGCCTGGAGGTGGCCACTGGCGGCGATGGCCCCCAGGTCCCAGATCACCAGGCGCTGGGAGTCCAGTTGCGAGGTCCCCGCGAAGAGACGCCGGCCCTCACGGTGGGCAGCGGCAATATCCTCCAGCATCTTCTCGTTCACAAACCTGGCGATCAGGTCTGCCAGCGGTTGGCTATCGACGAGGGATTCTGAGGTTAGTATTGAGAAGATATTCTTAACTTTAAAAATATTTTTGGCGGATATAGTGGTGTATGCTTCTTTCAATTGCCGATCGTATGAAGGCCCGACGAAGGCGAAGAAGCCGGTGAGCGCCCCGGTACTGATAGCCGCTCACCAGCTTGAAGGCGGGCCGGTCGCCGTGTTCGGTCCAGCCGCAGAGAAGCCCGGCCCCGAAGGCCCCGTTGTCGCCCCCGCCGGAGAGAACCAGTACATCTTCACTTTTCAGAGCGAGTTCCCCGGCAGGTTTGCCGGGTTGGGCCGCCAATTCCTGACGAAGCGCCTCCGCCACGCTCTCATGAAGGCTCTGGCTCAGGGCGTCCCCCCAGCCCCGCACCCCCGGAAATCCGGGTACCTGCACCTCTCCTTCCAGGGAAGCGGGCAGGGGGGGGCAAGACCTGACGGTAGCACAGCCATGCACCAGGAGCCGAAAAATCTTCTTTGAGGCTACATAGATATCCCGCATTCCTTACCTCTCCGCTTGGTTTCGGTAAGTGGACTTACTCGACAGAAGGCGACGAAAGGATGGGCGTCGGGTAAGGAACTAATGCCAGAAAGATACTGCACTGTTGCCTGGTTTTCACCTCTCCAGGGGTATTGGGGGTTTTTGCTGAGCATAGAGATATGAATACCCCTAGATACCTGCCGATAATCGCTTCAACCAGCCCCTTATTGAAGCCGAATCCCCCCCTCGCAGGGGGCATAATAACATAGATTTTGTTGAAAAAAGTAATTCTTCCCCAGATTTTAAAAACATACCAGGCCCGCAGTGACCGAACCCTTGGTTGATCGGCAGGGCGGTGCTGGCCTGGGGTCCTTAAGCTCCATCGCAGTGAGGTATCCAGAGACTAAGGAGTAGGTATGCCGAAATTTTTGAAAAGATTACTCTCTACCGCGAAATTTGTGCTATCCTACCTTCCACGAAAAACAATTTGGCTAAACTTGTCGGGGTTTAACTTGGTTAGAGGGCTCCAAAAACCCATTTTTAGACTGCACCGAGGGATTAGGTATTTCAGGATAAATTTTAGCAGGCTTTAAATAAACCGATGGAGCAAAAAAAAGGATTGATTTTTCTGCAAAAATACCTCTAAAATTCATTACCACCTTGGGGGAGGGGGATGATGAATTCAAATGTACCCCGGAAGAACTTTCCGGCTGGCGAACAGGCGGGCCGCCGAGCGAACAAAGCCTGCAGGTCAACGCCATCCTTTTCAAAGAAATTTCAGAAAAGCACAAATCTCATTCATGGCGGATTACCCGGCGGGGAATTTTTGGTTAGGGCTGGCCTTGCTGGTGGCCGTGATTTTCCTGGTAGGCGCCCCGCCGGCAGCCCGGGCAGCGGGTTTTGCCCTGGTGAACCAAGGGACCGCGGCCATGGCTCAGGGGAACGCCTTTGTGGCGGAAGCCGACGACCCCTCGGCCATTTATTACAATCCCGCCGGCCTGAACCAGATGCAACGGCCCACGTTTTATACGAGCGGGTTCCTTTATTACCCCGAGCGGGAATTCCACGGAGGCGGGCTGTCCGCGGAAACCAATCATAAGTTATCCGCGACCACGTCGGCTTATTTTGTCTATCCGGTGATCCCCCGCCTCTCCCTGGGTCTCGGCTTTTTCAACCCTTTCGGCCTGTCAGACAAATGGCCTTCCACCTGGCCCGGCAGATACCTCAACACCTACTCGTCCTTGAAAACTTACACCCTGAACCCGGTGGCCTCCGTCAAGGTTTTGGACAACCTGTCACTGGCGGCAGGGTTCGATTTCATGTGGTCCAGCGTGCAAATCAATAGAAACACCCAGAATGTGGTGAGGACCAAGCAGTTTCCGGACGGAGAGTCGGATCTGAAGGGGGACGGCCACGGCTGGGGGTATAACTTCGGCGTCCTTTACGAGCCGGTGGCAGGCGTGAAACTGGGGGCCGCGTATCGCAGCCCCATCACCATAAAGTACTTCGGCGCCCTGGACCTGAGCGAGCCGCCGCCGTTTTCCCGCATTTTTCCCAAGTTTAACGGCTCGGCCCCCCTCACCTTTCCTCCTTCCCTGACCTGGGGGATCGCTTATGGGAAGTTTAAACCCTTCACCTTTGAGTTCGACACCACCTGGACCGGCTGGTCCAGTTACGATACGCTCAAGGTGAAACTCGAGAACTCCGGCCCTCTCCCTTCGGTGACTAGCACCGCCAAGAATTGGCATGACGCCTTTGCCTTCCGCTTCGGGGTCAACTACCAACTCACCGAAGCCATAAAGCTCCGGGCCGGTTATATTTACGACCTGACCCCGGTGCCCGATGAGACCTTCGATCCCCAGGTGCCGGATGCCAACCGGCATATCTTCACGCTGGGGGGCGACCTCACCTATAAGAGCTTCACCCTGGGAATCGCCTATAATTACATCCTTCAGGAAGACCGCGATAAAAACAACGCCATCCTCTTCAACGGGGTGCCCGCGCCTAACCAGGCCAACGGCCGCTACGACACCTCCATCCAAGCCCTGGCCATGAGCCTGGCCTACCATTTCTGATAACCACTCTAGCTGACCTTCAGGAGGGGGAGCGGCGATTAGCCGCCCAGTTGGAAGTGGGCCAGGGCGAAATCAGCCAAGGCGGCCTCGAGAACATCGATCCCCAGGCCGGGGCCGGGAAGGGGCAGGGCCGCGCCTCGGGGTCCGAAAACCACGCTCTGGGCCACGAGCTCCCGGGCAAACAGGAAAGGCGAGAAGGAGCCTTCCAAATAGACCGGCGCCGGGACACAGTCGGCGAAGTGGCGGCCGGCGGCGGAAAGGATGCTGGTTTCTCCCACGTGGCAGCCCAGCTGGTAACGCAGCCCGGCCGCCACGGCCATCTGCCTGATCCGGGTGGCGGCCCCCGGGCCGCCGCATTTGGACAGGCGGATATTAAAGATCTGGCAGGCCTTGAGGTCGATCAATCTCTGGGCGTCCCCTTCGTGGCACAATGACTCATCGGCGATGACGGGCAGCCCGGCCTCGACGCCCACCGTGCGCAGGCCTTCCAGATCATCTTTGGCCACCGGTTGCTCCACGGCGCTGATCCGGTAAGGTTGCATCTCCCGGAGGCGCTGGACGGCCTCGGTGGCGCTCCAGGCACAGTTGGCGTCCACCCGGATATCGACCTGCCAACCCAGGATCTCCCGGGCCAGCCTAAGATTTTCCAGGTCTTCGGGGCTCCCCACCTTCAGCTTCAGAAAAGACATCTGCTGTTTTTTCACCTGGTGCAGGAATTGCGTTATCATCTCCGGCGTCCCCATGGGGATCACCGCGCTGTAGGTCAGGGGGGCGTCTCCTTTGGGTCCGAGGAAGGCTTGCAGAGGCAGGTCCCAGGCCCGGCCGGCGGTATCCAGCAGCGCGGTTTCCAGGGCGCAAAAGGCCCCGGGATGCCGCTCCCCGACGGTTTGGCGAAACAGCTCTCCCAAGGCCTCCAGAAGCTGCGGGGGTGAAGCGAACTCCTTCCCTAGCATGGCAGGGGCCAGGGTCCCCGTCAGGAAGGTGAGGCTGGACGGGAGGGTTTCCCCGGTGACGAAGCTCCGGGGAACCCCTTCCCCATACCCCGGATGGGGGCTGTCAGCGGTCACTTTGACCACCAGGTTTTCGGACCCGTGGTGGGTGATCAGGTTATGCCTGATCGGGTAGAGAAAAGCCAATTTTAGGTGCCAAATATCCAGCTTGCGGACGACCATGCACTACCCCCGGGTCAATGTTGATCAGTTTACCAAACTTCTTCCATTGATACCATTGCTCCGGATGGGCCTTCACCGAAGCATCCAGGATGTTGAGACACCTTTGGCTGACGGTCGCCTTTGCCGGAGCGGCGTCATGGTCCAGCGCGGTGAGGTGACAGGTATATTGCTGCCCGCCCTCGCGTTTCACCATGGCGGTGACCACCGGGGCGCCGGAGCGCTTGCTCAAGATGTCCAGGGTGCGGTCCCCCATGAGTCGGCGATCGAGAAAGGTGGCTCCCTGGTTCGGGTCCGTTCGCCATTCATCGAATTCATCGCACTCGGTGATGAGGATCCTCCCCGCTTTGAGGGCCTTCACCGCGGCGAAGAAGCTGTTCTCTCGATCCGCGTCGATCAGTTGCAAGCCGATCCATGCGGCCCGGCGACCCAGGGCTTCCCGGAGCCGGTTGGTCTGGAAGCGGCAGATCATGGTGGTGGGGAAGCCCTGTACCGCCAGGGTGCCCGGCAGCAATTCCACCGCGCCGAAGTGACCGGTTACCAGAATGGCGCCCTTGCCGGCCGCCAGGGTGTCCCGGAGCTTTTCCTTACCTTGGAAACATACCTGGGTCCTGAAGAAATCCAGTAACTTGGTAAAGTTGGAATATCCGACGAAGAGTTTTTCATGATAATGGTCGAAGATTCCCCCAAAGGCCCCTTTGGTCTTCTGCTGGACTTCCTCGGAGGACATCCTGCCGTAAAGAACGCGGCGGATGGTCTTGGTGATCAGGGCCTTATCCCGCCGGTTCACCAGGTAGTAAAGGCGGCCCATGCAGGCGATGTACCACCGGGTAAGAAAGAAGGGCAGAAACCGGAAAAGAAAATTGTTGAACTTCATCTGGAGGAACTTGCTTAAGGTCGGTTTCCCCAAAAGAAAATGCCAAGACCTGAAAGAAGACATAGACCCATCCTCCTGGTACTGGCCTCGTCGGCCAGAGAACCAAATAATAGCCGGTAGAAACCGGGGTACCCCTGAGCTTAGCCCAGGAGAAGCGAGAGCCCCGCTTTAAACCATCCGATCTCTCTTGTCCGTAGGGTAAAAAACCCCTAACATAACTAAAATAATAGCACCCCGGGGTTTAAGACAATTGGGAAAAGGCTGGGAACGCCTTGAAATTACCCGGATTTTTGAGGAGAAAATGGATTATTGCCCTGTTATTCTCTTTATATATTCGACTAGTTAACCTCCATTACAACCCCTTAAAAAAATTCCGGTAATGTTTTACTTGACACAAGCAGTACTTTAATTATTATAGTAAACTACTATTAGCAAGTTTTTCTTTGGTTTTCTCCGGGGCGGTCTGAATTTTCTTGGTGCGCCGAAGGGAGAAATTTCTTGTTTTAGTGTGGGGTTGGCTTTCGCCGGGGGAGAGGCTTGCGGCAGGCCGTCCGCGGGAACAGTTAGATACTAATCAGGCAAGGTTTTGGGGCCCGGCTGGAATCGGGACCTTGGGTTTGGCCCGGTAATGGAAAAGCATCATAGCTGCATCAATACTCGCGCCATCATAGAATACTTCCAGGAGAAGCTGCCGGAGGAGTTGCCCAAACTCTTCCTCGGCCTGGGACCGGAAATCGAAGGACTGCCCAATCCGCAAGAATTTTTGATGGAAATCTACAACTGGGTGTCCAGCGACGTGGTCACCAGGATGTTTGATAATGCCAAAAAGCTCTCGAAAAACAAAGATATAGCCTTTAAGATCGGCTATGAATCCGCGGCCCGGAAGAAGCTGGGTTATGTGCAGCGGATTATCATGTTGGCTTGTAAAACTCCCCGCCGCACCCTAATCAGGGTGCAGGCCATCAATGATAAATTCAATAAGAATAAGACCATCGAGCTGGTGGAAACCAAGCGGGACAGCGCGGTGGTGCGCCTCCACTGGTTCAAGGATGTCCCGGCGAATCTCGACTTTTGCCTGTTCAATCAGGGGATCTACTCGGGCATTCCCACTATTTGGAACATGCCGCCCCTGGTCCTGGAAGAAACCAAATGTTTTTTCAAGGGAGACGATTACTGCGAATACCACCTGAAATGGCAGAAGCGGTTCTTCTTAAAAAATTACCTGATGAAGCTCTTGGTGCCCTGGCGGGCCCTCACCTATACCATCGAGGAACTGGAGCATGACAAGGAGCTGCTGAAGGGAAAGTTCGATGAGATCCACCGTCTGAATATCCAGCTCAATGAGAAGATCGACCAGCTCATCTGCCTCCAGGAGACCAGCACCGCCACCCTATCGGTGCTCAATCTGGAGAAGCTCTTGCAGGTGACTTTGCGATTGCTGATCAATTCCGCCAAGCTGGACCGGGCCGCCATCCTGCTGCTGGATGAGCAAGGCGAGGTTTTGGAGTTCAGCTTTGCCGAGGGTATCGCCCCCGAGTTGTTTAAACTGGTAAAGAATTACCAGATCCCCATTTCCAAGGTGGACAACGTCATCGCCCGGGTGGCCATGACCGGCATTCCAGTGGTGGTCCAGGATGTGGAACGCAGCAAGCTCAACATGAAGAATCCCTTGATTGAGCATTTCAAGCCGCAGGCCTTTATCCTGGCGCCCCTCACCGTCAGGGGCAAAGTCATCGGGGTGCTGCTGGCCGACCGGATTAGCCCGGACGCCACGATCAGCGGAGGGGACCGGGACTTCATCGTCAGTTTTGCCAACCAGATCGCCATTGCCCTGGAGAACGCCGTCCTTTACCGCAAGCTGGAGGTGTCGGAACGCAAGCACCGGGAGCTCATCGAAAACGCCCACGAGGGTATTTGGATCATCGACGAGCAGGGCCTGATCAAATTCACCAACCGACGCATGCGGGAGATCACCGGCGATGAGAAGCTGGAGAATAAGAATATCAAGAAATTGTTCAACCGGAACAACTGGAAGCTCATGGAGAAGTCCCTGGAGGAGAACCGCAGCAATAACGTGGCTCAGCAGGAACTGGAACTGCTCTGCAAAAACCGGGGGTTGGCCGCGGTGATCATGAGCTCGGTGCCGCTCTTCGAAAACGGCCAGTTTAGCGGGGCCTTTGCCATGTTCAGCGACGTCACCGCTCTCCGGGAAACGGAGAGGCGCTCCCGGAAAATCTTCGAGGAAGCCGCCATCGGCATCTCCCTGATGGATATGGACGGCTACCACCTGGACAGCAATCCCGCCCTCTGGGAGATGCTGGGATACAGCAAAGAAGAGCTGCTCCTGAAGTCTTTCAAGGACGTCGTCCATCCGGACGATGTCTCTCAAACCATGGGGCTGTTTAAGGATTTAGCCCAGGGGAGACGGGAATCCTTCTCCCGGGAAACCCGCTATATCCGCAAGGACGGCCAGACCGTTTGGGGCCAGGTGACGGCTTCGGTCCTGCGGGGGCCCGGGGGAGAGTCCCAGTTCGCCATCGTCATGACCCAAGATATTACCATGCGCAAGAAGGCCGAGGACGAGATCCGGAGCAATCAGGCGCGCCTCCAATCCCTGGCTTCGGAACTCTCCCTGACGGAGGAACGGGAAAGGCGGCGTCTGGCCACCGATCTCCATGATCATATCGGCCAGGCCCTGGCCGTCTCCAAGATCAAGCTGGGGGTATTACAGAAAACTGCGATTTCCCCGGATATTGCCAACCCCTTAGGGGAGGTCCGGGAACTCATCGAAAAGATGATCCAGGACACCAGGTCCCTGACCTTCGAGCTGAGTCTGCCGGTGCTTTATGAGTTGGGGTTCGAGGCCGCGGTGGAATGGTTCGCCAAGCACATCAGGACCCAGTACGGCCTGCAGGTGGAAGTTCACAAGGAGATGGTTCCCATCCCCATCAATGACGAACTTAAAGTGCTCCTCTTCCGCTCGGTGCGGGAGTTGATGATTAACATCGTCAAACATGCCCAGGCCCGGCACGCCTGGGTCAACATCGTCCGGCAAAATGACGGCCGGGTGTGCATCGAAGTGAAGGACGACGGGGTGGGGATTAACGGCTCCCAGGGTTACGCCGGCGCCGATAGCGAGAGGGGCTTCGGTCTCTTCAGTATTCGGGAGCGCCTGCACTATCTTGGAGGGGGCGTGGATGTGGTCTCAGGGGAAGACGCAGGTACCCAGGTCACCTTGATGTTGCCCATAGACTATGCTAAGAAGAGTAAAGCGGGGAAATGGGGATGACCATTAAGATCATGTTGGCGGAAGACCATCAGATCGTCCGCCAGGGACTGCGCAATCTGTTGGCGGCAGAGTCGGATATGCAGGTGGTGGCCGAGGCGGATAATGGCCGGGCGGTGCTGCCGCTGGTGAAGGAATTTGCCCCCCATGTAGTGATCATGGACATCACCATGCCCGGCTTAAACGGCATCGAAGCGACTCGCCAGCTCCAGTCGGAGTACCCGGGGGTCAAGGTCATTGCCCTCTCCATGCACTCCGACAGTCTCTTCGTGTTAAACATGCTCAAGGCCGGCGCTTCCGGATATCTCTTGAAAGACTGTGCCCTGGAAGATCTGGTCAGGGCCATTCGCACCGTGGTGGGCCACAAGACCTATCTGAGCCCCGGCATTTCGGACGTGGTCATCAAAGACTTTGTCAGCGGCTGGGAACACGCTGACCCTTCCGGGGCGTATTCGGTGCTGACCGCCAGGGAGCGGGAGGTGCTGCAGCTTATGGCGGAAGGCAAATCCACCAATCAGATTGCCGACTGCCTCTGCGTCAGCGTCAAGACGGTGGAATCGCACCGCAAGCAGATCATGGGCAAGTCTGGAATTCGCAGCGTGGCCGAGCTGACCAAATATGCCATCCGGCAAGGACTGACCTCTCTGGAGGAATAGGACCGCCGGCAATTCCAGGGAAGCCCCGGATAACTTGTGCTTGCGGGTTATCCCCATCGCAGCATTAGGGTTTTCCCCCAAAATGATTAGGGTTTTCCTACTCCATAATTAGGGTTTTCCTAAGTGAACTTTACCCAAAAAATGGCTATGGTCTTCCCGGGATTATACCCTGGACTTGGCGAGTCCAAGGAACTTCCACGCTCCTCTTCTTCCGCCTGCCGTAGCAGATGATCCAAGGATGATATCGTGCGCATCAAAATCATCTTGGCAGATGACCATCAGATAGTCCGCCAGGGATTGCGGATGCTGCTGGCCTGCGAGCCTGACATGATGGTGGTGGGGGAATCCGACAATGGCCGCGATGTCGTGAAGCTGGCGCAAGAACTGGGCCCGGATGTGATCATCATGGACATCTCCATGCCCGATTTAAATGGTATCGATGCTACCCGCCAGATTGTCGCCATTAATTCCAAGGTGAAGATCATTGCCCTCTCCATGCATTCCGACAGTCTATTCGTGCTGAATATGCTCAGGTCCGGGGCCTGGGGATACCTTTTGAAAGACTGCGCCCTGGAAGAATTGGTGAAGGCCATCCGCACCGTGATGCGGGATAAGACCTATATCAGCCCGGGGGTTTCCGATATTTTGATCAAGGACTTCGCCCATAATCTGGCCGAGGAACCCTGCTCGGCCTATACCTTGCTGACCCCTCGGGAACGGGAGGTTTTGCAGCTTATGGCCGAAGGGAGAAACACCCTGCAAATCGCCACTACCTTATGCGTCAGCAGCAAGACCGTGGAAGCGCACCGCAAGCAAATCATGAACAAGGTGGGCATCCACAACGTTGCCGAACTCACCAAATATGCCATTCGCCAGGGTCTGACCTCCCTGGGAATATGACCCCCGCAACCTTTGTTCGCCTAATCTCCCAGTTGCACCCTTTGCGATAATTCGCAGATTACCGGAGGTTCTCCGGGCTCTCAGCCGCGGCTCGGGAGAACTAAGAAAACCCGTAGGCCTCGACTAATTTGCAGAACTTGATATACACCACAATTCCCAACGGCAGCGGGGCGGACTGGGAGTTGCTATTCTTTATGGCTTTATTAGAGACGATACCCGGGCTGGGCCGCCCCCTAAATACCGGATATATTTTAGGGTAGTATCACGGGAATACTCCTTTTTGTCTTTGCTTTGAGACATTCCCTGAGCCTAAATCCAGCCAGGAAGGAAAGCAAAAATAGGAATCCCCCGAATGTAGTTAAATACGGTTGTGTTATGAAATGATTTAAAGAAACCGTTAGAAGGGGGATTTTTACGTGGAGGCGCGCATATCGATTTGCCGAAGACGGGAAAACTTCTTTCTGAAGCTCAAAGGCAATTTCAACCGGAGAGACTCGGAGGAGATCTTGGAGGCGATGCGGAGACTGGTGGGTGTCTCCTTAAAGAGTTCCTCTAACAATACTCAGGTGTTTTTCACCTTACAAATCCATGCCCAGATTGCCGCCCCCAAGAAAATCGCCGAGCTGGCTCCTGAAAGCGAGCATCTATTGAGGGTGGTGAAGGGCCCCGAGACGCACCCAGGCGCCGGTTGAGGGAGTGAGGGACTTATAGCCCGGGGCCGCGGGGCGCCGCGGAGGTCAATACCCCACCGGCAAGCGGTAGAGGATGTCGGCCAGCTCCATAGCATCTTTTACCGGTTGCTCGGTCTCGCCATGCAGTTTCAAACATTCCGCCCACAAATCCGGGAGGTTCCGGTCAGCCGCCTCCCAACCCACCTCCAGGGGGAAGAGGGGATCTGCCGCAGTGGCCTCCTCCCAGGCGGCAAAATCGGCCAGGCGGGGGTCCGGCAAGAGGCTCGAGGCCCGCTCAAAGGCGCTGCTGCTGATGTCCTGGTTGAAACCGGTACTCCAGAAGAAGTTCAGGAGGGCCGGCACGGCCACCGCCAGGGGGACGCCTTCCAGCATCTCCGGCCGGTAGCGCAGGCAAACCCTTTGTGAGCCGTAATGGCCCGGCTCTCCCCGGACATTGGGCAGGCAGGTGTGGTAGAGGCTGTCTGCCGGAGAAGTCAGGGGAGCGGCCCGGAAGAACATCTTCATCTCCTCGAAACTGTCCCGATAGAAGGTGAGGAGATAGACCAGGTATGGAAAGGCCAGGCGGTAGGACCGGTAGCCATCCTCCCCTTTTTTGCCGCCGCTCACCCTGAGGCTGCGGCACTGGGGCGGGTCTTCCACGGCCAGCAGCAGCAAGTCCTTCCTTTGGCGGAGCCAGCGGCTTCCCGGGGGCAAAAGCGGCAGGGGCGGCGGCATCACCCGGGAGACGTAACGCAGCAGGGAGACCAGCGGCGCCCGCCGGGCTACCCGGGCCGGCGCCGGGCCGGCTTTCTCCATCAGCATCGCGTCGCTGCCCTCGATAATGATCTGGTCGCGGATGGTTGTTTTCCTTGCTTTTTTATCTTCCCCTTTTTCAAAGGGGGGTTTTTTAAAGTCCCCCTTTGGAAAAGGGGGATTTAGGGGGATTTGAAGTTTTCAAAGTAAAGCCTGCGGCTCCAAAATCAACCATAGAAGAGTTGCATTGCAAATTAGATTTCTTTCCCTTTGCCGATCGCTGGCAACAAAATTCCCCGGCCCCCTCTCACTCAACCTTCCGCCTCCTCGCGGCGGGCGGCCCAGGTCCAGACCCGCTCCGGCACGAAGCGCCGGGAAGAGCACTGGTGCAGGGCCAGGCGTTCCATCTGCCGCAGCACCTCCACCTGATGCGGCGGCAGAAAATCATCAATCACCTGCCGGAAGTCGGCCAGGGTTACCCGTTCCCGGCCCGCCAGGCGGGCCTGGCGATAGGCCCGGAAGACCAGCTCCTCGATGTCCCCGCCGGTGATCACTTCCGGATGGCGCTGGTCCAGATAGCGGGTTACTTCGGCAAAGTCGTCCGGATCGCAGGGGATCAGGCTGCGCCTGGCCACCACCTGGAAGATCTGGCATTTCTCGGCGAAATCCGGCAGGAAAAAGGGAATCCGCTCGCTGGAGCGGCCGGAGCGCAGATCGGCCTTGTCCAGGCGGTCAGGCCGGTTGGTGATCCTGATCCACAGGACCTTGCCCTGAATGGTCGGGTCGCCCATGAATTCGAAGCGCATCTGCCGCAGGCGGTTGCTCACCCCGGTGTCGCCGGAGTATTCATCCCGGCTGTGTTCGCTCTGGTCGGCTTCGTCCTCCACCACCACCAGCGGGGTCAAGCTGCGCAAGGTCTGGAGGGCTTTGAAGAAATTGCGTTCGCTCTCTCCCACCCACTTGGTGCGGGGATTGAGGAGCTTGACGAAGTTGAAGCCGCAATCCCGGGCCAGGGCCTCGGCCAGGGCGGTCTTGCCCACCCCGGGAGGCCCCATCATGGTGATGCCCCGGGGCACCAGCTTGACTTCCCCCGCCTGCAAGGCCCCGGCAATCTGGGCAAAATATTCCTTGACGGGCGCCAGTCCGCCGATATCCGCCAGGCCGAAGCGGGGTTCCAGCACTTCCACCAGGCCCACCAACTCCTGGCGCAGCAGATCTTTTTTCTTGCGGCGCACCATCTCCGGGGTAAGGGGCTGAATGAGGCTCTGGCGCAGCAAGGCGTGCAGCGCCCTGAGGCTCAAACCGGCGGTTAGGTTGGCCAGCTCCCGGGAGGTGAGGGCAAGCTGATACTTGCCCTGGGAACGGAGCTTATCGATGAAGTGAATCCGGGCCTCCCGGTCCGGGGGCGGCACCTCCAGGACTTGCGCCCCATGGCGGCTCAAGAGGAGATTGTGGTTTAGATCAGCCAGGTTGCCGGTGGTGAGGACCACCAGATGGCCGTGCTCCGAGAGCTCCGCCTGCCGGGCCCAGCGCAGCAGGGTGACCAGGGCGGCCCGGTCCGGCTCGCCCATGGAACCCAGGTCCACCGCGGGGACGATGGTTTCGGCGTACTCCAGGACCAGGGCCAGGGGCTTGCAGCCGGAGGGGCGGCGGCACGGGGCGGCCATGACCCGCTCCGCCAGTTGCAGTACCTCCCGGGGACTCTGGGGTAAAGGTTTGGGGGGTGGGATGGGCTTTTGGCCCAGGGCCTGGAGGGCTCGGGCCCGGATCAGGGAGACGTCCTCGGCTGCCTCGCCGTCCGCCGGCTTTTCCTGGGGCTCCAGGGCTTCCCGGAAGGATTCCTCCGCGGCCGCATCCCCGAACTCCAGCCCCGCCCCCAGGTTGTAAAAGACCACGCGGCGTTCCCGACCCAGCCACTGGCCCAGGAAATGGCGAAAGGGGAGGTAATCGCCGTTTACCCGGGTGTAATCATAGACCTGCCCGTGGAGGATGAAGAGGGCCGCTTCCCCATCCTTGAGATGTTCCTCCAGTTCCTGGGCCCAATCCGGCAAGTTATTCCAGGGTCCCAGGTCCTTCGGGAGGGGTGCTGCGGGAAGGCCTGGGCCGCCGCCTGGATCTGCTGCGTTTTTTCGCTCTGCCGCGGCCTTCTTAAACTCTACCATAAAACCCTAAATCCCCCCTTCCCCAGGGGGGGACTTGAAAAACCCCATTTTTAAAGGGGAGGGGCAGGGGGATTGTTCATCCCCGGCGGCTGGCCGGGATCGGCCAGAAATTTTTCGGGATCAAGGTCCGATCAGAGCAGGGCCTGGACCATTTTCTCAATTTCTGCCTTACTCCGCGTTCCCTCCACCTTGTGGGCGACGTTGCCCGACTTGTCGATGATGAAGGTGGTGGGAACCACCGCCACGCTGCCGTAGGCATTGGACACCTGGTCATTGCCGATGAGCACCGGATAGTCCAGACCCAACTGCTTCACCAGAAACCTGATCTGGGTGGGGTCGGAACTGAGGGCAATCCCCAGGGTTTGGAAACCCCGGCCCTGGAATTCATGGTAAACCTGGTTGAGATCGGGCATCTCCTCCCGGCAAGGCCCGCAAAAGAAGGTGAAGAAATTAATCAACACCACCTTGCCCCGGAACTGGCTCAGGGTGTAATCCTGCCCCTGGAGGACGTCTTTCAGGGTAAAGTCCGCGGCCGCGGGCCGCTGCCCAGCTCGCCAGCGGCATGGCCAGGAGGCCCAGGGCCAGCAGCAAGCCCATCGCCATCATTCGGGTTTTGGAAGACTTGTTAGTCATTGAAGTTCTCCTTGGAATGAGAGTTAAAAACGCCACTCTACTAGAATAAGATAATACCAAAACCGCCCCTGCCAAGCTCGATTTTAAGAAAAATATCTCTCCTTCAAGGAAGTCGGGGCCTCAGCGCTACCTGCGGGTGGGAGTACCCGCCCTGGGCGGCCGCTCCTCCCAAGCCAAGCTCAGGCCGGATTAGAAGCCATAAAGGAATCATCAGCGCTTGACATCCTCCCTGGATTTTCCATATTGTTAGGCAATACCGGAAGGAGACGGCCATGAAAGTGCTGGGCATCCTGGGCAGCCCCCGCCGGGGCGGCAACTCGGAAATCCTCCTCAGGGCCTTCCTGGAAGGGGCCGCCGCGGCTGGGGCGGAGGTGGAGGAGATTCTCCTGCGGGACCTCAAGATCTCCCCGTGCCTGGAGATCTACCACTGTTTCAAGGATGGCACCTGTCCAATTAAAGACGACATGCGGGAGATCTACGACAAGCTGCTGGAGGCCGACGTGGTGGCCCTGGCCTCTCCGGTCTTTTTCTATGGGGTCTCGGCCCAGTCCAAGGCGATGATCGACCGCACCCAGGCCCTGTGGGCCAGGCGCTACGTATTGAAAAAGGATGCTCCCGGCGGCTCCCGCCAGGGCGTCCTCCTGGCGGTGGGGGCCACCAAGGGGAAGCTTCTGTTCGTGGGGGTCCGCCTCACCGCCAAATACTTCTTCGACGCCATCAACGTGAGCTATGCCGGGGAAATCCTGGTGCGGGGCGCCGACGATAAAGGGGCCATCCTGGAACAGCCCCAGACGCTGGAACAGGCCCGGGATCTGGGCCGCCGCCTGGCCCGGGGCGAACTCCTGACCCCCATAAAGATGGCGCCATTGGCGGTTTGAGAAAAGTAGCCAGTAGCCAGTAGCCAGAAATACCCAAAACCAACTACCAACAACTAACTACTGGCAACTGGGAACTGACTACTGGCTACTGGCTACTAAGAAAAGGAGGCTATATGGCGATCGAGGTTGGCATGAAGCATGAGAAGCGGCTGAAGACCGGCCCGGAACATTCGGCCCGGAAGTTTTTCCAGGGCGTCCCCGACGTCTTCGGCACCCCCTTTCTCGGGGGCCTGTTCGAAGGGTCCAGCGCCGAACTGATGGCCGCGCACCTGGCCGCCGGGGAGCAGTCGGTGGGCATCTCCATGAACCTGAAACACACCGCCCCCACCCCCCTGGGCATGGAGGTGCGGGCGGTCACCGAAGTCACCGCAGTGGATGGCCGGAAGATCACCTTCAAGGTGGAGGGCTTTGACGAAAAGGAAAAGATTGGCGAGGCGGTGCACGAACGGTTTATAATTAACGCCGAGAAATTCAATCAGAGGGTGGAGGCGAAAAAGAGCTGAATCAGGGCGCCGCTTCAGACCAATCTCGATTTCCCTTACGACCTGGTAACCCTGGGCCAGTTCGAGGCCGGCTGGGGCTGGGAGGCCCAGATCCGCCAGTATGTCCGGAAGAAGTATCGCCAGGACCTGGCGGGGCTGGCTGAGGTGGCCCCCGCGGCCCTGGCCGGTTTGCTCGGAGGGGAGGAGGTGGAGGGCCGGCCCTACGCCAGCATCCAGTGGGTCCTGCGGCTCAAGCCGTTCCGCCCCCTGGAACTCTACCTGCTGTTCGACCTGGACCCGGAATTCGGCGCGGATTTGCGGGTCTTTTATGCCCGGAAAAGCCTGGCGGTGCCCACCGAAGACGCCTATGTCTTCGCCTGGGACTTGGTGGCCCTGCTGGCCCGCTATGGGCGGGGGGAATATGCGCTGCGTCCGGCCGGTCCCGGGCAGGACTGGCTGGCCTTGGCAGATTTCGCCGCGGCCGCGGCCGGTCCCATGGAAGACGTCTCCCTGGGAGCCCGGGAAGAAGTGCTGCGTCTGCTGAGCCCGGAGGTGGTGGAGGTGGCGCTGCGGCGCATGGATTGCGGCACTTTTGCCGAGCTCGCCGGCGGCTGGCAGGTGGTCTGGCCCCTGTTGGGGGACCTGGCCTTCCGCTTCCGGATGGCAGGCGCCGCCACCCTGGCCTTCGACAGCATTGGCGCCCGGAAGTACGGGCCGGAATTTCTGCTGAGTTTTCCTGGCTCTACCTGAACGCCCTGCTCCGGGAGTGCCGGCAGGTGGACCCCTCCCTGCCGCAATTGTCCCGCTATTTTTAAGTTTTTCTGGTAAAGGTTTCCTAGTGAATTGCGGTTGATATAGACCATCCAAGAAATTGATTGCCCAAAAGATGAACTGCATTTATGGCCACTAACCGGGGAGAATCGGTACGAGGCGTCACGCCCTCCTGGCCGCCTGGACAGGTGAACCCCGGTGAGCGCCCAGATAAGGGACCTGACCCGCCGGCAACAACCGGTCCGGGCCAGCACCGGCCTGGTGAAAATCAGCTACGGGGTGCACAGTCCTGGAGGCCGCCATTGCCGGCAAATCGGTGGGGGAAGTGCGCCAGGCCCTGAAGGAGCCCTTGAATATCGATCCCCGGGCCCTGGCCCTGGTCAATGGCCGGGACGCCGCCGCCTCCCAGGTCCTCAAGGAGGGCGACCAACTGGAGTTCGTCCGCCTGGCCGGGGAGAAGGGTGGGAGGCCGGGGGGCTAGTTCCGGTCCCGGTGGCCGCGGAAACCATGGCGCCGCCCCGGCCGGCGTGTTATCATGGATATGGGCGGTTCTGCCTGGCCCGATTGCATCGATTTCATCCAGCCATTCCGGAGGAGGGATCTTATGGCACGTGTCACCATCGAGGATTGTCTGCAGCAGGTTCCCACTCGTTTCGGCCTGGTCCACCTGGCCGCCAAGCGGGTGCGGCAGATCTACCGGGGCGCCCCGGTGTTGGTGCGGGGGGACAATAAAGAGATCGTCATGGCCATGCGGGAAATCGCCGCCGGCAAGATCGTCCCCGCCAAGCCATTGCCGGCCCTGATGAAGACCCCGGAGGAGGAACTCCTGCCGGAGACTGCGGAGAGTAATCAGTAGCCAATAACCGGTACAGGTAAGGTTCGACTCCCCGAAGCTTCGGCCCCGCCTGTGGTCCACCGGAAACCAACCCGCAGAGGGCGGACACCCGGGTGCCCCTAGAGAACCGCCGCCCATGACTACCGGCTAATATTCCCCTATCCCGGCAAGGCGTCGGCGGCCCCGGCTCCGGACCAGCAGAGCACCGGCGGTAACGATATCCTCCCCCTGGTCCGGGATCCAGACCTCCAATTCCAGGTTCCAGATCACCGGTAGCGGCCAGAAGGCCGCCACCCGGTCGGCCACAAACTCGGCCATTCCTCGGGCCGCAGCCTCCAGGTCCCGGAGCGCCGCGGCGGCCTCCAGCAAATCTGCCAACCGTTCCTGGAACTGAGCCTGCCAGGGGGGCGCCTCCCCGTTGCCGTGCACCGTTAACCATTCCTGGGAGCTGCGGCAGCCGGGCAGGGAGATCCCCACCTTTTTGGGCTCGGCCCGCTCCGGCCAGCCCTTCAAGGTGAGGAACAGGGAGCGGGCGGTGCGGCCCAATAAAAAGGGAGCCCAGGGGTCTTGCAAGTGCGGGGCCATAACTCGCTGCCAGAGCGCGGTAACGCAGCTTGGCCAGCTCCGGGTCCACCATCTCCGGGATCCCGGGACACCGGGCCGAAGCCCGAGGCGCTCCTCCCAGGGTTCCGGGGTCAGGATTCCTTGAGCCATTCCTGGCCCTGGTCCACCAGTTGCAATTGGGCCTCCTGGTCGGCCTGGAGCTTCTCCAACTGCCAGGCCAGGGACCAGGCCGCGGGGCAGCATCCGGCCCGGCGCCTCCGCCCGGCCATAATGGCGCAGGTCCCGCAGCAGATCGCCCGCGTCCGCCTGGGCCTTCCTGATAGTCCTCAAAGGCCTGCCACTGCGCAAGTCGCCGGGCTTATAGTGCTTGAGCCCGGGGGGCAGGGCCTGGGCCTCCGAAGGCAACGGCATCCCCTGGTACGGCAGTTGGGCCGGCCACCCCGGGATCACCCCCACCCGGAGATGCGGGAAAATAGAGAGGCAGGGTCCAAAACTCCTCCCGCCACGGCAGAATCAAAGGAAAGGCCACGATGTGCCAGTCCGCTGCCATCTGGTCACCACCTTTATCGCCCTTTGTTAAAGCAGCTGCAAACCATCCTCGACTTTCCAAAAAATATTTGGCTTTCCCACGCACTATCTATTAATATCCCAAGAAAACGCGGAGATACAAGGAGGGGAGTCCATGGAACTTTTGGAAGCCCTGAAGAACAGAAAGAGCATCCGAGCCTTTAAGCCCGAGGCTGTTCCCCGGGAGCTCATCACCCAAATCCTGGAGGCCGCCCGCTGGTCGCCCCTCCTGGGGGAATACCCAGCCCTGGGAGCTGGTGGTGGTGCAAGGCGACAAGATCCGGGAACTGACCGGGGAGATGGTGGCGGCTTTACAGCAAAGGATGGCGGCGAACCCCGACGTGGCCATGCCGGGCAGCTTCCCCGACGTCTACAAGGAGCGCTACATGGCCTGCGCCGCCGGGCTGTTCGGCAAGATGGGGGTTGCCCGGGACGACAAGGCCCGCCGCATGGCCCACCTGGCTGAACATGACCGGGGCCTTCGGGGCGCCGGCGATCATCTACGTGATTTTCAATGCCGACCTGGGCGAGCCTTACACCATGTTCGACCTGGGGGCCATCACCCACGCATCTGCCTGGCGGCCCATGACCTGGGCCTGGGCACCTGCATCGAGGCCCAGCTGGCCATGTACCCGGACATTATCCGGCGGCACCTGGGCCTCACCTCGACCCACAAGATCGTAGTGGGCGTCGCCCTGGGCTACCCCGATGCCGCATGCCCGGCCAATGCCTTCCGCACCGAGCGGGAGCCGCTGGAGAAGTTTGTGCAGTGGATTGAATGAGAGACCAGCAGGGGCGGGTTTAAAAGCCCGCCCCTGTAGGCGCTCACACGTGATAGGGGTGCCCCATCTTGATGGTCAAGGCCCGGTAGAGCTGCTCCAGCAGGACGAGGCGGGCCAGTTCATGGGTCAGGGTGAGGCGGGAGAGAGACAAGCTGTTCGTCGGCCGCAGCCAACAAAGCGTCCGCCAGCCCCCAATGGCCGCCGAGGAGAAAGGCCAGGGGCCGGGCCAGCTCTTGCCGTTTGCTGAGCCAGGCGGCGAATTCCTCGGTGGTAAACTCCCGGCCGCCGGGGGTCCAGGGCCGTCACCCAGGCCCGGGGCGGCATCTGGGCCCGGAGGCGTTCGCCTTCCTTCATTTTGATGGTTTCCGGCGTTAAGCCTCCAGCCTCCTTTTCCTCCCGGACGCTCTTCAGGCTGAGCCGCACCAGGGGCAGCAGGCGTTTGCGGTAAAAGTCCAGGCCTTCCTGAATGAATCCTTCCCGGGTCTTGCCCACCATCAGGACAGTCATCTGAAGCATGCTATTGCCAGGGATACCGAGGGAAAACGGAGCATAGGGGGCCCGTGGCCGCCATCATGCAGAATAGGCCTCGATAATCAACGGACTCAAGGTTCCGGGCCGTTTCCCGGGAGGAGGAAAAAGCGGCTCTTACCCGAGGCGATGCGGCTGCCGTCGGCAATGCGGATGATCTCCCCTTCGGCCTGGCGGCGGCTGCCGTTTTTGGTGTGGAGCACCCCCCGCACCCGGATGGGCTCCCCGGGTTTCAGGGGTTGGTGAAAGCGCACCTCCATGCTCAGGGTGAGACCGGGCCCGGCGAAGCGCCACACCGCGTGGGCCATCAGTTCATCCAGCAGGGTGGAGAGGATGCCGCCGTGGATCACCTGGGCCCAGCCCTGGTACTCCCTGGGGATGGACAGCTCGGTCTCCGCCGCCAGCTCCGCCTCCGCATAGCGCACTGTGATCTTAAAGCCCCGGGGATTGTTCTTGCCGCAGACGAAGCAATAGTCGTCGGCCACGGGGGTCGGCGACGGGGCGCTGGTGGCGGTAGGGAGCTTAATCGTCATAATGAAAATACCCCTATGGACCAACCTTAGTTGGCACTTGGTTCCCTGAAACCCAATCCGTAATGACCTGGACTACCTGGTCCTCCATTCCCAGAAACCCATGAGGGCTCAAGGAGTTGCAGGGACCGGATTGCGGCGGGAGCCCGCCCTGCACCTCGACAAAATCTACCTTGGTGCTCCCGGTGAACTTGCTTTTCAGTCGCTCGGCTTCCTGAAAGGACGATACCGGACAGCCGTCCTCCCGATGGTGCACCATGAGTACGGGCAGGGTAATTCTCTGGATGAGGGGGCCACTCACGAAGCGTTCCGCCAGAGTGGAGCAGAGCACCAGGCCCTTGATCCGCTCATCATTAAGCAGGGCTCCGGCGTAGCCCACGGACAGCGTGCCATTGCTCACCCCCAGAAGATAGATCGGGCTGAGACCTTGAGCATCCAAGAAGTTCACCACCTTCTGGACATCCTGCACATGTTCCGGAGTGTTGCGGAAGCCCGGGATCATGCCACTTGCCTGGTCGGAAGGCACATCAATAATGGCTACCGCAAAACCTTTACAAACAAAATTAGGAGTAGTGCGCCCTGGGAAGTCTTGCGTCAAAATAATCTTGCCACCTTCTTCCTGAAACCTTTTGGCGCCCTCACCCCCCGGGAACATCAGCAAGACAGCCTTGGCGGGGCCAGCCGGGGTTTCGAGAAAAAGCCGGAGGGTTACCCCAGGCCGGGTTTCCAGGACATCGATTTGTTGAGCCGCCGCAGCCTGGCCGGTGAGAGCCAGGATGGAAGCTGACATGGCTGTCAAGGCCCAGGCACGCGGAGCCCATTTGCCGATCAGCATCGTTAGCCCTTGGGGGTCAATGCTAACAAGGCGGCGATTTGCCCCGCCAGATCGGCGGTTTGCTGGGCCGGGTCCCCGGTCCTGGGGGTCAGCAACTGCGGCCGGTTCTGGTACTCGGCCTTGGGGGCCACCTCGAACTCCGGCGGAAAGGAGTTCTCGAAGTACATCTGCTGGAAACTGATAAACTTCAGATGGTGGGCGGTGGCGTCCAGCACCGCGGTTTCCCCGGCCTCCACCAGCCTCTCTTTCAAGGCTGCCCGGAAGCCGGCCAGGGATTCGCCCCCCTGGGTGCAGGCGATGTGGCCGTGGCGGTTGGCCAGCAGCATGGAGTCCATGATCTCCTGTTCGCTCACCTGGACCACGGCCACCGAGCCCTCGCCGGCCCGGCGGTGGTATTCCTCCACCAGGCGGATGACCCGGGGCATGGACACCGGGTTGCCGATCATGGCCGCCTGGGCCACGCTGGGCTGGACGGCCACCGGTTTGAAGACCCGTTTCGCCCGGTCCGGCTCCAGGTAGTAGCGGAACACCGGGTCGGCGTGGCGGGACTGGACCCCGATGACCCGGGGCAGGGTCTCGATAATCTTGAGGCCGTGGAGGCGCAGGAAGCCCTGCATGATGGCGGTGATGTTGCCGGCGTTGCCGATGGGCACCACCACGACCTTACCGGCCAGCTCATAGTCGAACCACTGGGCGATCTCGTAGGCGAATGACTCCTGGCCCCGGATGCGCCAGGGGTTCTTGGAGTTGAGCAAGGCCACCTGGTAGTGGTCCGCCAGGGACTCCACCACCTTCATGCAGTCGTCGAAGACCCCGGGGATCTCCAAGACCCTGGCGCCGTGGCCCAGGGGCTGGGCCAGTTGCTGGGGGGTGACCTTGCCGTGGGGCAGGAGCACCGCGGAGGCCACCCGGTTCCCCAGGTAAGCGGCGTAAAGGGCGGCGGCCGCCGAGGTGTCGCCGGTGGAGGCGCAGATGGCCAGGAGCTTGCCGGCCCCGGGCTGGCGCACCAGGTAGTTGAGATAGCTCAGGGCCGCGGCCATGCCCCGGTCCTTGAAAGAGGCGCTGGGGTTCTGGCCGTCGTTCTTATAATAAAAGGCCCCGCCGACTTCTTCCCGGAGCGCCTCATTGGCCGCCACCTGCGGGGTGTGGCCTTCCCCCAGGTAGATGATATCCTCCAGGGGAATGACCGGGGCAATCAGTTCGTAAAAGAGAAAGACCCCTTTCAGGGCCGGCAGGTTGAGCATCTTGCGGTAATCGAACAACCGGCGCCAAAAAGCCCCGGAGTGCTGCTGGAGGCGCCCGGCGGCCTTATCCTCCAGGAGGAAGAGTCCCCGGCACTTCGGGCAGGTGTAGAGGAGCCGGCTGAGGTCGTACTCCGCCCCGCATTCGAGACAGCGATACACCAGATCGCCTTCCGGCTTCGGTATGAGAAAGGGCCGGATATCGTCGGGAAATTGTTCGGGTCGCAAGGGGCCTCCGGAAAATTAAGTATAGATTGGCCTAAATTAAAGAAATTACAATTAATTTTCCGTCATCATTCATATATGTTTTTTGATTATCTCTTTAATGAAATCTGGAATATTTTTTCAAAGTTGCTGCGTGCGCTTCTTAAGATTTTCATACCCATTAACTTCATCTCCAGACCATATGATATCTACTCTTCTGATTTGACGCATTGCTATATGCTCGTAGTTCTCCGGATAAGCCCAGTAACATTCGCGGCATATTTCAATTTTCTTCAACTCTTAGCCAATTCACACTATGGTCACATACCGCGGTTTTGCACGATTGGCTGAACCGCAAAGCAGCATATAAGAAGAAGGGTTATCCATATTCTCTGGATTATCCCCTGCAACTTCATATGGTATTCTATGGTCAATCTGCAAGTCCCGTTCGTTAAATTCCTCAAGCATAAATTGCACAGCGTGATCCATTGATCTCTATTAATTTTTTCTTAAGTTCTTTGGAAAATGCTGTTCTTCCTTTCAGCCTTCCAAATCGTGAGCTTCGAGGATCACCAAAGCGATAAGCTCCAATTTTTCGCCCATAGGAACCTTCAACTCGAAATGTTTCTAGTGGTATTCCCTGCTCCCTGACATCGCGTGCAGTCCGCGGTGGGTGATTATAACCATATTTATCCTTCAATTCTTGTGTGGTTATTTGCCCATACTTAAGAATATGATCAATTACGGTTCGAGGACGCTTTGCAGTCACAGATCTGCATTTCTTAATAAAACCAGGGGGCAATTTCCTGTTAATCATTTATGACTCTCCATGAGGCATAACTGTTCCCCCCGGGTATATTTATACACTACTGGAACATTAACCAATTCATTGACCAAGCTTGACGAGAGATAAAGTGATTCAATCGTTACAGCATCCCTACCCAATAAAGTAGCTTGTGACGATCTACCTGCATATAACTCAATGAGCGTTAAATTTAGATCATCGGGCAATTTTCTGCCATGGGTCTTGGCTCCGGTACGCCCATCATAGCTTACAATATATCGAATTCCATTTTTATTAAGAGAATTAAGCGCATCTACAAATTCACAGAATTGGACACTTTGCAAATCAGCGCGGTATCCTCTATTTCCACAAACGCCCTGATAAGGCGGATCCATATAAATAAGGTCCATATTTGTCACTTTTTCTAAAATGTCTCTGTAATTCATTGATGAAATTGTTGTTTTTCCTTTCAAGAAATAAGATACACCAAATATTTGGCGTTTCATGGTTATAGGATGCATTCCTTTTCTACGGTTGTCAGGACTCTGGTTAAACTCCCCTTGGGAGTTATATCTTACAGAACCTTTAACGCAGCGAGCCAAGAGGTATAAAAAAAGATTGCTACGTCCCGTCAGGTTAAATTCATCTCGGACCTTATTATAAAATTCCCTTGGGTCAGTCAGTTGTTTTTGCCAAAGTGATTCGTATTGGGCAGAGACTTGTTCTGGTGTTTCTATGATAGCTCCCCACAAATCCATTAGGGGTTTATTCAAATCATTAATATAATAATGTTTGGCTAATCCTCTAACGGCAGCAGCAATTGTGATCGCGGCCGATCCTGCAAAAGGCTCGTAAAGCGTATTAATTTCCGGCGGGAAATATCTCAAAATATCTTCGGCAAGATTGCGTTTACTCCCTTGGTATGGGATTGGATGGGGTATTTTTCTAATTTTCATAATGAATTTGTTTTTTTAAGAAGAAGTTAAATGATACTTCTTCAGCTTGTATTGCAGCAGGCTCTTGGTGATGCCCAGCATCTCCGCGGCCCGCACCTGCACCTGGCCGCTCTGCTCCAGGGCCCGGCGGATCATCTGTTCCTCTATGGCCTCCAGGACCTCCGGCAGGGGGGTATGCAGGGGGACGAGATGGTCGATGTCCAGTTTGGCCCCGGCCGCGGCGGGAGCCATTTCCCCGGGGAGGTCCTCGGGGGTGATCAGGTTATTGGCGCACAGGATCACGGCCCGCTCCATGACGTTTTCCAGCTCCCGGACGTTGCCGGGCCAGGGGTACTGCACCAGCAACTTCAAGGCCTCCGGGGTGAGGCGGATCTTGCCCCGGACGTTTTCCTGGGCGTACTTCTTGATGAAGTGGGCCGCCAGCAGCGGGATGTCCTCCTGGCGCTGGCGCAGGGGGGAGATATGGAGATGGACCACATTGAGGCGGTAGAACAGGTCTTCCCGGAAGCGGCCGGCCTCCACCTCTTCCTTCAGGTCCCGATTGGAGGCGGCCACCACCCGCACGTCCACCTTGATGGAGCGGCTGCCCCCCACCCGTTCGAACTCCATCTCCTGGAGGACCCGCAGCAGTTTTACCTGGAGGGCCTGGGACATCTCCGCCACTTCATCCAGGAACAGGGTGCCGCCGTCGGCCAGCTCGAAGCGCCCCTTGCGCATGGCCACCGCGTGGGTAAAGGCGCCCCGCTCGTGGCCGAATAGTTCGCTTTCCAGCAGGGTTTCGGTAAGCGCGGCGCAGTTCACCGAGATGAAGGGCCGTTGCGCCCGGTTGCTGCACTGGTGGGTGGCCCGGGCGATCAGCTCTTTGCCGGTGCCGCTCTCGCCGGTGACCAGGACGGTGGCCTTGGAGGTGGCCACCCTTTTGACCAGGGCCAGGATCTCCGCCATCACCCGGGATTCCCCCACGATGTTGGGAAAACCGTATTTCTTGTCCAATTCCTGGTAGAGCAGCCGGTTGGTGAGGAGGAGGTGGCGGTACTCCAGGGCCTTGGCGATGGTCACCAGGATCCCCTCATTTTTAAAGGGCTTCAGGATGTAGTCGAAGGCCCCTTTCTTCATGGCGGTGACGGCCAGCTCCACCGTGCCGAAGGCGGTCATGATGACCACCGGCAGCTCCGGATAGAGGCGGCGCAGCTCATCCATGAGCTGGATGCCGCTCATCTTGGGCATTTTCATGTCGGTGAGCACCAGGTCCAGGTCGGCGGCGCCGGCGACCTTCAGGGCCTCCGGGGCGCTGGGCGCGGTAAGGACCTCGTAGCCCACCCCTCCCAGCAGGGCTTCCATGACCGTCAGATAATTGACTTCATCGTCAACGACTAAGATGGTATCCATAAAAAGAGTTTCGAGTTTCGAGTTTCGAGTTTTTAGTAAGACGGCCGTGCCCCCCGGCCCTCAGCCAACCAACCTCTGCCTCCGTTTGCGCCCTAGCCAACACCTGCCGGGCCATTATGCCAATTTCGGCAGGGTGATGGTTACCACCGTACCCTGCCCCATGGTGCTGTCGATCTTTATGGCACCCTGATGGGTCTCGATAATGCTCTTGACGATGGGCAGGCCCAGGCCGCTGCCTCTTTCCTTGGTGGTGAAGAAGGGGTTGAGGACCTTTTTCAGGCTCTCCGGCTCGATGCCTTCGCCGGTGTCCGCAAAGCGGATCTCGCCGCCGCGGCCCTGGGGGCCCGGTTGGGTGGACACGGTGAGCCGGCCGCCCTCGGGCATGGCCTGGATGGCGTTGAGCAGCAGGTTCAGGAAGGCCTGGTACAACAGGTCCGGGTCCGCGGTCAGAGCCCGGCCCCGGAGACGGTATTCCCGGGTGACCTCTATTCCCAGGCGCTGGATCTCCGGCTCCAGGAACTCCAGACCCCGGTCCAGCACCGCCTCCAGGTCGCAGGGGCGCAAATGGGGAATCCGGGGCCGGGCGAAATCGAGGAATTCCGTGACCTTTTCATTGAGGCGGTTGGCTTCCTCCACGATGATCCAGGCCAGGCGGTTTTGCGGCTCATAGCGGGCCAGGCGCTCTTGCAGCAGTTCGGCGGTGGAGCTGACGATCCCCAAGGGGTTGCGGATTTCATGGGCCACCCCCGCGGTCATCTCCCCCAGGGCCGCCAGACGCTCCGACTGGTGCAACTGAGCCTCCAGGGACCGTTGCTCCTCCTGGCGCCGGGCCAGAATCAGGCCAGCCTGCTTGACGATCTGGCGCAGGATCATGAACAGCACAGCCCATAATCACTACCAGGATAACCAGGATGAGGAGGCGGAATTTATTGATTTCCGCCAGATCGCCGGAGATGTTCTGGGTGATCTCAAAGACCCCGATAACCGGCCCCGAGGGGGTGGTTAACTCTTTCTCCAGGCGGAAGGGGATGAAGGCCTTGAGGTGCTTCGACTGAGTGCTGCGGGGCCAGAGGACGCTAAGGGGACCGTAGCCGGGCGCCTCAAAATAGTTCTCCCCGGCCAGGGCCCTCTTAACCCCGGGAAGGTCATCGCTCTTTTTCCCCAGGGGCAGGTTGGCGGTGCTGTAGGAAAAGACCCCCTCCTGATCGTACTGGTTCAACTGGTCCACGTGAAACCCATGGATGGTGGTGCGCACCACCTCATCCAGACGGTGGGACTGCTCCGGGTCGGATAGGGTAATCCGGCCGCCCTTTTCGAAGGCAGTAGGCAGCACGAACTGCTGAAAGATCTGGTGATTCAGGTTGGCCGCCAGCAACTCCAGGTAGGCTTCGTTTTTCTTCATGATCATCTGCTGGGCCCGGAGAGTCAGCAAGACGACGAGAATGCCGGTGACGATGGTGATGACGATAAAACCCGGCAAAGAAAAGAATTTTACCAGGCCGAAGGGGTTCAGGTCTTGGCCCGGTCGCCACCAAATAGTTCGCAGATTCAGGCGTTTCATGCGTTCAGAAAACCTTGGGCCGAGCCGCCGCCCCCCAGGGCTGGGAAATCCCAGCACCACTCCAACACCGGTTTGGCCACCGGGCGGATCTCTCCGGGGAACTGGCAGGCCGGGAATGTTACCTTATCTTAAAATGTTAGCCGATCAGGCAGAGAGATTCAAGATTATCTTGAACGGAGCGCTGAGGCGTTGAAAAGAATTCGATTATTTGCTTCGCTCAGAATGTCAATTCTGCTATCTTGGCCATAATCAGGGAGCACCTCCGGCCACGCTGCCTGTTATTATACCAGAAAGTGCCAGAAAGGCCCGGGGCGTGACCTCCCTTTACAACCTGTAAAAAATATTGACATCCAGGTTCCCGAATTATTCCCGTAGGCCTGGCGGGTTCGATAAATTAATTAAATAATAACATTAGGTTAACCAGACGGCTCTCCTTGGAACGGCCATTGCTTAGCATGTTGGTCAAGGGGCGCCCCCAATCTCCGGAAACCGGCGGATCGGGCGACCTCGGAGAAAATCTCGGCCCTTGAGAGGCGGTCATCGGGATGGAACGGGAATATTATAATAAATTATGGTGGAAAATTGTCCTGACCATCCTGGCCTTTTCGGTAATCCCGCTGCTCATCCTGGGAGCCGCCATCTATTACCAGTTTAGCCAATCTTACTACACCAAGATCATGGAAGATATGAAGACCCTGGCGGAAAACCGTTCCAGTTCCATCGATCTCTTTTTGGAGGAGCGCATCTCCCAGCTCACCAATCTGGCCCATACCATCCCCCTGGAAAAACTGCGGGATGAAGCCTACCTGGAAAAGGTTTTCGACATCATCCAGGCCCGTTCCAGGTCTTTTTTGGATCTGGGGATTATCGACCAGGAAGGCGGGCACCTGGCCTACGTGGGGCCGTATTACGCCCTGATGAAATCGGCAAATTATAAGGACGAAGACTGGTTCCAGGCGGTGATGTCCACCGGCGTCTATGTGAGCGACGTGTTCCTGGGATTTCGCAAGATTCCGCATTTTATCATTGCGGTGGCGGTGCGGGAAGGGAGCCGGAGCTGGATCCTGCGGGCCACCATCGATTCCGACATCATTGAGAACATCGTGCGGGCCGCCTGGGTTGGCAAAATGGGGGATGCCTTTATCATTGACGGCAATGATATCCTGCAAACCAAGCCCCGGTTTGGCGGGGCGGTGCTGCAACCGGCGCCGGCGCCTGATTTCTCCAAGGCCAGCGTTCCCCAGGCGGAGGAAATCGCGGTCCAGGGCGACGAAGGTCTCTTCGCGGTCGGCATCATCAAAGTGAAGAAGTGGGTGCTGGTAATCCGGGAAGACCCCAGGGACCAGTTAACTCCCCTGCTGCGCACCAAGTCCCTGATGGTCTTGATTGCCCTGGGGGGAGTGGCCTTGATTGCCATCGGCGCGGTGCTCTCCACCCGCTCGATGATGAATGAAATGATCACCATGGAACGGAAGAAGGCCGCCAGCGAGGAAATGGCCCTCCAGGAAAGCAAGATGGCGGCGTTGGGGAAGATGGCTGCGGGCATTGCCCACGAAATCAACAATCCCCTGGCGGTCATCGGCGAAAAGGCCGGCTGGATTAAAGACCTGCTCAAAAAGGTAGATGTCTCCGGAAACGAGAATTTTCAGGAAATAGCCGCGGCGGTGGACAAGATTGAATATCATATCAACCGCGCCCGGACGATAACCCACCGTCTCCTGGGCTTCGCCCGGCGGATGGAGCCGGTCACGGAGATCCTCAATATCAATACCATCCTGGAGGAGAGCGTGGCCTTTTTGGAAAACGAGGCCCGCTATCGCAACATCGAGATTAAGGCCGATTATGCCCTGGATCTCCCCATGACTGCCAGCGATACGGCCCAGACTGCAGCAAGTCTTTCTCAATATCCTCAATAACGCCATCGACGCCATTGGCAAAGATGGTGAGATTCATCTCAAGACCAGGCACCTGGCCAAGAATAATGAAATCGGCATAGAGATTAGCGATAGCGGCCCCGGCATCCCCAGGGAGATGCTGAACAAGATCTTCGATCCCTTCTTCACCACCAAGGAGGTGGGCAAGGGCACCGGCCTGGGCCTTTCCATTTCCTACAGTATCGTGGAAAAATTGGGGGGCAGGATAATGGTGGCCAGCGCGGAAGACCAGGGCACTACCTTCACCATATATTTCCCGGTCAGATAAGCCGAAAGGGGGCGTCATGGAAAAGTTCAAGGTTTTGATCGTGGATGATGAATTGGATTATCTGGAGACCATCGTCAAGAGGCTCCGGGCCCGCGATGTCGACGTGAGCGGGGTGGAGAGCGGCTATCTGGCCCTGGAAGCCCTGGACCGCAGCCCGCCGGACGTCATCATCCTGGACGTCAAGATGCCGGGCATGGACGGCATCGAGACCCTCCGGGAGATTAAAAAGAGGAAGCCCTTGACGGAAGTCATCATGCTCACCGGCCACGCCTCGGTGGAGTCGGGGATCCAGGGGATGCAACTGGGGGCCTTCGATTACCTCATGAAGCCGATAGCCCTGGATGAGTTGCTGGAAAAGGTGCGCCAGGCCTACGCCAGAAAGCTGGTCCAGGAAGGCCAGGGCTCTCATTAGGCTGAAGCTGGATGGACTTGGGTTTTCTCCCTGGATCCCCACCGGGTCCCGGAGGAACGGCTGGCCTTTGCGGTTGAAGATCGAGGCGGTCCAGGAAAAGAAGCTGGACCGGGAAAAAGATCGAGGGCCGCGGCCAGGCCGGAAGCTCAGTTTACGAAAGGCCGCGCCTTCATTTCCCGCTGAGATAGTCACCCAGTAGTTTTCGGCTGTGCTCATCCTCGTGGCAATAGACGCAGAGATTCTCCCAATTGGAGCCATCCGTGGGATTATTCCCGGGATTGCCATCCTTGTGGTGCACCGTGAGGAGCTGCCGGTTCCTCTGGGTGAATTCCCGGCCGCATTTGGCGCAGATCATGCCGTGAATCTTCAGGGAGCGTTCCCGGTAGCTGTCGGTCGCAGATTTCATCCTGATTAAGTCCTCAATATTATTTATGTTTTTCACTGCCCGGCTGGGGAATCCACCCCTGCCCCCAGATTCAGGCGGTAATTGCCTTCCTCCAGGGATGATCCCTCCTGCCCAGAAATATACCAGATTGCCGGTTCCCGGGACAGCATGATTTGCTTCCCGGGGCGATCCCCTGATTTTTGTGGTAACATAAATTAATTAGCGCTTTTGGATATGCCGCCGGGCAGTTTCGGCAGAGGGATTTGGCCGCAACCGGAATTAAATTTTTTGGGTAAGGTTATGTGGAAACGGCTCAGTCTGCGGGCCCGCATCTTCTTGCTGTTGACTGCCCTGGTCGGCGCCACCCTGGGGGGCGGCCTGGTCACCCTCTGGCACACGCGCGCCATGGACGCCCTCCTGGTTTCCCTCATCGACAAGAACGTGGCCTCCTTTCAGGCCGCGGAGGAACTGACCGCCTCCCTGCTGAGTCAACGGGGTTTTCTCACTTATTATTTCCTGGACGGCAACCCCGACTGGCTCAAGCAGATGGAGCAGCATCAGCAGGAGTTTGGCGAATGGCTGCAAAAGGCCAGGAAATCCGCCGATACGGAGCCAATGGCGGAGCTTATCCGGCAGATTGATACCGGCTATGCCGCCTATGTCAAATCCCGGCAGCAGGTGATCGACTTGTACGAGCGGGGGCAGCGGGAAGCCGGGGCCAGGTTGCACTGGGAGGTGCGCCGCCAGTTTGTCGCCCTCTTGCAACTGTGTGAACGCTTTAAACTGATGCACGAGGAGGCCATTTCCCGGGTGCGCCTGGAGAGTCAGGCCCGGGCCAGGTTTATCAATGCCTTTGCCCTGGCGGTCTTGCCAGGGGTGGCGGCCTTGGGAATTTTGCTGGCCTATATCCTGCTCAAGCAGATTTTGGAGCCCATTCGCCGGCTGGCCCTGGAGACCGGGCCCCGCGGCCGCGAGAAGCCGGGCCTGGATGAAGTCAAAGCCCTGAGCCGCGGGGTGCACAGCCTCATGGAGAACGTGGACCAGGCCCAGAGCGAACTGGAACGCAGCCAGGAGCATCTGCTGCAAACGGGGAAATGGGCCATGGTGGGCAAACTGGCCGCCGGGGTGGCCCACAGCATCCGCAACCCTTTGACCTCGGTAAACATGCGCCTCTTTTCCCTGAAGCGCTCCCTAAACCTGACCTCGTCCCAGCGGGAGGATTTCGAAGTGATCTCCGAAGAGATCCGCCACCTGGACGCCATTGTCCGGAATTTTCTGGAATTTTCCCGGCCACCCAAGCTGAAGATGCAACACATCGGGCCCTCCGACGTGGTGGACGGAGCCCTGCAACTGCTGCGCCATCGTCTCGAATCCTACGGGGTGGAGGTGAAGTTGCTGCGCTCCCAAAGACTGCCGGAGATCCTGGGTGATCCGGACCAGCTCAAGGAAGTTCTGGCCAACCTGCTGGTCAATGCCTGCGAGGTCATGGTGAATGGCGGGGTGATCACCATCCAGGAGGAGGCCCGGCTGTCTCCGCCCTCGGGGCCGGCGGCGGTCATCAGGGTGAGTGACACCGGCCCGGGCATCGCCGAATCCATCCGGCCCCAGGTCTTTCAGCCGTTTTTCAGCACCAAGGAGGAGGGCACCGGCCTGGGCTTGAGCATCGCCACCCGGATCATCGAAGACCACGGCGGCCGGTTGGAATTGGCAGCCACTGCCAGGGAGGGGGCAACCTTCATCATCACCCTGCCCCTCAAGGACGGCTAGGCATGGGCAAGATCTTAATCGTGGACGACGACCCGCAGTTGCGGCAAAGCTTTGAAAAGCTCTTGACCGAGGATGGCCACCAGGTGAAGACCGCGTCCAGCGGTGAGGCGGCCCTGGCCCAGGTAAAGGCCGAAACCCCCGACCTGGTGATCATGGACGTGCGCCTGCCGGGGATGGACGGCCTGGAGGCCTTCCGGGCCATCCATGAGATGGAGCCCAAGCTGCCGGTCATCGTCATGACCGCCTATGGCACTACCGAGACGGCCATCGAGGCCACCAAGCTGGGAGCCTTTGAATACGTCCTCAAGCCCCCCGAATTTCCGGATATGCTGGCCTTGATCGGCCAGGCCCTGGAAGCCGGGCGCTTCATGCGCTCCCGGGTGGAGCTGGACGTGGCGCCGAGCGCCGCGGCCGCGGAGGCCATCATCGGCCGCAGCAAGCCCATGCAGGAGGTTTACAAGGCCATTGGCCGGGTGGCCCCCACCGACGCCACCGCCCTCATCCGGGGGGAATCCGGCACCGGCAAGGAGCTGGTGGCCCGGGCCATTTACCAGCACAGCCTGCGGGCCGCCAAGCCCTTTCTGGTCATCAATTGCGTGGCCATCCCGGAGACCCTGCTGGAGTCCGAACTCTTCGGTTATGAAAAGGGGGCCTTCACCGGAGCGGTCCACCGCCGGGTGGGCAAGTTCGAGCAGGCCCACGGCGGCACCGTCTTTCTGGACGAAATCGGCGATATGCCCTTCAGCATCCAGGCCAAGATACTCAGACTGTTGCAGGAGAAGAGCATCGAACGCCTGGGCGGCCGGGAGCCTATCCCGGTGGACGTGCGCATCATCGCGGCCACCAACCGGGACCTGGAAGCCGCCCTGGCCGCCGGGAAGTTCCGGGAAGACCTCTATTACCGCCTCAAGGTGGTGACCATCTGGCTGCCACCCTTAAAGGAGCGCCCCGAAGACCTGACCCTGCTGGCGGAATATTTCCTGGCCCGGTTCGCCAAAGAGATGGGACTGGACAATCCCGGCATGGACGCTGCAGGCCAAGGCCCTGCTCCATAATTACCCATGGCCCGGCAACGTCCGCGAGCTGGCCAACGCCATGCAGAAGGCCCTGATCTTCAGCCGGGGCTATCCCATCCATCCGGAAGACCTCACCCGGGCCATGAGCGTGGAAAGCCCGGCCAGGGCGGCGGAAGGGGAGCCAACCGGCCGATGAGGTTATCCGCCAGTGGCTGCGGCAATCCCTGGTCTCCGGGGACGGCAAAGACCTGTTCGACACCGTCATGGACCGCTTCGCCCGGCTGCTCATCAGCGAGGCCCTGGAACTCACCGGCGGCAACCGCAGCCGGGCCGCCAAGCTCCTGGGCATTTCCCGGCCCACCCTGCTCTCCAAAATCGATAAATACCACCTGAAGTTCGAGACCTCCATCAGACTGGAAGGGCCTTAACCGGCGTTTTTTTAAGGGCCTTCCTTTAACCTTAATGCTGTTCAGCTAAGCACCAGGAGCTGATGCGAACTGATTTCCTTTGTCATTCTGAGGGAGCCGAGGCGACCGAAGAATCTCCAAATACGAGATGCGGAGCGAAGCGATGCATGACAAAAAAATGTAGGGTGGGCACTGCCCACCAATTCCTTAGAAAAGAACCGCTTAAGTAAGCGTATTGCCCTTAACCTTAGTTCACGGTTAAGGGTGTCGCCAGGCGAGTTTCTTTAGGCATTTTTCTCTCTCGTTCGGGGGAAACCATCCAGTCGCCTCGCCTTCTTTTACAAACTGTAAAAAATAACGACAGTCACCCCGGTGGCAGGAAGGGGGAGGGTGGGGCGGGGCTTCTGAAAAAAGATAAATTTTTTAATTAGTTGCATCAGGCCACCTTGGCCCGGGGTTTGGCACGCCCGTTGCTGATCTATGATCCGGGGGCAGATCCTGCGGTGGCCGAACATTGCAAAATCTTGATTGCGGATCGCAACCGTCACGTCCGGGAATTTCTGCGCCGGGAGTTGGGGGCCGAGGGTTATCAGGTGGAGGTGGCCGGGGATGGCCGGGAGGTCCTGAATCTGCTGAGCAGCGGTGAGCCGCCGCACCTCTTGATCCTGGACCTGGAGATCCCCCACCTGGACGAGATGGAAATTTTGGCCCGGCTCCAGGACCGCCGCCCGCCCCTGCCGGTGGTGATCCACACCTTCCTGCCGGAATATTCCACCCGCCTGTTGGTTCCCCTGGCCGCCGCCTTTCTGGAAAAGCAGGGAGATACGGATCATCTGAAGGCCGTGGTGGCCGAAGTATTGGACCAGCATTACCCGGGGCAATTCTTCCGGGAGAAGACCAAGGTTTAAGGAACCGGGGGTGGGGTAAAGGAGCCTTCCGGGTCCAGATCGCGGTTCCCCGCCATCTGAGGTTTGATCTGAGACCGCCGATTTGTTAAACTGGGGCGAGCGGTTTCTGAAGACCCCACCGCAACAAGGCTAATAGAGGGGAGGATTATGCCAACCAAAATTTATGGCAAGCTGGCGCTGTCGGGCTTAGCGATGCTGGCCCTGATCATGGTTATCGGGACCTGGGCCCGGGCGGAAAGGAGCAATCCCTTGGTAAGACTGGAAACGAGCTTGGGAGAGATCACCCTGGAGTTGTACCCGGATAAGGCCCCGGCCACGGTGGCCAATTTTCTGCAATACGTCCGGGACGGCTCTTATGACGGCACCGTCTTCCACCGGGTCATCAACGGTTTTATGATCCAGGGGGGCGGCCTCGACCGCCAGACCTGAACGAGAAGCCCACCAGGGCGCGCCATCAAGAATGAAGCCGACAATGGCCTGACCAACCAGCCTTACACGGTCGCCATGGCCCGGACCTCCGACCCCGATTCCGCCACCTCGCAGTTCTTCATCAACGTGGCGGACAACAAGTCCCTCAATCATACCGCCAAGACTCCCCAGGGCTGGGGCTACGCGGTCTTCGGCAAGGTGGTTAAGGGCCGCGAGGTGGTGGACCAGATCAAGGCCGTGCCCACCGGCAACCGGGACGGCTACCAGAACGTGCCGCTAACCCCGGTGGTCATCGTCAAGGCCATGGTGGTGGAGAAACCCTAAACGGGAATAAGCAGACCTTGAGCGTTAAAATAGTGATCCGGGAGGCAGGGGCCGGGGACCTGAAGGCCGCGGAGGCCCTGGTGAAGGGCGCCTACCTGGAATACCGGGAACTGGTCCCCCCCGAGGCCTGGGAGAAGTGGATGGAGAGCGTCAGCCAGGCCATCCACGCCGGGGTGGGGCTGCTGCTGGTGGCTGAAGTGGGAGGGGCCATCCAGGGGGTGGTGCAGTTCTTCCCCGACGCCAGCCGCTCCGGCCAGGGCCGCTGGCCGGCGGGGTCCGGGACCCTCCGCCTGCTGGCGGTGCGCCCGGAGGCCCGGGGCCAAGGCCTGGGCGCCCGGCTGACCCGGGAGTGCCTGCGCCGGGCCCGGGAGCTGAAGCTGCCCACCATCTTTTTATACACCGGCCGCTTCATGCTGGCGGCCCGGCATATCTATGAGAAACTGGGCTTTAAGCGAGCCCCGGAGTTCGAGCCGCCCCGTGAGCCTGGACCCCTGGCCTACCGCCTCGATTTATGAGGGGTGAGGTTCATTGGTAGTTTAACCCCCTCTACGATTTCGGCGCTGGGCTGCGGAGCCGCGCCAGGGCTCTTGCTTTTTGGAGGAATTTAATGGGCAAACTCCGCCAAATTCTATCCAAGGTGCTGCTTCCCCTGGGTCTGGCCGCGCCCCTGATCGCGGCATCCTTCGGAAACCTGGGGGAGACCCTGGAGCAGGCCAAACAAACAGATTTTTTCCGTTTTTTTCACTTGGAGCAGAGCCAGGTGAGCAAAAACGATGGCAGCACCGTGACTGCCTTCAAGCCCAGCGGCGAAAAGTTCCGCCCCCTGGTGACAATAAGGGTCACCACTGACGGCGCCGGCCGTATCCTGGCCCTGGAGATGGCTTTGGTCCGGTCCTTCATTGATGACCCCCGGGACGGAATCTTCGCCCGGGACATCGCCAAAAGCTTCCTCCAGGCCGGGCTCCCGGCCCCCAGGGACTCGGAAACCACCGACCTTATCAATGAAATCGAGTTCCAGGCTACCTCCACCATGACCATCATTAAACGAGCGGCGAATGAACCCAAGCTGCCTGAAAAGCCGACCCCGGGATACCTGACTTATCTGGGGAAACAACCCAGCTACGAACACCGGCTGCGGGATTATCTGCTGCGCCTGGTTAATGAAACAGAAGGGGGAGCCGCGGTCCTGGTGTTCTCCGTACGGCGTTAGTAGAGAAGAAAGCCACCTGATCTCAGTCAGGATCGAGCCGCCCCGGGAGCCTGGACCCCTGGCCTACCGCCTCGATTTATGAGGGGTGAGGCTTTTTTGTTAGGGGTCCTTTCTACTTTGCCTTGGTCTCAGGGCACTTTTCCGGGGTAATCCCCTCTGCCTCCATCTTTTTCAGATATTTTTCCGGGTCTTTTTTGAATTCCGCGGGACAGCCGGGGCAGCAGAAGTAGATGCGCTTCCCCTGGTAATCGACATAGACTTTTTTATCGATTTTGCCGCCCAACACCGGGCAGACGGTCTGGGGCTGGGGCTCGGCGGCCAGGGCCGGACCGGCGGCCAGGGCCAGGACTACCAGGAAAACGAACAGGATTTTGAGCATCTTCATTAAGACTCTCCTCCTTGGAATGGGATGCGGCGGGAGATTTTGGTTTTTTGTTTTCTTTTAGAGGCGGCGGCAGGAGCCGCGCCTTAAGCCACCGCGCCCTCGATCCGGATCCATTTTATCACGAGGTCGTCCGGGCTTCAAGGTCTCTCGCCTGCCCGCCCGGCGGGTCGCTGCAGGTCAGGTTCTCCCTGGTCCAGAGGCGCTGCATCTTTTGGCCTTCCTGGCGATGTTCACAGGGAGCGTGACCGCAGATGGGGCACTCCGGGACGGCGCAGGGATCGGCGTGGATCAGGATATCCGCCCGCCCTGCAAAGTGATCGCTCAAGATTTTCTCCAGTTTCTTGACTTCCGCGTGGCTGGCTTCCAGGCTCAGGTCCCGGGGCAAAATGAGGTGGAAGTCCATGAAGACATGATAACCGGAGCGGCGGGCCCTTAGCTGATGGACATCGATCCACAGGTCCTGGCGATGCCGGGCGATGACCTCGCAGATCTCTTGCAAAAGCTCGGGGTCCGAGGTGTCCAGCAGGGCTGCCGAGGATTGCCGCACCAGCAGGGCGCCGGTAATCAGGATATTGACCCCTACCAGCATGGCCACCGCGCCGTCCAGCCAGTTCCAGCCGGTGACCATGACCGCCGCGAGGCCCAGCACCACCCCGGCGGTGGTGAAGAAATCGGTGAGGACGTGCTTGCCGTCGGCTACCAGGATAAGGGAGCTGGTGCGCTTGCCCACGGTCACCAGGGCCAGGCCCAAAATGAGACTGATGGCCGCCGCCGCCAGGAAGAGGTACAGGCCGCTGGTCAGCCTGGCGATGGCCTGGGGATGAAAGAGCCGGGGCCAGGCCTCGTAGAAGATGCCCAGGGCCGCCAGGACGATGAGGGCCCCTTCAAAGCCGGCGGCAAAATATTCCATCTTGCCGTGGCCGTAAGGGTGCGCCGGATCGGGGCTCTGGGCGGCGAAGATGATACTCCACAGGGCAAAAGAGGCGGCCACCACGTTGATGATGGACTCCAGGGCATCGGAGAGGATGGCGGTGGAGCCGGTGATCCCAAAGGCGACGAATTTCAACGCCATCAGCCCCAGGCCGATGGCCAGGGAGGCGGAGATGGCGATGAGGCGGTGCTTGAGGTAGGGGGTAGCAGGATAATTCATCGGGGTTAAATTTTTTAAAGTATGGATTATCTAGCGCAGCGGCCGGGTCCATTCCTTGGATGGCGCCGGCCCTGGTCGCCGCGATGCCCCGGGCCGGCGCTGGGCGACTCAGGAAATCAAGGAGACCCCGGCCGGGTGGCGCTCACCCAGGCAGGCTCCACCCGTACCAGGCTGACCCCCTGGGGCAGGCTGACGGCTACCTGGAGCCGCGACCGCCTGGGGCCCAGATTCCCGGTATCTACCCGGACCTGGACCTCGTTAGGTTTCAGATCCTTCATCTGGAACCAGGAGCCCTGGACAGTGACGGCCACCTGGGAGGGCTGCAGCCTGGCCGGGTTCGGCTCCGCAATCACCGGAACTTTGGATAAAATGTGGGTCAAGGTCTTGGGCCTGGATCACCAGTTCCGCCATGATGGGGACCTGAGTCTTCATGGTGAGGTGGAGGTTCTTAAAATCCAGGTCCGTGCGCAGGGTGCTGGACTCCGTAAGGTGGTTCAGCTCGATGGGGTGGGTGGACAGAAATTTGAGGTCCTTGAGTTCCTCCTCGGGACCGCTGACCGTAACCTGCGCCGGCTTGGTCTCGATGCTCTTCAGTTCATAGCCTTCCGGGAGACTGCCGGCCAGCACCGGCCGGATGGGCAAGGTGAGGCTGATGGTATTGGAAAGGCGGATGGTTACGGGATTGGGCTGAATCCGGATCACCATCACCCCCTGGGGAAAGGAGAAACTGCTGGGCCCCAGGTAAAAGGCGTGGGAGCCGCTCTGATAATTGGCCAGGTCGATGGTCTGGGTCAGGTGGCTTTCGGATAGCCGGTTGACGATGGACTGGGGCCCGATGATCCGAACCTGCAACTCGGTGGGAGCTTCGCCGACGATGGCCATCTGGGCCGGCAGGTTGGCGAACTCCAGGGCCATGTGCAGGCTGGTTTCGGTGCGCTCTTCGCCGCTGACGGCAAACCACAACGCCAGCGCCAGCAGCAGCGACAGGAGCTTGAGACCTTTGTTACGCCCAAAGTGCCCGAGCCAGTTTTTCAGTCCAGGTTCCTTTCGCTTCATTGGGAGTTTCCATCAAATCCTGCAAGACCCGGCGCGCTTCCGCGGGATTGAGATTCTGGCGAAGTTTGCCTCCCTGGGCCAGGGAGATCTGGCCGGTGGTTTCAGAGACCACCAGGGCCACGGCATCGGATTGCTCGGTGAGCCCCACCGCGGCGCGGTGGCGGGTGCCCAGGGTGGGCTCGAGATCGGGGTTTTTGGAGAGGGGCAGCAGACACCCGGCGCCAGCCACCCGATCCTTCTGGATGACCACCGCACCGTCATGGGTGGGGGTATGGGGCCAGAACAGAGAGATGAGCAATTCCTTGGTAACCAGGGCGTCCAAGTTGATAGCCCCCTCCAGGTACTCGGAGAGGCTGTTATGGCGTTCCAGGGCGAACAGGGCCCCGATGCGGCGCCTGGCCATGGTTTCCGCCGCGGCGCAGACCTCTCCGGTGGTCTCCGGGAGTTGCTCTCCACCCGGGGCCAGGGCTTTTTTCCCCATCCGGCTCAGCAACCGGCGGATATCGGCCTGGAACAGGATGATGACGATGAGGACAAAGCTCTTGACGATGATGTCCAAGAGCCATTCCAGGGTGAAGAACTCCAGCCGGCGGGCCACCAGATAGGCCAGGAATAGAAGACACAGCCCGGCCAGGACCTGGATGGCCCGGGTGCCTTTCAGGGCCAGGACCACCTGGTAAATGATGATGGCCACCAGCAGGATGTCCACCAGGTCTTGCCAGCGCAGGTTCAGGAAGGTGTGCCCCATAGTCGGATCAATTATTGTGCCTGGGAGGTTGCCAGGCCGCGCCCTTTCTTTAAAATGATCACCCGGAATTTTATCGGAGTAAAGCTAAAAATTATTTGGGCAAATCGCCTCCCACACCGCAAAAAACTGGCGGGCGTAGGCGACGTTATGGGTGCGGACGATCCTGGCGCCGCCCTGCACCGCGGCCGCCAGGGCGGCCAGGGTGGCCACATCCCGTTCCGGCCCGGCCGGCAGCCCGGTGACCTGGCCGATGAAGGCCTTGCGGGAGGCCCCCACCAACAGGGGACAACCCAGTTTAAGGAAGACCTCCAGGCGGCGGAGGATCTCCAGGTTATGCTCCCCGGTCTTGCCGAAGCCGAGGCCCGGGTCCAGGACCAGCAGCTCCCGGGGGATGCCCCGGCTTTCGGCAAACTCCAGGCGCTCCCGGAAAAAGGCGGTGATCTCACCCAGGAGGTCGTGGTAATGGGGGTGCCGCTGCATGTCTCGGGGGGTGCCCTGCATGTGCATCAGGATCACTGCCACCCCGGAGGCGGAGGCCAGGGGGGCCATCTCCGGGTCAAAACGCAGGGCGCTGATATCATTGATGATGCTGGCCCCGGCGGCCAGGGCGGCTCGAGCCACCGGGGCCTTGTAAGTATCGATGGAGATGGGGATGGGGATTTTCGGGGCCAGGGCCCGGATGACCGGGATGACCCGGCGCAGTTCCTCTTCCAGGGGCACCGGTTCGGCAAAGGGCCGGGTGGACTCGCCGCCCACGTCCAGGATATCGGCCCCCGCGGCCACCAGATTCCGGGCCTGGGCCAGGGCCGCGTCATGGTCGAAGAAGCGGCCCTGGTCCGCGAAGGAATCAGGGGTGACGTTGAGAATGCCCATGATCAGGAGCCGGCGAGAGGCCAACAACTCCAGCCAGGACTGGCGGCCAGGGGGGAGCTGGGCGGAGGCGGCGAATGGAGGGGTGTCGGTCATGGGCTAATCCGAAAGGCCCGGAGCGCCATCTGCGGAGGGCGGCGTCAAGGCTGGCCCCTGACCCCAAAAAATTAGGGCAGGCCCCGCGACCTGCCCAGGTTCTCTCTTCGACCTCCGGACTACCAAACCCTTAAGCTCGCTGGCTCAAGGGAAACTCGCCGGAATCCCGGATTCCTCCTGGGGTTCCGGGGCTTCTTCCTGCGGGCTGCGGCTGCTCCACCACGGCCAGGATCTTATCGATCTCCCCGCTGTTCAGGGTCTCTTTTTCCAGGAGGCCCTGGGCCAGGGATTCCAATTCCTGGTGGTGCCGGGAAAGCAAGGTCACCGCTTGCCCGGAGGCCTTTAACACCAGATTCTTGATGGCGGCGTCGATCAGCCGGGCCGTTTCCTCGCTAAAATCCTTGGATTGGGCGAACTCCCGGCCCAGAAAGATATGCTCTTCCTTTTTTCCGAAGGTGACCGGCCCCAGCTCATCGCTCATGCCCCAGTTGCACACCATCTTCCGGGCCAGATCGGTGGCCCGCTCCAGGTCGTTGCCCGCCCCGGTGGTAAACTGCTGAAAAACCAGCTCCTCAGCGGCCCGGCCGCCCAGAAGGACAGTGAGGGCGGACATCAGGAAATCTTTGGAATAGGTGTGGCGTTCGTCCAGGGGCAACTGCTGGGTAAGACCCAGGGCCTGCCCCCGGGGGATGATGGTGACCTTATGGATTGGGTCGGCGCCGGGGCTGAGCCTGGCCACCAGGGTGTGGCCCGCTTCGTGGTAGGCGGTATTGCGCCGCTCCCGCTCGCTCAGGATGAGGCTCCGGCGTTCCGTGCCCATGAGGACCTTGTCCTTGGCCTGCTCAAAGTCGTCCATGTGCCACCGTTTCGTTACCCCGGCGGGCGGCGAACAAGGCGGCCTCATTGGCCAGGTTCTCCAGATCCGCCCCGGAGAATCCGGGGGTGCCCCGGGCCAGGATGGAGAGGTCCACCGATTCAGCCAGGGGGGTGCGCCGGGTATGCACCTTGAGGATGGCCTCCCGGCCTCTGAGGTCCGGGACCGGGACCACCACCTGGCGGTCGAAACGGCCGGGCCGCAGCAGGGCCGGGTCCAGCACGTCCGGGCGGTTGGTGGCGGCGATCAGGATCACCCCTTCGTTGGCCTCGAAACCGTCCATCTCCACCAGGAGTTGGTTCAAGGTCTGCTCCCGCTCGTCGTGGCCGCCGCCCAGCCCGGCGCCCCGATGGCGGCCCACGGCGTCGATCTCATCGATGAAGATGATGCAGGGGGCGCTTTTCTTGGCCTGGATAAACAGGTCCCGCACCCGGGCGGCGCCCACGCCCACGAACATCTCCACGAAGTCGGAGCCGCTGATGCTAAAGAAGGGGACCCCCGCCTCCCCGGCGATGGCCCGGGCCAGCAGGGTCTTGCCGGTCCCCGGGGCCCCCACCAGGAGCACCCCCTTGGGGATGCGCCCCCCCAGGCGGGTAAACTTCTTGGGGTCCTTCAGGAAGTCGATGATCTCAGAGACTTCGTCCTTGGCTTCCTCGATGCCGGCCACGTCATTGAAGGTGATCTTCACGGTGTTTTCGGTCATCAGGCGAGCCCGGCTCTTGCCGAAGGACATGGCCTTGCCACCGCCTGCCTGCATCTGGCGCATAAAGAAGATCCAGATGCCCACCAACACGATCATGGGCAACCAGGAAGCCAGCAAGGTGCCGTACCAGGAGCTGTCATCCTTGGATACCGCGGTGATCTCCACCTTTTTGGCCTCGAGGAGCTTCACCATTTCCGGGTCGCCGGGCGCATAACTCTTGAAACTTTTGCCGTCGGAGAACTCCCCGGAGATTTCATTGCCCTTCAGGGTGACCTTGGCCACCCGGTCAGCCTTCACCATCTCCACAAACTTGCTGTAATTGATGGTGGTCTTGCCCCGGTTGCTCTCGACGATGGAGAAATAATTGTACAGCACAATCATCACCAGGGTGATGAGCAGCCACAAGGCGATATTCTTAGAAAACGGGCTCAAGCGGTTATTCATTATGGTCCTTAAGAGGCGGTCAGATATGGGCATTCTGACCTGATCCTAGATCTCTTCAAATTATTATTTTAAATTTATCTGTGGAAAATGCAAGGGAATCTTGACGTTGACCGGGTCGGGCCAACGCGGCTTCCGGCAGGGGAAGAAGGTTCGGGACGGGGTAGGGACCGCCCCGCCTGGCCTTCGAGCTCGGTGGGACCGTTAAGGGGTAACCGTCCAGGAATCCGGGTCCTCGGGAAATATTCCGGCCAGGCTCTCCCGGGGGATGCGCCAGGGGCCGGAGCCCCATTTCACCCCGGGGAGGCGCCCATCCCGGATCATGCGGTAGATGGTGCGACGGGAAAGGGCCAGGATGGCGGCTACTTCGTCCGGCCGGAAAAACCGTTTATGCTGCAGCAAATCCATGATTCCACCTCTCCTGCAAGGTGAGATGCGTATCCTTGCCAGCTTGCTGTTGCAAGGGCAGGGCCAAATATCTCTTACCGGATAACGGTAGGGGCGACCCGGCGGGCCGCCCCTAGCGATATAGTGGATAAAACAACCTGCCGTTCCTAAAGCCTCCCTAAATCAGGGGGGCATCTGGCCGTTGATTCTAGGGGTTAAGAGAAGGCCCCTGGAATCGTCGTCCTTTTGGCCACCCTTCCAGTCTCCAGGTTCGGGTTCTAATATCGAGGTGCGACCTCTGCGAAAATCCCCCTGGCGGGTTTTTGGTTATTTTTTTGGGTTTTTTGTCTTTTGGCTTTTCTGTCAGGGGGCCACCCCCGGCTGTCGCACCTCATCCAGGCGCATCCCGGATATTTTGATGATTCCTGGCGGCTCACTGAGATTTTCCCAAGAGTCTCAAATTACTCGTAGGGAGGGTTTAAAACCCGCCCCTACCGGCGACAGTTGCGCCAGTTTCGGGACAGATGCGGACAACTCTCCTGCTGGACGACATGAATCTTGAAAGGAAGCTGGAGAAACGGCAAGGAGGTAGGGGCGGAGATGAACCGAGAAGAGTTGATGCGGCCCCGGGAGGTGGCCCGGCGACTGGCGGTATCCAGGTCCACCGTGTATCGCTGGTTCTGGGAGGGCCGGCTCCGGGGGGTCAAGCTCAACAGCGGCACCCTGAGAATCCTGGCCAGCGCGGTGCAAGAGAAACTGGCCGAGGCGGATTAAGCAGGAATTTTCTTAATTTTTGTCTTTTTTGTTTTTTGTCAATGGAGCCGCCAGACCGCTCCGGGCCAGCCAAGGTCCGCCGGGCCGCGGCTGCCGGGGAAATGGGGCAAGGCATGAATCGTGGGAGAGCGGGGGCAGAGGTAAAGACCCTGAAAGAAAAATTGACCCAACCGGAGTTCCGCCGGCGGGCCGACGAGATGCTGGCGCGGCTCACCCTGGAAGCGCCGTTTTGGCCGGAAAACGAAGAAAAACAGCAGCAGCGGCTGAGGCAGGCCGCGGCCGATCCCTTCTATTTCTGCCGCACCTACTTGCCCCATCACTTCTCCCAGGTGTCGGCGCCTTTCCACTATGAGCTGGTAAAGCTTCTGGAGCCCCCGTCCGCTGCGGGCGACCCGCCGGCTGGCCCGGATGGCGCGGTCGCCGGAGCGGGAACCCCGAAACCCGAAGGCCTGGCCGCGGTGGTGGCCGCCCCCCGGGAGTTCGGCAAGACCACCAGTGTCTTCGGTTACGTGCTGCAGCAGATCTGCTTCCGGCGGCGGCGTTTCATCATCATCGGGAGCGACACCGAGGAGCGGGCCAGCGACCTCACCGGCCGCCTCTACCTGGAGTTGCTTTACAATCAGAGGCTGCACCAGGATTTCGGCGAGTTGGCGAAGGCCGGCCGGCGGGTGGACGACTTCATCACCGCCAACGGCATCCGGGTGAAGGCCCGGGGCCGGGGTCAGCGCCTCCGGGGCCTGAAATTTGCTTTAAAGCAGCCATGCCGCCCCGACCTGGTGATCCTGGACGATCTGGAAGCCGAGCCTGATAAAAAATATGAAAAATATGCAAAAGATAACAAAGAGGCGGCCGGCCCCGGGATGGTCCGTCAGATCCTGGACTGGGTGAAGCTGGAGGTCCTCCCCTCCCTGGAGGCCGGGGGCAACCTGCTGATCCTCGGCACCATTCTCAGGTGGCGGAGCGCCCTGCACCTGATGCTCACCGGCGATGAGGAACCCTTCCGCCACTTCCGGCGGCGCATCTACCGGGCGGTGCAGGAAGACGGCAGCTCCCTCTGGGAGGCCCGCTATCCCGCAGAGCGCCTCAAGCTACAGAAGCGCTTTATGGGCCGGGCGGCCTTCAACCGGGAGAAGATGAACGAACCGCTGCCGGAGGCGGGGCTGTTCCGGGAAGAGTGGATCCATTACTACCATCCGGATATCCTCAAAGACCGGCAGCTCCTGGTGGCGGGCTTTTTCGAGCCATCTCTGGAGATCGGGGCCGGCGCCGGTTGCCGGGCAGTGGTCAGCGTGGGTTGGGACCGGCGGCAGGAGATCTTTTACGTCATGGACGCCTGCATCCGCCGGGGCACCCTGGAGGAGGCCGTGCGGGGCATCTGCCAGCGCCACCGCCGCTGTCCCTATGAGATTCTGGGGGTGGCGGACTCGCTCTTCCAGGGGCTGCTGTTCCAGGAGTTTGCGCGTCTGGGCCGGGAGGAGGGCGGCCGCCCGCCCCTTCAGGGGGTGAGCCCGCAACTGGCCGGAGAGAGCCGGGTGGCCGCCCTGTCCCCCCTGCTGGCCCGGGGCCGGATCCGCTTTATCCGGGGCCACTCGGACCAGGACCTGCTGGTGGAGCAGCTCCTCTATTTTCCCTCCCGGGCCTTGGGCGACCACGGTCCGGAGGCCCTGGCCGGGGCCGTCCGCCTGGCCCAGGAATCTCGATAGTGTCCCTAGGCCGGAATTTCTCCAGGGTTGACGGTTCCCGGTTTTTTTGATAGGTCCTGTGCATCTTATGGAACGGGTGCGCCCATGAACCTCTTGGACCTGGGGATCTTGATCCTGCTGGGGTTGGTTATCATCCGGGGATATTACCGGGGCCTGTTCCAAGAAATGGCGGTCCTGGTGGGGTTGGTCGGGGGAGTGGTGGCCGCGGCCAATACCTACCTGCGGCTGGCGGAGATCCTGTCGCGCTGGATCGCCCAACCGCAGTATGCCCGCGCCCTCGCCTTTATCCTCATCCTGCTGGCGGTCTATTGGCTCACCCACTGGGTGGCCCATGCCCTCCAGCGCCTCCTGTACCACCTCTATCTCGATTTTCTCGAGCGTCTGTTGGGGGCCCTGTTTGCCCTGATCAAGGGGGTGCTGCTCATCGGCTTCGCCTTGATGTTCCTGGCCCTGCTCCTGCCCCGGGATTCCCGGCTCCTCAAGGAATCCCGCATGGCCCCTGAACTTACCCATCTCAGCCGCCAGACCCTGGAATTGCTGCCCCCGGACTTTAAAAAGTGGCTCCAGGACAACCTGCAGCGCTGGCAAGAACAGTTGGAGCGGAAGAAGCCCGAGGAGTCGCCGGCCGCGCTGAGACGGGGGGCTTGAGGGCTCCGGTCGTTCCCGGGACTGCCCATCGCCCCTTAGAAGGGAACCTTTTGCAGATGAACCGGAAAGATGCCGATCCCGGGGCCATGATCAATGAATTTGCCGCCATCGTCCGGCGGCTGCGAGGTCCCGGCGGCTGCCCCTGGGACGCCCTGCAGACCCCGGAGACCTTGAAGACCTACGTTCTGGAAGAGGCCTATGAATTGATCGAGGCCCTGGACAGCGGCGACCCCGAGAAGATCAAGGAGGAGTTGGGAGACCTGCTGCTGCACCTGGTCTTCTTAAGCGACCTTTACCAGGAGCGGGGCGACTTTTCCCTGGTGGAGGTGGTGGCCGGGATCGCCGCCAAGATGATCCACCGCCATCCCCATGTCTTCAAGGGTGAAGAGGCCAAGACCCAGGAGGACCTGCGGCGCCTCTGGCAACAGGCCAAGGCCCGGGAGGGCAAAGTGGCCCCGGGCGCCCTGGGCAAGGTGTCGCCGGCGCTGCCCGCCCTGGTTCAGGCCCACCGCCTGGGGGAGGCCGCGGCTCGCCTGGGCTTCGACTGGCCCCAGGTACAGGGGGCCCTGGACAAGGTGGAGGAAGAATGGCAGGAATTCCGCCAGGCCCTCGCCGGCCCTGCCAACCCCGCCCGGGAGGAAGAGCTGGGGGATCTCCTCTTTTCCCTGGTAAACGTGGCCCGCTTTCTGAACCTCGATTCCGAGAGGGCCCTGAGGCGCACCATCTACAAGTTCATCAAACGGTTTCACGTGGTGGAGCGCACCCTGGCCAAGGCGGGCAAGACCCCGGAGACCGCCACCCTGGAGGAGATGGAGGCCATCTGGGAGGCTTGCAAGCGGGAAAAGGCCGGTAAGGACGGGGGTCAATGATCAGTGGCCGGCAGCGGCCTGGATAATTTTTAGATCCGGGTTGGCTCGTCAGGACCTCTCACCGGGATACCCCGATTTACCCGGACACGATTTCACCACCTCTGCCTGATATTCAGGTTCCGCCTGCCTTTCTTTCCGTCCCCAGATGGAGCCGCACGCCACCCTGAGCCAATCCCTCCCAGCCCATGCTTGCCAAGGCCCCGCAATAATGATAAATATATAAAGTTTAAGGGATTATGCCAAGATGAAAGCCCGCCGGACCCTGGGAGTCATCTCCCTGCCAGTGACCATTGGCCTCATCCTGACCGTCGCCGCGGTCCTCACTCTGCTCTTCTATTTCTTCTGGCAGAAACTCGTTCTGAAAGTAGATGCAATCCTGATAGACCAGTTCAACCAGCAGCAACTGACGCTGGCCCGGAAGATCGGCGACAATGTGGAATCCTATTTTGACCTTCTGGAGAACGGCCTTCTGGGCTATACCGGATTATTTCAAAGCGCCCTGCCCCAGGAGCGGGAGCTGAGCGAGGTCATGGCGGAAAGGTTTGGCCGGCACCGGCGCTTCGGCATCCTGGATATCCGCCGCTACAACGCCGCCGGGCAG
>CAWEFJ010000002.1:0-57967 GCA_963808395.1 uncultured delta proteobacterium | reverse complement strand
TTCCCTCTTCCAACTGATTAAGGGCTCCTCCGCCTGGTTGTGGTTCCGGCCCCTGAAGGCCGCTTCCCTGAGCGCCACCGTTCTTCAGGGCGGCAAGGTCCTGGCGGTGGTCGTCGGCTTTCTGGGCGGCCTGGTTACCGTCCTGTGCCATGCCGGCGGCACGGTGTGGTCCATGTACTTTGTGGGCCGGAACCTGGATAAGCGCTGCCTGGTCAGTACGCTCATGCTCCTCTTCGCCTTCAGCAATCTCCTCAAAATCTTCACCTATTGGGGAATCGGCATCCTCAGTCCGCAGTCCACCCTGATCGTGCTGGCCATGTCTCCCATCATCATCCTCAGCAGCAACTTCGGTAACTTCCTGAACAAAAAGGTCCGGCCCGAGCTGTTCCGCGATATCGTGCTCCTCATCATCCTGGTGGCCGGGATCAGCCTGATAATTTTTTAGTCTTTCATTCTCCCATTAATGATTAGAAGCATGGGTCACCTTGCCTTCCGCCATCTATCGGTAAAAGGTGATAGGCGCGCTTTCTGCCGAGGCTGTCGAAAAAGGTACTCCCCGGGTTTGCTGCCCTCCACTTTTCGTCCCCTTCGATCTACCCGAAATCATTTCTAATTGACACAACCTGGGAATCGTGCTCTAAGTCCAAAGCAGAAACAGACCGGGAACCTTCCCAAAGGAAATGGCCAGGATGCCAGGCCATCCTCGTATTGCCGTTCATTTTGCCGGCAGGCAATCATCCCTGTCCACCCGGGTTTGCCTTTTTGCCCTCCTGCCAAATCTCCTGCTGCCGCTGATCAATTATAGTCATCTAACCCCGTCTTCCTTTCCAGCCACCTCTGAGCACCCTGCATCTAACCATACGGTAATGTTATGCCGGTCGGTGATCTAGGTTAACTAATTGTATCTTATGAGGATTTACACGACGATAATTCATTCTTTCCCCAAAAATTAGCATTATTTCCAGGCTTCCCGAGCCTTTTCCCAATTGCGCTAGGCTCAAGCTTTCAGGATTATTGGCATATAACGCGGATTTTATCTATCAATTCCCGGAGGCATCCATGCCTTAGCCAGGAGACCATCGCCGGCCATGCACCCCTCGAAAAAGGAGCATTTTATGCGGAGACCAACATTCATCCTCGTCCTCTCGCTGATCGCCCTGGCCAGCGCCGGCTGCTCTTACATCATGCCCCCCGGAAAAATTCCCGCAGACCGGCTAAATTACATGGATGCCGTCTCCACCTCCTGGAAGGAACAGCTCCTCAATAATCTGGTCAAACTGCGCTACGGAGACACCTTGACCTGCCTGGAAATGACCTCCGTAACTACTGGTTATGAGCTGGATGCTAACTTAAATGCCAATTATCCAATAGCCTGGAATCCTCTGCATACGACGAATCCGGGACAAGGTTGGGCGAGCGGTTTTCGCAATACGGTAACGCTCGGCGGGTCAGCTACTTTAATGGACAAGCCCTCAATTACCTATGTCCCCATGAGGGGCGATGAGTTAGCGAGAACCATGCTCGACCCGATACCCCCTTCCAAATTTTTACAAAGTCTCCAGACCGGCTGGCACGCGGGTTATATCTTCTCCTGCTGCCTCAAATCCATCAATGATCTTCAAAACCGCGCCGTATCAGGGAAGGGTAACGCGGACGATAATTTTTTTGAAATCGCTCAGCTATTTGAGGATCTCAAGAGGAATGGCGTCATTCGGATCACTATCAAGCAACCGTCGGAACCGAAGGTAACCACGGTACCGACCAAATATGATGTTACGCTGCATAAGCCCTGGAAGGGGAAGGAGAATGGAGGAGGGACGAAAAAGAAAAAAACGGATAAGGAGGATAACGCAGTTGGTAAATTAGAGTTGGATAAGGATCGCGCCCGAATACTTGGATAATTTGCCTAAACCGGATGAGAAGCACGCTAAGCCATCGGGTACGAAGGAATTAAACTAGGAAGGAATTGTTAAAAGTGGAAATTGACACGGCAAAAGGAAAATCGAAAGAAACATTTAAAGATAAAATACAAAGATTCAAAAACCTCTTGCGGATCAAGGTCTCACCCCAGTTGGACCCCATGTATAAAAGCAACTGCTGCGGCTGCCATGTCCTGAAGGGTGACGGAACCGGGCTGGATAAGGCGAATCTCAATCCCCCCGATTTCAATGATCCCAAGTTCTGGGTGGGCGACGTGGACCAGAAGATCGACCAGGCCGTTCAAAAAGGTCACAAAGGGATACCCAAGAAAGAGATATCCAAGCTCCACAATATGAAAGAGGATGATCTCAATGTGGTCAAGGCCTTTATTAAACAAACCTATGGAAGATATGAAGTATATAAAATTATCGATGGCAACCAATATATTCTGCGAACAGGCCAATACTGCGACAAAATTGTCTTGCAAACCAGCTCAATTTTGGAAGTTCTAAATATGCTCTCCCGGTTTATCATTGTGCCCACTGAGCACATTACCGAAGGATTGGTGGAAGAAAGCTCCCTGGTTAATCAACCATTAAATGGGCCGGGTGGGGGAGGTGAGAAAATGTTCCGCATAGAATATGGAAAAGAACGTCCCATTGACGCATTTGTGGCTGTGAAATACCATGAGTATTGGTTCTATATCGTTAATGGGGACTTTGTTTCTAAAAACGTTTTTTCCTCCACAGCAGGAATCTTATCCATATCGGAGACTGCCACCCCCAGTACAGGAGCGCCCGTACTCACCTTGCCGGTGCAATAAGTAACCGCGGGCGGGCCCTCACGCATTGGCTTCAACCGGAGTTATTAATGGAAGCATAAAAGAGGTTTCATCTTTATCCCCTCTCCCCCCAATGGGGGAGAGGGCAAGGGTGAGGGGGAATTTAATCTATTTTTCACTCCCACTAATATGTCATTATGAAGGAGGAATTGCGGTGGCTGAAAATGAAGCAGCATCTCAAACTGACCAAATCGCCGATAAGGTATGGATTTTCAATCATTATCCTTGGTTTTGTCTTAGTAACAGTAGTATTCCTGGCAGCGGTCCTGAAGTGGACTACTGCTTCGGATGTAGCTACTGTTGTGGGATCGGTTACTGGTGTGGTCGGCACCATCATCGGGGCTTTTTTTGGCGTTCAGGTTGGCTCTGCCGGAAAAGAGAAAGCAGAGACTGCTCGTGACCAGGCAGAAGACAAGGTGGTGCGGCTGGCGGCAGCCCTCGACCCCACTGTAGCTAATAATATATTAGGTATTCATTAAAACAAAATCATATATTGAATATTGAAATCATAAGTTGTCTCCAGAGTCTTTTGGCATTTCCTTGTCAAAGCTCATCTAAAAATTGAAAAATCTCCGTGGGGATCATATCGAGCAGGGAAGGTCAGAGGTCGCTTACCCCGGGGTTGGGTCCCCATGGCCGGGATCCCCCCACCTACAAATAAAATTGAGTTGGAAATCAAAAAAGAAGGGTTAGGCCGTTTGGCCTAACCCTTTGATTTCATTGGCGGGGACGACGAGACTCGAACTCGCGACCTCCGGCGTGACAGGCCGGCGTTCTAACCAACTGAACTACGCCCCCGTTGGGGTGTTCAAAGTTCAAAGTTGAAAGTTCAAAGTCAAGGAATCTAATCCCGCAGCCTCCAACCAAAACTTTGAACTTTGAACCTTGAACTTTGAACTGAAAAACTTGGTAGGCGGAACAGGGCTCGAACCTGTGACCCCCGGCTTGTAAGGCCGATGCTCTCCCAGCTGAGCTATCCGCCCGCCCCGGTAATAGTCACCCATGGCGCCCCGGCTGTCAATAGTTAGGGGAGCGGAAAAGAGATTAAATTCCCCCGAACGTTTGTTACCCATCTCCGCGGTCCATACACCCTCGTAGGGGAAAGGGAGATAGGAAAATAGTGGGATCCGTTCCCGTTTTCCCTAAAAGGCAAGCCTCCCCCAGCGGGGAGAGGGGAAAATTAGGGACCGCATCATTAATAAAAAGAGCCCGGAGCCGCGGGCACTCGGCGGTGAGCAGTTAACCCGCCCACAGGCCAGAGGCCTGCGCCACTAAGCCCGCCCTACCCTCTCCGCTCTCCTTCGATTTAGGGTGCGCAGTGCGCACCCTACGGCTCCACGGTAGGCCGGACACCTGGGTCCGCCCCTACGGGCCCCGGCCTCAATGCGCCTGGATCTCCTCCACCGCGGGCACTTCGGCGTGCAAGAAGGCGGCCGGCTCCGGGACCGGCGGCGGCGCCTTGAAGAGACTCTCCGGGTCCTCCAGGACCAGGGCCCGTTTGAGCACCTCGTCCATATGGTCCACCAACACCAGGTCCACCGCCTTCAAGATGCGGGCCGGGATCTCCTTGATGTCCTTTTCGTTGTCCCGGGGGATGAGCACCGTCTTGATCTGGTGGCGGTGGGCCGCGATGATCTTCTCCTTGAGGCCGCCGATGGGCAGCACCCGGCCCCGCAGGGTGATCTCCCCGGTCATGGCCACCTCCCGGCGAACCGGAATCTTCAGGAGCGCCGAAACGATGCTGGTGGCAATGGTGATGCCCGCGGAAGGGCCATCCTTGGGGATCGCCCCTTCCGGCACGTGGACGTGAATATCGATGGTGCGGTAAAATTCCCCCGGCAACCCGAGGTTTGGGGCCTTGGAGCGCACGTAGCTCAGGGCCGCCTGGGCCGATTCCTGCATGACTTCACCCAGTTTCCCGGTGATCAGCAGCTTGCCGCGTCCAGGCATCACCACCACTTCCGTCTGCAGCAGTTCCCCACCGAACTCGGTCCAGGCGAGTCCGGTGGTCAGCCCGATCTCATCGGCCTCCTCGGTGCGTCCGAAGCGGTATTTGGGCACCCCCAGGTACCTGGCCACCACCTGGCTGCTCACCCTGACCTGGTGCTTCGTGCCCTTGGTGGCCACTTCCCGGGCCACCTTGCGGATGACCGAGGCGATCTCCCGCTCCAGGTTGCGCACCCCCGCCTCCCGGGTGTATTGCCGGATGATGGTCAGGATGGCATTTTCCGAAAACTGGATGTTTTCCGCGGCCAGGCCGTTGGCGAGGTACTGCTTGGGGATCAAAAACTGTTGGGCGATCAGCAGCTTTTCCAACTCGGTGTAGCCCGGCAGGCGGATGATCTCCATACGGTCCTGCAAGGGCGGCGGGATGGAGTAGAGGTTGTTGGCGGTGGTGATGAACATTACTTCGGACAAATCGTAATCCACGTCCAGATAATGGTCGTTGAAGGCGAAGTTCTGTTCCGGGTCCAGCACCTCCAGCAGGGCCGCGGAGGGGTCGCCCCGAAAATCGGTGCTCATCTTGTCCACTTCATCCAGGCAGAAGACCGGGTTGTTGCTCTTGGCCTTCTTCAGGGACTGCATGATCTTTCCCGGCAGGGCGCCGATATAAGTGCGCCGGTGTCCCCGGATCTCCGCCTCATCCCGCACCCCGCCCAGGGAGAGGCGCACGAAGTTGCGTCCCAGGGCCCGGGCCACGGACTTGGCCAGGGAGGTCTTCCCCACCCCCGGCGGTCCCACCAGGCAGAGGATGGGGCCTTTCATCTTTTTCACCAGGCTCTGCACCGCCAGGTGCTCCAGGATGCGCTCCTTGGGCTTCTCCAGGCCATAGTGATCCTCGTGGAGGATCACTTCCGCCTCCTCCAGGTTGTGTTTGTCCCGGGTGCGCTCAAACCAGGGCAGAGACAGCAGCCAATCGATGTAATTCCGGGAGACCGTGGCTTCGGCGGACATGGGGCTCATGAGCTTGAGCTTTTTAAGCTCGTGCTTCACCTTGGTGGTGGCCTCGGCGCTCATCTTCTTCCGGCGGATGCGCCCTTCCAACTCCCGGACTTCCCCCGCCATGTCCTCCTTTTCCCCCATCTCCTTCTGGATGGCCCGCATCTGCTCATTGAGGTAGTATTCCCGCTGGGTCTTTTCCATCTGTTTCTTGACCCGATTCTTGATGCGGGTTTCGATCTGGAGGATTTCATTTTCGCGGTTAACCAGGGTGAGGACGGCCTCCAGGCGGTGGTTGGCGTCCAGGTCTTCCAGGAGCCCCTGTTTCTCGTCGGCCTTGACGGACAGGTGGCCGGCGATGAGGTCGGCCAGGCGCCCGGGGTCATCCAGGCCCGCCAGGCTCTGCAGGGCCTCCTGGGGCACCTTCTTGTTGAGCTTGGCGTAAGTCTCAAACCCGGCGACCGCGGCGCGGTGCAGGGCCTCGGTTTCCGGGGTGATTTCCCAATACTCGTGCAGTTCTTCAGCCTCTACCTGGAAGAACTGGGAACTTTGCAGGAACTGGCGGATGATGGCCCGCCCTTTCCCTTCCACCAGGACCTTGACGGTGCCGTCCGGCAGGCGCAAGAGCTGCAGGATGGAGGCCAGGGTGCCGAGCTTATAAACCTCGGTTTCCCGGGGCTCATCCTTGCGCGGGTCCTTCTGGGTGCAGAGGAGAATATGTTTCTCCAGACCCATGGCGTATTCCAGGGCATGGATGGAACGCTCCCGGCCAATAAACAGCGGCACCACCATGTGCGGAAAGATGACGATATCCCGCAGGGGCAGCATGGGCACGCTCACCTGATGGCGCTGCTCCGCCTCCCCCGGCATCCGATTCTTGGGAATGCGAAAGATCATGATTGCACCGCCATCCCGGGTTTATCCCAGGGCACCCCTTCCTCCGACCGGTAGGTCAGGATGGGAGCCGCATGTTTGATGATGAAATCCTCGGTGATCATGCATTCCTTGACATCCTTCAGGGATGGCAGTTCGTACATCAGGTCCAGCATGGCCCGCTCCAGGATGGCCCGCAGGCCCCGGGCCCCGGATTTGCGCTTCAGGGCCTCTTTGGCAACTGCCACCAGGGCCTCCTCGGTGAACTTCAGGTTGACCCGGTCCAATTCCAGGAGCTTCTGGTATTGCTTCACCAGGGCGTTTCTGGGTTCCTTGAGGATGCGCACCAGGGCCTCTTCATTCAATTCGTCCAGGGTGGCCAGCACCGGCAGGCGCCCGACAAACTCGGGGATGAGCCCGAATTTCAGGAGATCCTGGGGATGCACCTGCACCAGGGTTTCCCCCAGGGGCCGCTGCGACCGGCTCTGGATGTCTGCCCCAAAGCCCATGGCCTTCCGGCCGATGCGGGTCCCGATGATGTCTTCCAGGCCATTGAAGGCGCCGCCGCAGATGAACAGGATGTTGGTGGTGTCCACCTTGATGAATTCCTGCTGGGGGTGTTTGCGGCCCCCCTTGGGCGGCACCGAGGCCATGGTGCCTTCGATGATCTTCAGCAGGGCCTGCTGCACCCCTTCGCCGGAGACGTCCCGGGTGATGGAGGGGGAATCGGTCTTGCGGGCGATCTTGTCCACTTCGTCGATATAGACGATGCCCCGGGAGGCCTTCTCCACATCGTAATCCGCCATCTGCAGCAGGTTGAGGATAATGTTCTCCACATCTTCGCCCACGTAACCGGCTTCCGTCAGGGTGGTGGCATCGGCGATGGTAAAGGGCACGTTCAGGATGCGGGCCAGGGTTTGCGCCAACAGGGTCTTGCCGGAGCCGGTGGGGCCGATGAGCAGGATGTTGCTCTTCTGGAGCTCCACCCCGTCCAGGTCGGTGCCCGCGTTGATCCGTTTATAGTGGTTATAGACGGCCACGGACAGGATCTTCTTGGCCCGTTCCTGGCCGATGACGTATTCGTCGATCTGCTTCTTGATGCTGGCCGGCTCCGGAATGGCCAGCCGGACGTGTCTGGCTTCGTCTTTTTCGTACTCCTCGGCGATGATGTCGTTGCACAGTTCGATGCACTCATCGCAGATGTAAACTCCGGGGCCGGCGATGAGCTTCTTCACCTCGCCCTGGCTCTTGCCGCAAAAGGAGCACAAAAGATCAGCATTCTTGTCGATGCCGCGTTTAGTCATAAGGTTAGACCTCCCCAAACCTGGGCGCTGCTTGCCTTCCCGGGCTTGGCTGTCCGATGCTGCTCCGCCTGCTCAAAGAAGTTATCGTCATTTTCCGGCGGACCCTTCAGGCCCGGGACTCTATTCCCGAGGCCGTCCTGAGAAGAGTTTACCCTCTTCCCGTTTGATGATGACGTCGTCGATCAGACCGTATTTCTTGGCCTGTTCGCCGGACATATAAAAATCACGTTCGGTGTCCCGGTGAATCTGGTCAATGGGCTGGCCGGTGTGTAGGGCCATGATCTCATTCAACTCTTCCCGAAGCCGCAGGATCTCCCGGGCCTGAATGTCCACGTCGGTGGCCTGCCCCTGAAAGCCGCCCAACGGCTGGTGGATCAAAATCCGGGCGTGCGGCAGGGCGAAGCGCTTTCCCGGAGCGCCGGCTGTCAGCAGCAGGGCCCCCATGGAGGCCGCCTGCCCCATGCACAGGGTGGCCACCGGGGATTTGATGTACTGCATGGTGTCGTAGATGGCCATCCCGGCGGTCACCATGCCTCCCGGAGAATTGATGTAAAAATTGATCTCCTTGTCCGGGTCTTCCGCTTCCAGAAAGAGGAACTGGGCGATGACCAGGTTGGCCACGTCATCGTTGATGGCCGTGCCCAGAAAGACGATGCGGTCCTTGAGGAGCCGGGAATAGATATCATAAGCCCGCTCCCCCCGGCTGCTCTGCTCCACTACCATGGGAACCAGTTGCATCTTATTCTTCGGCCTCCTGGGCAGGCTGGGGGGCGTCACTGAGGATGGCCTGGTCCAGCAACATTTTCATGGTCTTTTCCTCCCGCAATTGCCGCTTCAGTGCCCCCATGAGGTCATGCTTCTGATAGAACTTCCGGACCTCGGCCACGTCCCGGCCGCGCTGGGCCGCCACCCTGGCCAGGGCGGCGTCCGCCTCGGCGTCGTCCACCGCATAGCCCTCCTGGTCGGCAATGCGCTCCAGGAGGAGTTTAACCCTTACCCGCCGCTCTGCCAGGGGCCGGATGGCTTCCAGCATCTTGGTCTGGTCCACGTCGGCCGGCTTTACCCCGTACTGGCTCAGGCGGCTCCACTGCTCCCGGAAGAGATTCTCCTGTTCCTCCTGGATGAGGGAGGGCGGCGTCTCAAACGTGGTCCGGGCCAGCAACTGATCCTTAACCTGGTCTTCCAGATTGGCCTGTCGCGTCCGCTCCTTCTCCTTAATAATATCCTGTCTCACCGCCTCACGCAAGTCAGCCACCCCTTGAAAGTTGCCTCCCAGGCCCTTGGCAAAGTCATCATCCAGGTCTGGGACCATCTTCTCTTGGACTTCATGAATCTTCACCTGGAACTCCACCGACTTGCCAGCCAACAAAGGATTGGCAAAGTCATCCGGCAGGCTCACCGCGAAGCGGCTCTCCGCCCCTTCCCTGAGACCCAAGAGGTGATTTTCGAACTCGGCGTTGAACTTGGCGCTGCCCACCTCCATATAGACGCCCTCCGCCTTGCCGCCCTCCGCCGGCTGGCCCGCGTAATGGGCCTGGTAATCCAGCTTCACGAAATCGCCCGATTGCGCCCCGCGGGCCTCCGCCGGGGGATTTAGCCGGGCCCGGGATTGGCGGATCTCTTCGATCCTGGCCTCCACCTCGGCGTCGCTCACCTCCACCGGGGGAGCCGACACCTTAAGACCCAGGTAATCCTCCACCTTGAATTCCGGGGTCACTTCCACTTCCACCTGGTAGCGGTAATTCTCACCCGCCACCACCGCCGGGGGCGGCTCCGGCCAACTCAGATGCACCGGCTTCAGGTCTTTCTCCTTTAAGGCCTCCCCCAGGGACCGGTGTACCACGGCATCGGACACCTCTTTGTCGATCTCTTTATGATAGTACATCTCCAGGACGGCGCGGGGCACCTTGCCGGGACGGAAGCCTTTGACCTTGACCCGCTTGCCCAGGTCCCGATAGGACCGCTCCACTTCCTCGGCCACCTCGGAGAGGGGCACCTCGATGATCAATCTCCGTTTAACTTCGCTCAGGTTCTCCATCTCCACTTTTACCGCACTTTCGGTCATCGTCTCATCTCTTTCCATGGCATCATTAGCGGGCATATATCTTCTCCCCCTACCCCGGATAAGATGGGCAGGTCCACCTATTTTTCTCTTGTCTTCCTTATATTACTCAGAGAGGCGAATAATTTTAGCCGGGCCCGGTTACAGGCGCATAACCCGGAAATTCAGGGTCTCTGCGGTTTCTTGTCAGGGCCGGCCTCCCCCCCCGGGGCGTGCGAGAGGGGGGACTCGAACCCCCACGGTTGCCCGCTGGAACCTAAATCCAGTGCGTCTGCCTAATTCCGCCACTCTCGCCGGTTTCTAAGAATAAACTGTATTTACTTTCCCTCTGCAAGTCAAGCCGATACTCCCTGGGCTCGGGATTTGCTTGCTCCCGTTGTTTCCCGGAAGATTTCATGTTATGAATTAAACCACTATCTGTTAACAGGCACATTATTGTCCGGCAATAAAATTGTATGGAGAAGCTTACACCATCGCGCAGTTAAATTCTATTCCAGGGTAATTATTACGATATCAATATATTATACCGGTGCCAGTAAAACTCCTCTCCCCGCGCCGTAGAGGCGGGGTTTCGGTGGGGCAGGCGTCCCTGCCTGCCCTGGTTGGCGGGCACGGAGGCCCACCCCACCCCTCTCCCCGGTCCAAACGCCCCTAAGATGGAGAGGAAAAAAGCTGGTAAATTCCATGAAAATGATTAGCTAGTGGGTATGCCTGAATTCAAACAGATTTCTACTGTCTGCCTTATTGCAAAAACCTTGCCGGACCCTGATGAAGTTAGCCCCCGGTTGAAAAAGGGGGGCAGAGGGATTTAAAATAGCCGCCGGAAATCTCCGTAACTCCCCCTTTTTCCAAGGGGGACTTTAATACCTTTGGAACCTAAGTTTTCTTGATTTAATACCTTACTATTTACGCAGCACAACACTAGGCACCTGTGCTACCCTAATAAAAACGGCATAAGGGGATGCGGACCATGGAAGTTCGGGAAAAAGACGAATTTAAGCAATTACGGGATCGCCTGGCGCTAACCGCCAGGCTGGTATGGGACCGGGTGGACCAGGACGAACTGGCGGCCATCTTCGCATACGCTGACCATTACAAGACCTTTCTGGACCGGGCCAAGACCGAGCGGGAGGCGGTCCAGGAGATCGTGCGCCAGGCCCAGGACCGGGGCTTTGTGGATCTCAGCTCCCGGACTCCGGGCCCCAGGGTTTTTTATAGTTATCGGGGCAAGAGCGTCGCCCTGGTGGTCCAGGGCAAGAAGCCCCTGAGCGCCGGGCTGCGCTTGGTGGCCTCGCACATCGATTCCCCCCGCCTGGATCTGAAGCCCTATCCCCTTTACGAGGACACGGACCTCACCTTTCTCAAGACCCACTATTACGGGGGCATCAAGAAATACCAGTGGCTGGCCCGGCCCCTGGCCATTCACGGGGTTATCCTCAAGGCCGACGGCGCCAGTGTGAACCTCCAGATAGGCGAAGACCCGGCGGATCCGGTGTTCACCGTGCTGGACCTGCTGCCCCATCTGGCCCGCAAGGCCCAGATGGAAAAAAAGGTGACCGAGGCCTTCGAGGGCGAAAAGCTCAATGTCCTGGTGGGCGCTCTGGCCCTGGGGGATACCGAGACCAAGGAACGCTTCAAACTCCACTTTCTGAAACTCCTGGAAGAGCGCTATGGCATCAATGAAGAAGACTTCACCAGCGCCGAGGTGGAAGTAGTGCCCGCGGGCCCGGCCCGGGACCTGGGCTGGGACCGCAGCCTGGTGGGGGGCTACGGCCAGGATGACCGGGCCTGCGCCTATGCCGAACTGGCGGCCGCCCTGGACCTCCAGGAGCCGGAGCACACTTGCGTGGCCCTGTTCTATGACAAGGAGGAAACCGGCTCCGACGGTAATACTTCCGCCAAGAGCTGCCTTCTGCAAGAGATAGTGGAACTCCTCCTGGAGCGCCAGGGGGAAAGCCCCCAAGGCCGGCGCCGGGTGCTGATGGCCTCCCGGGCCATCTCCGCCGACGTCACCGGCGCCCTGGACCCGGACTGGCTCGAAGTCTCTGAAAAGCGCAACGCCGCTCGTCTGGGCTACGGGGTGGGGCTCAGCAAGTACGGGGGCAGCGGCGGCAAGTATTCCACCAGCGACGCCAACGCCGAGTATGTGGCCTGGCTCCGCAGGGTCTTCCAGGAACACGGGGTCATCTGGCAGGCGGGTCAGTTGGGCAAGGTGGATGAAGGCGGGGGCGGCACCATCGCCAAGTTCCTGGCCATCCACGGCCTGGAGATCATCGACTGCGGCACCCCCCTGCTTTCCATGCATTCTCCCTTCGAGGTGGCCTCCAAGGCCGACCTCTACATGACCTTCAAGGCCTACCGGGCCTTTTTCGGGGCTGGCTAAGTAAGTTGATTTCAGTGAGAGCTAAGACCGATGGTTCTTAACTGATCCCCCCCCTCGAGGGGGAAGGATGATTAGAATGACTGCGAAATACTCCCTCTCGCTTGGGGACAGAAAAAACCTAGGTCGATGATGCGCTGACGCAGCCAGACAGAAAGAATGAGACCTCTGAAGTACCTTCGTCATTCTAGGGAGTGAATCGACCGAGATCTCATGTTAAAAATCCGGATTTTTCGCCAAGGCGAGACGCCGGCGCTGCCGGTGCCCCGGGAAGGCCACCGCCGGCGGGTGCTTCCCTTGCAACTCCGGGGAAAAGTGATTAATCTTAAGACAAGCGTCCCGTTAAGCAAAAACTTTTCTCGATACTTGAAACTGGGCGACCCAGCAGGTCGCCCCTAGCGCGAAACCCAAAACCGGATATCTCAAATGGGTAAATTCTTTGCGCGATTTAAGGCGGATACCCCGGATGCCTCCATCTCCACCTGGGGGAATCTGGCCAACTTCTATAGCCTCCTGGTCTTTCTCATTGCCATTCCCTTTGTTCTCATTGTCCTCCTGGTGTGCCTCACCAGCTTTCTGGGGCTGAGCTCCTGGCTGTTCGCGGGCTTTGCCGCCCTGTGCGTTTTGATCGGCTGGCGCCTCTACCGCTGGTGGCGGACAGTTAAGACCAGGATGACCGCTGAGGGGAGCGAATTTCACGCCCTGATGCGGGAGGCGGCCAGGAACGGCAAGAACGTGGAGCTCTCCCTGCTCAACGGGGCCTTGACCTTGCGGTATCACGACGCCGAGAATCTGGCCGCGGCCCTGCCGGGGCGGCCCCGAGCCCTGGCCCTGGCTGCCCCCCTGACCCTGGAGGCCGAAGCCGCAGAAACGGGCCCCTGGCTGCCGCCGGAGCGCTTCCGGGAGGAATTGGAGGGATTTGTGCGTCTGCGGGACGAAGGGGTGATCAGCGCCGAGGAATTCGACCGCCTCAAGGCCAGCCTGCTGCAAAGGGTCTCTGCCTAGGGGGCGGCCGGATCAATGGCCCGGAGATGACTATTAACCGGGTATCTCCCGAGGCTCCGCCTAGGGAACGAACCGGGCGCGTCCTAGGCGCCTTTTTTGGTGCGTGAGACGCACCCTACGTAGGCTAAGTTGCAGAGTATTAAAGTCCCCCTTTGGAAAAGGGGGATTTAGGGGGATTTCAGGAGGTTATTTTAAATCCCCCCTGCCCCCCTTTTTCACAGGGGGGTTAAAAACCGTGGTAATCTAGGGCGGGCTGTGCCCGCCTTCTTAGCTATCCGAAGGATAATGCACGCGGGGTTTGAGGCGCAGCCGTCACAGCCCCAATAATCGGCGGCCACCGGCCGCCCTATAAAATCTTTATGAGTTTTGAGTTTCGGGTGTACGCTAGGACAAAGAAGACATAAAAGGCAACCAGCCTGCAATTTCGCCCCGCTTAAACCTCCGGCAGGGACTTCTCCGGCTGCATTTCTTCGGCGCCCATGGCGTACGCCGGCCCGGAGGTCAGCGCCCCCCCATCCCAGAAGTCTCGGCGCTGGCGGTAGTAGCCGTGGAGACGGACCAGTCTCCGGGCCAGTTGCCGGAGGGCCTGGTCCCCCAGGTGGTCCAGGCAGGATTGCAGCAGGGCCAGAAAGCCGCCGGGCAAGTAATATCCCTCTTTCCCCAGGCTGCCCTGATAATCCACCCGGTAACCGTCCCCGGGAAGTTCATAGAACTCCAGGGCATAGGTGCGCAGGGCCGGCAGGGCCTGATCGTTGACCAGGTGCAGTTGCCCCAAGGGCAGGCGGGGGCGTCGGGGAGGGCCTTCGTCGCTCAGCACCCGCTGGCACACCCGGTCCAGAAAGACCATCAATTCCCGGGCCACCCGGACCTCGTTCATCTCGGATAATTCGAACAAAATGCGGGCGTAAGCGAAAACCACCAGCGGGATGGTGTCGGACTCCGGGTCCTGGCTGCGGTGCCAGAAGATGTGCGGAGTTACCTGGTCCTGGGGGTAAAAATCGATTCTGACCGTGGCCTTGTGCAAGCCCGGTTCCCGGCGAAACCGCCCCAGTATCCGTTTAATCATGGTTCTCAGGGAGATGCAGGTCTTTCCTCAGATTCACCGTTGCTGGACCCCGCCTGTCATCTGGAACCCATTCCGGTTGCCTCTGGAGATAGGCGCCACCTCAGCGAAAGACCTAAACGGCGCGAAAAACCGCCGGGTAGCGCCAAAAATGCAGATTTAACCTTACCCAATGCGCCGCCGAAAGTCAAACCATTTCCAGGGTTCCCGGCGCCGGGGCCACACCCCTGGAAAATTGCGGTTTACAAGCCTGGGGAGATATTTTATAAATTAAGGCATAAACGGAGAGCACCAGTGTCCAAGTCGCCCCAGCCAGGCCGGTTGCTGCCCCAGGGAGTGCCCGGCAGCACTAAAGAAACGGCAGCTCCTCAATGACCAGGAGCTGAAAGCGGAACATTGCCGGGAGTATGGCGAAAAATTTCTGGCCCTGGACTGGTGGGAGGACGCCCTGGAATTTTTCCAAAAGGGCCACGATTCCCAAGGACTGGAGAAGATTAAAAATCACTGCCCTGGAGACGGGCGACGCCTACTTGCTGGCCCGGCTGGGGGTCCCCCAGGACCCGCTCACCTGGCGGCGATTAGCCACGCGGGCCCAGGAACTGGGAAAATTTCGCTTTGCCCGGCGAGCCTATGAGCTGTCCGGTGATGCGGATAAGGCTGCCATGGTGGCAGCACTGATATCCGGCACAGAGACGGAAAAGACGCCAGAGCAAGATTGACCATGATTATCCGGGATTGTTACCGCATTCTGGGAGTACCCCCCAACGCCACCCTGGCAGAGGTCCGCCAGCGCTACCGGTCCTTGGCCCGCCAGCACCACCCGGACCACCACCCGGACGATCCCGAGGCCGGCATCCGCTTCCGGCAGTTGGCGGAGGCTTACCAGACTATCCAGCAAGCCCGCCGCCGCTCTCGAACCGCCTGCCAAAATCTTAGGAGTCCCAGGTTCACTGAAGATACTGAGTGGTTTCAAGAATTTTTTGGAATCTCCGGCGCTTCCGGCCCGTTTGCGGCAATCCGCCGGGGCCGACTTTCGCTACGATTTGCAGATCTCCTTCGCGGCCGCCTTGCGCGGCACCCAGGCGGTAATCCAGGTGGATCGCGCCTTTAACTGCCGCCGCTGCCAGGGCACCGGTCTGGCGCCGGGAGGCGGCTACGCCTCCTGTCCCGCCTGCCGGGGCCGCGGTCGCAGCCATTGCGGACCCGGACTGCTGCGCTTCGGACCGCGGTGCCCCCGCTGTGGCGGCAGCGGCAAGGTTATCGCCCAGGCCTGCGACCATTGCCACGGCCAGGGCGCCACTCCGGGCAAACGGGAATATCGGCTGCGCATTCCCCCGGGCATCCCGGACGGCGCTCGTATGCGCCTGGACGGTGAGGGTGGCGCAAGGTTTTCAGAACGGCCCCCCGGGGAACCTGGAAGTAGTCATTCATGTGGCCCCGGATGACTTCTTCACCCGGATGGGCAACGATATCCATTGCCAGGTGCGGGTCTCTTGCGCCAAGGCGGCCCGGGGCGGGGTCATCCGGGTTCCCACCTTGGACGGCTACCGGGCGCTGGAACTCCCCCAGGGCACTCAGAGCGGCTGGGTTTTCCGCTTCCCCGGAGCCGGAGCCCCCGGCGGCCCCACGCCGGCCGCCGGGCGATCAGGTGAAGGAGATCGTGGTCAACGCCGCCGATACTTCAGATCGGACAGAACAGTGGTTCGCAGAGCTGTCTCGCCTGGGAAACGCAGGCAGCGCACCGGGGCAGGCCATGAGTAGTTCACCCACCTGGATGAGAACGGGCAGATGCGCATGGTGGACGTGGGCGACAAAGCCGAGACCCTGCGCCGGGCCACGGCCGCCTGCCGGATCATGGTGGGTCCCAAGGTCTTCCCCCTGCTCCTGGCCGGCCGCCTTCCCAAAGGGGACGTCTGGGCCGCCGCCAGGCTCGCCGGCATCATGGCCGCCAAGAATACCGCCCAACTCATCCCCCTGTGCCATCCCCTGCCCCTGACCGGGATTGACCTGGATTTTATCCCGGAACCCGAGGAGTGGGCGGTGGGCATCCAGGCCCGGGTCGAGACCCAGGCCCGCACCGGGGTGGAAATGGAGGCCCTGACGGCCGCGGCGGTGGCCGCCCTTACCATCTACGACATGTGCAAGGCAGTGGACCGGGGCTTGGTGATCAGCGAGTTGCTATTGCTGGAAAAGAGCGGGGGAGCCAGCGGCGAATACCGCCGGCCGCAGGCCTCCCGCGAAATATATTTTGGATATGGCCGGAGTTGAAGATGGATGACCGAACGTCTGGAATTTTTCCGCACCCTCTTACAGGAACGACTCGAAGAAATCCTGGGGGAAGCCGACAAGACCCGGACCGACATGACCGGCGCGGTGGCCCCTTTCCCTGACCCCACGGACCGGGCCTCCCTGGAGACCGATCGCAACTTCACCCTGAGAATCCGGGACCGGGAACGGAAATTCATCAGCAAGATCCGGGAAGCCCTGGACCGGATCGATGCCGGCACCTATGGCTACTGTGACCTCTGCGGCGGCGAAATCAGCGAAAAACGCCTCAAAGCCCGTCCGGTGACCACCATGTGCATCGCCTGCAAATCCAGGCAGGAAGCCCTGGAGCGGGCCCGGGGCCAATAGAGGCAGTGGCCAGTAGCCAGTTGTCAGCAGTCAGTAGCAGTAGCCAGAGCGTCAGCAGTCAAAATGCCAGTGTTCCAAGATAATTCGCGTGCGTAATGGATGCTCATTAGGAGCCCAATGCCATTTGAATTTACCGGATAATTATCCGTAGATAATTGCGATTATTGCCATAGTGTCAACATTAAGCACTGACTACTGATCACTGACTACTGACTACTGACTACTGACTACTGCCTTTAACATGACCCACCCCATCGATCTGAAAGAATTCACCCTTCCCGACCTGGAGCAGCTCATGGCCGCCTGGGGCCAGCCGGCCTTCCGGGCCCGCCAGCTGCTCAAGTGGCTCTACAAGGGAGTCTTCGACTTCCAGGAGATGACCGACGTCGCCCGGCCCTTCCGGGAGGAGCTGGCCCGACGGGCCGGTCATCGGCCAGCTCCGGGTGGAGCAGGTGCAGGAGGCCGCCGACGGCTGCCGGAAATTCCTGTTCGCCCTGGAAGACGGCAACCTGATCGAATCGGTGCTCATCCCGGAAGAGGGCCACTACACCCTGTGCCTGTCCACCCAGGTGGGCTGCGCCCAGGGGTGCCGCTTTTGCCTGACGGCCCGGCGGGGCCTGGTGCGCAACCTGACGGCCGGCGAAATCGTCAACCAGGTCCTGGCGGTGCGCCGCCTCCTTCGAAAAACCAGACCCGGACGGCCCCTTGCCTCCCTCACCAACCTGGTCTTCATGGGCATGGGGGAGCCCCTGGCCAATTTTCCCGCCCTGGTGCAGGCCCTCACCATGATCACCGCGCCCTGGGGGCTCAACTTCTCCTCCCGGCGGCTCACCGTGTCCACCGCGGGGCTGGCCCCCTTCATCCCCCGCCTGGGTCGGGAGGCCCGGGCCAACCTCACCGTCTCCCTCAACGCCCCGGATGACGACACCCGCAGACCGGCTCATGCCCGTCAACCGGCGCTATCCCCTGGCCGAACTCCTGGCCGCCTGCCGGAGCTTCCCCCTGCCCCGGCACCGGCGCATCACCTTTGCCTACGTGCTGCTGCACGGCCTCAATGACGCCCCGGACCAGGCCCGGCAACTGGCCCGGCTGCTCCGGGGCTTCCGCGCCAAAATCAACCTGATCCCCTTCAATCCGCACCCCAGCCTGCCCTTCGCCCCGCCTTCCAGGGAACGCGCTCCTGGAGTTCCAGGAGATCCTGCGGAAGCCCTAATTATACGGTGCTGATCAGGGAGAGCCGGGGCCAGGAGATCGGCGCCGCCTGCGGCCATTTGGCGGGCACCCGGGCCTGAGGTCAGGCGCTCCCTAAAAAGCCAGGGCGGTCAACGGACCGCCCTGGCTCTTTCCCTCTCCCTCTCCGGAGATTATTTAACCCCCTCCCAGGGGAGCCCGGGGAATCTGCCCTCGTCGGAGCGGTCCACGGCCCGGCGGTAGTCCTGCTTGCCGATGCCCACCAGGCGGTCTCCCTTAAAAACCAGGGGAGTATAGCCGCCACGCACCGTATTGGAATCCTCGAAATCCATGTCGTGAGTCAGGTAAAAATAGAAGGTATAGTGGCCGCCGCGGTAATCCCCCTCTTCCCGGACCCCGGGCTCGCCCATGATTCCCTTCACTTCCGACTTGGTCATGCCAGGCTTCAGCGTCTTGGAGATGGATGAAATTGGTCCACATTGGCTTACTGAATTTCTGATAGAGTATCGGCTCGCTGCAGCCGGGCGCAAACATTCCCAGGACCAGGAGGAGATAGAGCCATTTCATGTTATATCCTTGTACATGATGGAATTGTGCCCACTATGATAAACCTCACGGCAGGTTCCGTCAATCCAAAGGGCCGCCGGCAGCTATAATACTGTTTTCATTTTCCATTGTTCGGTTTTCGATGAAAGGCAAAATCAAAGTCAAAGGCCCGTAGGGTGGGCACGGCCCACCAAACAGATGCGGAAAACGGAAAACTGCCTTCACTAGCCCACCGCCAGGCGCAGAAAATTGCTCATAAAGCGGCGAAAATTCCGCCCCATCTCGGCTTCCTGGGATCGGGCCGCGGCCATGACCGCCGCGGCCTCGGCCCCGGAGTCGGCTCAGGGCCCAGGCCGCGTCAAATTGCAGCCACCTTTCTATATCGGCAGGACCGACGTGGTTGTCAAACTGCAGTCCCACCACTCGGGGCGAGGCCGCCAGGCCCAGGGCTTCCACCGGCGCCGCCGCGGAGCGGGCCAGGATCTCAATCCCCCCGGGCAAGGGCGGCAATACCCCCTGGCCGTGCCATTTAAAGAGTTGGGGACGGGCCGGCAACCCTTGAAAGGCCGGATGGGCCAGCCCCGCCTGGGTCAGTTCGCCGCCAATAAAGCCCACCGACTTTTTGGGCAAGGGGCCCACCCGACAGCCCAGGACGTGACCCAGGAGCTGGTGCCCCAGGCAAAATCCCAGGTAGGCCTTACCCAGGGCCAGCGCCTGCCGGATGGCTTCCTTCAGGGGCGCCAGGTAGGGAAACTGCTCTTCTTCATCCACATTGGGGGAGCCCCCCAGGACGATGAGCCCGTCAAAGCCGGCTACTGCCGGCACCGGCTCATGCCAGGCCTCCAGTATCCGGTAAGTCATCCCGCCCGACTGCAAGGCCGCCAACAGGTGCTGCCCGGGGGCCTCCCAGTCCAGATGCTGCACTATCAAAAAATTCTGCCCACCCATGTCCCTCGTCCTTGAATTTAAAGATTATCCGGTTAAACTCTATCCCATTGCCGGACGCAGCTTTTAAGGAATGCCAGAGATTATCATGACCTCGTCAATGAGCGAATTTTTGCTGGAGCCCGGCGGCCTGAGCTGCTACCAAAGCCCTCTGCTGGCCGCCTTTCCGGAATTGACCCATGGCTTTTTCACCCGGCGGGGCGGGGTGAGCCTCGGGGCCTATGACAGTCTGAACCTCAGTTTCCACGTGGGGGATCGCCGGGAGGCGGTAGCCGAGAATCGCCGCCGGGTGCGGGAGGCGCTGGGGCTAAGGGTCCTGGCCAGCGCCAGTCAGAAACACGGACGCCGGGAGGTGGTAGTTGCCGGAGATCTCCCGCCGGGGCCCGACCGCGAGTTGGCGGCCGCCGATATCCTGTTCACCCGCCACCCCGGGGTGGGGCTGCTGATCAAACAGGCGGACTGCCAGGCGGTGGTCATTTACGACCCGGACCGCCGGGTAGTGGCCAACATCCACTGCGGCTGGCGCGGCCAGGTGCAGAATGTCCTGGGAACCGCGGTGGCCCGGCTCAAGGAGCAGTTCGGCTGCCAGCCCGCGGACCTGTATGCCGCCATCAGCCCCAGCCTGGGGCCCTGCTGCGCCGAATTCCGCCAGTTCCGCCAGGAATTTCCCCCGGAATTCTGGCCCTACCAAACCCGGCCCCACTACTTCGACCTCTGGCGCCTCAGCCGGGATCAATTGCTGGCGGCCGGGCTTCAGGAGGCGCACCTGGCTATTGCCGGCCTCTGCACCAGGTGCGGCGCCGCGCAATTCTTCTCTTACCGCCGGGAGCGGATCACCGGCCGCCAAGGCACGGTCATCGCCCTCAAAATCTGATCCCCGCCCACTTAAAACACCTCTAACCCTGCCCGCCGTCCTTCTTGCCGAACTTTTCCTTTAGATCGTTGACCGTCTTTTTGGCGAACTCCTTCGCCTGGTCCACTTGCTGCGGGTACGCGTAGCCCACGTAGACGCCGATGGCAAAGCCCAGAATCAACAAGAACATGGGATCATCCTTTCCATTCGAGGTTAACCGGTGAAAACCGTCCGGAGATAATTAGCCTAATTTACCGGCGCCCCGCCCTTCCAGGGAAACCAGGGCTTCCCGGGCCAACTGCGCCACCGTGACCTGGCGCAGCTCGGCGCGGTCATAGATGGTCGCCGGGGTTGCATCATCGGTGAGGGCCTGCAACTCGGGAGCGGCCCGGCAATAGCCAGCCTTTCCCAGGGCCCAGGCCGCCAGGGCCCTGAACTTGCGAGTCGGGACTGGTGAGAAATGGCAGAATAACTGGCAAAACTTCGCCCAGCAGTGCCGGGTGCCGCTCCGCCAGCCGGCCGATGCCCCAGAGCATGGGGGCCCGGGAAAACTCTTCGCTAAGCAAACCCATAAACATGGGGATAATCTCGTGCACCAGGGATATCTGGTGCCTGCCGATTTCCCCCAGGGCCGCGGCCGCCCCCCAGCCAAAACTGCCGGAATCCTCGTTAAGCAGCCACAGGAGGCGGCTGATGAGCTTCTGCACCTGGCGGGGATGGGCCCCGGCCAGCCGCCCCAGGGCCTCCAGGGCTCGCCAGTGCAGCAAGTCCCGGGGGTCATAGAGAAATTGCAGCAGGTTCTCTCCCACCCGCCGGTCTGCGGCCGCCAGGGCCAGCAGCCCCGGGTAATCCGCTTCCCGGAGCAACTGCCGCAGTCGTTCCCTAAGGGTCCGTTGATTTACCAAGGCTCAGTGTGCGGTAGGGGCGACAATGGCACAGGCTTCCAGCCTGTGATCGGGTCGCCCTAAGCGCCAAGGTCTGGTCCAGAGACGCTGCAGCCCGGCTTCGCCCAGACATCCGGGGGCGCTGCCAGGCGCGGCTCCCTTCCCGGCAAAGGGCGGCGATCCCGGCGCTACCAAGAACTTAAAAGGGAATATCATCTTCCGGGACGCCCCCGGGAGGCGCCTCAAAGGGCGGCTCCGGTTCTTGCAGGCGGTTTCCGGCCGCGCTCCCCAGCATCTGCATGTTTTCCGCGACGATATCGGTGGTGTAATGCTTCACCCCGTCTTTTTCATACGATCCGTACTCGATGCGGCCCTCGATCACTACCTGTTTGCCCTTGGACAGATACTGGCCGCAGATCTCTGCCAGTTTGCGCCAGGCCACAATGCGGTGCCACTCGGTCTTTTCCTGCTTCTGCCCATCCTTGCCGGTGAATCTGCGGCTGGTAGCCAGCGAGAACTTACACACCGCGGTACCGTCTGCAGTGAAGCGCATCTCCGGATCCGCCCCCAGATTGCCCACCAAGATAACCTTATTGATCCCAGCCATGGCTCCTCCTTCAGGCCTCCCAGGTAATACTTCCCTCTATCACAGAACCGGCGAGCGGGCAAGGACTTATCCCTCAGGATGGCGGCCAGTCGCCGCCACCGATTGACCGCTCCCTGGCAATCACTGCCTGAAGATTGCAGCAGAGTTCTGCAACAAAATGCCCGCAGAAACTGCCACTATCCCGCAGTTAAACTATATCTCATTGTAATCTCACCGATATTCACATATTATACTTATGCCACCGGGTAATTTCGCCGATATCCATATATTACCTGAGGCAACCGAATCCCTTCTCCCCTCCCCTTGGGGCGGGGGTTCGGTGGGGCAGGCGTCCCTGCCTGCCCTGGTTGGCGGGCACGCAGGCCCGCCCCACCTACCAGCGCGGGGAGTGGGAGAAAACTTGCAAGTTTGAGGAACTAATCAGCTAGCGTCATTTTTCAGAAATACCTTTAAAAATATCCACATGTTTTGGTAGCCGCAGGCCTTAGCAAAAACCTGCGCTCCTGGGCACGGGAGACCCGGAACCCGGGTATCCAGAGGGCTCCCCGCGTGATTTGTCTGCCAAAACCTTGCCGGACCCCGCTGACCACGGCAAAGATTTCCGGAGATAACCTAGATGAAAAACTCACTCACCAGCTTGGCGGCGATGATGATGCTGCTTCTGGCCGCCTCCAGCGGCCAGGCGGCGGAACCGAATAAAATGGCCCGGGCCGACGCCCTGATGGAGAGCCCTGCCTTGGATTACCCGCAAGCGCAGCAGGCCCTGGCCCTCTATGAAGAGCTGCTCCCGGGATCCCCGCCGTTGTGGGTCCGGCTGGCGCGCACCTGCTTCATTGCGGGGGATCTGGCCCCCGACGCCTCCCGAGCCGGGTACTATGAGAAAGGTCTGACCTACGCCGAAAAACTCCTGGCCCAACAGCCTGACGGGGTCGCCGGCCATTACTGGCAGGCCTTGAATCTGAGCGGTCTGGCCGACGTTAACCGCCTCCGCGGCTTTAAACTGCTGCCGCAGATCATGGACGGGCTAAAGAGGTCCCTGGCCCTGGATGAAACCTATGACCAGGCCGGGGCCCACCGGGTGTTGGGGCGCATCTATTTTGAGGCGCCCGGCTGGCCCATGTCGGTGGGAGACCGGGAAAAATCCTTGGAGCAGCTTACGGCCGCGGTCCGCCTGGCGCCGGACAACAGCACGAACCACCTCTATCTGGCGGAAACCTTGCTGGCCATGGGGAGGAAGGCCCCGGCCCGGGGGGAGCTGGAGAAGGTTTTGCAGGCCCGGCGCTACGCCATCAGCCCCCGGGGCCTGGAGGAAGATCACCGGGAAGCCCGGCGCCTGCTGAAAAAGCTGGAGACTCCGCAATGAGTTTTGAGTTGTAGGGGCGACAGTGGCACAGGCTTCCAGCCTGTGATTGGGTCGCCCAGTTTCGAGTTCCCTTGACAAGAAATATTTCCAATCCGGGAGGAGCATTGACTGGCAGGCCCTTTTTAATTGATTTTGCCTAATTTCCACCTTACAACCCGGTGCTTTGATAATTATGTTAAAATATTAAGTTGGGGGAGAAACCTATCCGCAAGAGAAGGCTCAGGCCGGACTGGGGAGGCCTGCACGCCTCCTTCGGCCGATTTGCCTGCTACCCCAATAAACCTAATTTGCGCTTAAGGGACGAGCTTGCTTCCTAAGAATAGCTTAAATCGGCGTATCAAGTTTTATCTCGAGGGGATAGAACTCTTCGCCTGGCCCATCATTTTATTCTCCGTGTTGCTGGCCGGGCTGGCGGTCTTTTATACCTTTCACGGCCTGACCATCCGCACCAGCCGGAATGACCTGGTGGGCGGCGATAAGCGCCTCCTGCAGCTCACCCACCAAATGGATCAGGCTTTCGGAGGCCGGGACGGCCTGGTGGTGGTGGTGGAAAACGGCCACCCCGAGGTGACCATTAAATTCGCCGATGCCCTGGCCGCCCAGTTGCGCCGCTATCCCGACCGCTTCCCCGAGCTCTTTTATCGCCTGGACCCGGAGACTTTCACGCGCTGGGCCCTGCTCTACTTGGATACCCATGACCTGCTCAAGCTCAAAGATAACCTGGTGGGCCAGAAAAATCTGTTGTCCGGACTGGCTGCCGACCCGGGCCTGATGACTTTCTATAAGCTGGTTAACGAACAGATGACCCGGGCCATGATCGGCAATCTGTTCACCGGATTTCTGACCGCAGACCAAGGGCCGGAGCAGCCCGACCTGCACCTCTTGAACGCCAGCCTCAAAGCATTGCGTCTTGGCCTGGAAGGGAACCACCCTTATGTCTCTCCCCTGGATGCCCTTTATCCCCAGGAGTTGGGCGACCTTAGCCAGGAGGGCTACTTTTTTACGGATAATAACAAATTTCTGATGTTCCTGGTTACCCCGCAGCCCGACGGCTTCCACACCATCCATGAGGATGTAGAACTCCTGCGGGACGCGGTGGCTCAGGTTAAAGGCCGATTCCCCGGGATCCAGGCGGGGGTGACCGGCCCGGACGCCTTGCAATCGGATGAATTGAGCAGCGCCATGAAAGATGTGACCCTGGCCACCTGGTTATCCCTGTTAAGCCAGATGATCCTGCTCATCGTCTTTCTGCGGAGCCTGAAGCGGACCTTGGTGGAAGGGATGGCGCTGATTATCGGGCTGTGCTGGACTTTTGGGTTGGTTACCCTGGTGGTGGGGCATCTGAATATCCTTTCGCTGGTCTTTGCCCCCTTGATGCTGGGGCTCACCATCGATTACGGCATCCACTGGTTCTGCCGCTTGGAAGAAGAGCTGGCGGGCCAGAGGTGCAACACCGAAGCCCTGGAGTGCACTTTTCGCAGGTCGGCCCCGGGCATCATTTATGCGGGCCGGGCCGCGATACTGTCCTTTTTGCCCCTGGCCTTTGTGAGCTTCAAGGGCCTGGCCGAATTGGGGCTGATCCTCTCCATGGGCATTGTGGCGATGCTGGTCGCCACCCTGTTGCTGGTGCCGGCCCTGGTCATGGTCTGTGAAGGATGCGCGGCCGGCTCCGATCCCCGAGGATTGTCCGGGGTCCCCCACCCCTTTTTTGCACCTGCATTGGACCCATCGCCATTTGATCATGGCGCTGGCGGTCTTGATCACAGCTCTGGGCGGGGTCTGTCTGCAACGGGTTCCCTTTGATTTAAATCCCCTGCATCTGCAAAATCCCAAAACCGATTCAGTGGTGTGGGAAAACAAGCTCATGGCAGGTTCCAAATATTCCACTTCTTACGGCGCCCTGGCCACCTCGACGCTGGAAGAGCTGGAGGCCAGGAGTGAGGCGTTTAAAAAGCTGCCCACGGTTTCGCATGTGGAATCGGTGCTCTCTTTTCTACCCGCCCAGATAGGGGAGAAGCGCCGGATTTTGACCGAGATGGAGCCGGTCTTGAACTCGGTAAATTTTGCCGGCGCCACCGCCAGTCCTGCCAACCCCAAGGAATTGACCGCCATTTTAGGGCGGATTAATTTTAAGGTGGATGAAGCCGCCAAAAATTTGGGGCCGGAAGAGGCGGCCACCAAACAGCAGGTAGAAGAGACCCATCAGCTGATCAATCAGATCATCCCCCTGCTTAATCCAGACCTGAATCCCCAGGCCGCGGCGCGCCTGGCCGGCTGCAATCACGATTTTGGCGCGGATCTAAAAGACAAATGGGACCGGCTGCGGGGTTATGCGAAATCAGCCCTAAACTCCGCCCCGCCCACCCAGGCGAATTTGCCCCGGTCCGTGCGGGAGCGGTTCATCAGCCCCGAAGGAGCTTATCTGCTCCGGGTGTTTCCTTCCCAGGATATCTGGAATTTTAAGCCCCTGAAACTGTTCGTGAATAGTCTCTGGAGCGTCGACCCCAATGTGGTGGGGGATCCGGTGCTCCTCTATGTCTTTACCAAGGGCTTTCGCAATTCCATCCTCTTCGCCACCGGAATTGCCTTGCTGGCCATTGCCGCCATGCTGGTGATCTTGTTCCGCAGCCTGAAATTGGCGCTGCTGGCCTTTATTCCCCTGGTGGTGGGGACCGGCTTAACCTTGATGCTGATGTGGGCTCTGCACCTCCCCTTCAATCAGGCCAATGTGCTTTTCCTGCCCTTAATTTTGGGAGAGGGGGTCGAATTTGGGATAATCATCCTGACCCGCTGGCAGATGGAGGAAGCGGCCCGGGTCATTACTCTGCCAGCCAGCACCGCCAAAGGGGTGGCCCTGGCGGCCTTGACCACCACCGTGGGGTTCGGGAGCTTGATGGTCTCCGGACACTACGGCATCTTCAGCCTGGGGCTCTTGGCGACGGTGGGCAGCCTCAGCGTTTTAGTGGCTTCTCTCAGCATTTTGCCGGCCTTTCTCCGTCTGTGGGAAAAAGAATATGAACCAGGGCTGCCAGCCGCTGCCCCTTATCTGAGTTTAGGACAATGGCTGCACCATAGCTGGAGGAAAAAATCCGATGAAAAAGCAACTCTCGATCATTAGCTTGACTCTGCTGGCAATCTGGATATCGGCCCTCCCGGCTGCGGCTGAGAGCCCTACCGCCTTTGTGCGGGGGATCCTGGACAGGACTATGGCGGTCCAGAATGATGCTTCCCTGGACGCCAAGGCCCGCAGTCGGGCCATCCATCAGATCATTGCCCAAAGTTTCGATTTTCCCATGATGGCCAAGGATACTCTGGGGGCCACCTATGGACAGCTCAGCGCCGGGCAACGGCAGCAATTCACCCATACCTTCGATTACCTCTTCCAGGATTCTTACTCCCGCCTGGTCCTCAACTTCCTCAAACGGGAGAACATCCAATACGGGCAGGAACGCCAGGAAGGCGGCGGCAAGGCCAGGGTGGATACTTCCATAGTCCGGACCAATGATACCATCCCGGTGACCTATCTGATGCACTCCGCCTCCGGGGGCTGGCTGCTTTATGACGTGGTGGTGGACGGGGTAAGCATTCTGGAAAACTACCGCAATGAATTCGGGCGGGTCATCCGCAGCAATTCCTTCGGATTTCTCCTGAATCGCATGGAAGAACAGCGCCGGGCCACCGAGTAAACCTATCTAGCCATGAAGGAGCAGGCCCAGGCCATAGAGGAACTGGAGAAGGTTTTGCAGGCCTGACGTTCGGCGGCCACAGGCCGCCCTATGAACTAATCGCAGGCTAACGGGTCTTGGAGCGCAACGTGCCGAAATAGATGGATAGCCAGACTGCGGCGACCAAGACGCCTAAGCCCACCAGGATCCAGCCAATTCCTGCGGCAGAACCTTGCGGTCCGAAGAACCAGAGAAGGACGAAGGCTACCACAAAATTTCATAAATCCCCAAAGGGCGTTGCTGAGTGGCGAGGATTCGCCAACCCCGGGCGGCGAGGCAAAGGGTGACTGAAACCGGTGGCCGCAAACGCCCTGAACGAAATGAGGGACACCGTTGGCGAGAAACAGTCCGCTGACGAATTCGAGCACGAAACAATACCATGCCATTTCAGTTTCCCTTTTTCTGGTTCCCAAGCTCCTGCTTGGTAACCCCCCTTTTTTTGCAAAGCTCCGCTTTGCTAAAGAAACAATATTTTTGTTAAAAAGTAATATATAAGGGGGCTTATTAATATCTTCCCAGAGTTTTCCAATCTCTTTTCTTTGACCAAATCGCATATTGAAGATTATCCGAATAACAAGCTAATGCTATAGTTGCATCCTTGAGTATCACACCCGTCATCTTTACTGATTGCTTCATCACCTGATTTATAAGAGTATGTTCTACCTTCAAGATAAAATTCTAATTTTAGTTTTTCCTGTATAGGGTCCAAAGACACGAAATCTCTTTTCTCGATTTTATTCTGAGTGTTATTGGCCCTTGTAATCTCCGCATCATAACCTTCAGGACATTTTTCAAGTGAAATTATTCTAATAAATATTTTACTGTTTTTTACAGCTTCTTCATTAATTAAATAAACATTACCAATGGAGCCAACAGTTTGTGCTCCATTAACAACATGAGCTCCTTCGCAATTAAATATTCCGTAAGTTCTATCGGCTCCTCCTGCAATCTTTTTAGTAACACTCTTACATAATATATTTATGCCATTATTAAAATAATAGAAATTACCAGGATGATCTATTATTGTTTCTTTAATACTCTCATTTACAGTTGTATCTCCCAAAAATTTTCTAATATTTTTAATAAATAAACGTTGTCCGTATGTACACCATAAATTTGCGATATCGACACAATTGACAACGCCATAAAAAGAACGGTAGGGTTCATCAATTTGCCCCCATTGATTGAGTACAATCTCGAAATTAATTTCATCTTCTTTTGCCATTCCAGAAACTGCTCTATGGAGTTCACGAAGATTTAAAATAGTGAAGCTCGCAACACCTGTTGAGGGTCCATTTAGCTCTTCCAACAAATCATTGATCTCTCGCGATTGAGGGGTTGAAAGATCTCCGCCCGTGTATGGTAAAATAATTTTTATGTGAATATTTATGTCATCAATAGCATTTTGAATCTCCGGAATTAGTTTATTAATCTTTTCATTAAACCGATCATATTTATAACTAATCAAATCACGGATCCCTTTTGAGAACTTCATTATTTCGCCTAATTCTGGACAACCTTTTCCAGAATGAACCCATTTAGAATTTATCAGCCATAATGTAGTGGAATTCTTATCGATGTAAATAGCATCTAATCCATTATCATTATAACCATCAACGACACATTTTGCTGCCTCTATTTCATCAATCTCTGCAAGAAAATATAAGGAGTAAGCTGCTAAAGCTCTACTCAAAAAAAGAGATTCTTTTTGTTCAACTCCCATATTTTCCGCATCCCTTAAATCAATATTGCCATCAAATAATCTATTTAATGTATTCTTAACATGTCTAACATGAACTATGCTCATACCTTTACCTCGGTTTGATTAAATTTATTTAGGTTATTCAACCTATAAAATTCCTTTTTTCCTAAAGCCCATACTCCCACAAATTAATTAACTTGTCAAGATGTGAGAAAATATGAGTAGGTTGGGAAGGGATAATGAGGTTATTTAATAAAATTAAACTTTCTTCACATTGGGTTGACATTTTGCATAGCGTGTGGCATTTTGAATAGGAAATAACTGCGGCCATCGGCGTGAAGTGTATCGTCAAGATTGAGGATAAGGCAACAGGCGGAGCCTATACTATCGCTTGCTGAAGGTAGGAATTTGGGATAGGAGTATCAAAATGACAACATTAACTATTAACGAAATATCTCCTCCATCGTCGTTTACAACATTATTAATTGACGCAATGTATTTCCATGTGGCTAAACAAAGTTATGTGGCAGCTAAGAGATCTTTAAAGGGAATAGGAAAAGCTATAAAGATTTTTGCCGACTTGCGCGCTAAGGAGGCAGATATTAAAGAGCGTTATGCTGATGATATAATGGAGGCATATAATGAGCTTGAGCCCATATATATTCAAATGGAAGATGCGGAATATGGTATTGGAGCGGCATATGGCCCTTACTTGCAGAATGTTGCTATAACGCATATATTTTGCGCTACTGCTTTAGAAGCTCATATTAATGGGATAGCGAAGGGGAGATTAACGGGTAAGTTTAAAGAGATTTTCGAGAAGATATCTTTGGAGGGGAAGTGGTTATTCTTACCTAAAATATTGGGAAAGATGAGTTTCGATCAAGGCTCTGAGCCATTTCAAAGCTTCTTAAGATTAATCAAATACAGGAACGAACTTATCCATTATAAAGGTAGGAAAGATGAATGGGAAGGTTTTGAGTATGGAGAACCTAAATTTTTTGAAAAACTTGGTTTGTCATTAACAGTGGCAAAGAATTCTTTAAAGACAGTTCGGGAGATGATCCTTGAACTTTCAAAGAACATGAAGATTGATCCTCCACACTGGCTCAGAAAAGGATATGATCGAACTCCCAGATGATATCACGACCAATTTTTTTCAAATTGTTGTTGAGCGACTAACATTAGAAAGGGGAGACTCATAGGTGGGCCTTTATAGGATTGCGCATATTTTCTTTTACCGAAAACCGAAACCCCTCCCTATGGCCCTCCCCAGTCCAGCAGCAGGAGTTCCGGGATCGTGCGGCCCTGGTAGTTGGAGAAGCGGGTGCTGAAGGCCACCTCCAGGGTGCCCGTCAGGGGGTGGTGGGCCGCCTGGTCGAAGGCGATGGCCTCCATGACGCACTTGCCGCCGTGGGCCAACTGCACCTTCAGGTGCCGCTTGCCCACCACCCGGGAGCCCAGGCATTCCACCTCCCGGCAGACGAACACCGGCGCGGGGTTGCCCGGGCCGAAGGGGCGCAGGGTTCCAGGTGGCCGATAGAAGTCCCGGTCCAGGTCCGGCAGCTCCACCTGGGCGTCCACCTTCAGGGTGGGCCGCGGCAGGCGTCGGCGCCCACTTGGTCCGTGGAAGGCTTGCTCCAGGTCCTCTTGCAGGGCCGCCAGCTGTTCCGCCGCCACCTCAAAGCCCGCCGCGGCCGCATGGCCCCCGTACCGGTGAGGACCTGCCGGCAGGCCTGCAGCCCCTGAAAGAGGTGAAACCCCTCGATGGAGCGGGCCGAACCCCGGCCCCGGCCGTTTTTCAGGCTCACCAGGGCCACGGGCCGGTGATACTCCTCCGCCAGGCGGGCCGCCACGATGCCGATGCACCCCGGGGTGCCAGCCCTCCCCGGCCAGGACCATCACCGCCCGCTGTCGCAGATTGTCCCGGCGGATCAGGGCCCGGGCCTGTTTCAGCACCTCTTCCTCCAGGGCCTGGCGCTGCCGGTTCAGATTGGTGGAGATACTCTGGCCTGGATCCGGGCCTGGGCCAGGTCGTCGCACAGGAGCAGTTCCAGGGCGCACCGGGCCTGGCCCATGCGCCCGGCGGCATTGAGGCGGGGCGCCAGCTGGAAGACCAGGTCCCGGTAGGAGATGGGCTTGCCGTCCATCTGGGCACTTCCTTCAGGGCCATGATCCCGGGCCGGCGGCTCTCCTCCAGGACCTTGAGCCCCTGGCGCACCAGGATGCGGTTTTCCCCCAGGAGCGGCACCACGTCGGCCGCGGTGCCCAGGGCCACCAGGTCCAGGTAGGACCTGAGATTGGGCTCCGGGTGCTGCCTGAACCAGCCCTCGGCCCGGAGCTCGGCCCGCACCCCCAGGGCCAGGAGCAGGGCCACCCCCACCCCGGCCAGATCGCCGAAGGGGTAAGCGTGGCCGCCCCGCTTGGGGTTGACCACCGCCAGGGCCGGGGGCAGCTCCGGGGGGAATTCGTGGTGGTCGGTGATGATGACCTCGAGCCCCTGGCTCCCTGGCCCAGGCCACCTCCTGCAGGTCGCTGATGCCGCAGTCCACGGTCACCAGCGAGCCTGGCCTGGGCCGCCAGCTCTTTGAGGGCCGCCACCTTGAGGCCGTAACCCTCGGTAGGCGGTCGGGGATGTAGGTGTAAGCAGGGGAGGCCCAGCTCCTGGAAAAACTGGTGCAACAGGCAGGTGGCGGTGATGCCGTCGGCGTCGTAATCGCCGTAGACGGCCAGGGGCTCCCCCTGGCGCACGGCCCGGCCCAGGCGGGCGGCGGCGGCCTCCAGGTCCGGCAGCCCGAAGGGGGATAGAGGCGCTCCAGGGTGGGGTCCAGAAAGGCCAGGATGTCCTCCCGGCGTCCGAGGCCCCGGTTCAGCAGGATCCGGGCCACCAGGGGCGGCAAACCGTGGCGGGCCATGACTGCGGCCACCAACTCCAGCTGCTCCGGATACACCTGCCAGCGCCTTCTTGCGGCGCATTATCACTCCTTGGATGTAGTTTGGGACAGGGCAGCAGTTCGGTGCGGTCGCTACTCTTCCTCAGCCCCGATCTGAAAAGTTATTCGCACAGGCTTCCAGGCTGTGCGACCGCAAGTGCCTGTGCTCGCAAGAGCAGTTTGGAGAATCAGAAGCAATCACTCGCCTGCTGGTCACTGCCCTAGCTGACCCTACTCCACCGTCTCCCCCGGTTTCAAGGGGATCACCCGGATCTCCGGCTCGCCTTTGAGGAGGTCCCTCAATTCCTCGGGGGTGCCGGTGAGCACCGGGAAGGTGCCGTAGTGCATGGGAATGACCCATCGGGGCTTGAGCATCCGGCAGGCCAGGGCCGCCTCCCGGGGGCTCATGACGTAGTGGCTGCCGATGGGGAGCATGGCCAGCTCCGGATGGTAAAGCTCCTGGATGAGCTCCATGTCCTTGAAGACCGCGGTGTCGCCGGCGTGGTAGGCCGTAAAGCCGTTGGCAAACGCGATGACAAAACCGCCGGGGTCCCCGGCGGCCACGATCTTGCCGTCCACCTGCCACGGTGGAGGAATGCACCGCCTGGGTCATGGTGATCTTGAGACCCGCGACGTCCAGGGTGCCCCCCTTGTTCATGCCGATCACCTGGGGGACACCCTGGTCGGCCAGGATCTGGGACAGCTCGTGGATGGCCACCACCGGGGCCCCGGTTTCCTGGGCCAGCGGCCACGGTTTCGCCCACGTGATCGCCATGGCCGTGGGTCACCAGGATCAGATCCACCGGCCCCACTTGGTCCACCGGGGTCTGGAGCAGGGGGTTGCTGAGCCAGGGGTCGATGAGCACCGCGACCCCGGGCGCGGACAATTTAAAGGCCGAGTGGCCCAGGAAGGTGATGCTCACCCCTCGGCCAATTATTGCTTTGGTCATGACTTCCTCCGGGTCCGGCGCGCGGTGGCCCAACGGCGCCTCGCCTTTGTTGTACGCTGACCGCTATCTCGCCAGCTCTTCCAGGGCTTCCAGATTTTGGCGCATGCCCAAGGCAATCAAGGTGTCCCCGGCCAGGATGGGAGTCTCCAGGGTGGGATTGAAGAGCATCTCGCCGTCAGCCCGCTTGATGGCCACCAGGATGAGGTCCAGCTTCTGGCGGAGGCCGGAGTCCTTGAGGGCCACCCCCACCAGGGACGAGCCGGCGCCCACTCGCGATCTCCTCCATGCTCCACTCCACCCCTTCCTTCATGGCCAGTTCCATGAAGGTGGTCACCGTGGGGCGCAGGATGGTGTGGGCCATCTTCCGCCCCCCCATTTCATAGGGCGATTCCACCCTGTCGGCCCCGGCCCGGAGCAGCTTCTGTTCGGAACCCGTCCTCCTCGGCCCGGGCCACGATGAAGAGGGCCGGGTTGAGGCTGCGGGCCGTCAGGACGATGTAGACGTTGTCGGCGTCCGAGGAGACCACCGCCACCAGACCCTTGGCCCGCTCGATGCCCGCCTCCAGCAGGACTTCTTCCCGGGTGGCGTCGCCGGCGACGAAGTAATAACCGCTCTCCTCCAGGCGGGCTGCAGGTTCTCGGGCTTATTTTCCACGATCACCAGGGGGACGCCCCGATCCTTGAGTTGCCGGGCGATAATCTCGCCGATGCGGCCGAAGCCGCAGATGATATAGTGATCTTTCAGTTTTTGGATGTTCTTCACCAATCTGCGTCTCCCCAAGACCTCTCTGGATCTCCCCTTCCACCACCACCCGGGCCAGGGCAGTGACGATGTAGAGCATGACCCCCATGCCGGCCAGGATCAGCACCATGTTATACAGCCGCCCGGTCCGGTCCAGGGGGTGGATCTCCCCATAGCCCACGGTGGTGAGGGTGGTCACCGTCATGTACAGGGCGTCGAAGAAATCCCAGCCTTCCACCCAGACAAAGCCCAGACTCCCAAAAAGGAGCAACGCCAGCAGGATGGCAATCAACGTTACCACGCGCCGAAGGGTGATCAACCCGGTCCGCTGGCTGTGAGTTACCGGAGTCTTGAACTGGTACATAACATCTTTAGGCGAGGGGCTGGCCAACCCCGAATATCTTACCACAAAAAGGCGGGCTTGGTCGGAAAGAATGCAGCAAATAGCTCTCAGTTTTCAGCCATCAACTTTCAGCTTTTTGCTGAATGGGGTGAGCGCTGGCTTAACTCATTTTCGTTCCCCAACTCCTGCTTGGGAACGCATAACTACAGTTTCTTAAATCCTCCTTTCTGCAAGGAAGCGGTTAATTCCTTTGGCAGAGAGACCTCGATTGTGGTAATCAGTTGGCCATGTGGATTCAGAAACGCACCTGCTTGGGTCTGATTGCCGCCCTGGTTATGGCGCCGGCCTGGCTGGTGGGGGGCTGCGCCCCCGCCCTGGCCCCCACCGTGGCTGGGATTACCTTACAACCGGGCAGTTATGTGACCGCCTCCTATCGGGCCCCCGGCTGGGCGGCGGCCCGAACCTCTTACGCCCTGTCGCCCTTCCCGGTGCAAGCCGCCCGGGGGGTGGCCCCGGAGACCTTTCAGACCTTGTTGCAGGAGGAGATCTCCCGCGCCTTGCAGGCCAATGGCCTCAAGGTCGACCCCCACAGCGACACGGCGCTCCGGGGCACGGTCTCCCGGGTGGAGGTCCGGGGAGCCTCCCTCAGGTTCATCACCGGCAGGATCACCGCGGCGCTCACGGTTGAGGGGCAGGTCAGCCGGGGCTCAGAGGTCCTCTTCGCCTTTCAGGATCGGATCAGTCTGAACTCCCCGGTCAACCCGGGAACGCCGGCCCCCAAGGAAAAGGAACTGCTGTTAACCCATGCGGCCAGGACCTGCGCCGACCATCTGCTGAACGAACTCCTCCTCACTGGTGCACCGCCCCAAGCGGGTAAATATCCCCAAAAACCCGAACAATGAGCCGGGGCCGCTGCGCCGAGGTGGTGCTCAGCTCGATGAGGCCGGCGTAAGCCCCCGAATTGCCGCTGCGGTTCTTCACTTCCAGGAGATAGACCCGGTCAGGCTGCACCGCCTTCAGGCTTATCTCGATTTTATTCGGGATGTTGGTTTGATAGCCGATGATCTTAAACGGCCCGGGCAGGTGGGAGGTGAACCACACCTGGCCCCGCACCTCTTCCCCCGCCGACCCTCTGAGCCGCAGTATGTGGCTCGGCTGGATTTCGATGAAGGGCAGGGCGTCTCCCGTGAGCATCAGATGGAACTCCCGGGTCTCCGGATCATTGGTGGTGACCGTGGTCTCCTTACGGAACTGGTGGATCACCGAATAGGGCTTGATGGTCAAGGTGATCTCGCCCTGGCCGCCGGGTGGGATGGTGCGGTTATAGCGGGGCACGGTGCAGGCGCATTCCGGGTCCACTTTCAGGATTTCCAGGGGCTCCTGCCCCGTGTTGCGGATTATAAAGGTATGGCTTAACTCCCGGTCTTCAAAGATTTGTCCGAAATCATAGTGGTCCTCCGTGAGAATGGCCCGAGGCGCCGGTTCCGCCCCCAGCAGGGCGCGGGGGAAGAAGACCTGGAGGGTCCAAAAGACCAGGGCTACCCAGGTCCAGACGGTTTTTATATTTCTGGTATTTTGGATATTTTGGGTATTTCGGGTATTCGTATGAGGGTGAGAAATCGCCGCTTCTGCCTCTGATTAATCATGGGTAACCTCAGGCCAGGGGATGGGGCCCAGCCCATTTTTCTTGATTCAGATATTAAATCCGGAGATGAGCCACCTCGGCTCATTCTCCCGCCCTGGCGGCTTACCGCCCGCAGGTGATTTGGCTGGCAGAAAACCAGGGAAAATCAAATTGACCTGCGCCTTCCCACCGGTTCCGGGGAAAAGAATCGGAGCGCCGCGATAAAAAATACTAATTTAAAAGGAATTTCCCTCCAAGATCCAGGAGCGCGAGCTCCATTGAGCGGCAAGGCGGCTGCCTCCCCCGGTTCAGGGAGGAAATCCGGAATTAATTTTAGCATTTGCCGTGGCCGGGGAAAAGTTTTATTATGAGGCCAGGCTCCCAGCGCAGCGCTTAACCAACCCCAAGGAGAACAGTGACATGGCGCCCAAAAGCAAGGTCCGCCGCCAGACCCGGGAAACCGAGGTGGAAATGGAACTGGAGCTGGATGGCCGGGGCCGGTCGGAGGTCGCCACCGGCATCCCCTTTCTGGACCACATGCTTACCCTGTTCGCGGCCCACGGCTTTTTCGACCTGAAGGTCAAGGCCAGCGGTGACCTGGAAGTGGACCAGCACCACACCGTGGAGGATATCGGCATCTGCCTGGGGCACGCCTTCCGGGAGGCCCTGCAGGCCCATCCCCAGGTGCGGCGTTTCGGGGAGGCCCGGGTACCCATGGACGAGGCCCTGGCCCAGGTCGCGGTTGATCTGAGCAACCGCCCCTTCCTGCATCTGGAGGCGCACCTGCCCCCGGGGGGCGCCGGCATGGACCCGCAGTTGGTGAAGGAGTTCTGGCGGGCGGTGTGCGTCCATGGCGGCCTGACCCTGCACATCACCGTGCCCTACGGGGAGAACACCCACCACATCCTGGAGGCCATCTTCAAGGCCGCCGGCCGGGCCCTGGATATGGCCACCCAGCCTGAACCCCGGGTCCAGGGGGTGCCGTCCACCAAGGGAATTTTGTAATTTAAAGGATAAATCCTTAGGGGAGGGAGTATATGTTCTGCCCAGCCTGCGGCAAGGAGGCGCCGGAGTTGACCAATTTCTGCCAATCCTGCGGCCAACCCCTCAATTGGGCAGCCGGAGAGCCGCAGATCCAGAGGACCGCCGGAAGACCCCCGGCCAGCTTGAAATATGCGGGTTTCTGGCTAAGATTTGTGGCTGCCATCATTGATGGCATCTTTATTTTCATTGTCATCCTGGGCGCCGTAGCCGTGGTGAAATTTGTTCTGGGAGTGCCCGTCGGCCCCGGCGCAGCAAGATATGGGGTTAAGGTATTAAGGAGGGGCCACGGAATAATACTTTCTGATCTTCATTGTACTCCCTTGGCTCTACTGGGCCCTCATGGAGTCTTCCCCCCAACAAGCCACCCTGGGCAAGATGGCCCTGGGCCTCAAGGTTACCGACCTCCGGGGGGAACCCATCTCCTTCGGCAAGGCCACCGGCAGATATTTCGGCAAGTTTGTTTCCGAGCTGATTCTCTATGTCGGCTTTATGATGGCCGGTTGGACCGAGAAGAAACAGGCCCTCCATGACATCATGGCCGGCACCCTGGTGGTCAAAAAACAGAGTTTGCCGGAGAAATTGCCAAAAGCTCCAGAATTTCAACAGGATATGGGGGTAGTCCACCCCGAATGAAACGCCGGGAATTCTTGCGGTGTCTGGCTCTGGGACTGGCGGGAGGGGTGGCCCTCAGCCGCCCTCACCAAAAACTCCGCCCGGCCGCGGCGGCGGCCGGGGAGCCGGAACTGCGCCTGGCCTTTCTGGCCGATGCGCACCTGAAAGACGCTGACCCCGGGCGCCCCGAGGCCCTGGCCCTGGCCCGGGCCGTGGCGGAGTTGCGGGCCCTTAAGCCCGGGCCCGATCTGGTCCTGTTCGCCGGAGACCTGGCCCACCGCGGCCACCCCGGGGCCCTGGCCCTGGGGAAAGAGATCCTCGCCGGCCTGCCGGGGCCTCTGCTCATGCTCCGGGGCGAGGGCGACGGCCTGCCGGACGGGGACGCCCCCTGGCGCCGCCTCTTTGGGGAACCCCACTTTTCCCAGGTCTTACAGAAAACAGAAAACAGAGACAGAAAACCGCCCTTCAAATCGTGGGCCTGCACACCGCCTGGGGTCCGGGCCCCGGGGGACCGTGCTTCCGGGTGGGGGAGCCCGGCCGCCATTGGCTGGCCCGGCAGCTTGCCGGGATGGACCCCGAAGCGCCCCTCATCCTCCTCTCCCATGCCCCCCTGGACCTCATCTATCGGCCCTGGCAACAGTGGACCGCGGACTGCCGCGAGGTGGCGGTCCTGCTGGCCGGCTTCCGCCAGGTCCTTTGCCTCCATGGGCATACCCATAATGCAGGGGTCAGTGGCCAGGGGCCAGGGGTCAGGGAAGTCATGATAGGGACCAGGATCTTTTTAACCGAAAACCGGAAACCGAAAACCGGAAAACCGGCTTTTACACCTTTCTCTTCCCGCCACTGCCTGGCCCGGTCCCCAGGCATTGCAGGGGACCCCGGCCAGCTCTGTCCCCGGGCTGGGGCCCGCGGGCTGCGGCTGGCTGCTCCTGGCCGCCGGCCCGGCCTCCCTGCGGTGCCAACTGCATATCTGGCAGGCCTGAGTGCAGGGGCGCGGTGCGCCCCCCAGCTCTGAATGATTCTCACCCCAAGGCGCAAGGTTCGTAGGGCGTGCCTTACGCGCCTTTAGCAAAGGCTTAGTGGCGACAGTGGCACAGGCTTCCAGCCTGTGATTGGGTCGCCCGGATGGTGCGGGAGACGCACCCTACTAGAACCACGCCAAGGCGCGAGGCAAAAGAAAAAATGGGCGGCCGCTGGCCGCCCTTTAAACCTCGTGACTGAGCCCTCCTGCCCCGAAGATGGATGGCGCCCTAAAGTTCCCTCTGTAGTTGGCCCCAATCCGGCCGGCCGGCCAAACTAAACAAAAAATCTACCTGGTGCTCCAGGCGGGCGATGAGGGGAGGCAAGCTCCCCGGATCGAGGGCCGAGATGGCCACCCCGCGATGGATACGGCATTGCGCCGCGGCCAGATTGGGGGCCACCCGGTCGGCCTTGTTAAAGACCGTCAGGAGCGGCTTGTCCTGCAGATCAAGGGAGCCCAGGATGTCCTCCACCGCGGCCATCTGCTCCACGAAGCGGGGATTGCTCAGGTCCACTACGTGGATGAGAAGGTCGGCCTCCGCCAATTCCTCCAGGGTGGCCTTAAAGGCTTCCAGCAGGTTCTTGGGCAGGTTTTTGATGAAGCCCACGGTGTCGGTGATAATCACTTCCCGCTCCCGGGGAAAGCGCAGGCGGCGGCTGGTGGGGTCCAGGGTGGCGAACAGGCGGTCCTCGGAGAGCACTGCGGCCCGGGTCAAGGCATTGAACAGGGTGGATTTGCCGGCGTTGGTGTAGCCGATGATGGAGAGAATCGGCAGGCCCTGGCGCCGCCGGGACTGGCGCCGCTCCCGGCGGTCCGTCCGCACCCCGGCCAGTTCCTGGCGCAGCCGGTGCAGGCGCTCCCGGAGGCGGCGGCGGTCCATTTCCAGCTTGCTCTCCCCCGGACCCCGGCCGCCGATGCCCCCCATCAGGCGGGAGAGGGCGTCTCCTTTGCCCACCAGGCGGGGCAGCAGGTAGTTCACCTGGGCCATCTCCACCTGGAGCTTGCCTTCCCGGCTGCGGGCCCGCTGGGCGAAGAGGTCCAGGATCAATTGGGTGCGGTCCAGGACCTTGAGTTCGGTGAAATCCGTGATGGAGCGCACCTGGGAAGGGCTCAGCTCGGCGTCGAACACCAGCAGGTCCGCACCCTGTTGTAAGGCCTGGATGACCAGTTCTGAGAGACGGCCCTTGCCCAGGAGAAAGCGCGGATCAAAGCGCGGCCGGCGCTGGATGAGGGTGGCCGCCACCTCCAGGCCGGCGGACCTGGCCAGCTCACCGAGTTCCTCCATGGAGTCTTCCGCGGCCGCCCGGTTATTGCCGGTGACCCCGATCAGGATAGCCCGCTCCCGGCCCCTCCCGCCCCCCTCCCCCGCGGTCTCCACCTGCGCCAGTTCTTCCTCCAGGGAACTCACCAGGGCGGCAAAATCGAGGTTCAAGGCCCCGGGGTGCGGGGCCTCGATAATCCCCCAGTTATGCCCGTCCAGGGGCCGAGGCAAGAGGTGGGCCACCTGAATAGCCCCCGCCTGCCCATCGGCGCCGGCGGTAACCGCGGCCACCGCGTCCAGGCGCAGCAAGGCCAGGTCCATCAAGTCGTCCCGGGTCAGGATGCTGGAGTCCAGGTGGGTATGGATCAGGCGGAGGCCCTTGAGGCGGCCTTTAGCGCCGCGCTCCCGGGGCAGGGGGGGAATAACCAGGCCCTTGGCGTCCCCCACCAGGACGTGGCTCACCACGCCCTGGCGATCCAGGAGCACCCCTACCTGCCGGTGCAGGGACCGGGAGATTTCTGCCAGTTGCCTGGCCAGCTCCGGGGTGAGGAGCGAGGCCAGCGGCACCTTGCGGCGGTAGAGCCGCTCCAATTGGCGATACTGGTGGGATTTTAATCCCGTCAGGTTGCCAAACGGGCGATGAATACGAACCTCCGAGTTTCGAGTTGTAGGGGCGACAGTGGCACAGGCTTCCAGCCTGTGATGGGGTCGCCCAGTTTCGAGTTTCGAGAAAAAGCCGCCTCGAACCGGAACACCACTAATTTTGCTGGAGGCAGCTAGTTATTTTTATTTTAACCTTTTCCCTGAAAAGATGAACTCCACCCCTGAACCGGCGAACTTAGAACCCGAAACTCGAAACTCGAAACTCAAAACTCGGACCGGGCCAGCAGCGCCCCTTGCACCCGGCGGTATAAATCCTCATCCCTTTGCCAGGCTTGCCGGAGTTTCCGGGCCAGGGCTTGCCGGGTTGTTTCCTGGCCCACCAGGGGCAGGTTGGCGCCCGCGATGTGATGCGCCCCCCGGAGGGCCGCCCCCAGAAATTCGCAGCCCACCAGAAGGTCGGAGAGCAGATGCCGCCGGCAGCGTTCCCCGGCCCAGGCCAGTAGCTGCAGGGCCGCCGCGGCTTGCCGGGCGATCTCTTCGGGGCAGCTCACCGCCTCCTGCGCCGCGGCCGTCAGGCGTTGGGCGTCCCCCGCGGCCCGGGCCGCGGCCAGCCGGGAATAGGCCTGAACGTCCTGGTCCTGGAGCTCCCGCAGGCGTTCCCCCAGCCGCCGCAGCCGGGCCCGCGTTTCTTCCCAGGCGAGCCCCTGATGACCCTTGGGGTTCACCGGACGTTGGCCTTCCAGGCACACCACCTTTTCCAGCAACGCCAGGCCTAGCCTGGCCCCCAAGGCGGCGGCCGCCCCGCCTCCCGGGTTGGGCTGCGCCTTGGCCAGCTCTTTCAGGAATGAGTCCATCTCCCCCTCGCTCAGGGGAAACCACCCCGAGAAGCTGAGTATCACCTTTAGGGCGCCGGGCCAAGAAAAATTTCTGAAACTTGAACTTTGGACTTTGAACTTTGAACTTTGAACTTTGAACCTTGAACTGATGTCTTAGCCCGGGCTTCCCCCGCTGACCTTGCAAGCCGGGGCATACTTGGATATAATTTAGTTAACCATGGATATCTGACTTTAACTCTAATCTTTAAAATTTATTTAGTTCCGACCCGCAAAAATATGGAAAAGATCCCGGATCCCAAAGAACTGGAAAAGGAGCTGAGCGACTACCTTTCCAAGAAATATGGCAGCCGCATCCAGGTCCTGGCCCCCCAACTCATCACCAAACCCCGGGAGGAGGATGGGGAAGATAAGGGGAAGGGGGAGTCCATCGGCAAGATCGATTTTGACCTGAAACCCGAAGAGATGGAAGCCTACCTGGACGGCTACGTCATCAAACAGGACCTCGCCAAGAGCATCCTGGCTACCAAGGTCTGCACCCACTTCAACCGCATCCGCCATTCCCTGGAACAGGGGCGGGAACCGGAACCGGGGGTGGGCTCCATCAAGAATAACATCATCCTCATCGGCCCCACCGGGGTGGGCAAGACCTACCTGGTGAAACTCATTGCCAAAAAGATCGGGGTTCCCTTCATCAAAGGAGATGCCACCAAATTCTCCGAGACCGGCTATGTGGGCGGCGACGTGGAAGACCTGGTGCGGGACCTGGTTTACGCCGCCGGCGACGACCTGAAACTGGCTCAATACGGCATCATCTATATCGACGAAATCGACAAGATTGCCTCCGCGGCGCACACCTGGGGGGGCCGGATGTCTCCCGCACCGGGGTGCAGCGGGCCTTGCTGAAGCCCATGGAGGAGACCGAGGTGGATCTGAAGGTGGCCCACGACCCGGTGTCCCAGATCCAGGCCATCGAACACTACCGCCGCACCGGCAAGAAAGAGAAGCGCACCCTCAATACCCGCCACATCCTCTTCATTGTCAGCGGCGCCTTCAACGGCCTGGATAAGATTGTCAAGGAACGCCTCAGCAAGAAAAAGATCGGCTTCCATGGCAAGATGGCCACCCGGGAGGAAGAGCGGGCCTTCCTGAAACAGGTCACCGCCGAAGACCTGATTCAATACGGGTTCGAGTCGGAGTTCGTTGGCCGTCTGCCGGTGGTGGCGGTGCTGGAGCAACTCACCGCCGGGGACCTCTACGAAATCCTGCGCAACCCCAATAACCCCATCCTCACCAGCAAGAAACGGGATTTTTGGGCCTACGGGATTGACATCAGATTCGAGGACGAAGCCCTGCGGCTGCTGGCGGACCAGGCGGCCCTGGAAAAGACCGGGGCCCGGGGTTTGGTGAGCGTCATTGAGCGGGTCCTCCTCCAGTTCGAAAAGCGGCTGCCCTCCACCGACATCAAAGAGCTGCTGGTCACCCCGGAATTGGTGCGGGAATCCCAGGAAGAGCTGGAGAGGCTCTTCGCCCATCCGGATGATCCGGAGATCCGCCAGCGCTTCCAGAAAGCGGCCCGGGCCGAAGGGGACCTCCTCAAGCAATTCATCTGGCGTCAGGAAGAGGATTTACGGGGGCGCTACCGGCTGCCCCTCAGTGACCAGCGGGTGGAGTTGCTGGTGGACCATTACCACCAGTGGGACTGCGACCTGAAGACCTGCTTCCAGGAGATGGGCCGTCTCCATGACCAGGTGCGGGTCTTCGAGGACCGTTTCTTTGACGAGCACGCCATCCAGCTCCATTTCGATGAAGAGGCGGTGGATGAAATCCTGCGCCAGGCTTTGGAGGGCGGTATTTCCGCCCTCGCCGTCTGCGAGCGGATCTCCGAGGAACTGTCCTACGCCCTGAAACTGGTGCGGGACCGCACTTCCCGGGACCACTTCATCGTGACCCGGGAAGCCCTGGCCGATCTCGACTCCTATCTCAATCGGCTGATCCGGGATCATTACCAGACGACCCGCTTCCAGGAATAACCCCAGGACATGGTAGGAGTCTCCAAACTCTATTGCGGCGCGGTGGAAGCCGGCGACCTCCTGCGTTATCCGGGCCGCCAGGCCCAAGAACTGCCGTCCCACCTTTTGCAGTTCTCCGCGGATAAAAAGCCGGTGGTGGTCTGGAACGTCACCCGGCGCTGCAACCTCAAATGCCTCCACTGTTACGCCCAGGCCACCGCCGGCCCGGCCCCGGATGAGCTGAGCCATCAAGCCGCCCTGGATCTGCTCCGGGACCTGAAGGACTTCGGGGCGCCGGTGGTCCTGTTTTCCGGGGGTGAGCCCCTGTTGCGGCCGGACCTCCTGGAGCTGGTGGACCGGGCCGTGGCCCACGGCATGCGGGCGGTGATCTCCACCAACGGCACCCTGATCAGCCGGGACCTGGCCTGGCGCCTGAAAGACCTGGGGCTTTCCTACGTAGGCATCAGCCTGGACGGCACCGCCGCGGTCCATGACCGCTTTCGGGGCCAGCCCGGCTCCTTTGCCGCGGCCATGGCCGGGGTGCGCCACTGCCAGGAGATGGGCCTCAAGGTGGGGCTGCGCTTCACCGTCAGCCGCCTCAATTTCCGGGAAGTGCCGGCCATTTTCGACCTGGTGGAGGAATACCAGCTTCCCCGCATCTGTTTCTATCACCTGGTCTATGCCGGCCGGGGCACCAAGCTGGTGGCCGAGGCCTTGAGCCATTCCCAAACCCGGGAGCTGTTGGACCTGATCTGCGCCCGTACCCGCCGAATCTTTGACTCCGGCCGCGCCGTCGAGGTGCTCACGGTGGACAACCATGCCGACGGCCCTTATATCTACCTGAAGCTGCTTAAGGAAGACCCGGGCGGGCCGCGGAGGTCCTGGAATTGCTCAAAATGAACGAAGGGAACAATTCCGGCCGGGGGATCGGCTGCGTCAGTTGGGACGGGGAGGTGCACGCCGACCAGTTCTGGCGCCACTATAGCTTCGGCAACGTGCGGCGCCGCCCCTTCGGCGAGATCTGGACCGACCTGAGTGATCCTCTCATGGCCCGGCTCAAGGACAAAAAGCGCTATGTGGGCGGGCGCTGCGCCCGCTGCCGCTGGCTGGAGGTCTGCGCCGGCAACTTCCGGGTCCGGGCCGAGGCCCTGAGCGGCGACCTCTGGGCCCCTGACCCCGCCTGTTACCTGACGGATGAGGAAATCGGGATAAACTGAATTTTTTTTAGGGGCGGCCAATCCTCCAAAAAAAATCAGGGGCGGCAGTGGCACAGGCTTCCAGCCTGTGACGGGCACGCCCCTGGTCTTCAGGGAAATGATTGGTTATTTAAATATCTCTACTGCAAGATAATCTGCCACGCCTCGTCCCGCCGTTGATTTCTTCCCGGCGCGACAGCCTCCCAGGCTTGCTCTATTCTTCCACGGCTTCCACGACGGCGGCGCCTGCGTCGATTTTGCATACATTGATGGCTTGCAGTCCTTTGGGGCCTTCGCTTACCTCGAATTCCACCAGGTCGTCCTCCTTCAAGGTGCGGAAGCCGGAGCCCGCAATATTGGTGTAGTGGACGAACAGGTCGGGGCCGTCCTCGCGTTTGATGAAACCGTAGCCTTTGGCTTCGTTGAACCACTTGACCGTACCGTTATTGATCTCCATGCCTCACTCCTTTTAACCTTGGTTCCTTTGCCGGCTAACGGGCCAGGGGGCGCAGGCCCAAAAAAAAACGGCCGGCTCCCGCCATACCGTCATTGTCTTAACTTTGTCGCCCCGGCCACCGCATTTACGCCTGAATATAGGATAGAAATTTCGTTAGCACACTCCCGGCTTGACTGTCAAGAAAATTCTTTCAGGAGATTCTTGGCCTCCCGGAGCCGCCGCGCTGAAAGCTCAGGATGCCCCGGAGGCAGCCCCGCGTCATCAGAAATGATCCAGAGGGATGTCCAGGAGAAGCCGGAGGTGGTCCTCGACGCACTCCTCCAGAACCTCCAGGTTATAGCCGCCTTCCAGCACCGTGATCACCCGGCCTCCGGCGCTTTCCTGGGCCAGGTCCAGCACCAGGCGGCCCATCTCCCGGTAGCCGCTCCGGGTCAGGTGCATATGGGCCAGGGGATCCTTGGAGTGCGCGTCAAAGCCCGCGGAAATCATCACGAACTGCGGGGCAAATTGCCGCACCCGGGGCAGCCCCTCGTTCTGCAAGGCCTCCAGATATTCCTCATCGCCGCTGCGGGGCGGAAAGGGCAGGTTCAGGGTGAAGCCCTTACCCGGACCCTTGCCCTCCTCCCGGCGGTAGCCGCTGCCGGGGTAGCAGTACTGCGGGTCCTCGTGCAGCGACAGGTAAAAGACCCGGGGGTCGGCCTCGAAGAGGTGCTGGGTGCCGTTGCCGTGGTGCACGTCCCAATCGACGATGGCCACCCGCTCCAGGCCGAAGTTTTCCAGGAGATAGACGGCGCCCAGGGCCACGTTGTTGAAAAAGCAAAAGCCCATGGCCCGGTCCCGCTCGGCATGGTGCCCCGGCGGCCGCACCGCGCAAAAGGCATTATCGGCCTGATCGCCCATGATGGCATCCGCCGCGGCCAGCACCCCGCCCGCGGCCAGCAGGGCGATCTCGTAGGATTCCGGGCTGATGCCGCAGTCCTGCACGTCAAAGATCTGTTCACCCCGCTGGCAGGCCTCTTGGAACCGCCGGATATAATCCGGATCATGCAGGCGCTCCACCCAGGCCAGGGGGGCGGGGTAAGGTTTGAGCTGGATCAGCAATTCCAGAACCCCGCTATCCTTGAGGCTGGTCTGGATGGCCTTTAGCCGGTCGGGCCGTTCCGGATGCCACGACCCTGGATCGTGCAACAGGTAACGGTCGTCATAAACGTAGCCGGTGCGGCGCATGTTCTCTCCTGGCTGGCTGAACTGCCGATGCTTATCTAGAAAAATTAACCCCAGGGGATTAGGCTTGTAAAGGATTTTCGGCGGCAACCGGGAATCTGCGGACCAATAATTGGGGAAAGGCGAAAGGGGCAAACGGCTCGCCGCGGCGGCGATCTCCTCCGTCTGCCCCTTCCCTGCCACCCCTGGCTAAAGCAGGCGTTGCTCCACCACCTCGCATTTAAGGTTGTTGAAGAAAGCGGTGAGGTAGTCGGCTCGCTTGATGCCGTAGTCGGTCATGTAGGCGTGCTCGAAGACGTCCAGAATCAAAAGGGGATTGCAGCCCGCCGGGTGTCCCACGTCATGTTCATTGATCCACTGGTTGATAATCAGACCGGTCTCCGGGTCTTCGTAACAGACGGCCCAACCGATGCCCCGCATGGCGGCCACCGCCATAAAATCGTTGGCGCAGGCCTCCACGGAGCCAAACTGGGCCACCACCCGTTTAGTCAGTTCCGGAGCTTTTCCCCAGTCTCCGTCGCCCCCCAGGTTGCTGAAATAGAGTTCGTGCAGGCGCATGCCGTTGAATTCCCACCCCAGGCGCCGCTTTAGCTCGGCAAACTCCGGGGTTCCCTGCTTGCCGTCCTTAAGCAGGGCTGCCAGCAGGTCCAAGACCTTATTGGTGTTGGTCACATAGCCCTGGTAGAGGGTGAAATGATTCTTGAGCAAGGTGTCACTGAAGCCTTTCATACCCAACAGGAAAGAAAAATCCTTGGCGGTATAGGTCATGCTGAGCTCCTTTCCGGCCGCCACCTCGAACGGAAAAATCGAAAAAGGCGGCCACCGTCTTTTTCGTTAATGATAGTGACGCCCGGGGGCCTGGGCAAGGCGGCGGGAAAAATTTCCGGCGCCTCGGGGGCAGGCGCCGGAAATAAATAAGGTTTCGGGTTGCGGGGGGCGATGCAGGAAACCCCTCCTAAATGCGCTACTTTACTGGCCTCTGACCACTGGCCGCCGCCCGCCGGCCGCGGGGCGCGCCGGATTGCCCCATCCCCCCGGCGCCGGGACCCGGCCGCCTTTTCGTTGCCTGGCCGCTGCCGATGGGGTATATTTCATACTTGCAGGTTCATTCCGGGGCCTCTGGTTCCAGGTCTTCCGGGTCCAGCAGACCTTGCTGGAGCAAGGCCCGTTCCAGTTGGGCCAGCCCCTGCTTGAAGGCCGGATAAAGAGTCACGGCCAGGGAAATCCCTTTGCGGGTGGGGAGCCATTCCCCTTCCTGGTCCCCGGGCACGTGCACCCGGATATCGATGAGGCGGCGGCCCTTAAACTCGGACAGCGACAGCAAGACGACTTCGCGGGCGTTTTTGGTGATCTTACTAATTACTTCGGACATGGTCCCCCCTGCGGCTTTCCTGCCAGGAAATTTGCTGGGGATTGACTTCGCTTATCTGATGGACATTGTCAACCCCCTTCTGCGATGCAGCTCTATAATACCTTAAGCAGACGCAAGGAAGCCTTCAAGCCCCTGACCCCGGGGAAAGTGGGGTTTTATGCTTGCGGAGTGACGGTTTACGACGACTGCCATCTGGGCCACGCCCGCTCCGGCGTGGTTTTTGAGGTCCTGGTGCGCTATTTGCGCCGTCAGGGGCTAACGGTCAACTGGGTGAGAAATTTTACCGACATCGATGACAAGATCATCCGCCGGGCCCAGGAAACCGGAACCTCCTGGCAGGAGGTGGCCCAGCGCTACATCGCCTCCTTCCGGCAAGACACCGCGGCCCTGGGATTGCCCCCGGCCCCATGCGAGCCCCGAGCCACGGACCACCTGCCCCAGATCGTCGCCCTGATCCGCCGCCTGGAAGAGCGTGGTTTCGCCTACCAGGGCGCCGCCGACGTCTATTTCCGGGTGCGCAGCTTTCCCGGCTACGGCAAGCTCTCCGGCCAGAACCCGGATGACCTGCGGTTGGGCGCCCGCATCGAGGTGGACCCGCACAAGGAAGACCCCCTGGACTTCGTCCTGTGGAAGAGCAGCAAGCCCGGAGAGCCGACCTGGCCCAGCCCCTGGGGCCCGGGCCGCCCCGGCTGGCACATCGAATGCTCCGCCATGAGCATGCACTACCTGGGGGAGACCTTCGACCTGCACGGCGGCGGCCAGGACCTGGTCTTTCCCCACCACGAAAACGAGCTGGCCCAATCCGAGGCGGCCACCGGCCAGCCCTTCGCCCGCTTCTGGCTGCATCATGGACTGCTCACCCTCAACCAGGAGAAGATGTCCAAGTCCCTGGGAAATTTCTTCACCATCAAGGAAGTCCTGGCCCGTTTTCCCGCGGAGGTGGTCCGCTTCTTCCTCATCAATGGGCACTACCGCAGCCCTCTCGATTTCTCCGACGCCGCCCTGGCCGAGGCCGAGGCCGCGCTGCTGCGGCTTTATTCATGCCTGGCCAAGGTTCAGGATATTTTAAGGCACCATCCGCCAATTCTTTTTCCTGCAACCGCGGTCTCTTCCTATCTGGAAAAATTGAACGACGAGGAGCATAGCCGGATAATCCAGGTGGAGGCCCAGTTCGACGCGGCCATGGCTGACGACCTCAACACCGCCCAGGCCCTGGGCTACCTCTTCGACGCGGTGCGGCTAACCAACCGGCTCCTGGAACAACCCAGACGGCGATCCTTCCTATCGCCAATTCATCGGCGGTATCTACCAGAAATTGGTGGACCTGGGCCGGGTGCTGAATCTGCTCCAGGACGACCCGGCGGAGATGGTCCGCACCCTGAGACAGAAGGCCGTGGACCTGAAGATTGCCCCGGAAGAGATTGCCCGCCTCATCGACGAGCGCCTCCTGGCCCGGAACCGCAAGGACTGGGCCCGGGCCGACGCCATCCGGAAAACCTTGGCCGACCTGGAGATCGTCCTGGAAGATACTCCCCAGGGCACCGTTTGGCGGGTGAAATAATAGCTGATCAGCTTCAGCGGTCAGCAGTCAGCAGTCAGCTAAAGCAAAACCTAAAAAACCAAACACAAAAACACAAAAACCCAAAAACATAAAACCCAAAACCCAAAGCTGATAGCTGATAGCTGACAGCTAATTCAAGGAGGTTTGCAGATGGCCACATTCCTGATGTTTGGCAAATACTCAGCCCAGGCCATGAAAGAGATGAGCCCGGGACGCACCCAGAAGGCCCGGGACAAGGTCAAGGAAATGGGCGGGGAAGTGAAGGCGATCTACGCGGTGCTGGGAAAGAACGACCTGCTGCTGGTGGTCAACCTGCCCGGCGTCGACGCGGCCGTGAAGGCCTCCCTGGCCTTGAGCAAAATGACCGGCATCTCTTTCACCACCTCGCCCGCCCTGCCGGTGGAGGAATTTGACAAACTAATCGGCCAGGTGTGAGGTGAGTTTTCTTGGGGGGAGGGCCAGGGGCCGACGGCCCCTGCCCTCCCCCCAAACCCCCCTCCCAACCCCTGTAAGGACCGGGGAAGTTGAGGCCTGCGGCCACAACTTCCCCGGCTTACTAAACCTGGGGCGACCCAGCGGGTCGCCCCCTCTTATGGGGATTGGGGGTGGGGGCTTGGGGGAGGGGGAAAGGGCCCTCGGCCCTTTGCCCCCTCCCCCAATATCTTATTCCTTTTTGGGTCAGTGGGGCCGCAGGCCACCTGACCCAAAAAAATGTTATAATTAAATATTACCGATATTAATAACATGTCCGACCAGTTCCATCTAGTCACGCCCTTCCAGCCCAAAGGGGATCAGCCCCAGGCCATCCGCCGGTTGATCCAGGGGGTGAGGCGCGGCCAGCCCCATCAGGTATTGCTGGGGGTGACCGGCTCCGGCAAGACCTTCACGGTGGCCAACGTCATCGCCGCGGTGAATCTGCCCACCCTGGTGCTGGCCCCCAACAAGACCCTGGCCGCCCAGCTCTACGGCGAGTTCCAGGAGTTCTTTCCGGAAAACGCGGTGGAGTATTTTGTCAGTTACTACGATTATTATCAGCCGGAGGCCTACGTGCCCCAGGCGGACCTCTATATCGAGAAGGACGCCTCCATCAACGAAGCCATCGACCGGCTGCGCCATTCCGCCACCCGCTCCCTGTTTGACCGCAATGATGTGATCATCGTGGCTTCCGTCTCCTGCATCTACGGTCTGGGCTCGCCGGAGGCCTACCACGGCATGCTCCTCTATCTGGAGGAGGGCGTGGTCAAGGACCGCCGGGAGGTCCTGGCCAAGCTGGTGGAGATCCTCTACGAGAGGAATGACCTCGATTTTCACCGGGGGACCTTTCGGGTGCGGGGCGACCGGGTGGAGATCTTCCCGGCCTACGAAGAGGACCGGGCCATCCGCATCGAATTCTGGGGCGACACGGTGGAGGCCATCAAGGAGATCGACCCCTTGCGGGGCCAGACCTTGCGCCGCCTCAAAAAAATCACGGTCTATCCCGCCTCCCATTACGTCACCACCGACCTGGTGCGCCGCCAGGCCACGGCCGCCATCGAGGCGGAACTGAGCGAGCGCCTCGCCTGGTTCCAGCAGGAGGGGAAACTGTTGGAGGCCCAACGCCTGGGGGAGCGCACCCGTTTCGACCTGGAAATGATGAAGGAGCTGGGTTTTTGCCACGGCATCGAGAATTATTCCCGGCACCTCACCGGCCGCGCCCCGGGGGAGCCACCCCCTACCCTGCTGGACTACCTGCCCCGGGATTCCCTGGTGGTCATCGACGAATCCCACATCACCATCCCCCAGCTCCAAGGCATGTACCGGGGAGACCGCTCCCGCAAACAGACCCTGGTCGATTACGGCTTCCGCCTGCCTTCGGCCCTGGACAACCGGCCCCTCAGTTTCGAAGAGTTCCAAACCCGGGTGCACCAGTTGATCTACGTCTCCGCCACCCCGGGTCCCTATGAGCTGGACAAGGCCGGCGGCCGGGAGGTGGAGCAAGTCGTGCGCCCCACCGGCCTGATGGACCCCCGGATCACCGTGAAGGCAGCCAGCCACCAGGTGGATGATCTCCTGGGCGAGATCCGGGCCCGGGTGCAGCGGGGCGAGCGGGTCCTGGTAACCACTCTCACCAAACGCATGGCCGAAGACCTTACCGAGTACTACCAGGACCTGAACCTTAAGGTGCGTTACCTTCATTCCGACATCACCACCCTGGAGCGCATGGAGATCATTCGGGACCTGCGCCTGGGAGTCTTCGACGTCCTGGTGGGCATCAATCTCTTGCGGGAAGGCCTGGATCTGCCGGAAGTCTCCCTGGTCGCCATCCTGGATGCGGACAAGGAGGGCTTCCTGCGCTCCGGGCGCTCCCTGATCCAGACCTGCGGCCGGGCGGCCCGCAACGTCCGGGGCGAAGTGCTCTTCTATGCCGACCGGATAACCCCCTCCATGGCCGCGGCCATCCAGGAGACCGACCGCCGCCGGGCCGTGCAGCTAACTTACAATCAGCGCCACGGCATCACCCCGGAGACCATCCAGAGCCGGATCAAAGACGTCCTGGGCTCGGTGTACGAACAGGATTATGTCACCGTGCCCCTGGCCGCCGAAGAACAGGCCCCCTATCTGCTGGAGGAGGAAGCAGCAGCCCGGATTGCCCGCCTGAAGCGGGAGATGCAGGCCGCGGCCAAGAAGCTGGATTTTGAGCGGGCCGCCACCCTGCGGGACCAGATCCGGGCCCTGGAGGCTGGACGGCTCAAGTACGCCTGAGTTACGGGGTGCGGGGCTGGGATGTTAATTTTTTGAGTGAGCTGCTTCTGCAGGAATGGGAGGGGGCCAATTAAACCACTACCTGTTAAAGTAGTTAGATTTGCCAACCGCTGAAAATCTTACTCATGTAATTCCTCCCCCGCCCTTTGCTTGGGCCGCTTGCCCTCGGGTTTAGCCCGCAATTTGAGGAATTCCTCCAGCAGCCGCTTCTGTTGGGAATTGAGCCGGATGGGGGTGTCCAGGGCCACTTCCACCACCAGGTCGCCCCTGGATTTGCCCTTGAGGCCCGGAAGCCCTTCCCCGGGGATGCGGAAGGTGGCCCCGGGCTGGGTGCCGGCCGGCACTTGCAGGAGTTTCTGGGAATTCAAGGTGGGAACCGTGACCGCGGCGCCCAGGGCCGCTTCCACGAAAGAGAGGTGCGCCTGGTAATGGAGATCCCGTTCCTTCCGGGAGAAGATGGGATGCGGGGCGATCTGCACTTCCAGGTAGAGGTCGCCGGCAGGGCCGCCCCTAACGCCGGCTTCCCCTTCCCCCCGGAGGCGCAGGCGGGTGCCGCTGTCCACCCCCTGGGGGATGCGCACCTGGAGCTGCTTCTTTTCCTTCACCGTGCCTTGGCCCCCGCAGTTGACGCAGGGGGAGGTGATGAGGCTGCCAGCCCCGAGACAATCCGGACAATTGTTGAAGATCTTTAGAAATCCCCGGGGCTGGCTAACCTGGCCCCGGCCCCCACAGCGCGGGCAGCTCTGACGCTGGGTGCCGGGCTCCAAGCCGCTGCCGCCGCAACGCCGGCAACTGACTCGCCGTTCCACCTCCAGGCTGGTATCCAGGCCTCGGGCCACTTCTTCCAGGGTCAGGACCACCCGCTGGCGCAGATCCGCCCCGGGTTGGGCCCCTTCCCCCTGGGCCGGCCGTTTCCCGAAGCTGAAGAATTCCTCGAAGATGTCCCCAAAGGAGCTGAAGATATCCTCAAAACCGCTGAAGCCGCCGACATCCATACCGGCCAGGCCCGCATGGCCATACAGGTCGTAAAGCTGCCGCTTCTCGGTATCCGACAGCACCTGGTAAGCTTCGGAAATCAGCTTGAATTGCTCTTCCGCCTGCTTGTCCCCGGGATTCTTGTCGGGATGATGCTTGAGAGCCAGCTGCCGGTAGCTGCCTTTGATCTCCTCCATGGAGGCCTCCCGGGAGACCCCCAAGATCTCATAATATTCCGTCATTCCGGCTGAACCACTCCCAGCCTCATCCACTGGATGATTTTTCGCCCTAATGGTTATCATCATCACTGCCTTTGTCAAGAACGGCTGTGGACCTTGGCAGATAGTTCAAGGTTCAAAGTTCAAATTGAGCCTCTGCGAAGCCTGCTGGCAGACGAGGCTTGACCGAATCTCTTTAATCCAAAGTTGGTAAACTCTTCACGAAAGTCCTTTTGAACTTTGAACTTTTTTTGAGGAGGGGTCGAGAAGGGCTTCCAGACGGGCCTGCAGCTCCGGGGAGAGGTCGTGGATTTCCACCAGCTTGCTGCGGCTGCGGGCCCCCAGGAGGCGGAAGGCGCCCGGGGGAAGCTTCAGGGCCCGGGCCAGGAAGGCCAGGAGTTCCCGGTTGGCCGCCCCCTTTTCCGGGACAGCCGCCAGCCGGACCTTGAGGCGGTCGCCATGCAAGCCCACCACCTCGGTGCGCCGGCCCCCCGGAGCCACCGTCAGCCGCAGCAGGTAGCCCTGGCCGGTGCGCGCAAACCAGGTGGACATCCCGGGCTGGCCCTCAGGAGAGCCGGTAGGCCAGGTCCAGGATACTGGCAATCAGGAAATTTTTCAAAAATACGATGGCCAGCAGCACCAGGAGGGGGCTCAGATCCAGGCCGCTGTAAACCAGGGGCAGCCGCTGCCGCAACCAGGCCAGCACCGGTTCGGTGACGTTATAGAGAAACCGGACGATGGGGTTGTAGGGATCGGGGTTCACCCAGGAAAGCAGAGCCCGGGCGATGATCAGCCACATATAGATGGTGAGCCCCAGGTTAAGAACCTGGGCCAGGGCCACCAGCAGATGCCTCAGGGCAAACATTCCCGCTTCTCCATTTCTTAAGAAATTTAGTCTATTATGGCCGGGGCGCTAAAATTGTCAAGGCGGAAAGGAAAGGATAGCTGTCAGCCGTCAGCAGAAAGCAGGGCGAGCCCAGCGTCGGGTGCGCCCCTAGCCTTCGCTGAAAGCTGAACAGCTAAAAATTACCAGGTTGCGCCGGCTCGAGGCATTCCTTACAATAGAAAGGTTAGCCAGCCTCTCAGATGAAAAACTCCGTAACCTTCAAGGCCCTGCGGCATCGCAATTTTCAGCTCTTTTTCACCGGCCAGCTGATCTCCCTCACCGGCTCCTGGATGCAGTCGGTGGCCTTCAGTTGGCTGGTCCTGGTGCTCACCAACTCCGCCGTCTACCTGGGAGTGGTGGGGGCCCTGCAAACCCTGCCGGTGCTGCTCTTCTCCTTTCTGGGGGGCGTGGTGGCGGACCACACCAGCAAACTGCGCCTGATGTTCATCACCCAGACGGCCCTGCTGCTGCTGGCCCTGGCCCTGGGGCTGCTGGTGGACCTGCGGCTCATCAAGATTTGGGACCTCTGCCTCATCGTCTTCCTCTCCGGCACGGTAATGGCCTTCGACATTCCGGCGCGCCAGGCCTTCATCGTGCAGATGGTGGGCAAGCCGGACCTGCCCAACGCCATTGCCCTCAACTCCAGCCTGTTCAACGCCACCCGGGTGATCGGCCCGGCGGTGGGCGGGGTGGTAATCGGGGCCCTGGGCATGGCCAACTGCTTCTATCTCAACGCCGCCAGCTTTTTGGCGGTGCTCCTGGCCCTGGCGCTCCTCAAGCTGCCTGCTTCCCAGCCGGTGCCCTGGACGCCCCTGTGGCACGCCTGGAAGGAACTGGGAGACTACCTGTGGACCAGGCGGGAGCTGCGCTTGATCCTGATGTTGATGACCCTGGTGGCCGTCCTGGCCATGCCCTATTACGTGCTGCTGCCCATGCTGGCCCGGGATACCCTGGGGGCGGGGCCCAGCGGCTTCGGCATCCTCATGGGCGCCAGCGGCCTGGGGGCCTTTCTGGGCGCCCTCCTCCTGGCCCGCCGCCTGCAGAGCAGCCCTCCCATGTCCTCCTTCCTGACCGGGCAGGCCCTGTTTCTCCTGGGGGTGGTGGGCCTGGGGCTCTGCGGCTCATATTACGCCGCCCTGGTCTTCATGTTCATTACCGGCTTCGGCATGGTGACCCAACTCTCCACCGGCAACAGCCTGCTGCAGCTCAACGTGCCCGATGAACTGCGGGGCCGTCTCATGAGCCTCTTCGGGCTCATCGTCATGGGCTTCGCCCCCATAGGCAGCGTCATTTACGGGGTGGCGGCCCACTTCGCCGGCCCGGGACCCACCATCTCCGGAGGGGGCCTCTTGGCCGCCCTGGGCGCCGGCTTCATTTTGCTGCGCTACCCTGAGCTGCGCCGCCTGGAGTTCACCGACCTGGGACCCGCCGAAAGTGATTGACCTTTGGGAGCTTGGGAGAAATAGCCAGGCTCCGCCTGCCGTCTCTTAGTGCAGGATCTGGCTCAGAAAAAGCTTGGACCTTTCGTGCCGGGGATTTGAAAAAAACTCCTCGGGGGTGTTTTCCTCGAGGATTTGACCAAAGTCCATAAAAAGCACCCGGTGCGCCACACTCTTGGCAAACCCCATCTCGTGTGACACCACCAGCATGGTCATTCCTTCTCTGCGCAAGTTCGATCATGACGTCCAGCACCTCCTTCACCATTTCGGGATCAAGGGCGCTGGTCGGCTCATCGAAGAGCATCACTTTCGGCTTCATACAAAGGCTTCGGGCAATGGCGACACGCTGCTGCTGGCCGCCCGAAAGCTGTCCGGGGTATTTTGCGGCCTGTTCGGCGATATGCACCTTTTCGAGATAATACATGGCGATGTTTTCGGCTTCGGCGCGAGGGAGCTTTCTGACCCAGATGGGGCCAAGAGTAAGGTTTTCCAGTATCGTCAAATGAGGGAAAAGATTGAAGTGCTGGAACACCATGCCGACTTCAACCCTGATTTTTTCGATATTCTTGATATCGTTGGTGAGTTCGATATCATCGACGATAATCTTTCCGCGCTGATGTTCCTCGAGGCGGTTGATGCACCTGATCAGGGTTGATTTGCCCGGAACCCGATGGGCCGCATATAACGATACGCTCGCCTTTGTTCACGGAGAGATTGATGTCCTTGAGCACGTGAAATTCTCCGAACCACTTGTGCATCTCGATAATTCGGATAATGGGCTCGGTCGATACTTTGTCAGGGGTTTTCGTTGCCTGGTCAGTCATTTTATTGTCTTTCGCCTGCCTCGCGGCAGCTTGAGGTTAATAAAGCGCCTGCCTCTCAGGTCTTTAATTCTTTCTCGAGGCGGCGGCTGAAGTTTGACATGACAAAACATCCCACAAAATAGATGGAGGCGGTAAACAGGTACGCCTCCGTGCTGAAACCCATCCATTCGGGGTTGGACAGGGTCACGTGAGTGGTTCTCAAAAGATCGAAAAGACCGATGATGACGACAAGTGAAGTATCCTTGAAAGCGGAAATCAGGATGCTCACAGTAGGGGGAATGACTGTTTTGAGCGCCTGAGGCAAAATGATGAGACGCATCTTGAGGTAGTAGTTCAGCCCGAGTGATTCGGCGGCTTCGTACTGACCGCGCGGGATGGCCTGAAGCCCGCCCCGGACCACCTCGGCAATGTAGGCGGCCGTGAACATAATGATTGCCGCCTGCGCGCGCAGGATTTTGTTGATGGTTATTCCTTCGGGCAAAAACAGGGGAAACATCACCGAAGCCATGAAAAGCATGCTGATCAGGGGCACTCCACGGATCAGTTCGATGTAGAGCACGCAAAGGGTTTTTATGGCAGGCAGCCTGGAGCGCCGGCCCAGGGCCAGGATAACCCCGAAGGGATATGCGGCGGAAAGCCCGAAAATCGAGAGAAGCAACGTCAAAGAAATACCGCTCCATTGTTCGGTTTCCACCGATGGAAGCCCAAAGATTCCCCCGTGCATGATCAGGCCGATCAACGCCAGGCCGACCGTCCACGCGATGAGCAGGTACTTGTTCCAATTGCGCCGAAAGCTGCTGTAAAAAACGAAAGCCGCCAGCAGGCCGATCGAGAATACCGGCCTCCACTGCTGCTCGTAAGGGTAGAACCCGAAGAGGATGAATCGCAGGTTCTTTGTGACGACGGACCAGCAAGCCCCGCTCGCCTGGTTGCAGGCTTGGCCGTCCGACCACCACACGGCATTGACAAAAGCCCACTTGATGAAAGCCGGCACGGTCCTGTACAGACCGTAGGCAATCAACAGGGTCAGCAGAGAATTGAACAGATTGCTGAAAAGATTTTTCCTGACCCAGCCGATTACGCCGATGCTGGTGACGGGCGGTCTGACCTCTTCAGTTGATTGCATGGAAATAGATGCTGTTTCCCAAGGCTTATCTCTCGACCAAAGCTTTCTTTTTATTGTACCAGTTCATAAAAGCGGAGGTTACCAGGCTGATGACCAGGTAAACGACCATTATCAACGCAACCCCTTCGATTGCCTGACCGGTCTGATTGATGGTCGTGTTGGCGACCGCGACAAAATCCGGGTAGCCTATTGCGACTGCAAGCGAGCTGTTCTTGGTCAGGTTCAGCATCTGGCTGGTCAGGGGCGGGATGATGACCCGCAGCGCCTGGGGCAGAATCACAAGGGAAAGCACCTGCCCCGGCTTGAGGCCTATGCTCATCGCCGCCTCGGTCTGGCCCTTGGAAACGGCCTGAATGCCGGCCCTGACGATCTCCGCAACGAATGCCGAAGTGTAGAGCACGAGCCCGAAGAGGAGCGCTCCGAATTCCGGGCTGAAGGAGAAACCTCCTTCATAGTTGAACCCAACCAGGTGGGGAATGTTGAGGCGGGTCGGCATGCCGAAGGCGAGCCAGCACGATGAGAGGCAACCCGATAATGGCGCCAAGCGACACGGGCATAACCGGGAATATCTTGCCTGTCTTATCCTGCCGGGCTTTTGCCCACCGGCGCAGAAAATAGCTTGCGCAACAGGCTGCAAGCAGGGCGATGGCCATTGCGGGATAAGCCGGGTGATATTCGGGGAGGGGGAAATAGAAGCCCCGGTTGTTGAAAAAAACTCCCGGAACAGGATTCAATGACTGTCGCGGCCCGGGAAGCGAAGTGTGGAACAAGCCGTACCAGAAAAAGAGCTGGAGGAGCACCGGGATGTTCTGAAGCACTTCGATGTAGCCGGCCGCAAGCCTGGCCAGGAGCCAGTTCTTTGACAGCCGGGAAATCCCGACGAAAACCCCCAGGATAATAGTCAGCAATACCCCGGTAGAGGCGACCTTCAGAGTGTTCAGAAAGCCGACGAACAGCGCCCGGGCATAGGTGTCGGCGGCCGAGTAGGATATCAGCGGCTCGCCGATTTCAAAGCCGGCTTCCTTCGAAAAGAAACCGAATCCCGTAGCGATGGACTGCTTGCGCAAATTGGCCTGGGTGTTGCTGAAAATCCAGTAGCTCAGCATGAAGACCAAGCCAAGAGCGACCACC
>CAWEFJ010000001.1:0-34477 GCA_963808395.1 uncultured delta proteobacterium | reverse complement strand
GCTCCTTTCCGGGGGGCTGGACAGCATGCTGGCCGGGGCGGTGCTCCGGGACCAGGGCCTCGAGGTCACTTTCATCTGCTTCGTCACCCCCTTTTATGGCGCGGCGCGGGCCCGGGAGGCCGCCGCCCACCTGAACTTGCCCCTCCAGGTGGCGGATCTGACCGAAAAATTCCAGCCCCTGCTCTATGAGCCGCCCCATGGCCTCGGCCGGGGCCACAACCCCTGCATCGACTGCCACGCCTTGATGATCCGGGAAGCCGGGGTGGTGATGGCCGCGGCAGGCTTCGACCTGGTCTTCCACCCGCAAGGTCCCGGGGCAGCGGCCCATGAGCCAGAATCGGGGCTCCCTGAACCTGGTGGCCCGGGAATCGGGCCTGGGGGGAGTGGCTGCTCCGGCCCCTGAGCGCCCGGTTGCTCAGACGACCCGGCCGGAACTCCTGGGGCTGGGTGGACCGGGAGCGCCTCCTTAACCTCAGCGGCCGGGGGCGCCAGCGCCAGATCGCCCTGGCCGCGGCCTACGGCATCAGCCGCTATCCGGCCCCTGCCGGAGGCTGCTTGCTCACCGACCCGAATTATGCCCTGCGTATCAAGGAACTCCTGAAGGAGGCCGGCCAGGTGGACCGCCGGGACCTGGAGCTGCTCCGCTGGGGCCGCCATTTCCGCCTGTCCGGGGGAGCCAAGGCGGTGGTGGGGCGCACTGAGCGGGAAAACGAAGCCCTGGCCGGACTGGCTGCCCCTGGGGACCTCAGCCTGACGGTGGCGGATCATCCCGGCCCCCTGGTCCTGGTGATCGGCCCGGCCGGGAAGGGCAATTTGCAGGAAGCCGCCGGCCTGGCCGTGGCTTACAGCGACGCCCCGTCGGCCGCGGCGGTGCAGGTGAGCGTGGCCGGCCCGGCCCGGTCTCGGTCCTGCACCTGGAGGCCCCGCCCAAGGACCGTTTTAAGGATTTGCTGATCCGATGCCAAGACCTTGTAGGGTGCGCACTGCGCACCATTTCCTTATGGTGGCGCAGGCTTCCAGCCTGCGATGGTGTGCGCCCACCCCCGGGCGGACACGCGGGGCCGCCCCTACACAAGAAGAAGCAGATTTAAAGGGCGGCCTGTGGCCGCCGCCCAATTGAGGACCCAGCGGGCCGCCCCTACCCCATACAGGATCGGCGGCGAAGGGGATTAAGGCGTAGACCTTGTAGGGTGCGCACTGCGCACCATTTGCTCATGGTGGCGCAGGCCTCCAGCCTGTGCCACTGCCGCCCTTCCTTCCACATTTTACTTTCTAGGTATTTTTTCCAAATAAATCTCTCCCCCTTGATTTTTTTGGCCGTATAATTAAAGATAAAAGGGATTGCGAATTTTGCGGCCCGGTTTTACCCTGATCTTCTCGATTTTATCGGACTCAGGATCATGACCAACCACCCAGGCGGCCAGGCCCCCGGTAGTTTGCCGACCGGCATCATCCTTGCTGAACCAGACCCCGGTTGCGACCGGGAGCTGCAAAAACTGAGCGGGGTCAATCTCAACCGCTGTCTGCATTGCCGCTCTTGCGCCAATGGCTGCCCTTTGTGGGGGCCATGGACTACCCCCCCCATCACATCCTGCGGCTGCTGCATCTGGGCCAGCGCCAGGAGGCCCTGGAGTCGCATACCATCTGGATCTGTCTGGGCTGCCACACCTGCTCGGTGCAATGTCCCATGGGCCTCGAACTGGCGGCCGTCATGAACTCCTTGCGCCACCTGGCTCTTAAAGAAGGGGTTAAGGTGGCGGAACCGGACATCCTCGATTTTCACCGGGCCGTCAACTCCTCCATCCGGCGTCATGGCCGCACCCACGACCTGGGGATCATGCTGCGCTATAAGGTCCCGATGCGCCGCTGGTTCACCGACCTGGACCTGGGCCTCAAGATGCTGGCCCGGGGGAAGCTGGACCTCAAGGCCCGCCGGGTCAAGGCGGTGAAAGAGATCCGGCGGCTCTTCCTGCCCGGCGGCCAGGATGAGGGACATGGCGGAGTTGCTGGATATTTCCTATTTTCCCGGTTGTTCCCTGGAGAGCAGCGCCCGGGAATCCAACCTGGCCCTGCTGGAGTCCGCCAAGCTCCTGGGGCTGAACCTCATCGAACTGGAAGACTGGAACTGCTGCGGCGCCTCCTCGGCCAAAGTGCTGGATAAGGATATCGCCTTTTCCCTGGCGAGCCGCAACCTGTCCCTGGCGCCGCCGGACCGCCCCTTGACGGCCACCTGCCCCGTCCGTCTCAGCCGCTTGCGGGAAGCCCAACTGCGCCTCAAGGAAGACCCGGAGGCCCGCGAGGTCCAGGAGCGCCACTGGCGGCGGCAGATCCCCCCGGACCTGGAGATCGTCAGCTTCCTGGAGCTTTTGGACCGCCTGGGTCCGGAGCGCCTGCAATCGAAGCTAACGCACCCCCTAAGGGCCTGAAGGCCGTGCCTTATTACGGCTGCACCACCTTCGGCCCGCCGGACCTGGACCGGGGCCGCTACTTCCTGGGGGAGCTGGGCGGCCTCCTGGCCGTGCCGGGCTCCGAACCGCTGACCAAGGCCTTGACCCACCGCTGCTGCGGCGGCGATCCCCCACCGTGGCCCGGGCGGACGCAGTGACCCCCCTGGTGAACGAGATCATGGAGAGCGCCGTGGCCGCGGGCGCCGATTGCCTGGTCACCAGTTGCCCCATGTGCCAGCTCAACCTGGAGTCCAGGTGCACCCTCCCGAATAAGCTGCCCATCTTGCATTTCTCCGAGGTCCTGGCCCTGGCGCTGGGCGCCCAGGATTATGACGGGCTGGTTTGCCGTGCGACCTGACGGACCCGCGGCCGCTGCTGCAAGCCCGGGGACTCATCCCCTAATTTTGCGGATTTCGCTAAGGATAAAGGCAGGCCGCAGGGCCTGCCTTTTTATTTTTGGCTTTTAGCGAGTCGGGAAAGAATTTGACAGATTACCGGCGATTATTTTAACATGGGTGCAAAGTTGGAGTTCAGGAAGGGGCGTAGCAGCAGGAACAGAAATTGCACGATTGAGGATGAAAGGGCGCAGCGTTCGCCCTATGATGGGTCGGTTAAATAAAATTATTTTTCTAGATCGGGGTTCAGTGAAAATGGCAATACGAAAGGCAGATATTGATTTAAGCTTTAGTCGATTTTTAGTGGACACAAAAGATGATTTTTTTCCAGACCCATTAAATTACAAGGACCTAAAATTAAAGAAGAAAGAGATTATTGAATCTGTGGCATATGAACTAAATAGAATTTTATCTGCAAAATCTATAGGTTATTCGAATTATCCTTTTTTAGAAGGGGATGCCCCCAAAAGCAATAATGTAGTTAGACATACAATAACTTTGCACCCATTTGACAGATTAATTTATTCATACATTGTAACAATTCTATCCCCCCTAATTGAACCAGCTTTATCAAAGGCAAGATATAGCCATCCTTTAGCTGGCAAGAAATCTAATTATATGTTTGGAAAAAGACAGGTCGAGCATTGGTTTAGATTTCGCTCAGATTTAAAAGAATTTATAAATAATAACCAATCCTATAAATATGTTGTATCAACGGATATAGCTTGTTATTTTGAATATATTCACATAACAGATTTCAAAAAACAATTACAAAATCTGCTTACAAATCCCACTCCAAAAACAAAAAAGATCATAGAATTATTAAATCAACTATTAAAATGCTTTTCACCATCTGGCCATTCTAGGTATCCCAAGGTTATGATCCGTCTTCATATTTAGCGAGTGCTTTTTTAGATTTTTTGGATAAGGATTTAGAAGCTCAGAAGATAAAGCACTTTAGATATGTAGATGATATAAAAATTGCATGTAAAACACGCAAAGAAGCTAAGAAATTTATTATAGATGTGATACATTCTCTTAAGAAAAGTTAATTTGAATCTTTCACCGATGAAAACTGCACTATGGAAATGTGATAGAAAAGAATTTAAAGATTTCATAATGGATTTTCCAAAAATTATTGATGATGCTGATAAAGCTGTCGGCGTAGAAAAAGGAAAAGTGACATTGAAGCAATTTTAGTGAGATTAATTGAGGATACCAAAAAAATAATTAAAAATAGGGCAAATTATTTTGATGATAGACTATTCAGGGCATATATTTGGAGAATTGTTAAATGTCATTGGTACAAAAATGTTAAAAAAGGCAAATTAGATTACATAGGCAATTCATGTATTAAGCTATTAGATGAGATGCCTGGGAGAACTGACTCTATCATACGGTTTCTTATTCTTCATAAAGATAAAAAATATGTTCAAGAGGGCATAGAAAAAATTCTTAAAGCATCTGTTTATCCTTGGCAGAAAATGCAACTGTGGCGTCTTTTAATACTTGTCGACAAAATTAAAAATCCTGGAATTTGTTACAATTGGCCCGAACATTTGTAAGGGATTACTCTAAATCAGAAAACGCAAGAAATTATGCCTTAATTTTTTTAGGAAAACATGGGGAGTACAGTGATCGTCAATGGATTGCGCAACTTTATAAGCATGCTAATAAAGTTTTTACTCAAAGGTGTATCCTTATAGCTATTCAAGAATATCCTGATAAAAATATTATTTACAATAGAATTATATCATCAGCCAACGAATTATGGTTAAAGAGTTTGGTTGAATATTTAGGGAACCTTGAGAGGCCTGAATATATTGATTATGATAGGCGTACTGGAGAGGATCAGGTCGTTGCATCTTAAATGTAAAATAATATATTATTCATGTTGGCGTTATTTATAGAGGCCAAACGTGTCACTACTACCAATTTATTTATTGTAAGAAATTTACATGACCGAAATTATAAGCAAACAAACTAGGATTAAATTTAGGGAAGAATTTCGTGGGTATAACCCTGCGGGAAATATCAGACGAGTTTGATGCTGCTGACGTTCCCTTAGATATCCATTACAATCCGAATGAGTCCGGACAGCGTCGTTCTCTGGTTGAACAATATTACCACGCAATTAATTTCTCGTCTTGGCGAGATGTTCAGAAGATACTGCGAGTTTATGAGAATGTGATGTTAGCGCTCGAAGATAGAATCAAAAGTCCAATGTGGGCCGGAAAAGACGAATATGCAGAGAAGACTTTTTCGATTTGAAGATATGTCTAGAAAGGGATGGGTTTATATATTTAGATGGGAAAATAACCGCAGTTGGTCACAATCCTACAATCGATGAATTGGCAGAAACCGCTCATGGTTTGGATGCTGATGTCCTTCGGCAGCAAATCGAACGAATAAAGAATTCAATTGAGGATGACCCAGCGCTTGCTATTGGAACAGCAAAGGAAATGTTGGAAACAACATGTAAAACTATCCTCGCAGACTTTGGGGTTCAGGCTGAATCATCATGGGATGTGACTCGTCTCGTTAAGGAAACCCGTGGGGTTCTTCATCTCGTTCCTGAAGACATACCCGACAGTGCGAAAGGCGCCGAAATTATAAAAAGAGTCTAAGCAGCTTGGGCCAAATATCACAAGGCATTGCCGAATTAAGAAATCTTTATGGAACAGGTCATGGGAAAGATGGCCATTCTAGGGGGGCTCGAGCCACGTCATGCACGACTTGCCGTTGCGTGTTCAACAGGATTGGCGATTTTCCTTTTGAAACGCACGAAGCAAGGCAGGAAAAATCAGTATAAACAAGAGCCCAAATTAGAGGGAAGTTTTCAGGTTATTAACTTTCGGGGAATAGTTAATGAAATAAAGGGATAGATATTAAACTCATCCCAGGGCCGCGGCCAGGCGGGGCGTCAGGTGGTCGAAGTCGCCGTTGGACATCATCAGCACCAGGTCGCCCGGGCCGCAGCAGGTCCAGCAGGCCCTTCAGGAGCTGCTCGGTGTCGGGAAAATAAAGGGCGGCCTGGCCCCGGCGACGCCAGGTCGGCGACCAGTTGCCGGGAGGAAAACTGCTCCTCCGGCTCCACCTTCCACAGGTCCGGCGGCTCCCGCACCAGTACCAGGTCCGCGTCTTGAAAGGCCTCGGCGTAAGGCTCCTGAAAAATCCGGCGCCGGGAGGTGTTGGTGCGGGGCTCGAAGACCGCCAGCAGGCGGCGCGCCGGATACCCCTGGCGCACCGCGGCCAGGGTCACGGCCACCGCGGTGGGATGGTGGGCGAAATCCTGCACGATCAGCACTCCCTGAAATTCCCCCACCACTTCCTGGCGCTTGTTGCACCCCCTGAAAACCCGTCAGGGCTTTGCGCAAGCCGCCGGGCTCGCCTCCCACCTCCGCCAGGGCCGCCAGGGCGGCCAGTGCGTTCCAGACGTTGTGGGTCCCCAGCATGGGCAGGAAAAATTCACCCCAGCCCTCCCTTCCCGGAGGACGGTGAAATTCATGCCGCCCGGCCCGGGGTGCGAGGCCGTGACCCGCCAGTGGCAGTCGGCGCCCTGGCCGTAAAAAGCGACGGCCGCGGCCCGCGCCCGGCAGACCTGCCGCACCAGGGGCGCATCCCCCCAGGCCAGGACCCGGCCGCCGGGGGCGACCTGCCTAGGAAGGTCTCGAAGGCCCGGATGACCTGGTCCAGGTCCGGCGTAGATGTCGGCGTGGTCGAACTCGATGGAGGTGAGCACCGCCACCCGGGGCCGGAAATGGACGAACTTGGGGCGCTTGTCGAAAAAGGCGGTGTCGTATTCATCGCCTTCCAGGACCACGTAAGGGCCCCGGCCCACCCGGTAGTTGGCCTGGAAATTCCTGGCGAGGCCCCCCACCATGAAGCCGGGGTCCAGCCCCAGGGCGAAGAGCAGCCAGGCGATCAGCGCGGTGGTGGTGGTCTTGCCGTGGGTGCCGGCCACCACCAGGCTCTGGCGGTCCCCCACCAGGAAGCGGTTCAGGGCCTCGGGCAGGGAGAGGCGGGGGATGTCGCTCTGCGAGCAGGGCCTGGGCCTCGGGGTTGTCCCGGCGGATGACGTTGCCCACCACCGCCAGGTCCGGCCGGGGCGCCAGATTCTCCGGGGCGTAGCCGTTTTGCACCGGGATGCCCAGCCCGGCCAGATAGGTGCTCATGGGCGGGTAGGCGTGTTCGTCGGAGCCGCTGACCCGGTAGCCCTGCTCCTTCAGGATGCCGGCCAGGGCCGCCATGCCGGTGCCGCAGATGCCCAGGAGGTGGATGTGCATTTGAGTTTTGAGTTGTCGAGTTGTCGAGTTTTTAGTTTTGGGTTTTTAGTTTTTAGTGGCACAGGCCTCTGGCCTGTGGGAAAAGGTTTTTTTCTGGTTCCGGCTTGTGGAACCAGATTTTAAATAAGCTGGTGCGCAGTGCGCACCCTACATTATCTGATAAGCTCCTGCCCGGCCCTGCAAGCATCGGTGGGGCGGGCCTCCGTGCCCGCCGCCTTTAATGGTGCGCGGTGCGCACCCTAATTTTCTTATTCTGGTTCCAAAACCAGATCCTGAAAGGAAACGGTGGGCAGTGCGCACCCTACATTTTTTATTAAGCGGACTATTAACCCACCCGGAATTAGCGAAATTCCCGGCTAAACCCCAAGGCCCGGGAGGCCGCTTCGTGGAAGCGGGGCCGGAAGGCCTGGATCCCGGCCTTGTCGTCCCGGCCCAGGTGCACCCGGTTGGTGAGTAAGACTACCATCTGCCCCAGCTTCAGGTCCAGCCAAAAAGAGACGCCGGTGAAGCCCAGGTGGCCGACGCTGACGGGCGAGAAATAGCGTCCCGCCGAGCGCCGGGTGGCTCGGAGCCGGGGGTGTCGAACCCCAAGGCCCGGGCCCCCGGGGCCACCGGGGTCAGGAAGCGGCGCACCGAGGCGGGGGAGAAGGGTGAGCTGCCGGCCTCTCCCCGATAAGCCCGGTAGAGGGCGGCCACCAGACGAAAAACCTCGATTCCCCGGCCGAAGAGGCCGGCGTGCCCGGCCACGCCCCCCGCGGCCCAGGCGTTCTCGTCGTGCACCTCGCCGGAGACCCGGCGCCCGGCAATGAGGCCGGTTTCGGTGGCGGCGTAAACGCGGTTTTCCGTTTTCCGTTTTCCGTTTTCCGTGTTTTCCGTATAAGACCTGCCCGGTCCGGGAGGGGCAAGGGGTTGAAGCCCAAGACTTCCAGCCCTAAAGGACGGTAAATTCTTGCTGCGCAGAAGCGGTCCAGGCTCAGGCCGGAGACGGTTTCCACCACCGCCTGCAGGAGCATGAACCCCAGGTCGCTGTATAGGGTGGCGGTGTCCGGGGGCTGGACCAGGGGTGAGGCCGCGGCCAGGCGAGGCAAGAGGCCGCGGCGGGCCGCCGGGGGCTGCTGCAGAATTTCCTGATAAAAGGGCGCCCAGGCCGGCAGTCCGGCCCGGTGGGCCAGGAGGCTCCCGAGGCTCAAGGAGCGCTTGTCCGGCGGCAGCCAGGCCGCGGGCAGGAACTCCCCCAGGGTGGCCGCGGGCGCGAGCCTGCCGTCGTCCATCAGCAGCAGCAGCGCCAGGGCAGTGGCCAGGGGTTTGGTGAGGGAAGCCAGATCGAAGACGGTAGCCGCGGTGGCGGCCTGGGCCCCCGGGTCCCGGGAGACCCGGCCCACCGCGGCCTGCCAGCGGAGCTCGCCACCCACCCCGGCCAGGGCCACCGCGGCGGTGTAAATGCCGCCGGTTAAGCCAGCTTCCAGGAGCCGGGTCAGCGGGGTGAACATAGTAGTGAGCAGTGAGCAGTGAGCAGTAAGCAGTAAGCAGTGAGCAGTGAGCAGTAAGCGGTGAGCAGTGAGACGTGACCGCTTAGTGATAAAATCGCTTCAGATGCGAGAGCTATCTGCCGACCTACCTCCCAGACTCTCATTCTGACGGAGCGGAGCGACCGAAGAATCATAATTTGACAAAAAGAGTTTTCGAAAGGCTTCAATTAATTCCCCTACATGCCACCTGCCTACTGCTCACTGCTTACTGCTCACTGCTCACTCCTTCTCCAGGGCCAGGCTGATGAGACGGTCCAGGAGGGCCGGAAATTCCAGGCCCGCGGCCTTGGCGGCCTGGGGGAAGAGGCTGGTGGCGGTCATGCCCGGGATGGTGTTGGTCTCCAGGACGTAAATTTCCCCCTCCCGGACGATCATGTCGGTGCGGGAATATCCCCGGCAGCCCAGGGCGGCGTGCGCCGCCAGGGCGCACTGCTGCGCCTGCCCGGCGAGCTTGGGCTCAAGCCGGGCCGGGCAGATCTCCCGGCTGGCCCCGGGCTGGTACTTGGCCTCGTAGTCGAAAAAGCGGTAATCGCTGGAGGGGATGATCTCCACCAGGGGCAGAGGCACAGGGTCCCGGTTGCCGAGGACGCCGCCGGTGACCTCGGCGCCCTGGACGAACTCCTCCACCAGCACCCGGGAGTCGTAGGCAAAGGCCGCGGTCAGGCCGGCTTCCAGTTCCGCCCGGCTGCGGGCCAGGGTGATGCCGATGCTGGAGCCTTCGTTGGCCGGCTTGATGACCACCGGCAACCCCAGTGTCCCTTCGATTTCCCGGGGGCTGGGGGCCTGCTCCCGGGGAAAGACCAGGGCCGCGGGGACCTTTCAGTCCGGCCCGTTGATAGAGGGCCTTGCTCAACTCCTTGTTCATGGCCAGGGCCGAGCCCAGGACTCCGGAGCCCTGGTAGGGGATCTCCAGGAGATCCAGCAGACCCTGCATGGCGCCGTCTTCTCCGCCCCGGCCGTGCATGATGATCAGGGCCGCCTGCAGCTCCGGGGCGTCCGCGCACCAGCCTCCCCAGATCGGTGAGGGGATCGTAGCGCCGGATGTCATACTTACTCTTATCCAGGGCCTCAAAGACCTGGGCGCCGCTTTTTAAGGAGACTTCCCGCTCGGAAGATTTACCCCCGGCGATCAGGGCCAGCCGCATCTTTGCCATGCTTCCCTCCGGAGAATAGTTCAAAGTTCAAAGTTCAAGGTTCAAGGTTGCGGGTAATCAAGGTTTCTCTTTGAACTTTGAAACTCAGGACCGCCTTTGGCTTAGAGAAGGTCCAAGGGGGTGATACTCAAGGCCGCAAACAATTTTTCTTCCAGGGCCTGGCTGCTGACCTCCATGGCGGCGATGCGCACCAGGGCCTCCGGGGTGCGTCCGTAACGCTCCTTCAGGTCGGCGAAGCGGTCCGCCAGGCTCACTACCCGGGTGTGGAGCACCCGCTTGTCGGCGTAATTGACCACCTCGGCTTCCCGCAGCGGCCGCGGGTCCTTAACCAACTCCTCCGCCAGGCGCACGTGCTCCAGCACCACCTGGGCCAGCTCCGGGTAACCCAGGGAATCCAGAATCTCGGCGCCCCATCGGGCATGGTTCTGAGCGGTTCCCAGGCAAGGGGTCTTCCCCAGGTCGTGGAGCAGGGCCCCGGTGCTGATCAGAGGCAGGTGCAGCTCAAAGCCCGCGGCTGCCAGGGCCTGCCCCAAAAAATCGGCTACCTGCATTACCCGGAAACTGTGCTCCCGGATGTTGGGCAGCATGCCGTGGGCCGCCATCAGGGCCAGGCAGTCGTTATAGGTGGGCAGGGATATGCTGGTGATATCCGCATCCCGGGGAACCAGGTCAATTTTCACTTAGACACCATATGGCGATTAAATTTCGCAACCAGACTCCCGCGGGGGGACGTTCAAGATTTTTCTCACCAGGACCGCGGCGTAGGCGGCGATGCCTTCCCCCCGCCCGGTGAAGCCCATCTGTTTCGGTGGTGGTGGCCTTGAGGTTGAGGTCCTCCGGGGCCAGGCCCAGGATGGGCGCCAGCCTGGCGTGCATCTCCGGGAAATGCGGCCCCAGGCGGGGGGCCTCGCACACCACCACGGCGTCCAGGTTCACCGGCTGGTAGCCCCGCTGCCTGACGATTTCCATGATCTTTTCCAGCAGCAGGAGGCTGGAGATATCCTTGAAGGCCGGGTCATGATCCGGGAAGTGGCGGCCCAGGTCACCGGCGCCCACGGCGCCCAGGAAGGCGTCGCCGATGGCGTGGCTCAGGACGTCGGCGTCGGAGTGTCCCAGGAGCCCCAGATGATAGGGAATGGCCACCCCCCCCAGGATCAGGGGGCGCCCCGCCGCAAAGCGGTGGGCGTCATAACCCAGACCGACTCTCACGCCGTCGTCTCCTTTTGCGCATCAGGGGCAGAATCGCCTCCGCCAGGGCCAGATCTTCCGGGGTGGTGATCTTCAGGTTCAGGGGCGAGCCGGCCACCACCACCACCGGCTGCTGGAGCTGCTCCACCAGGGAGGACTCGTCGGTGCCGTAAAAATTGCGGCTGTAGGCCTCGGTAAAGGCCCGCCACAGCAAGGCCGCCTGGAATGCCTGGGGCGTTTGAATCTGCCAGATATCCTTGCGCTCCAGGGTATGGTGGATCTCCCCCGTGGCATTGACGGCCTTCAAGGTATCATGGGCCGGCAGTCCCAGGACTGCGCCGCCGTGGCTCCGGGCCGCCTGGATCACCTGCTGGACCTGATCCGGGAGTGACGAAGGGCCGCACCCCGTCGTGCACCAGGATGATTTCCAAATCATCTTCATTTTGCAAGGCCTTGAGGGCATTGATAGACGCTGTCCTGGCGTTCCTTGCCCCCGGGCACCAGGCGCAGGACCTTCTTGAAGCCATAGGGGGAGATCACCTTTTCCTGGCAATAGTCCAGTTCATCGGGGTGCACCACCAGGGTGACCTCCCGGATCTCCGGGATCGCGCTCGAAGACCCCCAAGGTATGGGCCAGGATGGGTTTGCCCGCCAGCAGCAGATAGGGTTTGGGGATCTTGTGGCCCATGCGTTCCCCGACCCCGGCGGCGGCCATGATGGCGGCAATCATGGGTTGGGCGCGCCTCCGAAGCCCTGGCAGGATACGGCGCCGGCCCGCCCGGGCAGGCGGCGGCAGGCGACCTGGGCCACCGGGATCTGGCCCCGGTCCTGAAGGAGTCCCCGGGCCCAGTCCTCCAGGCGGAAGAACTCCACCCCCTGCCGGCGGCAGCGCCGCAAGAGACCGGCGAATTCGCTCCAGGAACGGCCCGCCTTCCAGCTCGGCGTGGATGGTGAGCACCTGGGGGCGCTCCGGGTTGAGGCGGGACAGCACCAGGCTCAGAAAAATCCCGGGGGCGGCAGCCGTCCAATCCCAGAAGCTCATCCAGGGTGGGCAGGGTGGTGGGGATCTCCAGGACCGGGGTGATGGTCTCCGCGAAGCCGGGGAAAATAAGGGGCAAAGCCCCGGGTGTCGCTGGCGTAAAGGAAATCTTGGGCCGCCAGGGCCGCCCGGCTGGCCGGGCTGCACTGCCAGCCCGGGGCCGCGAAGGATTTGGCCGGCCGCCGCATCAGTGCGACCAGGGTTTGTTGGGCCGCGGCAATCTCCCGGGAGATTTCGGCGAAGGTAAGCCGGAAAAGCCGGTCGTGCCAGCGCACATGGTCATAGCCGTGCAGCCCCAGCTCGTGGCCGGCCGCGCTAATCAGGCCGGGGATCTCCGGGGCCGCGGCATGGATCAGGGGCGCGGGCAGCAGGGTGCCGTAGCACATGGTCTTGAGGCCGTAAATCGCCGGAGCCCGGGTGCGCCACATCTTCTGGAAAAATCCCCGTTGCCGGAAAACCCGAAAGATAGCCCGGCCGGAGTTGTCCGGCCCCAGGGCCAGAAAGAAGCTGGCCCTGACCCCCTCCTCCTCCAGGACCTTAAGCAGGGCGGGCACCCCGCTTCGATAGCCTTCCAGGGTGTCGACGTCCACCTTGAGGCACAGGCGCGGCGGAGAAGCGGTTTGGGTGGGCGCCTTCCGGTTTTCGGCGATGATACGGTGGCCATATCCCAATCGTTGCTGTGCCATCACCTGCCAAAGCCGGGGCCTTGGCTAAAGTAGCGTTCCCCGGGGAGCTTAGGGAACTGAAATCCCCCTAAATCCCCCTTTTCCAAAGGGGGACTTTAATACCCTTGGAACTTAGGTTTTCTTGATTTAATGCCATGCTATTTATGAAGCACAACACTAGTCGATTTTGTATACTGCTCACTGCTCAACTGCTTACTGCTAACTGCTTACTCCTCCGGGCCTCCTCCAGGAAGGCGTCCAGGGTGATCTTCAAGGAGGCGCCGAGGTCCGTCTTCGGCTCCCAGCCCAGAAGCTTGCGGGCCTTGGCGATGGAGGGCTTGCGGCTGGTGATGTCCTGGTAGCCCTGGCCGTAATAGTCCTCGTGGCGGGTCTCGACGATCTCCGAATAGCCCCCGTCATCCTTATGGTCCGGATGCTGCCGGAAGAGGTCGCGCAAGAGGTGGGCCAACTCTTTTATCGAAGCCTCATTATGGGGGTTGCCGAGGTTGAAGATCTGGCCGTCGGCGACCCCGCCGGGGTTCTCGATGATGGTCATCAAGGCGTCGATGCCGTCTTCCACGTAGGTGAAGCAGCGCTTTTGATTGCCGCCGTCCACCAGCAGGATGGGCTCCCGCTGCAGCAGGTTGAGGATGAATTGGGTCACCACCCGGGAACTCCCCTCCTTGGCGGCGTAAGGTCATCCAGCTTGGGGCCGATCCAGTTGAAGGGGCGGATCATGGAAAACTGCAATTGTCCCGCCTGGCCGTAAGCCCAGATGACCCGGTCCAGGAGCTGCTTGGAGCAACTGTAGATCCAGCGCTGCTTGTGGATGGGCCCCAACACCAGGCTGCTGCCGTCTTCCGAGAACTCCGGGTCCGGGCACATCCCGTAAACTTCCGAGGTGGAGGGGAAGATGATGCGGCTGTGGTATTTAACGCATTGGCGCACGATCCGCAGGTTTTCCTCGAAATCGAGTTCAAAGACCCGCAGGGGGTTTTTCACATAGGTCATCGGGGTGGCAATGGCCACCAGGGGCAGGACCACCTCGCACTTCTTGATGTGGTATTCGATCCATTCCTTGTTGATGCCGATGTCGCCTTCCAGGAAGTGGAAGCGGGGGTGGTTCAGGGCCTGGTCCAGCTTGTTGGAGTAGAGGTCCATGCCGTAGACCTCCCAGTCCCGCTCGGTGAGAATGCGCCTGGTCAGGGCGTTGCCGATGAAGCCGTTGACTCCAAGGATCAGGATTTTCATTAATTATCCCTAAGTTGAATTAATCTTCCCAGGTCGTCGCAGGGTGGGCACGGCCCACGCGTCACTCAAACATGACTTATATTTCTTCTGACCTTAGCCCAATATCTCTCCCACCAGATAATCCCAGGTGGCGAGGACGGGCCCCAGGAACTCCGGCTCCCCCTCCCACTGGGCCCGGGTGATGAGGAAGTTTCCCTGGCCGGTGGCCACCAGCAGCCCCTCCCCCGGCACCCGGGCCGCCACCAGCCCCGGCCTCCTGGGCTCGGCGGCCGCGGCCTGGCGGCCCGCCGGAGCCGCCAGCGGTTTGCCGGCCCAGATGTAGAGTTTCTTGGCTTTTTTTCCCCTCCCCAGGTGGGTGAAGGCCCCGGGATAGGGGTGGGTGACGGCCCGCACCAGATTATATACCGCCACCGCCTCTTTGTCCCAGGAAATGAGGCCGTCTTCGGGGCCGCGGCCGCCGAAATAGGAGGCCTGGCTCTGGTCCTGGGGGGCCCGGGGGGCGGCGCCGGCCCGCAACCGCGGGTAGGCCTCCCGCATTAAGGCGCCGGCGGCCACGGTCATCCGGGCCAGCAGCGTCAGGGCGGTGTCCTCCGGATTGATGGCCAGGGGTATCTGCCCGACGATGTCGCCCCGATCCGGCCTTTCCTCCATGTAATGCAAGGTGACGCCGGTTTCGGTCTCCCCGTGGACCAGGACCCAATTCAGCGGGGAGCGGCCCCGGTAGCGAGGCAGCAGGCTGCCGTGCAGGTTCAGGGCCCCGCGGCCGGGCGCCTCAAGCAGCGGCTTTTTCAACATGAGGCGATAGTAGCAGGAGAAGAGAAAATCCGGCTTCAGGGCCCGCATGGCCGCCACAAATTTGGGGTCGTTGGGGTCCCGGGGCTGGTAGACCGGCAGGTAATTCTCAAAGGCCAGGTCCCGCACCGAGGCGAACCAGCGGTTCTCGTTGGGGTCGTCCGCATGGGTGACCACCGCGACGATCTGGTCGCCGAGTTGGCGGCAGAGGTCGATGAGCACCTGCAGGCAGGCGTGCCCGATGTTGTGGTATCCCATGAAGATGAGGCGCATATTTAGCCCATACCCGATTTTCTTTGTTCGCTGATTAAAAGAAGTATTCCAGCCTCATGCGTAATCAGGATTCATAGTTTTACGCCGATTCCCGTCCTTGTATTTCTGCGTGCTTCTTGTTTTTGAAGCCTCGTACCTCTATGGGAAAGCCTCTTATTATCTTTAATAGCAATCCATTTTGTCTTTTGCATTTGTATCATTATAGTAAATCCTATATTTGTTTTACAATCCGTTTATGCCAGACAAATACATTAGGATATTCAAGGAAATTGCAGTTCTCTCCGAGCTTACTCAAATTAAAAGTAGGGCGACTTAATTGGCGGACAAAGAGAGCCCTTCTATCATCGTTTGACACAATGCTATAAGTTGCTTTTGAGCTTGGAAACATAAGATGGACATCGTTAAAACGAAGAAGCCCGGAATAGATTGGAGTTGAGTGTTCAACTTCGAAAAGCGCTCGAAGTGTTCCTACGCCTCGTTCGATCCATAATACATCAATTTCAGAAATAATATCTTCTATCCGATGATATTCATTGGGAATTTCAGCGTCACATCCGAATTGCTGAGTTAGATTCCAATCCAATTTGCTTCGATCATTCTTGGGAATCCAAATATTGTAACCTTTAGCTGCCCCTATTGAGCCAAGTAGAGTCTGAACTTGTTCGTGAGAAAGAGCCGGAATATTGGTAAGTTGTGACTTATCTATTATGGAATCAAGTTGTTCCCATCCAAAAAATGCTTCAACATTGAATCTGCCTGCATTGGCAATGTAAAGGTCGCTGCCAGCATCTTGAAGGAATATTTGTACCTTATATTGACCATCACTCGCAGGAGTAGGATGAAAGACGTTCTGTCAAAATCCGAGTATGGCAAAATTATTCCTGGGCATGCCAAGAAAACGTATGACAGATGGTTGCCCCTCTAATTTCTGCAAACCGCCTCACCCATAAATCTCTCGCCAATATATACTCTTCCTGCTCCGTTCCCTATATCATATAGGGAGAGGCTATCATCCAGTCTGCGTATGTTACCAAACTTTTTCTTAAGGTCCTTTATAACATTAGCATCTAATCCTATCCGTAATGGTCAAAAAGGGGTCATAGAAAACAATGTATTCTGAAAAATTTCTAAATTCGGTTAAATTACTCATTTTTCGATTTATCTTTTGGCCCCAGGGTCTCCGGATGACGTAGCGCGGCCGGCCGCGGACCTCCCGGTAGATGCGGCCCACGTATTCGCCGATGAGGGCCAGCCCCAGGGTGTTGAGGCCCACGAAGACGAACAGAATGGCGAACAGGGTGAAGACCCCTCCCACCTCCGGGCCGATGAAGAGGCGGCGGATGAAGAGTAAGAGGCCGAAGAGCAGCCCCAAGGCGGCGATGGCCACTCCGGTGAAGCCCACCGCATGGATGGGCAGGTTGGAAAACCCGGTCACCAGGTCGAAGTTGAGGCGGATGAGCTTGATGAGGTTGTATTTGGACTGGCCCCGCTCCCGCTCGGGCGTGGCCCACGGGGATCTCCGCCACCCGCCGGGAAAAGATGTTGGCCAGGGCGGGAATGAAGCTGGAGGATTCCTGGCACTGGTTGATGGAGTCCACCACTTCCCGGCGGTAGGCCCGCAGCATGCAGCCGTAGTCCCGGAGCCAGACCCCGGTGACCCTGGACATGACCAGGTTCATCAGGTGGGAGGCAAGTCTCCGGGACAGCGGAGTCGCGGCGGGTCTCCCGCCAGCCCCCCACGGTGTCATAGCCCTCCTCCAGCTTGGCCACCAGGCGGGGAATCTCCTCGGGGGGATTTTGCAAGTCGGCGTCCAGGGTGATCATCACCTGCCCCCGGGAGGCCTGGAAGCCGGCGAAGATGGCCGGGTGCTGGCCGAAATTGCGGTGAAACCGCAAGGCCCGGAGGTTTTGCGGATAGCGCTGGTTAAGTTCCGTGAGGATTTCCCAGGAGCGGTCAGTGGAGCCGTCGTCCACCAGGATGATCTCGAAGGGGCGCCCCATGGCGGAGAGAGTGCCCATCAGGCGCTCCCCCAGCTCCCGCAGGTTCTCTGCCTCGTTGTAAACGGGAATAATCACGGAAATATCAGGTGCAGGCGATCCGACACTCAAGGGGGCGACCTGCTGGGTCATAAACTTTGGCTACCTTCGATTCCCATGACGCCGGCAAAGGGAGAGTTGGAAATCGCGGACCAGCCGGTCCGCCGCCGGGAAACGCACCCCAAGGGCGCCCGGCCACCGCCACTGATTTTACTTCTTTGACGGAAATTTTGGTAAAAAAAACCACCGCCACCTGGAGTGGCCGGTGGCCCCAAAGAAACCCGCGGAGCAGGCCGTAAGCCGAGTTCTGTCCCGGGTCGCCCCGGTGATGATCATTCCTCTAGGACCCCGGTTGCCCGGGGCCTCCAGCGACCTACCCGGGAGCTTCAGGCGGGCCACCTTCAAGCGCTCCCCTATTTGGTCTTGCTCCGGGTGGGGTTTTCCAAGCCGGCGGTGTCGCCACTGCCGCTGGTGAGCTCTTACCTCACCTTTTCACCCTTACCGTGGGCGAACCACGGCGGTCTGGTCTCTGAGGCACTTTCCCTGGGGTTGCCCCCGCTGGGGATTACCCAGCACCCTGCCCTGTGGAGCTCGGACTTTCCTCCGGCGGCTGATGAGCTCGCCGGCGATCATCTGGCCTGCTCCGCGGCCCTTTGGGATTCCGACTCGTTCCGGGCGGGACCGGCCCGCCCAAAATTATTTTACCGCGGCTGCGGCCTTTGGTCAATGGCCTGATTGGCCAGACGGTCGGCCTGGTGGTTCATTTCCCGCGGCACATGGCAGACTTCGTGGCTCCCGAACTTTTGTAATTCCTGTTGGGCTTCCTGCCAGAGGGCCAGGAGGTGGGGTTGCTTCACCCGGTAGGAGCCGTTGATTTGCCGAACCAGCAACTGGGAGTCGGAGTAGACTCTAATTCTGTTGATCCCCAGGCTCCGGGCCAGCTTCAGTCCCAGGAGCAGGCCCCGGTATTCCGCCACGTTATTGGTGGTCTCCCCCAGGAATTCTTTATGTTGTTGGCGGATTTCGCCGTCCGGGGCCACCAGCACCACCCCGGCCCCAGCCAGGCCAGGGTTGCCCCGGGAGGCGCCGTCGCAAAAAACGGCCCAGATCCCCTCCTCCAGGGCGCCATAGTGGTCGGCCGCCTCCTGGAACAGATCCCGGAGTTCGTCTTCCGTAAGGTGGAACGATTGGCGCACCTGGGCCGGGTCCAGACCCAGGGCCAGGGCCCGGAAGATGGCGGCCCGGCCGGCTGCTCTCCCCATGTTCCACCTCAGGACTAGACTTGCGAGGCCGTCTCCCCGGGGCTGGCCTCTTCTTCCCGCCAGTAGAGGATGCGCTGGCAATGGGGGCACTGGAGGATCTCTTCCCCCTTCTGCAGGTCGATGAACTGCTGGGGGAGAATGTTCATGTGGCAGCCGAAGCAGACGCCTTCCTGCACCGGGGCGATGGCGGTGCCGTTGCGGCGCTGGCGGATGAACTCATACCGTTTCAGGAGCGGCGCCGGGATGCCCTTGCGCATTTTTTTCCGCTGCTCCTCCAGGCCCGTGAGGCGCTGCTCCAGGCTCTGCACCGCGGTGGCCACCTCCGCCGCCCGCCGCGCCAGGATGGCCTGGCGCTCCTGGATCAGGGTTTCCGCCTCCCTAAGGAGCCGTTTCCGCTCCTCCAAATGCTCCATGAGTTCCAGCATGCGGGTTTCGCAGTGGTCCCGCTGATCCTCCTTGAAGGCGATTTCCTTGAGCATCGCCTTGTATTCGATGTTGCTCTTGATCTCCATCAGGCGGCCGCGGCTCTTTTTGATGCCGTCTGCCATCGTCGCGATCTCCGCCTCCGTGTCCCGCCGCTGCTTCTGCAGGTCCTCCAGTTCCTGAAGGCTGGCGGCCTGCCGGGCCCTCAGGTCCTCCAGGGCCGCTTCCTCGGTTTTGAGTTCGCCCGGGAGCTGCTGCAGTTCGCCGGCGACCTCCTGAATCACCTTATCCAACTCCTGGACTTCGATGAGCCTGCTTAACTCCGGTAACAAGTTCGACCTCCGTAATAACGGTTTTCGGTTAACCACCATGAAATATCAATGGATTAAAGATCCATGTTGCCCTCAGCAATATGCAAAGGGGGTAGTGCCCGACTGCGCCGCCTCTACCCGCAGCGACAGCCCGGCGGCCTGAAAAAGGCCCCTGAGTTCTTCAGCCCAGGGGCCCATAAAAACCGCTTCACTGGCATAATGACCCACCTCCAGGACGGCGAAATCCACCAGGCCGCCGGCCGGGGCCTGGTGGTGCCGCACCTCCCCGGTTATATAGACCTGGGCCCCCTTTTCCCGGGCCGTTTGAATAAAATCGCCGCCGCTGCCCCCCATCACCGCCAGGCGCTGCACCTCCTGGGGCGGGCGGCCCCAGACCTTCAGGGTGGCCACCTGAAAGATCTCCTTGATCAGGGAGACCACTTCCGGGAACGGCAGGGATGCCGGCCAGCGGCCCAGACGGCCGAACCCCCGGGGCCTGCCGGGGTTCTGCAAAGGGTACAGGTCGTAGGCCACTTCTTCATAAGGGTGCGCCTGCCGCAGCCGGGCCAGGGCGGCGGGCAGGAGAGACTCGGGCGCCAGGATCTCCAGGCGGGCTTCCTCCACCCGGGAGAGTTTCCCCGCCTCCCCCAGGAAGGGGCGGGCCCCCTCCAGGGGCTGGTAACTGCCCTGGCCCCGGGCGGCAAAGCTACAATGGGAGTAACGGCCGATGACCCCCAGCCCCGCCTCCGCCAAGGCCAGGCGCACCTGGTCCTGGTAATCCAGGGGCACAAACACCGTCAGCTTGTACAGGGCCTCCCGGCCGGTCTCCACCAGAACCTCCACCTCCGCCAGGGACAGCCTCCGGGCCAGGTACTCGTTAAGGCCCTCGGGGGCCACGTCCAGGTTGGTGTGGCAGGAAACCGCAGCCAGGCCGGCCCGGATCAAGGCGCTGAGCAACTGGCCGCCGGGCCGGTCCTCCCGCACCTCCGAGAGGGGCTGGTAAAGCAAGGGGTGATGGGTCAGGAGGAGCTGGGCTCCCAGGCCCTGGGCTTCCTGGACCACCCCGGGGGAGGCCTCCAGGGCCACCAACACCGTGGCTATCCGGCTATGCGGGTCCCCCACCTGGAATCCGCTCCGGTCGCCGGGCGCCACCCAGGCCTCGGGATACCGGCTGGCCAAGACCTCGATGATCTCTTGCAGGCTAGCGCTCATGGACATAAAAAAGGGGTGCGCAGAATGCACCCCCGGGGCCAGGCCCCTCAGGAACTGCCGCTCCCTGTCGATCTCGGATTATACCCGTGTCCCCCTGATCGATGGTGGGCCCACCCGGATTTGAACCAGGGACCGTCCGGTTATGAGCCGGTTGCTCTGACCGCTGAGCTATGGGCCCGCTAAGCATTGGCTCAGTAACTTGGCAGGGGCGGCTCTCCCCGCCCCTGCTGACATTATAACCCTACTATCCCCAATTGTTCAATAGGGCCCGGAAACCTGCCGAAGTCAATTCTCGATAAAGCTTTTCAACCGGGTGCTCCGGGAGGGGTGCCGCAGTTTCCGCAGGGCCTTGGCCTCGATCTGGCGGATGCGCTCCCGGGTGACCGCGAAATCCCGCCCCACTTCCTCCAGGGTGTGGTCATTCTTTTCGCCGATGCCGAAACGTTTGCGCAGCACCTTCTCCTCCCGGGGGGTAAGGGTGGCCAGCATCTTCTGGGTCTGGTCCGCCAGATTGAGGTTGGCCACCGCCTCCATGGGGGTGGAAATCTTTTTGTCTTCGATGAAATCGCCCAGGTGGCTGTCCTCCTCGTCGCCGATGGGGGTTTCCAGGGACAGGGGCTCCTTGGCGATTTTTAGCACCTTGCGCACCTTCTCCAGGGGGAACTCCATCTTTTCGGCGAGCTCTTCGGGGGTGGGCTCCCGGCCGATCTCCTGGACCAGGTAGCGGGAGGTGCGGATCAATTTGTTGATGGTTTCGATCATGTGCACCGGGATGCGGATGGTGCGGGCCTGGTCGGCGATAGCCCGGGTGATCGCCTGGCGGATCCACCAGGTGGCGTAGGTACTGAACTTGTAACCGCGTTCGTACTCGAATTTTTCCACCGCCTTCATCAGGCCGATGTTGCCCTCCTGGATCAGGTCCAGGAACTGCAAGCCCCGGTTGGTATATTTCTTGGCAATGGACACCACCAGACGCAGGTTGGCCTCCACCAGCTCCCGCTTGGCCTTCTGGGCCTGGTATTCCGCCTTTTCCGCTTTGACCAGGGCGGTCAGCAACCGGCCGGCGGCCATCCCGGTCTCCGTCTCTACCCGCCGCAGGCGCCGGCGGGCCTGGCTCCAGATCTCTTCCAACTCTCCCAGGCGCTCCGGCGCCGTGGTGGCGGGCAGGGGACAGTCCCCGTTCTCTCTACGGAGGCGCTTCAAGCTGCGGAACTTGGTGACCGTCAGCCCTGCCGCGGCCAGGCATTTCTCCTGGCGCTGCTGGTGTTCCCGGACCAGGCGGCCATAGAGGCGCAGCCGGTTGAGGACCAGTTCCAGGTGGTGTCGCTCCAGCCGCAAATCCTTCAGGATGTCCGCCATCTTGCGGCGCTCTTTGGCAATCTTTTGCTCCGACTGGAGACGGCTCTCCCCGGTGCGGGGCAAGGCGGCGGCTTCCTTCTGCAACTGGCAAATCTTCCCCTCCTGGGAACGCAGCCTGTGCACCAATTTCAGCACCCGGGACTTTTGAGTGGGCAGATCCAGGGGATCCGCCTCGTCAAAATCATCCAGGCCGTTCTGGGGCGCCAGCCTCTCCTGCTCCAGCCTGTAGGTCAGATTCATGATCTCTTTCAGGGTGACGGGCACCTCCAGCAGGGAGTAAAGCACCTCTTTCTCCCCCTCTTCGATGCGCTTGGCAATCTCCACCTCTCCTTCCCGGGTGAGGAGGGAAACGGTGCCCATCTCTTTCAGGTATAAACGTACCGGATCATCCAGTTTGGCGCCGCCATCGGTGTCCAGGCCGGGGTCCCCCTCGCCCTCCTCTCTCATTTCCATGGGAGAGGGCATGGACAGACTGCTGACCTCCGCGGGCGGCAAATCCAATTCCTCGAAGATCAGAATGTCCCTCATCTGCTCATTCAAGAGAGACTCGGGAGATAATGAGTCATTCAGGTTATCTACGCTGATCAAGGTATCGTCATCCCCCATGGGCATGGTTTCCTTAAACCCATCCATTCCGATTCCCTTGTTCATCCATTTTCTCCTTTTGCGGTGGAGCCGCCTTTTAAGGCTTCAAGTTGGCGGTCGATCTTTCTCTTTGATTGCAAGTTTAGTAAGTTGTCATCCCCTTTGAGGTTTGCCGACTTTATCTCCTCCTTTATTGCCTTGCGTTGCTTGGCCAATTTCCTCCATTCCATAGTTAGCCGCCAATCGGCCACTAAGTTTTGGAATACCTGTTCCCCAAATCCCTTTTCTCCCAGTACCAAGGCACAAAATTGTTGCCGCTGTATTTCCGTATCGGATAATTGGACCAAAAAACTACAATCCAATTTACCGAATTCCCGATAACAACGAAGAATAATATTCATTAATGCCTGGATTCCGGTTCTTCGAACTCATGTCCCCATTCTTCCAGTTCTTCAAGAATTATTTCATTGGGATTGTGCAGAATCCAGGTAATTAATTTTTTTTCCAGGCTGAGGGCCACCGCCGCCGCGGGCGAGAGCCGGCTGGCGGTGATGGTCGCGAAGGAGGCGAGGCTCTGCCGCAGGACGCTCTCATCCACCCCCAGGCGCTGGGCCGCGGTCTTGAGCCACAGGTCCTGCTCCACCGGATCGCTGATGGCCTGAAAGTAGGGCCGCAGCTCTTCCAGGATGCGGACCCGGCCCTCCACTTCCAGGCCGTGGCTGCCGATAAGCCCCTCCAGCAGAAAGGTGAACCAGGGCTGGGCCTTCTCCCAGGCGCTCTTAAAGATCTCCACCCCGCTGGCTCCTGGCGTAGTCGTCCGGGTCCTGCCCCGGGGGCAGCGCCAGGGCCCGCACCGCCAGGCTCTCCTGGGCGAACAACGGGAAGGCCCGCTGCATGGCCTTGATCCCCGCGGCGTCGCCGTCATAGACCAACACCACCTTGGGCGCCAGGTTTTTCAGGAGGCGCACCTGCTCCCGGGTCAGGGCGGTGCCCAGGGTGGCCACGACGTTGGCGATCCCCTGGGTCTGCAAGGCGATGAGGTCCAGGTAGCCCTCCACCACCAGGGCCACCCCGGTTTGGCGCAGGGCCTCGGCGGCCTGGGGCAGGCCGTAGAGGGTGCGGCCCTTGTGATAAAGCTGGCTCTCCGGGGAATTGAGGTACTTGGGCTCACCCGTGCCGATGACGCGGCCACCGAAGGCCAGCACCCGGGATTGGCGGTCGAAGATGGGGAAGATGATGCGGTTGCGGAAGCGGTCGTAGAAGCCGCCGCCGCTGCGGGGCGCCAACAGGCCCGCTTCCTGGGCGGCCTCCAGTGAGAGGCCGCGATTCTGCAGGTGGCGGCGCAGGCTGTCCCATTCATCCGGGGCGTAGCCCAGATGGAAGGCCTGAATGACCTCCGGGGTGAGCCCCCGTTTGGCCAGGTAGTCCCGTCCCGGCCGGCCGGCGGCGCTTTTCAGGGTGGCTTCATAAAAGCCCGCGGCCACCTGGTTGATCTCATAGGCCAGGGTGCGTTTCCGGGTCGAGCGTTCGCCTTCCGGCCCCAATTCCTTGAAGGTCAGGGGGATGCCGTAGCGCCGGGCCAGCTCCTGCACCGCCTCCGGGAAGCTGAGGCGCTGGTGCTGCATCAGGAAGGAGAAGACGTTGCCCCCGGCCCCGCAGCCGAAGCAATGAAAAATGCCCTTCTCCGGGGCCACCGTGAAAGAAGGGCTGGTGTCGGCGTGGAAGGGGCACAGCCCCAGAAGATTCTTGCCCTTTTGGGTCAATTGGACGTACTGGCCCACCACCTCTTCGATGCGGGCCGCGTCCTTGATCTCCAGGAGCTTGTCTTCCGGGATAAACGCCATGGTCAGTTGCCAGTAGTCAGTAGTCAGTAGTCAGTTTTCGGTTTCGGGTACCTTATTCCTCTGTTGTCTTTTTGGTGGCACAGGCGTCCCGCCTGTGCATCATGTAAGGTGGGCACTGCCCACCATTTCCCTGACGACGCAGGCTAAAGCCTGCGGCTACCAAAGCCTTTGCTTGTGTAGAGCCGGCGCCCTCGCCGGCTCCTGAACCGCCGAGGGCGGCGGTTCTACATTTTTCTTCTCGTTCCCAAGCTCCTGCTTGGCCCTGCCAGCCTTTGGTGGGGCGGGCCTCCGTGCCCGCCGCCTTCAATGGTGGGCCGTGCCCACCCTTTTCCCCTTTTCGCCTTTTCCCCTAATCTTTTAACTCCACCACCGTCACCCCGGGGTTGTCATCGGCGTGGAGTTCCTTCACCGCGCCGTGGCGCTGCAGGTGCTGCCAGACCGCCTTTTTCAGGCGGCCGGTGCCCAGCCCGTGGATGATGTCCACCCGTTCCGAGCCGTGCAGCACCGCCTGGTCGATGAGGCGATCCACCAGGGGCAGGGCCTCGTCCACCCGGAGGCCGATGATGTTCAGGCTCTGCACCAGCTCCCGGGGCGGCAGGCAGACCAGGGGAGAGGCCGCGGCCCGTCCCCCCTTGCCCCGGCCCTCGGCCCCGGCCGGGGAGACCTCCGCCGCGGCCACCCGCAGCTTCACCTGGCGCACCTGCACCTCCAGGCGGCCGTCCCGGCCGTCCCGGGCCAGAACTTCCCCGGTCAGCCCCAGGGCCGGCAAAAAGACCTTCTGGCCGGGGCCGTATTCCGGGGAGGGCGGCGGCGTCAAGGTCGGGGCGGGGCTCAGCTCCTGGAGCAGATCGGCCTGGCGCCGGGAGAACTCCTGGCGCAGCCGTCCCCAGGACTCACTGCCGCCCTGCAGGCGCTTGACGATCTCCTTAAATTGCCGCTCCGCCTCCTGGATGGCCGCCAGGGCTGCCTGCTTCACTTCAGTTTCGAGGCGGCGCCGCTCCGCCTCCAGTTCGCGGCGCGCCTCCGCCAACTCCCGGCCCTGGGACTCCGTCTCCCGGACCCGGGCCGCCAGCTCCGCCTCCCGGCGGGCCAGTTCCTGCTGGGCCGCCTCCACTTCCGAAAGCAGACGGTAGGCCCGCAGCTCGTCCTGGTCAAGATAGCCCTCCGCCTGGGCCAGGATCTCCGGACTCAAACCCAGTTGCCGGGCGATCTTCAAGGCGTTGGAGGCGCCCACCACCCCGTAGGCCAAACGGTAGGTGGGGCGGCGGGTCTCTTCGTTAAAGACCACCGCCACGTTCTCGAATCCCGTGGTGCGCCGGGCAAAGCCCTTGAGCAAGGGGAGGTGGGTGGTGGCGGCCCCGTAAGCGCCCCGCTGGTAAAAGGCCTGGAGCAGGGCCAGGGCCAGTGCCCCGCCTTCGGTGGGGTCGGTGGCCGTGCCCAACTCATCCATGAGGATCAAGGCCCGCTCCGGCAGGGAAGCGAGCATTCTTAGGGCCCTCTGCAAATGGGCCGAAAAGGTGCTCAGGTCCTGTTGCAGGTCCTGGGGATCGCCGATGTCGGCAAAGACCTCCTCAAAGGGGCAAAACTCGCTGCCTTCGGCCACCGGGATGGGGATGCCGCTCTGGGCCATCAGGGCCAGGAGCCCCAGGGTCTTCAGGGCCACGGTCTTGCCGCCGGCGTTGGCTCCGGAAATGATGAGCCAGCGTCTCTCCGGGGTCAGCGACAGATCGATGGGCACTACCTGGGGGGCCCCGGGGGTTTCCCGCTGGCGCTTTACCAGCAAGGGGTGGCGGGCCAGCCTGAAATCGAGGCCGCCGCGGCTCTGCCAGATGGGCTCCCGGCAGCCAAAGTCCCGGGCAAAGAGCACCCTGGCCTGGATGGCGTCCGCTTCCGCCAAGGTTGCCAGGGTCTCCCGCATCTCCGGCAAACCATCCCGCAGCAGATCCGTCAGGCGGCGCAGGACTGCCTCCTCTTCCCGCTTTTCCCGGTTGTGCAACAGGTTGAGGGCGTTGTTGTGCTCCACGATGGCCAGCGGCTCCAGGAACAGGGTGGCCTTGGTCTGGGACTGATCGTGGATGATGCCGGGAATGGCCCCCCGGTGGTCGGCCTTCAGGGGGATGACGTAGCGCCCGTGACGCTGGGAGATGATGGGGTTTTGCAAGGCCTCCTGGTATTCCGGACGGAAAAAGGTCTGCTTGAGCAACTGGTTGACTTGCTGGCGGGTGTCCGTCAGTTCCTGGCGCACCTGAGCCAGGGCGGGGCTGGCCTGGTCCAGGATAAAATTATTGGGGCTGATGCACCGTGGGATCGCGGCTTTAAGGGGGGAGAGGTCCTTAAGCCCGGCCGCCAGCCGGGACAGGTGGGGGGCCAGGTCCGGCGCCTGGCCGAGATAATGGCGGAGATTCCCGGAGAGGCGCAATACCTGCAAAATCTGGGGGAAAGCCTCAGGCGGCAGGAGGCTGCCAGGCACCGTGGCCTTGGCGAGCCAGGGGGCCAGGTCGGGAAAATCGGTCAGGGGCGCGGCTCCCTCCCGGTTCTCCAGTTCCTGCCATTCCCGAATCTGGTGAAATTTTATCCGCAGCTGGCCCAAGTCGGCCACGGGGGCGAGGCCCTGGAGAAAACTCCGGCCCAGGGGAGAGACCGCGTAGTGCTGCAAGACCCGGATGAGCCCTGGAAACTCCAGGGCGCTCAAGGATTGCTCTTCCATAGCGCTCCAGGTCTAAATGGATGGGAAGGGTTAAGAACTAAGGCGCCGCCGCGCCATCTCCTGGATCACCTTGCCGTCGGCCCGACCAGCCAGGCGGGCCATAACGGCCTTCATCACCCGGCCCAAGTCCTTGGGCCCCGATGCCCCCAATTCATCAATGATCCCGGATACTTCAGCTTCGCACTCTTCGGTACTCAGTTGTTTGGGCAAAAAAGAGAGGAGGATGCTAAGCTCCTCCTCTTCTTTTTTGGTCAGGTCGGGCCGCCCGGCTTTGGCGTATTCGGCCATGGCTTCCCGACGTTGTTTTGCCTGGGTGGCGACCACCGCGAGCAGTTCGTCTTCGGAAAGGCTGCGCTTCAACTCCACCTCCCGATAGCGAATGGCGCTTTTCAGCAGCCGCAAGGTGGACGCCGCCACCGGCTGTCTTCCCTTCAGCGCCTCTTTGAAGGCCTGCTCCAGCCGCAGATAAAGGGAGGTCATGAACCCTCGATCTTCCGCAGCTTCTTCAAAGCCCGTTTCTTGGCCGCTAGGACCTTCTTCTTTCGTTTGATGCTGGGTTTTTCGTAATGTTCGCGTTTACGAATCTCAGATAGAATCCCGGCCTTTTCGCATTGCTTCTTAAACCGCTTTAAGGCAACCTCGAAAGGTTCGTTGGGTTTTACCCTGACGCCGGGCATGCATTTCGCCTCCTCCCGTTGTCAGATCGCACCTATCGCTGATAACCTCCCCCCTTGACAGTCGCGTTTCCAGTAGTGACGAGGGCGATAAGGTGATTGTTCTGAACAGGATATGGTTTATCATCTGTACCGGAACTGTCAAGGGTTTTTTTTCTTGGGAAAATGTAAGCATTGCACCCGCGAGCCACATAATCTATAAGTAGAGGTAATGTGGGTTGGTGGCCTCAGGGCGCCTCACGCCCTGGCAAAAAACCCCGGAGGCGCCGGCGGCCAAGCTCCGGAAAGGTTGGTTATGCACGGCAAAGCCATGAATTCCCTGATCCTGGCCGGTATCCTGCTGCTGGTGCTGGCCGGCTGCGTCACCGTCAAGGTGAGCCTCTTCGAGGAGCCCAAGCCCCTGAAGGAGACCACCATCTCCGGCTATGGCCGGGACAAGATCCTGCTCCTGGATATTTCCGGGATGATCGTGGAAGGCCCGCAGCGCCTCCTGGCCCTCACCAAGGGGGTCACTACCCCCAGCCGGGTGAAGGAAGAGCTGGAGAAGGCCGCCAAGGACGACCACATCAAGGCCGTGGTCCTGAGGATCAACTCCCCGGGAGGCACGGTGAGCGCCGCGGACGTAATTCTCCATGAATTGCAGAACTTCAAGGCGGAGCACCGGGTGCCGCTGGTGGTCTGCCTGGAGGGTCTGGCCGCCTCCGGCGGCTATTACGTGGCCCAGGCCGGGGACAGCATCATGGCCTATCCCACCTGTATCACCGGGTCCATCGGGGTGATCGCCATGAAATTCAACCTCCGGGGGCTGATGGACAAGGTGGGGGTGGATACCGATATCGTCAAGACCGGGGCCTGGAAGGATTTCTGGTCGCCCTTCCGGCCGGCCACCCCCAAAGAAAAAGAGATGATGCAGCAAATCATCGAGGAATTTTACCGCAGATTCGTGACGGTGGTGGCCCAAAGCCGGAACCTGAGCCTCCGGGAGGTCCAAAAGGTGGCCGACGGCCGCATCTTCACCGCCCCCCAGGCCAAGGACCTGGGACTGATAGATAAGATCGGCTATCTGGATGAGGCCCTGAAAGAGGCCCAGGAGAGGGCCGGGCTGAGCCACGCCAAGGTGGTGCGCTACCAGCGCCCGGACAGCTACCGCCCCACCATCTATTCCCTGCTCCCCGAGTTGGAGGCGGCCGGTCCGCAGTTTCTCTATCTCTGGCTGGCCGGCGAGACCTGAGCCGGCCAGGGTTACCTTTAATTTGGCCTGAGCTCCGAGATAAATGAAACTGGACAGAATGAAGCAAAGTGTCTAGTCAGGAAAACCATCAGGTTCTTATTCCATTCTTAATGATTCGTGTACAGGTATCGATCGCCTCGAGAAAATCTCGTAAAGAAAACCACCCCCGAGCCTGACAGGATTCCTTACTTATCCCCTCTCCCCCGAGGGGGGAGAGGGCCAGGGTGAGGGGGAATTTAATCTCTTTTCCGCTCCCCTGAATAATTTCATGCTTCGGCCGCCGAAGTCGATAAGAACCGGTAGAAAGGAGGTCTGGTCCAGGTATACGCCGCCCTCCGGATGTGGTAAAATGAGCCGCGAGGCAGGTCGCCTGTGGAGAGCGGCGATTTATGAGTGAGCACCCCAAAGACCGGGCCAACGACCCGCCCGGGCCCGGGCCAGATGCCCCGGCCCCGGCTGATTCAGGGGACTGCGACAACGGTCAGGCCGGCTTGCGCCGTCTGGCCCGGGAAATCATCTACCGGACCCCGGAAGTCCGCCCGGAAAAGGTGGCGCGCTTGAAAGAGGCCATCGACCAGGGCGTCTATAAGATCGATAGCGGCAAGCTGGCTGACCGCATTATCGCCGAATTGATCCGGAAGCGCTGAGCAATCGTGTAGGGTGGGCACGGCCCACCATCAAGGACGGCGATTACTGCGGCCCGCCCCACCGATGCTTGCAGGGCCAAGCGAGACTTGACAAAACAATGGGCGTTCCCAAGTGCAACTTGGGAACGAGAGGGAAAATGTAGAACCGCCGCCCTCGGCGGTTCTAGAGCCGGCGAGGGCGCCGGCTCTACACAAGCAAAAAAATGACTTTTGCGTCATCCTGAGGGAGCCGAAGGCGACCTAAAAGGAATGCGGCTAAATACGAGATGCTTCGCTGCGCTCAGCATGACAAACAAAATGCAGGGTGCGCACTGCGCACCATAAAAGATGACGGCGGTTACTGCGGCCCGCCCCACCGATGCTTGCCTAGGCCAAGCGAGACTTGACGAAAACAATGGGCGTTCCCAAGTGCCAACTTGGGAACAGCAGGGGGAAAATGTAGAACCGCCGCCTTGACAGGCGGATTAAAGCCCCCGAGGGCGATCCGAGCTCTGCATAAACATAAACTTCTGGTACCCTAGGGGGGGCTAAAAAATCAGTCAGGTTCACTGGATAATCATTTTCGAAACATACCATTAGTTTTTGCCGGCCAGGGCTCGCCCGGCCTTAATGAGCAGGGCCGCGGCCTCCTCCACCTCGGCCCGGGTGGTGGGCCGGCCCAGGCTGAAGCGCACCGCGCCCCGGGCTCTCTCCGGACTCACCCCCATGGCCGCCAGGACCGGGGAGACGGTTTCCCGGCCGGCGTGGCAGGCGGACCCCAGTGAGGCGGCCACCTCCGGGACCCTGGCCAGCAGCTCGCCCCCGGAAATCCCGGGAAAGGAGACGTTCAGGGTGTTGGGCAGGCGCTCGCTCTCCGGGCCGTTCAGGGCCAGGCCGGGGAAGCCGGCCTGCAGCCGCACCCAGAGCAGGTCCCGCAGGTCTTTAAGGCCGGCGTCGGCCGCGGTTCCCCCCTCCCGCACCAGGCGGCAGGCCTCACCCAGGGCCACGATATAGGGAATATTTTCCGTGCCGGCCCGGCGCCCGCCTTCCTGGGAGGCCCCGTGGAGCAGCGGGGTGAGGGGGGGCTTCCGGCCCCGGCGCACGAACAGCGCCCCCACCCCCTTGGGGGCATAAACCTTATGCCCCGCCACGGTGAGAAAATCCACCGGCAGCTCACTGCAAGTCCACCTTAATCTTGCCCACGCTTTGGGCGGCGTCGGTATGCAGCGGCGCCCCGGCCTCCCGGGCCACTGCGGCCAACTCGGTCAGGGGCTGGAGCGCCCCGGTCTCATTGTTGGCGTGCATAATGCTGATCAGGATGGTGTCGGGGGTTAAGGCCCGGCGCAGCTCCTCCGGGTCCACCCGGCCCTGGCCGTCCACCGGCAGCACCGTCAGCCGAAAACCCCGGGACTCCAGAAACCGGCAGGGGGCCAGCACCGAGGGGTGTTCGCCGGCCGCGGTGATGATCCGGCCCGCCCCCCGGCCCAGGGCCACGCCCTTGAGGACCGTGTTGTTGGCTTCGGTGGCCCCGCTGGTGAAGACGATCTCCTCCGGGGCGCAGTTCAAGAGCGCCGCCACTTCCCCGCGGGCCTGGCGCAGGGCGTCGCTGGCCCTGAGCCCCAGAGGATAATCGCTGCTCGGGTTGCCGAACTCCGGCCCCAGGAAGGGCTGCATGGCCCGGGCCACCTCCGGGGCCACCGGGGTGGTGGCGTTGTAGTCCAGATAAATCATGGCCTGTCCTCCTGTGGGCTCGCGGCCCCCTCGGATTGACACCGCCTTCCGGCATTTGCTATTTTAACATGAAAAGGGCCTGGCCGGTGGGGAATCCTGGGACCGCCGGGGGCCGTGATCTCTCATGAGCCATACCTTGTCCCCCAGTTTCTACCGCCTGAGCCGCTGGTTTTGCCGCCAGAGCCTGGGGCGCTATTTCGAACTTAAGGTCCGGGGCCTGGAAAACCTGCCGGCCCAGGGGCCGGTGATCATCTGCCCCAAGCACCAGCGCTGGGAGGACATCCCCCTCATCGGCATGGCCCTGCCGCCGCCGCTGCACTATATCGCCAAGGCGGAGCTTTTTCAGTATCCGGTAATCCGGGAACTGTTGGGGGCCTGGGGCGGGGTGCCCCTGGACCGCAACCGGCCCCGGGCCACCCTGTCCTCTTTCAAGCGCCTGGCGCCCCTGCTGCGGGAGCGGGCCCACGTCGTCCTCTTCCCCGAGGGCACCTATTTCCGGGGGAGGGTGGGGCCGGGCAAACACCGCCTCATCCAATTGCTCCTCAAGCTGCAAAACCGGGATGGCTTGGGGCTGCTGCCCTTCGTGCCCGTGGGACTGGTTTACCTGCCCCGGGCCCGCGGCTGGCGGGTGCAGGTCTCGCTGGGCCCGCCCCTGCTGGCCGCCCGGCCGGGCCAGGCCTCACCTCTCACCTCCGGCCTCATGGAGCAGATCGCCCGCCTTTCCGGGTTCTAACGCCTTTCTTCGCATTCTAAAGACGGCCACTGTTTGATCCTCGATACCAATTTGAGGGCCCTGTGAAAGGTCCGCGAACTGTCATTCTGAGGGAGCGAAGCCACCGAAGAATCTCGTTATTACGTGTAAATACGAGATCCTTCGCTTCGCTCCGGATGACAAAAGGACTTTTCGCAGAGGTCTCATTTTTTTGCTTATCGTGGGGGCGCAGCCGACTGGGTCCGCCCCTACAGGGAACTGGGGATTGGCGCCGGGAGGTTTTTTCTCTGCCCCGGAGGCTGGATTTTCCTTCCCCCATGCTTAACTTCCAAAATATTCTTTAAGAGAAGCCAAACTTGGGAAGGTCTTAGATCATGAGAGCGGGCTGGCAATTTCTCTCCCGGCGCTGGTGGTGGGTGCATTTTCTGGGGTTTGCCCTGGCCTATGCCGCCGGACGCCTGACGGCCGCCTATTTTAAGGGGTGACGAGATGATGCGCTACTTCTCTTACGTCCTGTGGCCCAGATTGGGGTGGTTCATCCTCCACGCCACTGCCGTCGTCCTCCTGTTTCTCCTGGGCTATTCGATGAAATTTTAGGTCCACCCTATGAAAACTCCACGCCATCTCCTCTGGATAGCCCTGGTGGCCATGGGATTGGGCGCCACCCTGCTGCATCTGCGGATTCATCCCCCCCATTCGCTCACCTATCTCTGGCCCAACCTCTTCTCCTGGATCCACCTGGTGGTGGTGAGCCTGCTCTTTCTGGATCGGCGGACCGCCCTGCTGGGGGTCATTCTCAACAGCTTCCTGGCCTATCTGGGGATCATCATGATGGCGGATTTCTCCATCAGCGCCACCCTGGCCGGGCAGGTTAAGGTCATGCCGGGGGTAGATTTCTTCGGCTGGCTGCTGCAGACGACCTTCGCGGATATCGCCATCCTGGTGGGCGGCCTCCTGGTGGGCCTGGCCCTGTACCAGGTGATCCTGACGGAGCATTGATTGCCGGATTGGGGGGAGACCGTTAGCCTAGTGCAGAAACCATAATGCCATGGCTATTCCGAGGGTGATGGCCACATCGGCGAGATTAAAGACGGGCCACCAGCCGAGATCCAGAAAGTCCAGCACCGCGCCGTGTCGCAGTTGATCCAAAACGTTGCCAGCCGCGCCGCCCAGGGCCATGCCCAGGCCAAGCTGCGCGGCGGGGTGCTGGAAGAAGTATCCTTGCCACACCAGCAGGCTGAGGCCGCCAAAGAGCCCCGCCCAAACGAGCAGCAGGACCCGGGGCGGGTGCGGCAACCACCAGAGGCGGGCGTTGGCCACCGGCCGGATTCTTAGCCAGGAGGCGATAACCGCTGATTGTCCAGCGGCGAGACGACTGGTGACCAGCATCTTCGTGAATCGGTCGAGGATGAGAAAAAAAATCGCGGCCAATATCATTCTGAGGGGCATGGCCTCTCCCAGGAGGATCTCCACGTCGCCCCCGCCACTGCGGCGCGTGGCCTTGCCGGACCCGGCCGGTTAGGAGAGAAGACCGCGTGCCCCCTGGACCTGGCCCGGCACGATAAGGGCCTGGTCTGACGCGGCTTCTCTCCCCGGCCTTTCCCCATTTCCCATACGCGGCCCTACCGATTCCACCCGGGACGGCTGCTTTATCTGGGCGTTCCGCAGCAATAACCGAAGCGCACGCCTGCCGCCGCCGCTACTTGGTTGGCTGGGGCCCCACCTGCGGCGGACGCTTGAGTTTTCGGTGGCCCCTTATCGAACTTCGGCGGCGCCGGGCACGGAGGCTCAACGCAAATCGGCGCGGGCGGCGGGGGCGGGCAGCACTCCTCGATCTGCTGGCGCAACTTTTCCTCCCGCTCCAGGGTGAGCGCCGCGTCCCCATGGGTGGCCGCATACAAGCAGGCGAGCTTGCGGATGGCCGCCTTGATAGCCTCCTGCAACTCCGTCTGGGTATGCGCTTCGTTCCAGATGCCGCAGGTATTCACGGAGATTTGCTGCAGGAGGCAAATCATGGTGTCGTTCTGCTGGTCGTTCTGGAACAAGGCCTGGTTGGTGTATTGCCCCAGGGTGATGAGCTGCTGGAATCCCCAGAGGAGCAATTGCTGCACCTTTTGGACGTCGGCGTCCACTGCCTGGACCGAGGCATTGAGGGTGTCCAGCTTGCCCTCGATGGTGGCCAGATTGGTATTGACGGTGTCCAGCTTACCACCAATGGTGGAGGTGTTGTTATTGATGGCGTTAAGGATGTCTTGTGCGGATGGCATGGGTATCTCCTCCTTGATAGTTAGTTTCTAAAAGTTTCCGCCAGTTGACTCATGTACCCCAAGTATTTGATGCACAACCCATTGTAATTAGGCGGGGGCCCGACCAAAGAACTATTGTAGAGAGCCACCTCCTGGATTTTCCCCTTAAAGGGATAAAGACGGTGGCGGGAGGCTCCTGCAGTCGGAAACAGGTTGCTGCCCGTACCGATGAAAAAATCGCCCTGCCCGATATCGAGGCGTCGTTCTGGAAAAGTTGGTCACGCTGGGGTTTTGCGCGCCCCGCAGGTGTTGCACGTCGAGGCTTTGGTTGGTATCGGGGTAGTAGAGCCATAACTGCAAGTTGTTGCTGGCGTCGAAGGTGAGCGCCAGATAAGTCAATCTGAGTTGGGTTGGATTGTCACTTCCATTAGCGATCGCCACTCTATTGAATGGTAGTGGGCCAATTAATTAGGGGCCAGAACCCATCCAGACTTGCCA